>NZ_LXVY01000027.1 GCF_001650735.1 Sphingomonas sp. TDK1 | reverse complement strand
TGACGGACGCCTATGAATCACACGACAACCGAAAAGGGAATCCCTCGCGATTCCGCCCATCGTGAAGATGCTCTAGCAGCCTTTGCTCGCAATCAGAGCCGTTTTTTGCTCGAATTATCTGACAGTGGAGCGGCGCGTCTGCTCACGCTCTTTGACACTGGACTTGCAATCATCCCGCCGTGCTCGCAATCGGAGCGGCCTGCTCGCGCTTTGCGCCAATGAGAACTGGACCGTCGATCATAAAGGGACGCCGGCTTCGCGCAGCTGCTCTGTCAGCTCGCGGGTATGCTCGGGATCAAGCATGCCTGCGAGGAACGCCCGGACATCGGACGGCCGGGCACCCAGGTGGCTGGCGAGCAGGCCGGCGTCGTACCCGTTGCGCGTCAGCGTCGGCTCCAGATCGTCGATCGCGCGCGACAGCACCTGTTCGACGATCTCAACGGTGATCGGTTTGGTGTCGAAGCGAAACCCCTGCTCGAAGGCGAGCGTCAGGTGCATCTCGATCTGCAGCGGTGTTCGTAGCCGATCGGCGATGAGGTCGATCGCGTCGTCCTCCATCAGCTCCGATAGCTTCACGCCCTCGGCAGCGCAGGCACCCAGCAGCCAGGTGACGTAGTCACGCCGTTCCGCCCCGATGCCCTCATAGTCGAAGATCGTGGTGCGGTACCCGATCTCCTCCATCTGCGGGCGCCGCAGGTCGTTGCGCAACCGCGGATGACCCACCAGCAGGACGGACAGCAGCACGCCGGCGTCGGCTACTACCTCCATCAATCGCTTGAGGCCGGTGAGCGTCTTGTGGTGGAGGTCATGTGCCTCGTCGACCACCAGCACGATCGGCCGCTTGCCCTTGCGCATCAAGTCGCGGAGATCGCGTTCGCGCCGCTCCGCCTGCTTGGGAATCTTCACCTGTGCACGATCGCCAGGGGACAGGTCATAGAACAGCGCCTCGATCAGCGAGGACAGCGACGTGCGCTTCTTGTCGACCGCGAGCGACTTGGCCACAGCCACCCTGCCGGCTCTGGCAAGTTCATCCTCGATCCGGCGCAACAGATGGGTTTTGCCCGAGCCGACCAATCCTGAAACCACGATCAGCCTGCCGGTCTGGACGGCGGCACAGACCTGACGGACGATGGTGCGCTGGTGCTCCGTCTCGAAGTTGCCCGCCCCCTGGAAGGGGCGGGCGAGCCCATAGGTGGATTGCACATCTGCCAGCATCAACCTTCCTTCGCGCGTGAAACCGATCGCGGACGCGATCGGCGATCGTGGTTTTGTCGAGCGTTTCGCCCAGCAGGGTGTCTATGAACGCGCGATCTTCCTCGGGCAGCGCCCCGAGCGGGTGGCGGAGTTGCTCGACGATCGCCCGTCGCGCAGCAAGGCTCGACGCATACGTCGTCTCAACGACGGGTTCGGGGAACGGCATTCTACGAACCGCAAGACCTGCGGTGGACCGTGGCAGCGACGGCAACGGCCGATCGCCGCCCGTGACCGTCGCGCGAGGCAAGCCGAGCTGGTCGGCAAGGCGCACGACCTTGTCCAGCCGCTCCTCGGCCCGGCTCTTCTGATATTTCCGGTAGCGATACAGCGGTATCGCGCCGCGCGATGGCTCGAAAGGGCCGAACCGCTTGCCGTCATGTTCGATGAACAGAGCTTGGTCAAACAGCCCCCACAGCACCGTGACCGTCTCACCGGCGAGATGTGGCTCGACCTCGTAGGAGGCGCCTTCGACCGAGATGGTCGCATCGCCGCCGACGGTGCGATGCTCCGGCTCGCGCACAAAGGCGCAGAACCGCTCCCATGAGCACATCGCCCGCACGCCCTCAGCAGGGAGATGCCGCAGCCAATCCTCGATGCGGGCATGCGGTTCGGAGCGGTGATCGGCGTTGTTGTAGGTGACGAGCGCGCGGCGCAACCACTGGTTCGCCTCGGCTTCATCCTTGGGCTTGTGGAAATGGTAGAGGGTTTCGTGCACTTCCTTGATCGTACGGAACGGCCGCTAGACCTTGCCTTTCGCGCGCGCCGCAGTGTGCCGATCGCCAGGCTTGGGCGGCAGATGGGTTTGGACGCGGACGCCGAGACTTCCCATCACCGATTGAAAAACGCGCGAGCGGCTGACCGGACCGTTGTCCATATATATGGTGATGGGCAGCCCCTGGAACGGCAGCTCGGGCTCAGGCTTGGCGGCGAAGGCGTTGAACAGAAAGCGCAGCGCCGATTCCGCATCCTCGCCGTAGACGCAGCGATATTCCTGATAGACGACGCCCGACCGGTCATCGACGACGGAGAACAGCATCAACGTCGGTTTGCCACGGCCTTGCTCGGCCCAGAGCGGCGCCTCGACCTGCTTCAGATCCGAAGGGCTCATATCGAAATGCCACAATTCGTTCGCGCGCCGCGCTTGGAAGCGAACTGCGGCCCCGGGCCTTGTAACACGGGCCGAGTCCAGTCCGGATGACCGCAGCAGCCGGTCGATCGTCGCGCGTTTCAATAGGCCTGGTGGCACCTTCACCAATCCCTCTGGCGTCTCGACACCCTCTGTTTCGAGGAATTGGATGGCGCGCGCCGCGGAAACATGGCGGCCCTTGTTGTTCGTGGTCCTGATCTTCAGCGCAGCGATGATATCGGCGTACCGCTCCATCTCCGCCTGCGGCGCGACACGCGTCTTGCCGTGATCGCTGCGTCGGATCGCCTTCGGTCGGTTCAGTTCGCGCAAGGCGCGGTACATGGTGGTGATCGAGATCCCATAGGCAGACGCCGCGCGGGCGACGATCTCCGAGCGACCAGGATCGCGAGGGGACAGAAGCGACAATCGTCGGGACAAGTCGACCAGCGCCTCACTGGGCGGCCGCTTCGCCCGATCAGGCATGTGCGGTTGCAGACTCCTGTGCGGCAGGGCCGCGCTTGCCAGCGTATCGGTAGAGCGTGGCTACGGAAACGCCCATACGCTTCGCGATATCACGGACTGGCAGCGACCCGTCTGCCATCATCGCGCGGGCGGCCGCCACGTCGCCGGCACGCATTACCGGCGGCCGCCCGCCTTTCCGCCCCTGACGCCGTGCCTCGATCAGCCCCGCGGTTGTCCCTCGCGGATCAACGCGCGCTCGAACTGTGCGATGGCGCCGAACACATGGAAGGTCAGCATGCCGCCGGGGGTCGTGGTGTCGATGCTCTAGGTCAGCGACACGAACCCGACCTGGCTGCGCTCAAGCTCCTCGGCCGTCGCGATCAGCTTCTTCAGCGACCGCGCGAGGCGATCCAACTTCCACACGACCAGCGTGTCGCCGGCGCGCAGAACGTCGTCCAGGATGCGCTTGAGTTCGGGGCGATCATCCCGCGCGCCCGATGCCTTTTCGGTGAAGACCTTCTCGCAGCCGGCGCGGCGCAGCGCCTCGAGCTGAAGCTCGGGGTTCTGATCACTGGTACTGACCCTGGCATAACCAACCCGCATCGCCCGATCTTCTCTAAACTCGTCGCGAGCATAGCGTTTTGCGACGCTGGTTTCCAGAACAGTTTTGATAAACTGGCAGCGTCGGAAATGCGTCGCACTCGGTCCAGCACGCCACACGCGTCAGAAACGTTCGTTTATTGAAAGCCGATTTCACCGACGTGTGCTGGGTCAAAATCCAGTATCTCCGCGAGCTAATGGCTCCCCGGGGTCACAACACCTGGAAGTGCTGCGGCGCGCTTCATGCGCGCGACGTCCTTCCAGAAATTCGCCACCCCCGGTGCATTGAGCACCACCGAACAAGCCTTCGCCGTTTCGGCGCCAGGTTCGCCCTGGCAACGAGCGAAAGCCTCGGTAACGTCGCCCACGCCCGTAGGTTCGACTATCGGCAGCGTCCCCTCTGGGAAGGCCTTATCACGAACGCCGGGGAGCGCCATGAAGTCTTGTGCGACAATCGTGATCGTCGGTCCTCCGCATACACCCACCCGAACCGACGTACCTGCAGGCGGACTTATGGAGTCATACACGCCGTCCAGAGACGCTATGGTTCTGCCATTTAGCGAACAGATCCGGTCGCCGGCTTTGAGGCCAGAAGCCGCAGCTGGCGAATTCAGCATCAGGTGTGTGATCAGTAGCCCGTTCCCGTCCTCGCGATACTGGATTCCCACGCGCGGGCGGTAGATGACCTTGGGTGCCCGATCCGGCCCATAAAAAAGCATTGCGCGATTGCCGATGTCGAGCACGAAATTCGAACGCCGGAGCACTCCTAACCCTATTGATGTTGAAATATTGTCTCTCGTGAGCGGTCCAGATTCCGTATCTATATTCGCGATTACGGGGCCAAACGGACGCGTCCCTACGCTCAAAGCAGGGATGGCGGCCAATCCTTTTATTGTTGCGCCGCCATCTCCAGTGCCGCGAATGTCGCTACGCTCCTTACCCGCACAGCGTTGGAGTTCGGGCCTCTCGGGAACTATGTGCATGTCGCTGTCAGTGCCGCTGTCGAGCACAGCTTTGACGGCAACGTCGCAGATTGTCGCATCCAACGTGAGGAGCCTCGACCGTTCATCTAACGCTAAACTGATCACGCTTGTAGTTTTTGGGAGATCGCCGCCTAGGATGAAGCGGGCTCGATGATGCTCCCAATCTACTTGAAGTGTAACGCCTGATAGGAGGTTCAGGCCAATCGACACCCCCACCCTCGAATCCCGCTGCAAGCGCATATCGGTTACAGTGACAGGCTGGTTCGTGAGGACGATGCCGCCGAGCACGAACGAGCCTACCTGTCCTCGAGCAAAATGGGCGGTCCCGCCATAGGCACGTGCTGTGACGACGTGATCACCTGTCTTCTCCTCATCCGCCAAGAGCTTCGACGAAATCAAGGCCACTCCTGGGAGCGTCGATCCGGTGTCGATATCAGCGAAGGTCGCATGGCCGTTCACGGTTACCGGAATGATGATCCCGTCCTCCTCAGCCCCCGCCAGTTGTATCCATTGTGTTGCCTTGCCCGCGTCGAAGCTAAAACCAGCCTTTGGTTCCTGCTGTTGCTGCGCGGACGCAACGAAAGGGAAAATAGCGATAGCAAACATGCCGCTGGTAAGAAGGTACTCAAGCCTCATCTGACCCAACCATTTGCAAAGCGGCGGGCGGTGGTAGGCCGCCCGCACAAAACAGAAAGACGTTATCAGTCGGGAGAGTTGCCCGATTTGGTTTGGCCGCTATCGCGGTCATTTTGATCTTGAAGGCGGCGTGCTTCCGAGTCCCAGTCGGTGCCGCCGCCGCCGCCGCCGCTGCTGCCACCACCGCCTGAGCTTCCGCCCCAGGTAATGGTTCCCGTGACGGTCCCGCCACTAGGTGGGAAACCGCCGGTGGTCCCTACCGAAACCGATCCGCCGCCGCCGCTATAGACGGTCACGCCGCCACCACTGCTGCCGCCGGTGCCGACAGTGCCAGGGCCGGTGGGTTGAGGCCGGGGGCTTGAGGTCTGGCCGCCGGACACAAAGCCGATTTCGTCCATCGAAAGTTCGCGAAGCATAGTGATATCCTTCTTTCAGACTGATGAAATTCCTTGGTGACGTTCAGGCGGCATTGATCAGATCATGCTCTCCTCCTCCCTGCTCTATCGGTGGGGCCGTTGCGATCCGCCCTTGCTCGAGGACGAGCACGCGATCAGCATTGGCGATGGTGGATTGTCGGTGTGCGACGACCACGCAGGTGATCCCCATTCCCTTGAGTGAAGCATTGACCTTGGCTTCGGTCGGCCCATCCAGATGCGCAGTGGCCTTGTCCATGACGAGAAGCCTCGGCGAGCGATACAAGGCGCGCGCCAGCAGAACGCGCTGCTTCTGGCCGCCTGAAAGCGCGGAGCCCATGTCACCGACCAGCGATTCATACCCCATCGGCATGGTCGCTATGTCGTCATGAATTACTGCCAGCCGGGCCGCTTCCACGACTCGTTCCAGATCAATCTCGGGATCGAAGAAGGAGATATTCTCCGCGATCGAGCCGGCAAAAAGCTGGTCGTCCTGCATGACCGAGGACACCTGCTCGCGATAGCCGCCGAGCATCGCCGGCGTCAGGCGCTTGCCATTGACCAGAACATGGCCTTCGCTCGGCTGGGCGAGCCCCAGGAGCATCTTCAGCAACGTCGTCTTGCCGCTTCCCGACGCACCGACAATTGCGACGGTTTCACCGTGATGAATGGAAAGATCGATACCTCGGAGGATCTCCGGATCTCCGGCGGCATACGCGAACCGGACACCCTCGAACGCGATCGTTTCGATAGCACCAAGGCCGCCCGCCAATGGCTGTGGCTCAGGCGCGGTCAACGCGATGTCGCCGATCCGGCCGAGCTGCACATCGAGCATGCGATAATCGATGACGCGCCCCACCACGTTCAGGCTCGAGGCCAGGAACTGCTGTTTATAGGCGGCGAAGGCCATGATCATGCCGACAGTGAAGGCGTTGGCGATGCTCAGACGGATGGCGAGATAGACGAATAGGATGTTCTCAAGCACAACAATTGTGCCGTTCGCGGCTCCGAAAATGGCCTGCATCCGCGCAATCCTGACGCCAGCATTAACTACCTGCACCCTGCGCGTCTGCCATACGCGCAGCCGCTCGCTCTCGCGCCCGAACAGACGAATGGGTACAATTCCGCGGATTGTTTCGATAAGTACCGACTGTTCTGCGGCTTGCGCTTGGATGATGTTGATATTGCCTGCCTTGAGTGCGCCGAACCAGGCAAGACGCATGAGGATGTATATCCCCAGGGCGCAAAGGGTAACCAGGCTAAGCATCGGCGAATACAGAAACATGAGCGCCAGGGTCAACACCGATAGGCAGGCGTCGATTACAGCTTGAATAAGCCCTCCGCCCAGCAGGTCCGTGATTGGCTGGACTGCGTTGAAGCGCGTGAGGACATCGCCGACCGTGCGCCGCTCGAACCAAGGCACGGGTAAGCGCGCCATATGCCGGAAGAGATTGGAAGCGAGACGGTAGCCGAGTTCATTCGACAGTCCCACCACGGACCAGGAACGAACGAGAGCGGTTACCTGGCTCAGTACCGCAACTGCGCCGAAGCCGAGCGCCAATGCCGCAAGGAAGTCCAGATCCTGCGCCGGGATTACGCTGTCGATGCCGATCTGAAGGTAGAAGGGCGCCGCCAGCACAAACATTTCGATCAGGAACGACAGCACTAGGATACGTCCCAATGCCGGCGCCAGACCTGAGGCATTGGTCCATAGCTGCCAGAATGCCAGTCGGGCACGCTCTCGGCGGCGCTCGAAAGCAATAGCGGGCCGCAACTCGATAACCACGCCGGTGAAGAGCCGAGAAAGCTCCTCGCCGGTCACGGCGCGCACCCCGAGCGCCGGATCGTTGAGCAGATAGCGGGTCATCCCGCCGCGCCGTTTGATCGCGGTCAGCACGACGAAATGATTGAGGCCCCAGTGCAGGATTGCTGGCAGCGCGACCTCTCGCAGGTCCTCCGGGTCCGCGCGCAACGGCCTCGCGTCAAGTTTCAATTTGTCCGCGACCTGCAATAGCGTCGCGAGCGTCATGCCCTTTATGCTCGCGCCAAATCGTACACGCAGCGACAGCATGTCGATTTCGTGCCCATAATGGCCAGCAACCATGGCGAGGCATGCAAGGCCGCACTCCGCCGCCTCATCTTGATAGACCATCGGCACGCCGCGCCGCCCAAGCAGGAGCCCGATGTCGCTCATGCCCGCGACTGCACCGCGCGGATTGGTTCGAGGAGCCAGTCCAGGAAGCTGCGGCGATCGAGCGCGATGTCGGCCTGAAGCGTCATCCCAGGCTCCAGAGGCATATCCTGGCCAAACGCGCTGATACGCTGCTGATCCAAACGGACACGCAATGTGTAGACAGGTTCGCCGAACTTGAGCGCCGAGTCCACTTCCTCAGGCGCCAACGCCGAGCGCGAGATAGCAATGATCCGACCGCTAAAGGTGCCAAAGCGCTGATAGGGAAAGGCGTCGTAGCGCAGGCGAACGCTCTGCCCGACACGCGCCAAACCGATTGCTCGGCTAGGTGCGAACAGCGTGACCTCCATTCGGCTGTCCAAGGGCACGATCGCCAACAACGGCAACCGCCCGTCGCTTGTGCGGCCAGCGACCGCCTGAAGCGCGGTAACACGCCCACCCACGGGCGCGGTAATTACAAAGCCTCGCGCGCTCTCGGCGTCGATGCGGCGCCCATCCAGATCTGCAAGCGATCGTCGGAATTCAGCATCGCGCGTCGAATGGTCGCCAGGCAATTTCGACAGTTCCGCCTGCGCAGTGCCACGCCGCTCCGACAGTTGCGACATCTGCTGAACCGTGGCTTGGTATTGGGCAGCCGCACCCAACCACGCCTGTCGGCGGCGCTCCTGCTCCGTCTGCGAGACGAAGCCCTTGGCGCCAAGCGCACCTAGCACCTCGAACGAGCGCTTCGTTGATTCTACGGCGGCTTTCTGGAACTCGATCTGCGTCCCAAGCTGAGCCTTCTCTTCATCCAGATCCTTTATTAGACGTGCCAAGCGTACCTGCTCAGCTGCAGCGCGGGCATCCTCGTTGACAATCTGGCGTCGAATAGCATCTGCTTGCTGTCCCAAGGATGCGGCATGCGCGTCGCTCGGCAGGCTACCATCAGAAAGCGGTTGCTCTACCCTAACTCGAGCCAAAGCCTGTCCAGCACGGACATAATCGCCTTCCTTCACGCCTAGCCAGAGAATGCGCCCCGGCCGCTCCGCATAGACTTTCGAGAGCGCACCCGCGGTAACGACCTGCCCAATAACATGCTCGGTGCGCGCATAGCGTCCGACCGCAACCCATGTGACGAGCACACACCCTATAAATGCCAATAATAATGTGATCAGCGTTAGGGAGGGCGCTCGTGTAATCACCACGTCTCCTTCGAGACGATACGCATACTTAATCGCCTCAGCGCGAAAAAGCGTCGAGCTGCCTACTGCGCTTCCCGTTCTGAAATTTTTCGGGGCGAAAGTATATTCATCAGACTTCAAGTCCGAATTGGGTTGGGCGCCACCGCTGTTGTTACTCGCGCAATCCATATCAGACGCAACGCAATGACGCACGAGAATCCCCTAACCCGGACCCTTCTTAAGGACTCACTTGCTGTTCAAATACATACAAGAACATCCTTTTATGTACCAAAGTTTGCAGGTCGTTTCACCCCTGTCAAGATGCTTGGTCGGGAGGGACAACATTGAACGCCAGTCTCCGGTTGCCTGCGATTGGTCGCCAGACCCGGGCCGACTTATGCTCGATCACGTGTTTGATCCTGTGCACACCCGGCATCGAGGGCCTGCCCGACTTTATGGATGCTTGGCACCGGATCAATCAGTCAGCCGCCCGCCCAACATTCGTGCTTTCATCGCGGTCACGCTTGACCCGAGCACGCCAGCGAGCTGACCGACCAGCCTCGCGGAGCTGGCGTCCCCGTATGATCGACCGTCCCATTCTCATTGCCACAAAGCGTGAGCAGGCAATTCTGATTGCGAGTACGGTCGGATGATCGCAAGTCCAGTGTCAACGAGCGTGAGCAGCCGCGCCGCTCCGGTGCCAGATAATGAGCAGAAATCGGCTCTGATTGCGAGCAATGGCTGCTAGGATTGCAGGCGCCTACAGTTAAGCTTCACCTGCTTCACCCATTTGCCGGCAGCCGGATGCTGCGACCTGCTCCGGCAGGAGGGCATGGCGGTAGGCCGGCTGCATGTCGCCACGCTGATGAAGCGGATGGGACTGGAGGCACTGTACCGCCGGCCGAACACGTCGAAGCCGGCACCCGAGAACAAGGTCTATCCCTATCTGCTGCGCAATCTAGCGGCGACCCGGCCGAACCAGGTCTGAGCGAGCGGCATCATCTATGTGCCGATGGCGCGCGGTTTCGTGTACCTCGTCGCCATCGTTGACTGGTTCAGCCGACGGGCGCTGGCGTGGCGGCTATCAATCTCGCTCGATGCTACGTTCTGCGTCGAGGCGCTGGAGGGGGCGCTGGCGCGACAATGTGTTCGTGGAGCGCCTCTGGCGCTCGGTGAAATACGAGGAGGTCTACCTCCGCGCCTACATCTCCGTCCCCGAGGCTCGCGCTGGTATCGGCCGCTATCCCGGCTTCTACAATGCCGTCAGACCACACTCCACGCTTGGCGGTCGCACGCCGGACCAGATATACTTCGACCAGCCGCTTCTCGCAGCGGCATGAGCAACCAGCGGCCATCCACTTATCTAAGCCGCGAGTCTGTGCAGACCAACCGAGCCGCCTCTCGCGGAACGCGGCTAGAAAACTAGGGGCTATTCGATCATTCGGCTGCTGCAGGTGCACACGAGTTTCAACAGAGTGCAAATGCTAATCCCCTCAATGGCATAAAATGGGAATCTTCAGAAAGTTTTCGCCGATTTAACCATAAGTTCGGCAGGGCGCCTAAAATGGGAGGAGCAGGGTTTACGGGTCCCGCAGCGCCTCCAAGGTGCCAGCGGGATCATGGAACTGCAGCCATCCAGTTGCGATCATGGGCTGCCAGCACGCGATCGCAGGCTTCGAGCTGGAAAAACGATCAAGCGCCGGGGTTCCGATGAAAAGTGCTACGAAGACCAAGAAGCCGCCTACCGAAGAGCAGGGCGCGCAGGTGAATGGCGCTATGCCGCTTTATGATGCTCCTCAAGCTGTACACAGTGTGACGCATCGCGAAATTTCGGTTCGTACGGGTGAGGGTAGCTTCTCTTTTGCAGAAAAAGCACCGATCATCGAAGTGACCGTGGATGAATTTGAGCGTGCGGCACTCGACTTTCCGATTGTTTTTGTGGGTGAAAGTCTCCAGCCTTTTGTCATCATGGGCCTTGAAGCCGATCAAAATCAGTTCGTCAGCGCGGGGAGCTATCGTCCGGGGGTGTATGTTCCTGCTTACCTGCGTCGCCATCCGTTCGTCTTTGCCCGGGATGAGGGTAGCGATGCCCTGATCCTGTGCCTCGACCATGCTTCCGACCGCGTGGTGAAGGCAGGTGATACCGGGGCCATGCCGTTGTTCGACGGCGGCGAGCCGACGGCGCTTACCCGGCAAGCACTCCAGTTTTGCGAGAACTATGAAGCAGCGCGTGCGCGCACGTTGGTTCTCATCGGGCTGCTGCGCGAACTCGATCTGCTTGAGGCGCGTCAGGCGACTCGCGCGGGTGCCGAAGGCGAGGACGCTACGCTGCTGCTCGAATATCAGACAATCGATGTAGCGAAGCTTGATGCGCTGGATCCGGATGGCTTCCAGCGGCTGCGCGCAGCCGGTGCGCTACCAGCAATCTACGCGCAGCTTGCTTCTCAGGCCAATTGGCAGGTGCTTGCGGTGACGCGCCCGGCTGCGTGAAACTCGATCGGAACTTTACTTCCTGCGGATCAATACCGCGGCTGTAAGTTAATCCTATAAAGCATTGAAAATTGAGAATTATGCCGCGCGGACCTAACGCGCGCGGCGTAGCCGATACAAACTAGGCGTGTGCGTGGTCGTCCCGTCGGGGATGGCCTGCGCCCTCGTGGGCCGCGCCTGCCGATTTGGGGGAAAACGGTGGTAGCAGCAGTTGGTGGGGCGCCCGGAGTGCACTTCGGACGCACGGCGGTCGTCAAGTCTTGGCGCTCGGGCACGTCGGTCGCAGCCGTTGCTGCGGCTCTCATGTTGAGCGGCTATGCATCGGCGCCCGCCGCCGCCGGGCAGTCCACCCCAACGCCTTCTCCAGCGCCGACGCCGACGCCTGCGCCGCCCCCTGCGATCGTGCTGCCGCCGGTTGGGTCGCAGGTGCTTAATCCGGCGACGGGAGTCTACGAGACTGTCACCCAGGTCCAGCCGCCGATGATGGTGACGACGGACCAGAACAACGTGATCGTCGTCGCCAACCAGGTCGGCCAGACGTTCAGCGTCACCGACGACAGCGGCACCACCAACTACACCGTCACGGCCGTGACGCTCGACAGCAACGGCCGCACCACCGCCGTCGACCTCACCAACGCAGCCGACGGCAAGGTCAGCACGACCGACATCGTGACCTCCATCGCGCCCGCCACGGACGCGACGAGCGCCGACCCGGTCAGCTTCCCGTCCGCGGGCAGCGGCGAGCGCCTGTATCGATACGTCTCCCGGGGCGGCAATGGCGGCAACGGCCATATCGGCGCGCTGTTCATCAAGGCCGGCAACGGCGGCGGGGGCGCGAATGGCGGCGCGGTCAACCAGACGCTCAATACGAGCTATGGCGACATCGTCTCGCATGGCGCCAACACCGCCGGCGTGATCGTCCAGAGCATCGGCGGCGATGGCGGCAAGGGCGGCAACGGCTATCTCGGCTCGAACGGCGGACGCGGCGGTACGGCCGGGGTGGGCGGCAATGTCGACTTCACCAGCAACGCGAAGGTCACGACCGACGGCACCAAGAGCTACGGCATTCTCGTCACCAGCTCGAGCGGCAAGGGCGGCAATGGCGGCAGCGGCTTCCTGTCGAGCGGCGGCAGCGGCGGCGGTTCGCCGGGCCGCGGCGGCAACGCGACCGCCACCAACAACGGCCAGGTCGCCACGGCCGGCGACGGCTCGGTCGGCATCTATGCACAGAGCCTGGGCGGCTCCGCCGGCAACGGCGGCGGCAGCCTGGGCATCGTCGCATCGGCCGGCGGCGGCAGCTTCGGCGGCATCGGCGGCAATGCCCAGGTCAACCAGAACGGCGCGGTGCAGACGGGCGGCGTCGGTTCGCACGGCGTCTATGCACAATCCATCGGCGGTTCGGGCGGCGACGGCGGCGGCGGCGGCGGCCTGTTCGCCAGCGGCAGCAACGGCGGCGCGGGCGGCGCCGGCGGCACGGCCATCATCACGGCCGGCAGCGCCTCCTCGACCTGGACCCAGGGCGATTATTCGCATGGCCTGTTCGCCCAATCGGTGGGCGGCGGCGGCGGCAATGGCGGTGTCACCGCCGGCGCCATCGCGCTCGGCAGCACCGGCAGCCAGGGCAGCAACGCCGGGACGGTGCGCATTACCGCCGCGGACGGCGCCTATGTCCAGACCGACGGCCTCGGTTCCTACGGGATCATGGCCCAGTCGATCGGCGGCGGCGGCGGCAGCGCCGGCGTCACGGCGGGGCTTGCGAGCCTCGGCGGCGGCGGCGCGGGCGGTGGCAATGGCGGCAGCGTGACGGTGGATACCGGCGCGACGATCGTTACCAACGGCATCGACGGCAAGGGCATTTTCGCGCAGTCGGTGGGCGGCGGCGGCGGCTCCGCATCGGGCACGGGCGGCCTCGTCTCGCTGGGCGGATCGGGTGCCGGCGGCGGCGACGGCGGTAGCGTCAACGTGACGCAGTCGGGCGCCGGGTCGATCACCACCAACAAGGACTGGGCCGACGCGGTCTTCGCCCAGTCGGTCGGCGGGGGCGGCGGCAACGGCTCGGGCGCGGCGGGCCTGGCAGCACTGGGCGGCAGCGGCGGCAGCGGCGGACGCGGCGGCCTTGTCTCGATATCCAATGCCGGCGAGCTGCGCACCCGCGGCAACGACGCGCGCGGCATCTTCGCCCAATCGGTGGGCGGCGGCGGCGGCAATGGCGGCAGCGGTGGCGGGATCGTCGGCATCGGCGGCAGCGGCGCGGGCACCAGCCCGGGCGGCACGGTCGCCGTCGACAACGCTGGCGCGATCTTCACGCGCGGCATCAATTCCACCGGCATCGTCGCGCAGTCGATCGGCGGCGGCGGCGGCAATGGCGGCACCTCGTCCGGCCTGATTTCGATCGGCGGCGGCGGC
Organism: Sphingomonas sp. TDK1; assembly: GCF_001650735.1. Classification (GTDB taxonomy): domain Bacteria; phylum Pseudomonadota; class Alphaproteobacteria; order Sphingomonadales; family Sphingomonadaceae; genus Sphingomonas. Next base: position 265,299 of record NZ_LXVY01000027.1, on the reverse strand, counting down.
GGCGGCGGCGGTGCGGGCGGCGCGGTCAGCGTCGCCAACAGCGGGACGATCACCACCAGCGGCAAGAATGCGCTTGGCATCATCGCCCAATCGGTGGGCGGCGGCGGCGGCAATGGCGGCACCAGCGGCGGCGTCCTCGCGATCGGCGGCGCAGGCGGCGACGGTGGCGTCGGCGGCAAGGTCAACGTCAACCAGACCGGTCTCGTCTCGACCTCGGGCGACGATGCGATCGGCATCTTCGCGCAGTCGATCGGCGGCGGCGGCGGCAATGGTGGCGGCGCGGTTTCGGCCGGTGCCTTCGTCAGCGCTGCCTTTGGTGGCTCGGGCGGCGGCGGCGGCGCGGCAGGCGCGGTCTGCGTCAACACCGACCCCAGCTGCTCGGTCGCTTCCTCCAGTGCGGGCGCGGCCTATATCCAGACCTTCGGCGACCGTTCGACCGGGCTGTTCGCCCAGTCGGTGGGCGGCGGTGGCGGCAATGGCGGCTTCGCAATTTCGTCCTCGGTCGGAATCGGCGCATCGGCGTCGATGTCGTTCGGCGGTTCCGGCGGCGCGGGCGGCAGTGCCGACAAGGTGGTGATCGGCCTGCAGGGCAGCATCGCGACCGCAGGCAAGCTCTCCAACGGCATCTTCGCGAGCTCGGTGGGCGGCGGCGGCGGCAATGGCGGCTTCTCGGTGGCGGCCAATGCGTCGCTCGGCGGCGCGATGTCGATGAGCTATGGCGGCGCCGGCGGCGTCGGCGGCGCCGGCAATCTGGTGACGATCAACAGCGCGACCGACATCACCACGGGCGACGACCAGTCGCGCGGCATCTTTGCCCAGTCGATCGGCGGCGGCGGCGGCAACGGCGGCTTTGCCGCCAGCGCCGGGCTGGGCGGCCTGGGCGGCGTGACCAGCACGTTCGGCGGCGCCGGCGGCGCAGGCTCGGACGGTGCGGCGGTCAACGTCGCCTCGGTGGGCGCCATCGCGACCAAGGGGACCCAGTCCGACGCGATCTTTGCCGAGAGCATCGGCGGTGGCGGCGGCAATGGCGGCTTTGCGGTCGGCCTGGCCGGGGGCGGCGTCGCGGGTGCGGCCTTCACCTTTGGCGGCGGCGGCGGCAATGGCGGCAAGGCCGGCATCGTCACCGTATCGTCGCAGGGCGCGCTCTCGACGGACGGGCTCGACGCCAAGGGTATCTTCGCCCAGTCGGTGGGCGGCGGCGGCGGCAATGGGGGCTTTGCGGTCTCGGCGGCGGGCGGCGGCGCCGGCGGCATCTCGGCGGCGTTCGGCGGCAGCGGTGCCAATGGCGGCAGCAGCGCGGCGGTGATCGTCGGCAACAATGGCGGCATCCGCACCAATGGAAGCCTTTCCTACGGCATCCTCGCCCAGTCGGTGGGCGGCGGCGGCGGTAATGGCGGTTTCGCCGCCAGCCTTGCCGGCGGCGGCATCGGCGCGGCGGCGCTGTCGATGGGCGGGAGCGGTGCCAATGGCGGCCGCGGCGACACGGTCCGCGTAGATTCGACCGGCAGCATCGCGACGAACGGCGTCTCGGCGGCAGGCATCCTTGCCCAGTCCGTAGGCGGCGGCGGCGGCAATGGCGGCATGGCACTCTCGGCCAGCGGCGGCTGGGCGGGTGGCGTCTCGCTCGCCTTTGGCGGCGGCGGCGGGAATGGCGGCTCGGCGAGCGGCGTCACGCTCAACAGCCGTGGCGACGTGACGACCAATGGCGCCAGCTCGCAGGGGCTGTTTGCGCAGTCGCTGGGCGGCGGCGGCGGCAATGGCGGCGGCACGTTCACCGCAGCCGGTGGCCAGGGCGGTGGCGCCGCGCTGAGCTTCGGCGGTTCGGGCGGCAATGGCGGCGCGGCCGGCGCGGTCGCGCTCGCCTCGACCGGCAATATCAAGACGAACGGCACCAATGCCGATGCGATCTTCGCCCAGTCGCTGGGCGGCGGCGGCGGCAATGGCGGCTTTGCCATCTCGATCGCGGGGGGCCAATTCGGCGCGCTGAGCGCCGCGATGGGCGGCAAGGGCGGCGCGGGCGGCACCGCCTCGAACGTGGGCGTGCAATCCGCCGGCGATCTCACCTCGTCCGGCGATTTCGCTACCGGCGTCCGTGCGCAGTCGATCGGCGGCGGCGGCGGCAATGGCGGATTCGCGATCAGCGCCTCGGGCGCGCAGTTCGGCGCGGTGTCGCTGAGCTTTGGCGGATCGGGCGGCAGCGGCGGCACGGCGGGCAACGTCACGCTCGCTTCGACCGGTCTGGTTCAGACCGATGGCAGCAATGCGCAGGGCCTGTTCGCCCAGTCGGTGGGCGGCGGCGGCGGCAATGGCGGCTTCTCGGTCAGCGCTTCGGGCGCGCAATATGGCGCGGCGTCGCTCAGCTTCGGCGGATCGGCCGGCAATGGCGCGCGCGCGGGCAGCGCGAGCCTGACCAATAGCGGCGGCATCCTCACCCGTGGCGATTTCAGCGCAGGTGCGCAGGTTCAGTCGATCGGCGGCGGCGGCGGCAATGGCGGCTGGTCGGCAAGCGCTGCCGGCGGCCAATATGGCGCGGTGGGCCTCGCCTTTGGCGGCGCGGGCGGCGGCGGCGGCGCGGCGGGCAATGTCAGCCTCGCCTCGATCGGCCCGATCGGCACGATGGGCGCGCAGTCGAACGGCCTGTTCGCGCAGTCGATCGGCGGCGGCGGCGGCAATGGCGGCTTCGCGGCAAGCGCGGCGGGCGCGCAATATGGCGCGGCGTCGCTTTCCTTCGGCGGCGGTGCCGGCAGCGGCAGCGACGCGGGCAGCGTCACCCTGGCCAATAGCGGCGCGATCCAGACCCTGGGCGCGCTCTCCAACGGCATTCTCGCCCAGTCGCTGGGCGGCGGCGGCGGTAACGGCGGCTTCTCGGTCGCGGTTTCCGGCGCGCAATATGCGGCGCCGGCGCTGGCATTGGGCGGCGCGGGCGGCAATGGCGGCAAGGGCAGCGCGGTTTCGGTCGATTCGACCGGCGCGATCCAGACCGCGGGCGCCATGGCCTATGGTATCCTCGCCCAGTCGCTGGGCGGCGGCGGCGGCAATGGCGGCTTTGCGATTTCGGGCTCGCTGACCGCGAGCGGCAACGGCCTGTCCGCGGCGATCGCGGTGGGCGGCAAGGGCGGCCTTGGCGCGACTGCGGGCAATGTTCATCTGGGCAGCACCGGCGACATCGTGACCAGCGGTGCGGCGGCGGTTGGCCTGTTCGCCCAATCGGTCGGCGGCGGCGGCGGCAATGGCGGGTTCGCCGGGGCGCTTTCGGCGTCGCAGGGCAACGCGGTGGGCGTCGGGATCGGCGGTTCTGGCGGCAGCGGCAACGCGGCGGGCAATGTTCAGCTCGCTTCGATCGGGAATGTCGCCACCCTCGGCGACAATGCGGCGGGTATCCAGGCCCAGTCGATCGGCGGCGGTGGCGGCAATGGCGGCTTCAGCCTGACCCTCAGCGCGACGATGAAGGGGCAGTCGATCGGCCGCAACGCGGGCGGCACCGGCGGCAGCGGCGGCACGGCCGGCACGGTCGATCTTGCCAGCACGGGCACGGTGCAGACCAGCGGCAATCTTTCCAACGGCATCTTCGCCCAGTCGGTGGGCGGCGGTGGCGGTTCGGGTGGCTTCTCGGTCGCGCTCGGCGTGTCGATGAAGGGCAGCGCCGATACCCAGGGCATCGGCGGCAATGGCGGCAGCGGCAACGACGCCGCGGCGGTGACCGTACGGGCCGACACCGGCGCGACGCCGGCGATCGCCGGCTATTCGGTGGTCACGCGCGGCGTCGGGGCCAATGGTATCTTCGCCCAGTCGGTGGGCGGCGGCGGCGGTTCGGGCGGCTTCGCGGTGGGCGGCGCCTTCTCGGCCGATGACGATGCGACCTCGAACCAGGTCGGCGGCGGCGGCGGCGCGGCGGGCAATGCCTCGACCGTCCGCGTCACCAACACCGGCCAGATCGCGACGATGGGCGCGACGGCCAACGGCATCTTCGCGCAGTCGGTCGGCGGCGGTGGCGGCAATGGCGGCTTTGCCGTCGGTGCGGCGGTCTCGATCAAGAAGAATGCGAGCTCCTCGGTGGGCGGCGGTGCGGGGGGTGCTGCGGGCCAGGCGGACGCGGTGCAGGTCGACACGACCGGCCTCATCACCACGCTGGGCGATGCGGCCAATGGCGTGCTCGCCCAGTCGGTGGGCGGCGGCGGCGGCGCGGGTGGGTTCACCGTAAGCGCGTCGTTCAGCTCCGAAGGCGATGCGGCGAGCGACAGCGTCGGCGGTGCCGGCGGCTCGGGCGGCAATGCCGGCAGCGTCACGGTCTCGGCGCGGAACGGCATCACCACCAAGGGCAAGAATGCGAACGGCGTGTTCGCCCAGTCGGTGGGCGGCGGCGGCGGCTCGGGCGGCTTCGCGGTCGGCGCGGGCTTCTCGCTCAAGGGCAATTCGGAATCGAAGGTGGGCGGCGGCGCCGGCTCGCTCGGCGGCCTTGCCGGCGATGTGCGCGTCACCACCAGCGGCGCGATCTCCACCGATGGCGCGACCGCCAACGGCATCTTCGCGCAATCGGTCGGCGGCGGCGGCGGCGTCGGCGGCTTTGCCGTGGGCGCGGGCTTCAGCCTCGAAGGCGATTCCAGCTCCTCGGTGGGCGGCGGCGCGGGCGGCGGCGGCGGCAATGCCGGCGCGGTCGACGTGGCCGGCAGCGGCGTGATCGTCACCAAGGGCAGCTCGGCCAATGGCGTGTTCGCCCAGTCGGTGGGCGGCGGCGGCGGTTCGGGCGGTTTCGCGGTGGGCGCGAACTTCTCGTCCAAGGGATCGGCGGCGAACGAGACGACCGGCGGCAGCGGCGGCGGCGGCGGGCGCGGCGGCACCGTCACGATCGATCGCAGCGGCGGCATCTCGACGCTGGGCGACAGCGCCAACGGCATCTTCGCCCAGTCGGTGGGCGGCGGCGGCGGCAATGGCGGCTTCGCGGTCGGCCTGGGCTTCAGCCTCGAAAGCGATGCGGAATCGAAGGTCGGCGGCGGCGGCGGCGGTGCCGGCAACACCGCGGCGGCCGTTTCGGTCACCCAGAACGGCGCGATCCTCACCAACGGCGTCAGCGCCAATGGCATCTTCGCGCAATCGGTGGGCGGCGGCGGCGGCGCGGGCGGCTTCTCGGTCGGCGCAGCCTTCTCGTCGAAGGGCGCCGCATCGAGCAGCAGCGTCGGCGGCGCAGGCGGCGTCGGCGGCACCTCGGGCGACGTGACCGTCGTGCAGACCGGCGACATCGCCACGGTGGGCGTGCTCGCCAATGCGATCCTCGCCCAGTCGATCGGCGGCGGCGGCGGCAAGGGCGGCTTCGCGGTCGGCCTCGGCGCGTCGATCAGCGGCGCGGCGGACTCGACGGTCGGCGGCGGCGGTGGCGGCACCGGCGGCGATTCCGGCGCGGTCAGCGTCACCGCGAACGGCGTGTTCACCACCAAGGGCTTCAACGCCGCAGGCATCTTCGCCCAGTCGGTGGGCGGCGGTGGCGGCGTCGGCGGCTTCGCCGTAGGCGCGGGCCTTTCGTCGGACGGCGGCGCCGCGAGCGCGAGCGTCGGCGGCGCCGGCGGCGCGGGCGGCAGCGCCGCCAGCGTCACCATCGGACACACGGGCGGCATTCGCACCGAGGGCGTGCAGGCCAACGGCATCTTCGCGCAATCGGTGGGCGGCGGCGGCGGCGTCGGCGGCTTCGCGGTCGGCGCGGGGGCGTCGCTCAAGGCGGACGCGACCTCCAGCGTCGGCGGCGGCGCCGGCGGTGCGGCGGGCGCCGCTTCGAACGTGACCGTCACGCAGAAGGGCGTCGTCGTCACCAAGGGCGATAGCGCCAATGGCGTGCTCGCCCAGTCGGTGGGCGGCGGCGGCGGCGTCGGCGGCTTCTCGGTTTCGGCGGCACTGTCGTCGGACGGCGGCGCGTCTTCGGATTCGACCGGGGGTGCCGGCGGCTCCTCGGGCAATGCCGGCAAGGTCGAGGTCAGCGTCGAAGGCGATATCCAGACCGACGGCGCGCATGCACGCGGCGTGTTCGCCCAGTCGGTGGGCGGCGGCGGCGGTGCCGGCGGCTTCGCGGTCGGCGCGGGTGCCTCGGTCTCCGGCGACGCCAGCTCGGCGACCGGTGGCGGTGCCGGCGGCTCCTCGGGCAATGCCGAGTCCGTCGCGGTGTCCGTGACCGGCGACATCATCACCAAGGGGCTGGCCTCCAGCGCGATCATCGCCCAGTCGGTGGGCGGCGGCGGCGGCGCCGGTGGCTTCGCGGTCGGCGCGGCGCTGTCCTCGCAGGGCGGCACCTCGTCCGAAAGCACCGGCGGCGGTGGCGGCTCGGCCGGCAATGCCGGCGCGGTGGCGGTGACCCACACGGGCGGCATCGAGACCTTCGGCGACCAGTCGGGCGCGCTGCTGGCGCAGTCGATCGGCGGCGGCGGCGGCGCGGGCGGCTTCGGCGTGGGCGGCGCGCTCAGCGTGAAGGGCGCGGCCAATTCCAGCGTCGGCGGCGGCGCGGGCGGTTCGGCGGGCGATGCCGATACGGTCGCGGTGGAAAATACCGGCGATATTCGGACGCATGGCGCGAATGCGGCGGCGGTCACCGCGCAGTCGATCGGCGGCGGCGGCGGCCAGGGCGGGTTCTCCGTCTCGGCAGGCGCAGCGCTGGCCGGTGCGGACGCGGTATCCAGCGCGACCGGCGGTGCCGGCGGCTCGGCCGGCAAGGGCGAGGCGGTTACCGTCACCCAGCTCGGCAATATCGAAGTGCTCGGCGACCACAGCCGCGGCATCGTCGCGCAGTCGATCGGCGGCGGTGGCGGCGCGGGCGGCTTCTCGGTCACCGGCGCGATCGCAACCAAGGGTTCGGGCGCTTCGGACAGCGTCGGCGGCAGCGGCGGCGCGGGCAATGCGGCCGGCGCGGTGTCGGTCACCGCGCGCGGCGAGATCCTGACGCGCGGCGACGCCTCCAACGCGGTGCTGGCGCAGTCGATCGGCGGCGGCGGCGGCGCGGGCGGCTTCTCGGGCAGCCTGTCGGCAGCGGCGGGCGGCGGCTCGGCGAACAGCGCGGTCGGCGGCAATGGCGGCATCGGATCCGATGCGGGCGCCGTGTCGCTGGTCCTCAGCGGTGCGATCGGCACGCTCGGCAACAATTCGGCGGCAGTCGTCGCCCAGTCGATCGGCGGCGGCGGTGGCGTCGGCGGCTTCGCGGTCGGCGCATCCTTCGCGTCGAACGGCGCGGGCGCCTCGGACGTGACCGGCGGCGCCGGCGGCGATGGCGGCGTGGGTGCGGAAGTCTCGGTGCAGAACAGTGCGCTGGTGCAGACCCATGGTGCGCTTTCGGCCGGCATTCTCGCCCAGTCGGTGGGCGGCGGCGGCGGCGCTGGCGGCTTCGCGGCCTCGGGCACGCTGGCACTTGGCGAGGACGCGGCGTCCAGCGCCACGGGCGGCGCGGGCGGCAGCGGGCAGAACGCCGGCAAGGTCACGGTGATGAACGCCGGATCGGTCTATACCTTCGCGGCGGCCTCGAACGGCATTGTCGCGCAGTCGATCGGCGGCGGCGGCGGCCAGGGCGGCTTTGCCGGCTCGTTCACCATCTCCTCGACCAGCAAGGCCGTGAACAACAGCCTGGGTGGCGCCGGCGGCGTCGGCGGGGACGCGGGCGCGGTGAAGGTCGTCAACAATGGCGACGTGCTGGTGAACGGCGATCGTTCGGTGGCGATCATCGCCCAGTCGATCGGCGGCGGCGGCGGTGCGGGCGGCTTCTCGCTCGGCGCCGGAGCCTCGAAGGCAGCATCGGCAAGCGACACGGTGGGCGGTTCGGGCGGCGCGGGCGGCAATGCCGGCGCAGTGGAAGTGGCGAACGGTGCGGTCGGCACGGTCGTGACCACCGGGCGCTTCGGCTATGCGGTGTTCGCCCAGTCGATCGGTGGTGGCGGCGGTGCCGGCGGCTTCGCGGCGGGCGGTGCCCTGTCGCTGAACGACGGCGCGACGTCCGCCATCGGCGGCGGCGCGGGCGGTGCAGCCGGCAACGGCAACGACGTCAGCGTCAACAACTATAGCGGCATCCAGACGAGCGGCATCGGTGCGACGGCAGTGTTCGCCCAGTCGATCGGCGGCGGCGGCGGTGCCGGTGGCTTCGCGGCCGGCGGCGGCATCGGCGGCGGTACGGCCTCGACTCTGTCCAACGCGATCGGCGGCGGTGCGGGCACCGGCGGATCGGCGGGCAAGGTCTCGCTGGTCAACGACGGCACGATCCTGACCGAAGGCGCGAATGCAACGGCGGTGCTGCTCCAGTCGATCGGCGGCGGCGGCGGCAAGGGCGCCTTCGCGGTCGGCGGCGCGCTGTCGCGGGGCGGCGCGGCGAGCGACAATGTCGGCGGCGACGGTGGCGCGGCGGGTTCGGCGGGCGACGTGACGCTGACCAACACCGCGGCTTCGACGATCGTGACGCACGGCGCGATGGCGATCGCCATCCAGGCGCAGTCGATCGGCGGCGGCGGCGGTGCCGGCGGCTTCTCGGTCGGCGCGGGCCTGGCGCTCGACGGCAAGGCGAGCTCCAAGGTGGGCGCAGGCTCGGGCGGCGCGGGCGGTTCGTCCGGCGCGGTGACGATCACCAATGCCGGTGCGGTGGGCACCGAGGGCGACAATGCGCTGGCGATCCTCGCCCAGTCGGTCGGCGGCGGCGGCGGCAGCGGCGGCTTCGCGGTCTCGGGCGGCCTCACGGCCAAGGGCGGCGCGGCCAGCAACGCGATCGGCGGCAGTGGCGCCGGCGGCGGCACCGGTGGCCTAGTGGCGATTGCCAATGCGGGCATCGTTCAGACGCTGGGTGCCAATGCAACGGCGGTCTTCGCCCAGTCGGTGGGCGGCGGCGGCGGCGTCGGCGGCTTCTCGGCCGGCGCGGCCGGCGGCAAGGCCGATGCGGCCTCGAACCTGGTCGGCGGCGATGGCGGCGCGGCCGGTGCGGGCGGCGACGTGACGATCGACAATGCCGAAGGCGGCACGATCCAGACGGCGGGCGCCTTCTCCAACGCGCTCTATGCCCAGTCGATCGGCGGCGGCGGCGGTGCAGGCGGCTTCGCGGCAGGCGGTGCGCTTGGCCTTGAAGGCGACGTCAAGTCGGGTGTCGGCGCGGGTGCCGGCGGCGGCGGCGGTGCGGGCGGCGCGATCACCATCACCAATGGCGGGTCCTTGCTGACGGCGGGCGACAACGCGATGGCGGTGTTCGCCCAGTCGGTCGGCGGCGGCGGCGGCCATGGCGGCTTCGCGGCCGGTGGGGGCATCAGCGCGCAGGGCGGCGCGGCGTCCGACTCGGTCGGCGGCGCGGGTGCCGGCGCGGGCAGCGGCGGCGTGGTGTCGGTCCGCTCGACGGGTTCGATCGGGACGCTGGGCGCCAATGCGACGGCGATCTTCGCCCAGTCGATCGGCGGCGGCGGCGGTGCCGGCGGCTTCTCGGTCGGCGCGGCTGGGGCCAAGACCGACAGCGCCTCGAGCGCGGTCGGCGGTACCGGCGGCGGCGGCGGCGCGGGCGGCGACGTGACGGTGGCGAACGGCACCGGCACGATCACCACCGCGGGTGCGCTGGCGTACGGCGTCTATGCGCAGTCGGTAGGCGGCGGCGGCGGCAAGGGCGGCTTCGCGGCCGGCGGTGCCATCGGCCTGACCGGCGATGCGGAATCGAACGTCGGCGGCGGGATCGGCGCGGGCGGCGGGGCCGGCGGGCTCGTGTCGCTCGACAACCAGGGCACGATCGCCACGAGCGGCATCGGCGCCATGGCGGTATTCGCCCAGTCGGTGGGCGGCGGCGGCGGTGCCGGCGGCTTCGCGGCGGGCGCAGGCCTGTCCGCGCAGGGCGGTTCGGCCTCCGACGCGGTCGGCGGGTCGGGTGGCGCTGGCGGTGCGGGCGGCACGGTGGCCATCACCACCAACGGCCATGTTCAGACCGAAGGCGACAATACCGGGGCGATCTTCGCCCAGTCGGTCGGCGGCGGTGGCGGCAAGGGCGGCTTCTCGGTCGGGGCGAGCGCGTCCCAGGCGAAAAGCGCGTCCTCGCAGGTCGGCGGCGCGGGCGGCGCCGGCGGTGACGGCGGTGACGTGACCATCGCCAATGGCAGCAGCGGCTCGGTCGCGACGCTGGGTGCGCTGTCCTATGCGGTGTTCGCCCAGTCGGTGGGCGGCGGCGGCGGTGCGGGCGGCTTCACGGCCGGCGGCGCGCTGGCGCTCGAAGGCAATGCCTCGGCGGCGATCGGTGCCGGTGCCGGCGCCGGCGGCGGCAAGGGCGGTCTGGTGTCGGTGCAGAGCGACGGTTCGATCGGCACGGCCGGCGACGGCGCGGTGGCAGTGTTCGCGCAGTCGGTGGGCGGCGGCGGCGGTGCCGGCGGCTTCGCGGCCGGCGGTGGCCTGACGCTCAAGGGCGCGGCCGCCTCGCAGACGGTCGGCGGTGCCGGCGGTGCCGGTGGTGCCGGCGGCCTGGTCGACATCACCAATGGCGGCCTGGTGCAGACCGAGGGCGACAACGCGATGGCGATCTTCGCGCAGTCGGTCGGCGGTGGCGGCGGCAAGGGCGGCTTCTCGGTCGGTGCGGCCGGCGGCGAAGCGGGTGCCGTGTCGAACGTGGTCGGCGGATCGGGCGGCGCGGGCGGCGACGGCGGCGCGGTTTCGCTCGCCAATGCAGCCGGGGGCAAGGTGCTGACCAAGGGCGCGCTTTCCTATGCGGTGTTCGCCCAGTCGGTCGGTGCGGGCGGCGGCCAGGGCGGTTTCGCGGCCGGCGGCGCGCTGACGGTGAGCGGCGACGCGACATCCTCGGTGGGGGCAGGCTCGGGTGCCGGCGGCGGCATCGGCGGCGCGGTGACGCTCGCCAACCTCGGCACGATCGGCACGACCGGGGACGGATCGCTGGCGGTCTTCGCGCAGTCGGTGGGCGGTGGCGGCGGTGCCGGCGGCTTTGCGGCCGGTGGCGGCCTCACGGCGAAGGGCGGCGCGACCTCCGACAGCATCGGCGGTGCCGGTGGTGCGGGGGGTGCCGGCGGCACGATCGCGCTCGACAATGGCGGCCTGATCGCGACGACCGGCGCCAACGCGACGGCGCTCTTCGCCCAGTCGATCGGCGGCGGCGGCGGTACCGGCGGCTTCGCGGTCGGCGGCACCGGCTCGCGGCTGGGTGCCGCGTCGCAGCTGCTGGGCGGCACCGGTGGCGACGGCGGTCTTGGCGGCGACATCACCATTGCCAACAGCGCGGCCGGCGCGATCCAGACCCGGGGTGCGCTCGCCTATGCGGTGTTCGCCCAGTCGGTCGGCGGCGGCGGCGGCAAGGGCGGCTTCGCGGCCGGCGGCGCCGTGGCGGTGGACGGCGATGCGACGTCGTTCGTCGGCGCGGGCGCCGGCGGGGGCGGGGGCCAGGGCGGCACGATCCGCTTGACCAACGACGGCGCCATCGAGACGCTGGGCGCAGGCGCGATCGCGGTGTTCGCCCAGTCGGTGGGCGGCGGCGGCGGCGCGGGCGGCTTCGCCGGCAACCTGACCGGTTCGGGCGGCAGCAGCTTCGCCTCGACGATCGGTGCGGCCGGCGGCAGCGCCAGCTTCGGCGGCGCGCTGACCCTGAGCAATACCGGCCAGATCCATGCGGCGGGCGACAACGGCGCGGGCGTGTTCGCCCAGTCGATCGGCGGCGGCGGCGGTGCCGGCGGCTTCGCCCTCTCGGCCAGCGGCGGCGTCTCCAGCCTGTCCAACACGCTGGGCGGGGCCGGCGGGGCCGGCGGCGATGGCGGCGCGATCGGCCTCCTCAACGCCAGGGGTGCGACGGTCCTCGTCGATGGCCAGCTGGCATACGGCGTGTTCGCGCAGTCGGTCGGCGGCGGCGGCGGCAAGGGCGGCTTCGCCATTGGCGGCGCGCTCTCCGCAGGCGGTGCGGTCGACCAGCGCCTCGGCGCGGGCGCCGGTGCCGGTGGCGGCAATGGTGGACAGATCACCCTGGGCAACGCGGGCAACGTGCTGGCCAAGGGCCTCGGTTCGGTCGCCGTGTTCGCCCAGTCGGTGGGCGGCGGCGGCGGTGCCGGCGGCTTCGCGGGCGGCCTTTCGGTGGGCCAGGGCGGATCGATCGCGCAGAGCATCGGCGGTGCCGGTGCCGGCGGCGGCGACGGCGGCGCGATCCGGCTCGACAACAGCGGCGTGGTGCAGGTGCTCGGCGCCAATTCGATCGGGGTGTTCGCCCAGTCGATCGGCGGCGGCGGCGGCCTTGGCGGGCTCTCCATCGCCGGTTCGGGCAGCGGCGGTTCGACCACGGCGAGCAGCCTTGGCGGCAGCGGCGGCGCGGGCGGCGACGGCGGCAGGATCACCATTGCCAATAGCGGCGTGATCAATGCGAAGGGCGACCTGTCCTACGGCGTGTTCGCCCAATCGGTGGGCGGTGGCGGCGGTGTGGCCGGCATGGCGGTGGCGGGCGCGCTCGGCACCGGCAGCGGCGGCCTCACCTCGGCGGTCGGCGGCAGCGGCGGCGCAGGCGGCAATGGCGGCGTCATCACCGTCACCAACAGCGGCGACATCGTCGTCGAGGGGGCTGCATCGGTGGGCGTGCTCGCCCAGTCGATCGGCGGCGGCGGTGGTGCCGGCGGCTTTGCGGGTGCGCTGGGCGTCTCCGGCGGCACGCTCGGCAACAAGGTCGGCAGCACCGGCGGCAAGGGCGGCGACGGCGGCGATGTCACGGTCACCTCGACCGGCAACATCGTCACGCTGAAGGACGACTCGGTGGGCGTGCTCGCCCAGTCGATCGCGGGCGGCGGCGGCCAGTCGGCCTTTGCCATCTCGGCCCAGGCCGGGCGGTTCGACAATGTCGACCTGCGCCTCGGCGCCCAGGCGGACGGCATTGCCGGCAAGCAGGGCAAGGTGGTCGTCAACCTTTCCGGCGGCGCGATCCAGAGCGCGGGGGCGCTGTCCTACGGCATGCTGGCGCAGGCGATCGGCGGCGGCGGCGGCAACGCGGCCATCTCCGTGCCGGATCCGCTGGAAGTCGGCTCGGGCGGCCTCACCCTCGCGCTCGGCAGCGACGGCGCGGTCACCGGCGACGGCAATGTCGTGCAGGTGACCAACGCCAACGCGATCCTGACGCTGGGTGCCGGTGCGGTGGGCTTCTCGGCCCAGTCGATCGGCGGCGGCGGCGGCATGGAAGGCGTGACCGGCGACGTCCACCTGGGCGCAGGCGACGCGACCTGGGCAACCCGCATCGGCGCGCGCGGCGCAGCGGCGGGTAACGGCCAGGCCGTGACCATCGCCAATAGCGCGTCCATCGCGACCAAGGGCAACAGCGCCATCGGCCTGCTCGCCCAGTCGATCGGCGGCGGCGGCGGCGACGGCATGCTCGCGGTCGGCAAGGCCGATGGCGCGCTGCATGCGCTGTCGCTCCAGGTGGGCGGCACGCAGCGCGCGGCGGCCAATGGCGGCGACGTGACCTTCACCACCGCGACCGGCGCGATCCAGACCGAAGGCAAGCTCGCCTCGGGTCTGGTCGTCCAGTCGATCGGCGGCGGCGGCGGCGTCACCGGCTTCACCTCGGAAACCGGCGCGAAGATCGGGGCGGGCGGCATCACGCTGGCGGCCGGCGGCGCGTCGGGCAATGGCGGCAACATCACGCTCGCGCAGAAGGCCAATGTCATCACCACCGGGGCGGGTGCCAATGGCGTGGTGCTCCAGTCGATCGGCGGCGGCGGCGGCTATGCCGGCATCGACAATGCCGGCGGCTCCGGCGCGCTCACCGGGCTGCGGCTCGGCGGCGGCAACGGTTCGGGCGGCGCGATCGACTTCACCCTCGACGCGAACATCCAGACCGGCGGCGTCGGCGCGGCGGGCCTCGTCGTGCAGTCGATCGGCGGCGGTGGCGGCTTCGTCAGCAGCGTCGGCGCGGCGGTGGCGGCACCGCTCGTCACGGGCGCGGCAAACGGCGCGACGGGCAACGGCGGCGCGATCAAGCTCGTCACCAACGGCACGATCCGCACGACGGGCGCAGGCGCCACGGCGCTGATCGTCCAGTCGATCGGCGGCGGCGGCGGTGCCGCGGTGGCAGTCGATGCCGCAGGGGTGCCCCAGGCGATCACCACGCAGCCGTTCGCACAGCCGATCGCCAGCAGTCGACCGGCGCAGGACGGGATCCGCGCGATGGCGACGGCACAGGCGATCGGCGGCACCGGCGACGGCGGCGCGATGGACATCACCATCGGTGCGGCGGTGCTCGCCACCGGCGCGAACGCCAATGGCGTCGTGATCCAGTCGATCGGCGGCGGCGGCGCCAATGGTGGCGATGCCCCGGGCACGCTTCAGGGCAACGGCGCAGGCGCGCCGGTGAAGCTGACGGTCAATGCCGATATCGGCGCGACCGGCGCCGGCGGCACGGCACTGAAGGTGGAGAGCTCGGGCGGCACCGGCGCGGCGCCGATCGTGCTCGACATCGGGGCGGTGAAGCTGGCCGGCGGCACCGGCGGGCATGCGCTGTCGCTGCTCGGCGGCGGGAACAACAGCATCCGCACGGCGGCCACGCTGTCCACCGCGGACGGCAAGAACGGCATGGTGATCTTCGCCGAGGGCGGCAACAACCGCATCCTCAACGCAGGCGTCATCCAGGGATCGGTCGATCTCGGCGAGGGCAACAACAGCTTCACCAATGTCGAAGGCGGCGTGTTCCTGGCGGGGCCGACGGTCAATGTGGGGGCGGGCAGCTTCCTCAACTCCGGCCTGATCAATCCAGGCACGGTGGGCGGGATCGCCGACCTGGCGGTGCGCGGCGGGCTGACCCTTGCTTCGACCAGCGTGTTCAGCGCGGATGTCGACTTCAAGACGAATACGGCCGACCATCTCTCGGTAACGGGAGCGGCGGTGCTGAACGGCACGGTGGCGCTCAACCTGCAGAACTTCGGCTTCGCGGCCACCGGCAGCCACGACATGGCGCTGCTGGATGCGGCGGGCGGCGTGATCGGTGGGCAGAATGTCAAACTGATCGCGCCGACCTCGGCGATCGCCACGTTCGAGCTCGCCTATCCGACCGCCAATCGCCAGGCATTGCGCACCACCATCGAATTCGCTCCTGCAGGGCTTTCCGCCCGCCAGGCGCAGATCGGCGGCGTGCTCAATCGCATCCAGGCGACGCCGACCGCGGCGTTCGCGCCGACGGCGGAGGCACTGTTCGCGCTGCCGACCGTCGCCGCGCTGGCGCCGATCTACGACAGCCTGACCGGCGAGGGTACGACGGCGGCGCAGACCGCCACGCTGGCCGGGATCGCCGGCGCGCACGAACTGGCCGATGGGCAGATCGCCATGCGCGTCGGGCCGTTCGCTGCCCCCTATCGCTCCGAGCGGCTCGGTGCGCTGTGGATCGCGATGAAGGGCGGCAACCAGCACCTGAACGGCACCCAGGGCGCGCACGACATGCGCGGCCATGGGCTGGCGGTGCAGGGCGGCTGGGACTATCGCCCCTCGGCGGAAACGCTGGTGGGGGCCACCCTGGGCTATGATCGCGAGACGTTCGCCGTCTCCGCGCTCAGCACCTCGGGCCGGGCAGCGGTGGTCAGCGGCGGCGTCTATGCCGGCTATGCACCGGGCGCGTGGACGCTCAGCGGCTCGCTGCTCTACAGCGGTGCCGATACGCGCCACACGCGGTTCCTGTCGGCACCGGGCAAGGGCAGCCTCAACGCCTATGGCGATTACGAGATGCACGCCTGGTCCAGCCGGGTGCAGCTGGGGCGGCACGTCGCGGCCGGTCCGGTTCGCTTCCAGCCATATGGCGCGGTGGAGTATACCCGCCTGAAGCTGCCGGCGTACAGCGAGACGTCCGGTCTCGCCGGGGGCGGTGCGGGTGCGTTCGGCCTGGCCTTTGCCGAGAAGCAGCTGAACCGCACGCGCACCTTCCTGGGCACGAACGTGTCGGGGCAGGCGCAACTGTCCAACCAGCTCACCCTGGTGACGACGCTGCGCGGCGCCTGGGTGCATGATTTCGATCCGGCACGGACGGTACGGGCAAGCTTCGCCAATGCCGCCAGCGAATGGTTCGAAACCAGCGGCGCCGCGGCGCGCAAGAATACCGGTCAGCTCGACCTCCGCGCCGCGCTGCGCAGCGACCGTCTGGAGTTCCAGGCCGGGGGCGGCGTCAAGTTCGGCCAGGGGTATCGCGACCTCAGTGCCACCGCCGGCATCCGGATCCGCATGTGATGCGGCTCCGGCGCCAGCTCCTCCTCTCATCCTGCAATCACGAAGCGCGCCGTTGCGCGCGAACGGGAGAATAATTGTGAAGACGACGCTCCTGGTCGGCGCATCGGCGCTGGCTTTCATCCTCGCGACCCCCGGCGCGGCGTTTGCCGATGGCGAGTGCGGCAATCCCGACGTCTCGTCGGACCCGAACATCGTCTCGTGCGTCTCCGATCCGGGCCGCTACCCGAACGGCATCACCTATAATCAGGCGAATTACGCCACGCCTGCCGGCCTTCGGCTGGACCTTTACGGAACGTTGATCGTCAACGCGACGAGCGGCAGCAACGCCGTCAGCGTGATCGGTTCCCCGAACCAGGCTGCGCTCATCACCGCGCGCACCGGGTCGCGCTTCACCGCGGGCAACACCGGTCTCTCGTCGACCAGCACCGGCAGCGGTCTGGCGAGCGTCGACAATCGCGGCATCGTCTCGGCCGGCCTGAACGGGTTGGTGGCGACCGCCGATCTCGTCGGCGGCAACGGGCTTGGCTCGGTGCGCAACCAGAGCGACGGCACCGTCACGCTCACGCAGACGAACGTCAGCGGCAACAGCGCCGGCCTGCTTGCGCGCGGCGGATCGGCGAGCGCCACCAACAATGGTGCGATCACCGCGACGAGTGCGACCGGCGGGAGCGGCACCATCTATGGCATCGCGGGCGAAACCCATGCCGCGGGCGGCACGATGATGCTCGCCAATACCGGCACGGTGACGCTGCGCGGCGCGTCCAACCTGGTCGGCATGGGCAGCACCGGCAGCACCGGCGCCGTTTCGATCAGCAACACCGGCGCAATCGGCGTCACCAGCCAGAGCGGCAGCGCCGCCGGCTTCCTGGTCGCGGCGAGCGGCACGCCCGGGGCGGTGACGGCCACCCATACCGGCACCCTGACCGTCAGCACCAGCGGCACCGCCGCCGGCATGGCGGTGCTGCAGGGCAGCAGCGTCGCGTTGGTCGCCCAGCGCACCGGTGCGACCGGCGGCATGAGCGTGAGCGGCGGCACCGCGGCCGGCTTCTTCGTCAACAACGCCACCGCCGCGGTAAGCGTGCAGAATAGCGGCTTCGTGCAGCAGGTGACCGCCACCGCCGGCATGGGCCAGGGCGTGGCGATCAGCGGCGGGACCGACCAGAGCGTGCGCTTCGCCGACGCGGTGATCGGGGGGACGACCTTCAAGGGCGACCTCACCGTCGGCGCCACCAGCGCCGCCCAGGGCGTGACGCTGTCCGGCGGGACCGGTGCGGCGTCGGTCAATTTCACCGGGGCCGCGCTGACCGCGACCAGCACCGGCGCGGACGCCAGCGGCATCCGCGTGGCGAACGGCACCGACGTGACGATCGTGACGGCCGCCAACGCCACCACCGGCAACGGCGCCGCGATCACCGTGAACGCCGCCGGCGGCAATGCGATGGGGGTGGACGTGTCAGCCGCGAGCGGCGCGGAATCGGTGACGCTGGGCGATAGCCTCACCGTCGCCAACAGCGCCGGCAGCGCCACGGGCGTCTCCCTCCGGAACGGGTCCAGCCAGACCGTGTCGCTCGCCAAGGGGGCCGGCGTGACCGGCATCGGCGCCACGGGCGCGACGCTGACCGGCAGCAGCGGCGCGGTGCGCCTCACCAGCGCGGCGGCGCTCGCGGTCGACGGCGCCGCCGGTGGCGCGGCGGGCGTGGTGCTGGGTGACGGCACCACCCAGACCGTCGACGCGGCGGCGGCGATCACGGTTCGCGCCAATGGCGGCGCGGCAAGCGGCATCGCGAGCAGCGGCGCCGCGAGCGACGTCCAGCTCACCGCGCGCGACGTGCTGAGCGTGCGCAACGGAGCGGGCAGCGCTACCGGCATTGCGATCGGTACAGGGGCGGCGGAGACGGTTTCACTCGCCCGCGGCATCGACGTGCAGGGCAGCACCGCCGCGACCGGCGCGAGCCTCACCGGCACGGGTGCGCTCGGCCTGACCGCGGCGCAGGATTTCGTGGTGAGCAGCAGCGCGGGCAATGCCACCGGCGCGCGCCTTTCCGGCGGAACCAGCCAGGCGGCGACCTTCTCGGCGGGGCTCCAGGTCACGGGTGCGGGCAACGCGCTCGGCGTCCGCCAGACCGGCGGTTCGGGTGCGCTGTCGACCACCGTGGCGGGCGACGTGGCGGTGGCGGGCGGTCCCGGCGGCGCAACGGCAATCGCGCTCGCCAATGGTTCGACCCAGACGGTACAGCTGGGCGGCACCCTTGCGGTCTCGGCAACCGACGCCGCCGCCAACGGTGTGATCCAGAGCGGCGCCAGCGGCGCGGTCTCGACCATCGTCAACGGCGCGGTGACGGTACAGGGCGGCACCGGCGGCGCGACCGGCGTGTCGGTGAGCGGCGGCAGCACCCAGGCGCTTCAGCTTGGCAGCACGGTTTCCGTGAAGGCCAATGACGGGACCGTCGTCGGCCTGGCCCAATCGGGCGCGTCGGGAGCGGTCAGCACCGGGGCAACCGGCGCCGTCACCGTCGGCGGCGGCACCGGCGGCGCGACCGGCCTCTCGATCGCGGGCGGCAGCACCCAGGCGGTCGAGCTTGGCAGCACGCTTGCCGTGACTGCCTCCGGCGGCACCGTTCTCGGCCTCGGCCAGTCGGGCGCTTCGGATGCAGTTCGCACGACGCTTGGGGCGGTCACCGTCACCGGCGGTACCGGCGGGGCGACGGGCCTCGCGGTTGCGGACGGCACCAGCCAGACCGTGCAGCTGGGCGGCGCGTTCAGCGTGTCGGCCGGCGGCGGCACCGCGCTGGGCGTGCAGCTCCAAGGCGGCCAGTCGGCGGCGCTCACCGCAGCGGACCTTACCGTTTCGAACCGTGCCGGCGCCGCGACCGGCATCGCCAGCAGCGGCCCGGCGACGAGCCTGCAGCTCGCCAAGGGCGCGACGGTCTCGGCAAGCGATGTCGCCATCGGCGTGCAGGCGCGGGGCGGCACTACCGTATCGACCGCGGGCGCGCTGTCGGTAACCTCGACCAGCGGCGAAGCGCACGGCATCGACTTCGACACCGCGACGGCGGCCACCACCGTTCATCTGCCGACCGCGTTGACCGTACGCAGCACGACTGCCGATGCCTTTGGCGTCGTCGGGCGGACCGGCACCGGCCTGACGCTGGACGGTGCGGGCGCGATCGACGTGCGCGCGGCGGGCAACGCGGCGGGCATCGTCACCCTTGCCCAGAGCGGTGCGCAGACCGTGACCACCGGCACGGTAACCGTCACGTCGACCGGTCAGCAGGCCACCGGCATCGCGCTCGGCGGCAATGCCGCGATCCAGCTGACGGCGGGCGCCGTCGCGGTTACCGGTGCGACCGGCGGCGCGGGTGTGTCGCTGGCGGGTACCGGTGCGACCGGCGACGTGCAGGCAACGCTCGGCACGGTCAGCTTCACCGGCGCCAGCGGAGCAGGCGTCACCCTGGCGCAGAGCGGCGGCGCGAACGTCCGGGCGGCGATCAACGCCGTTTCCACCAGCGGCGACGGCAGCGCAGGCGTTGTCGCCAGCGCGGTCGGCACGGGAACGGTCGCGCTGACGATCGGCCGGGCGTCAACCACCGGCGCCGCTTCCGCCCAGGCAGTGGCGATCAACGGCGTCACGACGACCGGCGCGAACGCCGACGGCATCCGCATCACCGTGGCGGATGGCGCTGGCAGCGTCGTCAACAACGGCACCATCGCCACCACCGGCGCCAACGCGATCGGCATCGCCGGCACGGCGACCGGCACGGGCTCGCTCGCCGTGACCAGCGCGACCGTGACGACGAGCGGCAACGCCGCGCACGGTATCGCGCTCACCGGCGGCAATGGGGCACAGACGATCGTCGCCCAGTCGGTGACCGTGGCCGGGGCGGGGGCACAGGCGATCAGCGCCACCACCACCGGCGGTGCGATCGCGGTGCAGAGCGGCACGCTCGTTGCCCAGCAGGGCGCGGGCTATGCGATCGGCGCGAGCAGCGGCAGCGGCGCGATCACGGTGGCGGCGGGGAACAGCAGCAGCGCCAGCGCCGACGCGATTCGCCTGACGTCGACCAGCGGCACCATCACGACCACGCTGGCCGATGGCGGCACGACCCGTTCGGGCGCGGGGGTGGGCTTGTCGGTCGATACCGGCGGCACCGCGACGATCAACCTGGGTGCGACGGCCACCACGGCCACGCTGCAGGGCGCGACCGCCGGCCTGTCCTCGCGCGCGGCCGGCGGCCAGACGGTCACCCTGTCGGGTACGGTCGGCGGGGACAGCGGCATGGCCGTCCGTCTGGCCGGCGGTGCCGCAACGCTCGTCAATCGGGGCGTGATCAACGGCAGCCTCGCGGTGACCAGCAGCCGCCTTGCATTCAGCAATGCCGGAACCTGGAACGTGTCCGGCACGCCAAGCTTCGGCGGCAATGCGGTGCTTGCCAACAGCGGCACGATCAACGTCGCTGCCGGTACCACCCAGTTCGCGGGGCTGACCAGCCTCCAGAACAGCGGCACGATCAGCCTCGGCAACGGCAAGGTGGGCGACGTGCTCGACCTGGGCGGCGCGAGCTTCGTCGGTGCGGCCGGTTCGCGGGTGGTGCTCGACGCCAATCTTGGCGGCATGGCGGTGAACGGCGCCCCGGCGCAGAGCGCCGACCTGCTGCGGGTCGGTGCTGCTTCCGGCACGACCACGCTGGTCGTCCGCGACGTGAGTGGAACCGCAGGGTCGCAGTTCAACTTCACGGGCGTGCGGCTCGTGAATGCGACCTCGGCCAGCGCCAATGCGTTCGTGCTGGACGGCGGCAGCATCAACAAGGGCTTCGCCCAGTACCAGTTGATCACCGACGCAGCGGGCAACATCAACCTGGTCGGCCTGCCGACGGCCCAGGCCTTTGCGCTCGTGCGCACCGGTGCGGAAACCCGTCGTTTCTGGCGCCGCTCGGGCGATGCCTGGAGCGAGCAGATGCGTGCCGCTTCGCCGAAGCGGGGAATCGCGGTTTGGGGGCAGCTATATGGTGGGGAGGAAACCAACCGTTCGCGGCCGGTCTATACCGAAACCGTGCTCGGCACGCCGACCCGCTTCACGCCGAACCTCGATGTGCGCGACAGCTGGGGCGGTGGGCAGCTCGGTCTCGATTGGGGCCAGGGTGACTGGAGCGTCGGCGTGACCGCCGGCTATCTCAGCCAGCAGGGGCGTCTGACCGCGGCTGGCGACCAGCTGAAGCTGAACGGCGGCAACCTCGGCGTCTACCTCCGGTATCGTGCGGCCGGCGGCTTTTTCGCCCATGCGCTGGGCAAGGTCGATCGCTATTCGGTCAAATACCAGCTGAACGGTGTGGCGGGGACGCCGAAGGTGGACGGCACCAGCTATGGCTTCCAGCTGGAGGCCGGCTATCATGTGCGGGCGGGTGCGCTGTTCTTCGAACCTGCGGCGAGCATCGCGGTGTCGCACGGTGATGTCGATACCCTGCAGGGCGCCACGAGCGGCATGTCCGCCGCCTTCGACAAGACGGACGGAGCCTATGGCCGCGCTGGCCTGCGCGCGGGCGTGGAGACGGCATCGGGGGATTGGTCGGTCAAGCCGTACCTGGGTGCGGCCTGGGAAGGCGACTTGGCGGGGCGCCCCGGTGCGACGCTTGGGTCGGGCGGTACCAGCCTGCGCTTCGAGGACCAGAACGAGCGCGGTCGCGCGCGCATCGAGGCGGGCGTCGAGGGCGGCAGCAGCCGCGGGCTGGCAGCTTTCGCCAAGGTCGAGGCGGTCAGCGGCGCAAAGGCCAAGGGCTTTGGCGGCCGCGCCGGCGTGGCGCTTCGCTGGTGAGATGAGCGGACGGCGAGCCTGGATCGGGCTCGCCGTCGCTCGCGAACCAGCGGCCTCGGTGCCGCCATTCGATCGGGCGGCCTGTTGCGGGCGTGCTGGAGTACCGTCTGTCGTTCTTCCGCGAGGCAGCGTTTCTGCCGCGCATCTGGTCACCGCAATCAGCGCCCGCAACCGTCGCAACCATTGCCGTCTACGGACCATCAGTCCGCTCCCGGTAGATCGTCACGCGCTCGATCAGACGCGCGACGCGCTTCCAGACGGTGGAAGACAGCCGCACCTTATCGGGTCAGGGAATTGCCGAAGGCCAGTGGCAGTTGGAGAAGGGCGCGTCGAACGGCAACGGCCCCGCAGCCGGGCAGATCAAGGCGCAACCGCACCCGGTGGCTGACGTAATGCCGCGTCGACGGCGAGGCTCAACGTGCCGCGCGCAACCGCGTCGGGGTTGCTCGTCGCCGGCTCGAACGGATCGATCAAACGCTTGTTGCGGAGCGAGGCGAAGCCGTAGACCGTGGACCACAAGGAGAGCAGCCGCAGCGTGCGCGCTTCTTCGCTCAGCGCCGGGAGCGCCGATTCCAACTGGGTCTGCAGCGCCGCGCGACCGGCATGCTGGTGCTCCAGCAGTGCCGGATTGGGCGTCGGGCTCGTCAGTTCGCTTTCGTACATCAGTTCGAGAAGCCGCGGATTGAGCTGGGCGAAATCGACGAAGGAGATGCAGAGCGCGAGCAGCCGCTCCCTCGCGCTCGAGGCGGAGGCCGTAGCCTGCGCGGCTGCGGCGCCAAGCGCCTCATAGCCGTGCAGGGCGATCGCCAGCAGCAACTCGCGACGGTCCTTGAAATGATGATAGGGCGCCCCGGGCGAGACGCCGACCGCCTGCGCCAGGGTGCGGACGGACAGGCCATGATGACCATGGTCGCGCACATGGGCCAGCGCCGCCTCGAGCAACTCGCGGCGCAGATCCTCGCGATGATAGGGCCGCCGCTCGGCGGGCTCGGCAGACATGGCTTCGAAACCTCCGGGCCTCGCTTACCCGCACGGATGCCGCTTGCCAACAATCTAATCGGTGCTTAGAACGCAATCTAAGCACGAATCAGATTGGATCGCGGCGGCAGATCGCGATGGGATGAGGAGCAGGGCCGATGGTAGCAGGTCGTATCGCGGTGATCGGCGCGGGTCCGGGCGGCATGGCGGCCGCGCTGGCGGCGATCCGCGTCGGGTTCGACGTGACGCTCTACGAGCGCGCGGGCGAGGTGAAGGCGGCGGGGAACATCCTGAACCTGTGGCCGCCGCCCCAGAAGGTCCTCAAGCTGATCGGCGTCGATACCGACGATCTCGGCGCGCCGTGCCAGGTTTTCTTCCGCAATGCCAAGGGCAGGAACCGCGCGGTGGTGCACCTGCCGGACGCGGTGGTGCGTGACTATGGCGGCGGCTTTATCGGCCTGCTGCGCTGGGGCCTCTATCAGCGGATGCTTGCGGCGCTCCCGCCCGGCGTCCTGAAGCTGGGGCACGAACTGCGGGAAATGCGCGACACCGGCAATGCCGTCCGGCTCGAGTTCGCCAACGGCGCCGCCGCCGACGCCGATGTGGTGATCGGCGCGGACGGCCTGCGATCCATGGTGCGCACGCAGCTCTGGGGCGATCAGCCGATCCGGCACCAGCGGCTGCACCTGGTGGGCGGCTATCTGTTCGTGGACGAGGTACCGGACGGGATCGGTGTCCTTTCGCACAACCGCACGACCCAGGTGAGCTACACACCGATCCGTCACGAGGGAAAGTCGGGCTATGAATGGTGGGTGCTGGAGGCCTGCGATCCCGAGGCGCCGCCGCCGGCCGACCTGATCGGCTTTTGCCGCGCGCGTGCGGCGGGCTTCCCGGCCAAGGTGCAGGAACTGATCGCCGCGACCCCGCTGGCGCATATGCAGCGCTGGGAAATCCGCGATCGGCCGCCGCTGCCGCAATGGTCGAAGGGGCGGGTGACGCTGGTTGGCGATGCCGCGCATCCGACCTCTCCCTATGCCGCGTACGGCGCGGGCATGTCGATCGAGGACGGCTATTTCCTGGCGCGGGAACTGGCGGCGGTGGACTTGGCCGATACGGCGGCGGTGCAGGGCGCGCTCCAGCGCTATGAAGACCGCCGCAAGCCGCACACCGCGCAGGTGACGCAGGGCGCCTATCACACCGGCCGCATGTTCCACCATCTGCCGGCACCGCTGCGGCCGATCCGCGACCTGGTGTTCGACCATACGCCGTTCCTGCAGAAGATGGTCGGCGACGACATGCCCGCGCATATCGTGGCGCAGCTCGCCGAGATCGAGGACGCGGCGCCCTATGTTCCCGCCCATCGGCGCAAGGAGGCCGCGGCATGACGTTTCAATATGGGGTATCGCTCTACAGCTATACCGACGATTTCGGCACGGCGCTGACGCTCGACGATGCCTTCTATCATGTCGCCGAGGCAGGGGCGGGGGGCATCGAGATCCTGGGCGAGACGCATCTCGCCGAGTATCCGGCGCCGCCTTCCCAGTGGTTCGATCGCTGGTTCGGGCTGGTCGAGCGCTACGGGCTGCAGCCGACCAACTATGGCTGCTGGGTGGATACCTGCGTGCAGAAGCAGCGCGTCCTCACCGCCGAGGAAGCCGGCGCGCTGCTGGCGCGGGACCTGCAGCTGGCGCACCGGCTCGGCTTTCGCTTCGTGCGGCCGAAGTTCGGGGTCATCGACGATGAATTGACGCCGCATCCCGTCTGGGAAGGCGCGGTCGAGCGCGTGCTGGATCTGGCGGCCAAGCTCGATGTGGTGATCTGCCCGGAGATCCATGCGCCGACGCCGATCCGTCACCCGGTGGTGGAAGGCTATGTGGACTTCATCCAGCGCACCGGCACCAAGCATTTCGGCCTGCTGATCGACACCGGCATCTTCCAGGACCGCCCCTTGCCCTATTGGCCCGGCGAGACGCCGGAGATGCGCGAGGAGGCGATGAGCTTCCTCAACGGCATCAAGGTGCCGGTGGAGCATCTGGCGGAGGTGATCGACCATGTCGTCTTCATCCAGGCCAAGTTCCACCATATCGACGCGCAGCTGCACGACCATCACATTCCGTGGGAGCGGATCGTGCCCGCGCTGAAGCAGCTTAATTATACCGGCTGGCTGTCCAGCGAATATGAAGGCGTGCGCGATCCGTGGCTCGCCATCGACCAGGTGCGGCGCCAGCACGCGCTGATCCGCACCCTCGAACGCGCCTATGACGCACAGACCCAGGGCGGGGAGCAGACCCATGCTTGAACGCGGCACGATCCAGAGCAGCGGCTTTTCCAATCTCGGGCCGGCGGGTGCGCGCACCGGCTTCCGCCTGCGGCTGCGGCAGCCCAATTATCGCGGCATGCGCCTTTCGCTGATCGAGGGCGTGGATGTGGTGGTGGACGGCGAGCCATATCCGGCGGCCGGCAACCGGCTGCTGTTCCAGGGGCAGACCTACGGCCTTGCCGATCTCGACGCGGCGACCGAGACGCGCTGGGCGGTGGGCGAGACCATCGACGTGCTGATCGACCGTCCCGGCGGCCTGATCCCCGGCGTGCATCGGGTGGAGACGATCGTCTGGATGCGGCACCCCTATTTCCCGCCGCGCTTCTGGCCCGTGCCGATGCGCGATGCGCGGGAAGCGACGATCGTGCTGTAGGCGGCGGCACGCGGCGATCGATTTGTCGCATGGATCGGTTCGATCCAAAGCATCGATTTTCCTGAAACCTCGCACAATGGCACACACGGCGCGCAAGGCCGCCAAGGGCCCGCAGGGAGGATGCCGTCATCGTGAATGCCCGGTGGCCAATCTGTGGGTCAACCGGCTGATCGGCACGTCCAGGGGTGGCCCGCAGGACGTCTATCGCCCCGACGCCCCGCTGCGTCCCTCGGGGCTGATCGGACCGGTGCGGCTGCTCGTCGCGCGCTAGCCCGGCCGGTCAGGCGAGCGCCGCCGGTTCGCGGAGGCGTTCGATCATCCAGCGCAGCCCTTCGTCGTTCTTGCGGCTGCTGTGATACTGGATCATCTCGCGCATCGGCTGGAACGGGAAGGGGATCGGCGCCATGCGCAGCGGGAAGGTGGTCACCACGCGGCGGGCGAGGCTTTCCTGCATCAGCGTCAGACGCTGCGAACCGACGAGCAGCCAGGGGACCACCGTGAAGGACGGGGCCTCCACCTCGATCCGCCGCTCGATCCCCAATTGCCGGACCTGGCGATCGGCGAAGGAATAGTCGCGGGGCCCGCCCAGCCGCACGGCGACATGCCCGGCGGCGCTGAAGTCTTCGAGGGTCAGCACATCGTCGAATAGCGGGTTTTCGGCCCAGCCGACCATCACATAGCGCTCCTCGCAAAGCAATTCGCTGGGGTGGTCGCTGAAGATGAACTGCTCTGGCGCGACGAACAGGTCGGCACGGCCTTCCCGCAATTCCGTGCCCGCCTCGGGGCTGGGCAGGGTGATTTCCAGCCGAATGCCGGGAGCAGTCGCCGCCACCGTCTGCAGTGCGGGGGCGAGAACGGCGGTCATCACATAGTCGGACAGGATCAGGCGGAATCGGCGCTGGCTCGTCGCCGGATCGAAGCGCCCCGAGGTGACCAGCATCGACTCCACCGCGTGCAGGCACTCGCGCACCTGCGGCACCAGCGCCTCGGCATAGGCGGTGGGGTACATGCGCTTCCCCTGCGCGATGAGCAGCTCGTCCCCGAAAAAGGCACGCAGCCGCATCAACGCGGCACTCATCGCTGGCTGGCTGAGGTTCAGCTGGCGCGCGGCGGCCGAGACACTGCGGGTTTCCAGCAGCGCATCGAACGCGCCGAGCAGATTCAGATCCAGACCCTTGAACCGCATTACATTCCTCTCCGCAGGGCATTCTTGTCGTTTTGATCGATGCTATCGATCGATGGCGCTCCCTGCAAATCGAGGATCAGCCGGCATGATCCTCCCGGATCAGTTCGGCCGCGCGCCAGCCGATCACCATCGCCGGGCCGTTGGTGTTCCCGGCAGGCTGAAGCGGCATCACCGAGCAATCGGCGATACGGAGGCCCCGGATGCCGTGCACCCGCAGCCGCCCGTCAACGACGCCGGTTTCGGGCGTGCCCATGCGACAGGTGCCGGTGCTGTGCAGGCCCGGGCTGGCGAGCCATTCCATCTGCCTGGCGATATCCTCGTCGCTCTGGAAGCGTTCGCCGGGCACGCGCTCCTCGCCGACAAAGTTCTTCAGCGCCGGCTGGCGCATATAGCGGCGGGCCAGGCGGACCATCTTGACGAGGAAGGCCTTGTCAGCGGGATCGCCCCACCAATTGGCATGAACCTCGACCGGATCGGCGACATCTGCCGAGCGGATGGCGACGGTACCGCGGCTCTTCGGGCGGAGGGCGATGCCGTTGACGCTGATGCCCGGCTTGTCCTCCAGCGCGCCGCGGCCGGGATCGGCCTTCATCTCCTCCGTTGTCCGCAGCGAATACGGGCCTACCCCGAACTGGGCGTCCGGCCATTCGGGCGGAGAGTCGATCGAGAGCAGCGCGGTGACCTCGGGCGAGGTATAGGCCATCATGCCCGTGCGGGTCAGATAGTAGCGCAGCACGTGGCTGGTCAGCCGCCAGCCGGAAAACTCACGGTTCGCCCCCGGATCCTTGTGCAGCCGCCACGACATGGTGAACATCAGGTGATCGGCGAGGTTGCGGCCGACCTGCGGCAAGAGCTGCACCACCGGCACGCCGGCGCGTTCGAGTACCGCCGTGGGGCCGATGCCCGAAAGCTGCAGCAGCTTGGGGCTTTGCAGCGCGCCGGCGGACAAGATCACTTCGCGGGTCGCGACGATCGAGCGACCGCCATCGGCATCGCGGACACGGACCCCGGTCGCCCGGCCGTCCGCGATCTCGACGCGCTCGACCAGCGTATCGAGCAGCACGGTCAGGTTCGGGCGGTGCATGGCGGGCTTCAGAAAGGCCTGGTAGCTGGAGGCGCGGCGGCCGCGCCGCGACACGGTCGCCTGGGTATAGCCGATGCGGCCGGTGCCCGGCGTGTTGATGTCCGCCACCTTCTTGAGGCCGATCTGGGCGCCGGCCTCGATCGCGGCATCGATCGCCGGCGAGCGGAAGGGAAGCTGGGTGATCTGGAGGGGGCCGTCACGGCCGCGACCGGCATCGGCACCGGCGCCGCGATAGCTCTCCATCGCCTGGAAGCAGCGCTGGATCTCGCTCCATCGCCACTCGCCGAAGCCCAGTGCGGCCCATCCGTCATAGTCGCCCGGCTCGCCGCGCAGATACCAGGTGCCGTTGGTCGAGCTCGATCCGCCAAGGCCGCGGCCATAGGACCAGGTCTCGCCCGAAGGCCGGCCTTCCTGTTCGGTGATCGGGAAGTGCCAGAAATAGGTCGGGTTGCCGAACATTTTCATGAAGGCGCGCGGCATGTTGACCAGTTCGGTCTCGTTGTCGCCGCCGGCCTCGATCAGCAGCACGCGCGCCTGGCCGTCCGCGCTCAGGCGATCGGCGAGCACGCAGCCCGCGGAGCCTGCGCCGACGATGATATAGTCGAAGATGGTCTGGGTATCGGTCATGGGTCAGGTCTCGTCAGTGGCGCGCGGCGCTGGTGCGGAAGAACAGCGCGGAGACTAGGGAAAGCACGAGGGTGATCGCGGCGAACAGCAGCAGCGCCTGGTCGAGGCCGCCGACCGCGCGCTGGCCGAGGCCGACCAGCGGCGGACAGACGAACAGCCCGGCGAAGAAGGCGGTCGCCCAGATGCCCATGCCGCGGCCGCGCTGCTCGAGCGGCAGCATCGCCTGGCCCCAGGCCATCAGCGCGGGAATCACCAGCCCCGATCCGAATTGCTGGATCGCGGCGCCCGCAACCGCCAGCGGATACCGGGTGGCGAGACCGATCATGGTGAGGCCGATCGCGGTGAGGATCCCGGCCAGACCGAGAAGGACGCCCACCGGCTGGGCATGGATCCGCCGGTAGAGAAACGCGCCGGCGATATAGGCGAGCGACGTACCGGCCTGGATCAGCCCGACCGCGGTGGAGGAGCCGACACCCTTGGCCATCAGCACGCTCGCGACGTGGAGGGGCTCGACATAATAGAGGATCGAGGTCGCCATGGTGACGGCGCCGATGACCAGCGCCGGGCCCCAGGGAAAACCGAGCGGCGCGGCCTTGGCGGTATCGCGGCGCGTAGGCTCGTCGATGTAGACCAGCGCGAGCAGCAGGGTGGGGATCGCCAGCGCGTAGATGGCGAAGGGGCCGCGCCAGCTGACGTCGGCCAGCGCGCCGCCCGCGGCGACCAGCAGCGTGCCCGCGATCGAGATCGACACGCCGACCCACGACACCCAGCGATGCCGCTGCGATCCGAAATAGTCGCCGATCAGCGCACTGGAATTGGTGACGATCACCGCTTCGGCAAGGCCGAGGACGCCGCGGCTCGCCACCACCAGATACAGGTCATCGAGAAGCAGCGGCGCCAGGCCCGCGAGGGCATAGACGGCCAGCGCGAGCAGAAAGCTCGGGCGCCGGCCGAACCGATCCGCGATCGCGCCGGCGAACGGTGCGAACAGCGCGACGCAAAGCGACGGCATGGTGACGATCATCGGCACCAGCAGGCCTGCCTGGGGGTGCCCGCCGAACTGCGCGAACAGTCGCGGAATGGCCGGGAACAGCGAGACCACCGCCATCACCGGCAGGATCTGCGCTGCAATCAGCGTGATGCCCTTGCCCGTTTCGCCCCGGATCGGAGCGGCGTGCGGCGCAGGCGCGGCGATGCTCGTCATGCGTATTCCTTCGCTTCGTCAAGCGGCACCCAGCCGCGGTTGTCGCGGCTCGCCGCAACGGCCTGTTCGATGAACTGGAGTGATCGCACCCCGTCTTCCATGCCGGGGAGATCGGGTGCGGGCCGGCCGCGCAGGCGGCGCGCAAAATCGCGGTAGAGGTTGGCGAAGGCTTCCAGATAGCCTTCCGGATGTCCCGCGGGCAGCCGTGCTGCCGCCGTGGCGGCAGGCAGCATGCCCGCACCGCCCGCGGTAAGCATTTCGCTTCGCCCCGAAAGATGGTGGATCAACAGCTGGTTTGGGCTTTCCTGGCGCCAGGCGAGCGAGGCCTTGTCGCCATAGACACGCAGCGTGAGGCCATTGGCTTCGCCGATCGCGATCTGCGAAGCGAGCAGCACCCCGCGGGCGCCGCCGGCGAAGCGGAGCAGCACGCTGCAGTCGTCGTCAAGCGCGCGCCCCGGCACGACGGCGGCGAGATCCGCGTTGATCGCTTCCACCGCCAGACCGGTTACGAATTCGGCGAGATGAAAGGCATGGACGCCGATATCGCCGATGGCACCGCCGACACCGGATTTGCCCGCGTCGGTACGCCATTCCGCCTGCTTGTTTCCGGCACGCTCGATCGGCGCGGCCAGCCAGCCCTGGAGATATTCGACGACCACCTTGCGCACCGTGCCGAGCCCGCCCGACGCGATCAGCGCACGGGCGTGGCGCACCAGCGGATAGCCGCTATAGGTGTAGCTCAGTGCATAGGGGCGATCGGCTTCGCGGACGATCTCGGCCAGCTCCCGCGCCTGGGCAAGCGTGGCGGTAGCCGGCTTGTCGCTCATCACGGCGATGCCTGCCGCAAGCGCCGCGCGCGCGATCGGCAGATGCGTATCGTTCGGTGTCGCAATGGTCAGAAAGTCAATGCCGTCTGGCCGCGTGCGCTCCTGCTCGATCAGCGCCATCCAGCTCGGATAGCTCCGGTCTTCGGCGATGCCGTAGGCTTTGCCGGCCTGTCGGGAACGTTCGGGCGCGCGACTGAATGCACCGGCGACCAGTTCGATCTCGCTGTCCAGTGTCGCGGCAATCCGGTGTACCGGGCCGATGAACGCGCCGGGACCCCCGCCGATCAGCCCCATCCGCAGCCGTCGCATCAGGCGCCGCCTCGGGATCCATCGGGGTTGGCGCGTCGGGCTCGCAGCGGGCGTGCGTGCATGTCCTCTCTCCAAACAAAGCCTCTTGTCGGGCTCTCCCGTTTTCTGGCGCCATTCCAGAAATTTTGGAAATCTATTGTATGGATGATTGTTTATTCAAATCGCGAATATGTAATCCGTTTCCAATAAGAATTATGGATCGTTCGCTATCAAAACAATCGATTTCCAGCATTCAGCATTTGCAGCGTACACAATCGGCAAGAAGCGGCGGGTCGCGGTTGACGCGGACCAACAGACCGCTCTGCACGAGAGGAGCTTCGACATGCTGCACGCACATCCACGTACGCAGTCTGCATCAGCACCTGCCGCGGCGCGTCCGACGTCACTCCCGACTTTCGCAGCTGCCGATTCCCGCGCCTGGACCTTTGCCATGGCGCAGGGGGCCGCCCTTTGCCGCCTGTAATTCACGGAGCCATCGTGTCCAAAATCCAGCGGGGCGTGAGCCTCTACAGCTACCAGGAAGAGATGTTTCTTGGCCAGATGACGGTCGAGGCCGCGATCGCCCATGCCGTGTCGATCGGCGCCCGGGGCATCGAGATCCTCCCCGAGCAAAACATGCCGAACTTTCCGAATATCGACGATGCGGAGGTCGCACGGTGGCAGGAGATGCTGGCCCGGCATGGCGCGCACTTCACCTGTTACGACATGTTCCTCGATACCAAGCTACGCAAGGGCGCGCTGCTCTCCGACGACGAGCAGGTCGCCAGCATCCGCCGCGATCTGCTGCTGTGCAATCGGCTGGGCATCAAGAACATGCGGGTGCTGGTGTTCGTGCGGCCCGATATCCTCGAGCGCTGCGTGCCCCATGCCGAGGAGCTGGACGTGCATATGGGCGTGGAAGTCCACGCGCCCTGGCATCTCGAACATGCCTGGATCCTGCGCACGATCGAGGTCGCCGACCGGCTGAATACCCGCCATCTCGGCATTCTGCCCGACATGGGCATCTTCATGAAACATTATCCGCCCGCCTTCCGCGCCCGCTTCGAGCGCCAGGGCGCCCGGCCGGAAATCACCCAGTTCATCGTCGACCAGCACGAGGAAAAGGTGATGGCCGAATACACGATCTACGAAGTCGCGGTGAAGCGCGGCGGCAACAAGGCCGAGATCGCGATGGCCGAGACGCTGCGCCACGCACCCTATGCCAATCCGAAACGGCTGAAGGACTATGCTCCTTACTTCCGGCACATCCAGGCCAAGTTCTACGAAATGACCGAAGACTGCACCGATCCGGCGATCGCCTATGACGAGGTCATCCCGGAGCTGGTGAAGTGCGGTTGGGAAGGCACGCTCTCCAGCGAGTATGAGGGCAATCGCTGGATCCAGGACGTGATGGAGGTGGACAGCCGCGAGCAGGTCCGCCGCCAACACGTGATGTTCGATCGCCTGATCGCCCAGGCCGACGCTGCGCTCGGCGCCGAGAAGGAGCCCGCCTGATGTTCGACAAATACCTGATCCAGGCCGACAGCCTGCGCAACACCGGCCCGGCCGAGGCGCCGACCGGCTTCGCCTTCGACGCCAAGCTCGGTTATTATCGCGGCATCGGCCTGTCGATGATCGAGAAGCTCGACGTGTCGATCGACGGCACGCTGCTGCCGCGCGAAGCGGTGCGGTTCGACGAGGGGCGGGGCCCGCTAACCCTTGCGGCGATGGAAACCGCCTATGACCGGCGCTGGGCGTTCGGCGCGAAGGCGACGATCCTGGTCGCGCATCCGGGCGGCTTTCCGGCCGGCGAGCACGAGCTGTCGCTGACCGAGCAGCTTCGCGTCTCCTATTTGCCGTTCCCGTCGATCAACAGTGACACCAAGCGCGTATCGCTGGGCGAGGCAGCCGATGCCGCCGCTTGACATCCTGATTATCGGCGGCGGGATCGGTGGGCTGACCGCGGCGATCGCGCTGGCGCCGCAGGGCCACCGGCTGACGGTGGTGGAGCGGGATCCGACCTGGTCGGTCTACGGCGTGGGGATCATCCAGCAGGCCAATGTCGTGCGCGCGGTGGCGCAGCTGGGCGTGATCGACGCGTACATCGCCGCCGGGGTCGGGTTCGACGCGGTGGAGATCTTCGCGCCCGATGGCACCAAGGCCGCCCGCGTGCCCGCGCCCA
The DNA here is from genome assembly GCF_001650735.1 of Sphingomonas sp. TDK1. Taxonomy (GTDB): domain Bacteria; phylum Pseudomonadota; class Alphaproteobacteria; order Sphingomonadales; family Sphingomonadaceae; genus Sphingomonas. The sequence continues at coordinate 232,266 of NZ_LXVY01000027.1, read as the reverse complement.
AGCTGGCCGAGGGCTATCCCGCCAATGTCGGCATCGGCCGCCCGGCGCTCCACAAGGTGCTGGGGGACCGCGTGCTGGCCGACGGCGCGGAGGTTCGCCTCGGTATCACGGTCGAGACGATGGTCGATGACGGCGAGCGGGTCGCGGTGACCTTCTCGGACGGCACCAGCGGCATCTACGACATGGTGATCGGGGCGGACGGCGTCTATTCGCAGACGCGCGCCGCGATCCTGCCCGATGCCGAGAAGCCCGACTATACCGGCCAGGCGGTATGGCGGTACAATTTCGCGCGCCCCGCCGGCATGGATGCGCTCCAGGTCTATAACGGTCGCACCGGGCTCGGCCTCGTGCCGATCAGCGAAGAGCTGATGTACATGTTCGTGACCACGCCGGAGCCCGGCAATCCCCGCTATCCGCGCGAGGGACTCGCCGCGGCGATGCGCGCCAAGCTCACCGATTGCGCGCCCGCGATCCGCGATCTGGCCGAGCAGATCACCGACGACGACGGCGTGGTCTATCGCCCGCTCGAAGGCATGCTGGTCACCGGGCCATGGCACAAGGGGCGGATCGGCCTGCTCGGCGACGCGGTCCACGCCACCACGCCGCATCTGGGGCAGGGCGCCGGCATGGCGATCGAGGACAGCCTGGTGCTCGCCGACGAGCTGGCCAGGGCCGACAGCGTCGACGCCGCCTTCACCGCCTATCGCGCCCGCCGCTACGAGCGCTGCGCGTATATCGTGAACGCCAGCCTGGCGATCTGCATGGGCCAGCTCGGCACGGGGCCGGCGGTCGATAACCACAAGGCGACGGCCGAGATGTTCGCCGTCACCGCCCAGCCGATCTGAGGAAACCGAAATGAGCCGTGTCACCGAAATCCGCTATGTCGGCTATGGCGTGCAGAACCTCGATGCCGAACGCGCCTTCTATACCGAGCAATGGGGCCTGGAGCCGGTGCCGAGCGAGGACGGCATGGCCTGGTTCAAGACCCAGGGGCATGACGAGCATCATGTCGTTCGCCTGCGTGCGGCCGATGAGAACCGCGTCGACGTGATCGCGCTCGCCGCAGACAGCCGCGGCGATGTCGATGCGCTTCACGCCAAGGTCGGCGCGGCGGGCTGCCGTATCGTCGGCGCGCCCGCGGAACTGACCGGCCCCGGCGGCGGCTATGGCTTCCGGTTCTTCTCGCCCGACGGGCTGTTGTTCGAGGTGTCGAGCGACGTCGCCCGCAGCCCGAAGCGCGATCTGGCGCGCTGGGAAGGCGTGCCGCTCAAGATCAGCCACATCGTGCTGCACTCGCCAGACCACCAGGCGGCGGTGCGGTTCTTCACCGAGGTGCTCGGCTTCAAGGTGTCCGACTGGCTGGGCGACTTCATGTGCTTCCTGCGCTGCAACTCGGCGCATCACCGCATCGCGCTGCTGCCGGGGCCGCCCTGCCTCAACCATGTCGCCTATGACATGCCGAGCGTCGACGACATGATGCGGGGGGCGCACCGGCTGAAGCTCAACGGCACCGGCATCGGCTGGGGTCCCGGCCGCCACACCGCCGGCAACAACACCTTCAGCTATTTCGTCACGCCGAACGGCTTCGTTGCCGAATACACGTCGGAGCTGGAGGAGGTCGATTTCGACGCGCACCAGCACCAGGTCTACACGCCCGCGCCGCTGGTGATGGACCAGTGGGGCATCGGCACCGGCGGCCCGCAGACGCTGCCGCACCCGGCGCCCAATCCCGGTCTGTTCGTGGCGGTGGAGGCCTGAGCGGTGGCGTTGTTCGAATATTTCCCGAACTATATCTGGAACCTGTCGGTCGCGATCGCGATGGAGAGCGGGGGGCAGATCGGCGAGCTGGTCGACATGTGCCAGCCGATCAAGGATGCGGCGGCGAGCGGCGCGGATGCCGGCACGCCGCAGTTCATGGCGCAGTGGGTCGCGATGGCCGACAAGCTGATCGGGCTCGCCGCAGAGGACGAAGCCAAGGGCCGCGCCTTCTCGGCGTCTACCAAGCTGGAGCGCGCCGCGCTTTATCTGTTCACCGGCGAGCGGATGCAGGGCCATGGCCATCCCGGCCGCAAGGAAACCTATGCCAAGGCGCGCGCGACCTTCGATCGTTCGACCGCGCTGGGCAAGATCAACCGCGAGCGGGTGGAGATCCCGCTGGCGCAGGGCACGATGCCGGCGCTCTACACGCGCGCGGCCGGCGAGGGCCCCAAGCCGGTGGTGGTCTATTGCAACGGCCTCGATAGCTGCAAGGAGCTGCTCTACTGGTCGCGGCTGCCCGAGGCGCTGGCCCGGCGCGGCGTCTCCACCCTGTGCGTCGACCAGCCCGGCTCGGGCGAGGCGCTGCGGCTGCAGGGCCTGCCGGTCGATCCGCATTCGGAGCACTGGGCATCCAAGGCGGTGGACTGGCTGGAGCAGCAGCCGGACGTCGACCCCAAGCGCATCGGCATGACCGGCATTTCGCTGGGCGGCCATTTCGCGCCGCGCGCGGTGGCGTACGAACCCCGCTTCGCCTCGGGCGCCTGCTGGGGCGCCAACCACAACTGGGCCGAGGTCCAGCAGAAGCGCCTCAAGCGCGAGGGCGAGAACCCGGTGCCGCATTACTGGGCGCATGTGATGTGGGCGTTCGGCGCCAAGGACATGGACGACTTCTTCGTCCGCGCCGAGGCGATGAACCTCAACGGCCATATGGACGGGGTGAAGGTGCCGTTCCTCGTCACCCACGGCGCCGAGGATCGCCAGATCAGCGTCCAGTACGCGCACGACTGCTACGACCAGCTGGTCAACAGCCCGAAGCGCGAGCTGAAGATCTTCACCGCGCGCGAGGGCGGGGTCGAGCATGTCGGCGCCGACAACATGTCCTATGGCCGCGACTATATCGCCGACTGGTTCGCCGAAACCCTCAGCGGCCACACGGCCTGATTTCCCGGAGACCGCCCATGGCCCGCCGCTTCATCGACCTGTCCATCACCCTGGAAAATGAGGTGATTACCGACCCGCCGTTCATGCGGCCCAAGATCACCTATCAGAGCCATGCCGAGACGGTGGGCGAACTGGGCCATTTCTTTCCCGGTGTCACCCAGGAGCAGACGCCCGACGGCGCCGGGTTCGCGGCCGCCGAATGGGTGACGCTGACCACTCATAACGGCACGCATCTCGATGCGCCCTGGCATTTTCACCCGACGATGGACGGCGGCAAACGTGCGATCACGATCGACGAGGTGCCGCTCGAATGGTGCTTCCAGCGCGGGGTGAAGCTCGACTTCCGCCATTTCCCCGACGGCTATGTGGTGACCGCCGAGGATGTCGCGGCGGAGCTGGCGCGGATCGGCCATGACCTGCAGCCGCTCGATATCGTGCTGGTCAACACCGCCGCCGGCGGCGCGGTGGGCAACCCGAACTTCGTCAATATCGGCTGCGGCATGGGCTATGCGGCGACCATGTACCTCACCGAGCGCGGCGTACGGGTGACTGGCACCGATGCGTGGAGCTGGGATGCGCCCTTCGCTTACACCGCGGAAAAGGTGAAGGAAACCGGCGATACCTCGCTGATCTGGGAAGGCCACAAGGCCGGCCGCGACATCGGCTATTGCCACCTGGAGAAGCTGCACAACCTTGAGGCGCTGCCGCCGCACGGCTTCACCGTCAGCTGCTTCCCGCACAAGATCAAGGGCGCCTCGGCCGGATGGACCCGTGCCGTCGCGATCCTCGAGGACTGACGTCGATCCGACACGGGGTGCCGAGCCCCGGGTGTCCCGAACGGGTGCCCATCTTCGGCGACGAGGGCCGTAGCGAGTCGCATCAGAACGACCGGCCGGCCGGTGAACCAAACAGCCACCAAGGGTGGGGAGGAGAGATGATGAAAGCACACAAGATCCTGCTGGCGACGACTGCGCTGGCCGGCATGACCCCGATCGCCGCGCTGGCCCAGACCGCTGCGCCGCAGGTCCAGACGCCGGCCGCGCAGGACGACAGCAGCGTCGGCGAGATCATCGTTACCGCGCAGCGCCGCAGCGAAAACGTGCTCAAGGTGCCGCTTAGCGTTACCGTGGTGGGCGCCGACGAGCTGCTCCAGCGCGGCGCCAACGATCTGACCGCGGTGACCAAGCTCGCCCCCAGCCTCCAAGTCGCGCAGGACAACACCTTTGCGGTGCGCGGCGTGGGCACCGGCACCTTCGCGACCACCGTCGAGGCGAGCGTGTCGCAGGTGCTGGACGATGTGGTGATCGGCAACAAGGAGTTTGCCGCCAACGCCTTTTACGACGTGTCGCGCGTCGAGGTGCTGAACGGGCCGCAGGGGCTGCTGTTTGGCAAGAATGCCTCGGCCGGCCTCGTCAACATCACCACCAATCGACCGGTGCTGGGCCAAGCCAGCGTGTCGGGCGACGTGGAAGCGGTGCAGCGCGATCGTCCGGTGAAGAACGGGCAGGGCATCCAGGTTCGCTCGACCCTGAACCTGCCGATCGGCGCCAACAGCGCATTGCGCCTCAACGCTATTTATAGCGGCCAGGATTCGGTCACCTATCCGACGGTCAACAGTGCCGTGCGCAACGATTTCGGCCTGCGCAATCTCGGCCTGCGCGGCAAATATCTGTACGAGCCTACCGATGCGCTCTCCATCTATGTGATCGGCGAATATAATCGCCAGCGCGGCATCTCGGGTCGCTACGATATCACCTTCCGGCAGATCGGCGCGGGGAGCGCCTATACCGGCCTGGGATATGCGTCGGGTATCGATAACCTTCGATACAGCAGCGATGCACCCAATTATCGCGACGCGGATACGGGCGGACTACAGGCCAATATCAACTATGCGCTGTCCAACGGCATGGAGCTTTCCAGCATTACCGCCTGGAAAAATGCGGTCGTGTCGTATCAGTTCGATTCGGATAACACGCCGATCAATTTCTTCAACACGAACAGCAGTCGGCAGGTTTACAACCAGCTGTCCCAGGAGCTGCGGCTCGCGCTGCCCGAGGGCAACAAGGTTTCGGGCCAATTCGGCCTCTATTATTATCGCTCGGTCGGTTCGGTGGTGGGCGCACGCGGTGGCAATAACGGCTTCCCCGGCTTCCTCCTGCCGACCTTCCCCTTCTGCGTGGGGGCTACCCAGCTCGGCGCGCCGCCCGCCGCCTGCCCGGTGAGCAACACCAGCTTTCTCGGCCAGGACTATAAGTACAATCTGAAGCAGAACAGCTATGCCGGCTTCGGCCAGCTCAGCTACCATGTCACCGACACGCTGAAGATCAATGCCGGCGGCCGTGTGACCTATGACAAGGGTTCGATCGATCTGCTGGAGAATGTCGGCAAATACTTCGTCACGCTGGGTGTTCCGAACAATCGTACCGTCGAGTCTACCGACGCGACCAACTTCAGCTTCAAGGTGGGTGCCGATTGGCAGGTGACGCCGTCTACGATGCTCTACGGCTTTTATGGCCAAGGCTATAAGGGGCCGGGCTTTTCCAATACCTCGCCCGCGCCCGGCGCCAAGCTGGCGGTGAAACCCGAAATATCGCGCGGCGGCGAGATCGGCATCAAGGGCAGGGTCGCAGATGGCCGGATCACCTATTCGGTTTCGGCCTTCTACACCCGGTTCAGCGATCTCCAGGTCCAGTCGTGGATCACGTCGCTGCGCACCTTCGTCCTGAGCAATGCGGCAACCGCGACGACCCAAGGCGTCGATGTCTCCTTCCAGGCGCGACCGACCACGCGGCTGACCTTGTCGGGCTCCGCATCCTATGTCGACGCCAAGTTCGATGATTTCCCGGGTGCGCAATGCTATACCGGCCAGACCAGCAATGGCTGCCGTGCCGATCTGCGCTCGGACGCGCCGGGCTATGTCGGTACGTTCAATGCCGCCGGTTACCAGCTGCCGCTTTCGGCCAAATTCACGGCCACGCTGGGCGCGGACTATAGCCAGCCGCTGACCGACACGCTCGATGCGCAGTTCGGCATCGGCTATTATCATCGCTCGCCGCAGTCCTCGGCTATCGGAGCGCCCTTCTTTATTCCGACCTGGGATACGTTCGACCTGCGCGTGGGGCTCAAGTCCAAGCACTGGTCTGCCAGCCTGTTCTGCAAGAACTGCACGAACGAGATCCGGCCGATCTCGATCGGTTCGGACGGCGGCGACGCCAACCCGGTCCAGGGGCCGCCCGTTCTAACGCTCAACCAGCGCTTCAGCTATGACTCGGTCCGGACGATCGGCTTGCGGCTCGGCTTCGACTTCTGACGCACGACAGGAGGGGGCGGCGGTGCCGCTCCCTCTCCATCAAGGGGATCGCCATGCGCCTTTCCACGCTCCTGACAGCGCTGCTTGCAACCGTCACGCTCACGCCGGCTGCCTATGCGCAATCGGAAATCTCGCCCGTCGCCGAAGCCGCGCCCGCGCAGCCCAACGCGATCGCGCTTCCGGCGCCGGATCAGCCCGAGCGGGAGGTGTGGCATCGCAGCGCCGGTGTGCTGGCGGTCCGCAACGTCACGCACCCGACGCTCACCGTTTTCCGCGCGAGCGGCAAGACCAATGGCGCGGCGGTGATCGTGGCACCCGGCGGCGCATTTCTCGGGCTCGAGATGGACAAGGAAGGCTGGGACGTCGCCAAGCGCCTTGCCAGCCACGGCATCACCGCCTTCGTGCTGAAGTATCGCACGCTGCCCACGCCCGCCGACCAGAAGGTGTTCGTGGCCGAGTTAACCAAGATGCTGCAGGGACAGCCAGCGACCTTCGCGCCGCCCGGGGACACGCCGCCCGACGCACTGGCGGACGGCATGGCGGCGCTGCGCTACGTACGCCAGCACGCCGGCACCTATGGCATCGATCCGCACCGCGTGGGGTTCATGGGCTTCTCGGCCGGCGGGTTCCTCGTCCGCAGCCTGGTGGAGAAGGGCGGCGCCGAACGCCCTGATTTCATCGCCCCGATCTATCCCAATATGGGGCCGATGCAGGTGCCGGCCGATGCGCCGCCGATGTTCCTTGCCGTCGCTGCGGACGACTTCCTGCTCAATCGCGAAAAGGGGTTCCCGCTCGTGGATGCCTATCGCGCGGCGAAGCGCCCGGTGGAGTTTCATCTGTTCGGCGACGGCGGACACGGCTTCGGTGCGGGCAAGCCCGGCACCACGACGGCGCATTGGCTCGACCAGTTCCTTCTGTGGCTGGACGTCATGGGCCTGACGAAATCGGCGAAGGGATGATGGGAGATTTCCACATCGCGGTCGCGGGCGATCGGCATGTCGTCTTTAGAACGTTTCAAGGAACAAGCGCATGATCAATCGTCGAAGCCTTATCACGTCTGCGCTTGCCACCGGGGCTGCGGGAGCATTGCTTCCCGGCCATGCACTGGCGGACGCCGTTCAGGAGGCCACCGGTGCCTCATTTCCCGACGGGTTTCTTTGGGGCGCGGCGACGGCGGCGCATCAGGTAGAGGGGAACAACCTGAATGCCGACCTTTGGGTGATCGAGAACGTCCCGAACACGATCTTTGCCGAGCGATCGGGCGACGCGACCAACAGCTTCGACCTTTGGCCAGTCGATCTGGATCTGGTGAAGTCCATGGGTCTGAACACCTATCGCTTTAGCCTCGAATGGGCGCGGATTGAGCCGGACAAGGGACATTTCTCACGCGCAATGCTCGATCATTACAGGGCAATGATCGAGGGGTGCCGGGCGCGGGGGCTGAAGCCCGTCGTAACCTTCAACCACTTCACTACCCCACGCTGGTTCGCGGCGCAGGGGGGGTGGCACAATCCGGAGTCGCCCGCGCTGTTCGCGCGCTTCTGTGATCGGGCGGCGAAACACCTCGCAAGCGGTATCGCGCTGGCACTCACCCTCAACGAGCCGAACCTGGCGGGCCTGATCGGCGAGATCCTGCCGCCGCAACTGCTGGCGGGCGACCGCGCGACGCAAGAGGCGGCGGCGAAGCAACTGGGCGTCCCGAAATATTCGCCTGGCGTCGCACTCTATGTGCCCGAAGCAAAAACCTATCGCGCGAACATGATGGAAGCGCACCGCCGCGGCGTCGCCGCGATCAAGGCGGTGCGCAGCGACCTGGAGGTCGGGGTCAGCCTGGCCCTGCTCGACGATCAGGCGGCCGGCAAGAATTCAATCCGAGATCGCATGCGCGAGCGGTATTATGGTGAATGGCTGCGCCTCGCTGCCGAAACCTGTGATTTTATCGGCGTCCAGAATTACGAACGCAAGATTTGGGACGACAAAGGCCCGCTACCGCCGGCCGCAGGCGCAAGATTGAATACCGCCGGTGACGAAGTTTGGGCAGGATCGCTCGCCGGTGCGGTTCGCTATGCTTGGGAAGCGACCAGATTGCCGGTCTATGTGACGGAACATGGCGTCAATTCAGATGACGACACGCTCCGCCAATGGCTGATCCCGGCCGCGCTTGCCGACCTCAAGCGCGTGATGGACGAAGGCGTGCCGGTGCGCGGCTATATCCATTGGTCGCTGATCGACAACTTCGAGTGGGGCTTTGGCTATCGCTACCGCTTTGGCCTGCATTCATTCGATCGGGAAACCTTCAAGCGAACGGCCAAGCCAAGTGCCCGCGTGCTGGGGGCGATTGCGCGGCGAAACGCGGTTTGAGCGGCTGACCTCCCAACCCCCGTGTCTTATTCCGGAGCCAGGCATGAACAGTCGCCGCGATCTTCTGAAGGCGTCCGCTCTCTCCATGGTCCTGGGGGGCGTGGGAGCCCATGCGCAGGACGCCCCGCGCGCATCGGGCGCCGGGCCGGCGCGGGAGGAAGCGTGCGGACAGCCGGTCGCGCAATGGGCACGGGGCATCGAAGGGCAGCGCAAGGCCGATCTGGGCGATGGGCGCTATCTCAACCCCGTGCTTTCGGGCGACTATCCGGACCCGTCCGTCCTGAAGGACGGCGACGACTATTACCTCACGCACTCGTCGTTCGATTCCGCGCCGGGATTGCTGATCTGGCATTCCCGCGATCTGGTGAACTGGCGCCCGCTCGCCCCGGCGCTCGCCAAGCCCCTCGGCACGGGCTTTGCCGTCGACATCGCCAAGCATGACGGCCGCTATTACATCTACATCCCGTTCATGCGGGCGCCCTGGTCGAAGGATCTCAAGAGCTTCGCCAATATCTTCGTTATCCATGCCGCCTCGATGGCGGGGCCGTGGAGCGCGCCGATCGACATGGGGATCGGCGGGCTGATCGACCCCGGCCATGTGGTCGGTGAGGACGGGCATCGCTACCTGTTCTTCAACGGCGGGAAGCGCGTGCGGCTCTCGCCGGACGGCCTTTCCACGGCCGGGCCGATCGAGGACGCCTACACCGCCTGGCGCTATCCGGACGACTGGATCACCGAGGCCTATTCGCCGGAAGGGCCCAAGCTCTTCCGCCGCGGGGACTATTTCTACCTGGTCAACGCCGTGGGTGGCACCGCCGGCCCCGCCACCGGGCACATGGTGGTCGCGGCGCGCGCCAGATCCATCCACGGGCCGTGGGAGAGTTGCCCGCACAACCCGATCGTCCGCACCCGCTCCGAGGCCGAGCGCTGGTGGTCGCGCGGACACGCCAGCTGTGTCGAGGGACCGGACGGGCGCTGGTTCATGGTCTATCACGGCTTCGAGAAAGGCTATCTGACGCTGGGCCGCCAGACCTTGCTCGAACCGATCGAATGGACCGCGGACGGCTGGTTCCGCGCTACCGGCGGGGACCTGTCGCAGCCGCTGCGCAAACCCGGCGGAACCGCGGTGCCGCATGGCATCGCCCGCTCCTCCGACTTCGCGAAGGCAGACATGGGGCGCCTCTGGAGCCTCTATGCGAGCGCGCCGGGCGCACCCGATCGGCTGCGGTTCGAGCCCGGCGCGCTCATCCTGAAAGCGCAAGGCAAGGGGCCGCAGGACGGATCGGTGCTGACGCAACAGGTGGGTGACCGGGCGTTCGAGGTCAGCGTGGCGCTGGAACTGCGGGGGGCAAGCGAGGGCGGTCTGCTGCTCTTCTTCAACAACCGGCTCTTCCTGGGTATGGGGATCGATGGCAGCCGGATGGTCAGCTACCGAGGGGGCAAGGCATCCTATTGGCAGGAGCCTGCACCGCAGGCACGCAAGATGCATCTGCGGATTGTCAATGATCACCAGATCGTGACCCTCTACTATGGCGTCGACGGCAAGAACTGGACTCGGCACGAGGTACGGAGCCAGGTCGAAGGCTATACGGCCAACACCATCGATGACCTCTTTAGTCTGCGGCCTGCCTTGTTCGCCTCTGGGGACGGTGAGGTTGTCTTCCGGCAGTTTCGCTACAGAGCCTTGTAAGATATTGGGATGACCGTCCGCGAGGATCGGGATCTCCGTTAAAAATTCTTCCGTGAGTAGGGTGGCGGAGAGTCAAGGTCGCTGCCGATGCAGGCAGGCAAGCGACGATGGCATTCGACCCTGGACGGGGGGCGGCGAGGAGATGTCCCGCCGCTGGGGCGCAGCATCCCGATCTCCGCCCTCACAGATGGTGCGGACGGTGGGGTGCAGGTGATCTGATGAGAACCGTCGACGCGCGGGAGCGGGCTGCTGCCGCATGATCGTGATGCGCCGAGGCCCGGAGCCTCGGCGCGCGCCCGAACTCAGGCGATCGGGTCGGCTTTCACGCGCGGCTTGCGAGCAGGCTTGGGGGCGGGGGCTTCGGCGGGTGCGTTGCGCGCTGCCCGACCCTTGGCACCCAGACCAATCTTGTGCGCCATCGCGCGGCGCTGTTCCGAATAGGTCGGTGCCACCATCGGATAATCGGCCTTCAGATTATAGCGCGCGCGATATTCCTCGGGCGTCAGGCCGTGCGTGCTCAGATGCCGGCGCAGCGTCCGGTACGGCTTGCCATCGATCAGCGAGATGATGTGGTCCTTTGAAGCCAGCGATTTGCGTACCGAGACGGCCGGCGTGAACTCTTCCGACGCCGCTTCTTCGCTCGCAACTTCTGCGGTGACGGTGCCACCGGAAAGCTGAATCACATCTGCATGCATCTTCCGCAGAAACGTGGAGACATCGTCCATTGTCGCGCGATTGTTCGGGTTTGATAACCAGGCAATGGTGAGGTCGCTTGCGAGTTCAACGGGATCGGTATTGCTCTGCTCAGACATTTTGCGTCCCTGTTCCTTGTTCTTCGGCACGGTGCCGACAGTATGATTATAGGAGCGCGTGCAATCCGTCTGCTAAAATATTTTAGAAGATGTCGGGGCAATACTCATTTTGCGGATGCACGAACGCCCGAAACCCACTTATTCGATCTAGGTTCCGTGCCCCGATCCCCATGTTTGCATTCCGCATGGTAGCGGTTTGATCGCCACCGTGAACTATACCGCGCGATCATCAGCTGTCGTTCTGACCGGGGCTATTTTCGCGACAGGGCAGGCGCTTCCCCCTGCGGACGAGGCATGGAACAGGTCACAACGCGCAGCGGCGTAGACATGCGGAGGCCTATTCGCCCGCGTCTGTCGCACCGGCGTGGTGCCGGAGTCGTTCGCGCAACCAAATCAGTCCACGATCGCTGGCCCGCGCGCGGCTGAACTGGATCATCTCGTGCATCTTTGGCAGCGGGAATGGCGGGGGGGCCATCGCAAGCGGGAGCTTGTCCATGAACAGGCGTGCGAGCCGGGCATGTACCAGCGCGATGCGCTGCGTGCCCGGCAGCAGCCACGGCACCAGGGTGAACGAGGTCACGGTCACCTCGATCCGCCGGGTGTCGCCGCGGGCGCGAACGAACTGCTCGACAAAGGCCGGGGTATTAGAGAGCTCCACCACCACATGGCCGGCCGCTTGATACTCGGCCTCCGTGATCGGCTTGCCGAACAACGGGTTCTCCGACCAGCCGAGCAGAACATGCTCCTCCTCGAACAGCAGTTCCGTCGGGTGCCCGTGCGCCTGGAACTGCTCCGGCGAGATGATGCAATCTACCTCACCGCGTTCCATCTGCTCGGTCGCGCCGGGATGGGGCGGGATCACCGAACAGCGAATGCCGGGCGCCTGCACCGCCATTTCGGCGAGCAGCGGCTGGACGGCGATCGAGGTTACATAGTCCGAGGCCGCGATCCGGAAGCTCCGCCGCGAGGTGCGCGGATCAAACAATGTGGAACTGGAGATCAGCGCCTGCGCGGTTGCGACAATCTCCGCAACGCGCGGTGCGAGTTCCTGCGCATGGGGGCTTGGCACCATCTGCTTGCCATTTGCGACCAGCAGCGGATCGTTGAACGAGTCGCGTAGCCGCCGCAACGCCGCGCTCATTGCCGGCTGGGTGAGGTGGAGCCGCTCCGCCGCCCGAGTGACGCTGCGTTCCTCCATCAGCGTATGGAAGGCGACGAGGAGGTTGAGGTCGAAGCGATCCAGCCGCATGCATCAATCCTATGATTGGATAAGCATAAAATATTAGAATTTTGATTAATGTCAAAGGCGTCCCATTTTTCCCCGCAGCGGACGCTCAAAGATCCGCACATCAGGAGAATGGATGTGAACCGGGCATGGAGGCGGACCAGTTCGATACTGGCGCTCACGATCGCAGGCTTCGCCACGCAGGCGCGCGCGCAGAGCGAGGCGCAGGCAGTCGGAGAGACGCAGCAGCAAGCGGGCAGCGCCGCAGACCAGCAGGGGCTGCAGGAAATCATCGTCACCGCGCAGCGCAAGGCCGAAAATCTGCAGCGCGCGGGCATTCCGGTCGCTGTGGTCACCGGCGATCAGCTGGTCAGCCGCGGCCTCACCAGCTCGAACGAGCTGGGCACCTCGGTTCCGTCGCTGAGCCCGCAACCGCAGGGCGGCGCCAACACCACCTTCTTCCTGCGCGGCGTCGGCAACTTTACTGTCAACGGCTATAGCGACCCGGCAGTCGCCTTCAATTACGACGGTGTGTACCTTGGCCGTGCGACGTCCACCTCGGGGATCTTCTATGATCTCGAACGGGTGGAAGTACTCAAGGGGCCGCAGGGGACCCTCTACGGCCGCAACGCCACCGCCGGCGCGATCAACGTGCTGCCGACCCGCCCCAGGATCGGGGAGAATAGCGGCTTCGTCACGGCCAGCTACGGCAATTACGACGCCGTTAACGTCCAGGGAGCGGTGAACGTCGCGATGGGCGAGCATGGCGCGCTACGCATCGCCGGGAACGTGGTACGCCGTGACGGCTACCAGGATGACGGCACCAGCGACGAAAAGACCCAGGCACTGCGTGTCCAGCTGCTCAGCGAGCTGACGCCGAACCTCACCGTGCGCGTCGGCGGCGATTTCTCGCATAGCGGCGGCAAGGGTCCGGGCTCGACCTATTCCGGCCGGATCGTGTTCAACGGGACGACCAACCTGTTCGTTCCCTCCGGCTTCCGGCCGGACAGCGGGCTGTTCTCGGCCGATGCCCAGGCCTATCGCCAGACGCTGTTCAGCGGGCTTGTCGGTCGGACGCTCGCGCCGCTCGACGTGCAGCCGTATCTCGACAACAACTATTACGGCGCCAATGCCGAGATCAGCCTGCGTACCGGCGCCGGCACGCTGACCGTGATCCCGTCCTGGCGCTATTCCAAGCTCGACAATCGCTTTGCGGTGCCGGCCTTCTACGGCGATGTGGCGGAGACCGACGAGCAGAAGAGCCTGGAAGTGCGCTTCGCCGGCAATCGCATCGGCATCTTCGACTATATGCTCGGCGCCTATTATTTCGACGAGTCCGTCGCCGCAACCTATCTGTACGCCCAGCAGGCGCTGAATGCCTATCAGCAGTTCACCTCGGGCACCAAGTCCTATGCCGGGTTCGGGCGGCTCACCGCCAATTTGAGCGATCGCCTTCGTCTGATCGGCGGCCTGCGCTACACCAAGGATGACAAGGACTTCAACGGCCGCGCCGACGTCTTCCTCGTCCGTTGCACCGTCGTCGTGCAGGGCCGGCCGAGCTGCCCCGGCGCGCCGCTGCTGCCTTCGGCCGGCCGCTATCAGGACCTGCCCACTTCGATCTATCCGAGCGTGCCGGACAACCAGGCGCGGCCGATCGGCGCGACCGGTGCGCTGCTGATCCACGCGGTGACGCCGGTCAACACCACGCTGTCGAACGATCGCCTCACCTATCACCTGGGTGCCGAGTTCGACCTCGGCCCGCACTCGTTGCTCTATGCCAGTTACGAGACGGGCTATCGCTCGGGCGGCTTTGCGCTGTCGGCTGGATATGAGACGTTCCAGCCAGAATATATCGATGCCTACACTGTCGGCATGAAGAACCGGTTCTTCGACAACCGGCTGCAGCTGAACGTCGAGGCGTTCCTGTGGAAGTATCGCAACCAGCAGGTCAACCACACCGGTATCGACAAGAACGGCAACCAGGGCCAGTTCACCGAGAATGTCGGCAAGTCGACCAACAAGGGTGTCGAGGTAGAGGCCCAGTTGCTCGCCACGCGGACGACGCTGCTCAGTGCGAACGTGCAGTATCTCGACGCAAAATATGACAGCTTCGTCTATCGCGAGCCGATCGGTGCGACGCCGCCGGTGACAGGCTGTCCCTATCGTCCCAGCGCGACGCCGGGAACCTACGACATCAATTGCTCGGGCCGGGCCGCCTATCTTTCGCCCAAATGGACGATGAACCTCGGCGCGCAGCAGACCGTACCGCTGGGAGACTATAAGGCAGTGCTATCGGCCGACACCCAATATCGCTCCAGCCGGGTGGTGGGTTTCGAATATATGCCCAACCAGCTGGTTGGCGCGACCTGGGTTAGCAACGCCCAGATCGCCTTCGGCTCGGCCGACGACCGCTGGTCGATTGCGGCCTTCGTCCGCAATATCGAGGACGAACGCTATCAGGCGAGCGCGCAGATCTACAGCGTGGGCTCGGCCGCCCTCGCCGTCTATTCGCCGCCGCGGACCTATGGCGTGCGGGTTACATCGAAATTCTGAGGAACACCGGCATGCAGTCTCTCAAGATCCTCGTCATTGGCGGCGGCATCGGTGGGCTTACCGCCGCCATTGCGCTCCGCCAGAAGGGCTTCGCGGTCGAGGTGATCGAGCGCGATCCCGACTGGTCGGTGTACGGTGTCGGCATCATCCAGCAGGCCAATGTGCTGCGCGCGATGAAGGCGCTCGACCTGCTCGACGACTATCTTGGCGCGGGTGTCGGGTTCGACGCGGTGGAGATCTTCCATCCGGACGGGGTCAAGCTTGCCCGGGTGCCCGCACCGCGCCTGCTCGAGGGCTATCCCGCCAATGTCGGCATCGGCCGGCCGGCACTCCACAAGGTGCTGGGCGACCGCACGATCGCGTTGGGGGCCGAGGTGCGCTTGGGCATCACCGCCGAGACGATCGTCGACGATGGCGAGCAGGTGGCGGTCACCTTCTCGGACGGCAGCAGCGGGATCTACGATGTCGTGATCGGGGCCGATGGCGTCTATTCGCAGACTCGGGCGGCCCTGTTCCCGGATGCCGAACGCCCGCACTTCACCGGGCAGGCGGTGTGGCGCTACAACTTCCCCCGTTTCCCCGACCTCGATGCGCTACACGTCTATAACGGGCCGACCGGCGTCGGCTTCGTGCCGATCAGCGACACCTTGATGTACATGTATGTAACGACGCCGGAGCCGGACAATCCGCGCTATCCGCGCGTAGGGCTGGCCGCGACGATGCGCGGCAAGCTCGCCGGCTGTGCGCCGGCGATCCGCGACCTGGCGGCGCAGATCGTAGACGATGACGGCGTGGTCTATCGCCCCCTCGAAGGCATGCTGGTTGAGGGAGCATGGCATCGTGGCCGCGTCGTGCTGCTCGGCGATGCCGTGCACGCGACCACCCCCCATCTCGGCCAGGGCGCCGGGATGGCGATCGAGGACAGCATCGTGCTCGCGGAGGAACTCGCCAAGGGCGAGACGGTGGACGACGCCTTCACCGCCTATCGTGCCCGCCGCTTCGATCGCTGCACCTATATCGTCCGCCAGAGCCTGGCGATCTGCCATGGCCAGCTCGGCAAGGGCCCGCCGGTCGATAATGCCAAGGCGACGGCCGAGATGTTTGCCGTCACCGCCCAACCCATCTGACCCCTCCGCAGGAAGACCATCATGACCCGCGTTACCGAGATCCGCTATGTCGGCTATGCCGTCACCGACTTCGACGCCGAAAGACGCTTTTACGAAGAGATATGGGGCCTGGAGCCCGTGCCGAGCGACGATGGCCTCGCCTGGTTCAAGGCCCAGGGGCATGACGAGCATCACGTCGTCCGCCTCCGCCCCGCCGAGGAGAACCGGATCGACGTGATCGCCTTGTCGGCAGACAGCCGCGGCGATGTCGATGCGCTGCACGCGCGGGTGACAGAGGCCGGCTGCACGATTGCACGGGCGCCGGCCGAGCTGACCAGCCCCGGCGGCGGCTATGGCTTCCGGTTCTTCTCGCCCGACGGACTGCTGTTCGAAGTCTCCAGCGATGTCGCGCGCGGCCAGCGCCGCGAGATCGCCCGCTGGGACGGCGTGCCGGTCAAGATCAGCCACATCGTGCTGCACTCGCCGGACCACCAGGCGGCAGTGCGATTCTTCACCGAGGTGCTCGGCTTCAAGGTGTCCGACTGGCTGGGCGACTTCATGTGCTTCCTGCGCTGCAACTCGGCGCACCACCGCATCGCGCTGCTGCCCGGCCCCGCCTGCCTCAACCATGTCGCCTATGACATGGAGGGGATCGACGGGATGATGCGGGGCGCGCACCGGCTGAAGCTCAACGGCATCAATATCGGCTGGGGTCCCGGCCGCCACACCGCCGGCAACAACACCTTCAGCTATTTCGTGACGCCAAGCGGCTTCGTTGCGGAATACACGTCGGAGCTGGAGGAGGTCGATTTCGACGCGCACCAGCACCAGGTCTACACGCCCGCGCCGCTGGTCATGGACCAGTGGGGCATCGGCACCGGCGGCCCGCAGACGCTGCCGCACCCCGCGCCCAATCCCGGTCTGTTCGTGGCGGTGGAGGCCTGAGCGGTGGCGCTGTTCGAATATTTCCCGAACTATATCTGGAACCTGTCGGTCGCGATCGCGATGGAGAGCGGCGGGCAGATCGGCGAGCTGGTCGACATGTGCCAGCCGATCAAGGATGCGGCGGCGAGCGGCGCGGATGCCGGCACGCCGCAGTTCATGGCGCAGTGGGTCGCGATGGCCGACAAGCTGATCGGGCTCGCCGCAGAGGACGAAGCCAAGGGCCGCGCCTTCTCGGCGTCTACCAAGCTGGAGCGCGCCGCGCTCTATCTGTTCACCGGCGAGCGGATGCAGGGCCATGGCCATCCCGGCCGCAAGGAAACCTATGCCAAGGCGCGCGCGACCTTCGATCGTTCGACCGCGCTGGGCAAGATCAACCGCGAGCGGGTGGAGATCCCGCTGGCGCAGGGCACGATGCCGGCGCTCTACACCCGCGCGGCCGGCGAGGGCCCCAAGCCGGTGGTGGTCTATTGCAACGGCCTCGATAGCTGCAAGGAGCTGCTCTACTGGTCGCGCCTGCCCGAGGCGCTGGCCCGGCGCGGCGTCTCCACCCTGTGCGTCGACCAGCCCGGCTCGGGCGAGGCGCTGCGGCTGCAGGGCCTGCCGGTCGATCCGCATTCGGAGCACTGGGCATCCAAGGCGGTGGACTGGCTGGAGCAGCAGCCGGACGTCGACCCCAAGCGCATCGGCATGACCGGCATTTCGCTGGGCGGCCATTTCGCGCCGCGCGCGGTGGCGTACGAACCCCGCTTCGCCTCGGGCGCGTGCTGGGGCGCCAACCACAACTGGGCCGAGGTCCAGCAGAAGCGCCTCAAGCGCGAGGGCGAGAACCCGGTGCCGCATTACTGGGCGCATGTGATGTGGGCGTTCGGCGCCAAGGACATGGACGACTTCTTCGCGCGCGCCGAGGCGATGAACCTCAACGGCCATATGGACGGGGTGAAGGTGCCGTTCCTCGTCACCCACGGCGCCGAGGACCGCCAGATCAGCATCCAGTACGCGCACGACTGCTACGACCAGCTGGTCAACAGCCCGAAGCGCGAACTGAAGATCTTCACCGCGCGCGAGGGCGGGGTCGAGCATGTCGGCGCCGACAACATGTCCTATGGCCGCGACTATATCGCCGACTGGTTCGCCGAAACCCTCAGCGGCCACATCGCATGAGCGCGGCGGCGGCAGCGGCAGCGCCGGTAGCGTCGCGCCGGCACGCGATTCTCCTTATCGTCACGGCGGTCATGCCGACGATGGGTATCGTCGCGCTGGTGCCGGTGCTGCCGCTGCTGCTGCGCGAGTTTGCCGCCGTCCCGTCATCGGCGGTGCTGGTGCGGGTGGCGCTGACCATCCCGGCGCTGTGCATCGCGCTGCCGTTCCTGCTGAAGGACCTGCCGGCGATCATCGTCGCGCGGGCCGTAATGGGGTGTGCCGAAGCCGCGATCCTGACGATCTCGACCGCGGTGCTCGCCTGCATCGGCAGCGGGCTGATGCAGCCCAACATGCTCGCCTGGCTGATGCGCCGCCTGCCCGCCGCCGCGCGCGGATCGGGCACCGGTACCCGGACAGGCGCCTTCTTCCTCGGCCGGTTCGCCGCCCCGCTGATCACCACGCTGCTGATGCCTGCCACGGGCGGGCTCTCGCAGACGCTGCTTCTGTACACCGCGCTCGCGCTGGCCGGGGCGGTTGCCGCGCTGCTTGCCAGCGGTCGAGTGCCGGATCCCATCCCTGCCTGAAGGAAACACGCCCATGGAAAAGCCCGTTCGCCGCATCGTCACCGGCCATGATGTCCAGGGGCGCGCGATCATTCAGGAAGACGGCACCGTGCCGCGCGTCCAGCGGGTCGGCGGCGCGATCGGCCCGCTGTTCCATGAAGTATGGAACACCCCGGCGACGCCGGCGCCGATCGATGCCGCCTCGGGCGAGCCGCACGAAGACGGCATCGTCCTGGCGCCGCCCAGGAACGGCACCCGTATCCGTGTGCTCGACATCCCGCCCGAGGGCGAGGGTATCCGCAACATGACGCCGGAAGAAGCCCGCGCCCACTTTGCCGAGGTCGGCGCCGGCAGCGCCTCGGCGCATGGCGAAGGGGCGCGCCACGCGCTGATGCACCGCACCGAGACGATCGATTACGGCATCGTTCTCGAAGGCGAGCTGGTGCTGATCATGGACGAAGGCGAGACGACGGTGCGTGCCGGCGACATCGTCATCCAGCGCGGGACCAACCATGGCTGGTCGAACCGGTGGGACAAGAACTGCCGCATCGCCTTCATCCTGATCGATGGCGCGTTCGACGCGCAACTGAAGCGCTGACGACGCGGCTGGCGATCATCGGCGTCGACGGCTTCACCGACGAAACCGATGTCGATGCGCCGATCGATGCGGTTCTGGCCGATCTCTTCCCAATAATGATACAAGGATGCCCCCCATGCGCCTAGCCACCCGCGACAATGGCACGCCCGATGGCGAACTGATCCTCGTCTCCGCCGACGGCGCGCGCTGCATGCCTGCCGGGCCCGGTGCTTCGAATCTTCTGTCCGCGATCGAAGGCTGGGACGCCGTCCTTCCGGTATTGCACGCGGTCGCGGCGCGTCTGCTTGCCGGGGAGGGTGAAGCGCTCGATCCCGCGACGCTCCGAGCGCCGTTGCCGCGTACCTGGCAGTGGCTCGACGGATCGGCGTTTCCGACGCATGGCGAACTGATGCAGCAGGCGTTCAACCTGCCGCCGATCGAGACCGACAAGCCGTTGATGTACCAGGGCATGAGCCACCAGTTCCTCGCACCGACCGAGGATGCACCGTTTCCGTCCGCTGCCGATGGCATCGATTTTGAGGGTGAGTTCGGCGTGATCACCGGCGCGGTGCCGATGGGCTGCTCGGCGGAGGCGGCGCTGGCGCATGTGCGGCTAATAGTTCTGATCAACGACTGGTCGCTGCGGACCATCGCGCCGATCGAGATGAAAACCGGCTTTGGCTGGATCCAGGCCAAGCCGGCATGCAGCATCGCCCCGTTCGCCGTGACGCCGGACGCGCTTGGTGACGCCTGGCGGGACGGCCGGGTATGCCTCCCCCTCACCGTAACGCTCAATGGCGCCTGGTTTGGCAGTCCCAACGGCAGCGCCATGGCGTATGGCTTTCACGAGCTGATCGCCCACGCCGCCCGTACGCGGTGCCTTCCGGCGGGCACGATCCTTGGATCGGGAACGGTTTCCAATGCCGATCATGCCGCCGTCGGATCAACCTGCATCTCCGAACGCCGCGCTATCGAGAAGATCGCGCATGGCGAGTTCCGCACGAGCTTTCTCGGGCAGGGGGATCGGGTGGAGATGCAAGTAGGTGCGGACGCGGCCCATTTCGGTCGGATCGATCAGAGGGTGCGGCTGACCGGTTGAGCCCATTGGGCTGAATCGAGATTGAGCGCCCGCAAGGTGTGCGTGATGCTACCGGGCGCTTTACCGTGGCGGCTTCTCGGCGCCAGCACCGTCCGGTCGTGCCTGCGACCCCGGACGTGGCCGGGCTTCGCTCGCCGAGCCGCGCGATCCCATCGGTTCACCCGGCTTCTCCGCGGCAAACCGCGCCGATGTTCATTTTCGCTTTCGGCCGGACGTCATGAGATCGGGTTTGGGCGGCGGCTTCCATCCGGGCGGAGGAACGGGCCGTTGCCGGCTCGTCCCGAGCCCCATCGACCCGGGCTGTTGGCGAACCAAGCCCGACGTGTCGGCGTGCTCGACTTCTGCAGCGCTAGCCCCGCCCCGCATCAGATTGATGCGGTCACGAATGCGCCGTGCTTCCTCGAAGTCGAGTGCGCGCGCCGCAGCTTCCATCTGTTGTTGCAGGTTCTCGATGGTGTCTGTCATCATGCCTCAACGCGCGGTCGGGGCTTTGGGAGCATCGCGGTTCATTTCGGACATGTGAAACGAGCCACGTGCCGCCGGAAACGGCGGTTGCCGGTTCGGGTCCCAGATCAAACTCGACATGCCGCGATTGTTTGTCGAACCTCGCCGCGGCACCAATCGTCGCGCCTGTCGTTACCGCTGTGCAAAGACCTGGCACTGGAGGATCGGGATGTCGCTCGTCGTGAATGGGGCGAAGGTATCGGCACCCGCCGATCCTCGCATGTCGTTACTCGATCTGCTGCGGGAAGAATTGCATCTCACCGGCACCAAGAAGGGCTGCAACCAGGGAGCGTGCGGCGCATGCACGGTGCTGGTGGACGGCGAGCGCATCCTCGCGTGCCTGACGTTGGCGGTCCAGGTACAAGGCCGGGAAGTGACGACGATCGAGGGGCTGGCAGGGGCCGACGCCCTTCACCCGTTGCAGATCGCGTTCATCGAGCATGACGGGTTCCAGTGCGGCTATTGCACGCCGGGCCAGATCTGTTCGGCGATGGGGATGATAGCCGAGGCCGGGCGGGGCGTGCCCAGCCATGTGACGGGCGATCTCGCCGCCGCGGTGACGCTGACCCGCGACGAAATCCAGGAGCGCATGAGCGGCAATCTCTGTCGCTGCGGCGCGCATAACGGGATCATCGACGCGATCCGTGCCACCCTTGCATCGGAGGTTACGCCATGACGCCGTTCCTCTATCTGCGCGCAACCGATGCATCCGAGGCGCTACGCCTGGGCGCAGAGACCGGCAGCGCCTTTCTAGGGGGCGGTACCAATCTGGTCGATCTCCTGCGCGAGACCGTGGTCCAACCCCAACGGCTGGTCGACGTAAGTGCGCTCCCCGCGACGATCGAAGAAACGGAAGACGGCGGTCTGATGATCGGTGCGGCGGTTCGCAACACCGCGCTTGCCGAGCATCGCGTGGTGCGGACACACTACCCGGTGTTGGCGCGGGCGATCCTCGCGGGCGCATCGGCGCAGATCCGCAACATGGCGACGCTGGGCGGCAATTTGCTCCAGCGGACCCGCTGCACCTATTTCTACGACACCGACGGATCCCGCTGCAACAAGCGGCTCCCCGGATCAGGATGCGACGCTCGCGACGGCTTCAACCGGATCCATGCGGTTCTCGGTGCATCGGAAGCGTGCGTGGCCACGCATCCGTCCGATATGTGCGTCGCGTTGGCGGCACTGGATGCGATCGTCCACGTAACAGGCCCCGGGGGGGCGCGCCGCATCGCTTTCGGCGATCTCCATCGTCTTCCCGGCGATGCGCCCGATCGCGATACCAATCTTGCGCATGGCGAATTGATCCAAGCCGTCGAACTGCCGCCGCTCGCTTTCGGGGGCAGCTCGACGTACCGCAAGGTACGGGATCGGGCGAGCTATGCCTTCGCGCTGGTGTCTGTCGCAGCCGCGCTGAAGCTGGATGGGGATCGCGTATCGGACGTACGGATCGCCTTTGGTGGAATCGCCCACAAGCCTTGGCGTGCGAACCGGGCAGAGGCGGCGCTGCGCGGCGCGCCGGCGACGCATCAGGCCTTTATCGATGCTGCAGCGCTGGAATTCGAGGACGCCCAGCTGCTCCGCGACAATGCATTCAAGCCGGCGCTGGCCGGACGATTGCTGGCGGCAGTCCTCCAAGCGCTTGCAACAGGAGAAACGGCGTGAGCATCGTCGAGAACGCCAAGCAGGCGGCGCAGGGCCTGGTGCAGAGCGCGATGGAGCGGCTGGTGCCGCTCGCACCCGACAGCTGGATCCCCGGTGGCGTGCCCGACCCGCTGATCGCCCGCAAACATGGTGCGATCGGCAAGCCCGTATCGCGACTGGACGGGGCGCTCAAGGTGACGGGGACGGCGGCCTTCGCGGCCGAGCATCGCTTCGACGGCATGGTCTATGCCGCGCTCGCCTATGCCACTATCGCGCGGGGCCGCATTGCGGCGATCGACAGCGCCGCGGCGGAGTTGGCCCAGGGCGTCGTGCTGGTGATGACGCATCGCAACGCACCCCGCATGGCGACCCCGCCCGCCTTTGGCGCCTCGCCCACAGGCGT
Organism: Sphingomonas sp. TDK1; assembly: GCF_001650735.1. Classification (GTDB taxonomy): domain Bacteria; phylum Pseudomonadota; class Alphaproteobacteria; order Sphingomonadales; family Sphingomonadaceae; genus Sphingomonas. The sequence continues at coordinate 209,418 of NZ_LXVY01000027.1, read as the reverse complement.
GGGGCCCTCGGATCTGGCGGTTATGCAAGACGATCGCGTCCATTGGAACGGCCAGCCGATCGCCTGCGTGCTCGCGGAAACCCAGGAGCAGGCCGATCACGCGGCAACCTTGTTACAGATCACCTACGAGGTGGAAGAATCGATCACCTCGCTCGCCGACGCCAAGGCGAACGGAATCGAGCAGGGGCTGTTCATGGGCAACCCGCTGCTGAACGCGGTAGGGGATGCGGAGTCGGCCTTTGCGGCGGCGCCGCACAAGGTGGACCAGGTCTATTGCACGGCCAGGCACAATCATAACGCGATCGAGCCGCACGCAGCGACGATGGCGTGGAACGGCGATACGCTGACCATCCACGATGCCAGCCAAATGGTGACGCAGCAGGCGCAGACGCTGGCCGACGTCTTCGGGCTGGAGACGGAGCAGGTGCGGCTCACCTCGCCCTATGTCGGCGGCGGCTTCGGCGGCAAGGGACTATGGGACCACCAGATCATCGGTGCCGCGGCAGCGCGGCTTTCCGGCCGGCCGGTACGCATCGCGCTTTCGCGCGCGGGCGTCTACCGGGTGGTCGGCGGGCGGTCTTTGACCGAGCAGCGGGTGGCGATCGGCGCGCGCGCCGACGGACGCTTCGACGCGCTGATCCATACCGGCTTGTCGGTCATGACGCCGCACAACAACATGCCGGAGCCGTTCATCCTCGGCAGCCAGGCCGCCTATGCCGTGCCCAACCTTCTGTTCAAGGTGGAGGTTACGCGGATGCACATGCTCGCCAACACCTTCATGCGCGCGCCCGGCGAGGCCGTGGGTACCTTCGCGCTCGAATCGGCGGTCGACGAGCTGGCCGTCCAGCTCGGCATCGATCCCGTGGAACTGCGCCTCCGCAACGAGCCGGAAAAGGATCCCGTCAACGGCCGCGCCTTCTCCTCGCGTCATATCGCCGAGGCCTGGCGCAGCGGCGCCGAACGGTTCGGCTGGGCCGATCGTCCGGCGGTCGGTACGCGCCAGGAGGGCGAGTGGCGCATCGGGCTGGGCTGCGCTACCGGAACCTATCCCTATTACCGGATGCCGGGTGCCGAAGCACGGATCACCCTGTCGCGCGATGGGGACGGCGTACGGGCCAAGGTGGAGGTTGCCGCCGCCGAGATGGGCATGGGGACGGCAACGACGACCGCGCTGGTCGCGGCCGAGCGGCTCGGTCTCGCCATCGAGCAGATCGAAGTTGTCTATGGCGATTCCGCCATTCCCGGCGCGATCATGGCGGGCGGGTCGCAGCAGACCGCGGCGATCGGTGCCGCGGTCATCGCCGCGCACGGCGAGCTCGTCGGCGAACTGCTCAAGCTCGCGGGCAATGACTCGCCGCTCGCGGGATTGTCGCCCCAGGAGGTCGGTTGCGAGGGCGGGGGGCTTGCAGCGTTGGCGGATCCCACCCGCCACGAGCGCTATGCTTCGATCCTTGCGCGGTCGCAGCGGGACGGCATCACCGTCACCAAAGCGGGATCGATGCCGCTGGAGACCATGCATTGGTCGATGCACTCGCACAGCGCGCTGTTCTGCGAAGTGGCGGTGAACATTGTCACCGGCGAAACGAGGGTGCGGCGCTTCCTCGGTTCGTTCGACTGCGGCCGCATTCTCAACCCGAAGACCGCAGCCAGCCAGTTCCGCGGCGGCATCATCATGGGTCTGGGCATGGCGCTGATGGAGGAAACCCAGTTCGACGAGCGCAACGGCCGCATCATGAATCCCAGCCTCGCGGAATATCACATGCCGGTGCATCTCGATGTGCCCGACATCGACGTGATCTGGACGGATATCCCCGACCCGCACACACCGATGGGCGCACATGGCGTCGGCGAGATCGGGATCACCGGTGTCGCCGCCGCGGTGGCGAACGCGATTTACAATGCGACGGGAAAACGGATTCGGGATCTGCCGATCACGCTCGACAAGTTGCTCTAACAAGGCCGGTGCCGCGTAGAGCGACGGCGCTTCCTGTCAGGCTGCCCGGGGCCGGGTTGAGGCGATGGGCGGTTTCCCATGGCGTACGGGTCGCTTGATCGGCCAACGAGTGCGTTCCAGGAAGCGCGCCCTGGGCCTCTGTCCGCAAGGGCTCTTGCTCTCCTTTCGCGGGACGGTATGCGGATCGCGGGGCTTTTTCGGGATCAAGTGCATGAAGCGTCGGAATTTGTTGCGAGACTCCGGCGGCCGCTCCGCCTGGATGACGCTCGGGCTGATCGTCGGCCTGGCGTTCTTCCTGGTCAGTGGCGCGCTCGCCTACCGCAACGTCCTGGCGCTGGGGGAGAGTGACGCCGCGATCCGCCACAGCCATACGGTGCTGATCGCGCTCGACGAGCTGCTTTCCACCGTCCAGGATGCCGAAACCGGTCAGCGCGGCTATCTGCTTACCGGTGCCGGCAGCTATCTAGAACCCTATGACCGCGCCACGGAAACGCTGGAACCCCGTCTGGATCATCTCCAGGACCTGGTGAGTGACAATGACGTGCAGCAGGGGAACGTCGCGCAGCTGCGGCGCAGTGTCGCTGCCAAGCGCGCCGAACTGCGCGAGACGATCGAGGCGCGGCGAACCAAAGGGCTGGCGGCAGCGCTGGCGATTGTCGGAACGGATCGTGGCAAGACGAGCATGGACGCGATCCGCGCCCAGCTCGCGCTCATGGCGCGAGAGGAGGGTCGCCTCCGCAAGGAGCGTCTCGACGACATGGCCAATGCATCGCGTGCGGCAATCGCGAGCGGATTGGTTTCCAGCCTGATCGGTGCCGCGCTGTCGGTGTTGATCTTCGTCCTGGTACGCCGCAATCAGCGGGCGCGCGCCAGGGAGAATTGGTTGCAAAACGGCCTGCTCGGCATTTCGGCGGCGGTGCGGGGCGATCGCTCGGTAGAGGAAATTGCCGATGCGGTGCTCGGCTATCTCGCGGACAAGCTCGGCTTCCAGGCGGGTGCGCTGTTCAAGGGCGAGGAAGGCCGGTTCGAGCGTGTCGCCACGCTGGGCGTCCCCGGCGACGCCGATATGCCGGCAACGTTCGGGCTGCGGGAGGGCCTGTTGGGGCGCGTCGCCGCGGAAGGGACGCCGATCCTGCTGGACGACGTGCCGGATCATTATCTGGAGATCGGCTCCGCGTTCGGCAGCGACAAGCCGCGCCATCTGCTGATCGTGCCCGCCAAGGCCGACGATGTCGTCAACGCGGTGATGGAGCTCGGCTTCTTTTACCCTACCGATCCGATCATGGTGGAGCTGCTGGAACGGGCGTCTCCGGTGATCGGCGTGGCGCTGCGCTCCGCCCGGTTCCGCGCCCGGCTGCAGGATGCGCTGGAGGAAACCCAGCGCCAGGCCGCCGAACTGCAGACGCAGAGCGAGGAGCTCCAGGTCAACAACGAGGAGCTGGAGGAACAGGGCCGGGCACTGCGCGAATCCCAGGCGATGCTGGAGCAGCAGCAGGTGGAGTTGGAGCAGACCAACAGCCAGCTGGAGGAACAGGCTCAGGCACTGGAAAACCAACGCGACGAACTGGAGCGCGGCAGTGCGGCGTTGCTCGTCAAGACGCGCGAGCTCGAACAGGCCAGCCAGTACAAGAGCGATTTCCTCGCCAATATGAGCCACGAGCTGCGCACGCCGCTCAATTCGCTGCTGATCCTCGCCAAGCTCCTCGGGGACAACGGGCCCGCCACGCTCACCGCCGAGCAGGTGAAGTTCGCGCGAACCATCGAATCCTCCGGCAATGACCTGCTCACGCTGATCAACGACATTCTTGATCTGTCGAAGATCGAGGCAGGCCATGTCGACATCCGCCCCGAGCCGGTGAGTCTCGTGCGGTTGGGTACCGATCTGCGCCAGGTCTTCCAGCCGGTGGCGGAACAACGGGGGCTCGATCTGGAGATCGTGCTCGACGAAACCATGCCGAAGGGTATCGAGACCGACCGCATGCGGCTGGAGCAGATCCTCAAGAACCTCCTGTCGAACGCGCTCAAGTTCACCGAGAAGGGCTCGGTGCAGTTGCACGTCCGCGCGGTCGGCGAGCGGATCGCCTTTGCCGTGCGTGACACCGGCATCGGCATCTCGGCCGAACAGCAGAAGATGATTTTCGAAGCCTTCCACCAGGCCGATGGCACGATCAACCGCCGCTATGGCGGCACCGGGCTCGGCCTGTCGATCTCGCGCGAGCTGGCGCGGCTGCTCGGCGGCGGCATCACGCTGGAGAGCCGGGCGGGCGAGGGCAGCATCTTCACGCTGACGCTGCCCGCGCGCTACGATGCCACGGCGGTTTCCCCGCGCGCGCGCTCAACTGCCCCGGCCGCTCCGGCCAAGCCGATCGCTATGCCGGCCCCCGTCGCCGTGCCGGTCGCGCCGCGCCGCGCTGCGGCCGACTGGGTGCTGGAAGACGATCGCGATGCGCTGGTCCCGGGCGGCCGGCAGCTGCTGGTGATCGAGGACGATGCGGTCTTCGCCTCGATCGTCTGCGACTTGTCGCGCGAGCTCGGTTTCCAGTGTCTCGTCGCGAGCACGGCGGACGAGGCGCTGCAGCTGGCCCGCACCTATCGGCCGAGCGCCGTCGTGCTCGACCTCGGTCTGCCGGACCAATCGGGGCTGATCGTGCTCGATCGCCTCAAGCAGGAAGACGCCACGCGGCACATCCCGATCCACGTCATCTCGGCCGCCGACCAGAGCCAGACCGCGCTGTCGCTCGGCGCGGTCGGCTATCACATCAAGCCGATCAAGCGCGAGCTGCTGGCGGAAGTGCTGCAGAACCTGCAGGAGCGCACCGCCAGCCGCGTGCGCCGCGTGCTGATCGTCGAGGACGATCCTGTCCAGCGCGATGCGGTCGCCAGGCTGCTGCAGAAGGACGATGTCGAGACGGTGGGCGTCAGCACCGCCGCCGAGTGCCTGGAGATGCTGCGCAGCCAGACCTTCGACTGCATGGTCCTCGACCTGTCGCTGCCCGATGCCTCGGGCTATTCGCTGCTCGAGACGTTGAGCCAGGAAGATGGCGCGCACAGCTTCCCGCCGGTGATCGTCTATACCGGCCACGACCTCAGCGCGGATGACGAGCAGAAGCTGCGACGCTATTCGAGCTCGATCATCATCAAGGGCGCCAAGTCGCCCGAGCGGCTGCTCGACGAGGTTTCGCTGTTCCTCCACCAGATCGTGTCCGAACTGCCGAGCGAGCAGCAGGAAATGATCCAGGCCGCTCGCCGCCGCGACGCGGTGCTGGAAGGGCGGCGGGTGCTGATCGTCGAGGACGATGTCCGCAACGTCTATTCGCTGACCAGCGTGCTGGAGCCGCGCGGCGTTCTCGTCCGCATCGCCCGCAACGGCCAGGAAGCGCTCGACGCGCTGGCCGAGGCGGCGGCCGATCCCGAGAAGGGCGTCGACCTCGCGTTGATGGACGTGATGATGCCGGTGATGGACGGCCTCGCCGCCACCCGCGCAATCCGCCAGGATCCCCGCTGGGCCAAGCTTCCGATCATCATGCTCACCGCCAAGGCGATGCCGGACGATCAGGAACGCTGCATCGAAGCGGGCGCGAGCGATTACATGGCCAAGCCGATCGATGTGGACAAGCTCCTCTCGCTGGTCCGCGTATGGATGCCGCGATGAGCGACGAGGTCCCCGAGCCCGATATCGACGATATCGAGATAGAGCTGCTGCTCGAGGCGCTGTATCGGCGCTATCACTACGACTTCCGGCACTATGCCCGCGCGTCGATCAAGCGACGGTTGATCCAGGCGCGCGCACGGCTGGGGGTGGAGAGCTTCTCGGCCCTGCAGGAGCGGCTGCTGCGTGATCCCGACATGCTGGCCAAGCTGCTCAACTATCTCACCGTCCAGGTGAGCGAGATGTTCCGCGACCCCAGCTATTTCCGCGCGCTGCGCGAGAAGGTCGTGCCGCATCTGCGCACCTATCCCTCGCTCAAGATCTGGATCGCCGGATGCAGCAACGGCGAGGAAGTCTATTCGCTGGCGATCCTGTTCCGGGAAGAGGGGCTGGAGCAGCGCACGATCTTCTACGCCACCGACATCAATCCGAAAGCGTTGCGCGCGGCCGAGGCGGGCGTGTATCCGCTCGACCAGATCCGCAAGTTCACCGAAAACCACCAGAAGTCCGGCGCGCGTACGTCGCTCTCCGATTATTATGTCGCCGATTACGACCGGGCCATTTTCGACAGCAGCCTGCGCGCCAACGTCGTCTTTTCCGATCACAGTCTGGCAACGGATTCGGTCTTTGCCGAAATGCATTTGATTTCATGCCGCAACGTGCTGATCTACTTCGATCGCAATTTGCAGGAGCGCGCCGTGGGGCTGTTCGACGAATCGCTCGTCCGCCGCGGCTTCCTTGGCCTTGGCCGCAAGGAAAGCCTGCGCTTTTCCGACCATGCGGCGGGCTTTGCCGACTTCGTCCGCGAGGAGAAGATCTACCAGCGGCGCGAGCGATGACCGACTTGATCGTCATCGGCGCCTCGGCCGGCGGGGTGCAGGCGCTCCTCACGCTGCTACCCGCGCTTCCGGCTGATTTCCGCCGTGCCGTTCTGATCGTGGTCCATGTCCCGCCCGATCATGACCACGGCCTTGTGACGCTGTTCCAGGCACGGTGCCGGATGCAGGTATGCGAGGCGGAGGACAAGCAGATGCCCGAGCCCGGTACCATCTATTTCGCGCCCGCCAATTATCATCTCCTCGTCGAAGCGGATGGCAGCATGGCGCTCTCGGCCGACGAACCGGTCAACCACAGCCGTCCGGCGATCGACCTGCTGATGGAGAGCGCTGCCGACGCGCTGCGGAGCCGGCTGATCGCGGTGCTGCTCACCGGCGCGAACCAGGACGGTGCCGAGGGACTGCGCGCAGTAGCCCGCGCCGGCGGCATCGCGATCGTCGAGGATCCGGATACGGCGCAGGTGCGCACCATGCCCGCCGCCGGCCTCGCCCTCTGCCCCGATGCTACCCGACTGGCGATCGACGCCATTGCCCCATACCTCCTGCGATTGGCCTGAGCCCCATGTCCCCCCCGGTTCCCGTGAAGTTCCTGCTCGTCGATGATCTCGACGAAAACCTGCTGGCGCTGGAGGCGTTGCTGCGACGCGACGGGCTGGAATGCCTGAAGGCGCGCTCGGGCGATGAGGCGTTGGAACTGCTGCTGGTCCATGACGTCGCGCTGGCGCTGCTCGACGTGCAGATGCCCGGCATGGATGGGTTCGAGCTTGCCGAATTCCTGCGCGCCAATGAGCGGACCCGGCATGTCCCGATCATCTTCCTCACGGCTGGCAGCGCCGATGCGCAGCGTCGTTTCCGCGGCTATGAGGCGGGAGCGGTGGATTTCCTCCAGAAGCCGATCGATGCCGCCATCCTCCGGTCGAAGAGCAACGTCTTCTTCGATCTCTACGAGCAGCGTCGGCAGATTGTGGCGCAACGCGACGAGCTGGAGCGGATGACACGGAGCCTGCAGCTGGCCGACCGGCGCAAGAATGCATTTCTCGGCATGGTCGGGCACGAGCTGCGCAATCCGATCATGGCGCTGGGCGCCGGCCTGCACCTTCTTGCCCGCAGCCGGTCCGTCGAGGCGTCCGAGCAGATACGCAGCCAGATGGACCGTCAGATCGGCCACATGACGCGGCTGATCGAGGATCTGCTGGACGTCGCCCGGATCGACCAGGGCAAGATCGTGCTGCGCGTCGATCGCATGCAGCTTGCCGATGCGGTGACCCTGGCGGTGGAAATCAGCCGGCCGCAGATCGAGGCACGCGGGCATCGCTTCACGATCGACATGCCGGAGGCACCGATCTGGCTGCGTGCCGATCAGGCGCGCATCGCCCAGGTGGTGAGCAACCTGCTGGCCAATGCCGCCAAATATACCCCGCCGGGCGGGACGATCGCCCTTGCCGTACGTCGCGAAGGGACGCGGGTTGCGATCGAGGTCGCCGACACCGGTGTCGGCATTCCGCCGGAGATGCAGGCACAGGTTTTCGAGTTGTTCGCGCAGGTGGACCGCGGCGAGGAGCAGCCCGAAGGTCTCGGCATCGGTCTGGCGCTGGTACGGCAGCTCGTCGTCCTGCACGGAGGCGTCATCGAGCTCGCGAGCAGCGTCGTGGGCGCGGGGTCTACCTTTGTCGTGCTGCTCCCTTGCGACGACACGGGGCCTGCCGGAGGTTCGCGTTCCGCATCAGCCTGATCGCCCCGCTCGAGTGCGGAAAATGATCGCGGGCGCACCGACCGGCATTATTTCAGCGGGGTGGTTCCAGCGGCACGACCTTTCCGCCCTGCATCACGAAGCGCACGGCGCGAACCGCCTGGATGTCTCGCGCGGGGTCGCCCGCCACGGCGACGAGATCGGCGATGAGCCCAGGCTTGATCGCACCCAGCCGTGCCGCCTGTCCGGACCAGCGGGCATTGCCCGACGTGGCTGCCATCAACACGTCGGCGGACCGCATGCCGGCAGCGGCGAGCAGCACCATCTCGCGCGCATTCTCGCCATGTGCGTAGACGCCGACATCGCCGCCCATGCAGATGGGAACGCCGGCGCGGAGCGCGCGCCGGAAGCTTTCGCGATTGGCCAGCACGGCTGCCGGTGCGGGTTCCTGCCCGTTCCAACCGCGATAGCGGGACGTGGCGTCCGAGGCGGCGAGGGTCGGGCAGAGCGCAATCTTCCTGGCGGCCATGGCGGCGAAGATCGCGGGCGTGCCCCCATAGCCATGCTCGATCGTGTCGACGCCTGCTTCGATCGCGCGGCGCATCCCCTCCGCGGTGGCGGCATGTACCGCGACGGGTCGTCCGGCATCATGGGCGGCGGCGACCGCCGCCTTGATCTCCTCCAGGCTTAGCGTCGCGCGGCTCTCCTCGCCGGGGCGCCAGCGATAATCGGCATAGAGCTTGATCCAGTCGGCGCCCGCGGCAATCTGGCGCCGGACCGCCGCGACCATCTGCTCGGCGCCGGAGACTTCCTCGGCACCCTGCGGCACCGCGATGCCGGGTTCGAAGCCCTTGGGACCATAGGCGCCGAGCGCGACGATCGCGCGGGTCGCCACCTGCAGGCGCGGCCCTTCGACGATACCCTGGTCGATCGCCGCCTTCAGCCCGACATCGGCATAGCCGGCGCCTTCGGTGCCGAGATCGCGCAGGCTGGTGAAGCCGGCGTGGAGCGTCGCCCGGGCCTGCGCCACCGCCCGTGCGGTGCGGAGCGCCACCGGCTCATGCAGCACCTGATCGTCCCAGCTGGCTTCGTTATAGGGATGCAGGAAGAGATGGGCATGGCCCTCGATCATGCCCGGCATCAGCGTATCGCCTTCAAGCGGGATCACGATCGTATCGGCGGGCGCGGCGAGGTTCGGTCCGACTGCGACGATCCGTTCGCCCCGCACCAGCACCTGCCAGCCGGGATGAACCTCGCCGTCGACCGCGTCGAACACTCCCGCCGGCTTGAGCAACATGGCCGCAGGCTGCGGCTGCTGCGCCGTTGCAGGACCGCCCAGCGTCAGCGCGCCAAGAACCGCCAACCAACGCTTGGCCATCCGCCTTCCCCCCTCTAGTCTCGAGGCATGGATACGCTGATCCGCCGTGCGCGCAATCCGTTGCTTCTCTTGGCGTTGCTGGGCGCGACCGCCGCCGCGCCGGACCCCGAGCGCGCGCGCTGGCAGGCCGAGGCGGACCGCGTCACGATCACGCGCGACGATTGGGGCATCCCCCACATCCGGGGCAAGAGCGACGCCGATGCGGTGTTCGGCATGACCTACGCCCAGGCCGAGGATGATTTCGGGCGGATCGAGGCGAATTACCTCACCGCCTTGGGGCGTACCGCAGAGGCGGAGGGCGAGGACGCCCTATGGTCCGATCTGCGCCAGCGCCTCTTCGTCGATCCGGAGGAATTGCGACAGGACTATGCGCGCAGTCCTGCCTGGCTCCGCGCGCTGATGGACGCGTGGGCGGACGGGTTGAACTTCTATCTGGCAACGCATCCGGCGGTGAAGCCCAAGGTGCTCACCCGGTTCGAGCCTTGGATGGCGCTGAGCTTCACCGAAGGCAGCATCGGCGGCGACATCGAGCGGATCTCGCTGACCGACCTGAAGACCTTCTACGGCAATCCGACGCCACCGACGCCGGAGGAGCAGGGCAGCGTGCCGCGCGAACCTTCCGGCTCGAACGGGATCGCAATCGCGCCGAAGCGTACCGCGGACGGGCGCGCGTTGCTGCTGATCAACCCGCATACCAGCTTCTACTTTCGCTCCGAAGCGCAGGTGACGAGCGACGAGGGGCTCAACGCCTATGGGGCGAGCACCTGGGGGCAGTTCTTCGTCTATCAGGGCTTCAACGCCAAGGCAGGGTGGATGCACACGTCCGCGACGGTCGATAATGTCGACGCCTTTGCCGAACATATCGTGCGACGGGGCGATGGCTGGGCCTATCGGTACGGCGTAGAGACGCGATCGGTGCAGTCGCGGGTCGTGGCACTGCGCTATCGCAAGGCGGACGGATCCATGGCGGAGCGGCGCTTCACTATCTGGCGAACGCACCATGGGCCCATCGTCGCGGCGAAGGGCGGCCGCTGGATCGCGACGGCCTTGATGTGGCGACCTGTGCCTGCGCTCGAGCAGAGTTTCCTGCGGACCAAGGCAACCGACCTCGCCAGCTATCTGCAGGTGGCTGAGCGCAAGGCCAATTCCTCCAACGACACGCTGTTCGCAGATTCGAAGGGTGAGATCGCGTTCCTGATGCCGCAGTTCATGCCGGTGCGGGACGATCGCTTCGATTATACGCGGCCGGTCGACGGCAGCGACCCCGCGACCGACTGGAAGGGGCTGCACACGCTTCCCAGCCTGCCGAGCGTGCTCAACCCGAATACCGGGTGGGCGCATAATACCAATGACTGGCCGTGGAGTGCCGCCGGGGCGGACAGTCCCAAGGCGAAGGCGTATCCGCGCTACATGGACCAGGTCGGCGGCAATGCCCGCGGCGTTCACGCCGACCTGCTGCTGACCGGCAAAAGCGGCTGGACGCCGGAGCGGCTGCGCGCGGCGGCATTCGACCCGTATCTGCCTGCTTTCGCAAAGCTGCTGCCGGAGCTGGTGGCCGCATGGCGTGCCTTGCCCGCAACCGATCCGCGACGCGCGGCGCTGGCCGCGCCGATCGCGACGCTGGCAGCCTGGAACTATCGCTGGAGCGCGGATTCGGTAGCGACCAGTCTGGCCGTGTACTGGGGAGATCAGCTGTGGCGCGACGTCGGCAGTTTCGCACAGGCCGAGCGGATGAACGTGCCCGACTATATCGCAGCGAAGGTATCGGCGCCGGCGAAGCTGGCAGCCCTCTCTGTCGCGGTCGACCAACTGGCCCGTGATTTCGGCAGCTGGCAGACGCGCTGGGGCGATATCAACCGCTTCCAGCGCCTCGACGACGCGCTCCAGCCCCATTTCGACGATGCCAAACCCTCTGTGCCGGTGCCGTTCACCTCTGCCCAATGGGGCAGCCTCGCGTCGTTCGGCGCGAAGCGGTGGCCCGGCACCAGGCGCTATTACGGGACCAGCGGCAACAGCTTCGTGGCGGTCGTCGCCTTCGGCCCCCGGGTGGCGGCGACGGCGGTGATGGCAGGCGGGCAGAGCGGCAACCCGGCCTCGCCGCACTTTGCCGATCAGATCGATCGCTATGCCACCGGCAATCTGCGCAAGGTCTATTTCTATCCGGACGAACTCGCGGGGCATGTCGAGCGGCGATATCGCCCCGGCCATTGAGACACCGGCCGGGTCCGGCACCCGCGGCGACGGACGGGCTTTGCTATTTCGAAGCTTGTTCGGCACATCGTCCCCAAGCATTTCGCCGGCGGTTCGCGGCCAGGGCAGAAATGCAGGATCGAGCGGCCTTTGTGTCGCTGAACGGGAGAGGACATGACGGACGAAGCGCAAGCGATGGGGCAGGGCGAATCGCCCATGCTCAACCGGCGGATCTTTCTCGCGGGGGCGGCGGCACTCTCCGCGACGCCTGCCGCAGCGCGGGGCCGTGCGGCTGCCCTCGTCAATCCGGTCGTGCGGCAGCGCGCCGACGCGCAGGTCTTCCGGCATAGCGATGGCTGGTACTATCTGACCGGTTCGGTGCCGGAATATGATCGGCTGGTGCTGCGGCGCGCCCGCACCCTTGCCGGCCTTTCCAATGCGCCGGAACGCGTGCTCTGGCGGCATCGCGCGAGCGGGCCGATGTCGGGCTTTCTCTGGGCGCCCGAATTGCACCTCGTCGACGGCAGATGGATCATGTATTTCGCCGCGGGCCCGAGCGGGGGCGGCGAGGATGTGTTCCGCATCCGCACCTACGCCATCGCCTGCGACGGCGCGGACCCGATGACCGGCAACTGGACGGTGCTCGGACAACTCGAGACGCCATGGGACACGTTCAATCTCGATTCCACCAGCTTCGTCCACAAGGGGCGGCGCTATCTGGCCTGGGCGCAGCGCGAGCCGGGGATCGACACCAACTCCAACCTGTATCTTGCGCCGCTCGCCACGCCGCTGACGCTCGCGGCCAAGCCTGCGCGGCTGTCGGTGCCCACGCTGGATTGGGAAGTGCAGGGCTTCAAGGTGAATGAAGCGCCGGCCGTGCTCCTCCGCAACGGCCGGTTGTTCATGACCTATTCGGCGAGCGCCACCGATGCGCGCTATTGCCTGGGCATGCTGACTGCCCGCGCCGATGCCGACCTGATGGATCCGGCAAGCTGGACCAAGTCGCCCCTGCCCGTGTTCAAGACCTCGGCAGCGCACAAGATCTTCGGGCCCGGCCACAACAGCTTCACCGTCGACGAACAGGGGCGCGACGTGCTGGTATACCACGCCCGCGATTATGCGGAGATAAAGGGCGATCCGCTGTTCGATCCTAACCGGCACACGCGCATGCAGTATTTCCGCTACCGCGCCGACGGATCGCCGGATTTCGGTGAGCCCGTGGCCAACGGTCCGCTGCAGCGGTCATGAGCCTTCTGGCGGCCCTCGTGCTGGCGCTGCTCCCCGCGCGCGATAGTGGGGCAGCCGGCGCGCCGCCCGCTGCGTCCATCGCCTCGGAGGGGGCAATAGACGGGGTGCATGATCCCACGATCCGCAAGCTTGGCGACGCCTACTATTTGTTCAGTACCGGCCACGTCGGGAGTCCCCAGGGGCTGTTGCCGTTACGCACCTCTACCGATCTGCGCCGCTGGACGCTGCGAGGCGCAGGCTTTGCGGCCCTGCCGGACTGGGTCCGCACCGCGGTTCCGGGCGCGACCGGCATGTGGGCACCGGACCTTTCGAAAGTCGGCAACCAGTATCGCCTCTATTATGCCGTCTCCACGTTCGGGAAGAACCGGTCCGCCATCGGCCTGGCGACGGCAACGCGCATCGACCCGGCCGCGCCTGCCGTCCATTGGATCGATCGTGGACCGGTCGTGCAATCCGGACCAGCCGACGACTTCAACGCGATCGATCCCATGGCATTCAGCGATGCACAGGGGCGTGCCTGGCTGGTGTTCGGCAGTTTCTGGTCCGGCATCAAACTGGTCCGGATCGATCCTGCGACCGGGCTCCGGTTGATCGGCGATACGGCGCCACGATCGCTGGCGCGCCGGCCGTCGCCGGGCGCGGTCGAAGCGCCGTTCGTCCTCCGTCATGGCGGCCGCTACTATCTCTTCGCGTCCTTCGATTTCTGCTGTCGGGGGGCGGCGAGCAGCTATCGCACCGTGGTCGGCCGCGCGGAGGCGCCGGAAGGACCCTATCGCGATCGCGATGGGCAACCGATGCTGGAGGGCGGCGGCACCACGGTGCTTGCGAACGGTCGCGATACCGGCAGCCGCTTCGTCGGGCGAGGTGGCGCCTCGATCCTGCAGGAGCGCGGCGACGACTATATCGTCTATCACGCCTATGACACGCGGCGGAAGGGGACGCCGACGCTGCAGGTCCAGCGACTGCGCTGGACCCGCGACGGCTGGCCGGTGGCGGGCTAGCCGCGCATCATCGCGGTGCGACGGGGACGACGCCCTTCGGCGCGGCGGAAAGGCGCTGGATCAGGTCCACCTCGGCCTGGCGATAGGGCTTGCCGTTACCGTGGAAGACCTCGTGGAACCAGATCGTCGGCTCCTCATAGGTATAGGGCTTCTTCCAGCTGTCCCAGGGCAGCCGGGTCTGCGACTTGCCGTCGACGAAGCCCCAGTTGAACATGGCGATGTTCAGTCGCTTGCCGATCGGCAGCGTGCCGTCGAAGGTCGATCCATTGCCGCGCGCCATATATTCGGTGCAGAGCACCGGGCGGCCATAGCTGAGCATCTGGTTGGCGCGGCGCTCGAACGTCTCGGGCCAGCTGTAATCGTGGAAGCTCAGCACGTCCGACTGGGCGATCTGGATCTTCTCGACTGCGTCGAGCGTGCTCTGGTCGTCCCAATGGTCGCCGATCCACACGCCCGAGGTGAGCGGCTGGATCGGGTTCGCGGCGCGGGCGGCGGCGAACATGCGCGGTAGCAGCAGGGCCACATATTTGTTCTTGTCCGGGGTCGGCGCATAATTGCCGCCGCCGCCATTATTCGGCTCGTTCCAGATGTCCCAGCCGAGCACGCGCTCGTCCTTGGCGAAGGTGGTGACGATATCCTTCACATAGGCTTCGAGCTTGCCGTATTGCGACGCGTCCTTGAGCCGCGCGGCACCCGGGGACTGGGCCGAGCCGGAGTTGTGGACGCCGGGGATCGGCGGGTGCTGCGGGCCCGCATGGGGATCGGGGTCCCAGCAGCTGTCGAAGAAGATCCACAGCGTCTTGATGTGGTGCTTCGCCGCAATCGTCATGAATGCGTCCATGCGGCGTTTGAGCCCTGCCGCGTCGGTTTCCCACAACAGGTTGTGCAGGTTCACCCGCATCACGTTCATGCCGATTTTCTCGGCCCAGCCGAGTTCCAGATCGATGCGCTTGGGATCCCAGGTCTCCGCCTGGAACATCTCGAGCTGGTTGATCGCCGTCGCCGGCGTGAAGTTGGCGCCGACCATCCAGGGCTGCTCGGCATACCAGGCATTGGCCTGCGCTTTGGTCCATTGGTCACGCGCCTGGGCCGACGGAACGGTGGCGGCGATCGCCAGCGCGGCGCCGGCGAGAAGGCCAGAAGCGAGGAAGGTACGGCGGATCATCATCAGGTCTGCTCCCCAAAGGTTCGTTCAGCGCTTCTTCGGCACTGCGGCCTGGCCGGTGCTCAGGCGATAGGTCATCACGTTGCGATAGGTCTGGCCGGGATCGAGCCGGGCGTTCGGAAAGCCCTTCTGGTTCGGCGAGTCCGGGAAAATCTGCGGCTCCATCACGATCGCGTCGCCCTCGCGGTAGATGCGCTTGGACTTGCCGTGCGTGGTGCCGTCGAGGAAATTGCCCGAATAGAATTGCAGCCCAGGCTGGTTCGACCAGAGCTCGAAGCCGCGACCCGAGGCGGGATCATAGATCTTCGCCATCAGATGCTGGTCGGGCGTCACCTCGCGGCCGATCACCCAGTTATGGTCATAGCCGCGACCGAAGACGATCTGCTGATCGCGCGCGTCACGAACGCGGTCTCCGACCGCATGGGGGATGCGAAAGTCGAACACCGTGCCGGCGACGCTCTTGAACTCGCCCGTGGGGATCGCGCCGGCATCGGTCGGCAGATAGGTCTGTGCCGGGATGGCGACGCGGTGGCCCATCGCGCCGCCCGTCGAACCCTCGCCGGAGAGGTTCCAGTAGCTGTGGTTGGTGATGTTGGCGATCGTCGGCGCATCGGTGGTTGCCGTATAGGTGATCGTCAGCTGATTTTGCTCGTCCAGCGCATAGGTGGCGTCAACGGTCATCGTACCTGGATAGCCCATATCGCCATCGCGGCTGACGGCGCGCAGCGTCACCGAGGCGGTGGGACCGTCCTTCACCGACACCACCTCCCACAGTAGCTTGTCGAACCCGACGGTGCCGCCGTGCAGCGCGTTCTTACCGTCGTTAACTGGTGTCTGGAAGTTGCGGCCGTCGATGCGGAAGCGGCCCTCGGCCAGCCGGTTGGCGAAACGGCCGACAGTCGCGCCGAAATACTGTCCCTTGGCAAGATAGTCCGACATATTATCATAGCCCAGGATGACGTCCGCCTTGTGGCCCGCGCGATCCGGCATCACCAGCGACTGGAGCATCGCCCCATAGGCGACCACGGTTGCCGAGATTCCGCGCGCGTTCGTCAGCGTCACCGAAGCGACGGGCCGACCGTCCGGCATCCTGCCGAAAGTGCCGCGTTTCGCCGTCGTCGCTTCCGCCGTGCTGGCGAGCGCAACCATGGCAGCGATTCCGCCGATCGCCGTCCAAACCTTCATCGCGCCTCTCCTTCCAAGCATGACGTTTGAATCATTGCTGCATAAATATCTGTAAATACGTGTTATTGTTCGCCCTGCGGACCAGCGCGGCCGGATGCAGTCATGTTGGTGTGCATCGAGCGCGCGGTCCCGATGCCGAGCGATCCTCGCGGCCGTATTGGCGCGTGCGCGTTGGTCAAGGCGTCCTCTCCTGTCACCATTTTCGGCGATCTGTAGCTTGACCGGCGTAGCGAACTTCTATCCGGTTGGGAAGCATATCTATCATATAAATATAGCGGGTCACCCTGTCCGGAACGCTTTGACAGGCGGTGCTGTTCAAAAATATGATAATTCGTTTGCGGGCAAAGCTAGTCAGAGTATATATTGCGGCCGCGACAAGCAAACCCGCCCGACGAGGCGGGGAAAAATCAAGGGGAGGTTTGCATGAAAATGAAGCCGTTTTTGCGTGCGTCGGTTTCGGCCGTGATCGGTCTTACGCTCGCGCCCGATGCCTTTGCCCAAACCGCGATGGAAGTGCCGAAGCCGCAATCGTCGAGCGCGGACAGCATCAGCCCGGCTTCGCCGCCGCCCGCCGCTGTCCAGGAAAGCGGGACCGAAGAAGCGATCGTCGTCACGGGCTTGCGCCGCAGCCTTCAATCCGCCCAGTCGATCAAGCGCAACTCGGACGGCATTGTCGACGCGATCGTTGCCGAGGATATCGGCAAGTTGCCGGATACCTTCGCATCCTCTGCGCTCCAGCGTGTTGCGGGCGTCAACGTGACGCGCGGCGGCGGCGAATCCGCGGGGGTGACCGTGCGCGGGCTGCCCGATCTGACCACCACCTATAACGGTCGCCAGATCTTCACCGCGGAGGGGCGCTACGTCCAGATTCAGGATTTCCCTGCCGGCACCGTCGCGGCGCTGGAAGTCTACAAATCCGGCCTGGCCGACCAGATCGAGGGGGGCATCGCCGGCGAGATCAACGTGCGGGGCCGCAAGCCGTTCGACTTCCAGGGCTTCGAACTTTCCGGCTCGCTCAACGGCGTGCTCTCGCAGCAATCCGAAAAGATCGTGCCGAACGGCAATCTGCTGATCAGCGATCGCTGGAACACCGGCATCGGCGAGATGGGGCTGCTGCTCAACGCCTCCTATGTCGGCATCAACTTCATGGACTCCTCGCGCGAGCAGTCGGTGGTGATCGCCACCACCAATGCGGACAATGCGCCCGCCGGCCAGGCGGGGCTCCGCTATCCGGACGCGCAGGGCAACTTCCTAGGCTATGGCGCGCGGTATCGCCCCTCGGCCAACGCCGCCTTCCAGTGGAAGCCCAATGCCGACCTCGAGATCTACGCCGACGGACTATACCAGGGCTTCCGCTCCAAGGACTACAACCGCTGGATGTTCATTCCGAACTTCGGCGCGATCACGCTTTCGAACATCACGACCATCCCCGGCACCAACCAGATCGCCAGCGCCGTCGTCAGCGGCGCGGTGCGCCCCGATGGCTATACCGGCTCGTTCAACGGCAAGACCGACACCTATCAGGGCGGCACCGGCATCAAGTGGCGGAAGGATCGCCTCCAGCTATCGGCGGACGTCGCCTATACCGACAGCACCTACACCGCCGATCTGGTCAACGTCGATTATGCCATGCGCGGCGTGCCAACGCACTTCTCCAACTTCGATGTGTCGAAGAATCAGGATGGCGGGCCGTCCCAGACCTTTCTCAACTATTCGATCGCCGATCCCGCGAACTTCCTCGCGCGCGGTCTCTATCAGGAACTGACGGTCGTCAGCGGCAAGGACTGGCAGGCGCGCGCCGACGCCTCCTATGATCTCGATAGGGGTTTCCTGAAGCGGCTGCAGGTCGGCGTGCGCTACGATGATCGCAAGGCGTCGCGCGACTTCGGAAACATCTACAACAACGTCGCCGTCCCCGGCACCAACGGTGCCGCCGATGTCAGCTACGAGGCGCTGGGCATCCCGCTGACATCGCTTCCCGGCGCGGACGTACGGTACACGCTACCGGGCTTCACCTTCAACAATGCCCAGCCCAACGTTGCCTATGCGGCGATGACGCGCGACAGCATCCGCAACAATCTCGATGCGCTGCGCGCCTTCTTCCGGGAGCCTGCGGGTACGGTCGCGTTCGATCCGCTGCAGCGCTTTCGTGCCAATGAGAAGTCCTATGCCGGCTATGCGCAGCTGAAATATGGCTTCGAGCTTGGCGGCACCACCATCGACGGCCTCGCCGGCCTGCGGGTGGTGAAGACCAAGACACGCGTCGACGCCACCTCGAGCATTGCAGGCGTGGTAGCGCCGAGTACCGCGGAGAACGAATATACGGACTATCTGCCGAATGTCAGCGCACGGATCGCCCTGACCGACAAGCTGCAACTGCGGCTCGCCTACACCAAGACGCGCACACGTCCGAACTTCATCGACCTTCGCCCCAATCTTTCGCTCGGTACGCCGCCGACTTTCCCGGCGGGCAGCCCATGCCTCGATCCTTCCAGCGCCACCTACAACAGCCGGAATTGTGCGCGCGGTGGCTCGCAGGGCAATCCGAACCTGCTGCCGCTGACCTCGAACAATTACGACGCGAGCTTCGAATATTATTTCTCGCGCACGGGTTCGTTCACGGCCGGCATTTTCCGGCATGATGTCCAGGGCTTCCTGGCGACGGTCAACAATGTCTATCGCGACCCTACATACGGGCTGGTCTCGATCGACCAGCCGGTGAACCTCGGCCGTACCCGGCTCCAGGGCGCCGAAGTCCAGTTCACCAGCTTCCTCGATATCGACGGGCTGCCGGAATGGGCGAAGGGCTTCGGCATCCAGGCCAACGGCACGTTCATCGACGCGAAGGGCGATCTCCAGCCGAACTTCGCGGCGACCTATGCCAACCAACGGCAGCGTTTCCCGGGCGTGTCAAAATGGTCGTACAACCTTGTGGCACTGTATGAGCGGCCGCAATTCTCGGCACGCGTCGCGTATAATTATCGGTCCGACTTCGTGTCCTATTACACGCTGGAGACGTTCGACCCGATCGCCCATCCCACGATCGAAAAGGGACGTGGTCAGCTCGACTTCTCGACGACGGTGACGCCGCTGCCCAACATCACGCTCGCTTTCGACATCGTGAACGTGCTCGGCAACCCGATCCAGCGCGACCGTGCGTACGACACCGGCGACACCTATCGCCGCCAGGTCTTCTATATCGAGCGTTCTTATTCGCTCGGCGTGCGGTTCCGTTTCTGAACGCGCGACCTGATATGGGGGCATGGCCGCTGCGCCGTGCCTCCACACGGCCGAGCACTGAGGGCAAGATGGCAAAGGGGCACTTCCGCATGCGCCGGTGGATAGGCGCCGTGAAACCGCGCTGCGTGGCGATGGCGATGGCCTTCACGTTCGGTGGGGCTGCGCTTGCGGACAATCCCCAGTTCGCCGGGGCGGATCCGCATGCGCTGTTTATCGGCAGCGACCTGTGGATCTTTCCGACGGGCGGTCCGGGCGGCAGTTGGTCGGCGGACCGTTTCGGTGCCTTCTCGTCGCGCGACCTGCGGCAGTGGAAGGCGCGCGGCGAACTGATCCGCCGAGACCAGATCCGCTGGATACCCGATGACGGGGCGCCCGCGCATTTCCTCTGGGCGCCGGCGATCGCGATCCGCGGCGGCCGTTACTATCTCTATTTCTCGGTCGGTCCGCAAAATCCGACCCCTAGCCGGATCGGCGTCGCGGTGGCGGATCACCCCCAGGGGCCGTACCGCGATATCGGCCGCCCGCTGGTTCAGGATGGCGGCCATGGCTTCGAAGCCATCGATCCGATGGTATTCGTCGATCCCCGATCGGGGCGCGCCTATCTGTACGCAGGCGGCAGCGCAGGCGCCAGGCTGCGGGTTTGGGAACTGCGGGCGGACATGACCAGCATCGCGCGGGAGGTGTCGGTCGCAACGCCGCCCAACTTCACCGAAGGCGTATTCATGCACGTTCATGGCGGCCTCTATTACCTCTCCTACAGCCATGGCCGCTGGAACGGGCCCGACTATTCGGTCCACTATGCGACGGCGCCGAGTCCGACCGGCCCCTGGACCTATCGCGGCGCGATCCTGACCGGCGACGCACGGCATCAAGGGCCAGGCCACCACAGCTTCGTGCGCACGCCGTCGGGCCGATGGCTGATCGTCTATCATCGTTGGGAGCAGGCGCCCGGACCGGCGCCGTATCGCGGTGAGCGCCAGATCGCGATCGACCGGATCCGCTATGACGCGCATGGGCGGATCCGCCCGGTAGTGATGACCGACGGCGCAGCATCTCCAACCTTGGCGAGCAGATAGGGCGTCGATCCGACGCGACCCGCGTGCCGCGGTTGGTCCGTCCAAGACAGCGCCGCTGCGTCCAATCCTTTTAGGATCGAGGGCGGCAAGGCGAACTGGCAAGGTCTTGGAGGCACTATGAAAATGCGCAACGCAAGCCGATTCTCAAGCAGTGCTGCCCGGCTGCACAAGATGCTGCGCATTGCCGCCGCGATGACGACCGGCGCCGCCGCGCTCCCGGCCGCCGGGCAGGTCGCGCCTTCCACCCCGCCGGCACCGCCGCCCCAGGCCTCACCCGGCGGCATGTGGACGCCGCGCCAGGCGCCGGGCTATTACCGGTTCGAGCTCGGCGATTTCGAAATCATCGCGCTGCTCGACGGGACGCATCCATTTCCCGCGATCGAATTGGCGGTGGGGGCGAAGCCCGGAGAGGTGGCAGACCTGCTGGCGCAGAATTTCCTGACCTCGCCCGTCGAAGGCGGGTTCAGCGCCTTTCTCGTACGGATGCCGGGCAAGCTGGTGCTGATCGACACGGGGGCAGGCGATCTCTACGGCCGCGATGGCGGCTTGCTGGTCGCCAATATGCGGGCGGCGGGCGTCACGCCCGAACAGGTCGACGAGGTTTACCTTACCCATCTCCACCGCGATCATGTCGGCGGACTGCTGATGGGCGGCAAGGCCGTCTTCCCGCGGGCGACCGTCCGCGTCGCGCGCGCCGAGGCGGACTTCTGGCTGAATGATGCCAACCGCAGCACGGTGCCGGCCTTTCTCGGCTCGATGTTCGACGGCGCGGAACAGTGCCTGAAGCCCTATATCGCGGAAGGACGCTTCAAGCCCTATGCGGAGGGCGAGCCGCTCCCCCCCGGTATCACCGCCATTGCCGCGCCGGGGCACACGCCCGGCCATCATCAATATCTGGTCCAGAGCCGAGGCAAGGCACTGCTCCTCTGGGGCGATACTGTCCATGTCGCGCCCGTGCAGCTGCCCGATCCGCACGTCGCGATGAAATACGACACCGATCCGCACGCTGCGGTGCGGTCGCGCGAGACGGCGTTCGCGGCGGCGGCCGACAAGGGCTGGTGGGTCGCCGGCGCCCATATCTCCTTTCCCGGTATCGGCCATGTCCGTCGTACCGGCCCCGGAACCTATGCCTGGATCCCCGCCAACTACGCCCTCAATCGCATGCCGCAATGAGCAGGATGGAAACCCGATGACGCGACTGCCACCCATCGCCCCCGCCGAACTGACCGCCGAGCAGAAGCCGCTGTTCGACGCGATGACCGCGGGTGTTGCTGCCAAATATCAGACCTTCACCACCGTCCGCGAGGACGGGGCGCTGCTCGGCCCCTGGAATGCCTGGCTCCACGATCCGGCGATCGGCGCGGCCTATTGGGGTGTCACCCAGGCGTTGACGGCCGCCAAGCGCATTCCCGACGCAGCCCGCCAAGTGGCGATCCTGGTCGTGGGCGCGCATTTCGGGGCGGCCTATGAGATCTATGCGCACGGTGCGGTCGCGGCGAGCGCGCATGGCATGTCCTCGCGGCGGATCGCGACGTTGGCGGCCGGCCAGCGCCCCGAAGATCTGAGCGACGACGAAGCCGCCGCACACGACGTCGCCAAGGCGTTGCTCCGCGGCGGGGTACTCCCGGAGCCGCTCTACCAGCTGGCGCTCGACCGCTTCGGAGCCGCGGGAACCAGCGAACTCATTTTCCTCGTGGGCCATTATTGCTTCGTGTCGATGACGCTCAACGGCTTCGCCATCCCCGTGCCCTGAGCGACTATGTCGCGTGGGGGAGGCGGATGCGGAAGATGGATCCGCCGCTGGGTCGGGGAATATGCGCGATGGTGCCGCCATGGTCCTCGACGATCTGGCGGCAGATCTTGAGCCCTAGCCCGAGCCCGCTGGCCTTGGTGGTGAAAAAGCCCTCGAACAGCCGATCCCGCTCGGCGTTGGGAATGCCGGGTCCGCTGTCTTCGACGTCGATCTGTACGAGATCGCCCTCGCGGCGCGCGCGAACCTTCAGGGCGCGGTTCCAGCATTGCGCGTCCGCCATGGCCTGGGCGGCGTTGACCAGGAGGTTGATCACGAGCTGGCGAAGCTGCACGCCGTCGCCGCGCACAGGCGGCAGGTCGCCCGCGATGTCCAACACCAGCGACGCTTGCCGGCTGGCGAGCTCCGGACGAAGAAAGTCCGCCGTTTCCTCGATCAGCGGGCGCAGCGCGCAACGTCCGTATTCTCCGGCGCGGCCAGCGGCGAGCTGGCGAAGGCGCGCTACCGTCTCCTCGGCCTTGGCGCCGCCTAGTACGATGCTTTCAAGACGTTGCTCGATCTGCAAAAGGTCCGGCTCCGGTCGCCGCAGCCAGCGCAGCGCGGCTTGGGCGGAGGCGAGGATGACGCTGAGCGGCTGGCGTACCTCATGCGCGATGGTCGCCGTCATCACCCCCAGCGTCGAAAGACGGTCGGCATGCGTCATCTTTGCGCTGTGTTCACGTAGCGCCTGCTGCGCGGCGACCTGGTCGCTGACATCGAGCAGCCCGAAGGTCAGCTGGTCGGGTGCATCCACCGGCTCGTGCCAGCTGGTGTAGCGGACGTGGAGGCTTCCGCCCGGCACCTTTATCGCGATCTGCGCTTGGAAGCGGCTGTCGTGCTCGGCCAAGGCTTGCAGCGACTCCGCCAGAAGATCGGCCTGCGCGAAGGGCCAGACGTCCGATGCGGCGAGCGGCAGTGCCGCCTCGCCGATGCCGAGAAGCTTGCCGGCGCGGCAGTTCAGCGCGACGAGACGCACCTTCGCCAGCAGCCGCCGGAGCAGGTCGTCGCGGCGGGCATCCGCAAGGCCAGGTTCCGCCAAGGCTGCCAGCAAGGGAAGCGCCGCCGCGGCGTCGAACCGCCCCAGCGCCAGGCCCATCGCATCCACCGCTCGCGTCGCACCCTCGAAACCTACCGCCATCCGTCAGCCCGCGATGAACTGCAGCAGGTCCTGGTTCAGCTGGTCCTTGTGTGTGAACAAAATCCCGTGCGGTGCGCCTTCATAGACCTTGAGGGCAACGTCCGGGAACAAGGTCGCCGCCTGCCGTGCAGTGGCAGCGAACGGCACGAAGGCGTCGCGTTCACCGTGGATGACGAGCACCGGCACGTCGAACTTTGCGATATCGTCGCGATAGTCGGTTTCCGCGCAAGCGGTCACGGCGTCGTGCGCGGCCTTGAGCGATCCCTGCAGCGCCATTTGATGGACATGCGCAAGCCGCCCCTCGGACACCGCGTCGTCCTCGTTGCCGGTGGAGAAAAACAATCGCGCAAAGCCGCGCAGGAATTCCGCGCGATCCTCCATCAAGCCGCTGCGGACATTATCGAAGACGATCTGCGGCACGCCGTGCGGATAGTCCTCGCTCTGGCCAAGCTTCGGCGTGGTGGCGCCGATGAGCACCACCCGCGCCACCCGCGCCGAGCCGTGCCGGCCCACATAGCGCGTCACCTCGCCGCCGCCCATCGCATAGCCGACCAGCGTGACGTCGTGCAGGTCGAGCTGGTCCAGCAGCTCGCCCAGATCGTCGGCAAAGCTGTTATGGTCATAGCCCTGCCAGGGCTGGTCCGATCGGCCAAAGCCGCGGCGATCGTGCGCAATCACGCGATAGCCCTGCGAAGCGAGGAACATCATCTGATGTTCCCACATGTCGCTGTTGAGCGGCCAGCCATGGGCGAACACGACCGGCATGCCGGAGCCCCAGTCCTTGTAGTAGAGGCGCGTCCCGTCACGCAGGATCAGCATCGGCATGTTCGGTCCCCTTGCAATGCCCGAACCCTAAGCGGGATCGATGGTAGGCGCCCGCCCCGTTCGAGGGGGGCGGATCCACGCGAAAGAGGCGCCGTCGGGCATGGGCTTTCCTCCCGCGATTCCCGATTGCGCGGGCAGACGCTCTTGCCGGGCTGTGGATGGTCGGGGGCAAACGTGCAAACGCTGGCATCGATGGTCGCGCCTCAGCCCTGCCAGCCCTGAAGAAATTCGAGCAACAACGCGTTCACCGCTTCGGGGCGCTCCTCGTGCGGAAGATGCCCGCAGCGTTCGATCGGCACCGCGCGCAGATCGTCGGCCATCTCGGCCCATACCCTGGGCATGTCGAACATCTTGCCGACCGCGCCAAAGTCCGCACCCCATAGCGCCAACGTGGGGCAGGCGATCTTCACGTCCGCGTCGACCAGGTCCTGCGCCACGTCCTCGGCATTGGCGCGATAGTCGGCCATCGCGCCGCGCACGGCGCCTGGTGCGCGATAGGCGCGGACATAGGTGTCGAATGCCGCGCCGCTGATCGCCGAGGGGTCATAGGCCCAGTCGGAGAAGAACCAGCGCAGCCATTGCTCTTCCCTGCCGGCGATCAGCGTCTCCGGAAGGTCCGGAATGAGGTGGAAGAGGAAGAACCAATAGGCCTTGGCGATCTCCGCATTGAGGTCGCGGGCAACGATGCGGGTGGGGACGTTGTCCATCACGACCAGCCGGTCCACCCGCTCCGGAAAGTCTTTGGCGAAGCGGGTGGCGACGCGGGCGCCGCGATCATGGCCGACCAATGCGATGCGCGTGATGCCCAGCGCATCGAGCAGCGCCGCGAGGTCTTTCGCCATGGTGCGCTTGTCATAGCCGGTCGCGGGTTTTTCGGTCTCGCCATAGCCGCGCAGGTCCGGCGCGATGATCCGATAGAGCTCGCCGAGCACCGGTATCTGGTGCCGCCAGGCGAAATTGGTCTCGGGAAAACCGTGGAGCAGTACCACCGGCGCACCGTCGCCGGCGTCGATATAGTTCTGGCGAATGCCGTTGGCGCGGAGGGTGTGGCGGACGGAGGCAATCATAGAGCGCGAATCCTTCGGCGGGCGACGTCGCCTCTCTGGACGGTCGCGCGGTACGAGGATTGGCACGGCGTCCGGTCTTTTGTCGGATCCGGACGCCATGGCGGCGGCTGATCCCCAGCCTCCTCGGCTTTCGCTGCCTTATCCGTCTTCGAACCGTTGCCAGGTCAGCCCGTCCGCGTAGCGCCAGGCGATGCGGCCGCGCTCGTCGATTACGAGCAGGTGCAGCCAGCGATGGTCGAACAGCGCACGCACATCCTCGTGTCGCGCGAGAACATCGTCGACGGCCTCGGTCGGCGCCTCGACGATGACAGTCAGGCGCAGCGGGTCATGGACCAGCCGCGCGCCGTCATGCACCGATTGCCAGGGCAGCCCGCCGCGCAGCACGCCGCCATTGCCTTCGAGCACGCCGATTCCGCCGACGGCATTGTGCAGCAGCTTGTTGCCCGATCCGAACACGGCCGGCGCGACACTGGAGCCGTAATATTGCAGGCTGATCCAGCTTGCGACAACCACCGGTGCGGTGAGGATCAGCTCCAGCACCGAGCCATCGGCATCTGCCCGCCAGTCATAGTCGTGAAGGAAGGCGCGACCTCCCAGTGCCCGTCCTGCGGTACGGCCCCGCGGCGCGGCGATGAAGCTGCTGCACCCTGCCAAACCCCATTCAGGGCGCACCTCGGCCCAGTCGCGCCCGCGCGCCGCGATCTGCTTCGCGCCGCCGGCGCGGGGCAGCCGCGCGGCACGGGCGATCCCCGCCGCTACCGAGGCGCGGGCAAGTGCATGCTCGATCGTCGCCAGCAGCGCCGCCGGCACCGGGGCGTCCCCGGCGAACAGCTGGATCTGATCGCTGGTCGTGTCGTGCAGCGCCCCGATCGCGATGGTATCTGTGGGCAAGTGGATGCCCCGCGCCGCAAGTCCGCGCCGCACCACCGGATCGTTCAGCAGACCGGCGAGCAGTCGCGCGTTGACGTCGCCGGCATGGCCGCCGCACGCGCCGCACTGGAGCGCGCTCGCATGCAGGTTGTTGGTCACCGCGGCACCGTGTCCCACCAGGATCAGCAAAGGGGCGAAAGCGCCTGTCAACGACATGGCGCGCAGCACCCGCTCGGCCATATCAACGGCGTCCTGCTGCAACAGCGGCGGATGAAAGCGCGGCTTGGACGCGCGCTTCCGCTTCCCGGCGTGCCCCAACGCGCCCTGGAGCAGCTTGGCCGCATAAGTGAGCCCGGCCGCTTCGACGAAGGCGAAGGACGACACCGCCGCCTGCTTGAACCGGCCCCAGGCGCGGTCCCCGCGGGCATTGGCATGGTCGAGCGCTTCCAGATGCGGGTCACCGCCGTCATCGCTGGTCAGGCCGGGGCGCAGCAGCACCGGCAGCCGCGCCTCGCTGTCACGGGCGGCGTGCGGCCGATGCGCTGTCCCCAACCCGAAGAAGCCGGCAAATCCCAGCGTGCGGATACCGGGCGCCTCCCGCTCGATCGCCGCGCGGATCGGTTCCGACCGCACATCGATGCAAAAGGCCATTTGCGCGATCGGGGCGATCTCTGACGATGCGGCGGCCGGTGCGTGCAGCAGCGCCGCCAGGCGACGCTGCTCGGCGCACTCCGCGGCATGCTGGAGGATCGCGTCGATGCATTGGTCCTCGTCCGGCCGCGCCGGCGCCGCGTAGCTTGCGGCCGCCTCTGCCCAGCGCGACTGCAGCATATTGCCCCCCAATTCCCAAAGCGCCGCCTCCCAGACCAGCCGTACCGCGAGCAGATCGATCAGCGTATCGTCGGCCGCGCCCTCCAGTTCGGCCTGCCAGCGGTGGTACCGGGCGAATTGGGCCCAGCCGCCCAGGCTCATCAGCAGTCGTTCGAAATAGCGTCCGGCCGCCTCGGCGCGCAGCCCGAGCCGCGCCGCGCTGACCGCAATGGCGTCGCTTGCGGCAGCCGGTGCGGCAGCGACAAAGGCCCGGAAGCCGGCCAGCCCGAAAATTTCGGGGGTCCGGTCGAGACTGGCCTCTTGCCGCCACCCGGCATAGGCATTTCGTTCCTGCGTCGCGGACCACAATGCCTGGCCCGCGTCGAAATGGCTGCCGGCCCAGCTGCCGATCTGGTCCGCGACGATCGACGGCCAATCCGTACCGCTCGCCGCCGCGGCCGTCTCCGCTACCGTAGGGTGGACGCTCGGCGGACCGCTCTCGTTCTGGAGTTTGAGCAGGAACCGCTCGAAGGGATGCGGCCGCTCGCTTGCCGGCGCCGCTTGCCACGCCGCGTACAGGTCGCTCTCGTAGATGGCGCTGCTGGCGATACGCTCGCGGTACCAGGCGCGCGGCATCGTCCCCCGGGCGCCGCCGCTCCGCGCCA
Organism: Sphingomonas sp. TDK1; assembly: GCF_001650735.1. GTDB lineage: Bacteria > Pseudomonadota > Alphaproteobacteria > Sphingomonadales > Sphingomonadaceae > Sphingomonas. Next base: position 181,642 of record NZ_LXVY01000027.1, on the reverse strand, counting down.
GCCAGGCGGAGGCTTGGGCGAGGCTACGGCGGGTATGACCGAGAAAGGGGTTCACGGCTACGCTGGTCGCGAGCGGCCAGAGCGGCGGGATTCCCTGCGCGGCCTGCTCAGCGGCCTCGAGGAGTAGGCCGATATAGCTGGGCTGCGGGGCATAGGCGTTGGGGTCAGCGCTGCGGTACATGGATCAAGCCTTTCCGATTACCCGGCCGCCGATCAGGCGATCGAGCAGCGCGTTGATGTAGAAACCGTGGGAGAGGTGGGCGCGCAGCCGCTGGGCGGCCGGATGGTTTCCCCAGAGCGGCAGCATCGCCTGCGCCACCGCGATCCCTCCAAAGGCGAGCAGGGCGACGGCGAGCAACGCCCATTGGAACGGTCCTGGCGCAGGCGCGGGCGGGAGCGTCCCGGCCGTGAGCCCCTCGGCGGCGCTATGCAGCAGGAAGTAGGAAGCGGTGGCAAGGATCGCGAACCCCAGCGTCCGCTGGAGCAGCGCGCGTGGCGCGGCGGGGCTCATCCCCTGGACGATCAGATAGGCGACACCGAACACCAGGATCGCGCCGAGCGCCACCGCCTGTGGCGGCTTGTGCCAGGCACCGAAGCCGATCGCGAGCGCACCGTAGAGGATCGCCGCACCAAGCATCGCCAGCCCGATGCCCATGGCGTCCGGCTTTGCCACGGGACCCAGCCGCCGCGCCGACGCGATACGTTCCACTGCGCTGCCGGAAGAGAGGAAGGCATGCGCCTTGTATAGCGCGTGCGCGACGATGTGCAGCAGCGCAAGGGAGAAGAGCCCGAGGCCGCACTGCATGATCATGAACCCCATCTGGGCGACGGTGGACCAGGCGAGCTGGGTCTTGATCGCCGGCTGGGTCGGCAGGACGAGGCTTCCGAACAATGCCGTGAAGCCTCCCAGCACCGCGAGTAATGCGAGTGCGGAAGGGGCGGCCAGCAATATGTCCGCAAAGCGGATCAGCAGAAAGCCGCCCGCATTGATGACCCCGGCATGGAGCAATGCGGAGACCGGGGTCGGCGCTTCCATCACTTCCGTCAGCCAGCCGTGCAGGGGGAATTGTGCGGACTTGAAGATCGCCGCGAGCGCTATTCCCCATGCGGCCAGCGCCATCGCATCCGGCGCTGTGTTCGCTCGCGCGCGCTCCAGCAGCGTGGCGATGTCTGTCGTTCCGGTCACCTGCCACAGCAGCAGCGCCGAGCCGATCAGCAGCATGTCGGCAAGCCCGCCGCTCAGCGCCTTTTTCCGCGCCGCGCGTCGTGCCGCGGCGCGTTCCGGATAGAAGAGCAGCAGCCTTCGCAGACCCTGTCCGACCGCAATCCAGGCGAGGACCAGCTGCGGCAGCGTTCCGGCGCTCACCAGCAGCATGACGCTCGCCAGCGTCACCGCGAGCCAGGCCATGAACCTGCCCTGCCGCGCCTCGCCGTCGAGATAGGTCGCGGCGAAGCGCACCACCACCCAGCCGACAAAGCTGACCAGCACCAGCATCGTCATGCTCACGACGTCGAGGCGTGTTGCCAGCGCTCCTTCCGCGCCCGGCAGCCCCAGCGTCTTCGGCTCTTGGACGACGATCCAGCCCGCCAGCGCCACCGCCGCGGCCAGCGCGACGAGCGCCGCCAGCGCTGCTATCCGCAAGGTCCAGTCCGGGCGATATGCCCGTCCGGCGCCAGTGATAAGCGCTGCTGCGACGAGCGCCGCCGGGCCTGCATTCGCAAACCACCACATGTCCACACCCTATCTCCCGTTAGTCTCGACTGGAGCGTTAGGGCTGCGCAACGATCCTATGAAATTCATTGTATGGCGCGTATCGTTCGCTTTAAGAGAACGATATGCGGGAGCTGAACTACAACCATCTTCGCTATTTCTGGGCAGTGGCGCACGACGGGAACCTCACCCGTACGGCGGACCGCATGGCCGTCTCGCAGTCCGCGCTTTCGACGCAGATCCGGAAGCTCGAAGAGCGGCTGGGCCACGCGCTGTTCGAGCGGGAGGGCCGCCGCCTGGTGCTTACCGAAGCCGGTCGCATCGCGCTCGACCATGCGGATTCGATCTTCGCTACCGGGGACGAATTGCTGGATGTGCTGCGCGAAACCAATCGCACGCGGCAAGCTGTGCGGATCGGCGCGCTCGCGACCCTGTCACGCAATTTCCAGATCAACTTCGTGCAGCCGTTGCTGCACCGTGCCGACGTGGAGTTGGTGCTCCGCTCCGGCAGCGCGGCGGAGCTGATGCAGGCGCTGGCCGGCCTTCAGCTGGATGTCGTGCTCGCCAATCGCCCGCCTGCGCGCGATGCGGTCACGCCCTATCTGTCGCACAAGATCGCCGAGCAGCGCGTCAGCCTGATCGGGCGGCCGGAGATCGCCGGTGACACCAGCCTCGCCGCGCTCCTCGCCACCCAGCCGCTGGTGCTCCCGACGCTGGAGAGCAGCGTGCGCGCCGCCTTCGATGCGCTGGCCGCGGTCCTGGGCGTTCGCCCGCAGATCGCGGCCGAGGTGGATGACATGGCGTTGATGCGCCTGCTCGCCCGCGATGGGGTCGGGCTGGCGGTGCTGCCGCCGATCGTCGTGCGCGACGAACTGGCGGCGGGCACGCTTGTCGAGTTCGATCAACTACCGCAGGTTACCGAGAGCTTCTACGCCGTCACGCTGCAACGGCGCTTTCCCAACCCGCTTGTCGCTGAACTTCTCCGCGCTGCCCGCCCGTGAGAGCCGTGTCAGTGTGCCTTCATCGGCACCTGCGCCAGATCCGCGTCGATCGCCTTCAGCTTGGCATCGGTAAGCAGTGCCGGGAAATAGGCTTGGACGCCCACCAGCGTCTGGCCCCGCGCCATGTCGATGCGGGGATTGCTGACCATCTCCGGCAAATGCCTGGCGAGCACGGCCCGCGCGGCGGGATCGTCGAGCATCGTGCCGATCGGCGTCGTCAGGCTGTTATAGTTGCCGGAAGCGATCGCCGCCTTGGTTCGGGCCTGCAGATCGTCGATCTCGGCTCCCCAGGGATCACGTGCCGCCACCGCCTTGCCGTCCGCGGCAAAGTCGAGGATCTCGTCGCCCGACGCCGTGAATCGCGGCCACGCCGGCAGGCCCGCGCCGTTGGGATCGCCCTTCTTGGCGAAATTGGCGAGATAGGCACTGATCGTCTTGCCGACCTGCTCGTCCTTCGCCGTGGTGGCGGGGCCATATTTGATGCGCGCATTGTCGAAGAAGAAGGGGATGTCGGTCGCATGGCCGGCACCCGGCTGGCCGACCGAATCCGCCACATAGGAGAAGCGATACTCCCATACCGGCACCTTCTGCGCGGCGACCATCGCGCTCGCTTCGCGCGCGCCGGCGATCATGAAGCCGGACTTGCCGCCCATGTCGGCACTGGTCGCACCGATCAGCATCGGCACCTTCGCGAAGTCGCCGCTCGCATAGGCCTTTTCCTGATCGACCAGCAGCTTGCCGTCGAGCATCGGGCCGCCATAGGTGCGCGGGCCCGGCTTGGGCTGGAACAATTCCATCATGCTGAGCCCGTCGGTCACCTGCGCGGCGCTCAGCGCGCTAAGCCTGGCGAGCGCGTCCGGGGCTGCGGGATCGATATTATGGGAACGTGCGAGGTTCTCGCCGATCGCCTCGGCATCCTTCAACGTCGCGTTCTTCGCCGTCTGGGCATTGCCGCCGGACATCACGATGGCCTTGTGGAACAGCCCGCGCGACAGAGGCGAAGTGACCAGCGTGTGGACCGACATGCCGCCGGCGCTCTCGCCGATGATGGTCACGTTCGCCGGATCGCCGCCGAAGGCCGTGATGTTCTGCCGCACCCATTTGAGCGCGGCGATCTGGTCCATGAAGTTGTAGTTGCCGAGCAGCCCGCCGTCGGGATTTTCCTTGCTGAGCTGCGGCAGGGCAAAGCTGCCAAAGCGCCCGACCCGATAGTTGAAGCTGACGAACAGGACGCCCTGCTTGGCCATGTTGGCACCGGCATAGGTGGGTGGCGAAGCGCCCCCGTTCACGAAGCCGCCGCCGTAGATCCACACCATCACCGGCAGCTTGGCGCCCGTGGCTGCCGCGGCCGGCTTCCAGACGTTGAGATACAGGCAGTCCTCCGCAGGCGTGGTACCGAGCGGTGCCGCATCGCTGGGGAAGGGCTTCTGCATGCAGTCATGGCTGTACTCGGTGGCAGGACGCACGCCCTGCCAGCTTGCCGCCGGCTGCGGCGCGCGCCAGCGCAGGGGACCGACCGGCGGCGCGGCGAAGGGGATGCCCTTCCAGCTGGCGATGCCGTCCTCCACCGCGCCCTGTACCTTGCCCGTAGCGGTCGCAACGACCGGGCCGCTCGTCTGCGCCAAAGCGGCGGCGGGGATCGCGCAAGCCGCCACCCCGCAGGCCAGCGCTGTCATCCATGCCTTCATGCTCGCATCTCCCGTTGAAAGTCTCATGTTCAGAAGCTCTTGGTAATCTGGAAATTGAACGTGCGCCCGAGGATATTGGCGTTCGAAGGATCATAGGCACCGAAATTGCTGCCGGCGCGGGTCAACACGATCGGCGGATCCTCGTTGGTGACGTTCTGTACGTTGAGGCCGAGCCGCAACCCGCCCAGCAGCTTGCTGCCCTTGGGCACGGCATAGCTGATGCCGAGATCGGCAGTGGTCCAGGACGGCACTTCCGACTGGGGCTGGCTGGGCAGCGGGATCGTGTTGGTGTAGCTGCCGACATAGTTGACGAACAGGTTCACCCCGAAGCCCGACTTGCTCCAGCCGATCTGCCCGCGCCCACGCAGGCTGACCGGATAATAATAGGTATCCAGCACATCCTGGGTCATCCCGCCGGCGACGGTCTGCAGGGTCTGGTTCAGGATCCGCGTCGCATTCGCGCTGACGAACCAGCGGCCGATCCCGGTCTCGACGGTGTAGCTCAGCTGCACGTCGATGCCGTCCTGGAAGGTGGTCGCGGCATTGGCGGAGCGGCCGTCCACGATGACGTTGACCGAGCAGGGGCCCAGCACGGGAACATTGTACAGCGCCGGATGCGCGGCGATGAAGCTGGCGAGCACCGGATCATAGGTGGAGGGATTGCCGCTGACGCAGCTCGCCGGATTCTTTACCGGGATGATATAGCGGCTGTAGAGCGAGGCGAAGGTCGGGTTCGAGAGGAACAAGCCGGTATTCTGGCCGACGATCTGGTTGCTGTAGTGCGTGTTGTAATAGGTCATCGACGCACGGAAGCCGGACGTCTTCGGCGCGAAGTCGACACCCGCCGACCAGGTGGTGGCGGTTTCCGGCTGGAGGTCGGGATTGGCGCCGATGATCTGGTAGGCGCTGGAATTGCCCGGGAAGACGAAGCCGATGTCCGGCCGGCCCGATCCGTTGACGATCGGCACGCCGATCACCGCCGCCGAGAAGTTGCGCGGATTGGTATCGGTCAGCGCGGGCGCGCGGAACGAGGTGCCCCAGGATCCGCGGATCGAAAGCGCGTCGTTCACGCGCCAGGTCGCGCCGACCTTGGGATTGGTGGTCGAACCGAAGTCGGAATAATTGTCATAGCGGACCGCCGCATCGAGATCGAGCGCGCGAACCAGCGGCACGCCCATTTCCGATCCGATGATCGGCACGAACAGTTCCGCGAAGACCGAGGTGGTGGTGCGGCGCGCGGTGGTGTCATTGGTGACGGCGTAGGTGTTGTTGCTGGGATTGTTCTCGAACGCGTTGTTGCTGCCGTTCACCAGATGCTGGCGGTTATAGGCGAGCTCGCCGCCAAAGGCGGTGCGGACCGACCCGGCAGGCAGCGCGAACAGCGGCCCGTCCAGCTTCAGCACGCTGTCGTAGAAGGTGTTGTACGCCAGCTGGACGTTGGATCCCATGAAGGTGGCATATTGCGCGGCGGTAAGCGGCGTGGTCGTGAAGGGGTCGATCCGCCCGGCGCGGATCTCGGCGGACAGCGCGGCGCCGTTGGCATTGTTGCCATAGTTGCAGATGCCGCAGGTGGAATCGTGCGCGTAGGTGAAATAGCCGTCGATCTTCCAGCTGCCGGGCATCTTGCCGGTGAAGCCGCCGGTTACGCTGATCGTCTCGGCCGGGTTGCTGGTGACCGAAGGACCGTTGAAGAACAGCAGGGGATCGACCGCGATCAGTTGCCCCGGCGCACCGCCGCACAGCGCGCTCGACGATGCGGCATTGGCCGGCGCCCCGCTGATATAAGTGGGGCTGCCCTGGCAGATGGTGATGTTGTTGCCGAGCCGGCTGTTGCCATAGGCGCGGCTCTGCGTGTCGCGCTTGGTGTAGAAGCCCTGCGCGAAGACCGAGATGGCGTCGTTCACGTCCTGGTTCAGGATCAGCGCTGCCTGGTGTCGCTTCTGCTTGCCGAGGAAGTCGGTGTAATCGGCGGAGTCGACCAGATTGGCGCCCGGCGTCAGCTGCCCGAAGGCAATGCCCGGGCCGGCCGCGCGCGGCAGCGTGTAATAGCTGTACGAACTGCCGTTGCCGCCGACGATCAGCGTCGGCACGGTAACCCCGAGGGTCGCGTCCACCGCGCGCGTATCCGGCCCGCCGACGCCGCGCAGGTCGCGGCGGAGGAACTTGGAGCGGCCATTGGCGAAGGGTTCGCGATAGTCATAGTCATAGGTGGCGATGACGTTGCCGCTGCCCCAGTCATAGCCGGCGGTGATCGAGCCGCCCCATTGGTTGTTGTACCGCGTCACCGTGCCACGGCCGGTGACCTCGACGCCGGTGAAGTGCTTGCGCAGCACATAATTGATCACGCCCGAGATCGCGTCCGATCCGTAAATGGCCGAGTTGCCGTCGCTTACCACTTCCACCCGTTCGATCGCGGCGATGGGCAGCTGGATCGCCTCGGTAAAGGTCGTGGCCGCACCGCTCGGCACCACCCGCCGCCCATCGACCAGCGTCAGCGTGGCGGAGGTGCCCAGGCCGCGCAGGTTGATCGCGGTGCCCTGGGTCGAGTTGCCGCCATAGCCCGCAGTGCCGCCCTGCCGGTAGACCGGACCGGAGCCGCCCGAATTGGGGTTGTTCTGCACCTGCGGCAGCGTCTGCAGCACCGATGCGACGTCCGTAAGGCCGGTGGCGAGCATCTGGTCGCGATTGACGGTGACCGTTTCCGATCCGACCGGCTTCACGCCCGAGATATTGGTACCCGTGACGATGATTTCCTGCTCCTGGGCAGGCGACACCGGGTCGGTCCCAGGTGTATCCGGCGCGGCCTGCGCGCCCGTCTCGGGCGTCGTCTCCTGCGCCCAGGCGGGTGCGGCGAGTGCCGTTGCCAGCGCCAGAATGCTCATGCCCGCTGCGGACCGAACCAGTCGTCGCGTCGCTTCCATCGTCATCCTCCCATTTGTCATGCGGGACGATGTCGATCGCTCGCCCCGTAGCGGGTGTCGGTCGGATGGGTGGGCCGAGAACGGGTGTCGAACGGGCGCGTGTCGATGATCGGCGCGGCATGGCGCGCCGGCGTGTGCGCTTCAGAAATCCCCTCTCGCGCCCGGCCTGTCTCGACCGGCTTCGCTCGCGAATAGGTATGACGTATCGCTATTCTGCGAAGAAATAGAATTAGTGGAACGATTGATTACAGGAATGGAAGGATGGCCACCGCGCTTGCTTAAATCGACATCGACGGAATACCATGGCGCGCCGGTCGAACAACAAAATCAGATCGGTTCGTGAGGAGAGGGCAGCATGCGGCGGACGCCGAACCTATCGAGCCTGCGGCTGTTCATGCAGGTCGCCCAGCATGGCAGTTTCAGCGAGACCGGCCGCGCGGCGAATGTGTCGCAGCCCGCGCTCAGCCGCACGATCCGCCTGCTCGAGGAGCAACTGGGCGTGCGGCTGTTCGATCGCAATTCGCGCAACGTCGCGCTGACCAGCGCGGGCGAGGCGCTGCTGCCGATCGTCGAGCGGCTGACTGCCGATTTCGACCATGCCTTTTCGGAACTGGCCCAGAACTTCGCCGGATCGCGCGGTCGCGTGGTGATCGGTGCCTTACCGTCGGTCGCGGCGGGTACCCTGCCGGCTGCCATCGCCAGCTTTCGCGAGCTGCACCCGCAGGTCGAGATCGTGCTGCGCGACCATCTGTCCGGCGCGCTGTTCCAGGCGATGGAGGAACGCCAGCTCGACCTGGCGGTGACCACGCCGCCCGATGCCGACAAGTTCGTGTTCGACCCGCTGATGCAGGACGCGATGGTGCTGGTCGTGCCCGCGGGCGGCGCGCTCGACACCGGCGAACCGGCGCGATGGAGCATCTTTGCCGAGCATCCCTTCATCGCCATGGCCCCGCGCAGCAGCGTCCGCGCGCTGACCGATGCGGCGATGCTCCAGGCGAATGTCGCCGCGCGTGCGCTGTACGACTGCACGCAGCTGGCGACGGTGGGCGCGCTGATCGAAGCGGGACTGGGGATCACGGCGCTTCCGGAATCGACATTGCGAATGCTGCATGGCGGCCGGATCGCAGCACGCCCGCTGGTCGATCCGGTGTTCGAGCGGACGATCGGTGTGGCACGACTGGCGGATCGCACCTTGCCCCCCGCGGCGCAACGCTTCCTCGAGCATTTCCTGAAGGTCGCCCGGTAACAAAAAAGGAGGGCGCGCAATCGCTCGCGCGCCCCTGAGGAAGGGACCGGGTCGGGACGAGCGCTAGAAGCGGGCGCTCGCCCGGATATAGGTCTGGCGGCCATAGGGATCGGCCACCGAGGAGAGATAGCCGGTGTAGATCGCGTGCGGCGGCGCCTTGTCGAACAGGTTGGTCATGCCGACGCCGAGCTCGAAGCGGCGATCCGGGCCGAAGCGGAAATTATACTGCGCGTCGAACACAGACCAGGCGCCGATCCGCGCCACTTCCGGCGCACCCACGACCTGCTGGTAGTCGTCGCGGACGCTGGAGACGTAGCGCCAGTCGATGCTCAGCGCGTGGTCGGCCAGCGAGAAATCGACACCGGCGACGTTGCGGTAGCGCGGCGCGGCGGCGGCGGTGAGCGGCGAGGTCTGGTAGTTGTTGCGCTTGCCGACGCCGTCATAGACGCGCGTGCCGGTATCGACGTCATATTTGACCAGAATGCTGAGGTTGTCGCGGAAGGTGAAGCCGACCGGGCCGATCGTACCTTCATAGCGTCCGGCAACGTCGATGCCCGACGTCGCGGTGCCGCTGGGCGCATTGTAGGACGTGACGATCACCGACTGCGCCACGCCTGCGGCGTCGCGGATCACGTTCGGACCGTTCGGATCGGCGTTGATGACCGCCTGGCCGTTCTGCAACTGGATCTGGCTGCGATAGCGATAATGCCAATAGTCTACCGAGAGGCTGGCCCCGCGCACCGGCAGCAGCGTGGTGCCGATATTGAAGACATCGGCCTTTTGCGGCTGGAGCGACGGGTTGCCATATTGCAGCACCGAGCGGAACACGAGCGAGCCGTCGCGCGGGTCGATGATGTTGGCGACGTTGGTGCCGATCAGCGCATTGCTGGAATTGGCGATGGCCGGCGCCTGGAACGCCTTGCTGGCCGAGGCGCGGATCGCGATTTCCGGGATGATCCGCCAGTTTGCCGACAGCTTGGGCGCGACGGTGTTGAAGTTGCCGTAATCCTCATAGCGGGCGGCGGCGTTCAGCGTCAGCGTGTCGAGCGGCTTGAAGTTGGCCTCCGCGAAGACGCTCTTCACCTCGCGCTTCAGGTCGGTATCGCGGAACGGGCCGTTGAAGGCGCCGAAGCCGTTCTGGAACAGGTCCGAATAGCGGCCGACCTGCCGCTCCTTGCGGAACTGGGTGCCGACCGCGATGTCCAGCGGGCGCCCGGCGATCTCCACCAGCGTGCCGTTCAGCACCGCTTCGCCGATCAGATATTCGCGGATGTTGGTCGAGGTCTCTTCGGTCTGGATGTTGTACAGCAGCGACGGGTCCTGCGTCAGATTGTCCTTGGCGAAGGGACTGAGATACAGGCAGTTGCCCGAGCCGCGCACCGCGCCCGAACCCGCACCATTGAACCGGATGTTGCAGTTCGGCCCGCCAAAGCCGTTCAGCGCGGCCTGGAACAGCCGCATGTCGGTGTCCTTGTCGACCGAATTCACTTCACCGCGCGACCAGGTGACGCTGGCGGCATAGTTCCAGCGGGTGGAAATCGCACCTTCCGCGCCGACGACGAGATGTCGCTGGTCGACCTGGTCGCGCTGAACCTTGTAGCGGGTGCCGGCAAAGCCCTGCGACCCGATCGCGCGGCCGATGAAGCCGACATCGACGCCGAAGGGGTTGAGCGGGTTGGCGGCCGGCACGATCGGCGGGGTTGGGCCGTTGCGGTTCTGCGCGAAGGAGGGGACGCCGTAGCGCTGCGCGTCCTGATGATAGAGCCCGAACTCGACGTACAGTTCATGCCCGGGCGCGAACTTGAACCGCGTGTCGTTGTGGACGAGCACCGATTGCGAGGCGGGGCGGATCGGATTCTGCGCCTGGAAGCTGAACTGGCAGGCGCCGAGGCCGAAGCCGGGGCTGTTCGCGGCGGGCACGTAGCGGCTCTGCGTCGCGGCCGATCCGCAATCCGGATCGACGACGGTCAGCGTGCCTGCGGCGTTCTTGAAGCGGTCGTACAGCGCCGAATAATTATTGCCGTTGAGGACGACGTCGCCGCCGCTCGCTGTGCGCGGGCGGGCATAGAGCACGAAGGCGCCGGGATTTGCGCCGGAGCCCGACGAGGGGTTGAAGAAGTTGGTGACGTCGCGGTCGCCATTCTGCAGCCGCTCGATGTTGCGATAGGCGAAGGAGGTGACGCTGCGGATGCGGTCATCGCCGAGGCCTACCATACCCTGCACGTTGAAGGCGGGGCTGTCCTCGATATGCGTGTACTGGCCGGTGAGCTTCACCCCCTTGAACCGCGTATCGGTGATGACGTTGAGCACGCCGGCCACGGCATCCGCGCCATAGGTGGAGGAGGCGCCGTCCAGCACGGTTTCAAGCCGCGCAATGGCGATTTCGGGCGTCAGGCTGTTGAGGTTGACGAACCCATCGGTCGGCACGACCCGGCGACCGTTGAGCAGCACCAGCGTCGCCCCGGCGCCCAGGCCGCGAAGATTGGCCGAGCGGGTGTCGCGCGAGTCCGCGCCGCCGCCCTTGGCGAGATCCTGGATGCCGCCCGCACTGCCGACATTCTGCGGGATATAGCGGGTGATGTCGGCCAGCGCGTTGACGCCGGTGCGTGCGATGTCCGCCGAGCTGACCGACAGGATCGGCGAGGCGCGATCCTCCTGCCGCACGTTGCGGAGGAACGAGCCGGTGACGACGATCTCCTGCTCGGCGGGCGGCGCGGCTTGCGTGCTGTCGGCCGCTGCCGCCGCGGGCGCGGACGTCGTCTGCGCAGAGGCGGTTCCGGCATGCAGCAGCGCGAGGCTGGCGGCCGCTAGCGAGATGCTGGCGCACAGGCGGTGCGATCGAGCGTTGGTCATGGCAATCCCCTCCATTTTTGGCAGGCGGGGACTGTGCAGCCGGCGACGTGCCGGCTTCGGCGCAGCGGGTGCGCAGAACCTCCCCTGATGTTCGGCTGGTGTCTTCCCGAGCCTGCCCCTCAGCTATGCGATGCAGGGGCGCTTTTAAAAAATAGAAAGTTTGGAAGCATTGATCCGCAAAGTTGATGGATCGCGAGCGGGCTTGAGCCATCAACAATATGCATTGATCAATAGAATGTTTGACATTGCGGTATGGGTTGCACCTCCGCATGATTGCGCTGCCCGGCATCGATCGGGTGGGGAGGATTATGCTGGCCACTATCGGCGCCCTTGCGGTCCTGGCACTGCTTGCGCTCATCTTGTCGAACCGGACATCGCCGCTTGCCGCACTGATCCTGGTGCCGGTGGCCGCGGCGCTGCTGGCGGGCCTGGGCGGGGCGATTCCGGCCTATGTGCTGGCGGGCATCGGCAAGATCGCGCCGGTCGCGGGCATGTTCATCTTCGCCATCCTGTTTTTCGGGATCATGACCGATGCCGGTCTGCTCGCGCCGCTGGTCGGGCTGGTGCTGCGGCTGGTGGGCGAACGGCCCCGCCGTATCGCCATCGGCACCGCGCTGCTCGCGTTGCTGATCCATCTCGACGGTTCGGGGGCGGTCTGCTTCCTCATCACCATCCCGGCGCTTCGTCCGCTCTACGACCGGCTCGGCATGGACCGACGGGTGCTCGCCTGCACCGCCTCGCTCGCCGCCGGCGTCAACTTCCTTCCCTGGACGGGCCCCACGCTGCGCGCTTCGGCGGCGCTGAAGGTGCCGGCGGCGCAGCTGTTCGTGCCGATGATCGGGGTGCAGGCGGCCGGGCTCGGCTTCGTCTTCGCCGCGGCCTGGTGGCTTGGGCTTCGCGAGGAGCGGCGCATTGCCGCCGGCGTGCCCCTGCCCGGAGCGGCGGGCGCCACGATTGCATCCGGCGCCCCCGCCGAACCGATGGTGGACGATCCTGGCCTGCGCCGCCCGCACCTGATGCCGCTCAACATCCTGCTCACCCTCGCCGTCGTGGGCACGATGATCGCGGGACTGGTCGAGCCGGTCGTGGCCTTCATGATCGGCACGGCGCTGGCGTTGATGATCAACTATCCCGATGCCGCCCAGCAGCGTGCCCGGATCGATGCGCATGCGCGCGCGGCGCTGCTGATGGCGGGCGTGCTGTTCGCGGCGGGCGCGTTCACCGGCATCCTCAACGGATCGGGCATGATCCGCGCGATGGCCGAGGCGGTCGCGCAGCACGTGCCCGATGGCGTCGGCGGAAGCCTGCCGGTGCTGCTCGGGGTCGCCTCGATGCCGCTCAGCCTGTTGTTCGATCCCGACTCCTTCTATTTCGGCGTGCTCCCGGTGCTGGCCGAGGTCGGCACCCGGTTCGGCCACGCGCCGGCGACCATGGCGCAGGCCGCGCTGCTCGGGCAGATGACCACCGGCTTCCCGGTCAGCCCGCTCACCCCGGCGACCTTCCTCGTCGCGGGGCTGAGCGGCATCGAGCTCGGCGCGCACCAGCGCTTCGCCATTCCCTGGCTGTTCGCCGCGACGCTGGTGATGGTCGCCGCCGCGCTGCTGATCGGAGTGCTTCCGCTGTGAGACCGGATACCCTCCGCATCGGCGCCGGCGCCGGCTTCGCAGGCGATCGGATCGAACCGGCGCTGGAGCTGGTCGAGCAGGGCGATCTCGATTTCCTCGTCTTCGAATGCCTGGCCGAACGCACCATCGCCGCCGCGCAGCAGCTGCGCCAGAGCGACCGCCAAGGCGGCTTCGATCCGCTGTTGCTGGAACGGATGCGCCGGGTGCTGCCGGCGGCGCGCGCGCGCGGCGTGCGGATCGTCACCAATGCGGGTGCCGCCAACCCGGTCGGTGCCGCCCATGCCGTCGCCGCGCTCGCGCGCGACATGGGCCTGCGGGGCCTGCGCATTGCTGCCGTCACTGGCGACGACGTGCTCGACCGGATCCGCGGCGCCGATCGTCCGCTGATCGACCGTCCGGGTACCAGCGCCGATCTCGTCCGTATCGTCTCCGCCAACGCCTATCTGGGCGCCGGGCCGATCGCCGACGCGCTGGCGCAGGGCGCCGAGGTGGTGATTACCGGGCGGGTGGGGGACCCCGCGCTGTTCGTCGGCCCGATGGTGCATGCGTTCGGCTGGTCGCTGGACGACGCGGCGTTGATGGGCCGCGCCACCGTGATCGGCCATCTGCTCGAATGCGCCGGCCAGCTGACCGGCGGCTATTTCGGCGATAACGGCCGCAAGCAGGTGCCCGGCCTCGCCCGCCTGGGCTTTCCCTTCGCCGAAGTGGCGGCGGATGCGAGCGCCGTGCTCGGCAAGGTCGCCGGATCGGGCGGCGCGCTGACGCTGGCCAGCTGCAAGGAGCAGCTCCTGTACGAGATCCTCGATCCGGGCGCCTATCCCCAGGCTGACGTGATTGCCGATTTCCGGTCGGTGCGCTTTGCCGAGCTCGGCCCCGACCGCATCGCGGTCTCCGGCGGCGACGGTCGACCACGGCCCGAGGCGCTGAAGGTCTCGATCGGCTATGACGACGGCTTTATCGGCGAAGGGCAGATTTCCTACGCGGGGCCCGGCGCCGTCGGGCGCGCCCGGCTCGCCGCCGCCATCGTCGAGGAGCGCCTGGCGATCATCAATGCCCCGGTGACCGAGCTGCAAAGCACGTTGATCGGGCTCGACTCGGTTGATCGGACCGGCCGGCCGCCGGCGGTCGACCCGCGCGAGGTGCGGCTGCGCGTCGTCGGACGCTCGGCCACGGCAGAGGCGGCGGCGCTGATCGGGCGGGAGGTCGAGGCCCTGTACACCAACGGGCCCTTCGGCGGCGGCGGCGCGACGGCGACGGTGCGCCCGGTGCTTGCCGTCGCCTCGACGCTGATCCCGGCGGCGCAGGTGCGGCCCGCCATCACGCTGGTGGAGGCCTGAATGCTGCTCGGCGACCTTGCCCATGTCCGTACCGGCGACAAGGGCGACCTCTCGCAGATCTCGGTGATCGCCTTCGATCCGGCCGACTATCCGCGGCTGTTCGCGGCGGTGACCGTACCGCGCGTGCTGGCGCATCTCGCCGGCCTCCGGGTGCGGCAGGCGACCCGCTATGCCTTGCCGGGGCTGGGCGCGCTCAACTTCGTGCTGGAGGGCGCGCTGAGCGGCGGCGTCACCCGCTCGCTGGCGCTCGATGCGCACGGCAAGTCGCTGGGCGCGCAACTGCTCGACCTGCCGATCGACGCCGACATGCCCGGAAAGGATGCGGAATGATGCGCCATCGCCTGTTGCTGGCGGCTGCCACGGCCACGCTGTTGGGGACAAGCGCTACGCAGGCGCGGGTCACCCGCTTCGTCGTCGAGCAGCGGCGCGAGGTGCCGGCGGTACGGCCCGGCGCGCCCGCCTATGTGATCCTGCGCGGCTATTATGAGGGTGCGATCGACCCGCGCGACCGTCGCAATGCGATCATCACCGATCTCGCCGCCGCGCCCCGGCAGAAGGATGGCCGGGTCGGCTACCGGGCGACCTTCGCCATCGCCTTGCCTGCCGACCCTGCGCGCGCCAGCGGCTTCCTGGTGTACGACGTGCCCAATCGCGGCAATGGCGACGTCGCCGCCGACGCCGAAGACCATGTGCGGGTGGTGAGCGGGTGGCAGGGCGACATCGCGCCGCAGCCGGGCATCCAGACGCTTGCGGTGCCCACCGCATCGGGGTTGACCGGCTGGGTGCTTCAGCGCTTCACCGGCGTCGCCACCACGACGGCCAGCCAGCCCATCGTCGGGGGCATCGGCCGCCCGACGCCGCGCCCGCTGCCGGTGTCGCTGGACACCCGCCGGGCGACGCTGTTCGCGCAGGCAGGCGAAGACGCGCCGCGCGAGGCGATCGCCGCGCGGGACTGGGCCTTCGCCGATTGCCGCACCCAGCCCTTTCCCGGCACGCCCGATCCGCACCAGCTCTGCCTGCGCGGCGGGTTCGATGCCGCCAAGGGCTATACGCTGGTCTATCGCGGCAAGGATCCCAAGGTGCTGGGCATCGGCTTCGCGGCGGTGCGCGATCTCAATGCATTCCTGCGCTTCGCCAAGGCCGACGATGCCGGGACGCCCAATCCGCTGGCGGGCGCGATCCGCTGGGCGATCGTCAGCGGCACGTCGCAGTCGGGCAATTTCGTCCGGAGCCTGATCGCCCTCGGCTTCAACCAGGCCGAGGACGGGCACCAGATATTCGACGGCGCCAACCCGAACATCGCCGCGCGGCAGGTGCCGCTCAACATCCGCTTCGGCGTTCCCGGCGGCGCGGCGGGCATGTTCGAGCCCGGCAGCGAGGGCAGCCTGTGGTGGAGCCGCTACGACGATAAAAGGCGAGGCAGGGGCGTCTCCAGCCTGCTCGACCGCTGCACCGCGACGCGCACCTGCCCGAAGATCGTCGAGACCTTCGGCTCGGCCGAGTTCTGGGGCCTGCGCATGTCGCCGGGGCTGATCGGCACCGATGCCAGGGTGGACGCGCCGCTGCCGGCCAATGTCCGCCGCTACTATTTCCCCAGCGTGACGCATGGCGGCTCCTATATCGGCGGCTTCCCGCTGGACGGCGACAAGGCCTTCCCCGGAGCGCCCGCCTGCACGCTGGCGTTCAATCCCAATCCTTCGACGGATACCCGGCGTGCCCTGCTGAAGGCGCTGGCTGATTGGGTACGGACCGGCAAGGCGCCGCCACCGAGCCGCTACCCGATGCTGGTCACGGGCGATCTGGTGGAAGCGACCGCCTCGGCAATGGGCTGGCCTGCCATCCCCGGCGCGCCGAGCCCCACCGGCATGCTCAACCAGCTGCCCGACTATGATTTCGGTCCCGGCTTTCACGCCGTTGATCTCAGCGGCGTGCTCACCCGCCAGCCGCCGGCGGTGCGGGGGACGATCCCGCAGCTGGTCCCGCGGGTGAATGCCGACGGCAACGAAATGGCGGGCGTGCCCTCCGTCCAGCTGCTGGTGCCGCTCGGCACCTATACCGGCTGGAACCAGCTGGCGCGCGGCTATGGAGCGGGCGGGAATTGCGGCTTTATCGGCGGCTTCATCCCCTTCGCCCGCACCGAGGCCGAACGTCGCGCCAAGGGCGATCCGCGCCCGTCGCTGGAGGCGCGCTACCGCGACCATGCAGGCTTCGTCGCGCGGGTCCGCGCGGTGGTGGCGGAGCAGATCGCGCAAGGCTGGCTGCTGGCGGACGACGGGGCGCGGCTGATCGACCAGGCCGAGAAGAGCGATGTCCTTCGCTAGCCTTGCCCTGGCGTTGGCGACCCCGGCCGCGCCCGAGTCCGCCTGCGCGGCGCTGGCGCGGCAGATCCCCGACATCCGCACCGAAAGGGCGGAGGTGCGGGTAGTATCCGGACGAGCCTTGCCCGCGCATTGCCGGGTGATCGGCACGCTGCATCCGGTACCGGGCTCGCGGATCGGCTATGAACTCTGGTTGCCGCATAGCTGGAGCGGCCGGTTCCAGATGTTCGGCAATGGCGGCTATGCCTCGGCCCTGCCCGAAGCCGCGATGGCGGAGGGGCTGGCGCGCGGCAGCGCGGTGGTCGCGACCGATACCGGGCACGAAGGCGATGATCCCGACTTCGCCCGCGGCCGTCCGCAAGCGATCCCCGACTGGGGGTGGCGCGCGGTCCATGCGACCGCGCTGGCCGCCAAGCAGCTGGTGGCGCGCTTCTACGGTCGCGCCGCGGCGTACAGCTATTTCAACGGCTGCTCGACGGGTGGCCATCAGGCGATGATGGAGGCGCAGCGTTTCCCGCGCGACTTCGACGGCATCGTCGCCGGTGCGCCGGGGTCCAACCGGGTGCGCCTCAACGCTGCGTTCCTGTGGCAATATCTGTCGAACCACCGAGAAGGCGACGATCAGACCCCGATCCTGGATAGGCAAGACCTGAAGCTGCTCGCCGCGCAGAGCTTCGCTTTGTGTCGCGGTGCCAATGGCAAGGCGGCCGGGGGATTGCCCGGCGATCGCTGGCTGAACGACCCGCTAGAGTGTCGCCCCGATCCGGCTGCGCTGCTGTGCCGTCCTGGGCAGACCGGCGACTGCCTCAGCGCCGAAAAGGTGGCGGCGGTGCGCGCGATGCAGGCGGGGGTGCGCGATGCGCGTGGCGCGCAGGTCACCTTCCCCTGGCTGCCCGGCAGCGAGGCGGGATGGAGCGCCTATTGGGCGGATCCGCGCCAGCCCAGCCAGCCGATGCGGGTCAATTTCTGGCGGGTCTGGGCGTTCGACGATCCAGCCTGGAACTGGTGGCGCTTCTCCTATGCGCGCGACCTGCCCGCCGCGATGCGGCGTCTGTCGCCGGTGATCGACGCCACCGACCCGGACCTGCGCGCCTATCGCGCGCGGGGCGGCAGGTTGCTCGTCTATCACGGCCTCGCCGATCCGGTGGTGTCGCCGCTCGATACGCTCGCTTATCGCCGGGCAATGCTCGCGCGGACGGGCGCGGCGGCGGACTGGTACCGGCTGTTTCTCGTGCCGGGCATGGGGCATTGCGGCGGCGGCGACGGGCCGAACCGGTTCGATGCGCAGGCGGCGATCGAGCGCTGGGTGGAGCAGGGGCGCGCACCTGCCCGTCTTACCGGCACGCTCGCCGAGGGTGCGACCCGGCCGATCTGCGCCTATCCGGCACGCGCCGTGCATCGCAGCGGGGACGGCACCAAGGAAAGCGACTTCATCTGCGCGGCACCGCGTCCGGTGCGCATCCGACGATAAAAAGGGGAGAGGGACATGAAGAAGATCAATTTGGGTTGGCTCGTCCTGGGGCTGATGAGCGGCACGGCGATGGCGCAGACGGCACCGAAGGGCGCCGATCCCGCGGATGCGCGCGCCCGCGCGACCGAGGCGAAGATGACCGACGACGAGCGGTTCCAGCTGCTCCACGGCATCATGCCGATCGCCTTTCCCGGTACGCCGCCGCTGCCGCGCGCCGACCTGAAGCCCACCGCGGGCTGGATTCCCGGCGTGCCGCGGCTCGGCATTCCCGATCTGTACGAAACCGATGCCAGCCTGGGCGTCGCCAACCCGCTCCAGCTGCGCAAGGGCGATTACTCGACTGCCTTGCCCTCGGGACTCGCGCTGGCGGCGACTTGGAGCCCGGAGCTCGCCTTCAAGGGCGGCGCGGTGGCCGGCAACGAAACGCGGCAAAAGGGCTTCAACATCCTGCTCGCCGGTGGCGTGAACCTGGCGCGCGATCCGCGCAACGGCCGCAACTTCGAATATCTGGGCGAGGATCCGCTGCTCGCCGGGCGGCTGGCGGGGGCTTCGATCCGGGGCATCCAAAGCCAGAAGGTCGTCTCGACGATCAAGCATTTCGCGCTCAACGATCAGGAGACGCTGCGCAACACGATCGACGCGCAGATCGACGAAAGGCCGTTCCGGGAAAGCGACCTGCTCGCCTTCCAGCTGGCGATTGAAGACGGCAAGCCGGGATCGGTGATGTGCGCCTATAACCGCGTCAACGGCGACTATGCCTGCGGCAACGACTTCCTGCTGAACCAGGTGCTGAAGCGCGACTGGGCCTTTCCCGGCTGGGTGATGTCCGATTGGGGCGCGGTGCACGACGTCAGCTATTTCGCCAAGGGACTCGACCAGCAATCGGGCGCGCAGCTCGACAAGCAGGTGTTCTTCGACAAGCCGCTGCGCGCCGAAGTGGCGGCCGGCCGGGTGCCGATGGAGCGGGTGCGCGAAAGCGTGCGGCGGATCCTGCGCTCGCTCTACGCCGTGGGCGCCGATGCGCCGCTGGCGGAAGGCGCGATCGACGAAGCCGCCCATGCCGCCGATGCGCGGGCGGTGGCCGCGGCGGGCATCGTGCTGCTCAAGAACGAAGGCGATGTGCTGCCGCTGGCGGGTGCCAAGTCGGTCGCGGTGATCGGCGGTCATGCCGATCTCGGCGTGCTCTCGGGCGGCGGGTCGAGCCAGGTCACGCCCAAGGGGCCGGTGACGGTGCTGCCGCTGGGCGGGCGCGGCATGATGGGGCCCTGGGCGCGCCAGCTCTACATGCCCTCCTCGCCGCTGCGTGCGCTGGCCGCGGCCATGCCGGGGGCCAAGGTGGAGTATGACAGCGGCTATGACCTCGCCGCCGCGACCGCCTTCGCCAAGCAGTCGGACGTGGTCATCGTGTTCGCAACGGCGTGGAGCAGCGAAGGCAGCGACTTCAGCATGACGCTGCCGGAAGGGCAGGACGCGCTGATCGCGGCCGTCGCCGCCGCCAATCCCAACACGATCGTGGTGCTGGAGACCGGCAATCCGGTGAAGATGCCCTGGCTGGGCAAGGTGAAGGCCGTGGTCGAGGCATGGTATCCGGGGCAGGAGGGCGGCGCGGCGATCGCCGATGTGCTGACCGGCAAGGTCAATCCCTCGGGCCGGCTGCCGATCAGCTTCCCGGCGGACGAAACCCAGCTCCCCCGCGCCGAGATCCCCGGCTGGGGCCAGCCCGAAGGCGCACCGGGGACGGTCCGCTATCCCGAAGGGGCGGAGGTCGGCTATCGCTGGTATGCCGGCAAGGGACTGAAACCGCTGTTCCCGTTCGGGCATGGCCTGAGCTATACCCGGTTCGAGCAATCGGGCCTGCAGCTACGCGGCGGAAGCCAGCCCTCCGCCACGGTCACCGTGCGCAACACGGGCAAGGTGGCCGGGGCCGAAGTCGTGCAGCTTTATCTGGTCGGCCGGGGGGCGACCGAAGTGCATCGCCTTGCCGGCTTTGCCCGGATCGCGCTCGCGCCGGGCGAACAGCGTACGGTCTCCATCCCGATCGAGCCGAAAATACTGGCGGACTGGACCGCGCAAGGCTGGCGCGTGCCGGCAGCGACCTACCGCTTCGTCAGCGCCCCCTCGGCGATGGCGGCGGGACTGGAGGCAAGCATCGCGCTGCCCGCACGCGCCTTGGGCAAATAGCCCAGGACCACAGCGGGCACGGGAACGATGTCCACCGAGATCGCGTCGCGCGTCGCTGCACGGCGCGATTCTTGGATCAGGCGCCCGCGGGAAGGCAGGAAAGCGCGGAAAGGCTGCCGGCCAGCTCCGCGCTTCGGAACGGCTTGGTCAGGCGCGGCAGGTCGGGATCCATGCCTTCCTCCTCGGCATAGCCCGAGACGATCAGCACGGGCAGCTGGGGGCGATCCGCCTTCAGCGTCCGGGCCAGCTGCACCCCGCTCATGCCCGGCATGAGGTGGTCCGTGACGACCAGATCCGGCGTCAGCCCCTCGCCGATCAGCCGCAGGGCTTCTTCCGCCGAGGCGGCTTCGACCACGTCATAGCCGAGATCGGAGAGCATGTGGGCCGTGCTCATGCGGACGAGCTCTTCGTCCTCCAGCAACAGCGCCAGGCCCATGCCCTTGTCCTTCGCTGCGGGCGGGGTTTGGACGGGATCTTCGAGCACCGCCGTCGCGCTGATCGGCAGCCAGAGCGTGATCGTGGTGCCCCGGCCCGGCGCGCTGTCGATTGCCAGCCGACCACCGAGCTGCGCGGTAAGGCCATGCACCATGGAAAGGCCCAGCCCCGTGCCCCGCCCGACGCCCTTGGTCGAGAAAAACGGCTCCGCCGCGCGCTCCATGGTATCGGCATCCATGCCGATACCGGTGTCGCCCACGCTCAGGCGGATATAATGGCCGCGCGGCAGCCCGCTGGCATGGCCGTCGCGCACGCTTTCGCGATGTGCCTTCAGCAACAGCTCGCCGCCGTCCGGCATCGCATCGCGCGCATTCACCGCCAGATTGAGCACCGCCATTTCCAGCTGGTTGAGATCCGCCTTGGCGGGCGGCATCGCGCGATCCAGGTCGACGCGCACAGCGATCGTCGGGCCCAATGTCGCCTCGATAAGACTGGCCATGCCCTCGACGAGCTGCACCACATCGACGGCGGTCGCCTGCAGCGGTTGCCGGCGCGCGAAGGCAAGCAGGCGCTGGACCAGCGTCTTGGCCCGCTCTGCAGATTGTAGTGCGCCTTCGATCAGCCGTTGCTCGCGGTCGCTGCCCAACTGCTTGCGGACGAGCAGATCGAGCGAGCCGATGATGGGCGTCAGCAGGTTGTTGAAGTCGTGCGCGACGCCGCCGGTCAGGCTGCCCATGGCTTCCATCTTCTGGCTCTGGCGCAGCGCTTCCTGTGCCAGCCGAAGTTCGGCTTCACGTGCCTTGGCTTCGCTGAGATCGCGCCCCACCGCGACGAAGTTGCGCCCATCGGGCTCGGGCGCAACCGTCCATTCGATGGACTTCCATTCGCCGTCCTTGGTGGCGATGCGATTCTCGAAGCGCGTCGGCAGTCGGCTGGCCCGCATGCCCTCGATTGCCACCAGCGTCGCGGCCATGTCGTCGGGATGCATGAAAGTGGCATAGCCGCGGGTGAGGAGCGCGTTCTCGCTCCAGCCGAGGATTGTCGTCCATGCCGGGCTTACCGCCGACATCATCCCGTCGAAGTCGGCGCGGGCCAGCATGTCCTGCGACAGGGTCCATAGCCGGTCCCGCTCGGCACGGGCGCGCTCCACGGCCACCTTCACGCGCTCCGCGGCCTCCTCGACCAGGCTCTGCTCGGAAGCGGTCCAGTCGCGCGGGGTCGCGCTCTGCACCGCGAGCAACCCCACCTGATGATCGTCCTGGAACAGCACCACGTCGATAAAAGCGCCGACCTGCCGCGAACAGAGGCCGGCACGAGCCTCCTCGTTCAGTCGCTGGTCGCCGGGCACGTCGCGCATGACGATCGGCGTACCCATACGGTAGGCGCTCAGCAGATCGGGACCGAATGCCTCCAGCGAATGTTCGCCGACGATCGACGACACACCGTCGCTGAAGTCGCGCTCCACCGTCATCCAGCCGCTGGCGATTTCGGCGTAGAAGACGCGGCTGGCCCGCAGATGGGCGCCCAGCCGATCGGCCGCAACGCGCATGATGTCGGCGGGCGTGGTAAGCGGGCGCAAGGCGTCTGCGAGCGCCAGCAGGAAGTCGGATCGCCGTTCCGCGGCGACGCGTTCGGTGGTCTCGGCCAGAAAGCAAATGACGCCGACCGGATCGCCATTGGCGTCGATCGCCGGCGAGAAGTCCATGTTCATCCAGACCTGTTCGGGCCGGCCATGCCGATCCAGCGTCAGTTCCTGGTCGCGGTAATGCAGCGTGCCGCCGGCGAGCCCGACTTCCATGACATGCGCGTTGAAGTCGACGGCCTCGGGCCAAGCGTCGCGCACCTTGGCGCCGAGCAGCATCGGATGGCGGTGCCCAGCGAAGCCGGAATAGGCGTCGTTGTACAGCAGCACCCCGTCCTCACCCCACAGCATCACGATCGGCACCGCGGAGCGCAGCATGATCGCGATCGTGGTCTTGAAACATTCCGCCCAATCTTCGACCGGGCCCAGCGGGGTATCGGTCCAGTCCTTGGCCGCGATCGCCCGTGCGCAGTCTCCTCCACCGAGAAGAAATGCCGGCATGGATGCGGCCGGAGGAGAAAGCGTGGACACGTCAGTCATGCGGGGTCGGTAATCCCATGTGCGCGGGAAGGAACAGGCGGGCGGGACGCACCAAGCTAACATAGGTGGTTATCCGCCCGATAGACCGAACGCGAGAGCAGGTCTTTGGGTTGCGGGGAGGGCTGCCCCGACCGGCGAGGCTGCCGCGTACGGCGGGCGCGCGTCGGCGCAAGGCCGGGGATCCCCGCCGGGGCATGTGTCCGGCGGCGACCTCAAACCGTGCAGGTTCGCACCGCCTGGGCCAAGGCGGTGAGCGGGTCTCCCTGCGGGACGAATTCATGGGCGAGATAGCCCTGAAAGCCGAGATCCGCGATGGCATGGGCGACGGCGTGCCAGTCGACTTCCTGGCTATCGTCCAGATTGTGGCGGCCGGGTACGCCGCCCGTGTGAAAATGGCCGATCCACGGCATGTTCTGCCGGATCGTTGCGATCAGATCGCCTTCCATGATCTGCATATGGTAGATGTCGTACAGCAGCTTGACGCGCGACGAGTTCACCTCCCGCGCGACGCGGACGCCCCAGGCGGTGTGATCGGCCATATAGTCGGCATGGTCGCGCTTGCTGTTGAGCAACTCCATGCAGATCGTCACGCCGCTGTCCTCGGCGATCCGCTTGACCCGGTTCAGGCCGATCACGGTGTTTTCGGCGCCTTCCTCGTCGGACATGCCCTTGCGATTGCCGGAGAATGCGATGACGTTGGGCACGCCCGCCTTGGCTGCCTGGGGGATGCCGATGCGGAACGCCCGCTCGATCGCGTCGTGATTCTCCCGCCGGTTCAGGCCGTTGGGGATGGTCATGATGTCCGCGGCATAGCCCATGGTGCAGCGCAGGCCATGGCGTGCCGGCGTCGCATAGTCGGCCGGCTGCAGCAGGTCGATGCCGCGCAGGCCCAGCCGGGCCGCCGCGGCACAAAGCCGGTCGAGCGGGATGTCCTGATAACACCACCGGCTGACCGATTGCTTGAGACGACCGGCCGGCGCGGCCGAGGCGGGGAGGGCGGCCGTTGCGCACGCCGCGAGCGAGGTGCGGATGGCCTGGCGGCGTGTGATCATGCCCGTCTGATACTGCAATCCGTCGCTCCGGCATAGCGACGACGGTGCGGTCGTGCACGCTATCCTTCGCCGGCACGACGCATCGGCATCGCGTCGATCACCTGCTCCAGCGTTTCGGCCGACAGCGGCTTTTTCTGTCGCAGCTTCACGCCGCCGTCCTTGCCGATCAGCAGCACCATGAACCCCGTGCGCTGCAAGCGGTAGCGCGCTCTGAGCTGCGCGGCAGCATCGCTTGCCCCCAACACTTGGTCGCCGACCACTTCGACGATCGCGATGTCGCGCTCGTCCGCCCCCTGGCGCCAGTGGTCGAGGATGTCGCGCTGCTTCCGCAGCATGGGATCTTCGGCGTCGGATGCGCTGATGAGCACCACGCGCTTGTGCCATTGCATCGTAGCGATGCTCTGGGTGGTCCCGAGCATCAGCGCCATTGCGCTCAGCAGCTTCAGCGTCGTCATCGCCGTCTAACGCTCCGTGCCTTGTCGGTGTTCACGCCGCGCGTGCGTAGCGCCGACAATGTTCGAGATAGCCGATTTCATGGCGTCCGGCGAGCGAGACGACGCTTTCCCAGAGCCAGGACGGCGTCTCCAGATCGGGCTGGCGATCGTCGCCCAGGATCCGGATCCATGCCGCGCGGGCGTCGCTGTCCATCTGCCGGGCATGGGCCTTGCCGACGACAAAGGCGAGGTAGCGCGCCGATTTCACCGCCTCGGAGCGGGTAAACTGGTCGAGCTCCAGCTTGAGGTCCTGCGGGGCGAGCTCGCGGACGAACAGCGAATGGCCGAGCATGCGGACGGCCGCCATCCGGCGGCCGAGATGCGGCGACAGGGCGCGCGCCGCCGCCACGACGCGGTCGGCATCGTCCGGGGGCAGGATCGCATCGGGCGCAGCCGGGGCGATCGCTTCCACGGCTTCCTTCAGGTCGATCAGCGCATAGTCGGGCTCGCCCTTGTGACCGGGCAGCGCGACGATGGCGGCGTAGCGCAACAGGCCCAGCGAGCTGCAGCCCTTCATCCAATAGGCGGCGTCGACGAGGCGAATCTCGTCCCCCGAAACGGCATCGTCGATCCCGAGCACGGTATTCAGCACGCCGGGGCGCCGCAGGGCGTCGGCAAGCGCGGCCCGTTCCTTGTCCGAGATCGCCCAGAAGCGCTTGCCGAGCGGGATCCGCGGCTCGACGGTATCGAACCGCTCCTTGGCGAGATGCCGCCACCGCCGGCCGAGCGCGCGGCGCTTCACGCTCTGGACCACGTCCGGCTCGACGCCGGGGTCGCCACTGGTCGGATCATGGATGGCGACGCCATAGCCTTCCATCATCTCCTCGAGCATCCGGGCGGTGACCACGCCCGGCAGATCCGCGCCGCGCGCCGCGGTGGCGAGCGAGAGGCCGAGCCGG
Organism: Sphingomonas sp. TDK1; assembly: GCF_001650735.1. Lineage (GTDB taxonomy): Bacteria > Pseudomonadota > Alphaproteobacteria > Sphingomonadales > Sphingomonadaceae > Sphingomonas. The sequence continues at coordinate 156,288 of NZ_LXVY01000027.1, read as the reverse complement.
ATGAGATCGTGCGCGGGGTTACCGATCACGGCTTGGTCCATGTCGCGAATCTGCACCTCGATGCGGCCGCCGCCGTTCGACAGCGGCCCCAGATTGCCGACATGGCAGTCCCCGCAGATCCACAACGACGGCCCGGCCGGGACCTTGCCCGCGATCGCCGAACCTTCGAGCCATTGATAGAATTTCGCCGTGTTGCCGCGCACATAGGCATGCGCGGACCGCGCCATCTTGCGGGTGCGATGGGCCTCCAAGATGCTGTCGCGTTCGGCGGGGGTGAGAGGAGTGTCCGTGAATTTCCTGGGCATGCGCGGCTGAACGCACGACATCGTCAAACGTAACGAACTATTGCTCGCGCTGTCTCAATGGCCATGCCGGAGCGCGGACTCCATCTCCTCCAGGCGAATGCCCTTGGTCTCCGGGAAGCAGCGCCACACGATCACCAGCTGGAGCAGCGTCGCCGCCGCGAAGAACCAGAAGGGCAGGCTGCGATCGAAATTCTGCGCCACGACCGGGAAGCCGAAGCTCAGCACCGCGGCCCAGATCCAGTGGGTGGCGCTGCCCAGCGCCTGGCCGCGCGCGCGTACCTTGGTCGGGAAGATCTCGGAGAGATAGACCCAGATCACCGCACCCTGGGACACTGCGAAAAAGGCGATGAACAGCACCAGCAGCGGCAGCAGCAGCGTTTCCCGGCCGCTCCCCGAATACACCAGGGCCACACCCGCAAGTGCCACGCTGGTCCCCGCGGCTCCGGTCAGCAGCAGGGTGCGGCGTCCGATCCGGTCGATCAGCGCCATGCCCAGCACGGTCGCGAGCAGATTGGCGGCGCCGATCGACACGGCCTGCACATCGGCCGAGACCTGGCTGAACCCGGCAGCGGCGAAGATGTCGTTCAGATAGTAGAGGATCGCGTTGATACCGGTCAGCTGATTGAAGCTGGCCACGGCGATCGCCAGCAGGATCGGCTTGCGGTGGCGCGCCCAGGAAAGCCGTCCGTCCAGCGCGGTGCGCGCGTCGGGCGGGGTCAGCGTCCAGTCGGTCAGGCCGATGCGAGCAGCCACGTCCAGCGCTTCGCTTTCACGGCCCTGGGCGGCAAGCCAGCGCGGGCTCTGCGGAATGGTGAACATCGCGATGAGGAACACCAGCCCCGGCAGGACCAGCACGCCCAGTTTCCACCGCCAGCCCTCGCTTTCGGCAAGCAGGGCGGCGACCACGGCGTTGCTGCAATAGGCCGCCAGGATTCCGCTCACGATGCTCAGCTGGAACAGCCCGACCAGTGCCCCGCGCCGCGCCGCGGGGCTGATCTCGGCGATGAAGACCGGGGCCAGCACCGAGGCGCCGCCGATCGCGAGCCCGCCAATGAACCGAAACACCACGAAGCTCGCCAGATTCCACGAAAGCGCGCAGCCCAGCGCAGAGAGGATGAAGGCGATGCCGACCCAGCGCAGCACCGCGCGAGCGCCGTAGCGATCGCCGGGGATGCCAGCGCCCAGCGCCGCGATCAGCGTGCCGATCAGCGCCGCGGACACGGCGATGCCGGTGCCTGTGGGGCTCAGCGAGAAAGCGTGGGTAATCGGTGCGGTCACCCCGGAGACGACGGCGGTATCGAACCCGAACAACAATCCGGCAAGCGCCGCCGCGACGGCGATCCGGCTTTGCGTTGCTGCTGCCATGCCGATATCCTCTCTCAACAATACCGATCCGGCGACAACCGCGCGACCGTGGACGATGGGCGTCCGTTCGTTATACTTGCCCGATAACAATCGATTTGCGGCAGGGGTGCAAGCGCCGCAAAATTTGGACCGGCCAGCACGCGGATCGCCAAGAGCGCGGGATCGAAGCATGCGACCGGGCTATGAGGCGCGGCCGGGATGCCGGGAAACGGAATGGCCACGCATCCGGTCGATACGTCCGAGCTTGGCCTCGTCTTGTTCGCGGCGAGCATCGCGTTGCATTGGGCGGCGGCGCGGCTGCATTTTCTTCCCTCCGCGGCGCTTCTCCTCGGCGCCGTGATGCAGCTGCTGGTTCCCGCCTTGCCCTGGGCTGCCTGCTTCGCGCTGGGTGCAATCGTGTTGCCACCCGATGCCGCCGGGTTCCACCCGACCATGATAGAGATGACCCGAAAGCTACGGTGACGTCTTCTCGGAGGCGCCGCGACGCAGCCTCCGTAAAAACCCTTAATACGATCGTTTGCATCCCTCTGCAGCGCTGCACGTTCAGCTGCCGGAAACCATCTGGCAACATTGCACCGCGCGGGTTCATGAGCATCGACCATCCCTCCATCGACCTTCCCCAGCTTCGTCACATCATCTCCGGCCTTCGCGAGGGCGTGATCCTGGTCGACACCGCACAGCGCATTCGCTGGGCGAACGACGCGGCGTTGCGGATGCACGGCGTCGAGGCCGTCACCGATCTGGGCAAGGACGTCGATGCCTATCGCGAGCGTTTCCAGCTGCGCTACCGCAACAACCACCGGCTAGACCGCGGCGACTATCCGCTCGATCGCGTGTTGGCGGGCGAGGCGTTTGACGAGGTGGTGGTGGAAGTGGTTCCCGCCGGGTCGGAAGACGCGCGCTGGATCCACGAGGTGCGCAGCCTCGTGATCGGAGACGAGCAGGGTCGTCCGGACCTGCTCGTTCTCGTCATCCAGGACGTGTCGCTCCGCTTCGAGGCGGAGCAGCGCTTCGAGCGGACTTTCAACGTGAACCCTGCGCCTGCGGTGATCCTGCGACTGTCCGACCAGCGCTATGTGAAGGTCAACCAGGGCTTTCTCGACCTGACCGGCTACCAACGGGACGAGGTGCTGGGTCGTTCGCTTTACGACATCGATGTGCTGAAGGACGCGGCCGACCTGGACACCGCCAAGGAGCGCATCCGCGAGGGTCGCACCGTGCCGCAGATGCAGGCCGATCTCGACCTGCCCGATGGTGGCCGCAAGCTGGTGATCGTCGCCGGCCAGCCGGTAGAACTGGACGACGAGCCCTGCATGCTCTTCTCCTTCGCCGATCTCGAGCCCCGCCGCCAGGCCGAGAACGAGCTGCGCCACAGCGAGGAGCGTTTCGTCACTACCTTCCGCCTGGCCCCGGTCGCGATGGCGATCACCACCCGCGACGACCTTGCCGTGTGCGATACCAACGACGCCTTTCACCAGCTGAGCGGCTGGTCGAGCGACGAAACCATGGGCCAGCGCATGGCGGCGCTGCGCCTGTTCGAGGATGGCGGCTTTCTCAAGCAGGCGTGCGAAATGCTGGCGGAACGCAGCGACTTTCGCAGCCTCGATGCGCGGGTGCGCACGAAGGAAGGGGCGATCACCGATTGTCTCGTTTCCGCCGCCGCGATCCCGCTGCGCCGCGACACCTGCATCCTGTGGGTGGTGCAGGACATCCATGCGCGTCGCCACAACGAACTCGAACTGATCGGCGCGATCGAGGCGGTGATGCAGGATACCAACTGGTTCAGCCGATCGGTGGTGGAAAAGCTCGCCAATCTGCGCAACCCGCACGGCACCGCCCGCCCGGTCGAGACCAGCGAGCTCACCCGGCGCGAGAAGGAAGTGCTCAGCCTGCTGTGCGAAGGCGGCGACGATGCCACCATCGCCCGCGAGCTGGGCGTCTCGCGCAACACGCTGCGCAACCATGTCGCGCGGGTCTATGCCAAGATCGGCGTCAACCGCCGCGCCCAGGCGATCCTCTGGGCCCGCGAGCGCGGCTATCCGCTGCAGCGGCCGATAAAATGATCGGTTCTGGTCCGGAAGCACCACATGATTTGGTACTTCCGCATCTCTTTTTGCCCCCCGCCCTCTGCCATTTCCTCACCATGGCCGCGGGGCCTTCCCCGCGCCGCAGTCAGGAGGACGAACCAGTGAACGAGAACCGTATCAAGGGTGAAGCCCATGCGCTGAAGGGCTCGATCAAGGAAGCCATCGGCAAGATCACCGGCGACGCCCGCATCCAGGCCGAGGGTGCCGCCGAAAAGCTGGCGGGCAAGGCCCAGGCCGGCACCGGCGCGATGGCCGACACGGTGAAGAAGACGGTGGCGGGCAAGTGACCAACGCGTTCCCCCCAAGAGCAGGAGATGCCGCAATGGCAACCGCTATCTACGATACCCGCCTGGCCGTGCGCCCGGTCCCCCGCGTCAGCTGGTCCGCGATCCTCGCGGGCGCGGTGATCGCCCTCGCCGTCGAGCTGATGCTCGCACTGCTGGGCGCCGCGATCGGCTTTTCGACGATCGATCCCGCACAGAATAGCGGCCCCAGCGCCGGCGGTCTCGGCATCGGCGCGCTCGTCTGGTGGACGGTCAGCAGCGTGATCGCGCTGGGCCTGGGCTCCTATGGCGCCGCCCGCGTCGCCAAGCTCCGCCGCCGGTTCGACGGTGCCGCGCACGGCCTCGCCATCTGGGCGCTGACGCTGCTGCTCACCTTCTATCTGCTTACCTCGGCGATCGGCGGCCTGGTCGGCAGCGCCTTCCGCACCGTCGGGACCGTCGCCTCGACCACCGTCGCCGGCGCCGGTGCGGTGACCCCGACGCTCGCCAAGGCGGCCGGTGTCGATGAGTCCGCGGTGGACGCGCAGGTCTCCGCGCTGCTCGACAAGACGCCGACCAACCCCAAGGACATGACGCCGGAGCAGGCCCGCAAGGCGATGATCGCCGAACTGCCCGCCATGGCCCGCGGCGGTGCCGAGGGGCAGGCCGCCGAGCAGCGGATCGCGCAGATCATCGCGGTGCAGGACAGCGTGAGCGAGCAGGAAGCCATGACTCGGGTCGAAAAGGCCCGCCGCCAGGTGGTCGCGACCAAGAACGACGCGCTGCAGACCGCGAAAAATGCCGGCAGCGCAGGCGCCAGCGTCGCCGCCGGCAGTGCCTTCGCCCTGTTCCTGGTGATGCTGCTGGGTGCGGGCGCCGCGATCGGAGGCGGCATCGTCGCCACCCGCCGCTCCATCGAAGACTGAATTCAACCTCGCAAGGAGAAGAAGCATGGACACCCATCGTATCACCGGCGCCCTCAAGGAAGTCGCAGGCGGCGTCGAAGAAGGGCTCGGCAAGGCAACCGGCGACCGCGAGAGCGCGGCACGCGGTGCGGCCCGCAGGGCAGAGGGCGGGATCGAGCGCCGCTTCGGCGAGACGCTCGACCAGGTTCGCAGCGCGGTGCGCGATCATCCGCTGCTCGCCCTTGCCGCCTCGGGCTCGGTCGCGCTGCTCGTCGGCGCCGCGCTGATCGGTCGCCGCTCGGCCGACGACTGATCGACCCCTTTCCAACACAGGAGATAGACATGATCCGCAAGACCCTTCCCCTCGCCGCCGCATTGGGCCTGCTGGCCCTCGGCGCCTGCAACACAGTCAACGGCGTCGGTAAGGACGTCCGCTCGGCCGGCACCGCCGTCTCGGACGCCTCGGGCCAGAACCACAAAAAGTAATCCCCTCCGGCATCGCGGGCATCCGCCCGTGATGCCGGTCCTTCGGAGTGCCCCCGTGACCGAGATCGATCCCGACTATCTGCTCCGGCGTCTCGCCCAGTCCCGCCGCGCTGCCGAACGGGCGACCGAGAGCAGCGCCCGCGCCGCACATCTGGCGATGGCGGATCATTATGCGGCAGTGCTGCGGTCCCACGCCATCCCGGTGCCGCGATCCGTCGCGGCTGCCAGCGAAAGATGACCCCGCCCGCCGCCAGCGCCCGGAAGGATACGGAATTGAGAGGGCCCTGCCGGCCCCATAGATATCGGATCGCTTCCGCGCGCGGCGGAATGCCGTGCCGCGTGATAGGATGCCATGGACGCCAGCTTTTCGATCGACGTAGACGTACCGCGAAGCTTGGTCACCATCGTGATGACGGGCTTCTTCTCGCCGGAGGATATTGCGCGCTTCGTGGCGGCGCGTGATGCGGCCCACACCCTGCTGCGCTGCGGGCCCAACGAGCACCTCACGCTCGTCGACATCCGCGGCATGCGGATCCAGTCGCAGGAGAGCGTCGAACTCTTCCGGAGCGTGCTGAAAAACCCGCGTGTCCAATCGCGCCGGCTCGCTATTGTCGTCGCCCAGTCACTTGCCCGCATGCAGATCAAGCGCGCGGCCAGCGATCGCGATCCGGCCTATTTCACCGAGCCGGCGGAAGCCGAAGCCTGGCTCGTCGAGGACCTTGCAACCGACGCGGCAACCGACGCATCGGAAGCGCTATGGAGGACCTAGGGAACCTTGGTTCCACTGGGCGTTTCCCACCGCAGCCGGGGCTGATCCCGGTCTGAGTCTGGTTTCCCGAACCAGCATTCGGGAGCACCGCGTGAAACGCCTTATCGCCTTCGACCTGGATGGAACGCTCGCCGAGAGCAAGCAGCCGCTGGAAGCGCGGATGGCATCCAGCCTTTCGTCCCTGCTGGACATCCTCCCCGTCGCGGTGATTTCCGGAGGCGACTGCAAGCAGTTCGACGTACAGGTGATCTCCCGCCTGCCGCCCGGCACCCGGTTGGATCGCCTGTTCATCATGCCGACCACGGGTGCCAAGTTATATCGCTTCCGCGAGGGCGCCTGGCAGCAAATCTATGCCGAGTCCTTTACGCCCGAGGAGCGCGAACGGATACTCACCGCGCTGAATCGCGCGGTCGGCGAGGCCGGCCTCACCCCCGCGCATCTCTGGGGGGAGCAGATCGAGGACCGCGGCACCCAGATCACCTTCTCGGCGCTGGGCCAGGAAGCGCCGGTGGATGCGAAAAAGGCCTGGGACCCGGACCAGGCGAAGCGTGCCGCGCTGCAACGCACGCTTGCGGCCCAGCTGCCGGGCTTCTCGATCCGGATCGGCGGAACCACCTCGCTCGACATCACGCGGCAAGGCGTCGACAAGGCCTATGCGATCGCCCGCCTCGAAACCCATGCCGAGCTCCCGCGCGCGGCAATGCTGTTCCTGGGGGATGCCCTCTATCCCGGCGGCAACGATGACCCGGTCCGCGCCGCGGGCGTCGACAGTATCCGCGTACGCGATCCCGCCGAAACCGGCGCGATCATCGACGCGTTGGTCGCCTGGAACCGGTAGAGTCACGCCGCAGGAGAGCATGGATGGACGGATCGGAAACGCTTGGTCTGGGTATCCGACGATCGGTCGAGATGGCAGCGGTGTTCATGATCGGCGACGGCTTGCTCGGGATGCTGCAACCCCGGCGCCATGTCGCGCTCTGGCGATCGGAGGTGGCCGCGGTCGACGGGCTCGTCCGCCCCTTTGCGGATCGACCGGGACGGCGACGCGCCTATGGTGCGCTGCAGATCGCCGCCGGCATTGCGCTCGCCGCCGCGTTGAAGCGCCGCAATGCGCCCTGACCGTCTACCGCCCCGCGCGCCCTTTTGGCTTGAACGAAGCGGTATCGATCGCGCAGGGTGCTCCCCCGGGCAATGACCTAGGTGGGAGAGAACGGGATGCGTAAGATATTGGCGGTACTGGCGCTTTTCACCATGGCGCAAACCGTGCCGGACCCGCACCTGCCCAAGCCGACCCTGGATTCCGTCGCGCTCGCCCTGCCCGCAGGGCTGCGGCACGCCGTCCTCATCGTGTCCAAGACCAATGGCTGGCGACATATCGAGCACATTCCGCACTCGAACAGCGTGCTGGCAGAGATCGCCAGGAATCTCGGCCGCGCCAGCTTCGTCACCGAGAATGCGGCGGTGTTCAACGATGCGCAGTTGCGACACTTCTCGGTCGTCGTGCTCAACAGCGCGAGCGGCGACTTCCTGACCCCCGATCAGCGCGCGGCCTTTGCGCGGTTCGTGGCACGCGGCGGCGGCGTCGTGGCGCTGCACGCGGCGGGCGACAACAGCCATACCGATTCCTGGTATGTCCAGACCGTGATCGGCACCAGGTTCATCGGCCATCCGGGCGGCGCCGACCATCTCCAGTCCGCGCAGCTGCTGGTCGACACGCCGGACCATCCCGTCATGGCCGGCGTGAAGCTGCCCTGGTCGCTGGTCGACGAATGGTATTCGTTCGATTCCAACCCTGCCGCGAAGGGCATGACCGTGCTCGCGCGGATCGACGAGGCGAGCTATCGGCCGGGCGCCAAGCTGGCAATGGGCGTCCATCCGGTGATCTGGGTCAATCCCTCGGCCAAGGGGCGCGTCTTCTATTCGGCGCTCGGCCATTCGCCCGAAGCCTATGACGATCCCAATTATCGGCGCATCCTCACCAATGCCATCCGCTGGGCCGCGCGCTAGAGCAGGCGATTGACCTCGCGTATCATTCAACTAGTACAGCGACATAATCTTTCAGGAGAGTTTCGCTTCATGCGCCCAGCTTTGTTCGTTACCACCGCCTTGGGCACGCCGTTGCTTCTCGGCGCCGCGATCTACGGCTTGAGCCCGGCCCCCGCGCAAACCGCGGCCGCGGCGTCCGGCAAGCCTGCCTATGGCACCTATGGTTTCGACACCGCGGGCATGGATCGCTCGGTGCGCCCCGGGGACGACTTCTACGCCTATGCGAACGGCACCTGGGCCAAGAACACCGCCATCCCTGCCGACCAGTCCAACTATGGCGCGTTCAACCTGCTCGACGACCTGTCCAAGGAGCGCACCCATGCGATCCTGGAAGCGGCGAAGGGCGATGCCGGATCGAAGATCGGCACGGCCTATGCCACTTATCTCGACACCGCGACCATCGATGCCAAGGGCCTCGCCCCGATCAAGCCATGGCTCGACCAGATCAAGGGCGTGACGAGCAAGGACGCGATGAGCGCGCTCTACGCGCAGGCATCGCGCAACGGCGTGCCCGTGCCCTTCGGTGCCTTTGTCGGCCAGGACGACAAGGAGCCGGAAGTCTATGCACTGAGCATGTTCCAGAGCGGCCTCGGCCTGCCGGATCGCGACTATTATCTGTCGAGCGACGCGAAGCTTGTCGAAACCAGGGCGGCCTATGGCAAGCACCTGACCAACCTGCTGGCGCTCGCCGGTGAGCCCGATGCCGCCGCGCGCGCTGCCGCCATCGTCGCCTTCGAAACCGAGATCGCCAAGGTAAGCTGGACGCGCGCCGACAGTCGCGACGCCAACAAGACCTACAACAAGCTCAGCCTCGCGCAGCTGAAGGAGCAGGCGCCCGGTTTCGATTTCGCGAGCTTCTTCAAGGGGATCGGTGCGCCAGTCGACAGCGTGATCGTGGCTCAGCCAAGCGCGGTGACAGGTATCGCCAAGCTGATCGCGGCGACGCCGGTGGCGGTGCTGCGCGACCAGCTGATCGTCCGTTCGCTGAGCGCCTATTCGGATGTGCTGCCGAGCAACATCGACAAGGAGGTCTTCGCCTTCGAGGGGACGACGCTCTCCGGCACCCCGGAGCAGCAGGTCCGCTGGAAGCGTGCGGTCGATTTCACCACCGGCGCGCTGTCCGACGAGGTCAGCAAGATCTATGTGGCCAAATTCTTCCCGCCGGAAACCAAGGCGGCGGCCGACCGGCTGGTGAAGAACGTGATCGCCGCGATGGACGCGCGGATCGACAAGCTCGACTGGATGGCGCCCGAGACCAAGGTGAAAGCGCATGAGAAGCTCGCCGCCTTCACCCCGAAGATCGGCTATCCGGACCGGTGGCGCGACTATTCGGCGCTGAAGATCACCGCGGGCGACGCGTTCGGCAATTCCTTGCGGGCCAACCAGTGGCAGCATGACGAGAATGTCGGTCATCTCGGCAAGCCGCTGCAGCGCTGGGAATGGGGGATGACCCCGATGACGATCAACGCCTATGCCAATTTCGGCATGGTCGAGATCGTGTTCCCGGCGGCGATCCTGCAGCCGCCCTTCTTCGATCCCAAGGCCGATCCCGCGGTGAACTATGGCGGCATCGGCGCGGTGATCGGGCACGAGCTGAGCCATCACTTCGACGATCAGGGCGCCAAGTACAACAAGGAAGGCCGCCTGACCGACTGGTGGACGCCGGCCGATGTGGCGGCGTTCAAGCAGCGCACCGATGCGCTCGCCGCGCAATATGACGCCTACACGCCGCTGCCCGGCATGCATGTCAATGGCCGCCTGACCCTGGGCGAGAACACCGCCGATCTTGCCGGCCTGTCGGTCGCGCACGACGCCTATCTCAAGTCGCTCGGCGGCAAGCCGGCGCCGGTCATCGCGGGGACGACCGGCGATCAGCGCTTCTACCTTGGCTGGGCCCAGGTCTGGCGCCGCAACTATCGCGAGGCAAATCTGCGCCAGCGGTTGCTGACCGATCCGCATGCGCCGTCCGAGCAGCGCACCTGGGTCGTGCGCAACCTCGATCCCTGGTATGCCGCGTTCAAGCCGGCGCCGGCCGACAAGCTGTATCTCAGCCCGGAAAAGCGCGTGCGCATCTGGTAAACTAGGTTGCCAGGCCGGGGGGGGGGCGATGCCGCGCCTCCCCGGCAGCTTCAGGAGCGCGGCCACCGCGCGGCCGGATCACATCGCCAGTCCTTCGGGTCGGCTTCCATCAGCGTGAACCGGAACCGGCCGCCGGTCACGACGCGCTCGCCGCGCCCGATACCGCGCCAGATGGCGACGCCGTCGTCGATGCGTTTGGCGCCGGCATCCTGCCCCAGGAAGTATTACGCAGCGTTACGCTGGTATTGCGTGCCCCGCCACAACTTGATGCGCCGCTTCCACCCCGCACGATACTTCGTTTCCAGTGGACCTTGGTAGGGTGCGAGCGGCTGCCGACTTCCCGCGTTCCGCGTCGGTGGGGATGGCAAGGGAAAGACAGGCATCCTAAAGGCGGTATATGACCGAACTTCAAATGCACGGGGTCTCACGCTCCTATGGGTCCAAGCAGGTTCTGGCGGACGTAAATGCCGTCTTCGCGCCGGGCCTGACGCTGCTGGTCGGCCCCAGTGGCGCCGGCAAGTCGACGCTGCTGCGCCTTATCGCCACAGCGGAGCGGCCGAACCGGGGCGAAATTCTCTGGGACGGCACGCCGCTCTCCAAGGTGCGCACGGCCTTGCGGCGCAGCCTGGGCTACGCACCCCAGGCGGTGGATCTGCCGGAAGATCTGACCGCGCGCGAGTTCGTGCGGTACATGGCTGCGCTCAAGGGTCTGGATCAGCGCGCGGCCGACCGCCAGTTCGACGGCATCGCCGAAGCGATCGGCCTACGCGACGCAACGGATGCACGTATCGCGACCTTTTCCGGGGGCATGCGGCGCCGCCTGATCTTCGCACAAGCCGTGCTTGGTGCGCCGCGCCTGATCGCGCTGGACGAACCCACGGCCGAACTCGACGCGACGACGGCGCGCCAGGTCGGCGACCTGCTCCTCGAACGAACCCGAGACGCCATCGTCGTGATGACCACGCACCTCGCCGAGGAGCTCGCTCCCGCAGCGCGAGCGGTGCTGCGCGTCGCCGAGGGACGGGTGGCCCCGGCATGATCGCGGTTGCCCGCGCCACTTTCATCGCCAATCTGGTGCGCGCGTCGCGCGGCTGGGGTCTGTGGCTGCTGCTGCTCGCCGGACCGGTAGGCGCACGCTTCATGATCGCGCGCGACGATGGCTCTGGCGTGCAGATCGCGGTGGGCAAGCATCTGCCGGTGATCAGCTCGGCCGTGCTCGGCGTATCGCTCGGCATTGTGGTGTCGACGCTGCTGCTGCCGATCGGCTTCCTCTATCTGCGGGCCAACGCCACCCGTCGGCAGCCCTGGCAGATCGACGAGGTGACTTCGGCATCACGCGTCGCGATCGCGCTGGGGCGCTTCGCCGCCGACGTCGTCGTGCTACTCGCCATGCTGTCGACATTGACGCTGGCGGGCGGCTTCCTGGGCTGGCTGATCGTGACCGGGCCGCTGGACCTGCCACGCATCGCAGCCTTGCTCTGGCTGATCGCAGCGCCGGCGCTGATCGGCCTTGCGGCAGTTCACCGTTTCCTCGACGCGCTGCCGCTTACCCGGCGCGCGGCGGGAGAGTTGGTATTCTTCATCCTCTGGTTTGCTAGCCTCGCCATGCCGGCGGCGGTCGCCAGCCAGCCGTCGAGCTTCCTGGTCAATCTCGCGGATTTTCCGGGCTTCGTCCGCCCGCTGGCGGGGCCGGTGCCGCTGGCCGGACAGGACGTGGTGATCGGCGGCGTGGAAGGTCTGGCACCCGGCCGCGCGCCGCTTGACGTGATGGCGGGGGTGCTCGCGCCAGGCTATATCGCCTCGCGGCTGGCCTGGACTGGCATCGCACTCGTCCTGGCGGTGCTTGGCGGGCTGCTCTACCGGCCACATCGCCATCGCGCGCGGCACAAGTCCGGTGGAGTATTCGACCGCCTGCTGGCGCCGAAGCCGCGGCGAACCGCGTCTTTGGCAGAGTCGCCACCGGCACAGGGGATAGGTCTGCCCTATCTTGGGCTTGTACTGGCGGAATTCCGGCTGATCGGGGCCGGGCGACTGTTCACGCTGCTGGCGATCGCGGCGGCGCTGGCCGGGCTGGCCGCGGACTATCGCCATATCGGCGGGGCCGCCGCCGGGCTGCTGCTGGTGTTCGCGCTGTCCGCCCATGCGGGGCGGAGCGAAGCCAAGGGCCTGCTGGCGCTGACCCGCACCGCGCCGCTGCCCGCGATGATCCGCCGCGTTGCGTTCCTTGTGGCTGGGCTTGGCTGGGGTCTGCTGCTGGCGCTGCCGGCGAGCGCGATCCGGCTCTCGGCCGCACCGCTTTTTCAGGGCGGCGGTGTCGCCCTTGTCGCGGCACTCATTGCAACCATGATCGCGACGATAAGCCATAGCGGCTTCGCGGGGCGACTGGTGCTGATCCTGCTTTGGTATGTCTATATCGCTGCATAGCGCACGTCGGATCCTGCCCGCGCATAGCTGCACGTCGGTATAGCTATGGCGCGGGCCTGAACGCGGTGTAGCCGGATGCTTTGTGCCCCAGCGTAAAGTGCCGATTCATCATGAAAATCCCGCATCTTGCCCTGCTTGCCCTGCTTGCCCTCGGCGCCGCTTCGGCGGCTGCGCCGACTGCCGCCCGAGAGGAAGGCGCCGGATCGAAGCTTGCGCCAGGCAGCCACTTCGCCGACCTGCAGGGCGTGCGGATCCACTATATGATCCGCGGGCATGGCCCGCTCGTGGTCGTTCAGGCTCCGGGCTGGGGCATCGGCACCGAATATCTCGAAAAGGGGCTGGCTCCGCTCGCCAAGCGATTTACCGTCCTGACATATGATCCGCGCGGGACGGGGCTCTCCAGCCCGGTCGCGGCGACCGATCATATCGGCAATGTCGATCTGGCGGAGAACCTCGAACAGCTTCGCGCATATCTCGGCCTGCCGTCGATGAATCTGGTGGGCCATTCGAATGGCAGCGCCATTGCGATCCTCTACGCCGAGCGTCATCCGGAACGGGTGGGCAAGCTGGTGCTGATCGGCTCGCAGCTGCTGGGCTACAAGGGCGCGCCAGGCCCGGTCGAGCTGGCGGAGCGTGCGCGCCGCCGTACCGACCCGGCATTCTCCCGGCTGGACGCGCTGATGGCGGGACCGACTCCGCAAACCGACGCTGCTTTCACCAAGCAGTTCAAGGGCTATGCGGGCTTCTTCTTCTATGATCCGACGCGCGACGCGCGCGTGCTTGTCGCCGCCATGACGAAACCGATGAGCGTGCGCATGTACAAGGCGTTCGAGGAATCCCCGCCGGCCGACCGGGCGCCGCCGCTCGCGGATCTGGCGAAGATCACCGCCAGGACACTGATCGTCGAGGGGCGGCAAGATCCTGCTTGCCCGCTGACCGAATCCGAACGGATCCGGCAGGGCATTGCCAGCTCGGAACTGGTGGCGATCGACCATGCCGGGCATTTCCCCTGGATCGAGCAGCCGTCTGCCTTTTTCGCGCCGGTGATCCGCTTCCTGGCATCCTGACCACCGCGCCCGGCGGCGGGACGGTATTCAACCGCGGGGGTGATGCCCGCTCATCGCGGCGCCGGCATCGGCCGCGAAACGGCGGTTCCAGAACCAGGCCGACGCGGAGATGGCGGCCACGATGACGAAAGCCACCGAGAAGTCGCTCAGCTGGAGCTGCGTCCGGTGCGCGAGTTGCGGCCCCAGCTCCAGCGCCGTCGCCGCGGTGCAGATGCCGAGGGACAGGGTCAGCTGCTGGAAGGTTGCGTAGAAGCTGGTCGCGCTGCTCATCTCTTCCTTGTCGACATCGGCATAGGCGATCGCGTTGAAGCCGGTGAACTGGAACGAGGTGAAGAAGCCCGAGATCGCCAGCACCGCCACCATCGCGGCGATCGGCCAGTCCGGGCGGAACAGCGCGCAGCTGGCATAGCCGAGGCTGCTGATCAGGCCGGATACGAGCAGGCTGTCGCGAAAGCCCCAGCGGCGGAGCACCCGCGGCGCCAGCGCCTTCATCGCCAGCGCCCCGATCGCGCCGACCATGGTGATCGTACCCGTTGTCGCTGCGGAGAAGCCGAAGCCGAGCTGGAACATCAGCGGCAGCAGGAAGGGCTGGGCACCCTGGGTGATACGAGTCAGCGACCCGCCGATCACCGACAGGCGGAAGGTGTCGATGCGCATCAGCCGCGGATCGAGGATGGGATCGCGCGCGTGTCGGGCGTGCCAGACATAGCCGAGCGCGAATAGCGCGCCGGTGACGAGCAGCCCCATCGCTATCCGGGCGACGCCGGGATAGCTCGATAGCTCGAACCCGAACAACAGGCAGCCGAGCGCGCCGCCCGACAGGAAGAAGCCCAGGATATCGAACCGCGTCCGCGCTTCGCCGCGCACCTCCGGGACCAGCAGCAGCGCGCCGATAGCACCGGCAATGCCGATCGGCAGGTTCAGATAGAAGATACAGCGCCAGTCGAGCCAGGTGACGATGAACCCGCCCAGCGGCGGCCCGAGGATGGGGCCGATCAGTGCCGGCATTACCAGCCAGGACAGGGCTTGGACCATGTCTTCCTTGGCGACGCTGCGCAGGAGCACCAGCCGCCCCACCGGCACCATCATCGCGCCGCCGATGCCCTGGACGAACCGCGCGGCGACCAGCATCGGCAGCGTGCCCGCCTGCGCGCAGGCCATCGAGCCGGCAAGGAAGATACCGATCGCGGCGCAGAAGATGGTCCGCGATCCGAAGCGGTCGGCCAGCGTGCCGCTTGCAGGGATGAACAGCGCCAGCGCAAGCAGGTAGCTGGTCAGCGCGACACTCAGGCTGGTCGCAGAGCTGCCGAGGTCAAGCGCCATGGTCGGCAGGGCGACGGTGAGTACCGTGCCGTCCAGCTGTTGCATGAACAGCGCCGCAGCGACCACGAGCGCTATCGCGCGGTAACCGCGGCCGCTGCCCCGCGCCGGCTTGATCGGCGTGGTCACCGCCTCGACGGCAGGCGCCAGGCCGTCGCCGACATCCGCGCTCATCGAAGCCAGGTTACGCCGTCTCCACCGCATGCTGTTCCACGCATCCTTCCGCTGTCCGGCGCATCAAGAAAGCGATCCGCGCGCGACCGACGACGCTCTGGCCGTGAGCGTCAGGGATGACCCCATTGGCGCCCGGACGGACGATCGTCCAGTCGATCGCGTTCAGCCGCCGCCGAACAACATTGTTGAGATACCAATGCACATGTAACGTCGCTGCTGCGCCCCGCCGCGTCGACAACGCGCTCGCCGAGGCGCCGGGCATTGGGCTGTTGCCCGGACGGATCAAGCTTCATCTTGCGGCCGACACGCAGCGGCGCGTCCCGCTTTCGACAAAATGAAAAAGCAAACAGCGCTTGGCAAAGGTACGAGACTTGACCAATCTGGAGCAATGCATCCCCGGAACCTCAGGCTCGAAGCTTGTCGGACTTTCCAATCTCGCGCGTCTAGCTAAGGGAGCGATGGCGTGCCCGATCTTGCGGACATGTTGGCGAAGGCGAAACGTGCGGTGCTTCGTCGCGGTATCGCGGAGCAGGATGCGGACGAGCTGGTGCAGGAAGCATTCCTCAGGATCGAGCGCTATGAGCGCGCGCAACAAGCCCGATCGCGGGAGGCGTTGCTGGTAACGGCGGCGATCAACCTTTCAATCGATCGCCGCCGGCGCGACGCCCGCGCACCGTTCGCCGCCACCAATGACCTGCTCGAGATCGCCGATGCGTCCCCCGATCCCGCGCAGGTATTGGAACAACAGGGCCGGCTCGCGCGTGCCCAGGCGGGTCTTGCCCGGCTGCCGGAACGCACCCGCCGCATCCTGTTGCGCCGCCGTCTCGATGGCGCGACCTATGCCGAAATCGCGGCCGACGAGAGCATGAGCGTCGCCGCTGTCGAAAAGCAGGTTGCCCGCGCGACGCTGCAGCTGATGCAGTGGATGGACGGATGGTGAGCCGGCTTGATACCCGCGCCGCGGCCGAAGCGGCGGTGTGGCTCGCGCGGCTGCAGTCTGATTCGCGTACTCCGGAACGCGAAGCCGCATTCCGAGAATGGCTGCGTGCCGATCCCGCACACCGGGAAGCGTTCGAGCGCGCGACCGATATCTGGGCGGACCTGCCGGAGATCGCGCAATCGAAGCGTGCCCTCGCAACACCGCACCCCCGCTTGCGCGCGCCGCTCTATGCGCTTGCGGCGGTGCTGGTGGCAGCTCTTGCCATCGCGACCTTGCTCTGGATCGCCCGGCCCGCCGCCTATTCCACCGGCATCGGCGAACAGAAGGTCGCCACGCTGGAGGATGGCAGCCGCATCGCGCTCAACACCGACAGCAGCGTTGAAGTGCGCTATGGCGCGAAGGAGCGGCTGGTGCAGCTGGATCGCGGCGAGGCGATGTTCGAAGTGGCGCATAACAGCACCCGCCCGTTCCTCGTCCGCGCAGGCGACAAGCAGATTCGGGCGGTTGGGACCAGCTTCGTCGTCCGGCGAGATGGCGATACGGTGACGGTGACGTTGCTCCACGGCAGGGTTGCGGTCACGGACCTGCGGCGTTCTGGCAGCAGTGGCGCGCCGACCTATCTCAAACCAGGCGACCGCCTTCGCGCTCCGGAGATGGGCGCGGCGCATATCGATGTGCAGCCCGTAGAGGCTGCGACGGCTTGGCGCCGCGGGCAGGCGATGTTTGCCGATACGCCCCTTGCCGATGCGGTGGCCGAGATGAACCGTTATGGCGGCCCGCGCCTCGTGCTGGCCGATCCTGCGTTGGCGTCGCTGCAGGTGTCGGGCGTGTTCGCGACCAACGACACCGGCGAATTTGCCCGCGCGGTAGCGACACTGCATGGGCTTCATGTCGCGGAAGAGGGAGAAACTTTGCGGATCATGCGCTGAATTCGCAAGCCATGACATTTATGTGTCCGAAGCATGTCGGTTTCGCATTGCAGCATCGTCTAGGTGGATAGGGAGACAGCGAAAAGGGTCGCGCTCCGTGGGGGGAATACCATGCCATCCAGACCGATGCTTGCCGTTCTCGCAGCGGGTTGCTGCCTGTCCGTAATTCCCGTTGCCCAAGCCCAGACTCGGTATAGTTTCGACATGGCGGCGCAGTCGCTGGAGGGCGCGCTGCGCTCCGTCGCCGCCCGCACGACGACCAATATTGTCTTCGACGGGGCGACGCTGCGCGGTCGGGATGCACCGGCGTTGCACGGCGAATTCAGCGCGCGCGACGCCTATTATACGCTGCTTCAGGGGTCGGGCCTTACGCTCACCGTTACCAGCGGCGGTTCGTACATCGTCGCGCCTGCCGCCGGGCAAAGCCGCGGCGGAAAGGGTAGCATTTCCGGGCATCTGATGCGGGACCAGGGCGGGCGTTCGCTGGCCGGCGCGCTGGTCCGCATCGTTCAAACCGGCCAGACGACGACCGCTGACGATAACGGCGACTTCCGCTTCGACGATCTCGCGCCGGGGACCTACACGGTGGAGATTTCGTTTCTCGGCTTCGAGACGCGAACGCAAACCGTCCTTGTGGGCAGCGGTGTGAGCGCGTTCGATCTGGCGTTGAACGAAGGCATCACCGAGGAAGGGTCGCGGATCGTCGTCTACGGCACGCGGAGCGCGCGCGCCAACGCGCTCAACCTGCAACGCAGCGCCGAAAATAATTCGGAAGTCGTCTCTGCCGACGATCTCGGCAATTTCACCGGCACCACCTTTGCCGACGCGCTGCGGCGCACCGCCGGCGTGTCGTTCCAGCGCGACGGCGTGACCGGCGACGGTACCAACGTGATTGTCCGCGGGCTGGACCCGGACATGAACAACGTGAAGCTCAACGGGCTGCAGTTGCCGGTGGGTAATGGAACGGGGCGCTCCGCCAATCTTAATAACTTGCTCGCAGACTCCGTGAGCAAGATCACGATCAGCAAGAGCCTGTTGCCGAGTCAGGACAGCGCCGGCACGGGGGGCCTGATCGAGATCGAGACGCTCTCGCCGCTCAACCGCCCGCGCCGCTATGCCAGTTTCCAGCTGGAAGGCGGGCTGGGGGCCAAGGACTTCAGCCATGATCTGCTTGCGTCCGGCACGGTTGCAGGGCGGTTCGGCGCGCAGAACAATCTCGGCCTCAGCGCCTCGGTGCAGTACCGCCGCAATTCGGTGCGCAACATTGCGTACGGGACGGTCACGAACTTCGGCGCGTTCCTGCCGAACGCCGCTAACGGCAAGCCGACGCTCACCACGATCGAGGCCGTCGATCCCCGCGCGACCTTCCCGTTCGTGCCGGGCGACGATGGCGTCTATGTCTCGCAGCTGCAGACCGATTTCAACCATGTCAAGCAGTCGACGGTCGCGGCAACCCTGTCGGCCGAATGGCAGATCGGGCGCCACACCAATCTTCGCTTCGATTTCCAGCACGCCGAATCCGATCGCACCAGCTATTCGATGTCCGACGTTTTCTCAGCCGGCGGGGATTATTCGGATGTACCGGGTGGCGAGGCCATCTCGGCGCTGCATCTGAACCTCAAACCCGGCAACGGTTCGCTCTACCGCGAGCAGGTCTATGGTTATGATCCCGGCGGCAAGAGCCGAACCGACACTTACAGCTTCAACGGCAAGAGCACGCTCGGCAAGCTGACCTTCATTTACCTTGCAGGCTATGCCCATGGCAGCGAGAACCATGGCCGCAACACCGCACTGGACATGCGCACGCCTGGAACCGAGGCGACCCCGGCCCTGTTCCAGCCTGCCGCGACCGACGCCAAGCTGGGCTATATCATCTCCGCCTTCGCCCGGCGAAGCGGCGATGCCATACCGATTCCGCTGCTCAGCGAGGCCGGCTGGGCGGTGATCAACGATCCGTCGCTGTACAAGATCAGCAGCGGGACCGGCCAGATCGACACCACCACCGGCAGCAACGATCGCTATACCGGCGATCTCAGCGTGCGCTGGGACATGGACTGGGGCTTCCTGAAATATGTGCAGGTCGGCGGACGCTTCGAGCGCGCCAAATTCCGGCACGACCTGGTGCGCACCCAGTTCGGCGGCAACGCGTCGATCGCTTCGCTGGGCCTGCCGTTCACGCCGACCGATCTCCGCCGGATCGGCGTGACGGGCGCCAACTTCACCGCCATGTCGGAGAGCACGCTGATCGGGTTTCTCGACCATATCGGCGACTATATCGCCAAGAGCGGACAGCTGACGCTGAACCCGATCAAGCCGGTGGACGGACAGGACCGCCAAGGCACGCGCGAGGATAATTACGCCGCCTATGTGCAGAGCCAGCTGCAGTTCGGCAAGCTCGAGATCATCGGCGGCGTGCGGTACAACCGCACCGATCTCAGCGCATCCAATCTGCTTTTCCCGACCTATGTCGGCCCGATCCTCGCGCAGGACGGCGGCGGCTTCGGGACGGATCTGATCTTCCAGAACCAGTTCAGCAAGCTGGTGACGGAGCGCGCAAGGTCCGAGGATTTCCTGCCACGCGTCCTGTTCAACTATCGCCGGTCAGACAATCTGATCTTCCGCGGCGGCTATTTCCTGTCGGTTGCGCGACCGCAGATCGGAGACCTGTCGCAGCAGACCCGGATCAGCTTCATCAACATCCCGATTCCCGGTCCGGAGGGCGTGAAGCCGGTACTGCAGCTCAATTCGGGCAACCCGAACCTCAAACAGGCGATCACGCACAATTTCGACCTGAGCGCCGAATATTATCACAAGATCGGCATCATCAAGCTCGCCGGCTTCTACAAGCGGATCAACAATCTGCTGCAGTCCACCCAAACCAATGGGCCGGCCAACCTTGCCAATGTCACGCTGCCGAATCACCCCTATTTCCAGGGAGCGCCCTATTTCGACCCGGCGCATCCGGAGAAAGTGTTCATCAACGGCGGGTCTCCGATCAACAGCGCCCATCTGGCGACGATCTGGGGCATCGAGACACGGTTCGAACGGCAGTTCGACTTCCTGCCCGGCGCGCTGGGCGGCCTGGGCATCATCGCCAACTACACCTACACGCACAGCAAACGCTGGCAGCGCTATAGCTGGGCCTATGCCCCAACAGGCCAAAGCAACGTCTACGAATTCGCCGGGTTGCCGTTCAACCAGCAGCCCAAGCACTCCGGCACGGTTGCGCTAACCTACAACAAATATGGCTTCGACGGCACGCTGGCGTACAGCTTCCAGTCCAAGACGCTCAACAACTTCGTCCCGCGCGGCCTGTCGGTATGGGACAAGGGGGTGCATACCCTCGACCTCCACGCGGAATATTATCTTGATCCGCGCACGCGCAAATACCGGCTCTATGTCGAGGGCTCCGACCTGCTGAAGGGCACCACCACGCCCGACCTGCAACAGCTGATGGCCGGCACCTACACACGCGCCACCTATCTGGGCGGGCGCAAGTTCAAGATCGGCGGCGCCGTCATCTTCTGAGGTTCGGCCCAACTCGCGCCGGCGCTTCCAGGATTACGCCGGCGCGCATTTTTCACGAGGATTTTCGATGTTCCGCACCGCGCTGCTTCGCACGGCCGCTTCTCTCGCGCTCGCATGCGCGGCCCCCGCCTATGGCCAGGAAGCCATTCCTTTCCAGCAATTCACTCTGCCCAACGGCCTGCGGGTCGTCGTGCATGAGGACCACAGCACCCCCAAGGTGGCCGTGACCGTGTGGTACCATGTCGGTTCGATGAACGAGCCGACCGGCAAGTCGGGCTTCGCGCATCTGTTCGAACATCTGATGTTCAACGGCTCCGAGCACCACGGCAAGGAATATATGCCGCCGCTGCAGGAGATCGGCGTCTCCGGCGTCAACGGCGCGACCTCGCTCGACCAGACCTATTATTACGAGATCGTGCCCACTGGCGGGCTGGAGCGCGTGCTGTGGCTGGAATCCGATCGCATGGGCTATCTTGCCGGCGCGATCAGCCAGGCGAAGCTCGACGAGCAGCGCAAGGTCGTCCAGAACGAGAAGCGCACCCGCGAGAACACGCCCTATGCGCTGATGGACCCTCGCCAGGCGGCCGCGCTTTTCCCGGAGGGGCACCCCTATCATCATCCCACCATCGGATCGATGGAAGACCTGAACGCCGCGACCCTGGGGGACGTTAAGGCGTGGTTCGCCGATTATTACGGCGCGACCAATGCCGTCGTCTCCCTTACCGGCGACGTCACCGTGGAGCAGGCCAAGACGCTGATGCAGAAGTATTTCGGCAGCGTGCCTGCCGGTGCGCCGGTAAGTCGCACCACGGCCTGGGTGCCGGCGCTGGAGCGCGACAGGCGCGAGACGATGGAAGACAATGTTCCCCAGACGGCGATCGCATGGGCCTGGGCGGTGCCGGGCCGCGGCACCGCTGAAGCACCGGCACTGCAGGCGGCGGCACAGGCGCTGGGCCGCGGCAAAACATCCCGCTTGTTCCAGGTCCTGGTGCAGGACAAGAAGCTCGCGACCTATGCCGCGGCCAGCTATGCAGGTTTCGCGGTGGCGGGCATCTTCTCGATCGACGTCCGCCTCAAGCCCGGTGTCGATCGCGCGGCGGCAGAGACGGCGGTGAAGGCCGTGCTGGACGACTTCGTCGCGCAGGGGCCGTCCGCGCCCGAACTCGCCCGGGTAAAGGCGAGCGCCTTCGCCGACAATGCGCGAGCGATGGAATCCATCTACGTCAAAGCGATGGCGCTGGCGGACAGCACCGTCTTCGCCGGCAATCCCGGACAATATGCGGTTGAGGCGCAGCGGCTGCAGGCAGTAACGGCCCCGCAGGTGCGCAGCGTCGCGGCGGGCTGGCTGGCCCGGCCAAACTACCAGCTCACCGTGTTGCCGTTCGGTAGCCACAAGGTGCTGGCGGACGGTGCCGACCGCACCGCGCTGCCGCCGCTCGCACCCTCGCCGGCGCTGAAGCTGCCCGCCTTGCAGGAGACGCGGCTGTCCAACGGCATCCGCGTGTTGCTGGCCGAAAAACCGGGTGCGCCGACGGTCGACATGACGATGGTGTTCGATGCGGGTCAGGCCGCCGAGCAGCGCGCGAAGCCCGGCCTGGGCGGCTTCACCATGGGGCTGATGGACGAAGGAACCACCAGCCTCAGTGGCCAGCAATTCGCCGAACGCCAGGCGCTGCTCGGCGCGCGCATCTATGCCACGCTCGACGTGGACACCACCAGCTTCACACTGTCCGCGATGCCGCGGGCCCTGTCGGACACGGTCGCGCTCTGGGCCGACGAGATCCGCCATCCAGCCTTCCGTCCCTCCGACATCGAGGCCGATCGCGCACTCAACGTGTCCGGCCTGTCCCAATCCCTTGCGGAGCCGAGCGAGGTGGCGCAACGCACCTTCACCTATCTGCTCTACGGCGCGAACCATGCCTATGGCGTACCGCTCGCCGGTCGGGCCGAGACGTTGCGCGGGATCACGCGCGACGATGTGGTAGGTTTTTACGAAAGCTGGTTCCGGCCCGACAATGCGACGATCTATGCTGCCGGCGGCACCGATCTCGCGACGTTGCGCGCGACGCTGGAGCGCAGCTTCGGCGACTGGAAAGCGCCAATGCAGGCGAAGGGCACGAAACAGGTCGACCCTGTCGCCGCGGCCACGAGCCCGCGCGTGGTGCTGATCGACAAGCCCGGCGCGATCCAGTCGGTCATTCGGGTGGGCCAGATCCTCCCGCCGGGGTCCGATCCCCGGCAGTTCGAGATCGGCGCGATGAACGATGTGCTGGGCGGCAGCTTCACGGCGCGGCTGAACATGAACCTGCGCGAGGACAAGGGCTGGAGCTACGGCGCGAACTCCTTCGTGGCGGAGGCGCGGGGGCCGCAGGCCTTCGGCGTCGCGACCAGCGTACAGACCGATAAGACCGCCGAGGCGCTGCACGAGATCGACCAGGAACTGCGGGACATCCGGGGCAAGCGGCCGGCGAGCGCGCGCGAACTGGAACTGCTGACCAAGGGCGAGGTACTGGGGCTGCCGGGACGCTTCGAAACCAGCCAGGCGATGGTGGGCTATCTGCAATATGTGCAGCGCTTCGCGCGGCCCTATGATTGGATCACCACCCTGCCGGATGCCTATGCGAAGCTGACCCCGGCAACGATCACGAACGCGGCACAACTGCTGAAGCCCGATGCGATGACCTGGGTGGTGGTGGGCGACCTGTCGAAGATTGAGGGCAAGATCCGCGCTCTCGGGATCGGACCGGTGGAAGTCTGGGATGCCGAGGGGCGCAAGCTTGCCGGTGCCGCGCCGGCCGCCAAGTGAAGCGGCTTATCGCGCGGGTTCGCCCAGGTGGACCCGCGCGATAAGACCCGGGCGGGCATCATCGAAGGCGAGGGTGAAGCCGTGCAGGTGCAGGACGGCCGAGACCACCGCCAGCCCCAGGCCGGTGCCTTCGACGCCGGCCGCGCCGCTGGCGCGGTGAAAGCGCCGGAGCACTGCCTCATGCTCCTCGGGCGGAATGCCGGGGCCATCGTCGACCACTTCGATCCGCGGTACCCCGGCATCGTCGCGCAGCCGCAGCGTCACCTTGGTGCGGGCGAACTTGATCGCATTGTCGAGCACGTTGCCGATCGCTTCGAACAGCAATTCCGGATCCGCCAGGATCTCTGGCTGCCCGCTGATGTCGACGGTGAGGGTGATGCCGCGTTCCTCAGCAAGCGGGTCGTACAGCTCGGCAAGGTCGGCGAGCAGCGCGGCGAGCGCCACCGATACCATGCCCGCGCGGCGCCCGCTCGCTTCCAGCTCGGCGATCCGCAACAGCGCCGCGAAGCGATCGACGACGGCGTCGAGATCCTCGATCGCACCTTCGGTGACCGTGCGCGCAGCGTCCGGCAGGGGCACTTCCTGCTGCATGCGATGCAGGGTGGCGCGCACGCGGGTGAGCGGCGTTCGGAGGTCATGGGCGATCGCGTCGGTCGCGCTTTTCACCTGGGCGACGACATGCGCCAGCTCGTCCAGCATCCGGTTCACCGTGGTCGCGAACTGGTCGAGTTCGTCGTGGCGACCGGCGACCGGCATGCGGTTGGTGAGGCCGCCTGCCGCGATGGTCCGGCTGGCGCGCTCCAGATCCCGCACCCGTCGCAGCGGTGCCATGCTGAGCAGGGTCGCCGCGGCCATCACCAGCGCCGTGCCCGCCAGGCCGCTGACCAGCAGGATCTGGAGCAGGCGGATGCGAAGATCCTGGATCGGCGAAACGTCGCGCGCCACCAGGATGGTCTCCCCCTCGGTCGTACGGACGACAAGCGCCCGGAGCGGACCGTGCGCGCCCGGCCGGGCGCTGACGGCATAAGGCTCACCCAGCCTGGGCGGCAGCGGAAGTACGATATTGCCCATCACCTGCTCGCCGTCCTGCCCGAACAGCGCGAAATAGCTGAGGCCGGGCGTGGTGTTGGCGATTTCCGCACGGATGCGGGCGGGCAGGGCTGCGGGCGCGGTCGCAAGCAGCCCCTTGGCGCGGGCGAGCAGGATCTGGTCGCTGCGTACGGTCAGCTCGTGCGCGGTCAAGGCATAGTTGGCCGCCAGCGTCGCCCAGAGTCCGGCGAGGAACACCACGCCCAGCATCACCGTCAGCCGGAAGGCGGTGGTGGCGCGCACCTCGCGCCAGCGCAGCCGGTCAGACGGCATCGAATCGATAGCCTTCGCCCTTTACGGTGACGATCGCGGACGGTTCGCCCGGCATGTCGAGCTTGCGGCGCAGGCGCGCGATATGGACGTTGATCAGGTTGGCGCCGGGATCAAAGTGATAGTTCCAGACCTGCTCGAACAGCATCCGCCGGCTGACCGTCGCGCCCGCATGGCGCATCAGGAATTCCAGCAGCTTGAACTCCATCTGGAGGAGCCGCACCGGCTCGCCTGCCACCTGGGCCTCGCGGCGGATGCGATCGATGCGGACGCGACCGATCTGCAGCACGGTCTCCGCTTCCGGCCTGGTTCTGCGCAGCAGCACCTCGATGCGCACGGCAAGTTCGCTCGGCGCGAAAGGCTTGATGAGATAATCATCGCCGCCGGCACGCAGTCCCGCGATGCGCTGGTCGACATCGCCAAGCGCGCTCACCATCAGAACGGGCGCGTGGATGCCAACCTCGCGAAGCTTGGCAAGCAGCGCCAGCCCGTCGGTGTCCGGCAGCAGGCGGTCCAGTGTCAGGGCATCGGGCGTGGCGGCTTGGGCCAGCGCCAGCGCGTCGGCGCCGGTACCCGCGGTATCGACGGAATAACCGTGCGCGCGGAGCTCGCTCGCGATCGCCTCCGCCGTCGGGCGATCATCCTCCACTACCAGCACATGCGCCATGGTGCTTAGCATAGGGAGGGCGAAACGATCGGCAAGGCCGCCGGTCTCCATTGGCGGTTGCACACGACAGGAACGGCCACCCGAAGGCGGCCGTCGCAAAGACCGGGCGGGACGCGCGGATCAGGCGCGAGCTTCGGCCAGCTGCAGGCGCTCGACCGCAGGCGTACGCCCCAGCCAATAGTCCAGGCTCACATAACGACCGCCGCCATAGAAGAAGAGGACCGCAAGCAGGATTACATAGGTGACCGTGAACTCGATGCCGTTGTTCAGCACCACCGGATCGCCATATTGCGTGATGTAGTTGAACCGGCCGGGAAAGTTTTGCGCCAGCCATTCCATGAAGGCCTGGAGCCGGAGCGTGGACTCGGCGGTCTTTCCCGCGATCGCCGCCCAGCCATGCGACCAGTGGACCGACAGGCCGGCAACCGTCATCGTCACCATAAGGGGGATGGACACAAGACGGGTGAAGAGCCCCAGCGCCAGGCAGATGCAACCCGCGGTTTCGGTCGCGGTGGCGAGCACCGCCATCAGCAGCGGCGCGGGCATGTTCAACCCGCCCTGCGCCACGGGTGCGCCGAACCATTGCACCAGCCCTTCGAAGCCGGTCAGCTTCGCATGCGCGCCCTCGTAGAAGATCGGGAGCAGATAGAGGCGGATGGCGAGTGGCGCGACGAAGTCCAGCGCGCGAGCCTTTTCCAGCGCGGTGTCGACAAAGGCGAACAATCTCATGGCAGGTCTCCGATGGTCTTGGGGGGTGAGCAGAACAGGCCACAGGCGAAGCCGCGCGCCAGGCTGGTCTGGAGTTCGAAGCGCGAAAGATACGGATCCAGCGCTTCGAAAAGCGACGCCGAGGATACGGCCTCGACTTCGCGGACATGTTCGATCACCAGGCAGTCCGGCAGGGTCAGCGCGAGGGTGAGCACCTGATGATCGGCGGTGCGGAAAATGGCATGCGGGCGATCCACCGCGCCGCCGCTAGCCGGTTGCGCAGGATCGAACCGCAACAGGACGAGGCGCGTCGTCGGGTTGAGGGCAATGTCGTCCACGGTCGTGGCCGTGGACGGCACCGTCGCGGGATCGATCTCGGCGGCGAGCAGCGCCCATTCATATTCGAGAAGTGCGGTGAGTTCCGGTGCGGCCACGCCCTGACGCTGGGAGAACAGCACGAACTCCGTCGCGATGTGGTGGAACTGCGGGCGCGTGCCCGAATGCCGCAGGAGAAAGGCGTCGATCTCCGCCTCCAGGGCCGCGCTGCCCACCCGGTCGGTGAACAACGGAAAGCTCGACCGCAGCGCTTCGGCGACGTTCTCGCGCAGCAGCTGCCCGTAGAGGCCCGACCCGTCCGTGCGGGCGGCCATGCAGAAGCTGTTGAACTCGGCGACCATGGCGCGCGGCGCGACGGGATCAGGCAAGGACATGGCGGCCCTCGTCGATAGCAGTCGCGATCCGGCCGAGATCCTGCAGCAGCGCACCCAGTTCGGGCACGAAGTTGTCGCGTTCGAGCAACAGCGGGCGCGGGCCGTGCAGCGCCAGGGTCTCGCGGGCGAGGTCGAGCACCGCATCGGCGACCGGCGTGCCATGGATATCGAGCAGGAAGCCATCGGCAAGTTCGAGATGCCCGGCGATGTGATAATAGACGATCGCGTCGGACGGCAGCGCGCGCAGGAACGCGCCGGCATCGGTGCCGTGGTTGCACGCATTCACATAGGCGTTGTTGATATCGAGGAGGATGCCGCAGCCGGAGCGCGCGACGAGCTCGGCGAAGAACGCGCCCTCGGGCATCTCGCCGGGATAGCGATGATAGGCCGAGATATTCTCCAGGACGAGGCGGCGGCCGGTAATGTCCTGCACCTGCGCGATGCGGTCTGCCAGATAGGGCAGGTTCTCCGCGCGGCGGGGAACCGGGAGCAGATCGTAGAGATAGCCGGTGCCGTCGCGCGCAGCGCTGAGGTGATCGCTGTAGAGGGCGATGCCATAGTCGTCTAGAAACCGGGCGACATCGCGCACGAACGCGGTGTTGAGCGGCTCGGTATCGGCGATCGACAGGCTCAGACCATGCGCGATCAAGGGGTAGCGATCGGCGATGCGATCGAGCTGGTCGCGCTTGCGACCACCGATCTGCATCCAGTTTTCGGGGGCGACCTCCAGAAAGTCCAGGCCTTGTACGGCGGCCGATTCAAGGAGGGTGTCGACGAACTCGGGCCGAAGCCCGAGTCCGCGCGACGCCGCGGTCAGCGTCCGCATACGCCCTCCGCCAGCCGGCTACGGCTGGTGTCGGCGACCTTGTAGCCCTTGCCGGTCAGCCCGCACTTGCCGTCGCGGGCTCGGACGAGCACGCCATTCGGATCGTGCTGGAGCTTGGTCTGGCTGTAGATCTTCTCGGTGCCGCACTTGCCGCTGGCGCACTTGCCGCCGCCCTTGGCAGGCTGCGATGCGGTGGCCGGGGCGGGTGCCTGGGGTGCCGCATAGGCCTGGGCGGCGAGCAGCGAGGTGGCGGCGATGCCCAGGGTCAGTTCATGCTTCATGACGGTATGCTCCTTTGTCTTCAGTGGGAAAGCGGGAAGCAGGAGAGATCGCGGCCGGCATAGACGGGACCGTGATAATAGCGCTGGATGGTCGCGACGTTCTTGTCCTTGTCCTTCAGAGCGCGGCCCATGAAGTGATCAAGGACGAGCATCTTCGGATTGATTGCTGCGGCGATCTTGCCGACGACCGTCGGCGTCGCATGGAGGAAGCGGGACTGGGCGTCGGCATCGTCGTCGATCGCCGCCGGCATCATCAGCAGGTCGGCGCCCTTGGCGAAGTCGACAAATCCCTTGCGGCTGCCATTCTGGTCGGCTGAGAGCACCATCACGCCCTTGGGGGTTTCGATGCGATAGGCGAGCGCGGGCACATCGCCATGCGGAATTCCGAAGGCGGAAATGGTGACGCCGTCGCCCTGCCAGACCTTGGTCGCGACCGGGCTGGCGACGTTGACGTCGGACGGGTGGACCGAAAGCTGCAGGCCGTCGGTACCCCCCGACAGGCCGGCCAGATATTCGAAGGCGCCATGCCCGCGGCCGAACTCGCGGTCGAAGAAGGCGGTCATGCTGGGGAAGTTGGCGTTGCCGCTGGGACCGACCAGCGCCACGTCATGGCGTCCGCTCAGGAAATAGGCGCCCTTCAGGATCGCCGGCAGGTCCGCCACGTGATCGGTGTGGAAGTGCGAGATGCCGATGAAGTCGAGGTCTTCGAGCCGGGCACCGGCCTCGCCGTAGCGGAGATAGGTGCCGCCGCCCGCATCGATCAGCAGCCGCGCCTTGCCGTCGATCCACACGACCGCGCCGGAGGAAGCGCGGGCGTCATCGCTGATCGGGCCGCCGGAGCCGAGCAGCTGGAGCGTGATGCCGCTCTTGCAGGTGGTGGCAGTATCATCCGCGGCGGCGGCGGGCGCAGCGGCGTTGCCTGCGGGCGCGGAAGAAGCGGAACACCCGGCCAGTGCCAGCGCGGCGACCAGAGCAGAGAGGGGCAGGGACGGCTTCATGATGGTCTCCGTTGCGATAGAGTAGGGGCAGGGGGCGGGCCGGTTCAGGCCAGCCCCAGCAGGCGGATCAGGCCAAGGCTGATCGCCCCGAGCACGAGCAGCGAGAGGACTACGGCGGCGGTCACGCGGCCGCCGGCATGCGCCACCGTGCGGACGTCGACCCCCAGGCCCAGCGCTGCCATCGAGACGACGGTGAGCAGCGTCGCGGCCTCGTTCGCCGGGGCAAGAGCCGCATGCGGGATGAGGCCGAAGGACCGCAGGCCGACCAGGCCGAGAAAGCCGAGGATGAACCAGGGCACCAGGTGGTGCAGCGCCGGCCGCCCGGCCGCAGGGCGTTCGCCGGTGGTGACGTGCGGGGGCAGTTCGTCGGCTTCCTCGCGCAGCGTGGGCGCGATCAGCGACAGGATCAGGCAGACCGGGCCGAGCATCAGCACGCGCACCAGCTTGACCAGCGTGCCCATCTGGACGGCGGTGGCACCTCCGGGCGCAGCGGCGGCGATCACCTGCGGCACGGCATAGACGGTGAGGCCGGCAAGCGCGCCGAACTGGTGACCGCTCAGGTGGAGGCCGAAGGCGAGCAGCGGCAGCGACAGCACGACCACCACGCCGAGCACGGCCGTGAAACCGATCGAGGCCGCGACATCGTCGCCGTCCGCGCCGATTACCGGCGCCACCGCCGCGATGGCCGAATTGCCGCAGATCGAGTTGCCGCACGCGACGAGCAGCGCCATGCGTTTCGGCAGCCGCAGCATCCGGCCGATCAGATAACTGCTGGCGATCGCCGCGCAGACCACGCCCGCGATGCCGATCAACAGGCCCGGCCCGGCGGCGAGGATCGTCGCGGCGCTGACCGAGGCGCCGAGCAGGACGACGGCGAGTTCGAGCAGGAACTTTGCGCTGAAGGTGATGCCGGGGAACCACCGCTTGTCCGGTGTCCAGGCGGTGCGCACGGCCGTACCGATCAGGATGGCGAGAACCAGCGCTTCCAGCCAGGCGTGCCCGAATATCGCCTCTTCGATCCGCTGCAGGACGAACGCGCCGCCGGTGACGGTCAGGCAAAGCGCAACGCCGGGCAGCAGGGTGCTGCCGGGAAGCGACGGATGGTGGGCCAGGCTCTGCGTCGTCACATTGTGTCTCCTTGATGAGACACAGATGCGGCTGCCAAACCGATCATTCTAACGATCAATTCATATTGTTTTGATCGTCTTGAGTTATGAATTTGACGACGTACGCGCTCTTCGCGGGCGCCAATGCACAGATTTTAGGCGGTGTTCCGAGAACCGCGTTCAATCTTGATATGGTACGGCGATCGGTTCGGTCACCAACGTGATTAGATCACCCAGTCTGCCTGTGCGTCGAAGCTCGCGATGACCTCGAGCAACGCATCGGCGGCCTTGCTGCGATACCGTTCCTTCTGGCGCAGGCCATGAAACCGGCGCGGCGGCAGCGCAAAGGGCAGGGCGAACAAGGCCCGGGCTTCCAAGAGCGGCAGGACGACCAGCTGGGACAGCATCGCCGCGCCGACCCCCGCGCGGACCGCGGCAAGCACCGATTCATTGGAAGGCAGGGTTAGCACGACATTGAGGTCGCGCGGGTCCAGTCCGCGGTCCCGGATTGCGGTCTCGAAGGTGGAGCGGGTGCCGGAGCCGGGCTCACGCATCACCCAGGGCGCGGCGGATAGCCAGGCATTGGTGATCGCGTCCGCGTGCGTGCTGCTGACCAGCAGCATGCGGTCCTCGCCGACCTTCCAGTGGGCCAGCGCCGGATCGTCGACCATGCCCTCGACGAAACCCAGTTCGGCCTCGCCATCCCGGACGCTGCGCGCGGCGCCTTCGGTATTCGCGATCGCGACGGACAATTCGATATCCGGATAGCGGCGGTGAAACATGGCGAGCCGCTCCGGTAGCCAATAGGCAGCGATGGTCTGGCTGGCGACGAGCCGGAGATGGCCACGCTTCAACCCGGCATATTCGCCCAGCGCCAGCGCCGCTTCGGCCGCCCGTGCGAGGACAGCGCGCGCCTCGTCAAGAAAGAAACGACCGGCATCGGTCAGCTCGATACCGCGGCCGACGCGGTGGAACAGCTTGATGTCGTGCCGTGCCTCCAGCGTGGCGATGGCGGCCGACGCGGCGGACTGGGTAACGCCCACCGCCTCCGCCGCCCGTGTCATATGCTCGCGTTCGGCAACCGCGACGAAGATGCGTAGCTGTTCGAGGGTCATGCCGGGAGCCTAGTGGTTCCCCTGGGTTTGTCATCGTCGGCGGTCGAGGGCGTCAACGGCCGGCAGTGCCCGGTCGTCATGCTCCGCAGCACGCCGTCGCGCCGCACCAGCCCGTGCATCAGCGCCGCGGCGAGGTGGAGCAGGATCAGCGCGAAGAAGGCCAGCGCGATCGCCGTGTGCGCCGCGCGCAGCAGCGCATAGAGCGCGAGGTCGTGCGGCAGGATCGGCGGCAGCACGATGCCGCCGCCCAGTCGCACGGGATAGCCGCCGGCGGACAGCATTCCCCAGCCGATCAGCGGCAGGGCGAACAGCGTGGCGTAGAGCAGCACATGCGATCCCCAGGCGATGCGCTTCTGCAGGGGCGCAAGATCCGCCGGTAGCGCGGGTGCGCCCGTGGCGAGGCGGAGGGGCAGGCGCAGCAGCACGAGGACGAGGATGAGGATGCCGACCGGACGGTGCAGATCGAGCAGCGCCACATAGGCGGGGCCGCTGGTCGACACCATGAACACGCCGATGAACAGCATCGCCAGCACAAGGGCGGCCATCAGCCAGTGCAGCAGGCGGAGGGCGGGATGAAAATCGGGGGAACGGCGAGTCATTGCTGCGCTCCTTTGGTCAGGTCTTCCCCAATGGCGCTCGGATGCGGGCCTTCGGCGGCGCGGCGGGTGAAGGAGGAGGAATAGCCCTTGGAGCGGGCGGCGAGCAGCGGATCGTCGGACAAGGCGATGCCCTCCGGCAGGATGGTGGGGTCGAAATTGAAGTCGCGGCAGCGGCCGGTTTCCTCGGGCTGGGTGGCGCGGATCGTCAGCGTGCCGGCATCGATCGTGCGGTGCGCGCCCTGCCAGGCGACCGTCGCCTTGTCGGTCACGTCGCCCGGATTGGCCTCGACCAGCAGCAGGTGCCAGCGCGAAGGACCCTTGGCGGTGCGGGCGATCATCTCCTGGAACAGCGCGTCGCGGGGGAGCTGGTCGAGATGCTGCTTGTCGAGGCCGGCGAGCGGCGCCTCGGGCACGAACTGCCAGCGCACGAACCTTGTCGTCCCACCGGCATCGGTGAAGCGGAAGGCGTTGATGCTGTAATAGGTCGCGTTGGCGAAGCTGTTCGGCAGCACCGCCTTCGCCATATAGGCCTGGAACGCCTTCACCTCCGGATGGGCCGCCAGGAACGGCTGCAGCACCGCAGGATCGGGCTTGCCGGTCTTGGGATTCGGCGTGGTCGCACGCTGGAGCGCGAGGAAGGAAGGAACATCGGCGACGGGGAAGATCGGCGTATGGTCCAGCGCCATCCGCCACTGCTGGCCGTCCCGCGTCTGCAGCAGCAGCGCCATCGAATGGAACACGTTGCGGCCATCGGTCGCGAAAGGATTGCCGCCGCCGAGCGAGAAGCGACCCAGTACCGGTATCGTCCCGGTACGCAACGCAGCGGCGCTCGTGAGGGCACTTCCAGCACCCGTCGCGGCGAAGTCTCCGGTGAAACACAGGCCCTTGGCATGCGCGCGGCGATAACCCGGCTTCACCCCGCCGTTATTCGCCTCGAGTGCGGTCGTGATATCGCCGCCGCTGGTGCGCCGCCCGCCCAGCCAGCCTGCGGCCCAGCCGAAGCCGGCGAGCAGCGCGAGGACGATAGCGCCGATCAGCGCGAAGGCGCCGATCGCGCGCCGATTGAAGAAAGGCATGACAATTCCGATCCAAGCTGATGTCGCGGGGTTGGACGATGCTGCGCCTGCAATATTCCCTGCGGCGCCGAGAAAAAATTAGACCTTGGCATAATGGCGCGGGCAGCGGGACGTGCTGGCGCAACTGTCACTGCTGCCGGAAGACCAGCGCGCGGTGCTCTTGCACGCGGGCGTGAAGGACCTCAGCGATGCCGAGGCAGCCGCCGTGCTCGAAGTGCCGGCCGGCACGGCGCCGCCACCATCGTACGATCCCAGCGGACGGAGCTGAGCCGGTACGCCGGCGCCAGCAAGGCTTTCGCCAGCCCCTAACTTGTCCAGCAAATGGAAATTTTTCGATCCTTGCCCGCAGCGAGACAGGTTGAGGGTGGTCATCCTCGGTCGCCGCCTTATGGTGCGGCCCGCAATCGCGGCCATGGGCGCGGAACGGAATGCGTGCACACGAGGGGATGCCATGAGAATTTCGACGATTGTCGCGGCGGCGATACTGGCCGGCACGGCGGCCGTACCGGCGCTGGCACAGGCGCCCGCGCGCTTTAGCGACTTCCGCTATTCGGGCCATGCCTTGGAAGCGGCGAAGCCAGGCCCCGGCGAGTATCGCAATCCTATCTTGTCGGGCTATTATCCCGATCCTTCGGTCACGCGCGTTGGTGACGACTATTATCTCGTGCTGTCGTCCTTCGCCCATTATCCGGGGCTGCCGATCTTCCATTCCAAGGATCTGGTGCACTGGACGCAGATCGCGAACGCGATCGATCGGCCCGGCCAGCTCGACTTCACCGGCATGCGCACGTCGCAGGCCGTCTTCGCGCCGGATATCTCCTACCACGCCGGCACCTTCTACATCGTCAACACCTGCGTAAGCTGCAAAGGCAATTTCGTGATCACCGCCAAGGACCCGCGTGGCCCCTGGTCCGATCCGATCTGGCTGCCGTTCGAGGGCATCGACCCCTCGATCACCTGGGAGGGTGACAAGGCCTATATCGTCAACAATCGCGCACCCGACGAGCCCCCTCGCTACGAGGGCCACCGCGCGATCTGGATCCAGGAATATGACTGGCGCGCCGGCAAGATGGTCGGCCCCAGCACCCAGCTGATCAATGGCGGCGTCGACATCGCCAAAAAGCCGGTATGGATCGAGGGGCCGCATGTCTTCAAGAAGGACGGCTGGTATTATCTCACCGCCGCCGAGGGCGGGACGAGCGTCAACCATTCGCAGGTCGTGTTCCGGTCCAAGGAACTGCTTGGGCCCTATGTGCCCTTTGCCGGCAACCCGATCCTGACCCAGCGGGATCTCGACCCGAAGCGGCCGAACCCTGTCACCTCTACCGGCCATGCGACATTGGTACAGACGCAGAAGGGCGACTGGTGGGCGACGTTCTTGGGCGTCCGTCCCTATGCCGACGACTTCTACAATACGGGCCGCGAGACCTTCCTGCTGCCGGTCACCTGGTCGGAAGGCTGGCCGATGATCCTGCCGCACGGCAAGCCGGTGCCGCTGGTCGGCGCGGTACCGAACCTGCCGGCACAAGCCCCACCGGCGCTGCCGACCAGCGGCGACTTCGCCTATGTGGACCGCTTCGCCGGCAACAAGCTGTCGATGCAGTGGGTCGGCATCCGTACGCCCAAATCGCCCTTCTACCGGGTCGAACGCGGGGAGTTGGTGATCACCCGGCCGGCACCGCTCGGCGATCTAAACCAGGTGCCCGGTTTCGTCGGGCGTCGGCAGCAGCACGCCAACGCCACCGTCAGCGTGACGGTGCGCTATACCCCCACCAAGTCCGGCGAGCGCGCCGGGCTCGCGGCGGTGCAGAGCGACCTCAATTACCTCTTCTACGGCCTCACCAACAGCGGTGGCACGCGGACGCTGGCGCTCTACACCCGCGCCAAGGGTGACGAGCAGCTGATCGCCGCGACCCCGCTGCCCGGCACCGCGCCGGTGACGCTGACGCTGCGGATCACCGGCGGCACCATGGCGTTCGACTATGCCAGCGGGGCGGCGAAGGGCACGCTCAAGCGCGATCTCGACGCGCGCTTCCTCAGCACCCACGAGGCGGGCGGGTTCGTCGGCACGATCATCGGGCCGATGG
Organism: Sphingomonas sp. TDK1; assembly: GCF_001650735.1. GTDB lineage: Bacteria > Pseudomonadota > Alphaproteobacteria > Sphingomonadales > Sphingomonadaceae > Sphingomonas. The sequence continues at coordinate 121,263 of NZ_LXVY01000027.1, read as the reverse complement.
CGCAGTGATGCGGCGCCTCCTCCTCGCGACCGTCGCTGCGGCGCTGCTCCCGGCTATCGCCTCGGCCCAGGTCTGGCGCTCGGACCAGGGCGACGGGACCTATCGCAACCCGCCGCTCAACGCCGACTATCCCGATCCGGACATCATCCGGGTGGGCAAGGACTTCTACTTCGCCAGCACCACCTTCGCCAACGTGCCGGGCCTCACCATCCTCCACTCGCGCGATCTGGTGAACTGGGACATCCTCTCCCACGTCATCCCCCGGCTCGACGGGCGCGCGGAATTCGATCTGAAGGACGGCGGCTCCTACCGCGCGGGCGTCTACGCGCCGAGCCTGCGCTACCATGCGGGCATGTTCTACCTGGCGGTGACGCCGATCCGCCAGAACACCCGCATCTACCGCGCCCGCGATCCGCGCGGTCCCTGGACCTATGTCGCACTCGACCGCGCCGCCTTCGATCCGGCACTGTTCTTCGATGATGACGGCCAGGTCTATCTCGCCACGTCGATCGGCAGCGACGGCACGATTACGCTGCACACGCTCGACAAGAACGTGTCGCGGATCACCGCCAGTCGCGTGATCTATTACAACAAGGGCGCCGAGGGATCGAAGCTGCTCCGGCGCAATGGCTTGTATTACCTGTTCAATTCGATCCCCAACAAGCTGGCGCTGACCGTCTCGCGGGCGCGCACGCTCGACGGGCCGTGGGAGACCCGGCCGCAGATCGACGACAAGACGGGCGGGCACCAGGGCGCGCTGGTCGATCTCGCCAATGGCCAGGATGTCGGCTTCGTCATGCGGGACTCCGGGCCGATCGGCCGGGTGACCAACATCAGCCCGGTGTTCTGGCGCGACGGCTGGCCGGTGTGGGGCACGCCGGCGCAGCCCGGCCAGGTCCCGGAGCGCGCGCCCAAGCCGATTCCGGGCGGCCGCTTCACCGAGCCGCCGACCTCGGACGACTTCGCCACCACGGCGCTCGGCCGGCAATGGCAGTGGAACCATAATCCGCTCGACCCCTATTGGTCGCTTACGGCGCGACGCGGCTGGCTGCGGCTGCGCGCGGTTCCGGCGGACCAGCTATGGTGGGCGCGCAATACCCTGGTGCAGAAGGGCCAGGCACCCCGCTCGCGCGGAGAAGTGGTTGTCGATCCGGCAGGGATACGGCCGGGCGATGTCTGCGGCTTCGGCACGTTCGGCAAGTACAGCGCCGCGATCGCGGTGATCGGCCAGCCGGACGGCAGCCGCGCGCTTTCGATGCGGGTCACCGAGTCCACCACCGCAGGGCCGAAGACGGAGGTGCGTGTCGCGGCAGTGCCGACCAGCGCGCCGCGCCTTTGGCTGCGCACCGACATGGACTTCATCGCCGCCACTGCCTTGCTGTCGTACAGCGAGGATGGCCGGCGCTTCACGCCGCTCGGGGGCACGGTGCCGCTGGTCTATGACTGGCGGACCGGCACCTTCCAGGGCGTCCAGTTCGCGCTTTCCTGTTTCAATCCGGGCCCGGGCGGCGGCGCGCTGGACGTGGACCGCTTCACCCTGTCGCGCTTTTGAATCCGGCACGCGGGACGCCGCGGCCCATGTTACGCCTTTGGAGAGGATCGCCATGGACTGGACCCGTCGGGAGACCATGACCGCGCTTGCCGCCGGCCCGCTCGCGCTTTCGCTGGAAGGCGCGGCGCGGGCGGATATCGCGGCAGCGCGCCCGTTGCTCTGGTATCGCCAGCCGGCGGCGAAATGGACCGAGGCGCTGCCGGTGGGCAACGGCCGGCTCGGCGCGATGGTGTTCGGCGGGACCGAAACCGAGCGGCTGCAGCTCAACGAGGGCACGCTGTGGGCGGGCGGGCCCTATGATCCGGTCAACCCATTGGCGCGGGAGGCGCTGCCAAAGGTCCGCGACCTGGTCTTTGCCGGCAAGATCGCCGAGGCGGAGGCATGGACCAACGAGGCGCTCCTGGGACGGCCGAAGACCCAGATGCCCTATCAGGCGCTCGGCAATCTGCTGCTGCGGTTCCCCGGGCTGGGTCAGGCAAGCGCCTATCGGCGCGAGCTCGATCTGGACTCCGCCGTCGCCACGACCCGGTTCGCCATCAATGGCAGCGAGCATGTTCGGCGCGTCATCGCCTCGGTGCCCGATCAGGTGATCGCGGTGCGACTGGAGGCGAGCAAGGGCAAGCTCGACCTCGACCTCGCGCTCGACAGCCCGCACAATGGGATCGTCGCACGTACGATCGGCAAGGACCAGCTGCTTCTGACCGGCCGCAACGGGGATTCTGCGGGCGTGCACGGCGCGCTCCGGTTCGCGGCGCAGGTGCTGGTTCAGCCCGAGGGCGGGCGGATCGAGGCGACGTCCGGCGGGATCGCGATACGCGGTGCCGATGCCGTCACGCTGCTGCTTGCGATGGCGACGAGCTTCCGGCGGTTCGACGACGTGTCGGGTGATCCGGAGGCACTGGTCGACAAGGCGTTGGCGGCGGCTCGGCGCAAGTCCTTCCCGCAAATCGCGGCCGATGCCAGCGCCGCGCACCGGCGGATGTTCCGGCGCGTCACGCTCGACCTCGGCGCCACCCCGGCCGCCGACGCACCGACCGATCTGCGCATCCAGCAGTCGCAGGAGCACCCGGACCCGGCGCTCGCCGCGCTCTACTTCGCCTATGCCCGCTATCTGCTCATCGCCTGCTCGCAGCCCGGCGGCCAGCCGGCGACCTTGCAGGGCCTATGGAACGACAGCCTCAATCCGCCCTGGGGCTCCAAATACACGGTCAACATCAACACCGAGATGAACTATTGGCCCGCGCATAGTGCCAATCTGAGCGAATGCGCCGCGCCGCTGGTCACGCTGGTGCGGGAGCTGGCGATCACCGGCGCGCGGACCGCGCGTGAGATGTACGGCGCGCGGGGCTGGGTATGCCACCACAACACCGATGGCTGGCGCGCGACTGCGCCCATCGACGGCGCGCCATGGGGCATGTGGCCGACCGGCGGGGCGTGGCTGTGCACGCATCTTTGGGAGCAGTACGACTATCACCGCGACCGGGCGTTCCTCGCCTCCGTGTATCCGCTGATGGCGGGATCGGCGCGCTTCTTCCTCGATACGCTGGTGCAGGATCCGCGTACCGGCAGGCTGGTGACCAACCCGTCGATCAGCCCGGAAAATCAGCATGGCCATGGCGGCGCGCTCTGTGCCGGGCCGACGATGGACATGGCGATCCTGCGCGACCTGTTCGCCCAGACCGCCGAGGCCGCGACGATCCTCGGCATCGGTGCGGGAATGGTGGCGGAGCTGCGCGCGGCGACCGCTCGGCTGGCGCCCTACCGCATCGGTCGGCAGGGCCAGTTGCAGGAATGGCAGGAGGATTGGGACGCCGACGCGCCGGAGCAGCAGCATCGGCACGTTTCGCATCTCTACGGCTTGTATCCGTCTCACCAGATCAGCGTCACGGAGACGCCCGATCTTGCCGCGGCCGCGCGACGCGCGCTCGAAATCCGCGGCGACCGGGCGACCGGCTGGGCTACCGCGTGGCGGATCAACCTCTGGGCGCGGCTGCGCGACGGCGACCGGGCGCACGGCATTCTCAACTTCCTGCTCGGGCCGGAACGCACCTACCCGAACCTGTTCGACGCGCATCCGCCTTTCCAGATCGACGGCAATTTCGGCGGCGCGGCTGGCATCGTCGAGATGCTGCTCTACAGTGCAGGGGACACGCTCGAACTGCTGCCCGCGCTGCCCAGCGCCTGGCCGGGGGGCAGCGTGACGGGCCTGCGGGGGCGCGGCGCCTGCACGATCGATCTCGCGTGGCAGGGGGGCAAGCTCGCCCGCGCCTCGCTATACCCGGAACGGAGCGGTACGCGGGTGATACGGTGCGGCGGGGCCGAGCGGACCGTGCGCCTCACCGCCGGCCGACGCGTCGTTCTGGTCGGGCCGGCGCTTACGATGCAAGCCTAGCGTCCCGGCACGCCTTCCGCGTCTGCCGAGCGTCAGCCGCGGAACAGCGCCAGCGGACCGCGGCCCGCGCTGCTCCAGGTCGACCAATTGGGGAAGACGTAGGATAGGTCCGCATCGGCGACGCCGTGCCAGCGCGCGATCGCGCCCAGATATTCCTCCTGCGCAACGCCGGGCACGAAGCGGCCTTCCTTGGTGACGTCGTCAGCGCCGCCGAGCACCGGATCGGGGTAGCTGCCGAGCACCGCGCCGGGTACGACGTCACCGCCCATCACCAGGTGATTGCTGCCCCAGGCATGGTCGGTGCCGCTCTGGCCGTTGCCGAGATAGGTCCGACCGAAGTCGCTCATCGTGAAGCTGGTGACGTTGGCAGCAAGACCCAGCGAGCCCATCGCCTTGTGAAACGCGGCCATCGCCATGGCGAGATCGCCGAGCAGCCCCGCATGCAGACCGGCGGCGGGGTTGCCGCCCTGGACCTGGCCAGAGTGGGTGTCGAACCCGCCTTGGCTCACCAGGAAGTTCTGCCGGGCATGGCCGAGCGTGCCCCGCGCGGCGATCATCCGCGCCACGACCATCAGCTGCTTGGCGAGATCGCTGGTCAGCGCCGCACCGGTGGTGGGGTTGACGAAGAAGGCATCCGTGGCCGCCGTCCCGGCCAGGATGGTGTTGGCGGTGACGGCCTGATCATAGTTGCGCGTCATTGCCTGGGCGACACCGTCCAGTAGAGCGACGCCGTCGCTGCTGGTGGCCAGCGCCGTGATCGCGGCGTTCTTGGCATTGCTGCCGGTGCTGTATCCGGAGCGACCGGGCAGGCCGCCGGTCGCCAGGATCAAGGGCGAGGTCTGGCGGCCCAGCACCGCCACCGAGGCCCCAGCCAGCGACATGGCCGCGGGCAGCGTGCCGCCCGGCATCTTGTCCGCAATGCGGCCCAGGAAGCCGTCACGGCTGCTTTCGCGGGCCCGCAGCCCCTGCCAGTGATCCTGCTCGTCCGCATGGCTCATCAGGTTGGCGGGACGCAGATCGGCGCGCGACTGGTAGGTCGCCTTGGTCAGCGGCGCGAACAGCGTGCCAGTGTTGAGCACCAATCCCAGCGAACCTTCGTCCCAGACCGGTCGTAGCGCCGCCATTGCCGGGTGCAAGGCGTAGGCGCTGTTGGTGAGCGGCGTCAGCGACGCGCGCGGGATGCCGACGCTGCCGCGCGAAGCGAGATAACCGCTGTGCCGCGCGTCGGTGGGTATCACCATGTTCCAGCCGTCATTCCCGCCGAACAGGAAGATGCCGACCATGGCCCGGTAGCTGCCGGTGGGGGCCGCCATGGCGGCGGTGCGGCCGAACTGGCCGAGCGCGGCGAGCGCGCCGGTGCCGGCGGTGAGTCGAACGAAATCGCGGCGGGAAAGGGGCATCGGAAATTCCTCAGCGATCGACCAGGAACATCGGGCTGGTGCCGGCGATGTAGAGCATCATCTGCGCACGCTTGCGCGCCTGCAGCTTCGGATCGGCATTGGTGACGGCCACGCCCGCGGCCTTCAGCGCATCCCGCTGGGCTTTGGTGAGTCCATTGGCGAACATCAGCAGGTTGACCCGATCGACCATGCCGTCGACATTGTCGGCAAGGGCCTCCCAATCCGCCCACACCGGGGCCGAGCCCGAGCTTCCCGGCACTGTCGCCACCGCAGCATATTCGGACCGGGTCGCATCACCGCTCACCGTCCAGTCATAGACGAGATTGTGCAGCCGCAGCTGGTTGGGAGCCGTCATCAGCTTCGAGGCCGGGCTGCGCAGCGTCGCGCTGCCGGGCAGCGGGAAGTCGTCCGGATAGAAGTTGAATACCGATGGCGCCCGCATCACCGGCTGGGCCAGACCCGTATCGCGCTGCTGAAAGACATAGCCGTCGGTCGTGAAGCCGATCGCACGGGCAAGGCTGGTCATCGCCAGCGCCGGCTCCTTGAGCTTGCCGGCCGTGCTTCCTTGCGGCGCGCGTGCCTCGGCATCGGTGAGAAGGGCGCGGACCACGGCCTTCATGTCGCCCCGCACGCCGCTGCCATTGTTGACGAATACCGCGGCAACCCGGCCGATATAGGCGGGCGACGGGTTGGGCGTGACGAGATGGGTAATCAGGTGCCGCGCCACGAACGGTGGCGTGGAGGGGTGATTGAATGCCGCATCCACCACCGCTGCGACGCTCGCCTGCTGGGAGGTCCCCGCTGCGACGACGGTGCCGAGGAAACGCTTTTCAGCAGAGTCATAGCGACTGGGCACCGCGATCATCGGCTGGGCATAGGCGATCGCCTGGGAATCGCTGATCGCCGCATTGTCGACCCGGGCATAGGTCCACCCCGTGAGCGCACGCGCTACCTCTCGAATCTCGTCCGACGTGTAATTGGGGATGGGACCGCCGCTCGCATCGCGCTGTATGCTGCCGTCCATCTGCAGCTTGTCAGGACCCATGGTGAACAACTGCAGGAACTCGCGGGCGTAATTCTCCGATGGCGTGCCCTTGCGGCTGTCCGCCATGTCGAGATAGTCGCCCATATAGCCGCTCATCGTCACGGCGAGCAGCAGATCGCGATAGCTGCCGAACGCATAGGTGAGGAAGAGCTGATTGAAAGCGGCGATGCCCGCGGTGGCGCGCACGCCTGCCTCCGAGGCGACGATCATCTGCGATAGCGCGAAGGCGACCCGCTGACGCAGCTGGTCCGGCGCGGAGATCGCATCGGCATAGAAGCGCATTGCGACGGGCGTGCGGGAAAAATGGAGCGCGCTGCAGGCATTGTCGCCGGACGCGCAGAAATTGGCACGCACATCGGTGGCGAGATCGGCATAGGTGCTGCCGCTGGCGGCGAACTGCTCGTCGAGCCAGCCGTTCACGCCAAGCGCGCGGATTCGCTCGACGAGCGCCATGTTCGGACCAAAGCTCGCCTGCTGGGCAAGCCGCACCGAATCGTCGAGCGCGGCACCCGCCGGAGTCTGCGTCGGCTGGGGCGGTGCGGAGACCAGACCGCCCGCCGACGTGCCGCTACCGGCACCACCGCCGCCGTCACAGGCAGCGAGTATGGCCAATGCCATGGCGGCGCCCGCCATCCTGGCCCGCTTTGTTACGCTGAACACGCCCCCGGCTCCTTCGCCTCCTTTGGGAATGCGAGGTTATTAAGGGGGTAAGGTTAAGGACGGGCTCGCGGTTATGGTTAGCGAATGGTTACCGGCGGCAATATTGCCGCCGATGCTTCACACCGCACCGGTGCCGCCGTTTGCGCCGAAGACGCTGCCATCGGTATAGCTGAATTCGTTCGAGGCGAGCGCGACGTAGAGCGGCGCCAGCTCGGCCGGCTGGCCCGCACGGCCGAGCGGCGTGTCTTGCCCGAACTTGCCCATTTCGCCGGGCAGCTGGCCGCCTGCAACCTGCAGCGGCGTCCAGATCGGTCCTGGTGCGACGGCGTTCACGCGAATGCCCTTTTTCGCCATCTGTTTGGCCAGCGCCTTGGTAAAGATCGCGATGCCGCCCTTGGTGGTTGCATAGTCGAGCAGCTCCTTCTCCGGCGCGAAGCTGTTGACCGAGGCGGTGTTGATGATCGCCGAACCCGGCTTCATGAGCGGCAGCGCGGTCTTGGTGATCCAGAACATCGCGTAGAGATTGGTCTTCATCGTGCGATCGAACTGCTCGAAGCTGATCTCGTCGATGGACGCCTTGGATTGCTGATAGGCGGCGTTGTTGACGAGAATGTCGAGCCCGCCAAGCTGGCGGTTGGCGCGGCCTGCAAGATCGACGCAGAAGCTCTGATCGGTGAGGTCGCCCGGCAGCAGCACCACCTTGCGGCCTTCCCCACGAAGCAGCTTGGCGACGTCCTGCGCGTCCGGCTCCTCCGTCGGGAAATAATTGATCGCGACGTCCGCACCCTCGCGTGCAAAGGCGATGGCGGCGGCGCGACCGATGCCGGAGTCGCCGCCGGTTACCAGCGCCTTGCGACCGACCAGCTTGCCCGAGCCGCGATAGCTACGCTCGCCGCAATCGGGTACCGGGTGCATCTCGCGCTGAAGCGCCGGCCATTTCTGGCGCTGCTCGGGGAAGGGCTTGTCGGTATATTTGGTCTGCGGATCGGGGGCCGGGCCGCTGGTCGCGGCTTGCGCGAAGGCCGGTCCGGCGGCAGTAGCGGCACCGGCGGCGGCGGCACCTTTCAGAAGATCGCGGCGGCTTGGGTCTTCGGTCATGACGCTGCTCCCTGTTGCATCGGGTTCAGCGCGCAAGACCGGCGAAGGTTCAGCGTTGACGGCAAAGAAACCGAAAGGCTTCAATAGGATATGACTATTCCTGCATTCTCGCTGACGCGCCGCGCGCTGGTCGGCGCCACCGTGGCGCTCGGCGCCTGCCCGACCGCGCTGCTGGCCCGCACAAGCGGCGGCCTGATCGCCGGCACCTATGTGAACGAGGGCGGCCCCGGGCTGGTGCCGCTGACCCATGCAGCGCAGGGCTGGCAGCTCGGCGCCCCCGTGGCGACGATCCGCAACGCCTCGTTCGGCGTCCGCTCGGCGGTGACGGGGATGCGCTACCTGCTGGACGAGCAGACCCAAGGGGCCGTCGGCGTCTACACGGCCGGCCTTGCCAAGCTGGCCACCGCCTCGACGCTGGGGGCGGATCCTTGCCACGCCGCGCTTTCGGCGGATGGCCGCCGTCTCGCGGTCGCCAATTATTCCAGCGGTTCGGTCGCCCTGTTCGATCTGGATCGAAGCGGCCGCCTGGCGGGCGAAGCACGCCGCATCCAGCATGAGGGCAGCGGCCCCAATCGCGAGCGGCAGGCCGGCCCGCACGCGCATTGGGTGGGCTTCTCCACGACCAACCAGCTGCAGTCGGTCGACCTCGGCGCCGACGCGGTGTTCCTCCACCGGCTGGGCGCGGGCGGCGCTGTCGACACCAGCATCGCCTATCGCACCGAAGCGGGCGCAGGGCCGCGGCATCTCGCGCGCCATCCGAAGCTGCCGATCGCCTATCTCGTCACGGAACTCGCCAACACGGTGACGGTGCTGCGCGCGCTGCCCGATGGCCGCTTCACCGCGCTGGCGACGCTGTCGACGCTGCCCAAGGGCTTCACCGGCGCCTCGGCCGCCGCGCATATCGCGGTGAACGCCGCGGGCACGCGGCTCTACGTCTCCAATCGCGGGCATGACAGCATCGCGGTGTTCGCGATCCAGCGCGACGGCGGGCTGACCCTGCTCCAGCACGCCGGCTGCGGCGGGCACTGGCCGCGGCTGTTCCTGCTGCGCGAAGGCGACGGCGAGATGCTCGTCGCCAACGAGCGTTCGGGCAATATCGCCCGGCTGGCGATCGGCGCCGACGGGAAACTCGGCACCGCTGCCAAGGGTGTGGCCTTACCGGGCGTGGTGTTTCTCTCCGCCTGAGCCCGGGCTGGCGAGGCGCACGGTCGCCGTGCCCTCCGCCCAGACCGGCAGATACAGCCCCTGTCCCGAGGCCTGCAGCGTGCCGGTGCGGGTGCGCTCCAGCCGGGCATCGATGCGCAGCACGCCCTCGCGCCGGCTGGAGATCGCGCGGCTGACCTTGCCGAGCAGCTCGCCATAGTCGCGCTCGAAATTCTGGCTGAGCGCGGCGGCGATGAAGCTGCTCATCCCCGGCGCGTTCATCAGCTGGAGGATCAGGTCGCCACCGGTCATGTCGGTGGTGCCGCTGACGCCCAGGTTCTGGAAGTCGACCTTGCGCGAATTGGGCAGGTTGACCGGCGTCGCGGTCAGCCACACGGTGCCGCGCGTCCGGCCGATCTTCCCGCCGACGTCCTCGGCCGCGAACAACAGGCCGACCGCCATCTGCCCGCCCTTGGTGCCGTAGATCGTCGCCTTCTCGAACTGCGCCTGCACCGGGCCGACGCCGGGGACGTCGAACGGCCGCGCCTGGCGCTTGACCAGCGCCTTCATCAGCACCGGCTCCAGCTCGCGATAATCGGCGATCACCGGCAGGAACAGCGAGACCTTGCCGATCGGCCCCTGCAACGGCTGCATCGGCGGCAGCGATGTGGGAGCGGGATCGGCGGGCTTCTGGCCGACAAAGGTTTCGGTGGTCGCCTCCATGCCGAGCCGCAGCTCCAGCCGCCTGCCGGTGATGGCATAGCCGCCATAATGCAGCTGCTTGGGCGTTACCCGCATCCATACCGGGGGGTTCTCGCGATTGAGCGACAACGTGGTGAAGGCCGAGCGCCACGCCTCCTCGATCTTCTGGCGCACGCCGAGCTTCTGCAGCTCGCCCGGCAGCTCGCGCTCCAGCTTGGCGATCATCGGCGCCAGCTTCTGGTCGGCCTTGTCGGTGAACTCGATCCGCTGGCCGAGAATGTCGACATGGGGGACGTTAGCCCAGTCATAGTCGATGTCGATCTTGCCGCGCGGGTTCCAGTCGAGCCCGAGCGACAGCGTGATCACCGCATGCGCCATCGCGTCCGCCGTTGCGGTCTCGCGCTTGAGCACACCGCCGATATCCTCGGCGCGGACCTCGGCGTGGAGCGGCATCGCCAGCCGGATCACCTGGCCCTGGCCGCCGATCGTCATCCGCCCACGCGTCACCTCGCCGACGATGCGGCACTTGATGGTCGGCGTCTTCACCTTGGCGATGCCGAGGTCGAGCTTCTTGGGGCGCACGCAGGGCTGGTCGGGCTTGTCGATCGCCCAGAGCTGGCGCGGCACGGCGCGTTCCAGCGTCGCGGCGAGGTCATCGAGGTTAGCCTCCAGCGGCAGGGTGAGGGTGGAGAGCTCGGGCTTTACCTCGATGCGGTCCTTGGCATGGGGCGGCGCGCCGCCACCGCGGTTGCCGGAACAGGCGGCAAGTGCCAGCAGCAGCACCGCCGAAGTCCACCGCCTGCGCATTCGTTTCCCCTTGTTGCCGATCCGGAACAAGGGAGCAGAACCGCCGGAACCGGCGATCCGTTCCGGGGGCGGCATCCACCGGACTTGCTGCGCGATGGCATGCGGCCGGGGTGACATCTGTCACTGAGACCGGCCCCCCCGGAGCAGTTTGAGGCCGTTCTCGGAAAGGGGTTCGATCGATGGTTGAAGATCTTGCCCGGCGTGCTGTTCGTGGTGATGACCGGCATCGGCACCATGTCGAGCTTCGCCTTTTACAAGCGCAACCAGGCGCTGCTCACCAGCCAGAAAGAGATGCGCCGCCCCGCCGGCACTGTCGTGCGCGAGCGGATCACCCGCGGCCTCCACGACCTGGTCGGCCGCACGCTGACGCTGGTCGCGCTCGAGGCGGGCCTCGCCAGCCGGCTGATCGCGCGCGGCACTGGCGGGCAATATGAATAGGTACCGCCAGTTAGAAAAGGCACAAACGCCGTTGGCAGATAGGTATCAAACCCGTCTGCCGCCGCTGCATAGCTGTTCAGAATGTTGGTAGGAAATTACGCTAGGCTGTGACGCTCCTCGGCGTCGCGCAGCAACTTTGCCGTCTTTCCGGCCCATGGCGGAAGCGCGCTGCCTGCGAAGGCGGCCCATGATATGTATGATCCGCAGTGACGAGCGCCTTTACTACGCCGTCAACTGGCGCGGTTAGCGCATAGCCCTTGGTGAGGTCAACTTGCTGAGCGCACGAGCTGGGCGGGACGCTCGCGACGGAATATAACCAGCCCGTCGAGAGCTTGGCTCCAATCGGTCGTCTGGTATTCGTGCCGGAAAGCAGCGGCGCTGATCGCTCCTGGCCTGGCAAGCGGACGGGGGCCGAGAAAGACGACATCTTCCTCTGGCGCAGCGCCTGCGATCGCCTGTGCTTCGAGGGATCCGGCTGGCGCCCGCGGTAGAATTTGCTGATTGCGCCTGCCCACCCTGTAGGCGCCTTCCAGGGCCGAGAAACCCAGAGAATAAGCTGACTTGCCATACACCGCGTGGATTCGTGAGCCGAGGTTCCCGGACGCTGGAAAGTAGGATGTCGCGCTTGCGTCCTTTGCCAGATGCATAGTCGCGCCCCAGATGATGATTTTCATCGATCGAGGCAGACGCGATTTCAGCCATTGGAAATTCTCGAACATCGAGCGGTCGCGTTCGCGGTACATTTCGGTATCGCCAAGCAGATCGCGGTCGATCCAACGACTTAAGCTACGCGCCATATGCTTGTGCTCGGCGTCGCGACTGGCACTGCTTGCCTCTGCCAGGCACAGCAGCAATGCTTCCTTTTCCTTCTTGGAATAGGGCATTTCCTTAGGATAGTGCTGGTAGATCCTGTGACGGAATGCTTCACGGCAGATGCTGCGTCTGTCCGGTTGCATATGGGCGGTCAGGTCCTCGACCAACTGCACATTCGCGAAGTTCTGACCGACCGCGCCAAGTTGGTCGTCTAGCCCGCCCAAACGCAGCGTACCATCGTTCAGCCCTTCGGTTAGCATGGGCAACAGCGGCTGGAAATCGACATCAAAGCGCCAAAGGCCGCCCACTGCCGTCGCGACCTGCTCCTGCTCCAAGCGCCGACCCGATTTGTGCGCATTCTCAATGTTCAAGAACTCGTAGTGGCTGGCTTCGAACAAGACCATCGTGAACCCACATTGGTGGATCAGCCGATCGACCAAGACGACCTTAAATTGCTCGGTATTGCCGTCGCCATGGGTGGGCCCTTCCCCCAGCAGTGCGACCTTCTTCCCGCACAAGTCCCGAAGCGCTCCGGTCAGCGCCTTTTCGTACCCAGTGAGGGCAGTTCCAGACGGCTGCGCCTGTTCAATACGGTGGACGTCGCGGACATCGTCGATGGTCAGCAAATGACGCCGCTCCGCGCGTGCTGCTGGGAGCACAATACAGAGAATCGCGGCGAATAATGCTGATTTCATTCACTGCTCGCAGCTCGGGGAATTACCTCGTCCATTAGCATTTTGTCGAAAGTCCGCCGAATTTCAATTCAAACCTCGCCGTCTGCGAAGGTAGGGGCCAGCGTCCGCGCGAGTGACGTCGCCTCCAGGATAAACATCGCCTGTTGTAGCTGAGCGCCAAGGCGCCGGTGACGGACGGCTCGGCGCGCCGGGTCAGCTCCGCCGAACCTTCCCTTGCAGGCCAAGCGGGCGATGCGCGTCCTGCACATCCGCCGGCATGCAGGCGAAGCGCGCATTGTGCTGCGCGAGGTAGGAGGGAAGGAAGCGGTTGGCTCCGGCGATGGTGGAGATGCCCTTGAGCCGCATCGCCTTCACCAGCCTGTCCTGCAGCGTGCTGTATCGGACCGCTGGACCCGTCTTGCTCCCAGCGATCACCGACATCGTGCGCACATCCTCCTTGCCAAGGACTGCATGGCACCGAGGCGCTGCAAAACGGAGGCTGTCCCGTTTCTATTTAGCGGAGATGTCCCATTTCCACGTTGCGCTTACACCCCCGCATCAAACAAGAGACCGATAATATTAGTTATGTAAATATCAAAGACAGGACAGCGGCGTGCCCGCGCTCGGCACGCCGCTGACGGCTCACCAGTTCACGCCCAGGCGGGCGTACAAATACCGCCCGTTGAAGCCGAATGGCGAGTAATAGGGAAATCCGAGCGCCCCCGACGGGTTGTTCGCCGTCAGCGTCCGGTCAGGATAGACATCGAACAGGTTGCTGGCACCGAACGCGATCTGCGCGCCGTGGCGCGGCTGGTAGCGTAGTTCGAGGTCGCTGATCAGGTGCTGGCCGGTATGCGAGTCCTTCGATCCGTCGGCCATGTTGTCCGGCTGGTTCACGTCGCCATAATATGTCGCGCGGAGCGTCACGCCGACGGGCCCCTTCGCCCAGTCGATCGTGCCGGTGACCTTTTCGCCCGGCGTTCCCTGTTCGATGGTCAACACGCGGCTGCGGGCGAACAGCACGGGCGCCGGATTCACCGTCGCGGTGTTGGTCGGCACGCTGGTGATGCGGATGTCGTTGACATTGCCCGCCAGCGTAAAGTCGAACGCACCCGCTGGGTCCGCCGCAGTGCCAAGCCGGTAGTGCACGACCGCGTCGATGCCGCGCGTGCGCGAGCGGAGGCCGTTGATGAAGAAGCGGGCCGAGGGCACGTTGAACGGCGCGAGGATCGCCGCCACCTGCGGACTGAAACTCGAGCGGATGATCTCCGAAAGGGCGAGCTGATCGCGCAGGCGGATCTCGTAGGCATCGACGCTCAGGTCGAACCCGCCGGCGCGGATCACGGTGCCGACGGAAAGGTTGGTCGATTTCTCCGGACGAAGCGGGCGGCCGCCCAGTGCTTCCGCGACCGGGGCGATCGACGGGAAGGTTCCGGTCAGCACGGGCACCCCGCCCTGCACGACCTGCGCGACGGACGTATAATATTGCTGCTGCAGGCTCGGCGCACGGAATCCTGTCGAGACCGTACCGCGAAATGCCAGCCACGGCGTCACGTCATACCGTGCCGAGAGCTTGCCGTTCGCAGTGTCGCCGAAATCGGTGAAATGCTCGCCGCGCACGGCGATGTCGACCAGGAACGACCGCGTGACCTGCGTCTCTACATCGACATAGCCGGAGATGCTGCGCCGGGACCGCTCGATTGCGTTGATCGGCGCGAAGCCCCCGAAACCCTCGGCGCCGGTGCCTATATACGAACGCTCCTCGCCCGCCGTGATCTTATAGCTCTCACGACGCCCTTCGACGCCGAAGGCCAGATTCAGCGACTGGAACAGGTCGAATTTGCGACGGATGTCGAGATTTCCGACCCACTGGTCGTAGATCAGCGCCCCGTCATAGAAGGATTTGGGCGTCGCGGCGCCGAGGCTGAAATTGGCGGTATCGCGGGTACGGAAGGCGATCTTGTTGCGGCCGTAGCCGACATGCAGGTCGACGCCCCAATCGCCGATATCGCCCCGCGCACCGACCGCGCCCACGGCGTTGGTGGACGTGGTGTTGATGATTGGCAGAAAGCCATTGGGATAGCCGACCGCGGCCGCGTTGGTCCGTTCCGCGAGGCGCGGGAAGGCCGCGCTGCGCGTATCGCGGTCCTGATAGCTGGCCCAGCCATACAGGCTCCAGCCGCCGCCAATGCCCTTGCCCGCGTTGATCGTGCCCGTGTACTGCTCGACCTGCGGGTCGCCGAAGCGGCCGGTGACGCGGCTCGGCACCACGCGCTGGTCGAAATCGGCGCGATTGGTCGGTTGGCGGTTCACATATTCGCCCGTCACCGTCACGAAGCCGTCCTCGCCAAGCCCAAAGCCCTGCCAGGCGGACGCCGTGAAGTTCGGTTCGCCCGTCGTGGTGCGGTTTCCTGCAGCGGTGTTGATGTCGGTGCGGTAGAACCCGTAGGTGGCCGATGCGGCACCGCCCGACCTCGCTTCGCGCAGTCGCAGGTTGATGACGCCGGCGATCGCATCCGATCCATATTGTGCGGAGGCACCGTCGCGCAACACCTCGATCCGCTCCAGCGCGGCAGTCGGGATCGTGTTGAGGTCGACCGCGGCTGCGCCCCGCCCGACGGCACCCGCGACGTTCAGCAACGCGGAGCTGTTCACTCGCGACCCATTGACCAGCACGAGCACCTGATCGGGCGAAAGCCCCCGCAACGTCGCTGGACGGATCGCGTCGGTGCCGTCCGTGGCGGACGGCCGCGGGAAGTCGATCGAAGGCGCTACGGCCGCCAGGGCGGCACCCAATTCGGTGGTGCCCTGGCGACCCAGCGCTTGGCCGCTCAGCACATCGACCGGCGAGGCCGTGTCGAGCCGCGAACGACCCACGCTGCGAGTACCGGTAACGACGATCTCGGCGCCAGCCTCCGACGTCGTATCCGGCTGGGAGCCCGTCTGTGCGCCGGTCTCCTGCGCCGATGCAGCACCGCATCCCAGCGCGGAAACGGAAGCCGCGACCAGCAGCGCCGTACGAAAGCTACGCATGTTCAACCCCTTACCAATCTTCTTGTGGCCGCCGCATCTCCCACCTTCGCGATAGGAAAGCAGGAAAGAAATGGTTCGGGGGGGGATAGTCGCGATAGCGCGGGGTCAGCCGAACTCGATCACCTCGTCGAACTGGGCGTTGGCGCGTCGCTGAAAGGCCTCCGCGCGCCGCCTAAAACCGGCGGCGACGACAGGATTGCCACAGGAGGCGGCACGGGCACGCTCTTCCTGGGCGCGGCGTTCGAAGAAGGAACGGGAACTGGGCATGGCACGTCTCCAGCCAAGATCGGGGGGCCCGTTCCCGCAAAAGCGGAGGGTTCAGCCTTCAACCGGTGCGGCACCGGATCGTTCCCCGCGTCCGCGCCGGTCCGCGATTGCTGCCAGCTGATCCGCCAGCGCATCGAATACCGTTCGGTAGCGCACGCCGTGCCGCAAATCCTCGTGCATCACCACCCACATGCGCAGCGGCATCGCAAAGGCGTCGGCAAGCACATGCACCAGCGCGGGATCCGGACGGGCGGCAGCGATCTGGCAGATGCCGATACCGAATCCGGCACGGATCGCCGCCAACTGCGCCGCATCGTTATCCACGCGCAGCGCGAAGGACGAGCGGTCCAACCCCGGCAGGTGCCGCATTGCCGCACGGATAAACGGCGTCTCGGTGTCGAAGCCGATCAGATCATGGGTCGCCAGCGCGGCAAGCGTGGCGGGGACACCGCGCTGCGCCAGATAGTCGCGGTGCGCGTGGAAGCCGAGCGTAAGCGTCCCGACCGGCCGCGCCACCAGCGCCTGCTGCACCGGTTCGGTCATGCGCACGGCGATGTCCGCGCGGCGCAGCAGCAGGTCGTCGACCGCATCGGAGAGGGAGAGTTCGAACGCCAGCGCCGGATAGGCCTTCCGCAAACGGGCCAGAATGGCGGGCAAATGCAGCACGCCCACCGCCTGGCTGGCACTTATCCGCACAACGCCCTCGGGCTGGTCCGGCCTTCCCTGCCCCGTGCGGCGCAGGGCCTCGGCGGCTGCGACGAGCGCCTCGGCGTGCGGCTGCAGGGCAAGCGCCCGGTCGGTTGGCGCGAGGCCGCGCTGAGAACGGATGAACAGCGCCCCGCCGACCGTTCGCTCCAGCGCGTCGATATGGCGGGCGATGCTGGGTTGGGTCATGCCGAGCCCCCGCGCCGCAGCAGAAAGCGACCCCGCACGCAGCACGGCTGCGAAGCTTCGATACACGTCCCAACTTGGCTCGCCGTTCATCCAATTCCGTATAGCAACCCGCCGGCTTTGCACAATTTATGTTTCGATACCTGGGGTCTAACCCGCTTTGGCAACGAACGGAGACGACAGCATGAGAACGGCACTGGTCCTGGGGGCCACGGGCGGCATCGGCGGCGCCATGCGGCAACGTCTGCTCGCCGGGGGCTGGCGCGTGAAGGTGTTGAGCCGCCGCCCCTCCCCGTTGCTGGAGGGCTGCATCCAGGTCCTGGGCGACGCGCTTGATCGGGAGGCGGTTCTAGCGGCGGCGCAGGGAGCCGAGGTGATCGTGCATGCGGTGAACCCGCCGGGCTACCGCAACTGGGCAGGTCTCGTGTTGCCGATGATCGACAACACGATCCGCGCCGCCGAAGCGGTCGGCGCGCGCATCCTCCTGCCTGGCACGGTGTACAATTATGGCCCCGACGCATTCCCCGCGATCGAAGAGGACGCGCCGCAGCACCCCGAGACGCGCAAAGGCGCCCTCCGTGTCGTGCTGGAGGATCGACTGCGCGCCGCGGCCGAGCGCGGCACGGCAAAGGTGCTGATCGTCCGCGCAGGGGATTATTTCGGCCCGGGCGCCGCGAACAACTGGTTCGGCCAGGCGATGGTGACGGCAGGAGCCCGCCCGCGCGTGATCCGCACACCCGGCAAGCGCGGCGTCGGCCATCAATGGGCATATCTCCCCGACGTTGCCGAGACGATGGCCCGCCTGCTCGACGCGACCCACCTGTCCGCCTTCGCGCGCTTTCACATGGACGGCCAATGGGACGCGGACGGTCGCCAGATGGCAGAGGCAATCGCACGGGCCTTGGGCGATCCGGCGGTGGCGATCCGCCCCCTACCCTGGTGGCAACTGCGCCTCGCCGCGCTTGCGATGACAACACCACGCGAGTTGATGGAAATGCGCTATCTGTGGCGGCAGCCGATCCGGCTGATCAACACGCGGCTGGTCCAGACGCTGGGTGCGGAGCCGCACACGCCGCTGGCCCAGGCCGTGACGGCGACGCTGACCGGTCTCGGCTGCCGCTGAGCGCGCGGATCAGGCGAGCGTGAGATACAGCTCGGCCTCGATCTGCCAGCTGCCGCCGATCGCACGCCATTTCGCGGTATAGCTGCCGCTGGCCTGCTCGGTGCCGTCCGCCATCGACACGCCCTGCCAACGCCCATGTTCGAAGGCGATCGGCACGACCGGAGAGACCTGCACCGACTCCGGGGTTCGCCTGTAAACCGTCCGGCCCTTCGCGGCGAATTCGCGCTTCCAGGCCTGGAGCTGTGCCTTGCGCCCCACCAGAACGGCGCTGTCGGTCCCCGCGACCAGCACCACATCCGGCGCCAGCACCGCTTCGATGGCGGCGAGATCGGCATGCGCCAGGGCTCGGTTGAACGCGGCGCGGGCCATGCGGATGGCGAGTTCGGGGGAAGCCTGCATGCCGCCGCATTATCGCCATGCGGGTCGGGGGCAAATGCCTACGTTACGACGCGTTGCCATTTTTCCGCGATGGATTGCCAGCCGCCGCGCGCCGTGTAGACTGCCATCATTCCCGGCTAAATGCCTGATATGGAGAGTTTCCTTGGCGCTGAAGCACGTCCTCCTTGCCTCTGCACTCACGATTGCGGCCATCGCTGCCCCTGCGCTCGGTAACAACCGGCAACAAGCCGCTCCGGCGGCCCCGGCCACCGAGGCTACCCGCTATGGCAGCTGGGGCTTCGATCTGTCAGGCATGGATCGCAGCGTGAAGCCGGGGGACGACTGGTACCGCTTCGTAAACGGCGCCTGGACGGACCGCACCAGGATTCCGGACGATCGCTCGTCCTTCGGCGCCTTCATCATCCTGCGCGATCTCTCCGAAATGCGGCTGCGCGGACTGATCGAAGGCTATAGCCCGACAGACACCGCCAATCCGGATCGTCGCAAGGCGGCGCTGCTGTACCAGGGCTATATGGATCAGGCGGCGATCGAGAAGCGCGATTCACAGCCGCTCCTGCAGCGGCTGCAACCCGTCAAGGCGGCGAAGACCAAGGCGCAGCTCGCCCAGTCCATGGGGGCTGCGGTCAGCGGCTTCGGGGCCAGCTTCTTCGGGGTCGGCGTGAACGACGATGCGAAGCAGCCGGACGTCTATGCGCTGTATCTGCGGCAGAGCGGCCTCGGCCTCGGCGATCGCGACCTGTATCTGGATCCGAAATTCGCGCCGCAGGTGGCGCGGTATCGCCAATATGTCGCCCAGTTGCTGGGCATGGCCGGCTGGCCCGACCCCGCCGCGGCGGCCGATAAGGTCGTCGCAATGGAGATGCGCATCGCGCAGGCGCATTGGACGCGCGCCCAGAGCCGGGATCGTGACAAGACCTACAATCCGGTCACCGTCGCCGAGCTGAAGGCGCAGGCGCCGGGCTTCGCCTGGGATCCTTTCTGGCAGGCTGCTGGCCTAACCAAGGCCAGCCGGGTGATCGTGGCGCAGAACAGCGCCGTGCCGAAGATCGCGCAGATCTTCGCCGACACGGATCTGGAGACGCTGAAAGCGTGGCAGGCCTTCCGGATCGCCGACGACATGTCGCCGTTGCTTTCGAAGCGTTTCTCCGACGCCCAGTTCGATTTCCGCTCGCGCTTCCTCAACGGGCAGCCCAAGGAGCGCGAGCGCTGGAAGCGCGCGGTCTCCTTCACCGAGCGGGCGATCGGGGAAGGCGTCGGCCGCGATTATGTCGCTCTCTATTTCCCGCCCGAGAGCAAGGCGAAGATGGACGTGCTGGTCGGCAATCTTCGCGTCGCGCTCGCGGGCCGCATCCGCAATCTCAACTGGATGAGCCCGGCTACCAAGGAGCAGGCACTCGCCAAATTGCAGGGCTTCACCGTGAAGGTCGGCTACCCGACCAAGTGGCGCGACTATTCCAAGCTGGAGGTGCGCCCCGGTGACGTCGTCGGCAATGCGGAGCGTTCGGCCAGGTTCGAATGGGACTATCGTCGCAATCGGCTGGGCGGGCCGGTCGACAAGGCCGAGTGGGGAATGACCCCGCAGACCGTCAACGCCTACTACAACTCGGTCAAGAACGAGATCGTGTTTCCGGCGGCGATCCTGCAGCCGCCCTTCTTCGATCCCAAGGCCGACGACGCGGTCAATTATGGCGGCATCGGCGGCGTGATCGGGCACGAGATCAGCCACGGCTTCGACGATCAGGGCCGAAAGTCCGACGGCAACGGCGTGCTGCGCGACTGGTGGACGGCCGAAGACGCGACCAAGTTCGAGGCGCAGGCAGTGCGGCTGGGCGCGCAGTACGAGGCGTACAGCTTCGACGGTCTGCCGGGCCTCCACATCAACGGTCGCGCCTCGATGGGCGAGAATATCGGGGATCTGGGCGGCGTGATGATCGCGCTCGATGCCTATCACGCCTCGCTCGGCGGCAAGCCTGGGCCGGTGCTCGACGGCTTCACGGGCGACCAGCGCTTCTTCCTCGGCTGGGGCCAGGTGTGGCGCACGCTGTTCCGCAACGAGGCGCTGCGCCAGCAGCTGGTCAGCGATCCGCATTCGCCCGGGCAGATCCGCGCAGTGAACCCGCTGCGCAACGTCGATGCCTGGTATGCGGCGTGGAACATCGATCCCAGCCAGAAGCAATATGTCGCGCCCGCGGATCGCGTGCGGATCTGGTAAGCCCGTAAAATCCTCCCCCGCCAGGGGGAGGTGGCCCGCGCCAGCGGGTCGGAGGGAGAGGAAGCACGCCGCTCGCGACGTTCTGGAATCCTCCCCCTCCGTCACCTTCGGTGACACCTCCCCCTGACGGGGGAGGATCAGGGGGTCAGAAGTCGATCCGTACCGAGGTGCTGATCGTGCGGCCGTTGATCGAGCGCGCCCGGACGATGCCGTTTGCCGGGATCGCGCCTTCCTCCGCTTCGGTGAAGCCGCGGACGTTGAACAGGTTGTTCGCGTTCAGGGACACCAGCAGCTTCGGGATCGGCCGGAACTGGGCGAAGGCGTTGACCTGGGTATAGCCCGGCAGTTTGAGCTGGTTGTTGTCCTGCGCGTAGCTGCTCGTCGTGCCGATCACGTTGGCGCCGATCGAGGCGCGGCCTAGCGCCACCTGCGGCGTCGCCTGGAAGATCAGGCTCGCCTGGCGCCGCGGGGTGTTGCCGACCGAAGCGGGGTTGAGCGCATCCGCGACGATCCGCGAATGCGTCCAGGTGGCGCCCGCGGTCAGGCTGAACGGCCCCTGCCGCACCGCGCCGTCGAACTCGAGGCCATAGGCGCGATAGGTGCGGTCGATGAACACCTGCCGCGTCGCCTCGTAATTCTGTTCCTCGGTGCGTGCCCAGAAGCCGGTGAGGTTGAGCGTCAGCGGACCTTCGCGATATTTCACGCCGAGCTCGGCCTGGTTGACGAAGTCCACCGCCGCCGCCGAGCTCACCAGATGGCCGTCGGTGGTGCTCACCGCCGGACCGAACAGCAGCCGATCGGCATTGGCGCGGCCGCCACGACTGTACCGGGCGAACACCGACATATAATCGACGAAGCGGTAGTTGATGCCCGCCGAATAGCTCCAATAATGGTAGCTGTAGTTGACCGGTGCCGGGCTGGTGAGCGGGATCACTGCGACGCGCGTCTCGGCATCGGAGATCACGCCGTCGCCGTTGATGTCGCGGCTGGTGGTGCCCACCCGGCCGCCGCCGAGATCCGCACCGGCGATCGAGCCGCTCGCATCGCCGAAATCATAGCGCACGCTGCCGCCGATCGACACCTTGCCGACCTGGTAGTTGAGCGAGGCGAAGGGCGCGTTGACGTTGTAGTCGACATTGTAGCTGCGCCGGCAGCATCCGCCGAAATAGGCGGCGCTATAGCCGTAGAACCCGTCCTGGGTGACCGCCGTTCCGTTGGCGCGGCGGACATTGACCAGCGCTGCGTCGCCGTCACCGCGCACATCGGTGAGGATCGAGGTCCACAGCCAGTCGGTATCGATCGTCTGGCGCGACTTGTAGAAGCCGGCGGTGGCGGTGAGCTTGCCGGTGCCGACATCAAATGCGCGGCTGGCGCGCAGGTCGTTGGTGATGTTGTCGAGGCTGTTGAGCTTGGTATCGAACACGACAATCTGTGCGAGCAGCCCATTGCCGTTCAGCCCGGCCGGGTTGGTGATCGCCTGCCCGGCTTTGGGTCCGCTGGCATAGGCCAATGTCGCGCCCGCAGCGCCCATCGAGGTGGCGATTGTTCCGGCAGAATCCACGGTCGCCGGGAAGTTGGCGATGAAGCGGCCCGAAATGTCCGAATAGCGGAAGCGGTCGGTCACCACCCAGCCCGCCAGTGTCGTCTCCGCCTCGAAGCCGAGCGACTTGACCAGCGGGTGCTGGCCGTCGCGGACATCGTCGGTCACGAGATTGTTGTTGCCGTCCAATGTCACGTTGCGGGTGAAGTTGGGCGTCAGCAGCTGGTCGCGGTTCGAGCGGAAGTTCGGCAGGTCCTGATAGGTCGGGTTGCCATTGGTGCCGGTCACCCGCACCGGCATCGGCAGATAGCCGACCGCGCGATCGTCGAGGAACTTGCCGTACAGCCGGATATGACCGCCCTCGAAGTCCTTGGTGACGTTGAACTTGAACTGGCCGCCCTTGTTGCCGTCATAGCCGATGCGACGCGGGCCGGTGCCTTGACGGTAGAAGCCGCCCATGTGGAAGCGCAGCGTATCGCTGAGCTTCGCGCCATAGTCGAAATCGAGGCGATAGTCCTTGTAGTCGAGGCCCGCGCTCGCCTGCACCGCGCCGCCCTCGATGTCGCCGGTCTTCGAGATCATGTTGATCACGCCACCGGGCGAATTGGAGGCGAAGGTGGAGGCCGATCCGCCGCGAATCGACTCCACCTGCGCAAGATTGAGGTCCGCGCGCAGGAAGATGTCGGCATTGCCGAAGGTAATGTCGCCGAACTCGAGCACCGGCAGGCCGTCCTCCTGCAGCTGCAGGAACTTGGCACCGCCCGAGGCGATCGGCAGACCGCGGATCGAGATATTGGCATTGCCCTCGCCGCCCGAACTTTCCGATCGGATGCCTGGCAGGCTGCGAAAGATCTCCGCCACCGATCGCGGTGCCGCCTTCTGAATGTCATCCGCCTTGAGCGAGCTCGTGGAAATGGCGGTATCCAGCCGGTCTCGGCCCCGGGCTACGGCGGTGACGACGATCTCGGTGTAGTTGGATGCCTCCGCCTCCTGCGGCGGCGCTGCTTCCTGCGCGAAGGCGGGGACGCTGGGGACTGCCAGCATGCTGCCGACCAGCAGCAGGCGACGAACACGGTTCGCGCGCACAGAAACGGCCATGAGCCTCTCTCCCTGATCTGGGCCCTCCTTGCCGGGGGCCCTTCACATATCGATGTATCGCGCAATGCAATCGATTGCAACAAGCTGCGTATTTGTCCGTAGCCCCGGCCCGTATTGCGGTTTGCCGCGAAGGCCGCCACACTTCCCGGCCGTGAGCCAAGATGCACCGCCTTCGGATCGGCCTGCCCGTACGCTCGCCGACATCGCTCGCCTCGCCGGTGTTTCCGCCGGTACGGTGTCGCGTGCGCTCGCCGGGAGCAGCCTGGTCAACCCGGAGACGCGGCAGCGCATTCAGGCACTTGCCGCGGCCCACGACTTCCGCGTCAACCAGATGGCACGCCGACTGCGCACGCAGAAAACCGGTGTGATCGGGGTTGTGGTGCCGCTTGGACACGAACGGCGACAGCATCTCTCCGACCCGTTCTTCATGACCATTCTAGGCCACCTCGCCGATGCGCTGACCGAGAACGGCTATGACGTGATGCTCTCGCGCGTGATCCCCGATGCCGAAGACTGGCTGGAAAGGATCGTCGATTCGGGCATGCTCGACGGCGTGCTGCTGATCGGCCAGTCGGACCAGATGGAAGCGATCGAACGGGTCGCCAGGCGCTATCGACCGCTGGTCGCTTGGGGCAGCCGGCAGCCGGGGCAAGTGCATTGCACCGTCGGCACCGAGAATGTCGCGGGCGGACGGATCGCCGCCGAGCATCTGATCGCGCGCGGCGTGCGGCGGATCGCCTTTCTGGGCGAGCTGCGCGCGCCGGAGCTGCGCGAGCGGTTCGACGGCGTCCGCGCCGCCGCCGCCGCCGCCGGGCTGCCCGCGCCGCTCCAGCTCGACACCCATCTTGCATCCGACATGATGGAACAGGAAATCGCAGCCCATCTCACGCGCCATCTCGACCGAATCGACGGAATCGCCGCGGGGTCCGACATGATCGCGATGACGACGCTGCGTGTGCTGGCCGATCAGGGTATGGCGGTGCCCAGCGACGTGCCGGTGATCGGCTATGACGATCTGCCGCTCGGCCTCCAGACCGTTCCGCGTCTCACCACCGTGCGACAGGATATCGCCCGGGGCGCGCGCGCAATGGTCGAGCGGCTGTTCGCCCGCATCGCCGGCCAGGACGCGGCGCCGCTGGTGATGCCTCCCCAGCTTGTCGTGCGCGATTCTGCCTAAGGCGCGATCGTCACGCGGTCGCCGGTGAAGCGCAGGCGAAAGAACGGCGCGGGAACGCCACCGAAGGTCCGCCGACGGTAGGCGGCGTCGCGCAGGGCCACCGCGCCGACAGCGTTGACGCCGGGATAGTCCACAAAGCTCGACACCTCGCCCTCGCCGGTCACCCACCAGCAATAGGCCTGGGTCGGCGCTTCCGCCGGATTGGCCGCGACGAGACCGGTGCCGTTCACCGGCCGCCATGGACCCGCCATCTTCGCCGCAACCATTGCGTAGAGTCCCGTCGGCGCGGCAAGCCCCTCGGCAAAGCGGCGCGCCTGGGTACTCCAGAACAGATAATAGAGTCCGTCGCGGACGACGATGTGCGGCCGCTCCAACTCGCTGTTGACGGCGACGGCAGCGAGCAGCGGTGCAGCAAGCGCCCAGGCGGAACCGTCACGCCGCGCGACCCCGATCACGCCGTTCACACGGTCAGCGCTCCAAGCGGCGTTTGCGGTGAACAACACATAGTCCGTGCCGTCGGCCGGGTCGCGGAAATAGCCAGGGTCGCGGAAGCCCTGGATCCCGTGCGCCGGGGCAACCGTCTCTTTGGCCACCGTGTAAATCACACCATCGGCGGCGACGACCTCGTCAGGCACCGTCCAGCCTTCGAGCCGCGGTGTTTCGCCGTCGATCAGGAAGCGCGCACGACTGAAGAAAAGCCGCTGTTCGAAGGTGGTCGCACTGCCGCGACGGCCGGCGGCGGTGAAATATTGGGTTAGCGTTACGCCGTCGGCCCCAAGCACCGCCGAACCCGACCATTCGCGCGAGCCGGGGGTGAAGTCGTCCGGGAAGACCTTGCCGTGATCGCGCCACCCGTCCTCTCCATGACTGAGCAGACGGATATGCGCGATATCGTGCCGGCTCTCCGGATCCTCGAGGCGCGGGGCGGCGAGGAAAAACCACCAGCTGCGTCCGCACCGTATCACCGTGCGCCCCGCCTCGTCGGCAATCGGCCACATGTCCCAAAGATCCATGCCAGGCGCGGGGGACGCCCCGGCCGACGCGAGCAGCGGGAGCGTTGCACCGGTTTGAGTCGAGATGCTTCCAACGGCTTCCCGCGTCCATGTGGCACAGGCCTTCATGCCGGCTTCCGCTCGCGCACCGTCCACACCGCAAGCGCGGCACCGAACAAGAGGATGCCGCAAAGTCGCAGCACGTTCCGCGCGTCACCGCCCAGCAGCGGACCGTACAGGAACGGCAGGCTGATCGAGAAGAGCAGCATCGGAATGACGATCATCATGTTGAATATGCCCATATAGACCCCGGTCCGAGCAGGCGGGATTGATCCAGCGAGAATGACGTAGGGATTGCCCATCATGCTCGCCCAGCCCAGGCCGAGGCCGATCGCGGGGACGAACAGCAGCGCCTTGTGCTGTACATGCGGCAGCCAGAGCATGCCGATGCCGGCACACACCAGGCAAACGGCATGCACCCGCGCAGCGCCCATTCTGCGCGCGATCGGCACCATCGCGAAGGCAGCGACGAACGCAACGGCATTATAGAAAGCGGCAATCTCGCCATTGGTCAGTACCGCAGCGCGAAAGCCGGGTGCGGTCGAATCCATGGTGTTGTAAACCGATCGGGCGATGGCAAGGATGACGTACGTCCAATATGCCATCATCGCATACCATTGGAACAAGCTCATCAGCGCAAGCTTGCGCATGGCCACCGGCATGTCACGGATCGCTGCGCCGATCTCCGCCAGCGTGGCGGACAGCGACTTCGGCTGTGCGGCAATATGCGCGCGCTCGGACGGCGTGAGCGGCAGCTCCGGCACCCGCAGGACCGACCAGGCGATGGTACCGAGCGCCAGCACCGCGCCCACCATGAACGCGACGCGTGCGGTGTAGGGAATATGGTGGGCGTCGACCCAGTCCTGGTTCATCCCCGCCCAGACGAGCAGCGACGGCGTGAGGAAGGCCAGCATCTGGGCCAGTCCCGTAAAAGCGCTCTGGGTAAGAAAGCCGAGCCCGTGCTGGCTGGAATCCAGCCGATCGGAAACATAGGCGCGATACGGCTCCATGGTGATGTTGTTGCCGGCATCGAGCAGCCAGAGCAGCGACACCGCCATGAGGATGGACGTGCTGAGCGGCATGAAGAAAAGGCCGAGTGCGCACAGAATCGCGCCTGCTAGGAAATACGGCGTGCGCCGCCCCCAGCGACTGTCCGTTCGGTCGCTAAGGGCGCCGATCAGGGGCTGGACCAGGAGACCGGTCATCGGTCCGGCGAGTTGCAGCAGTGGCAGCGACGCTTCGGAGGCACCGAGATAGGAGTAGATCGGGGCCATATTGCCCTGTTGCAGCCCGAAACTGAACTGCAGGCCCAGAAAGCCCAGATTCATCTCCAGGACTCGCCAAAGCGAAAGACGCGGTTTTCCGCCAGCAGGATCCATGTCGCGCCTCTCCACTAGGCCCTTATGTTCTATCCTGCCTTTATGAAGCGTCTAGCATCGCGACACAACAATCGATTGCAAATCACGACGCACGAACGGCCCAGACGCAAAAGGGCGCCCGCGATTGCGAGCGCCCTTCGCTAGGGCCCGCCGCCTGCGTGGGAACGGCGGGTACCCGGACCGGAAATCTTCCGGAATTACATCCCGTTGTGCAGGTTGGTGTCTGCGTCGTGGGTGCGCATGTCCTTCGCCTTGGCATCGCCCTCTGCGCGCACGGCGTCGGCCTGGTTCTGCAGATTGTCCTGCGCCGCATCGGTGGTGGCATTGCTGGCAGCGGCCTCAAGGTTGTCGGCAACGTTCTCGGCGTTCGCTTCGATGTTGTCGGCCGCCTGTTCGCGCGGGGTGTTGTTGCACGCCGAGAGTGCGATCAGGCCGGCAGCGGCGCCGAGCACGAGCATCTTCTTCATCATCATTACCCTTTTACGTTGGTACAGTCGAAAATCGTTGGCAGCGGAAATCAACGACGCGGCGCTTTGTTCCGAAACGGTAACGCGAACGCGACGAGCCGAGTGCGTGGGCGGAACCGCCAAGAAACCGCCGAATACGACAATCCGCCCTACTTCCCGTGACTTAGACCATGCGTCAACATCCTGCACGGAGGCTTTCCGCATGTCGACCAATGCTTCGCCCACCATCCTTCTCGTCCATGGCGCCTGGGCCGACGGATCGAGCTGGCAGCGCGTGATCCCGATCCTGCTGGGCGCCGGCCACAAGGTGGTCGCGGTGCAGAACCCCACCCAGTCGCTCGCCGGCGACGTCGCCGCGACCCGCCAGGCGCTCGACGCGGTCGAGGGCCCGGTGGTGCTGGTCGGCCATAGCTGGGGCGGCGCGGTGATTACCGAGGCCGGCACCGATCCCAAGGTGAAGGCGCTGGTCTATGTCGCCGCCTTCGCACCCGCCGCCGGCGAGGCGCTGGGCCCGCTGGTCGGCAAATATCCGAACCCGCCCGCGCTCGGCAAGATTCAGGACGACGGCAAGGGCAACCTCACCCTCAGCACCGAAGGCTGGGTGGAGGACGTCGCGAACGATCTGCCCGAGGCCGAGGCGCGCGTGCTGGCGGTGCTCCAGCCGCCGCTCCCCGCCAGCACGTTCGGCGACGTCATCAGCCAGGCGGCCTGGGAAAAGGTGCCGAGCTGGTACATCGTCTCCACCGAGGACCGGGTGGTGAGCGTAGAGCTGGAGCGCGAATTCGCCGCGCGGATGAAAGCGACGACGACCGAACTCGCCGCAGGTCACCTTTCGCTGCTCTCGCAGCCGGAGGCGGTGGCGAAGGTCATCCTGGAAGCAGCGGCCTCGGTCGCCTGAGGCGCGGTCAGCGACGGGCCAGCGCGTTTGCGAGCGCGTCTGCCCCGTCGAACCGCTCCTCGCCGAGGAAGATCACCGGGGTGGTGGCGACGCCGAACTCGTCCTTCACCGCCTCCACCTCGTCACGGGTGCCCAGCACCCGATCGTCGATATCATAGCCGCGCTCGAGCAGCAGCTCGCGGGCGCGGACCCCGAAGGGGCAGACATGATCGGGCAGGACCATGCGGTAAAGGGTCGCGTGCTTGTCGTCGGCCATGGCATTTCTCCTTGGCAGACAAATGCTTGGGGGCCGCACCGGTTGCAGCGCGTCAGCTGCGCAGGAACAGATTGCGGAACCAGACCGGGCCGCTGCGCGCGGCGGCGGCGCGCCAGTCGTCCACCGCGTCTTCGGGATCGTAGCGGCGCGGGTCCAACAGCTTGAACCGCACGCCGCGATAGGCGGCGGCGTCATAGGTGACCAGCGTCAGCGCATGTTCGAGCGCGGTGGCGGCGACCAGCGCATGTCGATCGCTCGACAGCGCCACCTGCCCGCGCCGCCGCGCCACCGCGGTATCGACCGGCAGCAGATGCGCGCCGAACGCGGGAACGAGCTGGTCGTCGATCCAGCGTCGCAGCGCATTTGCATCGTCGCCGCGGGGTGCGCGCGCCGCCTGCGCCTCGATCTCGGCCAGCACCAGCACCGATACGAACAGCTGCTCGCGCGGCACGGCGCCCGCCCATGCCGCCAAACGCGGATCGGCGGTGCCGGCGCGCGCGTGGCGGAGGTCAAGCAGTACCGCGGTGTCGAGCAGGTACATTCACCAGCGCCCGGGTTCGACGTCGAACGGCTCGGCCGCCGCCAGCGCGTCGACGATGCTCTCGCGCTCGCCGATAAAGGCGCGAAAGCTGGCGATGCTCATCAGCACATGGGTGGGCTTGCCGCGATCGGTGATGAAGACCGGTTCGGTGCGGGCGAATCGCTTCGCCGCACTGACGTCCTGGTTGAATTCGCGGCTGGTGATCACCTTCATCGCGCACCCTGTCCTTCGCACTGTCTAGGCGCTATTCTGTAGGTACGTACCTACCTTGTGGACCCGCGGCAACAGTCGGCCCCAGGCCGCCGGAAAAATGAAGACCATGGGCAGAACGGCTCTTGCCGAGAACCTTTGCGCGGGGTTCCTAAGGCCTCGCGCCGACGCAGGAGATGTCGGGCGCACGAGGGGATCCAGATGAACGAGCTGCTGACCGGTGCCTGGCACGCGCTGACCGACGTCCTCAACCCGCACGGCCCGGCGGTGCACGCCGCCAAGACCTATGCGCCCGGCGACTTCAGCATTCATTTCTTCCTGCAGCTGGCGATCATCCTGCTCGCCTGCCGCGTGGTGGGCTGGGCGGGGCAGAAATTCCTGAAGCAGCCGCAGGTAGTCGGCGAGATGATCGCGGGCGTGGTGCTCGGGCCGTCGCTGCTCGGGCTGGTCGCGCCCGACCTGCAGCTGGCGATCTTTTCCAAGGAGACGCGCAACGTGCTGTACGCTGGCGCGCAGCTCGGCGTCGGGCTCTACATGTTCATGGTCGGGCTGACGCTGCGGCTGGATCATTTCCAGTCCAAGGCCAAGAGCGCCGCGGGCGTCTCCGCCGCCGGGATCGCCGCCCCCTTCCTGCTCGCCGCGCTGATCACGCCGAGCCTGCTCACCGTGCCGGGGCTGTTCACGCCGGGCATCAGCCAGGCCAATGCGACGCTCTTCATGGGCGCCTGCATCGCGTTGACTGCCTTCCCGATGCTCGCGCGGATCATCAACGAGCGCGGCCTCGCCAATTCGGCGCTCGGCACGCTGTCGCTCACCGCCGGCGCGTTCGACGATGCCGCCTCCTGGTGCGTGCTGGCGCTGGTGCTGGCGACCTTCGGCGCGGGCCCCGGCGTGGCGGTCCTCGCGATCGGCGGCGCGGTGCTCTACGCCGGCTTCATGCTGGTCTTCGGCCGCCGCCTGCTCGCCCCGCTCGGCCGGATCGTCGAGGCGCGCGGCGAAATGACGAGCGGCGTGCTTGCCGTCACCATGATGCTGTTCTGCATGTCTGCCTTCTTCATGGACGCAATCGGCATCCACGCGATCTTCGGCGGCTTCCTGATGGGCGTGTGCATGCCGCGCGGGCTGTTCGTCGCCGAGCTCAAGCGCAAGGTGGAGCCGCTCGCCGTGGTGCTGCTGCTGCCGATGTTCTTCACCTATTCGGGGCTCAACACCCGGATGGACATGGTCAACTCGCCGTCGCTGCTGCTGGTTGCGCTCGGAATCCTTGCGGTGTCGGTGCTCGCCAAGTTCGGCGCCTGCTGGGCGGCGGCGCGGCTCGCCGGCGAGGACAATCGCACCGCGCTCGGCATCGGCGCGCTGATGAACTCGCGCGGGCTGATGGAGCTGATCATCATCAATATCGGCCTGCAGAAAGGCATCATCGGCCCGACGCTGTTCTCGATGCTGGTGCTGATGGCGATTGTCACCACCGTCATGGCCACCCCGCTGTTCGAGGCGGTCTATGGCCGCAAGGCGCGGGCGAGCGGCGAGCTCGACGCGATCGACGGCCAGTTGGCGACGGTCTAGCCGGCTAGCTGGCGGATCAGCTCGCGATGCGCGGGCAGGTCCGCCACCGCCTGTTCGCCGAACCCGCGGATGCGCGCGAACTGGCGCGCGGCAGCTTCGGCATGCGGGAAGCCGTCCCGCGCGCCGGACAGGTCGGTGCGGAAGTCCATCCCGTAGAGGATGTACTGATAGTTGAAGAAGGCGAAGCTCTCGACGTCGAGCAGGAAGTCGAACCGGCTCGGCGGACGGTGGCGCCACTGCTCGAGCAGCGCCTGCAGCGTCTCCGGGATCGACGCCGGATCGCGGTTGTCGCGCCAGAAGGGCTCCTCGCGGCGGCTGAGGCAGTAATGGAGCTTGAGGAAATCGACGATCCGCTCGTAGCGCGCGGTCATCAGCGCGTTGAACCGCGCGGCGGGCGCATCGACGGGCCCCGCATGCGGGAACAGCTCGGCGATCATCGCGGCAGCCGCCTCGATCAGCACCACGCCGGTCGCCTCCAGCGGCTCCAGGAACCCGCCCGATAGCCCTATCGCGACGCAGTTTTTCACCCAGGGCGTGCGACGGTATCCCGGCTCGAACTTGATCAACCGCGCCTCGTGCGGCGCCCCGCCGAGATGCGCGTCGAGGATCTCCGCCGCGCGGTCATCGCACAGATGCGCCGAGGAATAGACGCAGCCGATGCCGCGTGCGTGCTGGAGGCCGATGTCCCAGGTCCAGCCGCCTTCGTGCGCAGCGGCGACGGTGGTCGTCGCGATCGGTGCCTCGGGATCCGCATAGGGCAGCTTGCAGGCGAGCGCGCGATCGGTGAACAGCTGGTGGCGTACCGAGGTGAAGGGAGCGCCCAGCGCCTTGCCGATCAGCGCCGGCTCGAAGCCCGAGCAATCGATATAGAGGTCGGCGGTCAGGCTGACATGCTCGCGCGTCTCGATCCGATCGATCGCGCCCTCGGCATCGGTGTGGGCGGAGAAGACCTCGCCCTCCAGATGCGTCACGCCCAGCTCGATCGCCCGGTCGCGGAGCAGCTGTGCCAGCCGCACCGCATCGAAATGATAAGCATAGGTGAGCGGCCCACCGAACCCCGCCTCCTCCGCGCGCTTGGGCGCCCGGCCATTTGCGGCGACGCGGTTCTGGATCGTCATCGCCTCGGCAAAGGGCGTACGGCGCGCCTCTGGCTGGAGCAGCCAATAGGGCACCAGCCCCGCCCCTTCGGTATGAAAGGGTGCCTCGAACGGATGGAGAAAGCGGTGGCGGGTGCCGTCGGGCAGGGGCGCGTACAGCCAGTCGTCGAAGCGGATGCCTTGCTTGAAGGTGGCACGCGTCTGCCGGACGAAGCGGCGCTCGTCGATGCCGAGGAACTGCAGCGTCTCGCGGATGGTCGGGAAGCCCCCCTCGCCTACGCCGACGATCCCCAGCGCAGGGGATTCGAGCAACGTGATCGCGAAGCGCTGCTGGTGGGCGATGTCGAGATAGCGGGCGAGATAGGCGGCGGTGAGCCAGCCCGCGGTGCCGCCGCCCAGGATCAGGATCCGCCGCATGGGGTTCATCGGCCCACGCTAGGGCGCAGCGGCGGACCGGGCAATGGTCGTAGAGCGGCCAAAAGCATTTGCCTCGCCCCCGAGGCTCCGGTTAGTCGGACAAATAAACGAGGGGAGAAGCGGGATGGCGATCAAGACCTTGGCGGGCATTTCGGCGCTGCTGCTGGCATCGGCGAGCGTGCAGGCCGCGCCGCGCGACCCCCTCGCCCCCACCGGCCGCTGGTCCGCCAATACCGATGGCCGCGCCGCCACCCCGCCGATGGGCTGGAACAGCTGGAACGCCTTCGCCACCGATGTCGACGAGGAGAAGGTGCTCGCCTCGGCGCAGAAGATTGTCGACACCGGACTCGCCGCCAAGGGCTATCGCTACGTCAATCTCGACGAGGGCTGGTGGGACCATCGCCGCACCGATGGGCGGATGCTGGTCCGCGCGGACAAGTTCCCCTCGGCCCGCACGGCCGACGGCGCGACCTCGTTCAAGCCGTTTACCGATCGGCTCCACGCCATGGGGCTGAAGGCCGGCATCTATACCGATCTCGGCCGCAACACCTGCGCCCAGGCCTATGGCCCCAACGAGCCCAATCTGCCGCGCGGCAGCGTGCCCGAACGCGAAGTGGGGCTCTACGGCCATATCGATCAGGACATCGCGCTCTATTTCGGCGCATGGGGCTTCGACTATATCAAGATCGACGGCTGCGGCCTGCGCGCGTACGGCGAGGACAGCCCGCTGGTCCGCGCCGGCCGCTACCGCCCGCTGGCGCCGATCCTCGACCTCGACAGCGTCAACCGCTCGAACATCCCGGCGGTGCGGGCGATGTTCGCGCAGGTGAAGGCGGCGCTGGTCCGTGCCGATCCGGACCAGGACTATCTCCTGTCGCTATGCATCTGGGGATCGGCGGACGTGCGCAGCTGGGCCAAGGATGTCGGCAATATCTCGCGGACCAGCGACGACATCACGCCTCACTGGACGCGGCTGCTCACCAATTTCGATACCGCCGCGCGCCGCCCGCTCTATGCGCATCCGGGCTCGTGGAACGACCCCGACATGCTCTTCATCGGCAAGGGCGAGTTCGATGCCGACCACCTCACCGAGGCGCGCTCGCACTTCGCGCTCTGGGCGATGGTCTCCGCGCCGCTGCTGATCGGCGCCGACCTGCGCACCACCCCGCAAGCGCTGATGGACATCTTCGGCAATGCCGCACTGATCTCGGTCGACCAGGATCCCGCCGGCAACCAGGCGGTGCTCGCCTATGACAGCGACGACTTCCAGATCCTGGTCAAGACGCTGGCGGACGGCGACAAGGCGGTCGCGCTGTTCAACCGCACCGCCGCGCCGATGGAAGCGATCCTCACCGCGCAGCACCTCAAGCTGCGCGACGACGCGGCGATCGCGCTGACCGATCTGTGGAGCGGCGCCAGTTCCAGCTTCCGGAAAGAGGCGAAGTTCAAGCTGGCCCCGCATGAAACCCTGGTGTTCCGGGCCAGGGGCCCGCGGCTGCTTACCGACGGCCTGTATCTTTCCGAAATGCCCGGCAGCGTGAATCCGGCGGCGGACGGCATCACCGCGCCGATGGCCGATCCGACGATCCACCGCGCCGTCGTATCCTGGAGCGGCACCCGCGGCGCCGGGCAGCGGCCGCTCTACGCCGGCTGGGGCGGCGCGCAGGCGGATGCGACGCCCTATGGCCGCGAGCTCGCGGTGGCGGGCAAGCACTTCACCGCAGGCCTTGGCGTGCTCGCCAATTCGCGGCTGGAGGTGCGCAATGCCGGCTATCGCCAGCTCAGCGTCTCGGTCGGCGTCGACGATTCGGCGACCGATGCGGCGCACGCCGTCACCTTCCAGATCTATGGCGACCGGCGGCTGCTCGCCACCGCCGCGCCCGTGCGTCGCGGCGCGCCGGCCAAGCCGCTCTCCGTCAACGTCGCCGGCGTGAAGCTGGTAGAACTGGTAGCGCGGTCCGCAGGCGTGGTGAACGAACAACTGCCGATCGTGTGGGGCGACGCCGCCTTCCATCGGTGATTGGAACGCCTGCGAAATCAAACAGCTAGCGGCGCACCATCGATATAGCCGGGTTGTTTCATGTCTGAATCGTGCCTATCCTGGATCAGTTTCCGGGACAGGTCGTTCTGCTTCCCTACCGAGGCTCGAGCAGACATGACCCCGCACCTCCCCTCCGCGCTCCGCGATTATTTCGAGAGCTCGCCCGTCGCCCTTTCGCTCGGCGAGGCGGTCGGCGATCATCCATTGCTGCTCACCAACCAGCGATTTCGCGACCTTACCGGCTATGCCTCGAACGAAATCGCCGGAAAGAATTGCCGCTTCCTCCAGGGCGACAGCGACAACCGGGAAGCGCGCACCCGCATCCACGCCTTTCTCGACGACGACGCGCAGACCAGCGTTCGCACCGCCATCGTCAATTTTCGCAAGGACGGCACGCCGTTCGTCAACCTGCTCTACATGTCGAAGCTGCGCGCGCTGACCGGCGAGGTGCGCTACATCTTCGCCTCACAGTTCGACGTCAGCCGAACCCAACCCGAGCGGCTCGCGGAATATGACAATGTGCTTGGGCAAACGATTGCGCGACTCGCGCCGGTTGTCGCCGAAAGCGGGATTGCGGTAGAAGGCACGCTGATCACCATCGCCAACACCGCGGCGACGATCGCCCAGGCCAAGATGACGCTCTCTGACCTCGATACGAGCAGCTATCTGTGAACGCGCCGTTCGACGCCAAGGCCACCACGCTACCAGTCGTGGGCATCGGCGCTTCGGCTGGCGGGCTGGAAGCGCTGCGCGAGATGCTCGCGCCCGCCCGCGCGCCAACCGGCATGGCGTTCGTGATCGTCCAGCATCTCGACCCCAACCATGAGAGCATGCTGGCGCAGCTGCTCGACCGGCAGACCAATCTCGAAGTGCTCCAGTGCGAGGGCGGCGAGCGGATCGAGGCGGACAAGGTCTATATCATCCCGCCCGGCCACGGCCTCGCCATTCGCGGTGGCACGCTGGAGCTGACCGATTTCGCCCAGCCGCGCGGGCTTCGCCGCCCGATCGACGACTTCTTCCTCTCGCTCGCTGCCGACCAGCAGGGCAACGCCGCCTGCGTGATCCTCTCGGGTACCGGCGCCGACGGCACGATCGGACTGCGCGCGGTGAAGGAACATGGCGGCGTCTGCCTGGTGCAGGCGCCGGAGAGCGCGCGCTATGACGGCATGCCGCTCTCGGCGGTGGGCACGGG
The DNA here is from genome assembly GCF_001650735.1 of Sphingomonas sp. TDK1. Taxonomy (GTDB): domain Bacteria; phylum Pseudomonadota; class Alphaproteobacteria; order Sphingomonadales; family Sphingomonadaceae; genus Sphingomonas. The sequence goes on along the minus strand of NZ_LXVY01000027.1, from coordinate 85,683 downwards.
GCTGGTCGATTTCGTCAAGGCGCCCGGCCAGATGCTGGACTGCCTCCACGCCTTCTTCCACCGCAGCGGCGACGAGGAACAGAAGGAAGAGGCCTCGCTGGTCGCCGATCATGTCGACGAGTTGTGCAAGGTGCTGCGTACCGCCGTCGGCCACGACTTCTCGGGCTACAAGCGCACCACGCTGGTCCGACGGATCGAACGGCGGATGCACGTGCTCGGCATGACGAGCGGCCGCGCCTATCTCGCCCGCGCCAAGTCCGACGCGGACGAATGCGAGGCGCTGTTCCGCGACCTGCTGATCAACGTCACCCGCTTCTTCCGCGACGCCGACCTGTTCGATCGGCTGCGCACCCAGGTAATCGAGCCGCTGATGCGCAGCTGGACCGGCGAGGAGGATATCCGCGTCTGGATCCCCGGCTGCTCGTCTGGGGAGGAGTCCTACAGCATCGCGATGCTGTTCGCCGAGGCGGCACGCAAGCTCGCGCTGCCCTCTACCGGCGTGCAGATCTTCGCGACCGACATCGACGAGCAGATGCTCCAGATCGCCCGCAACGGCATCTATCCTGCGTCCGCGCTGGTCGACCTGCCGCCTGCGATGCGCGAGCGGTACACGCTGCCGCATAGCGACCGGTTCCAGATCGTGCCGCAGATCCGCGACATGATCCGCTTCTCCAACCACAGCCTGGTCAAGGACCCGCCCTTCTCGCGGATCGACCTGGTCTCGTGCCGCAACCTGCTGATCTATTTCGACGATCGCCTGCAGCAATCGGTGATGCCGTTGCTCCATTACGCGATCCGGCCCGAGGGCTATCTGTTCCTCGGCCCCTCGGAGACGATCGGCCGCTTCGAGCATCTGTTCCCGGCGATCGACGGCCAGGCACGCATCTTTCAACGCTCGCCGGGCGCGCCCAATTACCCGATCGACCTGCCGGGGAGCTCGCGCGCCCGCAGCCCGCGCGAAGACCGGCACGAGCGCCAGTCCGGCCGGGTCGGCGCCGAGGAGACCGCGGCGGTCCGCCGGCTGATCGATCGCTATGCGCCCGCCAGCCTGGTGCTCGACCAGGAAGGCGTGATTATTGCCGCCTATGGCCGGCTCGGCCGCTATTTCGACTTTCCCGTAACCCGCACCGGCGGATCGAGCGCGATCGGCCTTGCCCGCCCAGGCCTGCGCAACGTGCTGGGCCCGCTGCTCCGCGCCGGTCGCGATCGCCGCAAGCGGGTGGTGGCGCGCGACGTCACCGTCGAGTCCGAATATGGCAGCCAGACGATCGACGTGGTCTGCGATCCGATGCCCGATGGCACGCTGCTGTTCGTATTCCGCGAGACCGCACCGTTCCGCCCCGCGCTCGACGAGGATGTCGCCGAGCTCGATGCCGGCGACGACCATCTCGATGCGCTCGAAGACGAACTGCGCGTCACCCGCCACCGCCTGCGCACCACCGTCGAGGAACTGGAGACCGCGAACGAGGAGCTGAAGAGCTCCAACGAAGAAATGATGTCGATGAACGAGGAGCTTCAGTCAACCAACGAGGAGCTTTCCACGGTCAATGACGAGCTGAAGGGCAAGGTCGATCAGCTGACCGTCGCCAATTCGGATTTGCGCAACTTCTTCGAATCGACCGATCTCGCGGTGGTGGTGCTCGATGCCGACATGCGCATTCGCAGCTTCACCGAAGCGGCCACCGCGCTGTTCCCGCTCCAGCCGAGCGACCGCGGGCGGCCACTGGCGGACGTCGCCAGCCGACTGGCGAGCAACGACTATCTGACGGATGCCCGCGCGGTCATCGCCGGCGAAGGCCCGCTGCAACGCCGGGTGACCACCCAGGACGGTAGCCGCACGCTGTCGATGCGCACCCTGCCCTATCGCGCGCAGAACGGCACCACCGACGGCGCGACTCTGGTGCTGACCGACATCACCGATGCGCTCTCGCTCGAACGTGCGCTGGCCGCCGAGCGCGAGCGGCTCGACATGGCGATCCGCGCCGGCGGCATCGCAGTATGGGAATATCGCGTCGACACCGGTGAGACAGTCGTCGACGATTATGCCCGTGACGTGCTCGGCATCCCGGCCGGCATCGCGCTCAACGATCCGGGGGCACGGCTCGACCGGATACACCCGGAGGACCGGCCTTCCTTTGAAGCCCAGCTGGCCCGCGTGATCGCCGAAGGCGGCGACCTCGAGATCAGCTACCGTATTGTTGATGGCGACAACGTGCGCCGGATCAAGACGTTCGGGCGGCGGGTGGACGATGCGGGTCCGCGCCGGCTGGTTGGCGTATCGATCGACATTACGCCGGAATACAAGCTCGCCGAGACGCGCGAGCTGATGCTGCGCGAGATGAACCACCGGGTAAAGAACCTGTTCGCGATCGTCAGCGGCATGATCTCAGCCGGTGCCCGCAGCCATGACGACGTGATCCGCTTCGCCAACGACATGCGCGAGCGGATCGCCGCGCTGGGCCGTGCCCATTCGCTTGCCGCCCCCGCCGGCGCCTTGCAGTCGATTGACCTTGCCGAGCTGGTCGAGACGACGCTGGCGCCCTATCGCGACCATGCAACCGTCAGCATCCAGGGCCCCGCTGTCAAAATTCATCGGACCTGCTTGTCGCCGCTCGCGTTGATGCTCCACGAATGGGCGACGAATTCGGTGAAATACGGCGCGCTTGGACCGAACGACGGGGAACTTTCCGTCGCTTGGGAATTTGTCGCTGATGGTCTCCGCCTCGATTGGCGCGAGTCCGGGGATCGGCCCGTATCAGCGGCGTCGGGAACCGGTTTCGGCACGATCCTGGTGCAGACCTCGTCCCGCCAGCTCGGCGTTACGGTAACCCGGTCGGTGGAGGATCATGTCTTCGCCATCCGTATGCAACTGCCGGCGAAAGTGCTTGCGAATGACGAAGACGGTGATGCTCATCGAGGATGAGCTGTTCGTGGCACTGGACGTTCAGGACGTGGTGGAAGAAGCCGGTTTCGCGGTCGATGGGCCTTATGTCTCGGTGGCCGAAGCGCTGGAGGCAGTCGCTCAGCATCTGCCCGGTTGCGCGATCCTCGACGTGCGGCTGACGGACGGTGAAGTGTTCCCGGCCGCAGACGTGCTGCGCGACGCCGGCGTGCCAATCATCTTTCATTCCGGCCATGCCGACGCGACGTCGCTTCGTGGGCGCTATCCGCAGGCAGTCGTTTGCTCGAAGCCTTGTTCGCCGAGCGCCCTCCGTGCGGCGGTGGAGACTGTCCTGGGCGACTGACCCGTAAGGCGGGAGGCCGGCCCCTGCGCTTCAGGTGCCGCCGCGGCAGGACCCGACGCCCCTGGAATGTGCCCGCCACGCTCGCCGCGCAGGACCGACATTACGCGCACACATCCTTCTCGACCTTCCGAACGCGCCATCGAATCAGCAGCGTGGCCAAAAACCACGCGACCAACGCCACGCCGGCGCCGAGGATGAGGTCGATAAGGTAATGCGTGCCCTCTACCGGCGTGGAAAGCAGCATTGCGGATGCGATGGCGGTCAGCCACCAGCGCAGCGGGCCGCAACGCTGGGCCGCGGCAATGTAGAGCGTCGCGGAGGCGGCGTGGAAGCTCGGCGCCGAGACCAGCCCGCGCAACTGTCCGACATCGACGACCGTGAGACTATGGTCCCGCAGTGCAGGAATGATGTCCGGCTGCCACAATTCACTGACCGGCATATAGGGGATCGGCCCATGCCAGAGATAGGAAAAGGGCCCTACCGCCGGCATCTGGCTATAGATGGACAGCGTTATCACCGCAGCGATCGCGAAGGCGGCCAGGAAACGATGGGCCTCGCGGCGCTGCCCGGTCACGGCGAACCAGCCCAGCAACAATGCCGGCGTGAGAAAGATGCTCTGATAGGCGGCGATGCCGAGCAGCTGGAGCGAACGATGCGCGGCGACGGTCCGGTACCAGGCGAGCCAATCGAACTGTAGCAGCTCGTCCACCCGCTGCAGGCCTGCATCGGCGAATCCCTCGCTCATCGCCGCCACCGGGTAGGAACTCACCGCGCCGATAAGGGCCATGCCCATGAACAGCGTATAATATTCCACCACCTGGGCAAGTATGACTCCCCATCGCCGACCATCCCGCAGGCACCAGAGTCGCAGCAGGGGGGCAGTTGCGAGGATCGCATAATAGGGGATGTTGCTATGCGCGAGTGGATCGATTGTCAGTCCGGCCGTCCATAGCAGCAAGGCGCAGGCGGCGACTGCACAAAGCACCGCACCCCGAACCTGTCCACCCGAAAACCCGATCGCTGCTCGCGTGTCGGACGGCATGGCGGTGAAGGCTCTGGTAGGCGCGGTCAATGTAGCGGAGGCAGGGTTGCGGTCGGTCAAGGGCGTGGCTCGTCGAAATTGCGGGGCGACCCGCCTGCCATTGCTGTCTGCGTGCCGTGCCCGACCCTAACGCTTCGAGGCCCCCCCGCCTAGCCCGCCGCTGCCTGCCGTTCGTGGCACTTTACCACCGGGTAAAGTGCCACCAGCGGTGGTCCTCCCTGGCGCGGCAAAGTGCCATGGCTGGTCCAACTGGCCATCGCGAAAAACAAGGGATTCACAGGCGAGTCGCGACGTGCTTAGATTCCTGCTATGTTCCAGCCAGATCTCTTCGCCGCCGCCGCCCGCGTCGTGCCGGAAGCTGCTCCCCCCGCCCCTCAGCTGGATTTGCCGGCAGTGCTGAATCGGCTCAGCGAAACATGCGAGCGCCCCCGCTACAGCTTCATGGTCCTGCAGCTGATCGCCCAGGCGAGCGACCGCACCGGCTGGGCAGGCCCCTGGATCGAGCGCAACGGCCATCGCGTTTCGGTGCGGGATTGGCTGAGCGATGCACTGACGCCTGTCGCTAGGCGCGATCCCCGGCGCAAGAGTCTCGCGGCGCGCGCCCGTGCGGATCTGGAAAAGGCGGGGGCACTGCCCGTGGACCCGGAAGCAGCGGAGCGCGCGATCGAGGCCGAAGTCCAGCACCGCATCCGCCTGTCCGGCCGCACCAATGTCAGCCGGGCGGTGTCGGAGCTGGTACGCGCCGGTCTGGTTCGGCGGCATTATCAGGGGTTCCGGGTCGACCATCACAATCGTGGTGCCCAGCGCCACGCTGTCTACGCCGTCACCGAGGAAGCTAGGCTGGCGCTGCAAACCGGCGCCTGAAGGCTGTCAGGTCATGCGAGCAGCTCGGCCACCTTGCGCCCCAGTTCCGCGGGTCTGAAAGGCTTGAGCAGGATAGTGAGATTCTTCGTCTCGGAGCTGGCGAGATTGGCATAGCCGGTCACGAGCAGAACCGGCAGATCCGGCTGATGCTCCCGCATCTTAAGGGCAAGCTGCTCGCCGGTCATTCCCGGCATCATGTGATCGGTGACGAGCAGGTCGATCGCAGCGGACCCACGGATGGTTTCCAAGGCGGCGGGGCCACTATTGGCTTCGATGATCTGGTGACCGAGCTCGCGGAGCGACTCCGCAGCGGTCGATCGCACAAGGTCTTCGTCGTCGACCAGCAGGATGCGGGCGGGACGCATCTCGGCATTCTGGCCGGGGCCTTGCGGAACGGCAGCCGACGCACGGGCTTCGGTCGCCGGCAGCATCAGTTCGGCACGCGTACCGACGCCCGGCGTACTTGTGAGCAGAAAGCGTCCACCCGACTGTTCGGCAAGACCGTGGACGAGGGAAAGGCCCAGCCCCGTACCATGGCCGACGGCCTTGGTGGTGAAGAAGGGTTCGCTCGCGCGCGCAAGCGTCGCGGCATCCATGCCGAGCCCGGTATCCGTCACGCTCAGGCGGAGATATTGCCCGGGAGCCAGCTCCCCGCCGGCCTCCGCGTCGACGTGCACCAGTGCGACATCGATCGTCAGCGTACCGCCCTCCGGCATCGCATCGCGCGCGTTCACGCTGAGGTTGAGCAAGGCAAGTTCGAGCTGATTAGGGTCTACCAGGGCCGGGGGCAGACCGGATGGAATCTCTCGCAGCACCTGCACCTGCGGTCCTACCGATCGAGACAGCAGCTCAAGCATGCTGTCGATCAAGTTCCCGACGTCCACTGGCTGTGGCTGGAGATGCTGACGACGAGCGAAGCCCAGCATGCGCTGCACCAGCATCTGCACACGCTGCGCTGACGCCAAAGCACCGTCGATCAGCCGCAAGCCGCGGTCATCCGATATGCGCCTTCGCAACAGATCCAGCCCTCCGACGATCGGGGTGAGCAGATTGTTGACGTCGTGCGCGACACCCCCGGTCAGCTGCCCCAACGCTTCCATCTTCTGGGCATGGCGCAACCGGTCCTGCGCCAGCCGTTGATCGGTGATGTCACGCCCCGATCCGACGATGCGGAACACGCGGCCTTCGGCGCCCTCGGTCGGGCGATCGAACACCGGCACCAACACCGTGTCCCAGATGCGCATCCCGCCATCGACAACAAGCGCTTCCTCCAGCCGATAGGGCCTCCCGGTATCGCAGCAATGCTGAAGATTGGCGCGAACAGCGTTGAGGATAGTCGGTGGCAACCATGCCTGTAGGGGTTGGCCCACAAATTCACGCATTCTGCGGCCGGTCGTAGCCTCATAGACTGGATTGGCGCCCAAGATGCGAAACTCGCCGTCAGGATCCACGCCCACGACGAACAATGCCTCGGCGGTATTCTCAAAATAGGCTTGGTAGACGGCGTCCGCATGATGGAGCGAATCCAGAAGCGCCTGGCGGTCCGCGTCGCGTTGCGCTGCCGCGGCAATGAGATTGCCGATGGCGAGCACGAATGGCATGTCGTTCTGCGAGAAGGGCTTCCCGCTGCCATGCGGTAGGGCAATCACGCCGAAGCGCCCTTCGGCGCCGGCGATGGGGACGAGCAGGACAGGCTTGCCCGATCGATCCTCCATATGGACGGAATCGTTTGCCAGGGGCAGGTCAGCGAGCTGCAGTGACAGATCCTCCGCCTCTGCGTCGTCCAGACCGACCGCGATCATGCCCGAGCGGCCAGCGTCCTGGCGAACAAGCAGCGCCGCGTGCGCACCCAGGTTCTCCGTCAAGGCGGCCATGGCGCTCTTGGCGAACCGCTGAAAATCCGTGGCGGACAGAGCCTCGCGACCGAGGGCGGCCACCCGCTCCTGTTGTCGGCCGCGCTCGCGAAGCCCCACGGCGCTTGCCGCCTGCGCGGCCGTACGCACGCTGGTCACGGCCAGAAGCCCGGACACCAGGATCAGCAACACACCCAGCCCCAACGCCCCCCACAGCATGTGCTGCGCTCGTGCATGCATTCGCTCGGCCATATCCGCACGCTGGGAAAGCAGGCGCTCCTCTTCGCCGGCCATCCGCGCGATTACCGTTTGAACCGCGGTCATCCGGTCCCGGCCGACGCCCGTCCGCAGCAACATGACGGCCTCGTCTCGATGACCCCTTTCGGCAAGCGCGACCAGCTTTGCCATGATGGCCAACTTCGCCTCGGCGGCCTGCCGCAGAACGAGGATGTTGCTCCGCTGTGAGGCATTATCGGAGGTTAGTGCCGCCAGCCTTTCAATAAGCAGCGGCACGCGCTGGACGGCGAGGCGATACTGCTCGGCATCCTCCCGTTGCCCGGTCAACAGCAGCGCACGTTGCGCGGATTCAGCCCGCTCCATCGCGGAGGCCAGGAGTCGCGTTTGCCGGACGGTAGAAATGGTATGGCTTTGCCACTGCTCCGCTACGGCACGTTGATAGTCATCCCGCCAGGCACCGATGTACAATGCAGCAAGAACGAGCAGCAATCCCGCAAGCGCTACCACGCATGCTCGCACAAGAGCGCTCACCGTGAGGACTTCACGATCACCGCTCAATCTTCTGATCGGCTACCATCCGATTTCGCCGAGACAGTGGCAGCGCTAAAGCAGCTCGTACCATAACCCCTCCCCTATTAATATTCATTCTTGCATATGAGAGCATTTGAACTGGATAATACTACGAAACTTGTTTTCCGTTCCACTGCTTTGGTACGCACCGATCGTGAGAACGTTTCTACAAAGCTTTCTGGTTATGATTACGAAGCGTTGATTGCGGACCTGCATCAATACCGATGAACCATTCGGCAAAACGACGGCGTGAATTATCCATCTCCGACGATAGGCTCCCAAGATAGGATTAAAGGAAGTAGACTATTACCCCCGCCGCCAGCCCCAGCAGCACGGCGATCAGGAACTCAAAAAGATTCCGCGCGATGCCGCCGCCCTTTTGCCGCCGCTGGAAGGTCGAGCGCGGCGCCGGCTGCGCGTGCGCGACTTCAAGATACCCTACCGCGCCGCCTGCACCCGCCGTGAACAATATGGTGACCAGCGCGCCAGGCACCGTTTCCAGGGCGATGGCGATTGGCAGCAGCAGCCCCAGGGGCGCCGCCAGCGCCATCGCCGCCAGCAACTTCGCGAGGTCCAGCTCTTCCCTGTCAACGGGGGCGACCTTCAGCAGATCGGGCGCATCCTCGGCGGACGCCGCGAGCCATGCCAGGCTCGCAACGAGCTGCCCGGCGATCACCACACTGGTAAATGCGAGCGTCGGGGCCATCGGCAGGCCGCGATGGTCCCGGAAAGCAAGCAGCAGAATCGGCGCGAGATAGATGATTCGCAGAAGCACCTGGAAGATCAGCGCGGGATCCCGAAGCAGCAGGTGCAGTTCCTTGGCGAAGATCGCACCGAACAGGTGCGTATGAAAATGGCGGCGAATGCCACCCCGGGCCGCTTTGTTTCGCGTCGGGCGCATGCCTCCGGCACGATATCCGGCAAGAAAGCCATGCTGCATCGCCCAGACCGCGAGCGTGAACAACGACATCGCCCCCCCGAGCAGGAGCAGAATGGCGAGCGGCTCGCCGAATGCCGCGCGGCCGGGAAGGCTGCCGATCGGGCCGCTGCCGATGCCCCGCTCACGCACTGCGCGCATGAGAAACTCGACGCCGGACTCTCGCGCGCCATCGCGCTGGTTCAGAATCTGCGTCGTGAGAAAAAAGCCTGCCCCAGCCAACGCGGCGAGGATCTGCCCCACCGTGCGACCGGCTCGCGGTCCGATGACACGCGCCAGCAGCACGGTCACGCCGAGTCCCAGGCAGGCTGCAGCGAGCGCGAGCGCAACCACGAGGGCCACGGCGCCGAGAAGCTCGGGATGCCCAAGCAACGCTACCGGCAACAGCACAGGAAGCAGGAAGAGCGAAAATGTGAGAACAACACCCCCGGCGATGCCGAGCAACTTCGCCGAGACTACCGTGCGCGGATCGAGGGGGGCGGAGAAAAGCAGATCGAGGTCGCCGGCCTCGTACAAGGTCCGCTGGCTCGCCAGCAGCGCCTGAGTTGTCATGAAAGTGAAGAGCAGGCCCGAGGCGATCAAAACGGTCAGCCAGGCCAAGGGTCCGGCGCGCCAATGCACATCCGCGAGCAATATCCCGAAGAAAACGCCGAACCCCGCATAACCGAGCAGGACCAGCGCACCAAGGATCAAGCCGACGCGTCCGCGGCTCGCCGCACGAAGGCTGCCGCGAAGTTCATGCAGCGTCAGCCAAGGCAGGCTGCCCGGCGAGAGCCGCCGCATCGCCCAACCGATCACAACCGGCTCGTCAGACGGATAAAGGCATCTTCCAGCGTCATGTCGTCCGGCCCGGCCAGTGCGCGCAGATCCTCAAGTGAGCCCTCGGCGAGCAGCCTTCCCCCGGCGATAATGCCGATACGATCGGCAAGACGCTCGGCGACCTCAAGGATATGGGTGGTGACGATAACCGTCTTGCCCTGGTCCACGGCCGAGCGCAGCGCATCCTTGACCGATCGCGCCATCGTCGCATCGAGGCCGGTAAGCGGTTCGTCCAGGATCAGCAGCTGCGGATCGTGAATCAATGCGCCGGCCAGCGCCACCTTCTGCTTCATGCCGCGCGAAAAACCCTCGCATCGGGTGTCTCGCACGTCCCAAAGCTCCAACCAGCGCAGCAGTCGCTCAGCCTCGGGTGCCGCGGCATCAGGGCCGATCCGCCACAGGCCCGCGACGAAGCCCAGATACTCTGCAGGCGTCAACTTGTCGTAGAGCATCGGCTCGTCCGGCAGCCAGGCGGTGATCGCCTTGGCCGCCTGCGGATCGGTCCGCGCGTCGATTCCGAAAATCTCGATACTACCGGCATCGGGTTCCGTGAGCCCGACCGCCATGCGCAAGGTCGTGGTTTTGCCGGCGCCGTTCGGCCCGAGCAGGGCGTAGAGCTGACCCGCGCCGACGATGAGGTCGAGGCCGGCAATGACGGGCTTGCCAAATGCCTTGTGCAGGCCGGCGATACGAAGCGCGGGAGCGGACATCGACAGCGATCCTAGCGACCGCGCAGTTCGTCGCAAGCGCTCCGCTATGGACCTTTTTTCGCTCTCGTTCGTCCCCAGCTTCCGGCAGTACCGGGAGGGGTAAGGATGTTTGCAATGCCAATCACGATCGCGCCCGAAGTGATCGCCTGCATCGCCGAAGGTCGGCCGCCCACCGCGGTCGAGCTAGAACGGGTGGCGGAACGCGTGCGCGCGGATCTGGGCGGCGACCGCTCTGCCTTTGCTTGGGGCAAGTCCGGTATCGCCAATGCTGACGAGATCAGCCTGCGGGTCGCCGAGATCGCCCTCCTCGGCAGCCGCCGCTGATCGGTTTGCGAGGCCCTAGTTGCGCGGCGCAACGCCGAACAGATGCACCATATGGGATCGCTCACGCGGCGGCAGGCACCTTCGCTGCGGCATAGCGGCAGATGAACTCGGCATGGCCGGGCAGTTGTGCCAGCTGCGCCGCGATGCCCGCGCGAAGGTCAGCAAAGGCCCGCTGGAGATCCGCGTCCGGAATTTGTGAGGGCATGGGGTGGTGGTCCCGCGGTGTCACGCCCTGCCCAAGCAGTACCGCGTTCCAGCTGTCGGTGCGGAACAGGTCTGTGCCTTCCTGATAGGCTACCGCACCCTCACGGAACAGCGCGATTCGTGCCGACAGGCTGTCCGGTACCGCGCGGGCGGCATGTTCCCGCCAGAAGGGCTCCGGCCTATCGTTGAGCTTGTAGTGAAGGATGATGAAGTCACGAATATGCTCCGATTCCGCGCGAGACTGGGCGTTGAAGCGCGCGGCGAGTGCCGCCATGTCATGGCGGGTGGGGAAATTCTGCAGCAGCCGCGTGACCGCGATCATCACGAGATGGATGCTCGTCGATTCGAGCGGCTCGATAAATCCGCTCGCCAGACCCAGCGCCACGCAGTTGCGGCTCCAGGCCTTCTTGCGCATGCCGGTGGTGAAGCGGATCAGGCGCGGATCGAACAATGCCCGGCCGGGAACGGCCGCCAGCAGCTGCTCGCGCGCTTCGTCATCGGACAAATGGTCGCTGGCATAGACAAAGCCGTTGCCCATCCGATGCTGGAGCGGAATCCGCCAGCGCCAGCCCGCGCCATGCGCGATCGCGCGGGTGTAGGGTACGGGTGCTTCGGTCGTCTCGGACTGGACGGCAAATGCCCGGTTGGTCGGCAACCAGTGGCTCCAATCATCGAAGCCGGTCTTCAGCGTCTCCTCGATCAGCAGCGCGCGGAAACCGGTGCAGTCGATGAAGAGGTCACCCTCGATCCGCAGGCCACCTTCCAGCACCAGCGCGGCGATGTCACCATTATCGGCCTGCTCCACCTCGGTGATGCGGCCCTCGACGCGCCGCACCCCGGCAGGCTCGGCCAGGCTGCGAAGAAAGGCGGCATAGGCGGTGGCGTCGAGATGATAGGCGTAGGCGAGCGGCATCGGATCGCCGGTGGCGAACTTCTGCGCCAGCGCGGCTTGCGTCTCTAGCGAATAGTCGCCCAGCGCGCCGCCGAACCCTCGCCGCCGCGCCTCCAGCCAGAAATGCTGGAAGTCGCACAGCGGAAGCCCCCGGCCGATCGAGCCGAACGGGTGGAAATAGCGATCGCCCTCGCGCCGCCAGTTCTCGAACGAGATGCCGAGCTTGAACGTGGCATTCGTCTCGCGGAGGAAGACCTGCTCGTTGATGCCGAGCAGCTTGTGGAAGGTCCAGGCCGTGGGAATGGTGGACTCACCTACCCCAACCGTCCCGATCGCATCGGATTCGACCAGTGTGATGTCGAGGCTCGGCCCCAGATGGCGCACCAGCGCCGCCGCGGCCACCCAGCCCGCCGTACCACCGCCGGCGATCACCACCCGAAACTTCTGTACGTCCATTGCCCTCTCCCCTGTGAACTCTGTCCTGCCCTGCCTTCAGACCTCGCGGCGTTCCTTGCGCGCGATCAGTCGCGGCAGGTTGCCCAGCGAGGAAAGTTGCCAAACCGCGCAGCGCAGGAAATCCTGCGCATGCAGTGCTGCCAGCGCGGCTGCGCCCAGCGCGGCGAAGCGGCTGGACTCGATCACCCAGCAATCGGGAATCTTGTACCGCCGCCCGCTGGTAAGCTCGATATCGAAGGTGACGGGCTCGAGCAGCCCGGCGGCCTCGAACGCGGCGAACATCGGCTGCGAGAGCTGGTCACCGACATAGATTGCCTGCAGGACGCCCGCGACACGATCGAGATAGGGTGCATTGCCGCCCTGTTCGAGGAAGAGCGGGGCACCTTCGCCGGTCGTGACGCGGGGATGATCCGTGTCGATGTGGATCATCGGCTCGCCGGATTCGCCGGGCCGGGGCAGGCCGATCGAGAAGGGGCCGATCTCCATCAGCGCGGGTAGCTGATCGGCATCCCAGCGATCGCCGTCGAGGTAGAGATTTTCGTCGGCATCGAGCCCGAGCAGCACCGTCGAGCGCCAGCTGCCATCGTCGTCGCGGCGGAAGAGCAGGACGTATTCGCGCTGGAGCGCTTCGAATTCGGTGGGGAACACCGTCATCTGGTTCACCGCATCGCCGAACGCGGCGCCACGGTTCAGCCGGATCCGCAGATCGGCATGGTCGATATTGTTGAGCACGGCGCGGGGCATGATGTGCGGACCTTAAACGAGAAAGGCCGCCCGAAGCGAGCGGCCTTTCCCTTGTGTACAGGCGGGCTTCAGAAGCGGAAGCGCGCGCCGACCAGATACCGGGCCGAGCCCTCGGACTCGTACCAGGTGTTGATGTAATCGCGGCTGTAGCTGCGAACGCCTTCCTCGAGGAGGTTGATGCCTTCGAAACTGAGCGCGATATTCTTGGTCAGGTCATAGTTGATGCTGAGATCGACCTGGCCGTACGGATCGTTGAACACCGGGTTATGCGCCGCGCCGCGGTTGACGTCGCTCAGGAACTTGCCGCGCCAGTTGTACGAAAGGCGCGCCGAGATGCCGTGCTTGTCATAGATCAGCGTGGCGTTGGCGGTATCGCTCAGGCCGACCAGCGCGAACTGGTTGGCCGTCGGATCGGCGGTGATGTCGAAGCCGATATTGCCGCGTACCAACGTGTAGCTCGCGGCGAGACCGAAACCGGTGTTTCCGAGGAAGTACTGACCGGCGAGCTCGACGCCGTAGATCTCCGCGTCCTTGTTGTTGATCGGCGTGTTGACCGAGAAGTTCAGCAGCGGATCCGCCGCGGTCGGATTCACATTGAGCGCGGCAAGCGTGTTGCTGACATAGGCGGAGTCAAACGTGCGCGTCGTCGGAACATAGTGGCTCGCCAGCTCCGCCGTCGCCTGCGCGACATTGCCGTTGTACTTTTGCACGACCGCAGCACTGGTGAACAGGTTAACGTTGCTGATGTCGCCACCGAGCCCGGTAACGATGTTGCGACCGGCCTGGGCGATCGGGCCAGCGGTTGGGTCGCGCAGGCCAAACAGGTTCCGCTGCACCACCGTGTTGCCGATGAAGTTATGCACCCGCTTGTCGAAGAAGCCGACCGACAGATAGACGTCACGGCGCGGATACCATTCGAGCGAGATGTCGAAGTTATCCGAGTCGAGCGGCTTGAGTGCCGGATTGTTCTGGTTGCCGGTGGCGACGCCGCCGAGCGAGGTCGGGTTGTTGAGCGCACCCGCACCCGTGGACGCGAACAGGTTGCCGAACGGCGCGCGCGAGATCGTCTTGCTGTACGAAACGCGACCGATCAGGTTCTTCGCCGCCTCGATCTGGAAGTCGATCTGCGGCAGCAGATTATCGTAGCTGCCGCGGCCGGTTACCGCCTGCTGGTTCACCGAGTTGAGCACGGAGAAGTCGTTGTCGGCTTCCCACACGACCGCCAGCGGGATCGTCTGGTACGACGTCGCCTTCACCTTGGTGTGCTCGTAGCGGATGCCGGCGACGAGGGTGGCATTGCGGCCGCCCAACTCGCCCTTCCAGGTCAGCTGGCCATAGGCTGCCCAGATGTCTTCCTTCACGCGATTGTCGTTGTTGGCGTCGATGATGTTCTGATGGTTGATGCCATCATTGGTGATGCCGACATAATGATTGTACAGCGCGTTGTAGAGCTTGGTCGGGTCCTCGGCACGCCAGGCGACCTTGCCCGCTGCATCGGCGGTCGCGTTGTTGTGGTGGAACTGACAGACCAGGCAATATTGCTGGACGGTGCCGGGCGCGAACGCGGCGACGTCCGGCGGCAGGGCGTTGTTCCAGTCGCCCAGCACCTGACGCGTGTTGTACTGGGTCTGGCGGGTGTCGGTGCTGCGATAGTCGCCGCCGAAATCGAAACGGCTGCCGCCGCCCAGATCCCAGCCCGCGTCGATGCGGCCTTCCTTGATCTTCTGCGACTGGGTCGAGGCGAACTGGCGCTGCACGGCCGCCGACAGATCACCCGCATCGAACACGCCGTTGCAGTTGCCGTTCTTGAACGGAGTCCCGGTGGGCGTCGTGTTCGAGAAACAGTCGTTGATCGTCAGCGTCTGGGTCGGGAAGCCGTCATTATCCCAGTTCAAGCCATGCGACGTCACGATATTGCCGTTGAACGCCACCGTGGTCGAGGTCTGGCCATTGGGATTGTCGGGCAGGCTCTCCGCCTTGCCGAAATGGCCGTCGATATTGACGGTGAAATTGTCGGCCAGCTCCCATTTCAGGTTGCCGCCGATGTCCCACAGCCGGTTCTTCTGCGCGCGATAGGCCTGCTCGAAGCCTTCGTCCTTCACGCCCGGCAGGGTCTCGTGGAGATATTTGGTGGTCGCGATGCCGTTGCTCGAATCGTCGAAGGTGACTTCATCGAACGGCTTGGAGAACCAGTTGGACTGGGACGAGCGGCGCTCGGACGAGCGCAGCTGGGCGAACAGACCGTCGACCGTGAAGGTCATGCTGTCCGACGGACGATACTGGACCACCGCCTGGCCGTTGATGCGCTCACGGCTCGCTTCCGAGAAGTGGTGGCGATAGTCGTCGGGCACGGCGACCAGCGTGTTCGGATCGGTGGGACGGTTGTTGATCTTGGTGCCCGCGGTGACATAGCCCTTCGACGGATCCAGGAAGTCCGACAGGCGCGGCATGTTCCAATAGTTGTTCGCCTGGCTCGGGAAGCTGAAATTGCGCTTCTGATAGCTGCCGAACAGGGTGACACCGAAGCGCTGTTCCTGATCGCTCCAGCTCGCCACGCCCGAGAATTCCGGCGTCACATGGCTGCCGCAGCTGATGCAATCGTCGGCCGAGGTGTCGTAGCTGGCCTTGGCCCCGATCGAACCGGAGAAGCCGGCCGGGCGATCGAGCGGACGCACGCCGACGATGTTGATGGTGGCGCCGATGCCGCCCGAGGGAATCGCGGCGCGGCCGGTCTTGTAGACCTCCAGCGTCTTCACGCCCTCCGAGGCGAGGTTGGCGAAGTCGAACGAACGGCCGAAGCCGCCCGCGCCGTCACCGCCCTGGTCGCCGCCCACCGCGACGATGTTCGACGCCGCGAGCTGGCGCCCGTTGAGCGTCACCAGATTGTACTGCGCGCCGAAGCCGCGGACCGTCACGGTCGAGCCTTCGCCGTTGACGCGGTCGATCGACACGCCGGTGATGCGCTGCAGCGATTCCGCCAGGTTGGTGTTGGCGAACTTGCCGATGTCTTCGGCCGAGATCGCGTCGACGATGCCCGTCGAGTCACGCTTGATCGCGATCGAGCGCTCCAGCGATGCGCGAATGCCGGTAACGACGATGTCGGCGCCCTCCTGTGGGGCGCTGGTGTCGGCTGCGGGCGAGTCGGTCGCGCCGCTGGTCTGCGCCGCGGCGATGCCGGGCATGGCGAGCGCCGTCGCAACGGCGAGCATGGATACCGCGCGCAGGCGCGGCGCTTGAATCATTCGCATGGGTTTCTTCCCCTCCTGAACCGGCCGTTAGGCCACTATTATCCGCTGAATGCCGGCGAAGCCCGGCTACAGCGTTGTTTCGCTCTTCTTCAAATTCACCCCTTTCATTTTGTTTTCATTGACGAATCACCATCGACGCGACCTCTACTTCCTGCGCGATGGTCGCGGAAGCGGAATCCTGTCCGACAGCAAGTCGATAGCGCCCCGGTGCGATCGACCACTTGCCCGCTTTCCACCGGGCAAGGGCGTGTGCGTCCGCCGCAAGCGTTACTTGCGCGGCTTCGCCTGGCTTCAGCCATTGGCGCTTCCAAGCGGCCAAGCGCGGTGCGCCGCCCTCCGGCCCCGTCACGTAGAGCTGCGGCACCACCGCACCGGCGCGGCGCCCCTGGTTGCGGACGGTGAAGGTCACCGCCGGCGCCGCGCCCCCGGTGAATCGGGCCGCGCCGAAGCCGAAGCGGGTGTAGCTCAGGCCAAATCCGAACGGGAACCGTGGCCGGGTGCCTTGCGCCGCATACCAGCGATAGCCGACATTCGCGCCTTCCTGATAGGTGACGTCCCAACTCGGCAGCGCGCTCCCGTCCCCGGCGCCCGCGTCGCTCGCCGCATTGGAATTGAGCCCGGCCGGCACCACCGGCTTGGGGCGCGGCAACTGGTCGGCGCTTGTCGGGAAGCTGATCGGCAGGCGACCGGACGGGTTGACCTCCCCGAACAGGATGGCAGCGATTGCCTCGCCACCGCGCTGACCGGGATACCAGGCCTGCAGCACGGCGGGCACCTGCTCCAGCCAGGGCATCAATACCGGACCACCGGTTTCAAGGACGACCACCGTCCTGCCACTGGCCTTGGCGACCGCGGCGATCAGCGCATCCTGCTGATCCGGCAACGCCAGCGATTCCAGATCCTGCGCCTCGGTGGCCCATTGGGTGGCGAACACGATGGCGATATCCGCGTTGCGGGCCGCGGCCGCGGCGGCAGCCGGATCGCGACCGTCGACATAGGTTATCTGCGCTTGCGGCACCTTGGCGCGGATCGCACGGAGCGGCGACGAGGCATGCCAGGTCACGCGCGCAAAGGAAGCCGCCGCACCGCTGGTCAACGGAATTTCGACGGGCGCGCCGCCGACCGAGCGCACCTGGCTCGATCCTCCGCCCGACAATACGCCGACATCGGCATGGCCGCCGATCAGCACGATCTTCTTCGCCGTCCTGGCGAGCGGCAACAGATTGCCCTGGTTGCGCAGCAATACCATCCCGGCCTCGGCGACGCGCTGGGCAACCGCCGCGTGCGCGGCATAGTCGATCGGCTGCGCGACAGCCGGTGACGGATGATCGTAGAGACCGCTGGCGATCACGCCGGTGAGAATGCGCCGGACCATCTCGTCCAGCCTCGCCTCGCTGATCTGGCCCGCCTGGATGGCGGCATCGATCTTGTCCGGCGCGAAATAGATGGCGTGGTCCAGCTCCTGGCCGGATTCCTGATCGAGCCCGGAAACGGCCGCCTTGACGGTCGAATGCACGGCACCCCAGTCGCTCATCACCCAGCCGGCATAGCGCCAGTCGCCGCGCAACACATCGGTGAGCATATGGTGGCTTTCGCACGCATAGTCGCCCTCGATGCGGTTATAGGCGCACATCACCGACCCGGGCTTGCCGGTCCGGATCGCCAATTCGAAGGCGAGCAGGTCGCTTTCGCGCAGCGCCGCTTCGTCGATCCGCGCGTTCAGGACCGTGCGGCCCGTCTCCTGACTATTCAGGATGAAGTGCTTGACGGTCGAGACGATATGGTTCGACTGAACGCCCTCGATCGCCGCTCCCGCCATATAGCCGGCGAGCAGCGGATCCTCGCCCAGATACTCGAAGTTGCGGCCGTTCCACGCATCCCGGGTGAGATTCACGCCGCCCGCGAGCAGGACGTTGAAGGTTTTCGCACGCGCTTCCGCCCCGATCATTGCTCCGCCGGCTCGGGCCATCGCGACGTCGAAGGTGGCGGCGGTGGCGAGCCCAGACGGCAGCGCCGTGGCGACATCACCCTTGCGCTGCTCGACCTGGTTGGCAACGCCGAGACTGGCGTCGCTTTCGCGCAGCGTGGGAATGCCCAGGCGCGGAATGCCGGGAACGTAGCCGGCCGAAGGAATCATGTCGGTCGGTGCCGGATTGACGCGGGGCGGGAAAAAACCGTGAATGAGCTGCAGCTTCTCAGCATGGGTCATCGCCCGCACCAGCGCATCCGCCCGTATGTCTGGCGAGCGCGTCGTATCCCGCCAGGACTGCACGGCACCCGGCACTGCATCTTGCGCCAGCAACGCGCCCGGGGCGCTCACCGTCAAGAGGACGAGAGCAAAGGCACGGATTGCGATCATCGGCGCGAGACATCCTGCAGGGGCGTGGCAGTGCGTGCGGACGCAATACCGACGCCATAGACTAAAAATGCGGCCGCCGCCGTGATTCGGGACGACGACGGCCGCAGGTGATCCGCCCTTGAGGAGGGGGCCGGAACCGAAAAACAAGGATCAAAAGGGAAAGACGTCGGCGCGACAGCGCAACGAACGGCAGCAATGCCCGACATGTCCTCTCCCCCTATATGGCCCGCATCAAGGCGGGTTCCGTTCTGACAGCGATGTCTGGGAGAATCTGACATCGATGTCAAGCACAAAGCCGCAATGGCATTGCCTTGGTTCCTGCGCGCGCTAAGCTTCCGCCGTGCACGCGCAATCTCAGGAAACCGCCTCGGCAGACATGGTCGGCCGGTTGTTCCGCCGCTCCATCGGCATCTTTTTCATGGGCGGGTTCGTCACTGCCTTGGTGGGTCTCCTCGTGCCCCGCCTCACGCTGATCGACCGTCTCGACTATACCCGCGGCGCGCTGGTTCAGTTCGCGTTCCATTCGAGCTACTTGGTGTTCGCGCTGCCCATCACCGCGCTTCTGGTCCGTACCGGCTATATGCGCGCGATCGCTGCCGGGCTCGGCGTGATGACCATCGCCTGCCTCGGCTTGTGCATCGCCGCGACGATCGGCAGCTTCCCGCTGTTGCTGCTGGCGCTGCTCGGGCTCTCTACCGGCATCACCTTCCTTCAGATCGCGGCCAATGTCGTGCAGCCCTTGGTTGCGGCCGATGGACGCGGCGCGGCGCGACTCACCCTGCTGCAGGGGTTCAATTCGGTCGGCACGGTCCTCGCGCCGCTGATCGGCGCGAGTTTCCTGCTGCAGGCAAACCCGCTCGGACGATGGAGCATGGGGCTCCCCTTCCTCGCCTGCGCGGTCGCGCTCGCGATGCTGGGTCTGGTCTTCTGGCGCGCACGCGGCCTGCTTGCGGCGCATCCGGCGCCACGGCGGCTGCCGCTCGCCGATTTCGGTCGCGTATTGCGGGAACGCCGCCTCGCCTGGGGCGGTCTCGCCATGTTCGGCTATGTCGGAGCGGAAGTAACGATCGGCAGTCTGCTCGCCAATTATCTCGCTCGGCCCGATATCCTGGGCACGGATCCCGCCACCGCGGGGCGCCTGGTCAGCCTGTACTGGGGCGGGGCCATGCTGGGCCGGTTCGCAGGCGCGGTGGGTCTCGCCCGGATTGCGCCGGCACGGCTGCTCGCCATCATGGCGTCGGGAGCGGTGTTGCTCGTCGCAGGCGCGATGCACACGCACGGCGTCGCCGGTGCCGCTGCCCTGATCGCCGTCGGGCTTTGCAACGCGATCATGTACCCCACCGTCTTTGCACTGGCACTTCCGGAAGATCGCGGCCTTGCGCCCTATGCATCGATGATGCTGTGCATGGCGGTGGTCGGCGGCGCCGCGGTACCGCTCGCGACCGGCGCGCTGGCAGACCGCGTCGGTCTGGCAGCCGCGCTGGTGCTGCCGCTGCTGTGCTATCTCGGTATTGCCGCGTTCGCAGGACTGGTAGCGTTACCGGCAGCGAAACGATAGGACTGCGCTACCATGAAGCCCCTAACGCTCAAGGACGTCGCGCAACGCGCGGGCGTATCGCCGAAAACGGTATCGCGTGTGATCAACGGCGAAGCCTATGTCCGGCCGGAGCTTCGCGAGGCGGTGCAGCGCGTCGTGGACGAGCTGGGCTACCGTCCCAATGCCTTCGCCCGGGAGCTTTCCAGCTCCCGCTCGTTCCTGCTCGGGCTGTATTTCGACGACCCCGCCTCGGCCTATGCAGCCGACCTGCAGCGGGGCGCGCTCGCGCGGTGTCGCGCGCTCGGCTATCATCTCGTCGTCGAGCAAGTCACCCGCGACCGGCCCGGCTGGCTGACGCAGTGCGAGGCATCGTTGCGGTCCATGCGGCTGGGGGGCGCGATCCTCACGCCGCCGCTGTGCGACTGGCCCGAGCTTCTCGAGCTGTTCGCGCGCATCGACGTGCCCGTCGTCCGGATCTCGCCCGGCGACTTCCCTGACAGAACCGCCGCGGTGGAGATGGACGAGGTCGGTGCCGCACGGGAGCTGACGGAGGTGCTGATCGCGCTCGGCCACCGCGACATCGGCTTCATCCAGGGCAATCCCGAGCATCATGCCGCGGCCCGGCGGCTCGAAGGGTTCCGGGCCGCGATGATCGCTGCCGGACTGCACGTCCCCGAACGACGCACGCTGCAGGGCGACTTTACCTTCCGCTCGGGCCTGGCCGCCGGCGAAAAGCTGCTTACCGGGGCGGATCGGCCGAGCGCAGTCTTTGCGGCGAACGACGAGATGGCGCTTGGCGTGCTGGTCGCGGCAATGCGCAACGGAATCGCTGTCCCAGATCAGCTCTCGATCGCCGGGTTCGACGATGCCGCCATCGCCCGCATGGCTTGGCCGCCGCTCAGCACCGTGTGCCAGCCCCATATCGATATGGCGACCGCCGCCGTCGACCTGCTCACCCGGCCAACGGCCTGCGAATCGCGGAAATCGACGACGACACGCCGGCTACCCTATACACTGGCGTTGCGCGGCAGCACCGGCCCGGCAGGCTGAGCGGCCGGAGCAGGACGCCTCAGAACCCGACCGAGACCGCCAAGGTGAGGGCCTGGCGAGAGCGCTCCCGGCCGCGGTAGAAATCCTTGCCCGGCAGGCCGCCGGTCCATAACAGCTGCGCATCAAGGCGGCCGAGGCGGCGCGCCACCCCGAGGCTGTAGTCGAACTGTCCGCGGTCGCTGCTATAAGGGCCGGGCGCGCCGAGGAAGCGCATCATCCCACCATGGGCGAGCAGCCGCCAGGCGGGCAGCGGCCGGGCGACGCCGTCCAGCGTGGCGTATAGCGTCGTCGTGCCGGGCCGCAGATAGTCGGGCGAAAGATGCAGCCGCGCCGAAAGGCTACGGCCGGAGAGTCCGGCGTAGAGCTCGGTATAGCCGGATCCGCCCCAGACGGTGGCGGAGGACCGAAACTCGCGGCGGGTCACGCCCAGATCGAGCACCCGCTCGCCCGACAGGCGCAGGGCATAACCGAGATCTACACCTGCCGAGAGCAGCGCCATGCCGGTCGGCAAAGCGGCGGCCGTCGCGCTGACATCGCCGTAGAGCCCGGACCGGTCGTCATAGCCGAGGGAGGCGGTGGTGGCCGGACGCCCTTCGCTGATGCTGCGCCCGCGCCAGCGCGCGTCGTTGGTGACCGTCAGCTGCCCGCTCCATTGCGCCGCCGCGCCGGGCGCGAGCAGGCACGCGGCACAGACGAGCAGCGCATCAGGGGCGGCCAGCCGCCTGGCATCTCGCCTTCCCCACCACGCTCGCACAGGCATCGACCTCTCCGCCCCCCGGCCTAGCAGAAACCAGCGGAACACGCCTGCCGGACTTCGCTTCGCGCTGCCGTACCAATGCGACCAGCCCGCTGACCTCCGCCGCAGCATAGGAAGAACCGCTTGCCAGATACCAGCGCCCCCCGGGCTGGGTAGTGGGGATATCACGACCGGGCGCGACATAGGGCCCGCCCGCCTGCCCCACCGTGGATTCGGCGACGGCGATGACGCCCGGCACCGTGGCGGGGAAGCCACCGCCCGGCAGCCGCGGATCATAGGCGGCAACCACCGTCGCACCCCGCGCCACGCCGATCCGCAGCAGCGATTCGAGCAGACGGCTCGGCGGGCCGCTCAAGCTGAGATTGATCACATCGGCACGCTGCTCCACCGCGAAGCTGAGCGCGCGGGCGAGGCTCAGGCTGTCGCACAACGTCGCCGCACCGGCCCCTTCGCCCTGTTCGCGGCAAGCCCGCAGCGCCAGCAGCCGCGCGGCGGGCGCGATACCGACAATGCCCATGCCATTGCCCGCCCGCGCCACGATCACCCCGGCGATGCCGGTGCCATGCCGCTCGGCCGTGACGGATGCGCCCTCCACGAAATTCCGGTCCACGGCAACCTGTCCGGCAAGATCGGGATGGCGAAGATCGACCTGGCTGTCGATCACGGCGATCCGCTCGCCCCGTCCCGTCGCGGTCCGATGCAGCACCGCCAGGTGCCAGGCGCGCGCCACCGGCTGCGCGGGATAGAGCGGATCGTTCGGCAGGGGATCGCCCTCCGCCTGGAACGTCTCGATCGGTTCCGACCATTCGACCGCGGCATCGCGGGCGACTTGCGCGGCCAGGGCGGCGGGAGATTGGCCCCTGGGAACTTCCATGATGAAACAGTCGATCCCGATCATCGGCATCGGCCAGTTGCCGGCGAGACGCAGTCCGTTCCGACGCGCGACCGCCGCAGCGATACGCCGCCGCCCGGCCGCCGACTGATCCTCGCCATAGCCGCCGCCATAGCCGCTGCCGGCACGGAAGTGCGCCGGCGCCAATCGCAGCATCACCAGGATGCGCGGCGGCTGGACGTCGGCCGCGGCGACGCGCGGCGGCGACGCCATCAGCACCGTCATGGCCCCCAGCAACGCGGCACGCCACCACGTCATGGCGCGGCGTCGACGGGTTGCGCCATCGTCACACCCGCCGCCGCCCGCAACCGGGCAAGCGCGGCTTCGCGCTGCTCCGGCGCGATGGCGAGCAGATAAGCGCCGGCAGCAGTCGGTCCGTCGACCAGCCGTGCGCCAGAGGATTCGATCGCCTTGCGCAGCGCAGGTTCGCGCGTTTCGGGGGCGAACATCACCAGGATATTGCCGGACTGGCTGGGCGGCGGGGATCCGAGTGCATGGTAGGGCGCGGACGACACGGACGTCGTCGCCTGCTGCTGCAGCTGCAGTATGACGCCGAGGCCCAGCACGACGACCGCGGCCTGGGCGGCGATGATCCACCCGACCCGGCGCGAAAAACGGCGCGGCAAGCGCGGCGTGCGATCGGCACGCGACAGATCTTCAGCCATGCGATCCCATCCGCCCGCATGCGGCGGCGGCAGATCGGCGACCGCATCGCGCAGCCGTCGTTCGGCGGCGAGTTCCATGCTGCATTCCTCGCAGACGGCCAGGTGGGCGTCCACGAGCAGACGGTCGCCCAGCTCGATCTCCCCGGTCACATACCAGGGCAGCAGCAGCATCGTCGCCTCGTGCGGATCGCCACGCAGATGTAGAAGTTCGCCCATCGTCTAGATCCAGTCCGCCAATTCGCCCGCCATGGCTCGCCGCAACTGGCGGCGGGCATGGAACATCCGCGTCTTCACCGTGTCCACCGGACACCCCAGAATCTCGGCGATCTCCCGATAGCCGATCTCGTGAAAATAGGTGAGGTCCACCACCGCCCGATGGTCGGCGGACAAGGTCTGCATCGCCCGCTGCAGCCCTTCGCGCGTCCGATGCTGGGCCAGCGGGGCATCCGCCCGGCTGTCGTGCGGCAAGGCTTCCAATACCGCCGCGTCCTCGCTCGCCACCGGCTCCCGATTGCGGGCCCGGATCGCCTTGCGATAGGCGATGGCGAACAACCAAGTGGACAGTCGACTGGCACCGGTGAAGTCGCCGGCCTTTTGCCACAGCACCATCAGCGTGTCGTTCACGACTTCCTCGACCAGCGCAGGCGATCGCACCAGCGTACCCACGAAGCGGGCCAACCGGGGCTGGTAGCGGCGATAAAGCTGCTCGAAAGCACGGAGGTCACGCGCGCGAACGGCCGCGACGAGGCCCATTTCCTCGTCGTCACGGTCCCGGGCCGGTCGCCCATCCTGATGTTCGCGTTGCGCCACGCCGATCCCTTCGCTCCCACCTTAGAGACAAGGATGGAAGCGAAGGTTCAACCGGTGCGACCCGAGGTGAAAATTTTCCGGCCGGGCGGTTTTTCCGTTCCCGGCCGGGCCTGCATCAGGCGACGGCCGGGGTAACTGCGCGACGGCGGCGATAGCGGAGCATGCCGCCCGCCGCGCCCGCGCCGAGCATCAGCATCGCCCAGCTTGCCGGCTCCGGCACGGCAGCGGCAAGCGTCGCATTTTCCGGCGCGAAGTCGCTGATCTGGGCATTGCCGCCGAAGCCGGTGCGCGGCCAAAGGTTGAAACCATAGTGGGTCGGCGAGAAGCCGGTGCTCGGCAGCAGCGACAGCGGCACCTTCACGGTGAGGATGTTGCCGGCGATGGCGACCCAGTTCGAATCGAGCGCCGTGCCGCCGATCGACCCCGTGCCGTCCTTCTGGACGATGATCGCCTGGTCGAAGATGACATTGCCCTGGCCGATGCCGCCGAACGGACGGATCGCGCCCTTGCCGGTGTTGACGCCGTAGACGTAGAAACCGGGCGTGCCCGGGGTGATGCCCCCGGCGAAAGTGGTGCCGAGCGTGAACATCTTGGCGGCGGAATCATAGCTGACCGAGAAGCTGGTGACATCCAGATCGGCAAGCTTCGGCCCGGTATAGCCGGAGAGGAAATCGCCGGTCGCATCGGTGACGGTCCGGCTCTGCGCCAGTGCCGGGGCGGCGATGACGAGCGAAGCGAGCGCGGTCGCGCCCAACAGAATACGCATTGCTTTGGTTCTCCCTTGATGGCCCGACCCGGCGCACAGGGGAGCCGCCGGGCCGGACACGCACGACAGGTCCCGGCACAAGGGGGCCTGTAGCCGAAAGCCTGTCGCGCTCCGTCAGTGGCCGTGCCGGAACAATGGGTTCAAAGCGGATTAACTTTTTTCTTGGCCCTGGATCAGAGCGCCTTGATGATCGCGGAGAAGTCGAGCCCGCCCTGCCCATCGGCCGCGAAGGCTTCGTAGAGCGCCCGCGCCCGCTCGCCCATCGGCACCTTCGCGCCGACGGCGGTGGCCGCTTCCATCGCGAGACGCAGGTCCTTGAGCATCAGCGCAGCGGCGAACCCGCCCTGATAGTCGCGATCGGCCGGCGTCTCCGGGCCGACGCCGGGCACCGGGCAATAGCTCGTCATCGACCAGCTCTGGCCCGAAGAGACCGAGGCGATGTCGAAGAAGCGCTGCTGGTCGAGGCCGAGCTTTTCCGCGAGCGCAAAGGCTTCGCAGGTGGCGACCATGGTCGCGCCGAGGATCATGTTGTTGCAGATCTTCGCCGCCTGCCCCGCACCGCTGGCGCCGGCATGAATCACTGCCTTGCCCATGTCTTCCAGGAAGGGTTCGGCGCGTTCGAACGCCGCCACCGCGCCGCCGACCATGAAGGTAAGCGTGCCGGCATTGGCCGCGGCGATCCCGCCCGAGACCGGGGCATCGACCGCGAGCAGCCCGCGCTGGGTGGCGGCCTCGGCCACCCGCCGGGCGGTGGCGACGTCGATCGTGGAGCAGTCGATCAGGATCGCGCCGGCGTCCGCGCCGTCCAGCAGCGTCTCGGTGTAGAGCGTCTCCACATGGCTGCCGGCGGGCAGCATGGTGACGACCGCCTCGGCCCCGGCGATCGCCTCGGCCGCGCTGGCGGCGGGCAGGCAGCCCGCCTTCCTGGCGCGCTCCAGTGCTTCCGCCGACAAATCGAAGGCGCGGACGTCGTGGCCGGCCTTGGCGAGGTTCGCCGCCATCCCGCCGCCCATATTCCCGAGGCCGATAAATGCTACGCGTGCCATGTCTTAGCTCCCCTCCCGCTTGCCGGAGGGGTCGGGGGTGGGCCCTCCCATCCACAAGCGATGGTGTCGCAGATGCCGGGGGCCCACCCCCCAGCCCCCTCCCGCAAGCGGGAGGGGAGTAATCAACGTCCTATCCAATTCCCGGGACGCTTCTCGACGAAGGCCGCCATGCCTTCCTTCTGGTCCTCGGTGCCGAACAGCGCGTGGAACAGGCGGCGCTCGAATTGCACGCCCTGGGCCAAGCTCGTCTCGAAGGCGGCGTTGACCATTTCCTTGTTCGCCTTCACCGCCAGCGGCGGCATCGCGGCGATGGCCGCAGCGGTCTGCACCGCTTCCTCGACCAGTTCGGCAGCGGGCAGGATGCGGCTGACCAGCCCGGCGCGCTCGGCCTCGGCAGCGTCCATCATCCGGCCGGTGAGGCACATCTCCATCGCCTTGGCCTTGCCCACGGCACGGGTGAGCCGCTGCGAGCCGCCCATGCCGGGCGAGACGCCCAGCTTGATCTCGGGCTGGCCGAACTTGGCCGTGTCCGCCGCGAGGATGAAGTCGCACATCATCGCCACTTCGCAGCCGCCGCCCAGCGCATAGCCCGATACGGCCGCGATGATCGGCTTGCGGGTGCGGGTGAAGGCGTCCCAGCCGGCGAAGAAGTCGTGGCCGTACATGTCGGCAAAGCCCTGCGCCTGCATTTCCTTGATGTCGGCACCGGCGGCGAACGCCTTTTCGCTGCCGGTCAGCACCGCGCAGCCCTGGGAGGGATCGGCATCGAAGGCGCGCATGACGTCCAGCAATTCGCTCAGCACCTGGCTGTTCAACGCGTTGAGCGCCTTGGGCCGGTTGAGCGTGACGAGCGTGACGGCGCCGCTCTGCTCGACGAGGAGGGTTTCATAGGCGGACATGTTCTTCTCCGTTCAGGGCTTCCACGCCGACTCAGGCGGCAACGGCGCGAAGATGGCGTCGATCGCGGCACTGTCCACCGCTTCCGGCGTGGCAGGCGACCAGCGCGGCGCATTGTCCTTGTCGACAATCACCGCGCGCACCCCCTCCGCGAAATCGGGCAAGCGGCAGACGCGGGTGGCGACGGCATATTCCTGCGCCATCTCGGCCGCGAAATCGGGCATCTCGCGGCCCTCGCGAACGATCCGGAGGGAAACCTTGCAGGCCTGGGGCGACTTGGTGCGCAGCGTGGCGAGAGTGGCCATCGCCCAGTCGCTGCCCTCGGCCTCGAGCGCAGCGAAGATGTCTTCTACGCTGTCTCCGGCAAACAGCCGGTCGATATCTGCATAGTGGGCGAGGATCGTCGCGATCGGCGGCTCGATCGAAAGGTCGCCGAGGATCGCCAGCACCTTATCCGGCGCGGTGGCGATCTGCGCCTTGGCCGACTCCAGCGCCTCGGCCGGGAGGTAGTGGGTCGCAAGGCCGAGTGCGAGGCATTCGGCACCATCAAGCCGGTGGCCCGTCAGCGCCAGATACTCGCCCATCCGCCCGGGAACGCGCGAGAGATACCAGCCGCCGCCCACGTCCGGGAACAGGCCGATGCCCGTCTCGGGCATGGCGAACTTCGTGTTCTCGGTCGTCACCCGGTAGCGCGCCGGCTGCGAGATGCCGACGCCGCCGCCCATCACGATGCCGTCCGCAAAGGCGATGATCGGCTTGGGATAGGTGAACAGCCGATGGTTGAGCCGATATTCGGCACGGAAGAAGTCGGCCGCTTCGGCGCCGTCGCTCGCGCCGCTCGCCGCGATCATGCGGATGTCGCCGCCCGCGCAGAAGCCGCGGCCCTCGGCATGATCCAGCAGCACGATATGGACGGCGTCGTCCTGCTCCCAGGCGTCCAGCGCGTCGAGCATCGCCTGGCACATCGCGGTGTTGAGCGCATGCAGCGCCTTCGGCCGGTTCAGCCGCAGGCGGGCGACAGGGCTGTCGATCGAAGTGAGGATTTCGGTCATGCCGCTCCACCGCGAAAGTTCCGGCAAAGCGGCACTAACCCGGCGCCTTCTCCGGCCCGCGCACGGGACTGTTCAGAACAACGCATAAACCCTCGTGTGTAGAAAAGCATTTTCCGGCTCAATCGCGCAGCAGCTCGCGGCCAACAATCATCCGCATGACCTGGTTGGTGCCTTCGAGGATCGAATGCACGCGCAGGTCGCGCCAGAAACGCTCGATCGGATAGTCCATCAGATAGCCATAGCCGCCGTGCAGCTGCAGCGCACGATCGACCACCGACGAGCCGGTGTCGGTAGCGAGCCGCTTGGCCATCGCAGCGAAGCGGGTCTTGTCCCCGGTGCCCGCCGTCACCTTTGCGGCGGCGAGGTAGAGCAGCGCGCGCGCTGCCTCAAGCTCGGTCGCCATGTCGGCGAGCATGAACTGGCTATTCTGGAAATCGGCGATGGCCTTGCCGAACTGCCTGCGCTCCTGCGTGTAGCGGATCGTCTCGTCGAGGCAGCGCTGCGCGCCGCCCAGCGAGCAGGCCCCGATGTTGAGCCGGCCGCCGTCCAGCCCCATCATCGCGATGCGGAAGCCCTCGCCCTCGGCGCCGACCAGATTTTCCACCGGCACGCGGACATTGTCGAGCATCACCTGCGCCGTCGGCTGCGAGTGCCAGCCGAGCTTGCGCTCCTGCGCACCGAAGCTGACGCCCGGCATGTCTTTCTCGATCGCGAGGCAGGAAATGCCCTTGGGGCCATCCTCGCCGGTGCGGACCATGGTGAGGTAGAGGTCGTTCTCGCCGCCGCCCGAGATGAACTGCTTGGTGCCGGTGACGATATAGTGATCGCCGTCCCGCACCGCGCGCGTCTTCAGCGCCGCCGCGTCGGAGCCCGAGCCCGGTTCGGTGAGGCAGTAACTGGCCAGCCGGTCCATGGTGACCAGGCTGGGGAGATACTTGTCCTTCACGGCCTGCGCGCCGAAGCGGTCGATCATCCACGCGGCCATGTTGTGGATCGAGATGAACGCCGAGGTGGAGGGGCAGCCATAGGCCATCGCCTCGAAGATCAGCGCCGATTCGAGCCGGCCGAGCCCGATGCCGCCCGATTCCTCCGAAACATAGATCGCCGCGAAGCCGAGCTCGGCGGCGGCCTTGATCGTATCGCGGGGGAAGACGTGCTTCTCGTCCCATTCGGCCGCATGCGGGGTGATCGCATCGGCGGTGAACTTCTGCGCCATCTCCTGAATCTGGCGCTGGTCGTCGGTGAGGTCGAACTGGTGGGTCATGGGTTCACTTGTCTAGCATCGTCATCCCGACGAAAGTCGGGATCCATTGGGGTCGCCGCTACGGTTCTTGCTGCTGCCGGGTGGCGAATGGATCCCGGCTTTCGCCGGGATGACGGTGGAGGGGTAAGGTGGGCAAACTGCCCTGCGTCTACATGCTGGCGAGCGGGCGCCACGGTACGCTCTACACCGGCGTCACGTCGGACCTGATGGGGCGGATCCATCAGCACCGCAGCGGTACGGTGCCGGGCTTCACCAAACGCAACAACGTCAAGCGCCTTGTCTGGTACGAGGTCGGCGGCGACATGGCGGCGGCGATCCGGCGCGAGAAGCAGCTCAAGGAATGGAAGCGCGACTGGAAGGTGGTGCTGATCGAGCGGGAGAACCCCTTCTGGGAGGACCTCGCCATCAGCCTCGGCTTCCCGCCGTTGGACACGCCCGAGCCCTAAATCGTTATCCCCTCTTCTGTCATCCCGACGAAAGTCGGGATCTATTCGCCACTCCGTCGGGGCTGGAGCCGCGACGGTGACCCCAATGGATCCCGGCTTTCGCCGGGATGACGGAAGAGCGAGGTGCCGCGCCGCCACCACCATCACCCCATCGTCGGGATGACGAACGCGTTGGCCGCGTCGCCCACACCGCCGTCGGGCCAGCGCTGGGTGACCGTCTTCACCTTGGTCCAGAACCGGACGCCTTCCATGCCGTGCTGGTTGACGTCGCCGAAGGCCGAGCGCTTCCAGCCGCCGAAGCTGTGATACGCCACCGGCACCGGGATCGGCACGTTGATGCCGACCATGCCGACATTCACCCGCGCGGCGAACTCGCGCGCGGCGTGGCCGTTGCGGGTGAAGATCGCGACGCCGTTGCCATATTGGTGCTCGCTCGGGAGGCGCAGCGCGGTCTCGAAATCAGGGGCGCGGACGATCTGGAGGACCGGGCCGAAGATCTCCTCCTGATAGCTCTTCATGGCTGGCGTCACGCGGTCGAACAGCGAGGGGCCGATGAAGAAGCCCTGCTCATGGCCCTGCAGCTGGAAGCCGCGACCGTCGATCACCAGTTCCGCGCCTTCGTCGACGCCGGTCTGGATCCAGTTCTCGACCCGGGCCTTGTGCGCGGCGTTGACCACCGGGCCATATTGCGCCTCGGCATCGGTGGAGACGCCCACCCGCAGCGCCTCGATCGCGGGGATCAGCTTTTCGCGCAAGGCATCGGCGGTCTTGTCGCCGACCGGCACCACGACGGGCAGCGCCATGCAGCGCTCACCGGCCGAGCCGAACGCGGCGCCGGAGAGGTCGGCGACCACCTGGTCGAGATCCGCGTCGGGCATGACGATGCCGTGGTTCTTGGCGCCGCCCATCGCCTGGACGCGCTTTCCTGCTGCTACGCCGCGCTGGTAGACATAGTGCGCGATGTCGGACGAGCCGACGAAGCTGACCGCACCGATCGCCGGATGGTCGAGGATCGCGTCGACCATCTCCTTGTCGCCCTGCACCACTTGCAGGATGCCCTCGGGCGCGCCGGCCTCCAGCATCAGCTCGGCGAGGCGGACGGGAACGCTGGGATCGCGCTCGGAAGGCTTGAGGAGAAAAGCGTTGCCGCAGGCGATCGCGACCCCGAACATCCACATCGGGATCATCGCCGGGAAGTTGAACGGGGTGATGCCCGCACCGATGCCGAGCGGCATCCGCATCGAATAAACGTCGATTCCGGGGCCGGCGCCCTGCGTGTACTCGCCCTTCAGCGCATGCGGGATGCCGCAGGCGAACTCGATCACTTCCAGCCCGCGCTGGATATCGCCCTTCGAATCGGCGATCACCTTGCCATGCTCGGAGGAGAGCGTGTGCGCGAGCGCGTCCATGTTCGCCTCGACCAGTTCCTTGAAGCGGAACATCACGCGGGCGCGGCGCTGGGGGTTGGTCGCCGCCCAGCCCGGCTGCGCCGCCATCGCCGCGGCCACCGCGCGATCGAGATCCGCGGCGGTGCCGAGCGCAACCTCGGCCTGCACGGCACCGCTATTGGGGTCGAAAACCTGCGACCGACGGCCCGCGCCGCCCCCGGCGTGTCCGGGAATCACGTGCTCGATCAACCGCATTGCCTGGCTCCATCCTATCCTTGCGCCAAGCGTTGAAGTGTTTCAGCCATGCAGGCAAGAGGTAGAAAGTGCAGGTTCACCCTGCAAAACTGCAGGCCGTGGGGAGCATGGGATGGACTGGGACGATCTGCGCGTGTTCCTGGCGGTGGCGCGGGCGCAGCGCCTCAGCCGCGCCGCGGCGGCGCTGGACATGGACGCGACGACGATCGGCCGGCGGATCCGGCGGCTGGAGGGCGCGTTGGGCCGCCGGCTGTTCGAACACGCTCCCGCCGGGCATCTGCTCACCGAGGAAGGACAGCAGCTGTTCGACCAGGCGGAGCGGATCGAGGCGCATGCGCTGACCATCGCCGGCACCCCGTCCCAGGAAAGCGCGCTTGCCGGCACGCTGCGGGTCAGTGCCTCGGAGGGGTTCGGCACGCGGATCATCGCCCCGCGCCTGCACCGCTTCACCGCGCGCTTCCCCAATATCCGCATCGACCTGATCGCCTCGAGCGGGTTCCTAAGCCCTTCGCGCCGCGAAGTGGACGTGGCGGTGATGCTCGCGCGGCCGCGCACCGGCGATCTCGTCGCCCGCAAGCTGACCGACTATACGCTCGGCCTCTATGCGACCCCCGGCTATCTCGCGGCGGCGCCGCCGCTGGAGCGCAGCGAGGATCTCCAGCCCCAGACGATCACCGGCTATGTAACCGACCAGATCTATGCCCCCGAGCTGCGCTACCTCTCCGACATCGACCGGCGACTGGTGCCGCATGTCCGCAGCACCAGCAT
This sequence comes from Sphingomonas sp. TDK1, assembly GCF_001650735.1. Lineage (GTDB taxonomy): Bacteria > Pseudomonadota > Alphaproteobacteria > Sphingomonadales > Sphingomonadaceae > Sphingomonas. The sequence goes on along the minus strand of NZ_LXVY01000027.1, from coordinate 53,586 downwards.
CAACGCCCAGGCGGAAATCATCGCCAGCGGCCAGGCCTGCGGCATCCTCCCCTGCTTCCTCGGCGACGCGATCCCCGGGCTGCGCCGGGTGCTGCCCGACAGCATCGCCATCCAGCGCAGCTTCTGGCTGGTGGTGCCGCGCGACCTGCGCGGGCTGCCCCGGATCGACCGCTTCCTCGCCTGGCTGACCGAAGAGATGCGCGATCTGGCCCCGCTGATGCGCGGCGACGGCAGTCCAGAAGCCTAGCGCCCGCGCGCCGCCTGATCGCGCCAGATCCAGCGGAGCGCCTCGGGCAGCAGCGCGCCGCCATCGGCGTCCGAATGGCTGCCATCGGTCCAGCGCCAACTGATGTCGTAGCGCGGGCCGGCGGCGTGCGCCGCATCGGCATGGGCGTTCGCCCATTGCAGGCTCTTCACCATCTGCTGGTTGGCCAGGAACCAGTTGCCATGTTCATTATCGAGATCGTTGCGCCCGTCCTGCAGGAAGATGCGAAGCGGGCGGATGGCGCTTTTGCGGATCAGGCCTGGATAGGTGTCGCCGCCATAGACGCGCGGCGTGCCGTCTGGCCCGAGCTGCAACCCGATCGACGTATAGCTACCGATGAAGCTCAGGACGTTGCCGAATGCGTCCGGGTGCCGCCACGCCACGGTGAAGGCGGCGATCGCGCCGCTGGAGGTGCCGGCGATCGCGCGGCGCTTCGGATCGCTGGTGAAGGGCCAGCGCTGCGCCACGGCGGGCAGCAGCTCGTCGAGCGTCATCCGGGAATAGGCGTCGGACAGCGCATCATATTCCTCGACGCGGTGGTCGGGATTATCCATGCCGAGCGTCGTGGGATAGTGCGCCGACCGATTGCCGGGGGTGACGAAGATCGCCAGCGTCGACGGGATCGCATGTGCCTGGAGCAGCCCATCGAGCACGGCGGGCACCTTGAGCGATCCCCTGGGGTTAGTCGCGCGCTGCCCATCCTGGAACAGCAGCAGGTTGGGCGGCCGCACCGGATCATAGTCGGCGGGGACATAGACCCAGTAGCGGCGAACCGTGCCAGGATAGGCGCGCGCGCGGAGCTCGAACGGTCCTTCCAGCCGGCCCTGCGCCTCGGCGGGACGGACTGACGCAGCGGGCCTGGGCGCGGGTGCAGGCGCGGCGGACAGCGTTCCTCCCGCTCCGGCCAGCACCAGCATCGCCCCAAGGATCGCCTTCCGCATCGCCCCGCCTCTCCTAACCATTTCCACAGCCTAGCAAATCGCAGCGGCGGCGAAAGCCCGCCTCGGCTTGACGGGCGTCGCTCCGGTCAACGCCCCCGCGCGCGCCGCAGATCGACCCCGAGGCGCTTGACCCGATAGTAGAAGGTCTTGCGCGGCAGGCCGAGCGCGACGATCGCGGCGTTGATCTCCCCCTTGGCGGCAGCGATGGCGTCAAGGATCGCCGTGCGTTCGAAAGCCTCCATGCGCTCGGGCAGCGAGCGGGTATCTTCCGGCGCGGACGGCGGCACGGCATCGAGCCCCAGTACGAAACGCTCGGCGGCCCGCTCGATCTCGCGGACATTGCCGGGCCAGTCGCTGCCGGCGGCCGCATGCGCCGCCTCGGTCAGCACCGGCACCGCGCGGCGATTGCGCCGCGCCGCCTGCGCGGCAAAATGGGCGAACAGCAGGGGCACGTCCTCGCGCCGCTCGGCAAGGGGCGGCAGCCGGAGCGGCACCCCGGCGAGCCGGTGGTAGAGGCCCGGCGGCAGCGCCGCGGCCCGTCCCTCCCCGATCGCGGCGATGATGCGCACGTCGACCGGATCGGGATCGCGCTGGTCGACGGCCACGGTGCGGGTTTCGGCGAAACGCACCAGCCGATGATGGAGTTCGGGCGTGGCCAGGTCGAGATGATCGAGGAACAGGGTACCCCGGTCGGCGCGGGCGATCGGACCGTCCCGGCCGAACAGTTCGCGCTCGACAAGCGCCGGCGGGACCGTCGCGCAGTCCAGCGCCTGGAACCGGTGCCGCCCCCGCCGCCCGGCGCGATGGACGAGCCGAGCATAGAGTTCCTTGCCCGTGCCGGTCGCGCCCTCCAGCACCAGGTCGAGCGCGGTGTCGGCGAGTACCGGGATCATCTCTCGCAGACGGCGGATCGGCGCGCTTTCGCCGATCAGCGCGGTATCCGCCTCGGTACCGGCGGCACGGAGGCGCCGGTTCTCCAGCACCAGCGTGCGGGCCTTGCCGGCACGTTGCAATGCCGCGGCCAGCGCGTCGCCGGGGAAGGGCTTGGTAAGGAAGTCCCAGGCGCCGGCCTTGATCGCCTCCACCGCCATGGCGACGTCGCCGTGCCCGGTCATCAGGATCACCGGCAGTTCGGGATCGATGCCGCGCAGCCGGTGAAACATGTCCACGCCCGACATACCGGGCATCCGGACATCAGTGACCACGACGCCGGGGAAATCGCGGTCGATCGCGGCAAGCGCGCCGGCGGCATCGACGAACGGCCGCACCGCATGGCCTGCAAGCGTGAGCAGCTGGGTGAGCGCCGCGCGAAAGTCGGCATCATCCTCCACCAGCGCGACGGGGACGGTCATGGCCGGCGCAGCTCCAGTTCGAAACAGGCGCCCTGCGCCTCGGGCAGCCAGCGCAACGCCCCGCCGAGATCGGTCATGATGTCGCTGGCGATCACCAGGCCGAGCCCCAGGCCGTTGCTGCGGCTGGTAGCGAAGGGGGTGAACAGCCGCGCGGCGATCTCGGGCGGGATGCCGGGGCCATTGTCGTGGATCCGTACACGCACCATCCCCGCCTCGGGCGCGATGTCGATCGCGATCCGGGGATCGGCATGCCCGGCCAGCGCCTCCGCGGCATTTTGCAGGAGATTGACGAACACCTGCTCCAGCCGCACCCGCCCCCCCAGGACCAGCAGCTGCGGATCCAGCGCCGGGCGCTCCAGCCGTAGCGGGCGCAACTGCTCCTTCAGGATCAGCAATGCGCCGTCGAGCGCGTCGGCGAGCGGCAGCGGGCGCAGCTCGCCGGGCTGGCGGCGCGAAAAACCGCGCAGCTGCGCGGTCACGGCGCCGATCCGGTCGCTGAGCCCGCGGATCGTCTCGAGATTGGTGCGCACCATGTCGGTCGCGCCGAGATCGAGCAGCTGCAGGCTGGTTTCGGCATAGGTGCGAATCGCCGCCACGGGCTGGGCGGTCTCGTGCGCAACGCTGGCGGTGACCTGGCCCAGGGTAGCGAGGCGGTTGGCCTGGCGCAGCCCCTCGCGCAGATCGGCCGCACGCGCCTCGATCGCCGCGCGCTCCTCGATCTCGCGGCGGAGCGCGGCGGTACGTTCGGCGACCGCGGCCTCCAACTCAGAGGTCCGCCGGCGGCTGAGCGTCGCGCGCTGGCGCAGTCCCCAGAGCAGCGCCGCCAGCACCAGCACGGCGAGCAGCGCGCCAAGCCCCGCGGCGCGCTGCGCGGTGGCGACGGCGGGGCCGATGCTGCGGCGGAGCGACAGGCGCCAGCCCGGCTGGCTGGTCGGCACGCTCGCCTCCACCTGATCGCCCGCCAGTGGCGGCAACAGCGCCGGCACCGATCCTTCCGGCAGCGCCGCCTCGCGTCGCAAGGCGGCAAGCACCGCCGGCAGGATGGGCCTTGCAGCAGCGAAGCGCAGCGAGGGGTCGTTCGAAACCAGCACCAACCCGGCCGGTCCCTCAACGAAGGTCTCGCCCCCGGCGCGCTGCCAGGCGGCCTCGATCGCGTCGAATTCCAGCTTCACGACGATGACCCCGTTGGTCGGCGTGCGCCGGGCGAGATACAGGCCCGAATGACGGCTGACCGTACCGAGCGCGAACTGGCTGGCCTCCCCCAGCGCGCGCGCTTCGCGAAAATAGCGGCGGAAACGATAGTCGGAACCGACAAAGCTCTGCGGGCTGCGCCAGTTGCTCGCGGCGAGCGTGCGGCCGCTGGGGGCGATGACGTAGATGGCGGCGGCATGGGTGGTACGGGCCAGCGCCTCCAGCTTCGCGTTCAGCGGAGCGGCCGGGGCGCCGGCAAGCGCCGCCGCGACATCGCGATCCTCGCCCAGCGCGAGCGGGAGCAGGCGGAAGCGGGCGATCTCGCTGTCGAGCAGGGCGGCACGCAGCTGCGCGCTGGTCCGCGCACCAGCCGCCAGCGTCTCACGGGTGCGGTTGCCCGCGAACCACCCCGCGGTCAGCGCGACCGCCGCGCCCAGAAGCGCGGCGAACACCCAATAGCGCCAACCGGAAAGCGAGTCGCGATACGTCACCGCGCCAGCTATCCGCCACCGATCAAAAATGTGCAAGTTTTGACACTTCGCATCGGCCGCGCGTGCCGATTTCTGCGCACGCGCGGACCCAAACTAGTTCCATGCAATTGATAATGCGTCGTTTTCTTTGGAAAACGATTTCGCTTTTCCCGCAGCAGGCACCGGCCGAGCATGGCGCGATCCAGGCTACCGACCAAGCAACGGAGCCGAAGGAGAGGAAGTGATGGCCCATTTTACCGCCGACCCCGCCCCGGCTGCCCTGCCAGACGCGCCGGCCAAGCCCAAACCCTGGTATGCGCACCTGTATGCGCAGGTGCTCGTCGCGATTCTCGCTGGCGTGCTGATCGGCCATTATGCGCCGGCCACGGGCGAGGCACTGAAGCCGATCGGCGACGGTTTCATCAAGCTGGTGAAGATGATCATCGCGCCGGTGATCTTCCTCACCATCGTCACCGGCATCGCCGGCATGCGCGACCTCAAGGCAGTGGGCCGGGTCGCCGCCAAGGCCTTCGGCTATTTCCTGTTCTTCTCGACGCTGGCGCTAGTCGTCGGCATGGTCGTAGCCAATGTCGTGCAGCCGGGTGCGGGGCTCAACATCGATCCCGCGACGCTCGATGCCGGCAAGGTCGCGGACTATGCCGCGAAGGCGCATGAGAGCACGCTGACCGGCTTCCTGCTCGGCATCATCCCGGACACCTTCCTCTCCGCCATCACGGGCGGCAACATCCTGCAGACGCTGTTCGTCGCCATCCTGTTCGGCATCGGCCTCGCGCTGACCGGCGATCGCGGGCAGCGCGTCGTCGATGCGCTGGAGGACATCTCGCTGGCGATGTTCAAGGTCGTCGCGATCCTGATGAAGGCGGCGCCCGTCGGCGCGTTCGGCGCGATGGCGTTCACCGTCGGCAAATATGGCGTCGGCACGCTCGCCAATCTCGCGATGCTGGTCGGCACCTTCTACTTCACCTCGGCGCTGTTCGTGATCGTCGTGCTGGGCATCGTCTCCGCGCTGGCCGGCTTCTCGATCTTCCGGCTGATTGCCTATCTCAAGGCCGAGTTGCTGCTGGTGCTCGGCACCTCCTCCTCGGAAAGCGCCCTGCCCTCGCTGATCGAGAAGATGGAGCGGGCGGGCTGCCCGAAGACGATCGTCGGCCTGGTCGTCCCGACCGGCTATTCGTTCAACCTCGACGGCACCAACATCTACATGACGCTGGCGGCGCTGTTCATCGCCCAGGCGACCAACGTCCATCTCTCCATCGAGCAGCAGCTGCTGCTGCTCGGCGTCGCGATGCTGTCGTCGAAGGGCGCGGCGGGGGTGACCGGTGCGGGCTTCATCACGCTGGCCGCGACGCTGTCGATCGTGCCCAGCGTGCCGGTGGCCGGCATGGCGCTGATTCTCGGCGTCGACCGGTTCATGTCCGAGTGCCGCAGCCTCACCAACTTCATCGGCAATGCGGTGGCGACCGTGGTCGTCTCGCGCTGGGAAGGCAGGCTCGACCACGAGGCGCTCTCGGCGGCGCTGCACGGCCAGGCGCCGCGCATCGACCAGCGCCCCGCCGACGCTGTCCCCGCCGAGTAAAGGGAAGCTCCCATGCGTAGCGTAACCCGCGTCCTGGGCGCCACCCCGGCGCTCGCCCTGAGCATGCCTGCCGCCGCGCAGGTCGTCGAAACCGCCGGCTACCCGGCCGCCGCCGCCGGCGACGGCGCGACCACCGCCGGCTACAACCTCTCCCGCTGGGCCGAAGACTGGCGCAAGCTATGCGATCCCGCCAAGCGCGACGATCCGATCGACGCCCTCAAATGCGTGAAGCTGACGCCGAACGGCGACGTATATGTCACCCTGTCCGGCGAAGCCCGGCTGCGCGTGAACCACACCACCAATCCCAATCTACGCGACAGTCGCGCGCACCGGCACGATATCGTCCGGCTGGTCGGCGGTGCGGACCTCCACATCGGCGAGCATCTGCGCGTGTACGGCGAACTGGCGCATGGCGGCATCAGCGGGGTCGAGCTCGGCGCTCCCGCGGCGACGCTGCGCAACGACGTCGCGGTGCAGCAGCTCTTCGTCGAGGCGAAGGGCGAGATCGGCGGCGTGGACATCGGCGCGCGCTACGGCCGGCAGGAGTTCACCGACGGCCCGAACCTGCTGGTATCGCAGCGCGACAACAACACGATCCGCTTCACGCTGAACGGGGTGCGCGCCTGGGCACGCGGCAAGACGATGCGGATCGACGCGTTCGATCTCAAGCCTACCCAATATGGCGATCTCGGCACCGATGACGACGTGATCGATCCCGCCCGCCGCTTCTCGGGCGTGAGCCTGGGGTTCGTGGTGCCCAAGACCTGGGTCGGCGGCGCAAAGCTCTATTTCGATCCGTTTTTCTGGCGCCGCCGTAACAAAGTGGGCACCTGGGGCGGCAGGATCGGACCGGCGACGCGCTATTATCTCGGCACGCATCTGTGGGGCGAGGCCGGGCGGATGACGCTGGACTGGTCGGTGAACCATCAATGGGGCCATTTCCGCGACCAGCGGATCGATGCCTGGCAGGGCTTCTTCGCACAGACTCTGCGGCTGGGCGCCGGGAAGTCCGCGCCGCGCATCGGCTTCCATGCGGACTATGCCAGCGGCGGCGGGGGCTATGGCAACGGCAAGCTGCGCAACGCCTATGCCCCGTTCGGCAACAACATCTATTACAGCTACGGTCTGTTCCTCACTCCCAGCAACCTGGTGGCAGTGGCGCCGACGCTGAGCCTCTCACCGACCCCGAAACTGCGGCTGAGCACGGAATATCAGCGCGCCTGGCGGGCGAATGTGCGGGACGCGGTCTATCGCGCCAATGGCCAGCCCTTCGCCGGCACGCAGAATGTCCGCGATGCGCGCATCGCCGACGTGGCGCGGATGCAGGCCGTGTGGACGATCACGCCGCGGCTCTCGGTGACCGGTCGCTACGAGCATCTGATCGCCGGCCCGTCGCTGACCAAGGCCGGCTACCGGAGTTCGGACTTCCTTGCCGGCTGGATCAGTTTCCGCTTCTAGCCCGCATCACAGGCAGCGCGGGTCCCGCACCGGCGCGTCGCTGCCGCGGGTCAGCCAGCGGCCGTCGGGCGCCCGATATTTCTCGCCCGGCGCTGTGCGCAGGATGAGGTTGCAGCCGGTGACGAACGCCATCTGCTCCACGGTCGAGCTGGCCGCCGCCTGCTGGGTATATTGGCGCTTGCGCTGGATGTTGATGTTATTGACGATCGCCTGCAGCGCGGGCGTTGCCGAACCGACGATGCCGAGATAGCCGTCCGGCTGTTCGCCGACCTGGCCCTGCTGGCGCGCGGCCTGATAGGCGGGATCGCGCTGCGCGAAGGCCGGCGCGATCACCCCCGCCGTGATCGCAGCCGCCATGCCGATAGTGGAAAGCAGGGTACGCATCAGAAAATCCCCGGATTGTCCTGGATGATGGCCTTCGCCTTGTTGTCGAGGCGATATACCACTTCCTGGGTGATCGAAATATTGAGGTTGATGACGATCGGCTTGTCCGGCGCGTTCACCGTGACGCAGCCACCGAGAAACACCAGCGGGGCCACCCCGCAGGCACCGAGCCGGGCCGACAAACGCTGTTTCATGCTTCCAAGCTCATAGCAGGGCCTTTCATGGACGGGGCGCGCTTTCGCGCGGCTGAACGGTGGGTTTGCCCGCTTCCTCTGCACGTTTCTGCTCCTCGATCAACGCGGGCAGGTTGCGCTCGATCAGGCGGCGCGGATCGTACCAGGACTGCACCGAATCCAGCAGCTGGCGGAAAGGTGCGTTGATCCGGACGTTGAAGAGCAGCGGTAGCCGGGCGAGGCGGCGGATCAGGAAATTGGACTTGGTGCCCGCGCCCTGGCTGAGGCCCGAAAAGCTGATGTCGGTGATCATCTCGCCCGCGAGCGGTCCGTTCATGCGGACGGCCAGGTTCTTGTAGTCGAGCGACTTGAGCGCCTGGAACGCCATATTGCCCCAGGTACCGAGATTCTCGCGCGAGACTTCGCCGACATAGGCGATGTGGCCGCCCGCGCGGGCGCGAAGCTCGCCGCCTTCGATCCGGCCGCCCGTCTCGTCAAAGACCATCGGCAGCGTACCGTCGAAGGTGCCGGTGGCGTCGAGATTGTCGAACGCCATTTCCTTCAGGAACAGGGCAGCGTCCACCCCCTTCACATGGAAGGTCATCCGGCGCTGGCCGGCCTCGTTGAAGTCGAGCGTCGTTGCGTCGAGGACAAGCTCGCCGCCCGCGAACGGCCAGCGCGCGCCTTCCACCCGCACGCGGCGGCTATCGAGCAGCTGGTAGCGGAACACCCCGTTGCGCACCGGCACGCCGGGATTGATGTCGGCGACCTCGGCCCGCTGCCCCGGGGCGGTGCGCACGTTGAGCAGGTCGGTGAAGTCGAGCGTGGTGGTCAGCCCCTGTACCGGGCCGAACGCCGCGGCCAGCGCCATATTGGTCGCGGAGAACCGGCCGGTACTCGTCACGGTCTCGCCCGACCAGGCGATTCGGCCGGATCCGGCGACCAGCCCGTCGACATCGGCGATGACGCCGAAGGTGAGCGGCGTCAGATCGGTGGGCTGGAGGCCGTTCACCTGGAAGCGGACCCCCGGCACGTCAAGCAGCGCCTGCCCCTCGCCCTTGCCCAGATCATGGGTGATCGTCACCCTCGCGACCGACACCGGTCGCTTGGTGCCGACCAGATCCGCCTGCGCCTCGATCCGGCCGTCGTGCAGACGCACGCGGCCTTCGGGTGCGGCGAGCGGTTCGAAACGGGGCGTCGGCTCGGCATCGGCGAGGCGGAAGCTGCCTAGCAGCGACAGGTCGCCCTCCGCCACCTGCCAACGGCCCTTGCCTTGGGAGAGGATGAGCGGCACCGCGCCGATCTGTCCGCCGAGCCCCTCGAAGCCGCCGGCCATGCCGGTGCCGAAGCCACCGTGCAGCTGCGCGATGTCGAGCCGGGTCGGGCGTTCGGCGCCCAAGCGGAGCGCGATGCCGGCAAGGTCGAAGGCGCGCGCACGCCAGTCGAGACGAAGGCCGGTCGCGGCAACGCTGAGCGGGTTGCCGCCCATCGCTCCTGCCAGCGCCACGGCGGGCGCGCGGATGCCGCCGTCGAGCGTCCGGCCCCGCAGCCGGAGCATCGCCGGCCCGAGCGGGCAGACCGGGAGCCGCTGGCGGCTCAGCACCATGCCGGCGATGGCGAGGCGCGCGAAGGCGAGCGTCTCGCAACTCGGATTGACCGCGATGGCGCTGCCGTCCCAGCGCGCCGCGATGGGGAGGGAAAGCCCATCGATCCGCCCGTTGCCCAACGGGCCCGACAGCGCGGTGACCGTCTGCACCGCGCCACTCTTCCCGCGAATGCGGACGTCGAGCCGGGCGAGGCCGAGGCTTGCACCGCCGGCAGCATAGGGCCGCACTTCGCCGGTGCCGCGGAACACATCGTCACCGGCGGCCTGCGACAGCCGCAGCGCTGCGTCGGGAAGGCCGCCGCCCTGCATCGTCAGCTGGCCGGCCAGCGCGATTGCGCCGGTGGGGAGGCCGAGCACCGCACCCTGGCCGCCATCGAAGCGCAGCCTGGCGCCGGAACGGGCGGCAATCGCCGCACGCTGCAGGCGGAGGGTCGTCCCCTTGGGCCCGGTGAGGATGTCGAGCGCGGCGTCGGCGTCGAAGCGTCGTCCCGCCTGCTCGAGCGCGGCGGTCAGCCGCGGGACCAACGGCGCGAGCGGCGTGCCGGCGCCCGTGTCGCGGTAGCGCGTGACCCGGGCGAGAAGCGGCGCCGCCAGCGCTGCGTCGCGCAACGTCAGCGTGCCGGCAAACCCGCTCGACTGGCCGAGAACGTAGCTGCCCGAGACCGAAGCCGCAGCGGCCCGGAGCGGCGCAGCAACGACCGACCCGGCCCGCAGCGCCATCTTGCCGGCGGTGCGCAGGCGGTCGCCGGCGAAGTCGAGGACGCCGATCCCGCCCGTCAGGCGCCCCCAGGGGGACGCGAGCTCGTGCAGCGCGACGCGCGCATCGCCCTTCCACCGCGCGAAAGACGGGTCGAGATCCACCCGCAGCGCAGCGCGGACCTGCGCGACACGCGCCGGTCCGCAGGCAACCTGCCCCGCTGCGATCGGGCCGGCAAGGCTCGGCGCGCCGCGACGGATGCGGAGCTGCAAGGTGGCGGTGACCCCGTCCAGCGCGCAATCGGCGGCGTGCAGCCGGGGCGCATCGACGCGCAGCGTGCCGAAGAACCCGTCGGTCAGCAGACCGCCTCCGCGCAGCGCGAGCGTCAGCGGCCCCATGTCGCTCTCCAGCCGGAGCCGGGCATCGTCGACCGCGACGCTGAGGCGCGGCAAGGCAAAGGGCTTGCCCGAGGGCGGCGGCATCAGCCGGTCGAGCGATCCGAGCGACAGCGTACCGTGGGCGAGCCGCCCCTTGATCCGCACCGTGCCCGCCTTTGCGACGAGCAGATCCGCGCGCCACGGCGTGAGGGCGGTGCGCAGCTCGATCCAGTCCGCAACCAGATCGGGATCGCGCGGATCACCGAGGACGATGTTGGTCAGGCGCTGCCGCCATGGGGAGAGTTGCTCGATCGTGTAGCGTGCCGGCACGCCGCGCCGCGCCAGCTCGCGATCGACGAAGCCGCGGGCGATCGTGCGCCGCTGCAACCAGGCGGTAGCGAGCGCAACGGCGAGCAGGACGAACAGCGCCAGCGCGAGACGACGCCAACGCCGCGCCCGCCCTGCCCGTCTGCCAGCCCTTGCCTTGTCGTCTTCGTCCACGCCCGCTCCAGCCAGCTACCGCGCATCTCGCGGCGCCGCCCTTAGCTAGAGCTTCCACATCGCGCAAAAGTTCCGGCAAGGGGCCCCGACCGACCGTGCGCCGGCCGGGGCAGGCGGGAGGCATCAGAAGACGAAATTGACCGCCAGTGCATAGGTCCGCCCGAAATAGGCAGTGTAGAGCGGGTCCTTGCGCACCGTGTCGACGGTGAGGCGATTGGTTTCGTTGGTGATGTTCTGCACCTCGGCGATCAGCTTGATATGATCGGTAAGGTTGTACGAGGCCGAGGCGTCGACGAAGATCGACCGGGCATTGGCGGTCGAATCCGCGTCGACCGATCCGCTCGGCACCGCGGTCAGGAACGACGAGCGGTAGTTGACCGTCGAGCGAATGCTGAACTTGCTGTCCTCATAATAGAGCGTACCGCTCGCCGTTTCGGGGGACAGACCGACCAGCGGCGCGGTGCGCGAAAGCGTCGGCGAGATGATGTAGCGGATGTTCGAGCGCACCCGCGTGAAGTTGCCCAGCGCACCGAAATTCCGGAGGAACCCCGGCAGGAAGGTGAAGGGCAGCTGCACGTTCACCTCGACGCCGCTCAGCGGACCGCCCGGCGTGTTGTTGCTGCGCTGAACGGTGAACTGGTCCGTCGGGCGCAGCTGGGTGCCGTTGAGCAGCGACAGCGGCAGACCGATGTCCTGGAAGGCGAGGCTCGTGCTCGTCGTCTGGATATAGGTCTCGATATTCTTGTGGAAATAGGCGACCGAGAGCAGCGAACCGGGCCGGAAATACCATTCCAGTCCCGCGTCCAGGGTATTGGCGCGGATCGGATCGAGGAACGGGTTGCTGAACGAGGCGGTCTGGATCACCAGGTTCGCCGACCCCGCCGGGATCAGCTGGCCATAGGAAGGCCGCGACATCACCCGCGCCGCCGAGAAGCGGGCGATGAGGCTCGGCGTGATGTCGAGCGCGAGGTTCATCGACGGCAGCCAATCCTCATAGGACCGGTTGACGTTGGAGATCACGAAGCGCGACGGATAGAGCGATCCGGCCGGCGCCGCGGTGGTGATCGGGCCATAGGTGTCGAGGCTGGTGCGGACATAGCGGACCCCGGCATCGCCGCGCAGCTTGAACGGCAGGATGTTCTCGGTGTCGAACTTGGCCATCACATAGCCGGACGAATATTTCTCGTAGACGCCGCCATAGGTGCCCTTGGCGCATTCGATGCTGCAATAGACATAGTTGTCGAGCCCGGTGACCCGGCGGAACTTGTCCGGATCGATCGAGACGAAGTCCTGCAGCTGGCCGCCGAGATTCTTGCCGATCCCGCTGGTGACGAAGCTGAAATCGGCGATCGACGCGCCGGCCGGCAATGCCAGCGGCGTGTTGGTGGCGAGCTGGCGTTCGCGCGCCGTATATTTGTTCGTCCGGTACTGGCCGCCGGCCTGGATCGTGAAGCCGGGCGTCACCTTCCAGTCGGCGTTCAGCTCGAAGGTCTTGCTGGTGATCGTGTTGCGGCGGATGAAGTTGGACAGCTGCCCGCGCTGGTCGCCATTGGCGAGCGGCGGCCCGTACTGGAACAGCGCGGCATTGGTGGTGTCGATACCGTAGCCGATCTTGGGGATATTGGGATTGTCGCGGAAATCGATCGACCAGTTGCGCGTGTCGTTGGAGTCGATCGCCACCTGCAGACGGTTCACGTCGAGCTGCGCTTGGTTGACGCCGGCCAGTCCGAACAGCCGGAAATTGTCCGAGAAGCGATGGTCGAAGTTGAAATTTGCCTGCTTGTATTCGGAAGTGAATCGCTCGTCCTGCATCTCGGACCGCAGGTCGACGCCGTCGAACAGGCCGTGGATCAGCGAGCCGTTGCCGTCGACCTCGATCTCGCGCACGGAGGTGAGCGGCTGGCCGTTGTTCGAGATGGCACGGCCGAACGAACGGGCGTCGAACATCGTGTCGATCCGCTTGACCTTGAAGCGCGAATAGAGGCCGTCGAGCGAGATGTCGGTATTGTCGTCGGGCTTCCACTGGAAGGTCAGCGAGCCGGCGAGACGTTCCTGGTTCTGGCTGCTCTTCACCGGGCGCGGCAGGCGCGGCAGGTACACGCCGCCGCCGGGCTTTCCGTTCACCCCGGTACGCTGCATGATATAGTCATACGTCGCCTGGTTGCCGGTCCGCGGGTTGTTGGTGCTGCAGTTGTTGGCGTCCGCACCGATCGCGGCGCCGCTCGGCTGGGTATAGCCGGGCACCGGGCTGTTCACCGGCGCGCCCTTGTAGATGTATCCGGCGGGGGTGCAGAAGGGGAAGATCACGCCGGCATTGGCCGTGCCCGCCGGCTGGGCGAGGCCGTAGACCGTCGTCGGCACGACATCGACTGCCGAATAGGCATATTCGTCGATATGGCGCTTGGAATAGGCGATGCTGCCGAGAATGCCGAAACTGTCGCCGAACTTCTTCGAGACGAGCGCGGACAGGCGCGGATCCGCGTCCTTGCGGATGTCGTTGTAGATGCCGCGCGCGGTGGCGGAGAAGACGAAGTCCTTCTTCTGGTCGAACGGCTTGGGCGCGCGCAGATCGACCGTCGCGCCGAGCGAGCCCTCCTCGACATCGGCCGAGGTCGTCTTGCGGACGGAAAGCGACGAGAAGATTTCGGTCGGGAAGGTCACGAAGTCGAACGAGCGGCCGGTCGCGACGCCGCCGCGAATGTCGCTGCCGCTGACCTGCGACACGCCTTCCATGCCGTTGATGCGCACGCGGGTGAACTGGGCGCCGAGACCGCGGACCGAGATGTTGCGCCCTTCACCGCCATCGCCGCGCGACAGCGCGACGCCCGGGATACGCTGCATCGACTCGGCGAGGTTCGAATCCGGAAACTTGCCGATGTCTTCTGCAACGATGCTGTCGATCGCGGCCGTTTCGGAGCGCTTCTGGTTGAGCGCGCTGTTGAGCGACGCGCGGAAGCCGGTGACGATGATCTCGGTAGCCTGCTGCCCGTCGCCCTCCTGCGCGGGAGCCGGTTGCTCCTGCGCGGTCTGTGCCGCGGCGGAAGTAGCGATCAATGCAGCGAGCGCGCTCGATGATACGAACAAAGCGCATTTGTGGCGACGATAGGTGCCCACATCCCCTCTCCCATTTCGCGCGCGCCCGTGTTTACGGTTTACAGTGCGCGGGTGTTGTCGCCCCGTCTTTCGGTGTACGACTGCAACAATGCGTAACAGGGTCGCTGCTGTCTGGCAACTGTGCCTTACCAATTACCCAGATAGCGTTGTCAGACCCTCAACCTGCCAGACAATGCGCTTGCAAGTGGCCCGACCACGTTTTACGCCAAGCAAATAAGGAGCTGTTCGCCGCAAGCCTTTGGTAGCGGACGATGCCCGGCAATAGGATGAGGGAAGTGATTGTGGCTCGCACGCTCGCGTTACTGGCTTTGACTGCGCTGTCTTCGGCCGCGCTTGCCCTTCCCTCCGCCCCGCCGCGGCAGGCGCGCACTGCCCCCGCGCCCTGGCGGGACCTGATGCCGAAGCCCGGCCTTGCCGGCTGGCACCGCACCGGCGGCAACGCCACCTACGAGATGGTGGGCGATGAACTGGTCGGCCGCGCCGTGATCGGCAAGGGCAATAGCTGGCTCGTCTCCGACCAGCTTTACGGCGATTTCATCGTCGAGTTCGATGCCAAGACCGACCCATCGCTCAACTCAGGCATGATGATCCGTGGTCAGAGCCGGCCCGACTACAGGAACGGCGTGGTGTTCGGCTATCAGGCGGAGATCGATCCGTCGCCGCGCGCGTGGAGCGCGGGCATCTATGACGAGCAACGTCGCCAGTGGCTGTACACGCTCGGCCGCAACGAGGCGGCGCGGAAGGCCTTCAGGCCCGGCGACTGGAACCATTACCGCGTCGAGGCGATCGGCCATCGCATCCGCACCTTCCTCAACGGCGTGCCCGCAGCCGACATCATCGACGACACAGATGCCCGCGGTTTCCTCGCCTTCCAGGTTCATGCGCTGCCCGATGCGGTCGCGGCGAAAGGCCCCGAGGTACGGTTCAAGGGCCTGCGTATCCTCACCGAGTCGCCCGCGCGCTATGCCCTGCCCGAGACGAAGCTCGAGCAACAGGGTTGGCAGCCCAACCAGTTGACCGCCGCCGAGCGCCGCGCCGGTTGGACGCTCTTGTGGGACGGCCACACGGCCAAGGGCTGGCGTTCGGCCAAGGGCGGCCCCTTCCCGGCCAAGGGTTGGAGCATCGCCGACGGCGTGCTGACGGTCGACAAGAATGGCGGGGGCGGCGATATCGCTACCGCAGCCATCTATCGCAACTTCGAGCTTTCGGTGGACTTCCGGTTGAGCGAGGGCGCCAATAGCGGCATCAAATATCTGCTGCCGCCGCTGCAGAATGGCGGCGTATCGAACGTCGGCTTCGAATATCAGCTGCTCGACGATGCGCGCCATCCCGACGCCAAGATGGGCCGCGACGGCAACCGTACCCTCGCCTCGCTCTACGACCTGATCCCGGCGCGCAACCTCTCCGACCCGTCGAGCCCCGGCAAGCGCGGCAACCCGCCGGGCGAGTGGAACCGCGCGACGATCCTGGTGCGCGGCACCCATGTCGAGCATTGGCTGAACGGCTTCAAGGTGGTCGAATATGAGCGCGGCTCGGACGCGCTCAAGGCGGCGATCGCCGAGAGCAAGTTCGCCAAGGTCACCGGATTCGGCACCACGGCCGACGGCGCGATTCTGCTGCAGGATCACGGCGACCGCGTCGACTTCCGCTCGATCAAGCTGCGCCGTTTCTGAGGAGCGCGCGCCGCGCCATTGAAATCACGACTATAAAGAACAGAGGGGAAGGCCTGCCATGTTCGACCGTCGAACGATGATGAAGGGCGCCGTCGCGACCGGCGCGATGGCGATCAGCGCGCGTAGCTATGCGCGCATCCTGGGGGCGAACGATCGGATCCGCGTCGGCATCGTCGGCGTCAACGGGCGCGGGCAGGCGCATATGAGCGCCTTCGCCAAACAGCCCAATGTCCAGGTCACCCATTTCGCCGATGTCGACTCCGCCGTGCTCGCCAAGCGCGCGGGCGAATTCGCGCAGCGCCACGGCAGCAAGGTCGAGACCACCGGCGACTATCGCCGGCTGCTCGATACCAAGGCGGTCGACGTCATCACCGTCGCCACCCCCGATCATTGGCACGCCAAGGTCGCGATCGACGCGATGAATGCGGGCCGCAACGTTTATATCGAAAAGCCGATCGGCATCGCCCCGGCCGAAGGCGAGGCGCTGATCGCCGCGCAGAAGCGCACCGGTCGCGTGCTCCAGGTCGGCAACCAGCAGCGCTCCAGCATCGAGACGCGTCAGCTGCTCGACCTGATCCGCGCCGGGGAATTGGGCGACGTCTACGAGGCACAGACCTGGTATGCGAACAACCGCAAGTCGATCGGCAAGGGCCAGATCGTGCCGCCGCCCGCCAATCTCGACTGGAATATGTGGCAGGGTCCGCGGCCGCGCGGACCGTATCGCTCGAACCTCGTCCACTACAACTGGCACTGGTTCTGGAAATACGGCACCGGCGAGATCTGCAACAACGCGATGCACGAGCTCGACATCGCCCGCTGGCTGATGGGCGTGACCTACCCGACCACCGTCACCGCGCGCGGCGCCCGCCGCTTCTACCAGGGCGACGACTGGGAGATGTACGATTCGCTCGCGCTGAACCTCGGCTTCGACGGCGGCCGAACGATCCGCTGGGACGGCGAGAGCTGCAACGGCATGCTCCGCTATGGCCGGGGCCGGGGCACGCTGCTGCTCGGTACCAAGGGGTCTGCGGTGGTCGATCGCAACGGCTTCGAGCTGTACGACCTCGCCGGCAAGCGGATCCGCGAAGTGAAGGCGCCAGCGGAATCGGAGACGACCGGCACCGTCGGCGAAGGTGCCCTGGACGTGTATCACGCCGCCAACTTCCTCGGCGTGGTCCGCGGCACCGAGACGGCGCTGCACTCGCCGATCCAGGAGGGGCATATCAGCACCACGCTCTGCCACCTCGGCAACATGGCCTATCGTACCGGCGGCGCGATCACCGTCGACCCCGCCACCGGCAAGCCCAGGGAGGCCGCCGCGCGCAAGCTCTGGGCGGTCGACTACGAACCCGGCTGGGAGGTGCGCGGCTGAGATGACCGACATGGAGGCGAGCGTGGCGCGGTTCGCCGCCATGGGCACGCGGGTCGAACTGCACCTGTTCGGCTGCGACGACCCCGCCGCACTCGCCGCCGCCAAGGCCGCGATCCTCTCGGTGGAGGACGCGCTGACGATCCACCGGCCGTCACCTGCCACGGCGTTGAACCGCGTGCTGTCGCTGGGGGCGGGTGCCGTGGTGGAGGATGCGCTGTTGTTCGAGGCGCTGCTGGCGGTGGATACGCTCTGGCGCGCGACCGGCGGTCTGTTCGATCCGAGCCTGGGCGCCTGGGCCACGCTCTCCCTTGATCGCAAAACCCGACAGGTAGCCGCCGGACGCCCGTTGACGCTCGACTTTGGCGGCTTCGGCAAGGGCTTCGCACTCGATCGAGCAACCCGCGCATTGCGGGCGATGGGGGTGCCATCGGCGTTGCTGTCGGCGGGCGAAAGTTCGATCGCGGTGATCGGGCAGCATCCGCTGGGCGGCGGCTGGCCGCTCGCGATCCCCCATCCAAACGATGCGGCGGCCTGGCTCGTCGAGATGGAGGTAGCGGATGCGTCGCTCTCCATTTCGTCGACGGCCGGTGCCGGCGTCGCCAAGCCTGGGCGCGCGGCGATGGTCCGACCGACCGACGGCGCCCTTGTCTCCGCGCCCGCCACGGCCATCGCCGTTGCCGCCACCGGCGCGGATGCCGAGGCGTGGAGCACCGCGCTGCTCGTCGCCGAGGACATCACGGCTGAGCGGCTCTGCGCCGCAGCGCCCGAGCACCGCTTCCGCTTTTCCCATGCCGCGCCCGTCGGCGCCGCGCGATCAATGGAACCTACCGCATGACCGACAACGATTTCGCGCTGTCCCGCCGCACCTTCCTCGATCGCGTACTGCTCGCCTCCGCCGGCGTGGGGATGAGCGCCGCCGCCCCCTGGGCCGCCCGTGCCGCCGAGGATATCGCCAAGGGCGCGCGCGTGCGCATCGGCGTGATCGGCACCGGCGATCGCGGCCGCACGCTGATCCAGAACCTCAACAAGACGCGCAACTGCACCGTCGCCGCGCTGTGCGACAATTTCGAGCCGCACATGGCAAAGGCGCGCGCCTATGTGCCGGCGAACACGCCGATCTATACCGATCACCGCAAGATGCTCGAGGCCCGCCAGGTCGACGCAGTGGTGATCGCCACCCCGCTCGACCTCCATGCCCGCCACACGATGGACGCGCTCGACGCCGGCTATCCGGTGTTCTGCGAAAAGGCGATGGCACGGACGATCGCCGATTGCGGCGCGATGGTCACCCGCGCCCGTGCACGCGGCAAGATCCTCCAGATCGGCCATCAGCGGCTGTTCAACCCGACCTATCTCAACGCGCTCAAGCGCGCCCAGGCCGGCGAGATCGGCCCGATCACCCAGATCCGCGCCAGCTGGCACCGCAACCGCAGCTGGCGCCGCCAGATCCCGCCCGGCGGCACCGAGCGCGAGATCAACTGGCGGCTCTATCGCGATCGCTCGGCCGGGCTGATGACCGAGCTGGCGACGCACCAGCTCCAGGTCGCCAACTGGTTCATGGGCGGGCTGCCGACCCGGGTGATGGGATCGGGCAGCATCTGTTTCTGGAAGGACGGCCGCGACGTCTACGACCAGGTCGCGCTGATCTACGATTATTCGGATGGGCGAAAGGTGATCTACACCTCGATGCTCAACAATGCCCGCTATGGCTGCGAGGAGCAGATCCAGGGCAGCAAGGGCACGATCGAGCCCGAGCTCGGTCGCATCTACCAGGAGGTCCAGCCCGGCGCGGTGCCCGCCCTCGCCCGCATGCGCGCCGATGTGCAGGCCGGCCGCAAGAACACCGTGCCGATCGGCGGCGCCACCTGGTTCCCCGAACTCCCCGTCACCACCCCCGGCGATTCGCTCGGCTGGGGCGAATATGACGAGACGATGCTCCAGTTCGAGGGCTTCGGCGAAGCGGTGCGCAGCGGCAAGGAAGTGCCGGGCCTGCTCGCCCAGGCCTATCATGCGAGCGTCGCCTCGCTGCTCGGCGAGCAGGCGATCGATCAGGGCAAGGCGCTCGCCTGGCCGACCGACCTCGTCACCTTCTGACCTTCTCCCCAAGGGACACCATCATGGACATGATCGACCGCCGCCTGCTCCTCGCCAGCGCCGGCCTTATCGGCGCCGGGCTCGCCCGCACGGCCCGCGCCCAATCGACCGCGCAGGGCAACGGCGTCTCCGCCAATGCCGCGCCGACCGGGCCGGACCCGAGCGCCAAGGACCGCATCCGCTTCGCCGTGATCGGGCTCGACCATTCGCACATCTACGCGATGACCGACGCGCTGATCCGCGGCGGCGGCACACTGGTGGCGGTGCATGCGGGCGATCCCAAGCAGTTGGTCCCCTTCCGCGCCCGCTATGGCGACGTGAAGGTGGCGCGCAGCGAGGCCGAGATCCTCGACGACAAGAGCGTGCAGGTGGTCGCCAGCGCCTCGATCCCCAATCTCCGTGCGCCGCTCGGCGTCCGCGTGATGCGCTCGGGCAAGGACTTCCTCTCGGACAAGCCGGGCATCACCAGCCTCGCCCAGCTCGCCGAGGTGCGCCGGACGATCGCCGAAACCAGGCGCAAGTTCGCAATCATGTATTCGGAACGGCTTGAGGTGCGCGCGGCGGTGAAGGCGGGCGAGCTGGTCCATGCCGGCGCGATCGGCCGCGTGGTGCAGACGATCAACATCGCCCCGCACCGGGTGAGCGCGCCCAGCCGCCCCGCATGGTTCTGGGACGTCGCCAATTATGGCGGCATCCTCACCGATATCGGCAGCCATCAGGCCGACCAGTTCGTCTTCTACACCGGCTCCACCGAAGCCCATGTCGTCGCGTCGCAGGTCGGCAATTACGCTACGCCGAACCATCCCAAGTTCCAGGATTTCGGCGACATGATGCTGACCGGCAATGGCGGCACCGGCTATGTCCGCGTCGACTGGTACACCCCCGACGGCCTGCCGACCTGGGGCGATGGCCGCGTCTTCATCCTCGGCACCGAGGGCTATATCGAGCTGCGAAAATATGTCGACATTCAGGGGCGGCCGGGTGGCAACCACCTCTTCCTCGCCGACGCCAAGGGCACCCGCTATATCGATTGCAGCACCGTGCCGCTGCCCTTCGGTCCGCAATTCGTGACTGACATAGTCCAGCGCACCGAGGTCGCGCAGAACCAGGCACAGGCACTGCTCGCCGCCGAGCTGGTGCTGACCGCGCAGGACAAGGCGCGGACACTCGCGGGCGGGCAGCGGCCCCCGGTGCAGGGAGGATGATGTTCCGACCGTCGCCAAAATGACACCAAGCCTTTCTACCGCCAAGACGGTGGAGACCGGGCGCGATGCCGCCGCCCGGCCGATCGTTCGGGACGCGCCCTATCGCTGACATCGCCTCAGAAGGCCGGATGCTCGCCTATGCGTCCGGCAATTTCGGCAAGGCCCTCGTCTTCAGCGGCGCGGACCTGACGATCCTGTTCCTGCTGACCGACGTGCTGAAGTTACCCGGCACGCTGGCGGCGGGGCTGATGCTGTTCGCCGTCGGCGGAGACCTGGTGTTCGATCTGCTGGCCGCCCGGCTGGTGATCCGCTGGCGCGCGGCGGGCCGCGGCTATCGCTGGGCGGTCACCTTCGCCGCCATTCCCTCCGCCGCCGCCTTCGCGCTCATCTATGCGATGCCCGCGCTGGGGCTCCATCGGGCCTGGATGCTAGCGGCGGCGATCCTCATTTTTCGCGGGGCCTATGCGCTGGTTGACGTGCCACACAATGCGATGATGGCGCAGGTGACCAGCGACAGCCGCGCGCGGGGCCGCGTCTCGGGCTATCGCCTGCTGTTCAGCACCGCGAGCGCGCTGACGATCGCCGCCGTGCTGACCCCGCTGGTCCAGCAGGCCGGGCGTGCCCATCATTTCGGCGCGCTGGCGCTGACCGGCATCGGCGCGGGACTGGCCTTTGCGCTGACGATGTTGCTGTGCGCCTGGGCCTCGGCCGGCCGGCGTACGGATGCGGCGCCGCGTCCGTGCACCGGAGACGGAATTGCCGTGCCCCTCCGCGATCCGATGGTGCTGGGCATGGGCGCGCTCGCGCTGCTCACCGGGTTCGCGATGCCGTGTTTCGGGCGCATGCTGATCTATCTCGGCAGCTATGTGGTGGATCGGCCCGGGGCCGTGACGATGCTGCTCGGTGCGATGACCTGCGGCCAGTTTGCCGGGGTGCTCGGCTGGACCGCGCTGACCCACCGCCACAGCAAGAGCCGGCTGCTTGCCGCGGGACATGCGGTAAGCGCGTTCGGCATGCTGCTTTTCGCCATGACGATCGCGTGGCCGCCGGGCCAGCTGGCCGCCGCGGCGCTGATCGGCTTCGGCTTTGCGAGCGTGTTCATGCTGCCCTGGGGCCTGCTCGCCGATGCGGTGGACGTGGTCCAGTGGCGGCACGACCGCCGTTTCGAAACCGGGCTGTTCGCCTTCTACCTGGTGCTGGTGAAGGCGAGCGGCGCCGCCGCCACCGCGACGATCGGCTGGGCGCTGGCGGCGCTCGGCTATGTGCCCGGGGCCGTCCAGCCGCTGGCGGTGCGGCTGGGCATGCTGGGGCTGGGTCTGGGTGTGCCCCTGGCCGGCGCGCTGCTGGCGATGCTGCTGCTCCGCCGCTTCACCCTCGATCATGATCGCCACGCGCGGCTGCTGCGCGCGCTCGACTGGCGGGCGTGCCGTCAGGCAGGGGCCGAGCCGGTTTCCGGGTCGAAGCGGGGATTGGAGAAATCCAGCGGCGACGGCGTAACCTTGGCGGGGGGTACTGCGCTTTCCGCCCAGGCGCGGCAGAGCATGTCGCGCAGCATCGCCGCACCCGCCGCCGTCCGCTCATAGATCAGCGCGCGCACGTCCTTATCGGCCGGGTTGGCGAAGCCGTCGCGCTTTTCCAGCTGGTAGACCCGCTCCATCCGGTCGCCCGACTGGTCGAGAAAGCCGAGCACGGCCGTGAACATGTCGCCCTGCTGGTGGCCCACCGCGCCGATCTGCCCGACGATGTCCCCCGGCTGCAATCCGATGGCGTCGACGAAACGGCTCTCGAACCGCCCATGGATGCTGCGATCGCGGGTATAGTTGTTGGGGTTGGGGCCGAGCCAGCCGTCCGAGTTGACGGAGTCGTGCAGCGGCTGCGCGCCGTCGCCGATATAATGGCCGAGCCGGATCACCTGGAAGGCGCAGTTCTGCTCTGGCGCCGAGGCATCGCTGCCGCTCGCCTGCGCCGCGCGGATCGCCCGCATGCACACGATCAGCCGCTCATAGGCTTCCATCGCGGCATAGGGCAGCGTGCCCGTCCAGCGGATATTGGTGCGCGCGGCGGTGGCGGGATCGCTGTCCTTGATCGTCTCGTACCGCTTGTACAGCGCGATGATGAACGCGTAGCGCGAGCGCGGAATGGGCTTCAGGAAGGTGAACTGCTCGCGGAACCAGCCATGGTTGGGATCCTCCTCGATCTTGGAGAAGCCTTCGGAGTCGCCGCGCCAGCTGTCCGGGACCGTTGCCGAGGCGGCGATATAATCGGCATAGCGCCGCAGGAAGGTGGGGCCGTTGTCCGGGATCGCCTGGATCGCGGCGCGATCGATCACGGCATGCGCCGTATGGCCCCAGGCATGGGCGACGGCGGGGCAGAGCATGAGAGCGGCAGCCAGGGCGAAGCGGCGCATCGCGGTTCCTTTCAGGGATCGAGGGGGTCGCGCGGGTCTACGCGCTCGGACAGGCGCGACGGGCGGAACACCAGTTCGGTCGGCGAGACCCGGCGGACGACCTTGCCGGGCTGGTAGCCGAGTTCGGCGGCGTTGCGCGCGGTGAACTTCGCGCTTTCGATATAGGCGCTCTGGAGCGGGTTGCAGACGATTATCGTCTCCGCGTCCAGCGGCGCGCCCATGGTTGCGAGCAGCCGGCTGGCGTTGCGCAAATTCGTGGTGGTGTGGCGGGCATAGGGTTCGCTGACGATGGCGTCGGCCGGAATGCCGTAGCGCTCGATCAGCGCCTGGCGCATTTCATCCGCCTCGGTGAACGGCGTCCCGCGGGGGTGCGCCCGGCCGCCGGTGACGAGGATGAAGGCGATGTCGCCCTGCGCGAACCGGCGCGCGGCCAGGCGGAGATGGACTTTCCCGAAGGGGCTCAGCGGCTCGCCCTCGATCTCCGGGCCGACACCGGTGACGATCATCGCGCTGTAGCGATAGCGCTTCCACTCGAGCGTCTTGGCGCGGGCCATCGGGGCAGCATTGGCACGGCCAGTCAGCGGCTCGTGGCCGATTGCGTCGGTGCGGTCGCTCACGTCGAGCAGCGCAAGCGCGTAATCGACGCTCGGGTCGAACTGCTGCGCCGATCCCGCACGCGGCGTCTCGGCGAGCCAGTCGGCCGCCTGGAGCCGTGCCTGGTGGTCTTGGGGCGACACCGTGCCGGGGCCGTCGATCGCCGTGGTGGGGATCGCACCCAGCGCATAGGTGCGAAGGATCAGGTTGATACCCGCGATCTCACGATCCACCTGCCCGGCAAGGCCGTCATCGGCCCCCGGCAGCTTTTCCGCCGCCACCGCCCGGCGCAGCGTATCCGCCTCGCGATCGCTCCACAGCAACGCCTGCGCGCGACACGCTAGATCCGCGCCACACGCCGCTCGCCGCTCGCGCCGCGCGCGCAAAAGGGCCTCCATGCCCGGCGCACGCGCGATCCGCGCGAGTGCGGCGGGGTCGTGCCCCGCCGCGTCGAGCATCGGGAACAGCCGCGCGGCCAGCGCCGCCATCACCGCGTCCCCTGCCGCCTCGGCCGAAGCCGAGGCGGCGATCACGCTCAGCGCGAGCGCCATTGCCGAGAACAGCGGACGCATCACCAGCTGCGGCTGACGATGAAGCGGAAGTTACGGCCGAACAGCGGACGGCCATAGATCGCCTGGCTCGAACCCTGGCCGGCGAACTGGTCGGTGCGGGTGTTGCCCTCGGTCAGGCCATGGGCGTTGAACAGATTGTCGCCCACCACCTGGAAGTGCCATGCGTTCCAATCGAGCGAGGCGCCCGCGCCGGTCGTCTGGTAGCCCGGCATGGCGGTGCGGTTGAACAGGTCGACATAACGCCGGCCCACCCATTCATAGCGGCCGAAGATCGAGACCTTCTTGTCGCCCAGCTCGAAGTCGAAGCTGGGGCGCAGATTGCCGAAGAACTTCGCCTCGCGGATGATCTGCTTGCCGTTGACCGCGCTGGGGTCCGCGCCAGAGTTATTCTGGAGATTGGCATATTCGGGGTTCTGCCAGGTCACCGAGCCATCGAGCGAGAACCAACGGATCGGAGACACGCGACCATCGACCTCGACGCCCTTGACCGAGGCCTCGCCGATGAACGGCAGCGTCTGGTCGTTGCGGCCGGTGACCGGGTTAAACGCCGCGAACGAGGCATTGAACGGGTTGAACTTCGTGTAGAAGCCGGTGGCATAGAGATAGTTGGAACCGAAGCTCGCCTTGAGGCCGACTTCATACTGGCGCGCCTTGGTCTTGACGATCGTGGCGTTGATGCCGGTCACCACGCCGAGCTGCGGCGGCACTTCGAGGTTGGAGATGCGACCATAGGCGCCGAAATGGCCGTTCAGGTCGTAGTTGGCGCCAACGGTCCAGTTGGTCGCGCTGGGCTTCAGACGCTGGTCGAGCACCTGGCCGGTAAAGGCGCGGGTAGTGTCGTCGGCAAGCGTCGTCGAGTCGCCCAGATTGACCTGGGTGGTCGGCAACGCGATGCCCTTGTAGCTGTATTTCTCGGTGCGGATGCCGGCGTCGACGCGCAGGCCGCGGGCGATCTCCCAGGTGTCGTTGGCATAGAAGGCGATCATCTGCGCGTCGCCCTCGCCCTGGTTGAGCGTGGTGGTGTAGCGCAACACACCGTTCTGGGTGACCGAACCCAGCACCTGCCCGGTCGCCGAATAGGCGAGCAGATCGAGCGTGCGCGGCTGGCTGCGCACTTCGATCAGCATGTCCTGATAGGCCTGGAGCAGCGTGTTGCCGTAGAAGGCGCCGTACAGCCCGACGCGGACATCGTGGCTGCCGATCGCGGTGTCGAACTTGCGGGTGACGCTGAGGTCACCCTGCACCGAATAGAAGTCCGATTCCGACGCGCGATACTGGCCGGACATGATCAGCCCCGACGCGGTCGAGGGATCGTAGACCGAGGCGCCGTTGGTGCCGGCAAAGGCATAGCCGAGCCGCGTCACATTCGCCCCGAACGCGGTACGCGCCGCGTTCAGATAGCTGGAGGCAAAGGTCGTCGCATCGGCGGGGTTGGTCGTGGAATAAAAGGCGTCGAAGCTCGACTTGCCCTTGGTGCCCCCGACCTTCGCGGATACCTGCCAGCCGCTGAAATCGGCCTGATAGTCCAGCGCCGCGTTGAAGAATCGCATGTGACGGCCGTTGGAAAGGTCACGCGTCATGCTCTGCAACGCGCCCGAGCCGTCGCGATATTTAATGTTGACGTTGCGCAGCGACGGGGAGTTCAGCGTACCCTCGAAGTAATCGATATAGTTGTTCAGCGAGACCGAGGGGTTGCGCGGATCATTGGTCGGGATCGGCAGGTAGAAGAGATTGTGGTCGTTCACATATTCGGCCGAGACCTTGACATAGCCGTTGCTCAGCTGGTGCTTGATATTGGCGCGGATCTGGCCGCCCTTGTCGCTGGGGAAGCCGCCATAGCGATAGCCGTCATGCTGGCGGATAAAGCCGCCGATCGCATAATAGGTGTTCTCGCTGAGCGGCCCGGACTGCATCGCATCGAGCCGGTAGAGGCCGGTATCGCCC
Organism: Sphingomonas sp. TDK1; assembly: GCF_001650735.1. Lineage (GTDB taxonomy): Bacteria > Pseudomonadota > Alphaproteobacteria > Sphingomonadales > Sphingomonadaceae > Sphingomonas. The sequence continues at coordinate 27,599 of NZ_LXVY01000027.1, read as the reverse complement.
AGCGTGACCTGCGCCTTGCCGCGCGCCTGCGGGCCACCCGAGACGGTGATGTTGTTGGCGATCGCCGCCGCGCTGCTCGCATAGATCGGCGCCGGGCCGCCGCGTACAATCTCGACCCGCTCGGTCATCAGGTCGTAGCGGTTCATGCCTTCGCCGGAGTTGAAGAAGACGCCGTCGATCTCGTGATAGAGCGGCAGCCCGTCCTGCTGGAAGATCAGATAGCCGCGATCGGTCGGGATGCCGCGAATGCGGGTGATGTTCTGCACCTCGCCGCCCGTCGCCTCGACCTGGATGCCGGGAACGGTGCCGAGCAGGTCGGCGAAGCTCTTCGGCGCGATCTTCTGGACATCCGCCTGGCTCAGCGAATTGATCGCGTAGGAGACGTCGAAGCGGCGCTGCGCGCGGGCCGATCCGGTGACGATGATGTCGTTGGCGCCGTCTTCCGCCGTCTGGGCCGGATCGGCGGCGGGCGTGGTGGTGGCCGTGGTCGTGGTCTGGGCGAGGGCCGGCAGTGCCAGGACGTTCAGCGCAAGCACCGCGCAGCTGACGGTCAGATCATGCTTCGTCATCGGAGGTTCCCCTTTGTTTTTGGCAGGTTTGGTCGCCCGATGCGGAGAGTCCATGACAGATTTATTTATTCCTTAGAAAATAAATGGAATGCCGGCCGCACAGGGGGTACGAGCTACCGGAGATGAGACACCAGCCCCTGCCCCTGCTGGACGAAGAGAAGCGGCTGCTGTGGCAATTGCGTCTCCAGGGCGCGCAATCGCGTTCTGCGCTCGCCGACTCGCTCCAGATCAGCAACAGCGCGATTTCCAAGCTGACGCGAACGCTGATCGGCCAAGGGCTGGTCGAGGAGCTGCCGTCCGACGCGCCGACGGGGCGCGGCCGCCCGATGGTGCCGCTCCGCATCTCCCCGGCGGGCGGCTATGCGGTGGGGCTGGCGCTCTATGCCGGCATTCTGGAAATCGCGATCGTCGATTATGCCGGTGGGGTGATCGCGCTGACCTCCGAGAAGATAGCGGCGATTGATCCTGAAGAATTCGCCCGCCATGTCGACCGGCGCATCCATGAGCTGGCTCTCGAGCATCGGCTGCTGGGACGCCGGCTCTATGGCGTGGGCTTCAGCGCACCGGGGCCCGCGCTGTCACGCGACGGCAACCGCTGGCACATCGTCCGCAACCTGCCCGGTTGGAAGGATGCGCCGCTGCGCACCATTCTGGAGGAGACGCTGCGGCTGCCGATCTGGATCGAGAACGACGCGACCGCCGCCGCGCTTGCCGAATATTATCTGGGCGGGCTGATCCGCCGCTGCACGACCGCGGTCGTCCTGCTGCTTGGCCACGGCGTGGGCGCCGGGATCATCCATGAGGGACGATTGATGCGCGGCGAAGGCGGCGGTGCGGGTGAGATCGGCATGTTCTATCCCGGCGACCGGCCACGCCCTACCACGCTGGACCTGATCGCTACGCTGCAGGCGGCCGGCTGCGCGGTCCATTCGCTCGCGGACTTTTGTGACGCGATCCGCGGCTATGAGGATGTGATCGCCCGCTGGCAGGATCGTGCGGCGGACCAGTTGCTTCACACGATCAACTCCGCACTCGCCTGGCTGGATCCGGGCGCTATCCGGCTGATGAGCCCGCTCCCGGCGCCGATCATGCGCGGCCTTGCCGAGCGGCTGAACCGCGGGGCGGTGATCTGGGGCGACCATGTCGCCGCGCGCGAGGGTGGCACTTTCCCGATCGAGATTTCCGAACTCGGCGGCGGCGGCTCGGCGCTGGGGGCGGCACTGCTGCCGATCCACGCGTCGATCGCGCGCAGCTAGCGCGATCGACGCGTGGGGGTCACGCCGTCCGCTGCCAGCCGCCACCCAGCGCGCGGAACAGGTTGACCTGCGCCTCCGCGATCGCGGCATCCGCCGTCGCAAGCGCGGCCTGCGCATCGGCAAAGGTGCGCTCGGCATCGAGCAGGTCGAGCGAGTTGATATCGCCCTCGGTCTGGCGGGCGCGGGCGATACGCACCGCCGCTTCGGCTTCGTCGAGCGCGGCCTGCAACGCGGTGCGGCGTTCGAGCGCGCGGCCATAGGCGGAGAGCGCCGTCTCGGTCTCCTGCAGCGCAGTCAGCACCGTGCCGTCGAAGGTGGCGAGTGCGGCGCGGCTATCCGCCTCGGCCGCCGCGATCCGGGCACGCGCCGGTGCCGGGTTCACCGTCCAGTTGATCAGCCCGCCGACCAGCCAGCGCAGCGGCCCCGCACCGAAGATGTTGCCGAAATCATTGCCCGTCGATCCGCCGGACGCCCCCAGCGAAATACGCGGATAGAGATCCGCCGTCGCCACACCGATCCGGGCGGTGGAGGCGGCAAGCCGGCGCTCGGCGGCGCGCACATCCGGCCTGCGGGCGAGCAACGCAGCGCCATCGCCCACCGGGATCGGCTGGTCGAGTCGAAGCGTAGTGTGCCGCTCGCGCGCCTCGGCAGGCAGTTCTGCGGGCGTCTTGCCGATCAGCGTCGCGAGGCGGAACAGCGCCGCATCCCGCTGGGCGGCGAGCGCCGGCACGTCCGCCTGGCGCTGGTTGCGGAGCGCCGCGATACGCGCAACATCGAGCCGGGTGGCAAGGCCGACATTGCGGCGGCGCTGGGTCAGGTCGATCGACCGGTCCAGCAGCGCGACGATGCGCTCGGCGACCGCGAGGCGCTCCGCCGAGGAGACCGCATCGGCATAGGCACGTGCCGTATCCGCGGCGACGATGACGCGTACCGCCTCGGCATCGCCTTCGGCCGCGGCGACATCGCCCCGCGCGGCCTCGACATTGCGCGAAAGCCGTCCGAACAGGTCGACCTCATAGGAGACGTTGAGACCGGCATCGATCTGCCAGTCCTCCTGCGCCGTGCCGATCGGGCGCTGCCCTTGCGACAGCCTTCCATAATTGGCGCCGGCGCTCGCCGTGCCCTGGGGCAAGCGATTGGCAGTTGCGCCGCGCAACGTTGCGCGGGCGCGCTCGATGCGGGCGACCGCGACGCGAATGTCGGTATTGGCGGCGAGCGCTTCCGTCACCAGCCGGTCGAGCACCGGATCATTGTAGAGCCGCCACCAGCCTTCCTGCACCGGTGCGGTCGAAACCGCCGGGCTGGTGGAGAGAAACGCCCCCGCGGCGCTCTGCGGCCGGGCAGGTGCCGTGTAATTCGGCCCGGCGGCGCAGGCGGAAAGCGCCAGCGCCGAGACTGCGGCCATGATCGAAGCCATGCGTTGCATGCGAAATCTCCTGCGACGGGCGCATGGGGCGCCCGTCGGTTGGTTCAGTTTACTCGGCCGGCTGGAGCTGGGAGTGATCGCCACCCTGCCCGCGCCGCCGGGCGAGCCGGGCACCCAGCGCGCGGCACACCACGTAGAAGGTCGGCGTGAACAGCAGGCCGAAGCCGGTGACGCCCATCATCCCGAAGAACACGGCAGTCCCCAGCGCCTGGCGGAGCTCCGCACCCGCACCGCTCGCGATCAGCAGCGGCACCGCGCCGAGGATGAAGGCGAAGCTGGTCATCAGGATCGGCCGCAACCGGTCCTGCGCCGCCCGCACCGCGGCTTCCACCGGCGACAAACCGTCGCGGACTTCCGCCTGGTGGGCGAACTCGACCACGAGGATCGCGTTCTTGGCGGCCAGCGCGATCAGCACGACCAGCCCGATCTGCGTCAGCACATTATTGTCCATGCCGCGCAGATTCACGCCCGCCATCGCCGCCAGCAGACACATCGGCACGATCAGGATGATCGCCAGCGGCAGCGTCAGGCTCTCATATTGCGCCGCCAGCACCAGGAAGACGAACAGCACCGCCAGTGCGAACACCAGGCCCGCGGTGCTTCCCGCCATCTTCTGCTGATAGGCGATGCCGGTCCACTCGCCCGCATAGCCCGCCGGCAGCTCGGCCGAGAGCTTCTCCATCGCGTCGAGCGAGGCGCCCGAGCTGTAGCCCGGCGCGGTATCGCCATCGACTTCCACCGCCGGGAACAGGTTGTAGCGCGTCACGCGATACGGGCCCGTCTTGTTCTCAAAGGTCGCGACCGACCCGATCGGCACCATGCCGCCGGCATCCGAGCGCGTCTTGAGGTTGGCGATGTCGGCTTCGGTCGCCCGGAAGGGCGCGTCGGCCTGCGCGGTCACGCGATAGGTGCGGCCGAGCATGTTGAAGTCGTTGACGAAGGCCGAGCCGAGATAGACGTTGAGCGCTTCGAACACCCGCTCCGGCGGCACGCCCAGCATTTCGGCCTTGCGGCGGTCGATATCGGCGAAGACGCGCGGCGTCGCGGTGTTGAAGAAGGTGTAGACCTGGGCGAGCCCCGGCGTCTTGTTGGCCTGGCCGATCAGTCCGAAGGCGGTATTGCCCAGCGCCTGATAGCCGTGCTCGCCGCGGTCCTCGACCATCAGGCGATAGCCGCCGGCCGAACCGATGCCCTGGATGAGCGGCGGCGGGACCACGAGCAGCATCGCCTCGTTGATGTCGGCGGTGCGCTTGCGTGCCTCGGCCATGATGCCGGCGATGTTGACGCCGAGCTTCTTGCGCTCCTCGAAGCTCTGCAGCGGCACATACGCCGCGGCGCTGTTCGGGGCGAGCGTCTGCGACGGGCCGTCGAAGCCGGCGAGCATCACCGAGCCCTTCACGCCCGGGATCGGCAGGATACGCGCGACGACCTTGCGCATCACTTCATCGGTGCGTTCGAGTGACGAGCCCGGCGGCAGCTGGATGACCGTGAGGAAGTAACCCTGGTCCTGCGCCGGGATGAAGCCGACCGGCGTCACCCAGAAGGTCGCCACCGTCGCGGCGATCAGGCCGGCATAGACGACCATCATCCGCTTCGGCCGGGTGACCAGCTTGTGGGTCAGCCGGGCATAGCCGTTGCTCATCCGCTCGAAACCGCGGTTGAACGCGTCGGCGGCGCGGCCGAAGAAGCGACCGATGCCGCCGCGGCGCTCGCCATGCTCCTCATGCTTCAGCAGCAGCGCGGCGAGTGCCGGCGACAGCGTCAGCGACACGAGCAGCGAAATCGCGGTGGCGACCGAGATCGTCACGGCGAATTGCTTGTAGAAGGCGCCCGACAGGCCGTTCAGGAACAGCGTCGGCAGGAACACCGCGAACAGCACCAGCACGATCGCGACCAGCGCGCCCGACACTTCGTCCATCGAGGTGCGCGCCGCCTGGAGCGGGGTCATGCCCTGCGCCAGGTTGCGCTCGACATTCTCGACCACGACGATCGCGTCGTCGACGACGATGCCGATGGCGAGCACCAGCCCGAACAGCGACAGGTTGTTGAGCGAATAGCCCAGCGGCAGCAGCACCGCCATGGTGCCGATCAGCGAGACGGGGATCGCCACCACCGGGATGATCGCCGCCCGCCACTTCTGGAGGAACACGATCACGACGAGGACGACGAGGATCACCGCCTCGCCGAGGGTATGGTACACCGCGTCGATCGACTGGGCGATGAACTCGGTGGGGTTGTAGATCACGCGATATTCGAGACCCTTGGGGAAGGTCTTCGAAATCGACTGCATCTCCGCCTCGATGCGCTGCGCGGCGGCAAGCGCGTTCGAGCCCGGGCGCTGGAAGGCGGCCAGGATCACGGTCGGCTTGTTCGAGAGATAGGTGTTGGACGAATAGTCGGCGGCACCTAGCTCGACGCGGGCGACGTCGCTGACGCGGACCTGGCGGCCCTCGGTATCCGTACGGATGACGACACGGCCGAATTCGGCCGGGGTCTTCAGGCGGCCCTGCGTCTCGACGTTGAGCTGGAAGGCATTGCCGCTGCGCTGCGAGCCGGGCTGGCCGAGCGAGCCCGCCGCGACCTGGATGTTCTGCCCGCGCAACGCCTGGACGATGTCGCCGGCGGTGAGGTTCAGCGCGGCGGCACGGCCGGGATCGATCCACACGCGCATCGCATAGTCGCGCGCACCGAACATCCGCACGTCGCCCACGCCTTCGAGCCGCGCGAGGCGGTCCTTCACCTGGGTCAGCGCATAGTTGGAAATGTAGCTGCGATCGATCGAGTTGTCGGGCGAGATCAGGTTGACCACCATCAGGAAGTCGGGGCTGGTCTTGCGCGTGACGACGCCGAGGCGCTGCACTTCCTCGGGCAGACGCGGGATCGCGACCGCGACGCGGTTCTGCACCAGCACCTGCGCGGCATCGAGATTGGTGCCGGTCTTGAATGTCACCGTGATAGTCACCGCACCGTCACCGGTCGACTGCGACGACTGGTAGAGCATGTCGTCGACGCCGTTGATTTCCTGCTCGATCGGCGCGGCGACGGTTTCCGCCACGGTTTCGGCCGAGGCGCCGGGATAGCTGGCCGTCACCGTGACCGTCGGCGGCACGATGTCGGGATATTGCGAGATCGGCAACGCGAAATAGGCGATGCCGCCCAGGATCGTGATGATGATCGCGATCACCGCCGCGAAGATCGGGCGGGTGATGAAGAAGCGTGAGAGGCGCATGGCCTTCTCCTTTTGCGAGCGGACGCGCGTGCCCGCGCCCGCATGGGATCACGCGGACGGGACACACGGGAAACTACCTGCCGCCGGGTATCGGGGTGGGGCCCGGCGGCAGTTCAATCAGCGGGCGAAGGTAGCCTGGCCCGTGATCGGAGCGGAGACGGTCGGCGCGTCGGTCGCGGCGGCCGGCGTAATGGTGCCGGCCTTGGGCTGCACCTTGCCACCGGGCTGCGCCATCTGGGTACCGGCGATCACCACCTTGTCCTGGGGCGCGAGGCCCGAGCGGACGATACGGAGGCCGTCGACCACCGGACCGAGCACCACCGGCTTGGGCACCACGGTACCATCAGCGTTGACGGTCAGCACCAGCTTGCGGGCCTGATCGGTCTGGATCGCCGCGTCGGGCACCAGCAGCGCCTGCGCCGTGCCGCCCGCGGCGAGCCGCATATTGCCGAACATGCCCGGCGTCAGGAACATGTCCTTGTTCGACAGTACCGCGCGACCGCGGATCGTGCCCGATTTGGGATCGAGCCCGTTGTCGGTGAAGTCGATCTGGCCCTTCCAGCGATACTCGCCTTCGTCCTGCAGCCGGATCTCGACCGGGCTGGCGGACGACCCCGCCGCGCGCTTGGCCTTGAGGAACAAAGCTTCCGAACCGTCGAAGGTGAAGTAGATCGGGTCGAGCGCGTTGATCGTAGTGAGCAGCGTCCCCCCCTGCCCTTCTCCGGCGGCGACCAGATTGCCCGGATCGACTCGGCGATCGGAAATCCGGCCCGAAATCGGCGCACGCACCTGGGTGAATTCGACATCGAGCGCACGGGCGCGGACCCGGGCCTCCGCCGCGGCGACAGCGGCAGTGGCCGCGCGGACGCGGGCCTGAAGGCGTTCGACATCGCTTTTCGACACGGCTTCCACGCTCACCAGCCGCTGGGCGCGGTCGAGGTCGGAACGGGCGAGCGCCAGATCGCTCTGCGCGCTCGCTACGCCCGCCCTGGCCTCGGCCAGCGCGGCGGTGAACGGACGCGGATCGATGGTGAAGAGAAGCTGCCCCTGCTTCACCACCATGCCGTCCTTGAAGTGGATCGCGGTGACTGCCCCCGACACGCGCGGCCGCACCTCGACGGTACGGCTCGCTTCGAAGCGACCGACATATTCGTCCCACTCGTTAACCTCGCGTGCGAGCGGCGTGGCGACGGTGACGACGGGGGCGGCCGGCGCGGCAACGGCGGGCGCGTTCCGCCCGCTCAAGCCAAAGCCGGCGGCGACCACGCCCACCGGCACGACGACCAGCGCCGCCTTTTGCCAGGTGCGCAGACGCTTGGGGCGGCGCTCGGCCACCGCTTCGCCCTCAATGGGCGTATGCATGTTCATGACGATTCCCCTGATTCAGGGCCGCGCGACCGCGGCTGATGCTGGTAAGCAGCGTCTCCAACTGGCCCGGCGTGTAACCGGCCGCGTGGAAGCGCTGGATTTCGGACTGGGGCACGCGGAACCCGCGATGCCAGGAGATCACGGCGATGCGGCGCAGCGCCTCGAGCTTGGGATCCGCCAGCCGCGGATTGCCACGCTCGCCGCCGAAGATCACGCCGAACGCGATCGAGAGGCGGCTCGGCGCCTCCAGCGAGGACATGCGATCACGCTGGGCGATGGCAACCACCTGCCATTCGAGCGCGGTCAGCCTGGTTTCCTCACGCGGGGTGGCGAGAAAGGCGGGCAGCACCGCAGCGTTGCCAGCCATGTCGGTGAGATCGAGATATGCCATGTCATTCTCCCTCGGTTGCACCGGCGGGGAGCAAGGCTCCGCCCTCCCGGAAAGCGCCTCTTGCGGTTCCGGGTGCCGGGATAAATTCAGTTGGTTGCGGGCCATGGATCGCAGCGATGTCTCGCCACGTCCATCTGCCGTACGGCAGCGCTGCTTCTACGTTGGTATGAAAGTTTGAGCCCTAGGGCTCACCCCGTTTCTTGCGTGCAAGCTGGCGCATGTCCGCGTCTCCGTCTGCCCCGCGACCCCGTGGGGGCGGCGGATCACCTTCTATACCAGTCGGTATATAAGTCGCGCTGCGGTGCGTCAACAGGCTTTTTATACCGGCCGGTATTTTTCCTCGCAAGTGCGTTTTGCGAAGGTGAAACGTTTTATTTTCAACCCGCTGCCGCCGCGGCTACCGCTCGGTTTGCCATCCCCCCGGTCGCCGGCTACACGACCATTGCCCAGGCGTTCCAAACGTCTGCATCGTCGTCGTACGAAGGAGACTTGCCCGATGCGCCGTGCCGTCCTCGTTGCCGCCGTTCTGCTCGCCGCTTGTGGATCCAAGGAAAAGTCCACGACGATCGCCGGCACCACCTACAAGACCGACGAGAGCGCCGGCACGTCCTCGATCACCACGGCGAACGGCAGCATCAAGACGACCCAGGGTGCCGCCGCCGCTGCGGTGGTGATGCCCGCCTATGCGCCGGTCTATCCTGGCGCGACCGTCGACGGGGTGATTGAAACCGAATCGGGCGGCCGCAAGACCAAGATGGTGACGCTCGCATCCAAGGATCCGGTCGCCAAGGTCGGCGATTTCTACAAAACCGCGCTCGCCAAGGAGGGATGGAAGCTGCCCCAGTCCATGCTGATGGCCGACGCGGCGATGATCACCGGCGAGAAGGACGGCAAGCAGGTTTCGGTGATGGTCTCGAAGCAGGAAGACAAGACCGGGATCGTGCTGACCATTCCCAATGACTGAGCGCAGGCCGGTCTAGCGAATGGCCAGGCTCAGCGCGCCGGCCACATCGACAGGCTGGTCTGGACGAGACGCTCGAGATCGGCGCAGCTGGTGCCCGCCCCGCCCTGCAGCGCGATGCCCTGGATCAGGGCGATGATATAGGAGGTCAGGCCCTCCGGATCGGCGTGCGGCGGAAGATCGTCTTCGGCCTTGGCGCGCTCGAACCGCTCGACGATCGCCCGCTTGGCCGCCTCGCCGCGCTTGAGCACTTCCTCGCGAATCGACTCGGCCTCGGCACCGCACGCCACCGAATTGATCACGCCCATGCAGCCCTTGGGATCGCTGGTGTCACGCTGCCGCTCCAGTGCGCCCCGCAGCAGCGCTTCCGCCACGCCCCGCGCGGTCGGGGCTTCCAGCGCGCGGCCGATATAGCACATCTTCTCGCGCTCGTAGAGATCCAGCGCTTTGCAGAACAAGGATTCCTTGTTGCCGAACGCGGCATAGAGACTGGGTCGCGTAATGCCCATCGCCTCCGTGAGGTCGGTTAGCGAGGCACCTTCATAGCCCTTGGTCCAGAAGATACGGAGCGCCGCCGTCAACGCCTCGTCGACGTCGAACTCACGGGGGCGACCCTTGGCCACGGTACAAGCAGCGGTTTTCATAACGAGCGGTATATAACCCCTGCCGCGCTGGATTGCCAGTCCGCGGTTTCCCCAGGCGCCGAAGCGCGGTGGGGGCTAGAAACGCCCCCACCGCGCAAGGACTTACGGACGGACGCCGCGCACACCGTTCAGCACCGCGAGCGCGGCGATGCCGAGAAAGGCAGCACTGGTCCAGGGGCGCGCCTTGGCGAAGCTCTTCGCCTTTTCGGTGATCGGGGCGTCACCAGAGAAATGCGCGCGGATATCGTCCGTCAGCGCGGTCTTGCCGTTCGAGGCGGTCTTGGTGGCATCCTGGATGGTGTCGGTCATGCTCGTCTCCGTTGATCGGGGCGCAGCGTTTGCGCACCCGCCCTCAACGCCCGCGACCGCTCGGGTTTCCGTACAAAACAAAGGTCCCGGCCTTGCGACCGGGACCAGGAGATCGTCGGGGGGACGAAAGGATCAGAAGTTCAGGCGCATACCGATGCGATAGGTGCGACCGATCGTGTCGTAGAGCGCCGGGTTCACGTCGAGGCCGGTATTGGTCTGTGGCGCCGGCGCGGGATCGACGTTGAACAGATTGTCGACCTTGAAATAGCCCTCCAGCCCGCGCGTCACCTTGTACGACCCGCCGACGTCCACATAGAAGGCGCCGGGCATGAAGTTGCGGCTGATCGTCGGGTTGTTGCCGGTCGAGGCCGGGCAGCCAGTCTGGCACACGACATATTGGTTGCCGAAATTGCCGTCGGAGAACCAGCGCTCCTGCACCAACAGGCTGAACTTGTCGGTGTCGTAGGTCTGGATCGCCAGCCACTTCCAGTTCGGCGTCGAACCGTTGTTGGCGCCGGCATTGTCCTGCGTCGCCACCCCGGCGATGCCGGCGCGGACGAGGAACTCCTGCACGTGCGTGCCGAGCGCGCGGACGGTGAAGTTGCCCGGCAGCCCGAGCGGGCGCTGCCAGCGATAGCTCGCCTCGATATCGAAGCCGCTGGTCTTCCAGCTCGCCAGGTTGAACGGCTGGACGTTGACGAAATTCCCGCCCTGGATCGGGCTGTTGAGCACGAAGCCGCCGCAGAAGGCCTGGTTGCCCTCGGCGCAGAAGCGGACGATCTGGTCCGCCGACAACGTCGAGATCACGCCGCTCAGCTTGATCGTGTAATAGTCGACCGACAGGCTCAGGCCCGGCAGCCAGTGCGGATTGGCGAGCGTGATGCCGACTTCGGTGTTGCGGGCGATTTCCGGCTTGAGGTTGGGGTTGCCCACCGTGTTCTGGAACGCCTGCACCGCGCCGCCGCCCGGGAAGGGATTGTTGAAGTTCGGCAGCGTCGTCACCGTCGGCGCGGCGAACAGTTCGGAGAGGTTCGGCGCACGGACGTCGCGCGAGGTGACCGCGCGCAGGCGGATGCCGTCGATCGGGGTCGCCCAGGTGCCGCCGATCTTCCACGCCCAGACCGAGCCCGAGGTGCTGTAATGGGTGTAGCGCGCGGCGGCGTTCAGATTGGCGCGGCCCAGGCTCTCGCTGTCGAGCAGCGGCAGATTGGCTTCGGCCGAGAACTCGTAGACATTGTACTTGCCGCCGCCATTCTTGTAGTTGCCCGCGGCCCAGTTGCTGCCCTGCGCCTGGTTGAGCAGCGGATCGACCGGATAGGCGGCGCTGTTCGGGCTCGTCGCGCCCGCGCCGTAGGGATCGGCGTTCACCCGGTAGAATTCGCGGCGATACTCGCCGCCGATCGCCAGGCTGAGCGGGCCCGCCCACAGGTCGATCAGATTGCCCGAGATATTGGCGCTCGCCACGTCCTGGGTCAGCTTGGTGTGCTGGAACGGGCCGTTGGCCGGCGTGACATAGGCCAGCGCCGACGCCGAGGGGACAAAGCCGCCGAACACGTTGATCGGCTGGCAGCCCGCGGCGCGCGCCACCGGATCGGCGCAGACGATCGCGCCGTTGAGCGTGATCGCGTTGGTCGCGGCGACATAGCGGTTCTGCAGCACGATATCATGGACGTTGATGTCCGCGATCGTTTCGCCATGCTCGTAATAGGCGTCGTAGTTCCATTCGCCGCCGGCGGCCGAGAACTTGCCCTTGGCGCCGAGCACGCCGCGATACTGGCGACGATCGGTATAGACCTGCGGATCGGGGAAGGCGCCGTTGCTGGTGCCGAAGTTGAACGAGGTGATCCCCGCCGTCGCGCAGCGGTCGCGCACCAGCTGCGGCAGATAGGGGTTGGCGCACTGCACGGTCAGGTTCGGACGGTTATAGCCCGGGCTCGGCTGGTTGTTGGTCTTGACCTGGCCGATGCTGAGCGTGCCGTAGAATTCGTTGCCCGGCGCGAAATCATAGCCGATCCGCGTATAGCCGACGACGCGCTGCAGCTTCGAGACGAGCGACGCGCCCGAACCCGGCGCCCCGGTGAGGTCGCCGCCGACGCAGAAGCCATTGCCCGGATAGCAGTTGCTCACCCGGCCATTGCCGAGCGGCTGGCCGTTCGAGCCATATTGGAAATTATACGGGTTGCCGTTGACGTCGAAGGCGATGCCCTGGAGCGGGCCGTTGTTGATCAGGCCGTAGCGCGCATATTGATAGGGCTGGGCATAGTCGCTGTAGACGAACTGCGGCGAACCATTGTTGGTCTGGTTGGTGTTGAGCAGCGTCGTCGCCTTGTACCAGTTGCGGCTGCGGGCGAGGTCGGTGCCGAAGTCGCCGGGGCCGACGCCGCCGTCATGGGCATATTCGCCGCTGACGATCAGGTGCAGCTTGTCGCCCGCAAACGATCCGCCCCAGGCGCCCTGGGCGAGGATCTGCTTGTTGTCGCCATAGGTGGTGATGCCGCCCATCACATTGGCCTTGAAGCCGGTGAAGCGGGTATCGGTGATGAAGTTCACCACGCCGCCGACCGCGTCCGAGCCATAGGTGGCGGAGGCGCCGCCATTGACCACGTCGACGCGCTTGACCAGCAGCTGCGGGAACAGGCTGATGTCCGGCACGCCGCTGACATTGGCGGCGGCGACGCGCTGGCCGTCGAGCAGCGTCAGCGTGCGGATCGGCTGCAGGCCGCGCAGCGAGAAGGAACTAAGGCCCTGGGTGCCGCTCGAGGTGCTGAACGTGCCGGTCGCCGAACCCGTCGAGCCCTGGAGCGACGGCAGCTGGGCGATGGTGTTGAACAGGTTGGGCTGCGCGTTCGCGGCGATCTGCTCGGCGCCGATCACCGTGGTCGGCGTCGGTGCGGTGAAGCCGCTGGCGACGATGCGCGAGCCGGTGACGACGATCTGGTCGGTCTGGTCGGTCTGCGTGGCGGGATCGGCCTGGGGAACGGCGGCGGGCGCGGGCTCCGCTGCGGTCTGGGCGTTCGCGGCGCTCGCCATTGCCATGGCCGCGAGCGCAATCAAACTCGCGCCCCCAAGACGCAGCTGCGACGTGAAAAGTGCCTTCATGCGACGAACCCCTCCAATGTTTTCCGGCCGTTATCCGACCCGTGGCGATGATGGTGCGACGCTTAGACCTGCCGCACGTCGCAGGCATCTACGACATAGGTGGTAGACGCCCCCGCCCCTCAGGGGCGGGTGGCGTAGAGCGCATGGTGGGTGAGGATGAAGAGCATGCGCTTGCCCTCTCCGCCGAACAGGATCTGGAGCGGCCGCTCGGGCACGTCGATCCGGCCGACCTCCTTGCCGTCGGCGCCGTAGACGAACACCTGGCCGTTCGCGACATAGACGCGGCCGTCCGGCGCCACCGCGACGCTCTCGCCACCGCGATTGGCGAAGGGCTTGAGGTTGGTGAGCGTACCCGCCGGGCCCACGGTGCCGGCATAAGTGATGTTCTCCGACCCGTTGGTGACGAACAGCCGCTCGCCCTGCTTGCCGCCGATCAGGCCGTTGGCGTTGAGCGCGTGCGACCAGCGCCAGCCGACATGATCGATCGGCCCCTGCTGCCACACCCGGAAGGCCGGCAGCGCGACGCTGCCGTCGGGCGAGACATAGGCCTGGGTCTTGGGCTCCATCGCTTCCTTGGCGAACAGCTCGGCCATGGTGGTGAACTGATAGGTCTGCTGGTTCAGCTGGTCGCGGAATTCGCCGTTCGCCCACCAGTTGACCGGAAGGAGCGTGGTGGCCCCCGTCGCCGCGGCGATCGGCGTCGGCGCGATGCGGGTCAACTGGTCACGCGGCCCATCGGGGTCGATCGAATAGACCGCGCCCTTCGGCCCCAGCGACGACAGCACCAGCAGATGGCCCAAGGCGTCGACCGCCAGGTTCACCGGGTCCAACGCATGATCGCGGATGATTTCCAGCCCCTTCGCCTCGGTCCAGCGCTGGATCCGCTGGAATCGGCGATCGATGAAGTAAAGCCGCCCTTGCGCATCCACCGTCGCGCCGGAGATCGAGTAGAAGCCGTCCTCCAGCTTCGCGACCTTGCCGGTAAGCGGCTTTTCCTCGACCTGCCGCTCCACCGCGCCGATATCGAGCCGGGCGAACTCCCGCTCGCGCACCAGCTGCTTGCCGGTCACGTCCTGAATTGCATTGTCGAAGGGATATTTGCTGGCGCGCAGGAAGGTACCACAGCCCTCGTCGTCACAGGCGGCATAGCCGCTCTCGGCGTTGGTGTGGAGATTGCGGAACCGGATGTCGGACGAATTGAACAGCCGTACCGCGCTGAGCGCCGGGTGGTAGCTGCGGGTTACGCGGTAGGTATGGTAATTGGCGAACAGCAGGTTGCGCGAGTTGCGGATCTCGAGCGACACCGCATCAGGTCCGTCGCCCACTTCCTGCTCCGTCTGCGGCGCGAGGAACTCCCAGTTCTGCACATTGTCGAGCACGATCTCGTTGCGGACATGATGCTCCACCGACATCTCGTAGACATGGCCCGGCGTGCTGGTGTTGGTGACGTAGAAGCCGGCCTGGGCGAAGGTGTTGGGGCTCCACACATCGGTGAAGGTGCCGCCGCCGTTGTCGGTTACCCAGATGCTCGGATATTGCGCATCCCAGCGGCCGTCCGCCACCGGGTCACCGCTCCGCGCCTGCTGCGTGCCGAGCGGTTTGCCGTCCGCCGTCGGCGTCCCGCCGCCACCCATGATCTTCACATCGTGCAACAGGCTGTTCGCGCCCGAGCGCCACAATATCGCGGAAGCTCGCGGGTTCACCCGCCCGGTAAACAGGCCAAGACCGGAGACGATATTATCGCCGCCCTGCGGTGTCTCGAGGATCGGGATCACGCTGCCCAGCCCGGCATGGGCGAGGTTGTTGTCGGGAATGGTAAGCTGGGTAGTCGCCGGGTGCAGCCCGATCAGCACGCTGTCGGGCCGCAGCTTCAGCCGGTCGGTCACCTTGTAGAAGCCGATCGGCAGGTACAGCACGCGATTGCCATCGATCGCCTTTTGCAGCGCCGCCGTGTCGTCGCTCGTACCGTCGCCCTTCACGCCGAGCGTGCGGACGTTCACCCACTCGGACATCGGCGGCAGCGCGCGTACGGCGGGATCGCGTGGCGCCGGCATCGCGGTCAGCGACTGGACCTCGGCCTGCAGGTCATATTTGCCCATCTCGCCGAGCTTCGGCACCTTCAGGCCATAGGAGAAGGCGCCGACGCGGTACGCCCGCCCCTTCCCCGCCACGGTCTTGCCGCTCTCGCGGAAGCGGGCGAAGACGGGGCTGTCGATCGCCACCGCATTGTCGAACCCCACCTGGGTGAAGACGTTGTTTTCGTTGGAGATTACGACGGCGGCCTTGGACACGCGCTCGAACCGAACATCCTTGCCGTACAGCGAGTCCGAATAGCCGCGGTCGACCTCGATCCCCACCGGCGTGTCGCGAATCGCGACGTTGACCAGCGTCAGGTCCACCTCATGCTCGCGGATCGCCGCCTCGCGCTGGCCGTCGAAGGTCGAATCGATCAGCGTGAACTGCCAAGCGGGCGAGGTCTTTTCGGTGACGATGCCGTAGCGACCGCCCTTGAACGCGACCTTCTCCATCACGTTGCCGGCCTGATAGACGCCGGCGAAGCCGGAGCCGATCCGGAACTCCATGTGGCTGAGGAACGCATGCTGGGCCATGCGAAAGCGCACGCCCGCCGCGCCCGGATTGCCGTTGCCGATCTCGATGTCGACATTGCTCATCGAGGAATAGAAGGTCCCCGAATTGGCGTCGCGGACCACCTTGTCGCGCGGCACCACATTGGGCACCGGCACCGGTACCTTGCCGACGGCATATTGGTCGTCGCCGGCGAACACGACCATTGTCGAGACGCCCTGCTGGAAGCCGGGCGTGTTCGCACCCAGGAGGATCACCGGCCGTGTCGCGCCAACGCCGTAGACGCGCACGCCCGCCGGGACCACCAGGGTACGGCTGATGCGATAGCGTCCCGAGGGCAGGAAGACGATGCCGTGTCGCGTCGTGTCGCGCGCATCATCGAGCGCCTTCTGGATCGCGCCACTGTCGTCGGCCTTTCCGTCCCCGACCGCCTTTACCGTCACGGCACGCGGCTCGTCCGGCGCGCTGGGAAAAACGGATGCCTGCTGGGCGAGGGCGGGTGCAGTGAGCGACGTCGCGACGAGCAGACCGGCCAGGAAGCAGCGCATATCCATCCCCATTCTAAGCTTAGTTCTTGATTGCGCTGGCTAACCTGTTGAAGGCGAGTGGGCATCTGCGACCAAGGTCGTAGTTTCCAGCATCGCTGCAGCCTTTCAGAAGCGGATCTGTCTTGTCTCCGGAGCCTTTTGCCATGCCGAACCTGCCTGCCCGATCGCCTGCCGCAGCAGCCGTGATCGTGATGGGCGTCAGCGGTTGCGGCAAGTCGACGCTGGGCGCGCTGCTCGCGGAGGGACTGGGCTGCACCTTCCTGGAGGGCGATGCATTTCACTCCGTCGAAGCGGTGACCAAGATGCGCGACGGCACGCCGCTCACCGATGCCGATCGCTGGCCCTGGCTCGACCGTATTGCAGCTGCCGCAACGGCATCGATCGAAACCTGCGGCAATGCCATCGCCGCCTGCTCTGCCTTACGCCGCGTATACCGCGATCGACTGCGTGCCGGCATTCCCGGCGGTGTACAATTCGTACTCCTGGAGGCGGACCGGGCCCAGCTGCTTGCCCGCATGTCGGCGCGGCCTGGCCATTTCATGCCGACGAGCCTCCTCGACAGCCAGCTCGCCACACTGGAGCGTCCGCTTCCTGACGAAGGCGTGCTCACCCTCCCGGCGCAGCAGCCACCACCGGTCTTGCGGGACGCGGTTCTCGCCTATCTGGAGCGGTCCGCCCTCAGGGCATGAGGCGACGCCGCCCCTCCCCCAAATGCCAGCGCATCGCCAGCGCGGCGCGTTCGGCATCTTGTGCGCGGATCGACTCTACAATCACCTCATGCTCCTGCAGCATCACCGCGACGACTGCCGGCGAGCGGGAGCGCGAGATATCAACCCCGGCCTGCATGATCTTTTCGACGTCAGGCCAGAGCGCGTCGAACGCGTGCTGGAATGCGAAATTGCCGGTTGCATCGGCGATCGCGCGGTGTAGCTCCCGGTCCTCGACATGCGCGGGCGCACTGGACAGCAGCGCGGTGCGCAACTGCTCCAGCGCGCTTTCCAGCACGTCCATCTGTTCGGCCGTGCGCCGGACTGCGGCGAGCCGCGCCGCCTCCGTCTCCAGGACGAAGCGCACTTCGTAGCTGCCCAAGGTCGCAGGAAGCTCGGCAAGCGGCATGAACGCCGCCAATCGTTCCGAGGGGCGCCCCTTCACGAAGGAACCGGCGCCGCGCCGTACTTCGGTGATGCCGTCCGATCCCAGCCGCACCAGCGCCTCGCGCACGATCGCGCGCGAGACCCCGCACATCTCTGCCAGGCGCGCCTCGGAAGGAAGGCGCGCGCCAACCTCCAGATCCTCCGCCTTGATGAGTTCGACGATCGCCGCATAGGCGTGATCGGAAAGCCTAGGCTGCGTCATTGCCACGCCCGCTGGGCCTCTCCTGCACCGGCCATGCCCCTCCCCTGTCCGTGCCGCGGCTCCGCGACAACTTATTAGACAGGTTCTATGCGGGAGCGGCTGAAATTGCCAGCCGAAACGATCTTTGGCGGCAATTCACGCAGATTTAGGCTTGAACCTGTCCTACAAGTTCGGCTACGTTAACGTTAACGAATCTGGAGGTCACAGCCTCGGAAAACGGATCGTCAGGGAGGATGGCATGCAAGCCGCGATTCAAACACAGCAGGTGGAGCGCCCGACCGTCGACATGTCGTCGCCGCCCCGATTGACGCCGACGCAGATGCAGGTGTTGCGCTGCGTCCATTCGGGCCTGCTGAACAAGCAGATCGCCTATGAACTCGGCATGGCCGAGGCCACGGTGAAGGTCCACATGACGGCGGTGATGCGCAAGCTCAACGTCCGCAACCGCACCCAGGCGGCGATTGCGGCGGGACAGTTCGGCTGGCTGCACAGCTAAGAAGGGTCAGGCGGAAAGTAGCCGGCGCTCCAGTAGTGCCTGGAAGTCGCGCCGGCCGTCTGCGATCAGCAGAATGATCACATGATCTACGATCACGCGGTAGATCAGCCGATAGGGCGGCGCGACCAGCTGGCGGAATTCACTGATACCGAGCGCATCCAGTTCGAACGGCACGCTGCCGCGATCGGGAAACGCCTCCAAGCTATCCACTTTTGCCAACATGCTGTCGAGGAACTTGTCGGCCTGCTCGGGCGACCGATTCGCCGCGATCCAGCCATGGATCTCGGCAAGATCATTCTCGGCGCCGGCGGTGAGGTAGACGGTATAGCGTGCGCTCATGCCGCGCCGTCTTCCCCGCCCTTCCGCAACCGCGCGATTGCCTCGCGCGCAGGCGCCACCCGCCCGGCTTCCACGTCCCGTGTGCCGAGCGCGAGCAGCTTGAGCAGCGCCAGAGTCTCCTGTGTCGCCTGATAGCTTGCCACGTCCTGCAGCACCGCGCGCGCCTCGCCATTCTGTGTGATGACCAGCGGCGCGCCGCCTTCCGACAGCCCCCGCAGCACGTCCGCCGCATTGGCCTTGAGATAGCTTACCGGCTTGACCTGTTCGGTGTAGCGCATAGACACTCCGGACTTATAACGGACTGAATATAGTCCTAAGATATGTTCTGAGCAACCGCCCGCAAGCTGGATGCGCGTTCCGCCCCGGCACCTTGCCGATTTGAACGAAATCGTGCATATGTCCCGTAACTCTCATTCAATCGCGCGGGGCGGGACAAGAATGCATTCAGACATAGAACGGATCGGCGAACTGGCGGACGCCGGTGAGCGAATGATCGAGCGGTTGCGCCGCAAGGCATTTTTGCCGGAAAGTCGCAAGGGGCTCCATGTCCGCTTCGGTATCGCCGAGGCCGCGCAACTGCTTGGCTGCTCGACGAATCGCATTCGCATGGCCGAAGAGGATGGTCGCCTGCCGCCGCCCCCGCCCAGCGAAAACGGACGCCGTCCGGGATACACGGTCGAGGAACTGCTCAATATGCGGCAGGTGCTGGGCGCCTCCCCAGCCCGCGCCCCGCTCGACGTCCCCGCGATCATCGCGGTACAGAACTTTAAGGGCGGTGTCGGCAAGTCCACGGTCACCACGCACCTGGCCCATTACTTCGCCGTGCAGGGCTATCGCGTGCTGGTGGTCGACTGCGACAGCCAGGCCACGACCACGACGCTGTTCGGCTTCAATCCCCATTTCAACATCACCCGCGAAGAGACGCTATACCCCTATCTCTCGATCGACCCGACCCAGGCCGACCTGCTCTATGCGGTAAAGAAGACCCCTTGGCCGAATGTTGACCTGATCCCCTCGAACCTGGAGCTGTTCGACGTCGAATATGAGCTGGCGGCCGCCGGTGCCGATGGCGGCTCGGTCCTCGCCACGCGTTTCCGCAAGCTGAAGGCCGGGTTGAACGACCTCGCCCGCGACTATGATGTCGTGATCCTGGATCCCCCCCCCGCCCTCGGCACGATCAGCCTCGCGGTGATGCAGGCGGCCAACGCGCTGCTGGTGCCGTTGGCTGCGACCACGCCGGACTTCTGCTCGACCGTCCAGTTCCTGTCGATGATGGACCAGGTGCTGCACCAGCTGACCGAGGCCGGGATCGATGTGCGCTATGACTTCGTGCGGCTGATCTGCTCCAAGTTCGACGGCAACGATCCCAGCCATGCCATGGTCCGCCAGATCATGGAGCAGGCCTTCGGCCCCGCCTTGCTACCGGTTCCGATCCTCGAATCGGCGGAGATCAGCCACGCCGCGATGCGGATGATGTCGATCTACGAGCTCGATCGCCCGATCGGCACGGCACGCACGCACAAGCGGTGCAAGGCCAATCTCGATGAAGCACTGGGCCAGGTGGAAGCGCTGGTTCGTCGCAACTGGGGTCGCGTGACGCCCGCGAGCGAAGAGGATGTCGTGAATGAAGCGGCCTGATCGATCCGCGCAGAGGCAGAGGGACTGAATCATGGCACGTACCCAAAAAGACTATCTCGCAGATCTGCTAGCGGAGGAAATTGCTACCGAGGCGCAGAGCGCGCCGGTGGCGGCCGCAAGCCCAGCACCCGCACCCGCGGCGGAACCTGAACTGCCGCATCGGCTCGCGCGCACGCGCGGCACTACCCTGCTCGGGCGCGAGTCCGCACTTGCGCGGGTGGCCTCGGGGGAAGTGCGGCAGGTTACCCAGCTGCTGCTCGATCCGGCGCGTGTTCGCATCTGGCCAGGCAACGCACGGGTTTATGGCCATCTCACCGAAGAGAATGTCCGCGAGCTGATCGACTCCATCATCGCCGAGAATGGCCAGAAGGTGCCGGCGGTCATTCGCCGTATCGAGGGCGATCCTGACCATGATTTCGAAGTCATCGCCGGCACCCGGCGGCATTTCGCAATCTCCTGGCTGCGCGCGAACAGCTATCCCGAAATGCAGTTCGTGGCCCAGGTCGTCCAGATGGACGACGAGGCCGCCTTCCGCCTAGCCGACCTGGAGAACCGCGCCCGTAAGGACGTCTCCGACCTCGAACGCGCACGCAACTATGCCGAAGCGCTCAAGGCGCATTATGGCAATCATCTCACCCGCATGGCCGAGCGGCTCAAGCTGTCCAAGGGCTGGCTGTCGAAGATGATCAAGGTCGCCGGTCTTCCGGATGCGGTGATCGGCGCCTTCGCCTCGCCGGCGGATGTGCAGCTCAAACCCGCCTACCCGCTTGCCCAGGCACTGGACGACAAGGGGGCGGCCAAGGCCATTCTAGCGGAGGCACGCACGATAGCCCGCGAGCAGGGCGAGCGGCGCCTGCGGGGCCAAGCATCGATCACCGCTACCGATGTGATCCGCCGCCTTCTCGCCGCCCCCGCAGGCCCGGGCATCGCCGACGAACTCTTCAGCTGGACCGCGCCGAGCGGCCGCACTGGATTGAGCGTCCTGTCTGCCAACCGGCAGGGGGTGACGGTCCGTCTCCATGCCGGGTCCGGTGCCGATCAGGACGATCTCGTCAACGCCTTCCGCGAAGCACTCGACCAGCTCGAGCGCGACGGCCGCGGGCTGCAACGCTGATGCGGTTTCCCCGGGGAAACGATCTGTCTCCACGGCGGTCGTGTTTCCCCGGGGAAACCGCTAGCCGATTACGCCGTCCTCCTCCGGTTTCCCCGGGGAAACATCTTCCCCCTGCCCTGCTCCTCGAGGCTTCATGACCCAGGCCGATCGCCAGTCGATCCCCGAACAGTTCGACCTGTTCCTTCCCTATCTCGCCGACATGCCGCTGCGCGATCAGCGCGAGATGATGGAACGCCCCTTCTTCAGCCTGGCGAAAACCAAGCGGGTCAAGCCGATCGACTATAAAAGCCCGGATGGGAAACTTTGGGTCCATGTCTCTGCCAATCCCGACTACGGCATGGCGACGATTTGGGATGCGGATATCCTGATCTATTGCGCCAGCGTGCTCGCAGACATGGCGCGCCGTGGCCGCAACGACATTCCACGCAAGCTCCACCTAATGCCCTACGACCTTCTGCGAGCGATCGGCCGCCCGACGACGGGGCGCGCCTATGAACTGCTAGGCCAGGCGCTGGACCGGCTGGTTGCCACCACGATAAAAACCAATATCCGTGCCGAGAACCGTCGCGAGGCAACCTTCAGTTGGCTCGACGGCTGGACCCAGCTGGTCGACGAGAAGACCGAACGCTCGCGCGGCATGACGATCGAGCTGTCCAACTGGTTCTACGAAGGCGTGCTGATGACCGGCGGTGTCCTGTCCATCGATCGCGCCTATTTCAACCTGACCGGCGGACGCGAGCGCTGGCTGTACAAGGTCGCGCGCAAGCATGCCGGCGGGGCAGGGGAGGGCGGTTTCGCGATCTCCATGCCGACGCTGTTCGAAAAGTCCGGCGCCGAAGGGCAGTATCGACGCTTCAAGTTCGAGATCGCGAAGATCGTCGAGCGGGACGAGCTGCCCGGCTATACGCTCGCACTTGAAACCCCCAACGGCAAGCGCGAGCCCAGCCTTCGAATGCGCCGCCGCGCCGAAGGGGAGGGCGCACCCCGCCCCGACAAGACACCGCATAAAAAGGCGCCCCCGCCGCAGCCGTCCGTACCGCCCGACGACGCTGCCTCGGCTGAAGACACGCCCCCGCTCGGCGCGGAGGCGCGTGCCCAGATCAGGCGGTCACTCGCCAGCCTCGCAAGCAGGGCGACCAACGGGATGGTCACCGACGCGACATTGGCACAGCTCCGCGGCGAATGCCCCGGCTGGGACTATCAGGAGCTACACCGGCAGTTCCGGGACTGGGTAGAATCCGACCCAGCCCGCACGCCCGCCAATTATCAGAACGCCTTCATCGGCTTCGTCCGCCAGTGGCATGCTCGGAACAAGCACCAGCTCCGCTGACCGATCCGGGTGATCCGAACCCCGCCGAAGTGGCGGGCATCAGCGTTCCCGAAGTGTCGGGCATGAAAATCCAAACGCCAGGGTTGAGGGCAAGGTGGAAGAAATTTGAACCTCTTCCCCGGGTAGTGGCGCAAATTTGATTCAAGCGATCCGCCCCAACCGACCTTCAGGCATCAAAATCGGTCGTTCGATCGCATCCATCGACACTTCAGGTACGATAATCGACCCAACAGGAACGATCCGTCGATCCTTCGGGAACGCCCCTCTCGACCTTTCAGGAACGGAAGATCGAAACTTCGGGAACAGGCCGAACGCATAAATGCCAGCATTCTCCGCACCTTATGCCAATCGACGGGACGTTTAACTCTAAAACTATCTTCCAAACCCTCTTAAGCAGGCGAGATATTTTCTCTTCCTTTGGAGAGAGCGAAGAAAGCTGCGATGCGGTAGCCTGCGCGCAGGACATCACAATTCGTAAAAATGTCGGATCCTTCGCAGCCCGAATCCACACGACAGCTCGCAACCAGTTGAACCGCCGCGCATTATGCCATTATGCCCGCCTATTGCTTTCAGCTGCGTACCCCCGATCACCACCCCCATGCAGCCGAGCGTCGGGAACTCCCCGATCTACGACACGCGTTGATCGCCGGGCACCATTTCGCTCGGAACCTGCTGCGTGGCCATGCGGGCCCGAAGCAGATCCGGGGCAGCCTCGACATCGAGGACGAAAGCAACCAGCCCGTCGCACGGATCCTACTCGCCGATCTTGTCCGTCAGCTGTCGTAATTCGCTGCGACCAGGGGAGCGGAAAAGCGCGCCGGGTCATCCTCCGCGTGCTATGCGTCGCGCGGCCAATACGGCATTGATCCGATCCGTAGATCGGTCCTCCACGCATGCTTTCAGTGCCCGCCGCGACGGCATACCTTCTTCCGCGCAGCGCTGCGCGACGTCACAGGGGATAATGTCGAGATCTCCTTGGCCGGAACCGCGTAGGACGCGGCATTGCCGGAGGGTTACCCCGCCGGCTGCCTTGTCAGTCTTCAGGTCGACCTTGATCATGCGCAATTGGCGCGCGACGACGATGATCTCCTGCTCGGCATTGAGCCCGGTGCCGGTCTGGATCATCAGCAGGATTGGCAGGATCACGATGCCTTAGCTCCCCTCCGCTATGTTTATGCGTGCTAGCCTATGGCCAGCTGGCCCCACACACAACGTCATCCATCCTGCGTCATCGCGTCCAATATCGTCTCGACCCGGGCGAGGCGTTCGAGCGGGTCCTCGATGCGTTCCGCCAGCAGCAACCGCTCGCCCTTTTGTATCAGCCCCGCGGCGGCGGCATTGCCCTCGAAGGTGGGACGCGGCGTCAGCGCAATCCCCGCGGGGCCCGCGTCGATCCGCGCAACGTCAAGCATTCGAGCCCGAGCGCGTATCCGCGTAACCGCGAGCAGCGTAGTCGTTGCCGCAGGCAGGGTTCCGAACCGGTCTTCCAGTTCCGCCTCGATTGCGTCGATGGCCACGCCGTCCGCAGCGCGGCCAATTCGGACATAGAGTCCGACGCGTGTCTCCTCGTCCGGAATCCAACACTCAGGAAGCGCACCTTCTACGCCCAGATGCAGTTCGGGCGCCCAGCGCTCCACCGCCTCGCCTCGCGCCGTCCGCAGGGCTGCTTCCAGCAAATGCTGGTAGAGATCGATTCCAATCAGCTTCATATGTCCCGCCTGGGCTTCGCCGAGCAAGTCGCCCGCTCCACGCATGTCGAGATCCTGCGCGCTGATCGCAAAGCCCGCGCCGAGCCTGTCAAACGCTTCCAGCGTGCGGAGCCGCTTGAGCGTGCGCGCGGCGATCGGCTTCTCCGGATCGGTCAGGAGCAATACCTGTCCTCGCCTGCTCCCGCGGCCGACACGTCCTCGCAGCTGATGCAGCTGGCTGAGCCCGAAGCGGTCGGCGCGGTAGAGCACCATGGTATTGGCCCGGGGCACGTCCAGCCCTGCCTCGATGATGCTGGTTGCCAGCAGAATGTCGCCTTCGCCCCGTCCGAAGCGCACCATCGCATCGTCAATCTCGGCTGCCGGCATCTTGCCGTGAGCCTGCAACAGGGTCAGCTCCGGTACCAGCCGCGCGATCTTTGCCGTGAGGAACGCCATGTCTTCGATTCTGGGCACGACGATAAAGCTCTGTCCGCCGCGGCTGCGCTCGCGCAGGAGCGCCGCACGAACCAAGACCTCGTCGAAATGCCCCAGCGCGGTGCGGATCGGTTGCCGCCGGGCAGGGGGCGTGGCGAGGACGGAAAGATGCTGCACGCCGACCAGTGCCGCCTGCAGCGTACGCGGGATCGGCGTGGCGCTCAGCGTGAGCACATGGCCGGCGCCCAGGTCGCGCAGTTTTGCCTTGTCGGCGGTGCCGAAGCGCTGCTCCTCGTCGATGATGACGAGCCCAAGCTGCGCATAGGTGACTCCCTTTCCGGCAACTGCGCCGGTGCCGATCACGATCTGGATCGAACCGTCGGCGAGGCCGGCCTTCACCTGCTTGCGCTCTGCCGGGGTAGAAAGGCGCGAAAGCCCGGCGACGGTAATCCCCATCGCTTCGAACCGCTCGGTGAAGGTCTCCAGATGCTGACGGGCCAGAACCGTGGTGGGTGCGGCAACTGCAACCTGGTGGCCGGCAAGCGCCGCGATGGCCGCCGCGCGCAGTGCCACCTCGGTCTTGCCGAAGCCGACATCGCCGATCACCAGCCGGTCCATCGGCAGCCCGGCGCCGAGATCGGTACGCACCGCTTCGATAGCGCGTGCCTGGTCGCGCGTTTCGCTGAAGGGGAAGCCGGCGGCGAAGCGCTCATAGGCGGCCGGCTCGGGCGCCAGTATCGGTGCGGCCTGCGTCAACCGCGCTTCGGCCAGTGCGATCATGCCGCGTGCTGTTTCGGCGATCGCCCGGTCGATGGCGGTGCGCCGCCGCTGCCAGCTCGAGCCGTCCAGCTTGTCCAGTGCGACGGCGTCGGCGTCGCCGCCATAGCGCCAGAGGCGGTCCGCCTCCGCCACGGGCACAAGCCGCACGCCAGCATCTGCATAGGTGAGCGCAATGGCATCACCGCCCGTACTGCCGTCGCCTGGCATAGGTGCCAAGCCAGCTACGCTGGCGATGCCGTGGTCCTCATGGACCACCAGGTCGCCGATGCGGAGCTCAACCTGTCCGAATATCGCCGCATCCGCCGAAATCGCCGACGCGCTCTCACGCTCCGCACGGCTTCCCAACAGGTCGGCCGCCGCAACGGCAAGGACACGGCCATGGCGGAAGCCCCGCTCGATTGGAGCCGCGAGCAGACACAAAGATCCCGGATCCTGGGTGCGCAGATCAGCCCAACGTTCGAGATCGATGGGCTGAGTCGACAACACGCGCGCAACCCGGGGCCGAAGAAAGCGCAGATCCCGTGCGCTGCCGATCAGCACTACCTGGTCGCCGGCTTCCATCGCCGCCCGCGCCGCGCGGGCAAAGGCGCGAAGCGGTGCGCGACGCTCGACGAACCTGGCCGGCGGACTGTCCTCGGCCGACAGGTCCAGCATCGCACGGGCCTGCATGGCCGCGCGCCATTGGCGTTCCTCCACGACATCCTTGATCGCACGTCCGGGCCTGCGCCGCTGCGAATCTGCAGCGAGCGCAAGAAACCGCTCGCGCCGTTCCGCCGCAGCTGGTTCGATCGCCAGCACAGCGTCGGGCACATGGGCAATAAGGGGGACACCGTCTCCTTCGACCGGCGGTTCGGCGACACGACCGAGTTCCTGCGCGTCACAATCGTCGATGGTTCTCTGCGTAGCGGGGTCGTAACTGCGCAGTGCAATGACCCGACCATCGGCTACCTCAATGCGTCGCGGGGCCTCGGCGTCGGCGGGGTATACATCAAGCACCTGCCCGCGCAGCGCGACCTCGCCGGGTTCGTCGACTCGCTCATCCTCGATATAGCCCGCGTCGATCAGGGCTTCGAACAAGGTGGGGAGGGCGATCGCCTCGCCTACCGCCACTCGCGGTGGTGCGGCGTCGAAAGCCTCGGGCGGAGGATAGCGGCGTCCCAGCGCCTCGCCTGTGGTGATGCAGGCGATCCAGGGTCGGTCCCGCCGGGCCTGTTCGATCAGCAGTCGGCGAAGCGTCGCCACCCGCGCGCCGACATTCGCGGGCGAAGCGGGGGCTGCGTCGCCGGGAAGGGCATCGCTCCCTGGGCAAAACAGGACAGTGGCTTCCGGCACCAGCGCCGCAAGAGCGTGCGTAACGGCGAGCGCCCTTGCCTCGTCGCCCGCCGCATAGAGAAGGTCTTGGTTCGCGAGCGTGTCCGCCAGCAGCGCGGCGATAGTGCCTACCGAGATGCGGGGAGGGGGCGCCTGACGCGCGGTCTCGGCCGGAACGGGGTTGCTGGCGGAACGCATGGGCGGGGTACCTCAGGATGGGGAGGCATTGCCAACGGACCGGCGCCGCCCCCGTTCCACGACTCTCCGGTTGCTACCCCCCGAGGAGTCGCCGCACGCGCCGCATTCTGACGCTTTGAGAAGGCGCGATTCGACCGCCACTCACGCGATTCGGGGGCGATTCGCAGGGGATTCGAATAGAATTGGTCATCAAATGGTCATTCACAGCGGGGCGAGGGCACCATCAAAGCCACGCTTTTCCGCCATTTTCGCCCGACCTCCAGGGTAAAGCGACACAAAATTGCAAAACGGTGTTGACGGGTGGGAAGCTCCCGCATAGAAGCCACTCCACCGACGCGGTGCTCTTCAACGGAACGCAGCGACGGTCACCGAAATTCAGGCGCAGCGTCGATTTTTGTCGCTCTTTGACATTGTTGGTTTAGATGAAGGGACATGTGGGCGGCGGCTCCGGGTCTTGCAGCTTCTAGGTGCAGGGTGCTCGGTAAAAGCCAAGCCGTTTCATACATGTCCTTACACGTTTCCATACGT
>NZ_LXVY01000026.1 GCF_001650735.1 Sphingomonas sp. TDK1 | reverse complement strand
CCGATCCGTACTGGTATGTTCGTCATCGTCTTCTCCTCTCATCTGGCTCGCAACGCTAACGCGTCTTGAAGCCGTTGGGATGAGAGACCGTCCACACCAGCACATGGCGGCAGCCTAGGTCGAAGGCGAGGGGGCTGCAACGCACAGCCCATGCTTCGCAGCTAGAGCAGGTCCAACTGCGTGCCATCGGGCGGAGGGCCGCCGCCGCGCCAGGGATCTTCGGTGCGCAGCACCTCCATCCGCTCGGCGGCGATCGGCGGGCGAAACTGGAAGCCGATCACGTCGCGGATCGAGCCGTGCATCCAGCGCGCGTGCTCATTCGGCTCAAGCAGCACCGGCATGCGATCGTTGGTCGGCGGGATGGCTGCGTTCGCCTCCATGGTCATGCCCGCATAGGAGGGCCCGACCTCGGGGAAGTTCCGGCAGAAGCCTGCCCAAGCCATGATCGGCTGGTCGCGGACCGAGAACCATGTCCGTGTCTTGGCGCCTTCGTCGCCATCCGGGTTGCCGAAGTGGGTGATCGGGATGATGCAGCGGTAGCGCGGATCTACGACGGTCTGCTCCCAGAGCGGATTGGTGAGATCCGCTACCAGGCCAATTATTTCGGGCTCGTTCCGCTGCAATTGCGCGTCGCGGATCCGGCGGGGAAAGCCCCAGCGCATCATCCGCAGACGCCTGCGGCCGCCGGCCTCTAACATCGCCAGCCCCTGGCGGCCCTCGGTGACGTCGGGCGGAAGGGCGATCTGCCCGATGGGCTCCGCGTCCAGGAAGCGGGCGACATCGTCTATCGTGGCACGGAGGCTGTGAAGGCGCGACATGGTTCGGCGCGGGAGCCTAGCGGCACCCGGCGACGGGACAAGGGCTGCTGGCAAATCCCGGAACCCAGCGCTGCTGCGGCCCCCGCAAACTTTTTTCATGTCGCGACCCCGTAGTTCGCCGTCGGCTGCGTCAATCGCTCCAGTGCCGGGACACCGGCAGCGGGGAGAAAAGAATGACGATCTCGAAAAGGGCGCTTTGTGCGGCGATGCTTGCCGCGACGATTTCCTACAGCGACACGGCAGTCGTCGAGGCACGCGCCCAGGCTGGCGCGATGCGCTTCGACCTGCCGGCGCAGGACCTTGCCTCCACGCTTCGCGCGATTGCTCGTCAGGGCGACCGGGAAATCCTGTTCGCGGACGAGGAGGTGCGCGGCAAGCGCTCGGGGGCGATCCGGGGGATCTACACCGTCGAGCAGGCGGTGCGCCTTGCCATAGGGGAGGACCTGGTGGTGCGCGAGGAATCCGGCGCACTCGTCGTCCGGGGCAACCCTGGCCGGGCTGGGGGCGCAGCGGCCCAGGCAGAGGCGCAGGATGCGATCACGGTCACCGGCTCGCGTATCCGCGGGGCCGAGGGGCCTTCGCCCGTCATTATCGTGTCGCGCCGAGGGCTGGAGGAGCAGGGCATCCCCGACATGGCGAGTGTTTCGCGGATACTCCCGCAGAATTTCACCGGAGGGCAAAACCCCGGGGTCGCGGGGGGCGGTGACCAGGGCGGATACAATAACATCAATAACTCGACGACGCTCAACCTTCGCGGGTTGGGCTCGGACGCGACGTTGACGCTCATCAATGGTCACCGCCTTCCTTACGACGCCGTCAACCAGGGCGTCGACATCTCGATCATCCCCTTGGTTGCGCTCGAACGCATCGAAGTCATCGCCGATGGCGCGTCGGCACTCTACGGCTCGGACGCGGTTGGCGGCGTCGCCAACCTGATCCTGCGCCGCGACTATGCCGGCCTCCTGACCAGCGCCCGGGTCGGAGCGTCGACCGAGGGCGGCAATGTCCAGCAGCAATATTCGGGCGTCGGGGGCACGCGCTGGGCCGGCGGCGGATTCATGGCAGCGATCGACTACACCAAGGCTACGCCGATCTATGCCGATCAACGGGACTATACGCGCGGCCTGGCTTCGTCGCAGATGCTCACCAACGACAGCCGACAGGTGAGTGGCGTGCTCACCGCACACCAGGACCTCGCAGACTGGGTCGCTTTCGAACTGGATGCGGAACTCGCCGACCGCCGCTCCCGCAAGGGCGTCGCCTATTCTGTGACCGCGCCCGTGACGACCTATGGGCAGATCAGTCTCCCCGTCGTGCGAACCTACGCCTTCACCCCCTTGTTACGCTTCAAGCCCGGAGGCGGATGGGAAAGCACGCTCGCGGTGACAAAGGGAGAAAGTTCGACCGTCAGCACCGCGCGGCGCTACATCAACGGTCTCCAGATTGGTCGATCCGCATACGACAATTACCTCACGAACTTCGAGGCCAGCGCTGAAGGGCCACTCGTCCAACTGCCGGGCGGGGCGGCACGCTTGGCTATAGGAGGTGGGTATCGACGGTTCCGCCTGGATTTCAATGTCAGGTCGACGAGCGGTGGCGTGACGACCGTTACCCGCGACGCCAGCGAGCGGCGGGAAAGCCTGTTCGGCTATGGTGAGCTATCGGTGCCGATCGTCGGCCCAGCCAATCGGATGCCCTGGCTGGAAGCAGTGCGGCTCAGCGCCGCGCTCCGCTACGAGCGCTATACCGGCATCGACGAAGTCGCGACGCCGAAGCTGGGCCTGATCTATGCCCCACACCCGGGCATCACGTTCAAGTACAGCTGGGGCCGCTCGTTCAAGATCCCGACACTGCAGCAGGTCAACCAGCCGCGCGAAGCCATCCTGTTGCGGGCCAACCAGTTTTCAACGCAGCCGACCCCACCGCTGCCTGCGGGGGCGACGGTACTGGTCGTCGCCGGTGGCAATCCCGGCCTCCGCGCGGAGCGCGCGACCAGCTCGACGCTTTCAGTCGAGTTCAAGCCCGTCGATGGCCTACGCCTCGAAGCCAGCTGGTTCGACATCGATTATCGAGGCCGGATCGCGAGCGGCATCAGCAACTACACCACTGCCTTCACCAATCCCGCGGCAGCAGCATTCGTTCTCTACGCGCCGAGTGCGGAGCAGCAGCAGCGCCTGATTGCCGACGCACCGCTCGGCCTCGAGAACCAGAGCGGCCAGCCCTATGAACCGGCACAGGTAGCGGCAATCGTGGATGCGAGCCTGCGAAACACCGCGCGCGAGCGAACCCGCGGCATCGACATTGCGGCCGATTACACCGCAGCGCTCGGGGGCGGGAGCCAGATCAAGCTGGCGGCATCCGCCAGCTACGTGGAGGGCAAGCGCCAGCCTGTCGTCGATCAGCCCTATGAGGGCCGGGCAGGTCTGATCTTCACGCCGCCGCACTGGCGCGGCAGGGGATCGGTCGACTGGCAGAACGACGTGCTGCAGTTTTCTGCATCGCTCAACTATTTGGGGAGCACGTTCGACAATCGGTATCCGGTGAAGGCGACGATCGGGGACTTTACCACCCTGGATCTGAGCGGTTCATTCCGCCCCGCTGTCCGCAGCGGCCCATTTCGTAATACGGAATGGCGGCTGAGCCTGCAGAACCTATTGAACGAGGAGCCCGACCGGATCCGAAACGCTTCGGCGGCGGCGATCCCGTTCGATTCGACCAACCAGTCTCCGATTGGGCGGTTCGCCAGCCTCTCGGTTACCAAGCAATGGTGAGCCTTCGGACGGCTTTCGCCTTCGGCTCGGCCTCCTTAGTTGCCCTGGCGATTTCGGCGGCGGCGCGGGCGAGCCCGAGTTGTGCCGACCTGATGCCCGTTAGCTCTCAGGTCTCGCCACGCCCGCTCGTGCCAGAGGATCTGGTCAGGCTGCGCGATATCGGTCCCGTCGATCCCAACCAGCAATATGGCGGGCTATTCTCGGTTTCACCCGACGGGACGCACGCGGCATTTCAGTTGCGGCGCGCCGACCCTGTCACCAACAGCTATTGCCTCGCGATGATCGTTGTCGATCTGCGCGCTGGCGGGAAGCCGGTGGTCGTGGATCGCGGTGGCACCTTCCTGCGGCTACGATATGACTTTCGCGGCAAGGCTCGGTTTCCGAGCGGCTTCGCCGATCCGGTCACGCCGCGCTGGTCTCCTGACGGCAAGTGGCTGGTCTTCCGCAAGCGCGATGGGGCGGCCGTGCAGCTTTGGCGGGCAGTGGCTGACGGCAGCGCAAGCGCGCCCGTCACGGAAAGCCGCGACGATATCGACGATTTCCGGATTTCAGCCGACGGCCGAAGTATCGTCTATGCGAGCAGGCCCGGGTTTCGCGAGGCATCCGCGGACATCGAGCGGGAAGGCCTCTCCGGATTCCATTATGACGACCGTTTTGCGCCGTCGGCCAGTACGCGACCATTCGTGCCCGTGCCGGTCGCACGACTGGTTACGGTCGTCGATATCGCAACGTCGACGACCCGGCCGGCAACGATCGCCGAGGCGCGCTTGCTCGACCTGCCCCTGATGCACGAAGGGAACTGGAGCGAGGCGCGTTCCGCTGCAGGTGTCCAAGCATTCCTGCAGGTCCCCGTTTCAACGCTGTATCCTTCGCGTGGCCGCCTGGCTGCGACGATTGGCGGACGCGTCCTGGCTTGCGACGCCCCCGAATGCCAGGACGCGAGCTTTCCCTGGTGGGCGGGCGACACAGTCCGATTCATTCGGCGGGAAGGCTGGGCGGGCGGCGCCACGGCCGTTTACGCATGGAGGCCCGGCGCGTCGCGGGTCCGGCTGTTGTACCGGACCGAGGACCTGCTCCTGAATTGTGTGCCCACCGACGGGAAGCTCACGTGCCTGCGCGAGGGGGCGACCCAGCCGCGCCGGCTCGAGCGGCTTGATCTGAGGAGTGGGCGACGCGAGGTCGTGTTCGAGCCGAACCCGGAATTTGCCGACCTTCGTCTTGGCCGAGTGGAGCGACTATACCTGCGCAATCGCTTCGGAATCGCGTCTTTTGCCGATCTTGTGCTGCCTGTCGGGTACGTGCCCGGCAGACATTATCCTTTCGTGGTCGTGCAATATACCTCGCGCGGCTTCCTGCGCGGGGGAACCGGCGACGACTATCCGATCCAGGCATTCGCGAACCGGGGCTTTGCCGTGCTCAGCTTCGACCGACCGGCAATCATCGGCCTCAAGGCGGCGCCCGATCTGATTGAGATCGAGAAGATCAACCTTAGAGATTTCGTCGATCG
The DNA here is from genome assembly GCF_001650735.1 of Sphingomonas sp. TDK1. Taxonomy (GTDB): domain Bacteria; phylum Pseudomonadota; class Alphaproteobacteria; order Sphingomonadales; family Sphingomonadaceae; genus Sphingomonas. Next base: position 18,939 of record NZ_LXVY01000026.1, on the reverse strand, counting down.
CCGCAGCATTCTCGATTCGCTCGAGGTCGCCGTGCGGACCGTGATCGCACGTGGCATCGCGGACCCCGCCCGGATCGGGATCACCGGCCTGAGCGACGGCGCCTCCACGGCTGGCTTCGCACTCCTGCACAGCAGGCTGTTCTCCGCCTACGCCATGAGCAGTTGCTGCTGGGACACGAACCTGGCGATGCGCGTCGGTCCGGCTGCGGCAAGAGAATTCTACGCGATGGGCTATCCCAAGGCGACCGACGATAGTCCCGCGGCGCGGGCATTCTGGCAAGAAATAGCTTTGTCCCCCAATGCGCAGAACATCCGGGCGCCGATCCTGGTTCAGGTTGCCGATGACGAACTGCTCAGCGCGCTCCAGAGCTTCACGGCGCTCCGCGAGCTTGATCGCCCCATCGATCTGTTCGTCTTTCCCGACGAGCACCATGTGAAATGGCAACCGGCCCACCGGCTGGCAGTGTATGCGCGCGCGCTCGACTGGTTTGACTTCTGGCTGAACGGTGTCGCTGCTCCGGGCCGGGAGGTGGAGGCTGGCCGCTGGCAAAGAATGCGCGCCGGCCTGGCGAAGGATACGAAGGTGACCGTGCAGGTCCCTGCGGAGCCATAAGGTCCGCCGGAAAATGCGAGCGGGCGCCTGGGCGCCCGCTCGATCGTGGTCAGTCGTCGCTCAGGCCGAGAACGTTCATATAGCCCGCGTCGCCGTCGGCGATGCCGGTCACGCCGCCTTGGGTATCTGCGCTGACGCTGCCGAGTTCGATGACGTTGAGATCTTCGCTACGCATTTGTCTTCTCCTTCATCAGGGTTTCAGCCAAAGTCGCTCGAACCTGCGGCAGGAACGCTGCCGCGCGGAAGCGATGCCCAGGCCGTTATCCAAGCCTCGGCATTGACCAGTTCGAGCAGGCGCACATTCTCTTCGCCCGTCGTCGGCCGGTCGGGACGAAGAGCCTCCTCGACCGCGCCCCGGTCGAGAATGCCGTGTTTGGAAAGCTGCCCATCCAGCAGGCGTTCGCGCAGTTCCTCCCGCTTCCGCCGGACGATCTCACCACAAAACGGGTCGGGCGTACCCTTGACCCTGCGCGTCAGGATTTCCGCCGGGATTCGGTCCGCGAAGGCTGTGCGGGCGGCGGCGCGATCGCGTCCGCCGTCTCGCCATTGCCAGGTCGGTATCGACAGGCACAGCTCCAGGATCGGCTGCGACAGCAGGGGATTGACCAGATGGGCAATGCGGCTGCGATCGGATTCGAGATTGCGATGGGCGCGTAGCAGTCCCGCGATATGTGCAGCCTTGCCAGGAAGCGCCCCTGGAGGCGCCGCGAGCCATGGATGCGAGAACGCGAGACCGTGCAGCGAGGCAACAAGCTCGGGATGCAGGAAACCCAGACTAGGTTTCCAGCGGTAGCCGCTTGGCTGGCGCGCAATACGCAGCGCCGCGCGTGTCACCCGGAGAGGGCCTGCGCCGGTATGTCGGCAGATGTCGCGCAAGGTGGCGAAGGCGCCGGCACCCGGTCCTTCGTGCAAAGCTCGGTCGGCCAGTGCCGCCGCGGATTGGGAGAAGGCGAAGACATTGTCGCCGCCGTTGCCGCTGAAGAATGCGTCGGATCCCAGATCGGCCGCCACTTCAGCATGGGCCTTCTCATAGGGCTGGGCCTCTGCCCGACCGATCGGATAGGGCAGGTGCCCACCAAGCGGGCGCCCGAGGTCCACGGCATCCAGATCATAACGGCGTTCGCTAAGCGGCAATCCGAACTGACGGCAGATGGCTTGTGCGAAACGCCGCTCATCGCCGGCAGGGTCGTCGGTGTACATCGTGATACAGGAAGCATTCCTGTGCGCACCGGCCAGGCAGGCCGCGACGATCGAAGAGTCCAGTCCGCCCGACAGGCTCACCAGTGGGCGCTGGCAGAGCGATGACCAGGCTGTGATGCAATGATCGATCGAGCGCCGCAGGCGCTCGATGGTCTTGCTCGGCTGCTCGGTGGGCGCTTCGACGAACGTCCAAGGAGACCAGGCCACCGCTGAATGCTCACCTTCTCCTTGCAGCGTGACGGCTCCCCCGGGGAGCAGGACACCTATTCCGTCGAGTGCAGTCTCGTCGGTCGGGAGTCCGGAGGCGTAGAGTGCGCGGCCGAGCGCATCCCAGGCGATGCCGTCCATCTTCCCGCCAGCCGCCACGAGAGATGCGACGTCGGAAGCGAACAGGAAGCCGTTGCGGCATTGTGCCCGGTAGCAGGGAAGGGCGGCGGACGGGTCACGGAGGACCTCGATGTCGGTTGGCCGAACTCGCACGGCGAGATAGCCACCCCAATAGGATTGGAGCAACGCGGCACTGCCTTCCCGGCTGAGCGTGGTTCGTTCGCCGTCGCTGAACTGCGCGATCGGACGCGCCGGGCCATGCCGGTGGAACAGCGTGCCGACCACCACCCACTCGGCGTCGACTTCGAGACAACGGCACGCCTCGTTGACGAAGATGGCAAATGTCGGCGACGTGTGTGCTACCCGGAGGCCTGTACGCGCGGCGATCTGCCGCATGTCGACCGGGCCATCGCCCGACCGGGTTAGCACGAGATAGCGCGGCCTCATGGCAGCACCAGGATCGGGGCGTAGAGGCGGACCTGTTCAAGGTCGCCAACAACCACGGCGTCGTCCACTTGTACCCAGCTATGGGCAGCAAAGGGATGCAGCCGGACACCGAAGATCAGCGAAGCGACAATCCCATGCCGGAGGCAAAGCCGATAGACCGCGATCGCGCGCGGAAGACACTGATCGGCCGCCCGCACCAACGCCGCGCTGATCAGGAAGGCGCGAGCGATCTTGTGCAGCCGTGTCTCGTCGTTCGGCTTGCCTTGGCGAGGCGTTCGGTGCTGGGCAAGAGAAGCGGGGATGTCGAACATTGGCCGGCGGCGGAGCCAGCGACGGGCACGTAATTGCCCCGCGGCTGCGACCAAGACATCGAAGGGGTTCGCGATGTCCTTGCGTTCGATGGCAAGATCTCTGCGGGCGGATTGATATCTTGTGGCAGCCACGGGCTCGCCCTCGCCAGGCTCCAGAAGTCCGGCAGCAACAAGAGCCTCCTGCTCGGCATGACCAAGCGCTTCGCCGCTAGCCCAGTGCTGGAAATCGTCACCCAGCGCCTCGGGCAGGCAAAAGTATCGGTCGCGTGCGAGATCCAGGAATACGACCTGTTCGGCGCAGAGGCACCAGGATAGTCCGGGACGAAGGACAAGCGGCATGGCGCACCTCCTCTGGTCGAAAGGGCGCGTGCCGCGTCGGCACGCGCCAGATCGTGTCAGTCGTCGCTGAGATCGATGACGATCGACTGCCGGCCGTTGTCCGAATCGACGATGCCCTCGGGCAGGCCCTTGGTGTCGACGCTCACGATGCCGAGTTCGATGGTCTGTTCGGTGTTCATGGCACTTCTCCAATCATGGGAAATGTCATGGCCATGACCCGATCGAAGGTAGCCGGGCCGCCGGTTATGAGAAGTTTATAATCCGATTATAATTCGAATGTTTGCGCAGGCTTTGCGATAAACCTTTTGGCAACTGGGCTGACCGACCATCGGCAGCGGCCGGGTGGCCACCACTATGTCCAGGCCTCGCAGCTAAAGGTGGTGGCGCATGCCCCCCAGGCGCATGCTTTTCCCGCCCGGCTTCGTCGTTGCCTATGCGGTCTCCGTTCGATCGGGCATTGCTTCAGAGCGCGGCCTGTTTCTGCGCCTCCTTGGCTGTACAGCTTCCGTGTCCTTCCTGCGGCGCTACCACGATCTGGTGCGCGTCGCGCAGGTCGACATCGCTGCACAACAAGGCGCCCAGTCGGCGTGCCAGGAGCAGCGTGTCGTCCACGCGGAACCATCCCGATACGCGTCGCGACCCCAGAGACGGCTCTGCGAGGCGGATCGGACGGCTGGTGGTGCGGTTCGCCAGTGCGATGAGGTCCTGGACGGACACGGCTTCGAAGGATTGCGGCGTGGCGCTCTGCAGGCCTGCGGCATCTGCCGAAGTTGCGCGCGCTGCGACATGTTCTGGCTCGGCCGGGTAGGTGACCGCCTGGCCCGGTGCCAGCCTGCGGATCGCCGGCGTCGCCTTGGCGGCGCCACGCGGCATCGCCACGTCCACTGCGCCGCGGAGCAGCCGGACCTCGACCCTGCCGGCAGGTGCCAGCGCAACCTCGAAGATCGTGCCGCGCGCGGTCACGCTGCCGCCGCCAGCCAGGACAATGAAGGGCCGACGTTCGTGCGCGACCTCGAACCGTGCCTTGCCGCGGACCAAGCGCAACTGACGCACGCCGGTCGCGATCTCGACCCCGACCACCGTGTCGGCTGCAAGCGTCACCGTCGAGCCATCGGCGAGTTGGACGGTCTGTGGGGCGGTGCTCGTCGACAACTTTCGGTGGTCGGTCGTGCCCGCCACGGCGGCTGGCCGATCGGATGGCGGCGCCGAGGATGGATAGGTGATCCAGCCGCCGACGCCGATCGCGCAGGCGGCGATGGTGGTCAGTGCAACGGCAAGGCCCTTGCGTCCGCGCCTCGGTTCGGGCGTAGCGGCGGCGGGAGGCGCGTCCGGGTCGGAGAGCAGCTTGCCCATCGCGAAGATCTCGGCGGCGCGATTGTACGCGGCACGGTGTTCCGGCGCCTCCGCCAGCCAGGCCTCCAGTTCCGCCCGGTGCACCTCGGCGTCCGGGCCGCGCGTCCTGGCGAAACGGTGCGCGGCCTCGCGGGCCAGCGCCTCCGCTGCGCCCCCGGCGGGTTCCTCGGCGATGGTCATTGTCCCAGCTCCTTGCCGATCCGCACCAGCGCCTCGCCGACATGCCATTCGACGGTGCGGATGCTGATGCCGAGCTGAGTCGCGATGTCCTTGTAGCCGAGCCCCTCCATTCGGTGGAGCAGGAACACCTCGCGCGTCCGGGGCGGCAGCGCGTCCACCGCCGCCCGGTAGCGTATGCGCATCTGGTCGAGCTGGATCGCATCCTCCTGGGTAGCGCGGGTCTCGGGTTCATTCGCCGCGTCGATCGGCACATGCGCCATGCGATTGGCAGTCCTCCGCGACCGGTCGATCAGCAGGTTGCGCACGATCCGGTTGAGGAATGCCTCGGGCTGGCGCAGGCCCTCGCGAGTGCTCGACCCGAGCAGCCGGGCAAAGGCATCCTGCACGACATCATGGGCGTCCTCGCTCGAGCGCAGGCGCGCATCGAGCCAGCGGCGCAGGCGCGGTGCGTGCTCGCGGTAGAGCGCGTCGATGCGCAGCTCGGCAGGGCCGTCCCCATGGGGCGTCGTGCCAGGATCCTGCTCCGGCCGCCGCATCGGCGGACCTAGGCGAGGCCGCCGCGCAGTGCGCGGGCAGGGGAAGGGGATCGCACGAGAACCCATCTCGTGCCGGGCAGATGCCTCGGGGATACACCCGACCGCGCTGGTCGAATGCGTGTGATGCCTGGCGGTCAAACTCCACAGCGGGCTGCCGGCCTGGACCGCGCTGCGTGTGCAGTCTGCGGTACTTCGCGCGGCTGTGCAACTCTCCCGGCAAGCGACTGATTTGCCTGGTCGCTTGCTGCCCTCGGGGCCGGACGCCGCATGTCGGGCGCGGCGCGGGCGTCCCGCAACCCGGCCCCGGCCGGGTGCTTCACTGGCGCTACGCCCTACGGTGCGGGCCGCCGCTGGATCGCGCCCGCTGATAGCGCCGCCGACCGGCCCCGTCGGGTCGGCGCAGCGGAGCAGGATCATGTCGACGGACCATCAGGAGAGACGAGCAGCGATAGGGCGCGCGGTCGCCGCTTTACCCGACGACCAGCGCGCGGTGTTCCAGCTTTGCGCCGTCGAGGGGCTTGCCTATCCGGAAGCCAGCGCACGGCTCGGCATCAGCACAGCCGAGGTCGAACACCGCCTCGGAGACGCCATCGTCGCGGTCGATCGGTCCCTTCGCGATGCGCGATATCTGCGTGATCCCGTTGGTTTCGGCGGCAAAGCGCGTCGTGCGCTGTTGCATAGCCTCGCACGCTGGCTAGGGTCCGGCTAATGCGCACCGATCTCGATCACCTGCCGGCGGCGAAGCAACGCGAACTCGAGCGCGTGGTGCAGATCCTGTTCGAGGAATTCGGCGACGCGACCGCCACCGCGACGGTCGACTGGAAGCGGCACGCCCGCATCCTCAAGGTCATCCTCTATGGCAGCTATGCGCGCGGCGGCTGGGTCGACGAGCCGCATACCGCCAAGGGCTACCAGTCCGACTTCGATCTGCTGGTCATCGTCAACCACGACAAGCTGACCGACCGCGTCGAGTTCTGGGCCAATGCCGAGGAGCGGCTCAACCGCGAGCTTGCCGTCACCCGGACCCTGCGCACACCGGTCAACTTCATCGTCCACACGCTGCAGGAGGTGAATGACGGCCTCGCCCATGGCCGCTACTTCTTCATGGACGTCGCGCGCGACGGCATCGCGCTCTACCAGAGCGACAGCACCGGGCTGCACGAGCCCAAGCCAAAGACGCCGCAACAGGCGCTGGCGATGGCGCAGGAATACTTCGGCGAGTGGTTTCCGGCTGCGATGCAGCGCTTCGAGCTGGCTACGGTTGGAATGGAGCGGGGTTTTCAAAAGCCGGCTGCGTTCGATTTACACCAGACCGCCGAGTTCCTGTACCACTGCGTTTTGCTCGTCTGCACCTTCTATACGCCGCACGTTCACAATCTCGGGTTCCTGCGCACCCAGGCCGAACGGATCGATCCGCGGCTCGTGGATGCATGGCCGCGCGACAGCCGTGCCGATCGCGGTCGCTTCGAGAAGCTCAAGGAAGCCTATGTGAAGGCGCGCTATTCCAAGCACTATCGGATCAGCGACGAGGAGCTTGCCTGGCTCGGCGAGCGCGTTGAGGTGCTCGGCCGTGCCGTCCAGGTGATCTGCGAGGAGCGGATTGCGGCGCTGGAGCGCAGCGCCGCCGCCTGACGGCTTCGTCGAGAGGGCGCGGCTCGTCTATCTTCGGGTGGGGCGTATCATATGCGCGACGGTGCCGGCTACGGCTGTGATCCTGCGGCGATGATAGCGCGTCAGCGCAGCCGTCAGTGCGATCCGGTCGCCGGCAGCAATGATCGATCCCAAGCCCGTGATTTCCTCGACGATGACGGGCAGGGACGCGACCTCCGCCTTTCGTACTATCGCGAGGCGATCGTTGAGCGACCGGACCGTCGCGACAAGCTCGGCGCTCTCGGTTGCCTGTGCGACGCGGAGGAAGAGCGTGGCGGTGATTTCCTGAACGCTGCCGGAATGCTGGATGCGGGTGTCGGACGCAGGCTGGACCTGTCGCGCCGCCAGGCCGAGCACCCGCCCATTCCACTGGTAGAGATCGCGCAGCGCGGCCTCGGAGAGCAGCGGCACGCGGAAGCCATTATGGTTGGGCGCCTCGACCAGCCGCTCGCCGGTCAGCCGGTGGAGCGCATCGCGCACCGGCGTGATGCTTGCGGCAATCTCGCGGCCGATGACGGCGGGCTCGATCGGGGTGCCGGGCGACAGCTCGCCATCCAGCAGCATCTGCTTGATCGCATCATAGACCCGCTCGAAAGTGGCACCGGGGCTCATCGGGCCAGTTCCCGTGGCCGGAGCGCGATCATGCTGCCTTCGCCTGGGCGGGTGGGACCTGCGGCGGGATGCCATTGGCCGCGAGCAGCGCCGGCGTGTCGGGGCGGATCTCGATCCGGAGCGCGCCGAGGCGCATGCCGCCGACCGTGCCGATCGGCCCCAGTGCATGCGCTTCCCAGCCAAAGGCGAGGATCTGCTCGCGCCATGCGGGCTCGGCGACGCCGACGTAGCGGGTGATCCCCTGCTCGAGCGCGTAGCGGGCGATGCCGTGGACCAGCACGTCGCGCCACCGGCGCCGCTCGCCTGCGCGAAGGCGCCGGTCGAGGCAGAAGCGGGTGATCTCCCAGGTGCTGGGGCCACTGGGCGGCGGCACGTCGCACAGATCGGCGAACAGGTTGCCGAGCAAATGCGGGCGCTCGGTCGGCAGCAGTCGGGCCGAGGCCAGATGCCGCCCCTCGCCGTCGGTGAGGATCAGGTAGCGGGCATGGATATCGTCGAACTGGTCGACCTCATAGCGGCCGGCGAGGACCGGCAGGTCCCAGCCGAGCAGGTCGACGAATACCCGCTTCCGCGCTTCGAACATCGCGCGCATCACCGCATCGCCTGCGGTGGCGCCATCGCCCTGGATGAACTGCATGATCGGCTTCCCTCGCTGTGGAAGCCCGATCCTCCGTCCCGATCTGGACGGTCGCTATTCCCCAGACCTGGGGAGTTTCAACGCCGCAGCGCGTCGGTGAAGCTCAGCGCTCCATCGAAGATCGCGTGGATCGCGAGCTGGGTCCGGTTGCCCACCCCGTAGCGGCCGCGCGCTTCCTTCAGGTGCTGGATCGCCGTTTCATGACTGATGCCCAGGATCTTCGCAATCGCCCAGTCGGACTTGCCCTGCGCTGCCCAATAGAGGCAGTCGCGCTGGCGGTCGCTGAGCCGCGGCCGGTCCGCCTGCGTCCGCCGCATGCCGACGAGCCGCCTGGCGCTTTCGAAGGCCGTAGTCCCGACGAACTGGAGGAGCGGCAGCCATTCGGGCCGGGGACTGTTGCCCCAGCTCACCGCGAACGTGCAGGAGCCGGCGGCCTCGCCGGGCACATGCGCCGGGATGGTGATGCCGTCGATCAACCCGATCCTGCGCGATCTAGCGAGGAAATCCTCGTCGCGGTTGGTCAGCGCCAGCAGTCTTGGCAGCATCGACCAGCAGAAGCCGGTACTTGTGAGGTGGCTGGCGCGGTGCACGGGGTCCGAGGGGCCGAAGCGCTCGGCATCATAATAGGCCTCCCAGTCGCGGGGATAGTTATGCAGCCGGAGCGCAGGCTGCGGCGCCCGCGGCATGTCGACATGGTGCGACAGGGCAAAATACTGGAAGCCCATCTCGCGCGTGATCGCGTGGAGGAGGTTGTTCAGTTCATTGAGGGTCGTGGCCGCCAGGGCGGCCTGGCCGAAATGCTGCGCGGTTGCGATGACCATCGGGCGTACCCACCCGCTGCCGGACGCGCCCCAGGCCGCTGCGCCGAGGTGATTGCCAAGCCGGCGCCGCGCCCACCGCTTTTCCGTCGGCATCGCGACCCGATCGAAGTGCAATCGATACTAGCTTTTGGTGCACTGCGCAAATTATCTTGGGGGAAGTGGCCTGCAAGCCATTTGACAGGCTCGGTATTTGTCCTGCGTACCAGCCATGGGGCCGGCGGCTGACCCGCGACCTGACTGGCGCGACGACGCGCCGTACCGCGCGCTGGCCGGCATCGATCGCGCTGGTCTCGCTTGGGAGTGGTTGCGCCGCGATCCCGGCTATGCGGCAATGGCTACCCGGCTCGGGCGCCTTGGTGCAGTCGCGGATCAGCCTCTGGTGCCGGAGGCGGACGCCCGAGCTTTCGGGCTCTGCTTTTGCCGAGGACCCGGGGCGGCCGGCGCCCGAGGCGCGCCTGCTCTGGCATGCGGACCTCGATCCCTTCGTGCTCGAAGTCCGCGTCTCGCCGACCGCAGCCACGGACCCCGACGGCATCGACCTCGCCCGCCTGCTCCGCTGGGCCACCATCGTACGGGGTGGCGATCGCGAGCATGTCGCCCTGTCGGACGGCTGGCACCGAATCCGGCTCGACGTGGTCGGCGGATCGCTGGTCGAGGAGGGACCAGCCCGGCTCGACTATCTTCTCTCAGGCATGACCCGGGTCGATGCCCATGTCCTGACCCTCCGCCGCATGCTGGACCTGTGGCGCACCGGACGCTTCTCCCCGAAGCTCCACCCGCCCGAACCGGGCATGGGGCGACGGATCGAGGCGCTCCGCGTCGGCGACGCAGTCGCCGCGGGTGCTACCTATCGCGAGATGGCGACGGCGCTCTACGGTGCGGACCTGGTCCGCGACGAATGGAAGGGCCGGTCCGACTTCCTGCTGTCGCGCGTCCGTCGCCGCGCCGACGAGGCGGTGCGGATGGCTGCCGGCGGCTGGCGCACGCTGCTCGGCACGGGCGCAGGTTCGCGCAACGATCGGGTTTCTGGCGCGCGCTAGAGCTGGAGATCCGCCGCGTACACCGCGCGGACCCAGGCGGGCAGATGGGGGAGGGCGAACACCAGTCGTCCGTTCGCAAAGGTCAGGCAGTGGCGGGGCGGCCGGTTGAGCATGGAATTGTCGAACACCATCGCGCGATCGGATCGGAGCGCGGCCTTCCGGATCAGCGGCGCGCCCCGCACGTAGCGCGCACGGATCTTGTCGTCCGGGACGACATGCCCGCCTTCCTCGACTCGCGCACCAACGCGCGCCACCGAGAGTTCGGGCGTCTCCACCCCGACATGCATGAGCACCACGGTGAAGCCGCGCGCCTTGGCTTCGTCGATCAGGTCGAGCTTCGAAGGATGCGAGAAGACCGTCTCGGTCACGAAGTCCTTGGCTCGGGCGAGGTGGTCGGCACGCCGCGCCGTGGCGATGCGCGCGGCTTCATAGGAAGCAGCAGGTGACGGATCGCGCAGTTCGTCGCGCTGGATCAGGTCGGCGTTGATGAACGGGCCCGCGAAGCTCGGGGCGACGCGCGTGGCATAGAGCGTCGACTTGCCGGCACCGTTCGGTCCGGCAAGCACGATCATCGTCGGCTTCATGCCTTGCGGCCGGCCTTCTCGTGCACGAGGTTGCCGCCTTCATCGAGCCCGACACCCCGCCCGAGTTGGCGGCGCTGGGCGAAGAACGCCTCTTCCTCGGGGCTCGCCTGGCCCATCTTCTCGACGAAGCCGTCGAGCCAGACGTCCTTCTCCTCGTCGGTGAGCGCCGTCGTCTCGATCTCGCCGGCAAGTGCTGCGGTGATGCGGGCATGGTCGAAATTGCCCGACTTCTCGATCGCCCGCCCGATCCGGACCCAATGGGCGATCTGCCCGGCCAGCGACCGGCTCTGCAACTCGGACTCGCGGCGCACGATCTTCATCAGGTCATCGCCAAGCTTGATCGACTGCGCCATCCAGCACCTCCAGGTTCATAGGTAGCAAATTGCTACCTAGGCTTCAAGCGATGGGTGCACACCGCCAGGGCGCAGCACGGCGATGGCTGTGGACGCCGCGCTTTCCGCGCGGCGGCGTGTCTGTGCCTCTCCCGGCGCGGCGGGGGAGGACGGCGCGCCCGGCTAGGCCCGGCGTGGCCGGCGGCAACCCCTCCGCTCGCGCTCCGGGGTGCTCCGCTGCGCTCCGCCCTTCGGTGCCCCCGGCCCCTGGAGCCGGGCCTCTGGGTCGCTGCTGCCGCCCACCCCCCGCCTTTGCGGGGAGGCATGGTGCCTTTTGGGGCGGCGAGGAGGAACCGATGCGTCAAGCCACCCGCCGATCTGCCCGCTCGCGCGGCGCCTGCGAGAATCGCCAGCCTGCGAACCGAACCAATCTCTATGACGATGTAACCGCGCGGATCGTCGCCGAACTCGAAGCCGGGCGGCTGCCCTGGGTCCAGCCTTGGGGCCGGACCGGCGGGACTGGACCCGGCCTGCCGCGCAACGCCCTGACCGGCCGCAGCTACTCCGGGGTCAATATCCTGATCCTCTGGGGTGCGGTCATCGAGCAGGGCTGGCCCTCGCAATCCTGGCTGACCTTCCGGCAGGCGCTGGAGGCAGGCGGCTGCGTCCGCAAGGGCGAGCGCGGCCAGTGCGTCGTCTATGCCGATCGCTTCACCCCCGAGGCCGAGCGCACGCGTGCCGCCCGCGACGGCGATGATGCCAAGGCAGTGCCGTTCCTCAAGCGCTTCACCGTCTTCAACGTCGCCCAGTGCGAGGGCCTGCGCGGCGGACTTGCCTGCGATGCTGCGCCCTTGCCAGAGCGCGAAATCGTGCCCGTCGCCGAGGAAGTGATCGCTGCCTCGGGCGTCGAATTCCGGGTCGGCGGGGATCGCGCCTTCTACGTGCCGTCGCACGATTTCGTGCAGGTGCCGCCGCAGCCCGCCTTCTTCGAACAGGTCAACTATTACCGCACCTGCCTGCACGAACTCACCCACGCCACCGGCCATGCCAAGCGGCTGGGCCGCGACCTGACCAACGCCTTCGGCAGCAAGGACTATGCCCGCGAGGAACTCGTCGCCGAGATGGGATCGGCGTTCCTCTGCGCGGCCTTGGGCATCGTCCCGACCGTGCGGCATGCCGACTATATCGGCAGCTGGCTGGAGGTGCTGCGCGAGGACCACCGTGCGATCTTCCGCGCGGCGAGCGCCGCCAGCAAGGCCGCCGACTGGCTGCTCGCCCGCCACCGCGAGGCCGAGGCCGTCCGCGAAGCGGGGAGGGCAGCGGCATGATCCTCCTCACCCCCGACCTCCGCGACGCGCTGCGCGCCAACGACATCGCCCGCCGGACTGCCCGCCGCGAGGGGCTGCCGGAGCCCGACCCGGTGCCGCTCGTCAAGCTGTTCAACCCGCTGGGCGCCGCGACCTGGCTCGCGACCGAGCTCGACGCGGACGGCGACACGCTGTTCGGCCTTGCCGACCTTGGCTTTGGCTGCCCGGAGATGGGCAGTTTCAGCCTCTCCGAGATTGCCGCGATCCGGCTTCCCTTCGGCCTCCGCATCGAGCGAGACCTCGGCTTCGAAGGCTTGGTGCCGCTCTCCGACTGGGCCGAGTGCGCGCGGCGCGCCGGTTCCGTCATCTGGGCGGAAACGCTGCTGCGCCGCGCCGTGCGCGGTGGCGAAGCGCCGGACCCCGAGCTTCCGCCGAATGGCGGTTGAAGCGCCGGCGGCGCGCTTCGCCGCCATCCCCGACAGTCCGGTCCGCCACACGGGAACGAACGGCGGACCGGCGCTCGCAAGGAGTATGACCATGACCCTGATGTTCATCGACCAGGACAAGCTGTCCGTCAGCAAGACCAACATGCGCTACAGCAAGAAGGCCCCCGACGTGGCCGACCTGCTGCCCACCGTCCGCAAGCGCGGCATCATCCAGACCCTGCTCGTGCGCCCCGCCGCCGAGGCCGGGCAGTTCGAGATCGTCGCGGGCGCGCGGCGCTTCCACGCTGCCCGGATCATCGCCGCCGAAACCGGCGAGCCCGAGCCGCTGCCCTGCCGCATCCTCGCCGATACCGACGATGCCGCTGCCATCGAGGCCTCGATGATCGAGAATCTGTCCCGCCTCGACGCCGACGAAGTCACCCAGTGGGAAACCTTCACCCGGCTGGTCCGCCAGGGCCGCGACGTGGCCGACATCGCCGCTACCTTCGGGCTGCCCGACCTCACGATTGCGCGGGTGCTGGCGCTCGGCAACCTGCTGCCGCGCATCCGCCAGCTTTATGCCGCCGAGAAGATCGACCGCACCACGATTCGCCACCTGACGCTTGCCAGCAAGCACCAGCAGCACAGCTGGCTGGCGCTGTTCGACGACCCCGATGGCTATGCCCCGACCGGCCACCAGCTCAAGGCATGGCTGTTCGGTGGCCAGTCGATTGCCGCACGCTTCGCGCTGTTCGACCTGGACAGTTTCGGCGGCGCGATCGTCGCCGACCTGTTCGGCGAGGATCGCTATTTCGCCGATCCCGATGCCTTCTGGGCTGCGCAGAATGCGGCGATCGCGGCGCGCCGCGCAGCCTATCTGGAACAGGGATGGAGCGATGTCGTGGTCGTCCCGCCCCCCGAGCATTTCCATAGCTGGGAATATGAGAAGACGCCCAAGCGCAAGGGCGGACGCGTCTATGTCGATGTCCGGGCGAGCGGCGAGGTGACCTTTCACGAGGGCTATCTCTCGGCCAGGGAAGCGCGCCGCCTAGCGCGCGGCGAAACGCCGGAAGCGGCCAAGTCGCCCCGCCCGGAAGTGACGTCGACCATGCAGACCTATCTCGACCTGCATCGCCATGCCGCCGTTCGCGCTACTTTGCTCGGTCATCCCGGCGTCGCGCTGCGGCTAATGGTCGCCCATGCCATTAGCGGCTCGCACCTCTGGCGGGTGTCGCCCGAACCGCAGGCGACGCGCAACGACGCGGTGCGTGAAAGCGTCGAGACGTGCCCCGCCGAGGCGCTGTTCGACGAGCGCCGCCGCGCCGTGCTGGCCCTGCTCGGCCTTGCCTCCGACGAGCCGATCGTGACCGACGGCAGCGGCCATGAGGGCGGCGTGCCCGCGCTCTTCCTGCGGCTGGTCGAACTGCCCGACGCCGTGATCATGGAAATCCTGGCCATCGTCATGGGTGAGACGCTGGCGAGCGGCAGCGCCGTCGTCGCGGCGCTCGGCGTCCATCTCGGCGTCGACATGGCCGACTAGTGGGAGGCGGACACCGCCTTTTTCGACCTGATCCGCGACCGGGAAGTGCTTCTCCGGCTCGTTGCCGAGGTGGCGGGCGAGAAGGTCGCCGCCGCCAACGCGGCCGAGAAGACCAAGGTCTTGAAGCGCATCGTCCGCTATCATCTGGACGGAGCCGAGGGGCGCCAAAAGGTCGAGCGCTGGGTGCCGAGATGGCTGGGCTTTCCGGCGTCCGCCTATACCCACCGAGGCGGGAACGACGCCATTGGTGTGCGTGACGGGGCCGAGTCCGCGCAGGCCCCCGAGCCGGATCCCGATACCGCGACTGCACCATTGCAGCATGCGGCGTGATCGGAGGGGGCTGGACTTCGGTCCGCCCGCAGCCGACCCCGAAATTTCGGCCGCGTGGCGTCGCCCGAGGGCGCGCCACGCGGCATTTTTGCATCGTGCCGTGTTCCGGGCGTAGTCTTCCGAAGTGAGTTCCACGAAGGGAAAGTGCCGCATGCAAACCACCGCGATCGTCTGCGAAGTGCGGTATCGGCTCGACCCCGACCGGCTTGCCGAATTCGAGGACTATGGCCGCGCCTGGGTGCGCCTGATCGAGCGGTTCGGCGGGACCCATTACGGCTTCTTCCTGCCGCGGGATGCGCCCAGCGACACGACGATCAGCTTCCCCGGCAAGGGGCGCCAGGGTGAGGGCGACATTGCCGTCGCGCTGTTCGGCTTTCCGGACGACGCGGCCTATCGCCGCTATCGCACCGAGCTACCGCTCGATCCCGAGGCCGCCGAGGTCATTGCGCGCTTCGCCGAACCGCCCTTCGAAAGCTATGAGCGCCTCTTCCTCCAGCCGCTGTCGGGCGCGCTGTAAGCGCCGAGCGCGGGGCTGTCAGAGCGTCCGCGCCAGCGGAAGCACGACATCGCGCGTCAGCGGCGCGAGCGGCAGATGGGCTGCTTCCGCGATACCGATCCAGATCGCTTCCGCGATCTCCGCCTGCACGATCGGCGCGTGCAGCACGCGGAGATGGAACAGCTCCGCCTCGACGATCGTGTCGGGCTCGTTGGCGGCCGGCGCCGAAAAGCGGCCGAGATAGCGTGCATCCCGCGCGCGCAGCGCCAGCCCGATCTCTTCGGCCAGCTCGCGCCGAAGCGCAGCCAGGGCGCCTTCCTGCCCCTCGATCTTGCCGCCCGCCTGCATGAACCACGGTGACCCCGCCTTCCGCACGAGCAGCAGCCTTCCGTCGCCGTCGTCGATCAGGGCAGCGGCGATGCGAATCGTCCTGGACGCTGCGTCTGCCATGCGCTCAGCCGACCGTCGGTTCGGGAAGGGTGCAGACATCGATCCACGCGGCGCCGACGAGCGCCGCCAGCCGGTCCGGCGACAGCGCGACCGACGTGTTGCGCGAGCCCGCCGCCGGATAGACGACCGCGAACGGCTTGAGGCTTTCGTCGCAATAGATCGGGAGCGCTGCGGGCAATCCGAACGGGCAGACGCCGCCGATCGGATGGCTGGTCACTGCCAGCGTCTCGGCAGGATCCAGCAGCCGCGGCCGCCCCCCGAGCGCTGCCTTGGTCTTGCGATTGTCGAGTCGCGTGTCGCCGCGTGTCACCAGCAGCGCGATCTGGTCCCCCACGCGAAGCGCGAGCGTCTTGGCGATCTGGCCGGGCACGACATCCAGCGCGATCGCGGCCTCGGCGACGGTCGCCGTGCTCAGTTCGACCGTGATGATCGGCAGATCGGGCGCCCGCAGTGCGAGGTCGGCGAGAACGGATTCATGGCTCATCGAGCGCAGCGATAGCCCAGCAATCCGCGATGCCCAATGCACAGTGTCGCCACGGATGGGCTTCCGATTTTCGGTGGCCTTCCGATGCTGGTCGCGGCCGTCCCATGGCCTCTCTTGCTGGCAGGTCTGGCGCTGTGCGGCCGGGGCCGCGCAACGGCGTCGCCGACTTTCTTCCCCGCCCTGGCGGGCTCCTCGCGGAGCAACAAAGCCGGCTTTGGCCGTCCTTCGCTGGCGCTTCGGCCTTCCGGTGCGCGTCGTCCGCCCATCGCCTGGTCGCCTGCCATCGAGGCCGCATGGGGCGGCATCGAGACACGCATCAGGAGACGTCACCATGGCACAGATCGGCAGCTTCACCCGCGGCGAAAACGGCATCTACACCGGCGAAATCCGCACCCTCACGCTCCGCGTCAAGGCAAGCATCCGCCCCGTCGAGCGTGACCACGACAAGGCCCCCGACCACCGCGTCAACGCCGGCGGCGTCGAATTCGGCGCAGGCTGGACCAAGGCGGCACGCGAGACCGGCGCGGAATATCTGAGCCTCAAGCTCGACGATCCGTCCTTCCCCGCGCCGATCTACGCGACCCTGACCCAGGGCGACGACGGCGAATACAAGCTCATCTGTTCGCGCTGACATCGGCCGCCCCTCGCGCACCGCGCGGGGGGCTTCGATCCTTGCGGGGTAGAGGGGTGTCGAACCGATGCAGGTCGATTCCGACACTCCGCAGCTTTGCTCCCACGGGCCATCCCAGGCGCGAGCGACGGCAGTCCCGCCGCCGGCTCGAAGCACGGGAGCGTCGGATGGATATCGACGACGACATCACGCGGGCGAACCGCGCCAAGCGCGGCTCGCCCTACCTCAACACCGACCAGGCGGCGGCCTATCTCAAGATTTCGACGCGGCTGCTCAAGCAGCTGCGGCGCGATGGCAAGGGGCCGACCTTCCGCCGCCACAGCCAGCTGATCCAGTACCATATTGACGACCTGAGTGCGTGGTCGGATGCCCAGTCGGTGCGCGGCGACGGCCATGGCCCGGCGTGAGAAGCCACCCGGCGAACTGCCGCTGCTCGCCTGGGGCGATCGGCGTCCCGTGCCCGCCCAAATGCCGCGGCGCCTGGGCTGGCGGGCCGCCGCGATCGGCCTCGGCACCAGCCTGCTCGCCCTGACCATCGCCATTCCCCCGACCCCGCGGCTGGTCTGGAACGCGAGCGCCAGCGCACCGATCGGGCTTTATGCGGTGGACCCTGGCGCATCGATCCAGGCGGGCGACATGGTCGTCGCCCGGCTCCCCGAACGCTGGCGAGTGCTCTCCGCCAGGCGCCGCTATCTGCCTGCCAATGTGCCACTGGTGAAGCAGGTCGCGGCGGTGGCGGGCGACCAGGTCTGTGCCGTCGATGCCCATGTCCGGTTCAATGGCAGGCCTATTGCCGAACGCCGCAGCGCCGATGCCGCAGGTCGTCCCTTGCCCTGGTGGCGCGGCTGCATCCAGCTGCGGCAGGGCCAGTTCTTCCTGCTGATGCGGGACAGTCCGGCGTCGTTCGACGGCCGCTATTTCGGCCCGACCGAGGGCGCGCAGGTGGTCGGGAAGGCGACATTACTATGGCGGCGCTAAGGTCGATGGCTACCGCGGCACTGCTGGTCGTTGCCTCGCCGGCACAGGCCGATCCGGTCGAGCACTGGCGCCCGTTAATTGCGGAAGCGTCGACCCGGTTCGGCATCCCGGCGCCCTGGATCGAGCGGGTGATTCTGGCCGAGAGCGGTGGGCGTACCATGCTCGGCGGCCGACCGATCCGCAGCCGGGCCGGCGCCATCGGGCTGATGCAACTGATGCCCGCCACCTGGGCCGAGATGCGCGCGCGGCTGGCCCTGGGCAACAACCCCGACGAACCCCGCGACAACATCCTGGCGGGTACCCTCTACCTGCGGCGGATGTACGACCGCTTCGGTTATCCGGGCTTGTTCGCCGCCTATAATGCCGGGCCCGGCGCCTATGCCGCGTATCTGGCGGGCAGGCGCGCGCTGCCAAGAGAGACCCTCGTCTATCTGGGGGCGGTCACCGGCGAGGCGGTGCAGGTCCCTTCGCCGAACCGGCAAGCCACCCGGCGACCGGGACTGTTCGTGGTTGGGCGTGAGGGCGCCGTCTCGCCTTTCCCGGAGCGGGAGGACATGGCCCCGAGCCTGCTTTTCGCAGTTCGAAGGCGCGTCCCATGACCGAGAGCGGGGGAGGGGCTCGTCTCGAAAGTCCGAGCATGACGGGTGCCGAAGCGGCTCTCAAGGCCCGCGGGTGCCCCCCAATTTTCTGCGAAAATCGGTTCCCCCCACGTCCGCTTCGCGGCGCTTCCGCTGGCGCTCCAGCGGCCCTGACAGCCGCTCCGCTACCCGTCTTCGAGGCGATGTTCTCGATCAGGAGAACAGAAGCGAAGGAGATGGTCATGGCGATGGTACAACCGATTTCGGCAGCGTCCGGCGCTGCCACGGATCGCGTGTTGGCGGCGCTGGTTGCGGGGCTGGAGCGCGAGTTCGGCCATGAGGCCGGCGAGGCGCTGGCACATCGGTTCCTGGATGCCGAGGAGGCCGAATTTCTTTGGGAAGCGCGTGACCAGGAGCGTTGGATCGGGTCGTATGAAGGCGCGGACAGCGGGGCGGATGTCGAGCTGGACCGGGTCCGGATCGTCGGGCGGCTGGCGGGTCGCTGGTGCGTCGCGGTGATGATCGTCGATGGCGACGGAAACCCGCACGGAATGCTCGGCAAGCGCAGCTTCGGACACCGACGCGCGGCCATGGCGGCGTTCGCGGATGCCTGAGCTTCCGGTCAATCCATGCCGGGATGCGGTGCCACATCGGCATCGTGTCCCGGCTTTTTTGTCGCGCCGGGACGGGGGCAGGAGGACGGCGATGGATAGCCCGTATCCGTCCGGCGGATGCACG
>NZ_LXVY01000025.1 GCF_001650735.1 Sphingomonas sp. TDK1 | reverse complement strand
AGAGACCGTCCACACCAGCACACCCAGCCAGCTTAGGGTGACTGCCAGGGCACGGCAACGCGCATCTCGCGGCGAGACTGCCGAACGGGGGCAGGGGCCACCCATCTGAGGCGCGCTCCCCAACAAGAGCGCTTTTCCCCCCGCCTCGCCCGCCCCCTTTTCGTGTCGCTTTTGATGCACCCGCGTGCCGCCGGGGCGCTGCTGGAGAAGAGAGGCCCATGCCGTGATGCAATTTGATGCAGCCGGCACTTCTTCCCGGCGACCTCTCGACGAGCGACCCGGCTGCGGCCGGGATGGCACGGATCGTGCTCTCCCCCCACGATAGCCATCGGGCGGCGCAAGCCGCCCGGTCCTGACCGCCGCACTGGGCGATCAAGGGGAAGGGAGTGCAACCTCTCGGCGATGGGGGGAAACAAACTGGCGCATGGGCTCGCTCAAACGAGCCCATTCCTCATTTCCTTAAATTCTTAGTGTGGACAGAGCACATCCTATGTACTCGCGCTTTCGCGAAGGGCGACGCCTGCGGCCAAGGCGTCAAGCGCCTGTCGAAGGGCCGGGTCCTGGGGCTCGCGAGGGCGTCTTTGGGGGACCGCCTGGGGCAGGCCGCCCAATCGGCGGAGTTTCGTCACCAGCAGCTGGCAATAGCGCTGGAAGACGCGCGCAGCCATCTTGGTGCGGTGTTCGAAATAGTAGGCGTTGCTGGTCTGCTCTCGCTGCGGCGCGAACTCGCCCTCATTGGAGGTCTTGATCGTCCGACGCACCCACGAGATCAGTCCATGATCGCGCAGCCGTCGAAGCGCGGCGATCACGCTGTTTCGGTGGCAGCCCGCCCGCGTGGCGATCGTGTCGATCGCCGGAAACAGCCGGCCGGTCGCGAAGTCGAGCGTTTGCAGCACAGCCTCGAGCACGGTCAGGTCGACGCGCCGTAGGCGCCCCTCGGCTGCCCGGAGGTATCCCGAAACTTGGCCGAGCTCTTGGCGGATGAGGGCAGGGCGCCCGGTAGCCGCTTCGGCACCGGCAGCGTAGCGATCCAGCTCAGCCGACAATTCGGCTTGTCGCGCGCGCGCTTCGCGGATTTCGGCCAGCGGATATTCCTGCCAGAGCTGCTGGTACAGCTCCTTGGCCGCCTGGATCAGGGCCTCGCGGTACAGTAGGCCTTGGCGCACGCTACCGTCACCGATCGGCCGCCATGGCTTCGCCCGCGCGTCGTCGACATCATAGCTGTCACGGTGCGGCGTGCGGCGCTTGCCATCTGGGTCGTGATCGGGCCCGCGGGTCTTGCCCTGCAGCTTCGCGCTGAAACCCTTGAGGATCTGGTTGACCGAGTGGGCCGTCATGCGCGGCCTCCCGTCGTCAGCGCCTGCGCGCGCCCCGCATGATCAGATCGGCGGGTGCAGGGATGCCCTTCATGAGCATATCCCCCCAGGCCTGCCCGATCTCCCGTCGTCGTCCCATGTAGAGCGAGCGATTGTAGACCACCTCCACGCCGCCAGGAATGTGGGCAAGCATCATGTCGATGATCTCGCGATCGGTGAGCCGATCTTCGAGCGCCGCCTGTTCGTTCATGATGGTCGAAAAGCTCGCCCGCCACCCGTGCGGCACATGCTTGCCGGTGAGGCCTGCGTCCCGATAGCGCTTGCTGATCGTGCTGTTCGAGATCGGCTTCCGCGGATCCGAATAGCCCGGGAACAGATAGCTGCTGCCCGATAGATCCTGTGCCAGCTTCACCACCGCGACTGCATGTGTGGAGAGTGGAATGACGAACTCGTACGCCAGGTCGCGCTTCTGCGTGCGCGTGAGCTTCATCTTCGCCGCCGGGATACGCCAGATCGGGTTCGGCGTATCCAACTGTTCGAACTCGCTGCGCTCGGCAAGCTGCACCACGCCCGGCCGAGCGGCCGTCAACGCCATCAAGCGCGAAGCGAGCAGGGTGCCCCAATAGACCGGCTGCGATTCGACCGCGATCAACGCCGATCGCGCGGATTCGATCTTCGTCTGCGCAGGCCGCAGCTTCGGCGTTCGCGCGACCAGCGCTTTGCTGATGATCGCCGCCGGGTCGCTCATTCCACGGCCGGTCGCAATCGCGTGCACGAAAACGTCCGAGATGTGCGAACGAACGCGGTGCGCCATCTCGAGGGCACCGGTCTCTTCTACCGCCCTGATCACCTCGAGCACCAGTGGCGCGGTGATCTCGGTGATCGGTAGCGCCCCAAGATCCGGGAAGGCATGGCGCTCCAGGCGCTCCATAATCTGCTGGCTGTACCGGGCGTCCAGCGTGCGCGAGCGCACTTGGTGCAGATCCCTCGCCACCGATTCGAACGTCACCCGCGCAGTCAGCGCTGCTGCCGCCTGCTGCTGCCGTCGCCGTACCCCGGGATCGATCCCGTCGCGCAGCAGCTTCCGCGCTGCATCTCGCGAATCGCGGGCTTCCTGCAGCGTCATTTCCGGATAGGCCCCGAACACCAGCTTGCGCTCGACCTGGCCCGTCTTGCCATCCGCCCGTGCGCCGAATCGGTACTTGAACCGCCACGACTTCGCACCCGCGGGGGTGACGTAGAGATAGAGCCCGTTGGCGTCCGTCAGCTTGTAGGGTTTGTCGCGCGCCGCCGCTTTGCGGCACTGCAAGTCCGTAAGCACTTTTCCCCCCAACCGCTGACCCCAGCGGGGCCCCCAGAATGGTGGCCTTGCACTGACCGGCGATGACCGGTCTCGATCGTGCAATGTCGCAGAAAAGTGAGGATTTCAAGATGTGGGGACCGGTCGTAACCGGTCCCGACATGAGCAGATGGCTCCCCGAGTAGGATTCGAACCTACGACCATTCGATTAACAGTCGAATGCTCTACCGCTGAGCTATCGGGGACCACTCTGGTCAACCCCTTGGCGGTGGGTCACCGCGTCGGGAGGCGCGCCTTTAGCACCGGGTTTTCGAAAGGCGCAAGGGGTTTTATGCAATAAATTGTTCCATCGTTATCCGGTCGTCCAATGCGTGCTCCGGATCGAACATCAGCGTGAGGTCGCGCATGCGGTCGATCTCGACATGTACGCTGCACACTTCCCGAATTTCGCGCTGATCGGCCACTGCGCTCACCGGGCGCTTGTCGGCCTCCAGCACGCGGATATCGATGCGGGTCTTCTCCGGCAGGATCGCACCGCGCCAGCGCCGCGGACGGAAGGGACTGATCGGCGTGAGCGCCAGCAAGGCAGAGCCCAGCGGAAGAATCGGCCCCTGCGCGGAGAAATTATATGCGGTCGATCCCGCCGGCGTGGCGACGAGAATGCCGTCGCATACCAGCTCCGGAATCACGACTCGGCCGTTGATCGTCACTTCCAGCTTGGCGGTCTGGCGCGTTTCGCGGAGCAGCGAGGCTTCGTTGATCGCAGGCACGACGCAAGTCTCGCCTTCGACGGTCGTGGCCGTCATCGTCAGCGGGGCCACGCGGAACGGGCGGGCGCGCTCCAGGCGCTGAACGAGCCCGTCCAGCCCCCAGTCGTTCATGAGGAAGCCAACCGTGCCGAGATTCATACCGAACACCGGCAGCAGCCGCCGGCGCTCCAGCATGGCGTGGAGTGTCTGCAGCATGAAGCCGTCCCCGCCAAGCGCAACGACCTCCTCGGCCTCTTCGATCGGCACCCAGTCATAGGCCTGGCGCAGCTCCTCCGCCGCGGTCTGCGCCGGGGCGGTAGGGGAGGCCAGCAACGCACGCAGCTTGGGCGTGCTCATCCGCCGGTGACGCTCATGTGGCGCGACACCGCAGGCGCAGCGCCGGCCTCGATACGGAAATCATGCCGCTCCGGCTTGGCGGCGAGGGCGCGGTCGATCGCTTCGTCCACGGCCTCCAGTCCACCGCTGCGAATCGCCGCCTTCAGATCCACCGAATCGTCATGGCCGAGGCACATGTGCAGGCGCCCGTCGGTCGAAAGCCGAACACGGTTGCAGCTCGCGCAGAAATTGTTGGTGAGCGGCGAGATCAGCCCCAGCCGGCTATCGCTGCCGCCCACGCGCCAGTACCGCGCCGGCCCGCCGCTGTCGTACGAATCGGCGACCAGATCGAAGCTGTTCTTCAACCGCGCCAGAACCTCCGGCAGCGGCAGGAAGCGATCGGCGCGATCTTCGTCGATAAGGCCCATCGGCATCGTCTCGATCAGCGAAAGGTCCATGCCGTTCGCCGCGACCCAGGCGAGCATCGGTTCGATCTGATCTTCGTTCAGGCCGCGCAGGGCGACCATGTTGATCTTCACCCGCATGCCGGCAGCCTGCGCGGCTGCCACGCCCTCCAGAACCTGCCCTACATCGCCGTGGCGCGTGATGTAGCGGAAGGTTTCCGGGTCGCG
Organism: Sphingomonas sp. TDK1; assembly: GCF_001650735.1. Classification (GTDB taxonomy): domain Bacteria; phylum Pseudomonadota; class Alphaproteobacteria; order Sphingomonadales; family Sphingomonadaceae; genus Sphingomonas. Next base: position 178,810 of record NZ_LXVY01000025.1, on the reverse strand, counting down.
GCTGTCCAGGCTGACATTGATGCGGCGCACCCCGGCATCGGCCAGGCCCTGCGCATATTGCGCCAGCCGCGTCGCGTTGGTGGTAAGCGTGAGTTCCTTCAGGCCCTCGCCGATCCGCGCGCCAAGCTGCTCGACCAGCGTCATCATGTTGCGTCGGACCAGCGGTTCGCCGCCGGTCAGCCGGATCTTGGTGACGCCGCGATCGACAAAGCGGCCCGCGATCGCCGCCAGCTCTTCCAGGCTGAGCACCGCATCGCGCGGCAGGAAGGTCATGTGTTCCGCCATGCAATAGCGGCAACGAAGATCGCAGCGATCGGTGACGGAAATACGCAGATAGCGGATCGCGCGATTGTGGCGATCAACCAGCATGGGTGGTGTCTCGGAAGCGGGTACGCTGGCCATGGGCCGCGAGGTAGGGCGTAGGTCCCCGCTGCACAAGGCTTGGATGGCGGAGCGCGTACCGAGTCGCTATCGAGGGCGCATGGAAGAAGGGTTCACGATCGTCCCGAGTACCGCGCCGGCGCCCGAAGTGCCGGTTTTCGTGCTCTCGTTCCGTCAGCGCGACGAGGTTGCGGCTGCGGCGGCGGGGGGCGGCTGGCGGGTCGTCGCCGCGCGTCGCAGCGAAGGATTGGAAACCCGCTTCCTGGCGAGCGGCGCCTCGGTCGCCGTGATCGATGCGCGCGGCGCCATGACGGAAGGGTTGGACGCGGCCCGCCTGCTCGGGCCAACGATCAAGGCGTATGGCGCGGCGCTGCTGATCCTCGTCTCGCAGAGCGACACGGTCCATATGGGCCGCTTCTACGAGGCCGGTGCGACCCATTTCCTGGGAAGCCCGATGTCGTCGGCGGCGATCGCGCACGCCATTCGATTCGCGGAACGCTATGTCGAACGGCTTTCCGGCTGGGCGGGGCAGGGCACGAGCATGTCCAATCCGCTCGGATGGCGCTTCGATCCGGCGTCCGGTTCCATCGAACTGACCCCGGCGCTGGCGCAGTTGCTCGATTTGCCGGAGGCACCTGGGCCGCGTGCCCTGTTCGGTCGGCTTGCGCTTTCCGATCGTCGGCTGGCCTGGGCGGCGTTGCGACGGCTGCGCGAGGCGGGCTCCACCGCCTTTGCCCATGATCTCCCGGGCAAGGGCCGCGTGGTGCAGCATCTGCAATATGACGCCGAAACCGGCCAGATCGATGCCCTGGTAGAGCCGCTGGGGCTGACCCCCGACGCCGGCGCCGCGGTTCGCGACGTGCTTACCGGCGCGCGCGATGCGCCGAGTGCGCGGCGCTGGATCGATCGCGCCATGGAGAAGGGGCAGCGGATCGGGCTGGTGCTGGTCGGCCTCACCCGCTTCGACACGATCAATACCGCCTATGGCCGTCCCGCCGGCGATGAATTGCTTCGCAGCGTGTCGCGCCGGGTCGCGGAGGCAGCGCGCGAGACGCTCGGGCAGGATGTCGTCGTCGCGCGCATTGGCGGGTCCGACTTCCTCGCGGCGGCGGTCGACCCCGGCACGCCGGCACTGCGCAATGCCGCTCGGCGCATCGAGGAGGCGCTGGCGCGGCCCTTCGTGGCGGCCGGCGAGCTGGTGCATCTCGGCGCCAAGGTAGTGCTCACCGAAAGCGTGGCGGGCGACGGGGCCGCCAGCTTGTTGCGGCGGGCAAGCGAAACACTGCTGGGGGAGGGGACGACAAGGCCCGGGAGCGGCCCGTCGGTCGAGTCACTAATCGGTGATTTGCGGCGCGGTATCGAGCGCGGCGAGATCGGTGTGCTGTTCCAGCCGCAAGTCGCGGTCGCTACCGGGCAAATCATCGGCGTGGAGGCGCTGGCCCGCTGGCAGCACCCGCAGCATGGGGAGATCGGGGCCGAGCCGTTGTTCGCCGCCGCCGAACGTGCTGGGCTGTGCGGTGTGCTGAGCGAACATGTCCAGCGCCGGGCGCTCACCATCGCCGCGCATTGGCCGCGCTCGCTCGCGAGCTTGCGCCTTTCGATCAACGTCACGGCGGGCGATGTCGGCCGCCCCGGCTTCGGCGAGAGCCTGTTGCGCTGGGTCGATGCTACCGGCTTTCCGCGCCATCGGTTGACGCTCGAAATCACCGAAAGCGGCATCATGGCCGATCTCAGCGAAGCAGCGGCCCTGCTGTCTGACCTCCGTACCGCCGGCTGCCGCGTGGCGATCGACGATTTTGGCACCGGCTATTCGAGCCTCGCCTATCTCAAGGCGCTGCCGCTCGACTATCTCAAGATCGACAAGAAGCTGTCCAACGAGATCACGGGCTCGCCGCGCGACCGGATCGTGGTGCGCGGCGTGATCGACATGGCGCGGTCGCTGGGGCTGGCGGTGGTCGCCGAGGGTGTCGAGACCGAGGCGCAACTGGACATGCTGGCCAAGGAAGGTTGCCAGTATTTTCAGGGCTTTCTGTGCTCCAGTCCCATCGACGTGCCGGCGCTCGCCGCGCTGGTGCGCGACTGGTGAGCGCCGGACCGGCCGATCAGAGATCGGGCCGGATGAGTGCCGGAACCGCCGCCGCCGGGAGCGGGCGATAGCCGCCCAAGCGGGCGCCCGCCTTTTCGGTGCGGAACTGTGCGGCGAGGTTTGCCAGATCGCTGACCTCGTTCGCGAGATTTTGCGCGGCGGCCGAAGTTTCCTCCACCATCGCCGCATTCTGCTGCGTGGCGCGATCCATCGCGCCCACCGCGTTTGAAATCTCGCTGATCGCAGTTGCCTGGACGCCGTTGTCGGCTGCCATGCTGCCGAGCAGGTCGTGCACCTGGCTGACGTCGCCGGAGATGTTGGCGAGGGCACCGTCGACCTTTTGCACCGCGTCGACCGCAGTGACGATTTCGGCCTGCGTCATCGTCAGCTGTTCGCGGGCGCGGCCGGCTTCTTCCTCGGCGCGCATCGCCAGCGCCGAGACGAGATCCGCAACGACCGCGAAACCGCGCCCGGCTTCTCCCGCGCGCCCTGCCTCGACGGCAGCGTTCATGGCCAAGACGCGGGTCTGGAAGGCGATCTTGTCGAGGCCCTCGATGACGCTGTCGGTGCCCTTCGCGGCTTCCGAAACGCGGCCCATCGCCTGCGATGCCTGCTCGGCGATCGCCCTGCCTTCGCCGACGGTCGCGATCGCCTGGTCGGCGCGGGTCACCGTGTGGCGCGCGGCCTCCGACGTGGAGCGGGAGCGGGCGTCCATCTGAGAGACGGCCGCCGTGGTTTCCTCCAGGCTCGCGGCGTTACCCTGGGTGCGGCGCGACAGGTCTTCGGCAGCCTGCGAGATCTCGTTGATACCGGAGCGGATCCGCATCGTGCCGTCGCTGACAGAGGCGATCATCTCGCGGATGCGATCGAGTGTCTTGTTGTAGCTCTTCTCCAGCGCCGAGAAGCTCGACGGCAGGCCGCTGAGCTCGTTGGTGAGGTCTCCCTCCGCGAGCGCTGTCAGCGCGTTCTCGAAGGCGGTGATGGCAACGTTGCGCTCAGCCTGTGCTTCTTCGAAATAGATCGAAAGCGACACTTCCATGTCGAGCAGCGCTGCCTTCACCAGCGCGATCGTCGCCTTCTCGGTGCTCGGTCCGCGGAACAGCCGCAGCATGCGCTTGAAGGGGGTGTTCAGGCGCGCGACGCCCGCAATCAGGTGCTCGAGGACGATCGCGTAGCTACCGACGTACCAGCGCGGCTCCAGACCGATATGCGCATGGGTGGCGCCGATCCGGCGGGCGCTGGCATGATAGTCGGCGTTGAAATCGCCGGCGGCGATCCGCGCCCAGTGCTTCTGCTGCGCCGTCTTGGCGCGGCTCATGTGCGCCTGATCGCGGAAGAAGCGCGAGGTCTCCGGCGTGGCCGAGGCGCGGGCGTAGAAGCGGTCGAGCGCGTCCCCCAGCGTCGCCTCGACCCATGGCTGGGTGGCGCGCAGCGTGGTCTGCTGGGCCTCGTCCATCTCCATGAAGCTGAGCCGTGACTTCATCTGTTCCGGCACGATGCGCATCCTTTCCTGTCGTACGAACATGGGCTGCCATTCGGTGCGGCAAGCCGGTCTCAAGCATCATAGGATGTACCAAGGGACAGGTGGCGCGGTTAGGTAGAATACCGGTGCATTCCCGATATGCCGCAGATATTTAGCTGTAGCGGGCGCAGATGTGACGTACCGGGCATTTCAGATCGGTCGTAATGGGATGGCAGGGGAAGCTCCACGCCTGTTAGATGGTCACGAACGATATGGGAGTTCGATGGGATGCTCTTTCTGGCACTATCGTTGATGACCGCCGATGCCGGTCCGGCTGGCGCAGACGCGGCGATGGCCGCCAGCGTTGCCGGATGGAACGCTGGCGATATTGACCGTTTTCTCGAGATTTATTCGAACGATTCGCAGACCAGTTTCGTGGCAGGCGAGGGGCTGGTCCGTGGCAAGGCGGCGATGAAGGTCCGGTATCAGGCCAGATATGATTTCGCGGATCCGGCCAAGCGGGGCACGCTGACGATCAAGCGGCTCGACTATCGCCCCCTTGGTCCGGACTATGCGCTATACATCGGGCGCTACACGCTGCGGTATGCGGATGGGCACAGTGCTTCCGGTCCCACCAGTCTCGTGCTGCATCACGAGGCCGGTGGGTGGAAGATCATTGCCGATCACAGCAGCTGAGCCGACTCAACCCGCGGCGCGGGCGAGCCCGCGCGAGAGCTGCAGTGCGCCGTGCAGTCTCGCCGCCGGGTTGGCCCAGGCGCGGTTGATCACCAGCTTCATGTCCGGGCGCAGCCGCGCGGTCTCGCCCAGCTTCTCGACATACGCGATCAGGCCGGCGGGGTTGGGGAACTGGTCGTTGTGGAACGACACCAGTGCGCCCTTGGGCCCCAGATCCAGCTTGGCGATGCAGGCCTTCTTGGCGTTGAGCTTGGTCTCGATGAGCCGCAACAGATTATCGGTCGGCTCGGGCAGCTTGCCGAAGCGGTCGATCAGTTCGGCGGCAAAGCTCTCGATACCGTCGGTATCCTCCACCTCGTTCAGGCGGCGATAGAGGCCCATGCGCAGGTCGAGATCGGGGACATAGTCTTCCGGGATCATGATCGGCGCATCGACGGTGATCTGCGGCGACAGGTCCTTGGGCCGTGCGTCGTCGCGCAGGCCACCGGCCTTGGCTTCCATGATCGCCTCTTCCAGCATCGACTGGTAGAGTTCGTAGCCGACCTCCTTGATGTGGCCCGACTGCTCGTCGCCGAGCAGATTGCCCGCGCCGCGAATGTCGAGATCGTGGCTGGCGAGCTGGAAGCCCGCACCCAGGCTCTCCAGGTCGGACAGCACCTTCAGCCGCTTTTCGGCTGCCTCGGTCATCTGCCGTTGCGGCGGGGTGGTCATATAGGCGTACGCCCGCGTCTTCGCCCGGCCGACGCGCCCGCGCAGCTGGTAGAGCTGGGCGAGGCCGAACTTGTCGGCCCGGTTGATGATCAGCGTGTTCGCACTCGGGATGTCGAGCCCGCTCTCGACGATGGTGGTCGAGACGAGCACCTCGAACTTCTTGTCGTAGAAGGCGGAGATCCGCTCCTCCACCTCGGTGGGGGACATCTGGCCGTGCGCGACCACATAGCGCACCTCGGGCACCTCGGTGCGGAGGAACTCCTCGATCTCGGGCAGGTCGGCGATGCGCGGGGTGACGAAATAGCTCTGCCCGCCGCGATAATGTTCGCGCAGCAACGCCTCGCGCAGCACGACGGGATCCCAGGGCATCACATAGGTGCGCACGGCGAGGCGATCGACCGGCGGGGTCTGGATCACCGAAAGTTCGCGCAAGCCGCTCATCGCCATCTGCAGCGTGCGCGGGATCGGCGTGGCGGTGAGGGTGAGGACGTGGACGTCGGTCTTGAGCGCCTTGAGCCGCTCCTTGTGGGTGACACCGAAGCGCTGTTCCTCGTCGACGATGACGAGGCCGAGCCGCTTGAAATCGATATTCTTGGCCAGCACCGCATGGGTGCCGACGACGATGTCGATCGTGCCCGCGGCGAGCCCGTCCTTCACCTTCTTGGTCTCGCCCGCGGTGACGAGGCGGGAGAGGCGGCCGATCTCGAGCGGGAAGCCTTCGAAGCGGGTCTTGAAGTTGTTGTAATGCTGGCGCGCCAGCAAAGTGGTGGGGCACACCACCGCCACCTGCATCCCTGCCATCGCCGCGACGAAGGCAGCGCGCAGCGCGACCTCGGTCTTGCCGAAGCCGACATCGCCGACGACGAGCCGGTCCATCGGCCGCCCGGCGGCGAGGTCGCCCAGCACGTCGCCGATCGCGCGATCCTGGTCGTCGGTTTCCTCGAAGGGGAAGCGGTCGACGAAGGCGGGATAGCCGCCATGGTCGGGCTCGGCGATCTCGGCGCCGCGCGTGGCGCGCAAGGCCGCCGTTGCGATAAGCTCGCCGGCGATCTCGCGGATCCGTTCCTTCATCCGCGCCTTGCGGCGCTGCCAGGCCTCGCCGCCGAGGCGATCGAGCGTCGCGCCTTCCTCGCCGGAACCGTAGCGGCTCAGTACTTCGAGATTCTCGACCGGGACGTAGAGCTTGTCGCCGCCGGCATATTCGAGCGCGACGCAATCGTGCGGGGCCTTCTGCACCGGGATCTGGGTCAGGCCCTCGTAGCGGCCGATGCCGTGGTCGAGGTGGACGACGAGGTCGCCGGGCGAGAGCGTCGCCAGTTCCTGGAGGAACGCATCGGTATTCTTGCGGCGCTTGGCGCGGCGGACGAGCCGGTCGCCGAGCATGTCCTGCTCGGTGAGCACCGCGACGTCGGGCGTGGTGAAGCCATGGTCGAGCGGCAGCACCAGCAGCGCCACCTGCAGCCCGCTGCCATTGGGATTGGCGACGCCGAGCGCCGGCTGCCAGCCGTCCACCGGCACCGCGCCGGTAAGGCCGTGATCCTCCAGCAGGCCCTTCAGCCGCTCGCGCGCGCCGTTCGAATAGCTGGCGAGCACGGGCTTCTTGCCCTGCGCCCGCAGCGCCTTGAGGTGATCGACCACCGCCTCATAGACGTTGCTGGCGGCGGCGCGCTCGGGGGCGAAGTCGCGCGGGCTGTCGACGCCGAATTCGACGGCCTTGGCCGATTCGGGCTCGTGGAACGGCGTCGCCAGATGCATCGGCGCGTCGTCGATCCGCGACTGCCATTCCTTGGCGAGCAGATAGAGGTCGCCGGCCTTGAGCGGGCGATAGCTGCCCGGATCGGCCGACTGCGCGCGGATGCGGTTTTCCTGATAGTCCTTGATCGCCTCGAAGCGCTGCTCGGCGGCGGCCGGCGCGCCGCTGTCGCGGACGATCACGGCGTTGTCGGGCAGGTGATCGAACAGCGTTTCCAGCCGTTCCTCGAACAGCGGCAGCCAATGCTCCATGCCGGCAAGGCGACGGCCGTCGCTGATCGCCTGATAGAGCGGGTCGCCCGTCGCGGTGGCGCCGAAGCGATCGCGATAGCCGCTGCGGAAGCGCTTGATGCTCTCTTCGTCGAGCAGCGCCTCGCTGGCGGGCAGCAGGGTGAAGCCGTCGACGCGGCCGGTGGTGCGCTGGTCCTGCGGATCGAAAGTGCGGACGCTTTCGATCTCGTCTCCGAAGAAATCGAGCCGCAGCGCCTGTTCGGCACCGCTGGGGAACAGGTCGACCAGGCCGCCGCGCACGGCGAACTCGCCATGGTCGTTGACCGTCTCGACACGAACATAGCCGTTCGCCTGGAGCAGAGAGGCGAGCTTATCGAGCCCGATCCGCTCGCCGGGGGCGAGTCGCGCGACCAGCTGGCGGATGCGGAACGGGGTGAGGGTGCGCTGGGTCGCGGCGTTGACCGTGGTGACGAGGAGACGGGGCTTCTCGCTCTTGCCCTGGAGCGCGTGGAGCGTCGCCAGCCGCTCGGCCATCACTCGCAGCGTCGGGCTGGCGCGGTCATAGGGAAGGCAATCCCAGGCGGGATAGCTGAGGACCTCCAGCTCGGGCGCGAAGAAGGTGGCGGTGCTTGCCACCGCGCGCATGCCCGCTTCGTCCGCGGCGACGAACACCGCCATCCGGCTTGCGCGCGCGACATCGGCCAGCATCCAGGGAAGGAAGCCGCTCGGCACGCCGGCGAGCGTCAGCGGATGCTGGGCGGAAAGGATCGTCTTCAGGTCGGGCATGGGATCTCGTTCGGCAGCGATCTCCTCGCCCGCGCGCGCCGGCCACGGGCCGAAAGGCTAGGAGATCGGAAGGGTCACTCGGAAATGGGCACGTAATTCAGGGTCTTGAGTGCATCGAGGATCGTGCCCCGGTAGCGCTCCGGCGCGGTGTCGGTTCCCATCGCCCAGGCCATGATATCGACGTCCTGCTCTTCCAGCAGCGCCTCGAACAGCGCGATCTCCGCGTCGCTCCAACGCTCGCCATGCTGGTCGAAGAAGCCGCCGATCAGCAGGTCGGCCTCCTTGGTGCCGCGGTGCCAGCTGCGGAAGCGAAGGCGCTTGAGGCGGGTTTCTCGGTCCATGGCGGCTTTCCAACGGCAGGCGTGCGGCTGCACGCCAGAGCGTGGCCGACACGGGGTTGATAACGGGAAGGCAGATAGGGATGCGTGCCGCGAAAGGCCAGTGTGGTCTTCCGGGAGGCGCTATGGAAGGCTTGTTAACCGGAACGCGCTAGGCTCACACTCTCTTTGGGGTGTGTAAGGCTAGGGTACAATGACCGATACGGTGACCAACAAGCTGCGTTTCGTGATGCTGAAGTCGATCAATGGCGAGCCGATGCTCGTCAACATCTCGGCAGTTCGCACCGTCAGCACGATCAACATGGCCGGGGAAGATGTTGGCGTAATTTCATTCGGCAAGGATCACGAGGTCGTGATCGGCTCGTCGGTGCCGGAGGTCGTGATGGCGATCGAGGCCGCGCTTTCCAGCCACAGCCCGATCTTCCTCAACGCCTGAGCCACGGCAGGGGCGCTGCGACCGGTGCAGCGCCATTTGTCAGCCGCCCCGCCGCACGATAGGGCGGGGCGATGCGTCCCGAGCTTCTCAACCCATTGTTCGCCGAAGTCACTGCGCTGAAGGGCATCGGCCCGGCGCTGGCCAAGCCGATGGAGAAGCTGGGGCTGGCGCGGGTGGTCGATGTCGCCTTCCACCTGCCGACCGGATTCGTCGATCGAATCCCGCGCGACGAACTCGACATGGCCGACTCGGGCAAGGTGATCGCGATCACCCTTACGCCCGTGCAATATCGCTTCGGTGGCGGACCGCGCTCGCCCGCACGGGTGCAGGCGGTCGACGCCAAGGGCAACCACGTCAGCCTCGTCTATTTCGGCGGCAGCTCGGGCTGGGCCAAGAAGCTGCTGCCGCTCAACGAACCCCGCTGGGTCTCGGGCAAGCTCGAACATTATGGGCAGGACCTGCAGATGGTCCATCCGGACCATGTCCTGCCGCTCGACCAGGTCGAGAGCGTCGGTGGCCGCGAGGCGATTTACCCCTGTTCGGAAGGCATCACTTCCAAGCGCATCGCCGCGCTGGCTGCGCAAGCGATCGACCGCGCCCCCGAACTCCCCGAATGGATCGAACCGAGCCTCAAGGCGCAGAAGGGCTGGCCGGACTGGCGCCAGGCGATCGCGCGGATCCATGCCGACCCCGCAGACGCCAAGGCGCGGGAGCGGCTCGCCTATGACGAGGTCTTCGCCAACCAGCTCGCGCTGCTGCTGGTGCGCGGCGAGGCGCGGGCCAAGCGCGGGCGTCCGCTCGCCGGCGATGGCCGCCTGCGCGACAAGCTGAAGCTCCCTTATGCCCCCACCGGTGCGCAGAGCCGCACCATCGCCGAGATCGAAGGCGACATGGCACAGACCCAGCCCATGCTGCGGATGCTGCAGGGCGATGTGGGTTCGGGCAAGACGCTGGTGGCGACGATGGCGCTGCTGATCGCGGCGGAAGCCGGTGCGCAGGGCGCGCTGCTGGCGCCGACCGAAATCCTTGCGCGCCAGCATTACGAGACGCTCAGCCGCACGCTCGCCCCGCTCGGCGTCAACGTCGCGATCCTCACCGGCCGGGACAAGGGCAAGGCGCGCGAGGCGACGCTGATGGGCCTCGCCGCGGGCGAGATCGACATTCTGATCGGCACCCATGCCATCTTCCAGGAGGGCGTGACCTACCGCGACCTCGGTCTGGTGGTGGTCGACGAACAGCACCGCTTCGGCGTCGCCCAGCGGATGATGCTGCAGGCGAAAGCGGAGCGCCCGCCGCATCTGCTGGTGATGACCGCGACGCCGATCCCGCGCACGCTGACGCTCGCCCAATATGGCGAGATGGATGTCAGCCGTCTCGACGAGATGCCGCCGGGCCGCCAGCCGATCGAGACCAGCGTCATCTCGGAGGAGCGGCTCGGCGAAGTCGTCGGCGGACTCGGGCGGCACCTTGCGGGTGGCGGCCAAGCCTATTGGGTCTGCCCGCTGGTAGAGGAAAGCGAGAAGAGCGATCTCGCCGCCGCCGAGGCGCGCGCGGCCGAGCTGCAAGCGCATTTCGGCGACAAGGTGGGCCTGATCCATGGCCGGATGAAAGGGCCGGAGAAGGACGCGGTGATGGCGCGATTCTCGGCGGGCGAGCTCGGCGTGCTGGTCGCCACCACGGTGATCGAGGTCGGCGTCGACGTGCCCAACGCAACGCTGATCGTGATCGAGCACGCCGATCGATTCGGCCTCGCCCAGCTCCACCAGCTGCGCGGCCGCGTCGGGCGGGGCGGGGGGCGTTCGGTCTGCGTGCTGCTGCGCGGCAACCATCTCAGCGAAACCGCCCGGGCGCGGCTGGCGCTGATGCGCGAGAGCAATGACGGCTTCCGCATCGCCGAGGAGGATCTGCGGCTGCGCGGCGCGGGCGAGCTGCTCGGCACGCGCCAGTCGGGCGACATGCAGTTCCGGCTGGCGGAGCCGGACATGCTCGGCGCGCTGCTGCCCGCCGCCAATGGCGACGCCCGGCTGCTGGTCGACCGTGACGGCGGGCTCAAGGGCGAGCGGGGGCAGGCGGCGCGGGTGGCGCTCTACCTGTTCGAGCGCGACGCGGCGGTGGGGCTGCTCCGCGCGGGCTGATCAGCGGGCGCGCATTGCCGTGACGATCGGGACATAGTCCGCGTCGGTGATCGGCTGGAGGAGCTGGCAACCCACACGACCGCCCAGTGCCCAGCGGACCTCTGCGCCAGCCTCTCCGAGGATCGGCAGCTGGATGCGCAACAGGTCGCCGGCTTCGAATGGTGCTTCGCAGCGGGCCATCAGTCCTTGCGGCGAGACGTTGACGATCAGAAAGGAGACGGAGCGCGCGTCCGGGCCCACCGCACGCGTGCGATGCTCGACTTCGTCGCGATGCACCAGACGATCGTCGGCGCTCGCCAGCTTGGCACCCGTTACGCTCACACGTCCCTCGTCACGCACTGGAGGTACGCGAACAAGGTAACCTGGGTGCGTAAATGGATGCCGAAGAAGGCTGGTGAACGGTGCGTTAGCCTTGTGGCGTGAGCAGCCCGTGATGCTTTTTGCCGGCCGACAGGCGGACCTCGCCCGAAACCGTGATCGTCGCCGCCTCGTCGTCGATCTTTTCGCCCTCTACGCGGGCGCCGCCGCCCTTGATCAGCCGCCGTGCCTCGCCCTTGGAGGCGCAGAAGCCCAGGCCGACCAGCGCATCGACCACGCTGATGCTGCCGCCGCTGACCGCCAGCGTCGGCAGCCCGCCGCCGGCCGCCCCTTCCTCGAAGGTCTTGCGCGCGGTCTCGGCGGCTTCCTCGGCAGCGGCGCGGCCGCGGCACATCGCGGTCGCTTCGTTGGCGAGGATCTTCTTCGCCTCGTTGATCTCCGCGCCTTCAAGCGCTTCGAGCCGGGCGATCTCGTCGAGCGGCAGATCGGTGAACAGGCGCAGGAAGCGGCCGACGTCGCGATCGTCGGTGTTCCGCCAGAACTGCCAGTAATCGTAATGCGGCAGCTGGTCGGGGTTGAGCCACACGGCGCCGGACATGGTCTTGCCCATCTTGCCGCCGTCGGCCGTGGTGATCAGCGGGGTGGTGACGCCGTAGACCTCGGTGCCGTCGACGCGGCGGGACAGCTCGATGCCGTTGACGATGTTGCCCCACTGGTCCGATCCGCCCATCTGCAGCCGGCAGCCCGCGCGACGCGACAGCTCCAGGAAGTCATAGCCCTGGAGGATCATGTAGTTGAACTCGAGGAAGCTCAGCGACTGTTCGCGATCGAGCCGCAGCTTCACCGAATCGAAGCTCAGCATCCGGTTGATCGAGAAATGGCGGCCGATGTCGCGCAGGAACGGGATATATTCGAGCTTGTCGAGCCAGTCGGCATTGTCGACCATCACCGCATCGGTGGGCCCGTCGCCGAAGGTCAGGAAATTCTCGAACACCGTCTTGATCGAGGCGATGTTGCTGCTGATCGTGTCGAGCGTCAGCATCTTGCGGGCTTCGTCCTTGAAGCTCGGGTCGCCGATCTTGCCGGTGCCGCCGCCCATCAGCACGATCGGCTTGTGGCCCGCCTGCTGGAGGCGGCGGAGCAGCATGATCTGCACCAGGCTGCCGACGTGGAGCGAAGGCGCGGTGGGATCGAAGCCGATATAGCCGGGCACGATCTGCTTGGCGGCGAGCGCGTCGAGGCCCTCGGCGTCGGTCACCTGGTGGATGTACCCGCGCGAGGCGAGCAGACGGAGCAGATCGGAGCTGTAGTCGGTCATGATGCGAGCGCGCATAGCCAATGCGCGCGCCCGCGTCATCCCCGGGCCGTTCAGTCCTGCGTCTGCAGTTCCCAGCTGGCATGCTGCACGTCGTGACGCTTGGCGAGATGCGCGATGATGCTGTCCAGTTCGGCATCGAGCGCGGCGGTCGACACGAGCCGGGCGCGCAGTTCGATGCGCTCGTCAGGCCGCTCGATCGTCTCGATTTCGGCGACGGGATAGCGCATCAGCTCCAGATGATCGGCGAGCAGGTCCCGCAATCGATCGACTTCGGCCGGCACCGTGGTGAGCGTGACGAAATAATGCGCTTCCACCTGTCCGCCGGCGAGCGGCACGCGGTTGATCGCATTCACCACCGGCCGCAGCAGCGTGTTGCCCGCGATGACGAACACCGCCAGCGTAGCCGCCTCTGCTGCCATGTCGCTGCCCGCGCACGCCCCCACCGCCGCTGAGCACCACAAGGTCGCAGCGGTGTTGAGCCCGCGGACGTTCATCCCCTCCTTCATGATCACGCCCGCGCCGAGGAAGCCGATGCCCGAGACGACATAGGAGATTACCCGCACCGCCTCCAGATCGCCGGCGATACGCTGGGCCAGGTCAACGAACGCGGCGGAGCCCAGCGCTACCAGCGCGTTGGTGCGCAGGCCTGCGGTCCGCTGGCGGAACTGCCGCTCCGCACCGATCGCCGCGCCCAGGATCAGCGCCAGCACGTAGCTGAACAGCGTATCCAGATAGGGCATCAGATGGAAGGTGTGGAGGAACTTCATGGCAGTCGCTTTAGGAAGGTTTCGTTGCGCTACCATGGCGCAAAGCGAACTGCGATACGTGCGTTGCCGGCACCGTATAAAAGGCATAGCTTCGGCATGCTGCCGGGGGGCTACGCTATATGATGACGTCACTTCTGCTGCCGTTCCTCTTTCTCGGTGCGGTTGATTGCCATCCGGTGCCCGGCGCCGATCGCCTTTGGGCGCCGTCTACCCGGTTTGTCGTTGTCGGCGAAGTCCATGGGACCAACGAGACGCCGGATGCGCTAGCGAACCTTGCCTGCCTTGCAGGGGAGAGCGGGCGGCCGATTACCGTGGCATTGGAATATGATGCGGATACCCAGCCCGTGATCGATGCCTGGCTGCGGTCGGATGGTTCTGCGGCGGCCCGCACGGCACTGTTCGCCATGCCGTTCTGGCATCGCGATTTTCAGGATGGCCGCAGCAGTGTCGCATTTCTGCGGCTGTTCGAGCAACTGCGCCGGCTGAAGCAGGCGGGCCGGATCCAGGGCGTGGTCGCCTCCGACGTGGCCGACGTCACCGACGCCAAGAGCCGGGATGCCGGGATGGCGCAGGCGTGGCAGCGCGCAAGGACTTCCCCGCATGGGCTGGTGCTCGTGCTGGTCGGGAACCTGCATGCGATGCGGCAGAAGCGCGAAGGGTTCGACATCGTGCCCGCCGCATCCCTGTTGCCCCGCGACCAGACGGTGACAATCAACGCGGTCGGTGATGGCGGCGAGGTGTGGACCTGCCAGCAGGACGGGTGTGGCAAGCACGGCGCCGGCCCGACGCGAGGTGTTCCGGAAGGGATGGTTACCGCGTCCGATCCAGCGGAGTCGTGGGACGTGCGATATAACCTCGGCCGCCCGACCACCGCTGCCGTCCCGGCGGTTCCCAAGCGAGGCGGCTGACACCGGCGGCGTTCCCGCGCTAGGCTGGGCCATGGACTGTATCTTGCTGCCTCACCCGACAACGCCGCCGCGCTCCATCGTGTCCGTGGCCTGCACCCTGCGGCGCACCGGTGCCGCGCTGGACCTGCGCTACACCATCGCAGCTGCGCCGGGCGCGCTGCTGCTCGCTCCGGGCGCGGGACAGGAGCGCACCGACGGGCTGTGGCGCACGACCTGCATGGAGCTCTTCGTCGGGGACGCAGGCGAGGCGTATCGCGAGTATAATTTCTCGCCGTCCGGTGCATGGGCGGCCTATGCGTTCGGGGCGCGGCGGACGGGAATGGCGACGCTTCCGATGGTCACGCAGCCGCGAATAGAGGTTTGCGAGGGCGACGATGCGACGCTCGTCTCCGTCCACCTGCCGGATGTCGGTACCGGTTCGCTCCGCCTCGGCATCACTGCGGTGATCGAGGAAAGGAGCGGCACCAAGTCCTATTGGGCGCTGCGCCATGCGGGAGATGCACCCGATTTCCACGATCCCGATTGCTTTGTGGTGCAACTGCCGCCAGCAGACTGAAATGCTCTTCGGAATCGATCGTCTCCTCGCCGAACCCGGTCTGCGTGCGCCCCTGCAGGGCAAGCGCGTGGCGTTGCTCGCCCATCCTGCGTCGGTCACGGTGGACCTCACGCACAGCCTTGATGCGCTGGTCGCGGCGGGTGTCTCCATTTCGGCGGTGTTCGGCCCGCAGCACGGCGTGCGTGGTGACCTGCAGGACAATATGATGGAGTCGCCCGACTTTACCGATCCGCAGTACGGCGTGCCGGTCTTCAGCCTTTATGGCGAGGTTCGCCGCCCGACCGATGCGTCGATGGATATGTTCGACGTGATGCTGGTCGATCTCCAGGATGTCGGCTGCCGCATCTACACCTTTGTCACCACGCTGCTCTACGTGCTCGAGGCTGCGGCGAAACACGGCAAGGCGGTTTGGGTACTCGATCGTCCCAATCCGGCCGGCCGTCCGGTCGAGGGGCTCACGCTCCGCGCAGGCTGGGAAAGTTTTGTCGGCGCAGGGCCGATGCCGATGCGCCATGGCATGACGCTGGGCGAGCTCGGCCACTGGTTCATCGCGCACTATGGCCTGGACCTGGACTATCGTGTCGTGGCGATGCAGGGCTGGGCGCCGGAGGACGGGCCCGGCTTCGGTTGGCCGACTGCGCGGCCCTGGATCAATCCCAGCCCCAACGCCGCCAATGTCAACATGGCGCGTGCTTACGCAGGCACGGTGATGCTGGAGGGCACCACGCTTTCCGAGGGCCGCGGCACCACCCGCCCGCTGGAACTGTTCGGAGCGCCCGACATCGACGCGCGCGCGGTGATCGCCGAGATGCGGCGCGTAGCGCCTGCGTGGCTGGCAGGCTGCACGCTGCGCGACATGTGGTTCCAGCCGACCTTCCACAAGCATATCGGCCAGCTCTGCTCGGGCGTGTTCCTCCACGCCGAGGGACCTGCCTATGACCACCAGGCCTTCCGCCCCTGGCGTATTCAGGCGCTCGCCTTCAAGGCGGTTCGCGCGCTGTATCCTGACTATGCTCTCTGGCGCGACTTCCCGTACGAATATGTGTTCGACAAACTGGCGATCGACGTGATCAACGGCGGACCGGGCCTGCGCGAATGGGTTGACGATCCGGTAGCTACTCCCGCCGATCTCGACGCGCTGACCCTACCCGACGAAGCGGCCTGGATCGCGGCACGCCAGTCGCACCTGCTCTACTAATGGAGGGCTCGATGGTGGCACCCGAACGCGCGCTGTGCGGGCTGATCTTTGCGGTGGAGGAGGCGCAGGATCGCCCCGGCACGCTGGTGGCCAGCTTGCCGTTCGGCGGCATGACCCTGCTCGAATACCAGATCCGCCTGCTCGCCGGCATCGGTGCCGATCAGGTGCTGGTGGCCGTCGGCAAGGTGACCCCACAATTCCTCGCCGCGATCGAGCGGGCGGGGCGGGGACGGATGAAGGTGGACATTGTCCGCTCTGCCGAGGAAGCGGCCGAGAAGGTGCTGCGCGATGCCGATGTACTGGTGCTGGCCGATGGACTTGTCACCATCGATCCCGTGATGGAGCGGATGGCCGCCGAGCCGCATGCGGCACTGCTGGTGACCGACGACTCCGAGTCAGCGGCGGCGATCGAACGACTCGACATGCGCCATTGCTGGGCGGGCATCGCGCGGATCGAGACGCGGCATCTCGCGCACATTGCGTCCATGCCCGAAGATTACGATTTCCAGTCGGCGCTGCTGCGCGTGGCGGCCCAATCGGGTGCATTGCAGGTACCGCTCGCTCCCGGCTGGGCGCGCGCCGGTCATGCGGTGGAGCGTAGCGGCGAGGGACTGGCTGCGCGCAACGACGCCGTGCTGGCGGCGCTCAGCGACCGGCGCACGATCTGGGCGGATCGCTGGGTGTTCAGCCGCGCCTCGCGGTTCGTGCTGCCGCAGATGATGGCGCGCAATATTCCCGACTGGGCGCCGCTGGCGCTTGGCGGCGTGGTTTCCGTGGCGGCGCTGCTGACCGTGCTGGCCGGGTGGGAAGGGGTCGGCGCCGCGGTGGCACTGCTCGCTACGCTGGGCTTCGCCACGGCCGCCTCGCATGCGGCCTTGCGTGGCGAAGAGCCGCGTGCCCGCCGGATCGAACTCGCCATCCTCGGCCTCTTCGTCCTGATGATCGCGGCGCTGGGATGGCGCGAGTTCCGCGCGATTGCGACCGGTACACCGCTTCTTCTCGCGGCCGGCGCCGTCGTGGCGCAATTGCTGGCAGAGCGGGTGCCGGTGCCGCGTCGACGCTGGTGGGCGAATGCGGCGGCGCAACTGCTCGTCATCACGCCCTTCGCGCTCGTGTCCCACGGCACCATGGGCTTGGCGGCAGTATCGCTTTACGCCCTCGGAACGCTGGCCGCGGCGATCGAGGCGGTGCGCGGCAAGTCTTAGGCTTGGATTAAGCCTGAAGCGCTATGCATGGGGCATGGCGCAGGGCGCTCCCGAACCGCGCGATGGCTTCGCCACCGGCGCACAGGATCTGCGAGCGCGTGCCGCGGCCGCGGAAAGCCATGCCCGCGCGCTCTGCGAGGCGGCTGCCAGCGATCTCGCCATTCCCGAGGCAGTTCGTCTGGACGAGCGTACGCGCACCCGGCTTTTTCTCGCTCTCGATCACATCGTCTCCGCGATCGAAGCCAGTCTGTTGCGCGGCGTCGCGCCCCTGGGTTTTCCGGGCATCGGGCCAACGATGCCGGTGCTGCATGCGGGCGGCTTGGCCGCGGAACCGGCGCTGATCGCCGAGTTGCTTGCCTGTGTGCAGCTTGAGCATTTAGCCGCTGGCCTGCCGCATCACGCGCCCGACTCGCCGTCGCGGCCGAGCTTCCTCAATCGCCTCGCCGATCATCCGGGATCTCCGATCGCGGAAGCCGCCCGGGCGCTGCAGCTCGCCGACAGCCGCGCCCGGAGTCCTGATGCGGGACGCTGGCGGCTGCCGTTAACCTTGCACGCGCGGCTGCTTTGGTTGGTTGCATCCGCGATGCGCGAACAGGCGGGAACTCTGGCCGGCACGGCACTGGACGAGGCGTTATGCGCCGCCGTTCGCGCGGAGATAGCGCATGCCGAGCGTGCGGCAGAGGACCAAGTGGAAGCCGCCGCGATGCGCTTGGTGACAGCGCTCGATCCGACGCCGCGGGAACTGGGCCGACTGCTCGTTGAGGTGCTGCGCGACCGCCATCTCCCGATGCTGCTCGCCTTGCTGGCAAGGGCGGCGGCGGTGGACATGGTCGATATTCGCGCGCTGCTGCTCGATGCGGGCGCGGAGCGGTTGCTGCTGCTGCTGCACACGCTGGCGGTGCCGCGCGAGATCATCGCCGAACTTTGTCTCACCCTTTGCAACGCCGATCCGCGCCGGGACCTTGCCGCGCTGGCCGATGCCATCGACTCGCTTGATCGCGTCGATCCTTCGTTAGGGCGGGACCTGCTCGCGCAACTACGCCTGGCACCGGAATATCGCACGGCGCGCGCTGCTCTAGGGGCGGGGCGCCGCCGGTGAGCGCGATAAAGTCGTTGGATCCCGTCGTGCCGCTCGCGATCGCACGGCTCGATGCCGGGGGCCGGCTGATCGATGCCGAGCCGCGACTGCGGGCGCTGAACGACCGTGCGGGCGGGGAGATCGGGGCGCCCCTAGCACTGCCGGGAATCGCCGCGATCGCGCAGCTTGCCCATCGGCTCGGCATCGCGGTGTCGCGCAGCGTGATTGCCGCCGATGGCGAGGAGGAACTCGATCTCTGGGTGCGCGCGGGACCGGACCGGGGCGGAGTACGGCTGGAGGTCAGTGGATGGCGGTCGCGGCCCGCATGGCGCCCTGCCGGCGACCCCGGGCGCGACGGCGACTTCCTGCGCGCGGCCGGCGACTGGATGTGGGAGACCGATGGCGCGCTGCGTCTCACCTTCCTCTCGCCCGAGGCCGCCGAACGCTATGGGTTCGATATTGGCGAAATGTTGGGTCAGCCGCTGACCCGGTTGTTCGCGCTCGCCCAGTCCGGGGCGGGGCAGTTGCCGATCCTGTCGGCAATGTCGGCGCAGGCGCGGTTCGACGGGCAGCGGGCGGAAGTGCGCGGCACCGGGCGGATGGTCCGGCTCGACGCCACGCCGCGAATCGATCCGATGGGACGTTTCGCAGGCTTCATCGGCGCGGCGCGGCTGCTGGATGTTGATCCGCCGGAGTCGGTCGTGGAATCCCGGGGCGGGGGCGGCTTCCCCCGCGAGTTCGGCAAGCGGCTGGAGCGCGCTCTGCGCAGCCCGCTTGCGCGCATTATCGC
Source organism: Sphingomonas sp. TDK1 (assembly GCF_001650735.1). GTDB lineage: Bacteria > Pseudomonadota > Alphaproteobacteria > Sphingomonadales > Sphingomonadaceae > Sphingomonas. The sequence goes on along the minus strand of NZ_LXVY01000025.1, from coordinate 159,658 downwards.
CAATGCCGATGCCATCGGCACCCAGGCGGAGGGCCCCATCCGCGGCGACTACGCTGGCTATGCCGCAGATATCGCGAGCGCAGGCCGTCATCTCCTCGGCCTGGTGGAAGATCTGGTCGATCTGCAGAATATCGAACGGTCGGATTTCGCGACCGCATCGGAGACGATCGATATCGCCGACGTTGCGCGACGAGCGGCCAGCCTGTTGTCGGTGCGAGCGGCGGAAGCGGCGGTCCGGATTGACCGTCCCGCCGTCGATGAAGTCCTGCGCGTCCGCGGCGAATTCCGCCGCGCCTTGCAGATTCTGGTCAACCTCATCGGCAATGCCGTGCGCTATAGTCCCCAGGGCGCCGTGGTTTGGGTCCGGCTGGAAAGCGAAGGCGGGATGGGCTGCGTGATCGTCGCCGACCAAGGAAAGGGCATCGCCCAGACCGATCAGGCGCGCATCTTCGAGAAATTCGGGCGGGTCGATCCCAGCGAGCCCGGCGGTAGCGGGCTTGGTCTCTATATCGCGCGGCGGCTGGCGCTGGCGATGGGCGGAGACCTCATGGTAGACAGTGCGCCTGGCATGGGCGCGCGCTTCGTGCTGATGCTTCCGTTGCGAGAGGCGTAGAAGCGCCCGCCTCTTCCTGCGGGCGCTTCCGCCTCATGGCCGATCAACGGCGGCGGCAGACCTCGATGCGATGGCCGCGGCGCCACTCGTCCCAACAAACAGTCCGGCTACGATAGCCATAGCCGCGGTTCCAGCCATGGTGGCGGCCGCGATCCCAGCCACGATGCCGTTCCCAGCGGTCATGACGATCCCAGCGATCATTACGGTCCCAGCGGCGCTCGTGATGGTCACGATAGCGCCAGTCCTGTGCCTGTGCTGCGGGAGCACTTGCCACGCCAGTGAAAGCAACAGCGGCGACAGCGAAAAATTGAACCAGTTTCATGAGCCCGTCCTTTCGTTTCGATGAGGAACGACTAGTCGAGTCTGCACGTCCATTTCCTGAACCGCCTCGTAGGCGTAGGTTCATCTCCGCATCATCGCGCACGTCTTCCGCGGGCGAGAGGTGCCCGTCGCAATCCGATAAAAGGGGGGCAATCAAGCGTGGCATTTTTGCAGCACGTCGGCTCCGACATCGCCTCCGGGCGAATAAGAGTACTCCCTAGTACGATTTCAGCTTGACGTTACGGCGGGCGTCCGTACATGACGCGCGTCACCGAAACGATTGGCGTCGCCTGACAGCCTTCGTTCAGGGAGCCGGGCTATACCGGTCGTACCGCATCGGGCCGGGGTTACCCGAAGCGGATAAGGTGGAACGGTTGGCGGAAAGGCCAAGGCTGTGCTCTGTTGGGGCATTGCCGAGGGGAGGCCTGCATCCGCGGCGTATTGGGAGTGCAGGTGATGGCGTATCTCGATCTTTCAGGGTTCGGCGGGCAGGCTTCTGCATCGGCGGCACTGGTGGATGCTGCGACGTTCTCGCCACTGGAGTGGCAAGTCGTGGCCCTCGCGCGCCGTGACCGGTTATCGTCGCTCGTCAACCCCAGCCGCTGGGCGCAATTCCTTGCACTGTTTTTCGGTGGCGATCGTGCCAGCCCCCGGCTCGCAGACTCGAAGCTGGAAGCGCTGCGCCGGATCGCCGTGCTCACGTGGCGGAACGGTGCTGCTTTGCCAGAGGGTGAGATCAACGCCTTCCACGCCGCCGGATATTCGCCGGATCATCTCGCACTGGTGATTGATCGGATCGGTCAGGTCGTTCGCGATTGAACGAAGGGCGCGGCAAAGCGCGCCCTTCTGCCATCAATTACTGCTTCTTTTCCTGATTTTCGCTGTCGGCGCTGCGATCGATACGTGACGTCATGCCCGTCGCCGCTGCATCCGACTCGGTCTGTTCGCGATCGCTGAACGGCGTCGGCTTCTCGGTCGGCGTCGCTTCCGGCACGGGCGCGACGTTCGCCGGTTCCACCGCAGCCGGCTCCTGAGTCGAGACGTTCACCTCCGCGGGCGTTTCCGGGACGGTGATCTCCGTCACATTGGCGTCGGGCGGGGTGGGGCCGTCGTCCTTGCTATCGCAGGCGGCGAGTGTGATGCCGGCGCCGGCCAAGATCGCTAGAGTACGAAGCTTCATGAGTGTTTCCTTGGCGTTCAGGTTCAAGAGGCAGTGGCGGCGCTGACGGCAGCCCGCGACTCGATTTTTTCGGCGAGCAGCTTGTCCCAGCTATAGGGATCGTCGCGGAAGTTCATCGCGCCGTCCGGACCCGCGAACGCCGTCCAATAGAGCAGATAGACCGCGACTTGGTCGGCGTCGGCAAGGCGGACGCGGACAGTCTTGGTACCCTCCAACTGTGCGGCGATCGCGTCGGGTTGCCAATTAGGATCGTTCTTGAGCAGTAACTCGGCCAGCGGACCCGGCTTTTCCAAGCGTACGCAGCCATGGCTGTCGAGCCGGCTATAGCTGTTGAAGCCCGACTGGACCGGCGTGTCGTGGAGATACACGGCATAAGGATTGTCGAAGTCGAACTTGAAGCGGCCTAGCGCGCTTCTCGGGCCCGACTCCTGCTGGAGGCGGCGATCCGGCCCGGTGCCGATCACGCGGTAGCCATGTGCTTTTAGATACGCCTCGCCCTTCGGCCAAAGCTCCTTGGCGGCGATGCCGCTTGGCACGTTCCACGGCGGATTGAGCACGATCGAGTGAATGCGCGACTGCAGCATCGGCGTTTCGTTGCCTGGGCGGCCGGTGACCGCCTTCATCGACGCGATCGGGCTGTCGCCTTCGAACACGGTCATCACCGCGGCGGCGATATTCACCTGGATCCGCTTGGCCGGCAGCGTCTGCGGCAGCCAGCGCCAGCGCTCCATGTTCGCCATAATCTGGCGGACGCGCGCCTCTACCGGCACGTTGAGCGCGGCCAGCGTACCGGTGGAGACGACGCCCGTCGGGCGCAGGCCATAGCGGCGCTGGGCCCGGAGTACGGCTTCCTGGAGATCCTGGTCGAACACGTCGCCGCTGGTCGAGACTCGTTTGTCCTCGACGGCGAGCCGCTTGCGCAGCGCCTTTACGCGTGCGCCGCTGGCACCCTTGCCGAGGTCGGGCCCTGGCGCGAGCTTCGACCAACCACCGGCGGTCAGGATGGCGCGATAGGCGGCCAAGCCCTTTTCGAGGCCGTCATAGCCTGCATAGGGCGGCGGAAGCGAGCGAATCCAGGCTGCGATGCGATCGCGCTTCACCGCATCGGCGAAGCCGGGCAGGGGATCGAAGGGTGCCGGGCGCAGACCCCAATCGTTGATGAAATCGCTGGCATCGAGCCGCCCCGAATGCACCGCGCGGGCATAATCGAGAGCAGCGCGGGCTATGCCTTCGCTGTCGTTGGGGAGCGTGACCGTGCTCGTCATGCGCCGCAACCCTTGCGACAGCCCCGCTTCCGTCAACAACTGCCGCAGTTCCGCGATCTGCTTGCCGCTAAGCGCCGGCAGCGGGATCACCTGCACCGGCGCCACCACCGGGACGGGGGTCTGCTGTACCTGGGGCGGCGCCAGGGTAGGCCGCGGCGTCTGCACGGCAGGCGTTTGATTCTGCGGCGCGCGCGGGGTTTGCGCCTGGGGGAATCGCGTTGTCGGCAGCGGAGACGGTGTCTGGGCCTGCTGTGCACGAGCAGCCGGAGTCGCGGCGGGCGTCGGCTTCGGCGCAGGGATCAGCCGGAACTGCGCTGATGCCGGCGACGCGATCGCGCTCACCAAGGCCAGCGCCGCAACCCCCTTCACCAAAATAACCTTCGTTCCCACCGGCTTTTTCACTTCGTCCACGCGCAATACTCCACTCGCCGCGTCGTTTACCAACGCATTGGCCTATAGGCGAGGCCTGCCCGATGATGCGAGCGCGAAAACCCGCCCTTGCTTGACTTTCGCCAACGTTGTCGGAAAGCGTCGCCCACGGATATGCCATCAGGGCAGGAGAGGGATCGCTTGGCCACCACACGCTCGACGCACACCACGCTGGCATTCGCCGCGGTAACAACGCTGTTCTTCGCCTGGGGGTTCATCACCTCGCTGGTCGATCCGCTCGTGGCGGCGGTGAAGGGCATCTTCACGCTAACCAATCTGCAGGCGCAGGCCAGCGCCTTCGCTTTTTTCTTCGCCTATTTCGTGGTCTCGCTGCCCGCCGCCGCGCTGGTGTCGCGGCTCAAGGCCGTCCCCTCGATCCTGCTGGCGCTGTGCACCATGGCGGTGGCGTGCCTGATCATGCTGACCGCGGCCAACCTCGCCAATTACTGGCTGGTGCTGCTCGGCCTGTTCGTGCTGGCGAGCGGCATCACCGTGCTCCAGGTCGCCGCGAACCCATTGGCGGCGGCGCTCGGCGACCCGCAGCGCAGCCATTTCCGGCTGGTGCTGAGCCAGACCTTCAACTCCTTCGGCACCTTCCTCGGCCCGCTGCTCGGCGCGCACCTGTTCCTGAAGGGCGTCGAGGTGAAGTCGGGCGCGGTGGTCGATCCGGCGGTCCGTGCGGAGGCGCTGGCGGGCATCGATACCGCCTATCTGTGGATCTGCGGCCTGATCCTGGCGCTCGCCGTGTTCTTCTTCCTCAGCCGCCGCGTCGTCAGCGATGCTGCGCCCGAGCATAAGGTCGGTGGGGGCCTGTTCGCTGCCTTCTCCTCACGCTGGGCGCTGTTCGGCGCGCTCGGCATCTTCCTCTATGTCGGCGCCGAAGTGTCGATCGGCACGCAGATGGCGCTGTTCCTCAACGACAACAGCATCTGGGGCCAGTCCGATGCGCCGTTCGGGGTGCCGATCCTCGGCACGCTGATGGGTAGCGATGGCGTCCATGGCGTGTCGCTGCAGGAAGCCGGCAAGGCCGTCGCCTTCTACTGGGGCGGGGCGATGGTCGGCCGTGCGCTCGGCTCGCTGCTGCTCACCCGCGTCCGCGCCGACAAGCTGCTTGCGCTGTTCACCGTCATCGCGGCGGCGATGTGCCTCTATGTCGTCGCGGTCGGCGGCGTCACCGCGGGCTTCGTCGCGCTGTCGATCGGCCTGTTCAACTCGATCATGTTCCCGGTGATCTTCACCCTGACGCTCGAACGCTCGGGCGCCAGCGAGGAGGCGACCTCGGGCCTGCTGTGCACCGCGATCGTCGGCGGTGCGCTGCTGCCGCTGCTGGTCGGCAAGGTGGCGGATCTGCACGGCTATGCCTTCGCACTGATCGTGCCGGCGCTCTGCTACGTCGTACTGTGCGGCTTCGCGATCGCCGCGGGCCGCGCCAAGCCGGTGCGCGCGGGCGGCGGCGCCTCGCTGCACTGATCGGAAGGGGGCGGGCGGGGGTTTGACGCTCCCGCAGCGTTGCGCCACGCTCGGCCCCTAACGACCAAGACCTTCTCCAGGAGAATCGGGATGTCCCTCCGCCGCCGTTCGCTGCTCGCCGGCGCGCTTGCGCTGCCCCTCGTCGCCCGCGCGCAGACGCAGGAGACCTACCAGCAACGCAAGGAACGCCTGTTGCACGAGGATTTTCCCGAACTCAGCCGCTACGCCGCGGACAATGCCCGTATCCTCGCGAGCGGCGAGAAGGTGAACATCGTCTTCATGGGCGATTCGATCACCGAGGGCTGGAAGAGCAAACGGCCGGACTTCTTTATCCCGGGTCGCGTCGGGCGCGGCATCGGCGGGCAGACCACGCCGCAGATGGTGCTGCGGATGATGGCGGATGTCGTCCACCTCAAGCCGCGCTTCGTCCACATCATGGCCGGCACCAACGACATCGCCGGCAATACCGGCCCGATGACGCGTGCGCAGAGCTATGACAATTTCCGCATGATGACCCAGATCGCCAAGGCCAACGGCATCGGCGTGATCCTTGCTTCGGTGCCGCCCGCTGATCATTTCCCGTGGCGCGAGGGGCTCGACGTCGTCGGCCCGATCCGCGAGATCAACGCCTGGCTGCAGGGCTATGCCAAGGCCGAGCGACTGACCTGGGTGGACTATACCCCGGTGCTGGGCGACGCGAAGGGCGCGATGAAGCCGGGCCTCGCCTCGGACGGCGTGCACCCCACCGAAGCCGGCTATGATGCGATGGCGACGGTGATCGAGCCGATCCTGAAAGCTCGCCGCGCGTGAAGCGACTGCTCGGGTTGGCGGCGCTGCTGGTCGCGGCTCCGGCCGCCGGGCAGACGCTGGAGGTGGTATCGCCCGACGGCGCCAACCGCGTGGTGGTGGCGCTGGATCGGCAGGGCGTGCCCAACTATACGGTGCAGCGAAAGGGCGAGCTGGTGCTGGCCTCCGCACCGATCGCGCTCGACCTGGATCGCGACATGCTCGGCTGGGGCATGGCCGTCACCGGCAGCGAGGCGAGCAGCGCCGACACGCGCTACAAGATCGTGCTCGGCAAGGCGGCCGAGGGGCGCGACCACTACAACCAGCGCATCATCCACCTGCAGGAACGCGGCGGCGCCAGGCGGCGGATGGACATCATCCTGCGCGCCTATGACGACGGCATCGCCTTCCGCATGCTGGTGCCCGTGCAGCCGGCGACCGCCGCCGCACTGGTGCGCTACGAACGCACCGGCTTCTATTTCCCGCAGCCCTGGAAATGCTGGGGGTTCAATGTCGGCCGGTTCGGCTCCAGCCACGAGGGCGAGTTCGATCCCGTAGACACCGCGCGCCTCCGCGATCATAATCTGTTCGACGTGCCCTTTACCTGCGAGACGGGGAAGGGCGCCTTCGCCATCGCCGAGGCCGACCTGATCGACTTCGCGGCAATGTACCTCACCGGCCGCGGCGACGGCGGGCCGGGGCTACAGGTGAAGCTCTCCCCCTCGCTCGACGATCCGCGCATCGCGGTGCACACCCGCATCGGCAGCCCGATCGTCACGCCGTGGCGCGTGGTGATGCTCGCCGACCGGCTCGGCACGCTGCAGGAATCGACGCTGCTCACCAGCCTTTCCAGCCCGAGCCGGATCGAGGACACCAGCTGGATCCAGCCGGGGCTGACCAGCTGGGACTGGTGGAGCGGGCCCTCCATCGCAAAGCTCCCCGGCCAGCGCACGACGACGGCGGTGGCCAAGGCGTTCATCGACTTCGCCGCGGCCAACGGCATGCCCTACACGATGATCGACGAGGGCTGGTATGCCGGGGCCGGCGGCGGCGGGGTGCGGCGACCGGGCGTCGACATCACCAAATGGGCGGATGCGATCAACCTTCAGGAGGTCGCCGACTATGCCCGCGCAAGGAAGGTGCGGCTGTGGCTCTGGGCGCATTGGCAAGCGCTGGACGAGCAGATGGAGGATGCGCTCGCCCTCTACGAGAAGCTCGGCATCGCGGGCATCAAGATCGACTTCATGGAACGCGACGACCAGTGGATGGTCAACTGGTACCAGAAGCTGCTGGGTGCGGCCGCGCGGCACCATCTGATGGTCGATCTGCACGGTGCCTTCGCGCCGCGCGGCCTCACCCGCACCTGGCCCAATTTCGTCACCCAGGAGGGCGTGATGGGCGCCGAGTACAACAAGTGGAGCAGCCGCGCGACCGCGGGCAACGACGTGATGCTCGCCTATGCGCGCGGGCTTCTCGGGCCGATGGACTATACGCCCGGCGGCTTCCGCAACGTTGCCCCCGCGGATTTCCGCACGCGCGGCGACCTGCCCATGGTGCAGTCGACGCGGGCGCACGGGCTGGCGATGTATGTCGTATATCTCTCGCCGCTGCAGGCCGTGGCGGACAGTCCTGATACCTATGCGGCGAGCCCCGCCGGGTTCGACTTTATCCGGCAGGTGCCGACGAGCTGGGACGAGACGCGCTTCCTCGCGGGGGAGACGGGCGCCTACATCGCGCTGGCCCGTCGCAAGGGGAAGACTTGGTATCTCGGCGCGATGAACGACGAGAAGGCGCGGACCGTCTCCGTGCCGCTCGACTTTCTCGGCGCGCGCGGTGCCGAGGCGCGGATCTGGAGCGACGGGGCGGCACCCGATGCGGTGCAGGTGGAGACCAGGCGCGTGTCGCGCGACGCGCCGCTGACGCTCAACCTCGCGGCGACGGGCGGTGCGGTAGCGGTGATCCAGGAGCGCTGATTCGGGCGTTCTGCCCAGATTCTGCCGTATTTCGTCGCCCGATCTTGTCTGTTCATCTGCAGCGAATGGAAAGTTCACCTAGGGTTCATGGCCCGATGCGTCTTTTCGGTCGCATGATTGTTGCAATGCAGCGCCCGCAAACCCCGAAGGGGAACGAGATGCCGTTTCTAAAGAGCCCGGCAAGGTTCCTGCTCCACTATGTCACGCGGCGGCCGCTGGCCTTCGCGCTGCTGGCGCTGCTCGTCATCGGTGGCGCGTCGAGTGCTGTCGGTGTGCAATATGCGATGAAGCTTCTCATCGATTCGATGACGATCGCAGCACCGTCGCACCGCGCGGTGTATTTCGCGCTCGCCGCATTTGTCGGCTTGGTCGCCCTGGAGAATGGGTTGGTTCGCGGCGCAGCCATGTTGTTGTGCAACATCACCGTGGCCAGCGGGGTTCGCATCCGTCTCGACATGTTCCACTATCTAACGGGCCACCATATCGGCTTCTTCCAGAACCAGCGCGGCGGGTCGCTGGGGCACCGCGTCGGCGCGCTTACGGGATCGTTCCAGGCGCTGACGCACCGTATCTTGATGGAGATCACGCCGCCGCTGATCGCCTTCGGTGGCGCGCTGCTGATTTTTCTCGCGATCGACTGGCGTATGGCGGTGGCGATCACTGGCATCTTCGTGGCGGCAAGCATCGGCCTCGTCTTTCTCGGCATGCGCGGCGACAAGTATCACAAGGCCTTCGCTCGCGCCGCGAGCGAGAGCGGCGGCGAACTGGTTGACCTCGTCAGCAACATCGCCGCGATCAAGTCGTTCGGCGCGCGCCGTCGCGAGTCCGAGCGTCTGGCAGGCTTCTTCCAGACCGAGGCTGCGGCACAGAAGCGCGGCTGGATGTTCGTCGAGCGCATCCGTGTGCTTCACGACGTCGCGCTCGTCATTCTGGTCGGTGGTGCGCTCGTCTGGGCGGTCGAGCGCTGGATCGCGGGCGGCATCACGGCGGGCGACGTCGTCGTCGTCAGCGCGATGACCTTCCGCATGCTCAACGGTTCGCGCGACCTGGCGATGGCACTGATCGATACCAGTCAGCAGTTCAGCTATCTGCGGGAGACGCTTGAGATCGTCGGTGCCGCCCACGCGCTGGAAGACGCGCCCGACGCGATGCCGTTGTGCGCGACCCAGGGCGAAGTCCGGATCGAGGGCCTGACCTTCGGCCACCACCCCGGCCGCCCGGTGCTGCACGACCTGTCGCTCGTAGCTGCACCCGGTCAGAAGATCGGCATTGTCGGACCCTCGGGTGCCGGCAAGTCGACGATCCTCCAGCTCGTCCAGCGCCTGCACGATCCGCAGGCGGGCCGGGTGCTGATCGACGGCCAGCCGATCGACCGGGTGACGCAGGACAGCCTGCATCAGGCCGTGGCGGTGGTCCCGCAGGAAGTGCTGCTGTTCCACCGTTCGATTCTTGAGAATATCCGCTTCGCGCGCCCCGATGCCACTGATGCCGAGGTTCGCGCGGCAGCCGAGGCGGCGCATTGCGCGGGCTTCATCGCGCTTCTGCCCAAGGGATATGACACGATTGTCGGCGAGCGCGGGACGAACCTGTCCGGCGGCCAGCGGCAGCGGATCGGGATCGCCCGTGCGTTTCTCAGCAAAGCGCCCATCGTGCTGCTCGACGAGGCAACTTCGGCGCTGGATACGGGCTCGGAAATCGAGGTGCAGCAGGCGCTTGATGCGCTGATGGCGCACCGCACCGTGCTGGCGGTCGCGCACCGGCTGTCGACCGTGGTCGGCTTCGACCGGGTGATCGTGGTCGAGCATGGGCGGATTGTCGAGGACGGTGCACCTCTTGCGCTGCTCCGAGCGGGCGGGGCGTTCCAGCGTCTCTGGGCGCTTCAGGCCGAGGGACTGGACGCACCGATCGAACGCCGCGAGTTTCCGCGCTTCGTGGCGGGAACCGCACGTCGAATGTTCGGCCTCGCTGCGAAGCCATCGATTCAAGTGATCGAGCGGCAAGCAGCCGGTTGATTTCGCTTTGTTGCAAAAATGGTACGTCACATAACAGTTATTGACTGAAACAATGCTGCATGCGACCTTCCCCTGGTATCGGGACGTCTAACGATCCCGAACCAGGGGAGGTTGGCATGGCAGGCTTTTCTACGCGTTCGCGCGCGCGCTTCACGTGCGGCTTGGCGGGAATTGTGGCGGCCGGCGGGGTGATGGTGCCGGCTGCACACGGGCAACAAGCTGAACAGACGGGCGCATCGGCGACCGCGAGCATCGATCAGGAAATCGTCGTTACTGCCCGCAGACGTGCGGAAAGCCTGCAGGACACGCCGGTTGCGATCACCGCGCTTAGTGCGGAGACTCTCCAGGCACGCCAGATCCAGCAGACCCAGGATTTGGAGCGGGTAACGCCCAGCCTGCAGTTCAAGCCTGCCGGCCAGCTTTCCGGCAACAGCGCATCCGCGGTCGTGTTCATCCGCGGCGTCGGGCAGGTGGATCCGACAGCCGCGGTGGACCCAGGCGTCGGCATCTATCTGGATGAAGTCTATCTTGGCCGCGCCGTTGGCGGTGCGATCGACTTTGGTGACATCGACGGCGTCGAGGTACTGCGGGGGCCGCAAGGCACGCTATTCGGCCGAAATACGATCGGCGGTGCGATTCTCGTCCGCACCAAACAGCCGCAATTGGGGGAATGGAGCGGCCGGGCCCGCGCCCGTGTCGGCGAGTATAATCTTCGCGAGGGTTTTGCCGCGCTCAACATCCCGCTGGCCAGCACGCTCGCTGCGCGCGTATCGGGCGGGTATCGCAAGCGTGACGGCTATGTGATCCGCGCCGTTGACGGCCTCGATCTCGGAAACGAGGATGGCTATTCGTTCAACGGCGCGCTCAAGTGGCAGCCTTCGTCCGATTTCGACCTGTTTCTCCGTGGCGACTATTCCAAACGCGACGAGCATGGTGCGCCGTTCGTGTTTGCCGGGATCAACGAGCAGGCGCCGGTGGCGGCTATCGCCAGCGTGGGCGCGGGGTGTCCGGGGGCGACCATTCCCTATGCACCACTCACTGCCGGCGATCCGCGCTTTGGAGCGCCTAACGTGCCGATGATCGCCGATCCGCGCTGCGCCAACGATCTCCAGGCCAAGGGTCCCTTCGCCAATGGCGGCACGGCGCCGGTGCTGAGCAACTCCGAAGTCTGGGGCTTTGGTGCTACCGCCAATATCCGCCTGTCGCCGGTGGCGGCGGTCAAGGTGATCTCTGCCTATCGCAACACCAGCTCGCGCGGCATTCGCGACGGCGACAATACGCCGCTGACGCTGATCACCACTGATGTAGGCTCGGAGTCGGGGCAGTTCAGCCAGGAAGTGCAGCTGCAGCTTGACTGGGGTAAGGTCAGCGCGATTTTTGGCGGCTATTATTTCAATGAGGTCACTGACGAGCGAGCCACGGTGTTCCTTGCCTATCCGCCGTCGCCGCCCGTCATCCGGTCCATCCTGGCCGGCGGCCCGGGTTCGCGTGACCTGCAGGTTTCGCGTCTCAAGACCGACTCGCTGGCAGGCTTTGGGGAGATCAGCGTGAAGCCGGCGGCGGGCCTCGAGATCACCGGCGGCCTGCGCTATACCACGGATCGAAAGACCTTCCTGGGCACGGTGTTCAACCTATTCCCGTCCAACCAGCCCGATCCTAATCCGCTGCCCACGCTGGCGGTGCCGCAGGGCGGCCCGCTATTCCTGTATCACCGGCCTTTCGCCAAGTCCTTCTCGGCGCTTACCGGATCCGCCAGCGTGCAATATCGCTGGACCAACGCGATCAGTACCTATGCATCCTACGCGCGCAGCTTTAAATCGGGTGGCTTCAACACGCGCTATAATGCGGCTCCCGCCGGCAACGTGCCGGTGCCGTTCGACGAGGAAAGCGTCACCAGCTACGAAGTCGGCATCAAGACTAATATCGGTCGGCTGCGGTTCAATCTTGCGGCATTCCAGGCCGATTACGACAATATCCAGCTGATCTTCCGCCAAGGTGTCGTGCCGCTGCTGTTCAATGCGGGCAAGGCGCGAATCCGCGGCTTTGAGGCTGAGGCAAACCTACGCACGGCCTTCGGGCTTAGCATCGACGGCGGCGTGAGCGTACTGGACGACAAGATTCGCAGCATCACACCCGTGCCAGGCGCAACTGCAACGGTCACACCCAGGGACGACCTGCCGCTCACCCCCGCGCTGCAAGCCAATCTGGCACTGGGCTACGACATCGTGCTCGGGAACGGCATGACGCTGACACCGCGCGTGGATGGCAGCTATACCTCGAAGATCACGTTCATCACCGGCAGCATCCCCTTGATCGAGGAGGATGGCTATTTCGTCGGCAATGGATCGGTGACGCTCAAGCTCAACGAACGCTACGAAGTAAGCGCGGGCGTCAACAACATCCTGGATTCGCGGTACCTCATCCAAGGCAACGCATCGCTGGCAACGCTGGGCTATGCCGAGCGCATGTATGCGCGGCCGCGCAACTGGTATTTGCAACTCTCGGGGCGCTTCTGACGAAAACGGAGCGGGGCGTTCAGCCCTCGCCGTTCTCCTCGCCCTCGGCCGCCGGGCTGCGTCGTTCGATGCGGGAGAGAAGATCGAGCAGCAGCCCGCGCTCCTCTTCGGTCATGTCGGACAGCATGCGGCGCTCGTGCGCCTGAATGCGCGCAATGGCATCTGCCATCGCCCGTTCGCCTGCTTGGGTGAGCGTGAGCGAGAAGGCGCGGCGATCGCTTGAATCCACCACCCGCTCAATAAGCTGCTTGTCGACAAGGTCGTTGATCAGCGCCACCATGTTGGCGCGCTTGATGCCCAGCATGCGGCCGGCCGCGCCCTGGTTGATGCCGGGATTGGCCTGCACGATGGCAAGGACGGCCAGGGGCACCTGGCGCAGGCCGGTGCCGTCCATTGCAGCTGTGAAGTCTGCGGTAAAGGCGCTCAGTGCCCGACGCAGATGATAGCCCACCAACGGCGCCAGAGCGCCCAGCATTTCCCCTGACATGAAAGGGGAAAGCCATGTTTCCCGTGCGTCGTCAATCGCTCTCGATCAAAGGCATCGACCCGGCCGGAATGCGGCAAAGAAAAACGGCGCCACCGCCGATGCGGGGCGCCGTTTTCTTCAAGCCGTGTCCGGACTTGCGCCCGGACCTTGCGCTCAGCGCTGGCTGACGGGCACGTAGTCGCGCTGCGTCGGGCCGGTGTAGAGCTGGCGCGGACGGCCGATCTTCTGCTCGGGATCCGAGATCATCTCGTTCCACTGCGCCACCCAGCCGACGGTGCGGGCAAGGGCGAAGAGCGCGGTGAACATCGTAGTCGGGAAGCCGATCGCCGACAGGATCACGCCCGAATAGAAGTCGACGTTCGGGAACAGCTTCTTCTCGACGAAATAGTCGTCCTTGAGCGCCATTTCCTCAAGCTGCAGCGCGACTTCGAAAACGGGGTCCGACACGTTGAGCGAAGCGAACACTTCGCGCACGGTCTTCTGCATCACGGTCGCGCGCGGATCGTAGTTCTTGTACACGCGGTGGCCGAAGCCCATCAGGCGGAACGGATCGTTCTTGTCCTTCGCGCGGGCGATGAACTCGGGGATGCGCTCCGGACGGCCAATCTCGTGCAGCATGTTGAGCGCGGCTTCGTTCGCGCCGCCATGCGCCGGACCCCACAGGCAGGCGATACCGGCCGCGATGCAGGCGAACGGATTGGCGCCCGACGAACCGGCGAGGCGCACGGTCGAGGTCGAGGCGTTCTGCTCGTGATCGGCGTGGAGGATGAAGATGCGGTCGAGCGCCTTCTCCACCACCGGATTCACTTCATATTCCTCGGCAGGCACGCCGAAGGTCATGCGCAGGAAGTTGCCGGTGTAGCTCAGGTCGTTCTTCGGATAGAGGAACGGCTGGCCCACGCTGTACTTGTACGCCATCGCCGCGATCGTCGGCATCTTGGCGATCAGGCGGTGCGACGCGATCATGCGCTGCTGCGGATCGGTGATGTCGGTCGAGTCGTGGTAGAAGGCCGAGAGCGCGCCGACCACGCCGCACATCACCGCCATCGGGTGCGCGTCACGGCGGAAGCCGCGATAGAAGGTCGCAAGCTGCTCGTGCAGCATGGTGTGCCGCGTGATCGTGTTCTCGAACTTCGTCAGCTCGTCCTGCGTCGGCAGCTCGCCGTTGAGCAGCAGGTACGAAACTTCCATGAAGCTGGAATTCTCGGCCAGCTGGCCGATCGGGTATCCACGGTGGAGCAGCACGCCTTCATCGCCATCGATGAAGGTCAGGCCCGACTCGCAGCTCGCGGTCGAGGTGAAACCCGGATCGTAGGTGAAGGCGCCGGTCTGCGCGTAGAGCTTGCGGATATCAACGACGTCCGGGCCGGTGCTGCCCTTCAGAACGGGATATTCGACGTCTTTACCCGCAATATGCAGTTTGGCGGTATCGCTCATGTAGTCGTCCTTTCCTTCGACCCGTTTTCAGGCGGGCGTACGCATCTGATCCGCGATGCGGGCGAGGCTTTCGTCGCGTCCCAGCAGCGCCAAGACATCGAAGATACCCGGGGAAGTTCGGCGGCCGGTTAACGCCGCACGCAGCGGCTGCGCCAGATTGCCGAGCTTCACGCCCGCTTCGTCAGCGACGGTGCGTACCGCCGCTTCGAGCGCTTCCGTATCCCACGTCACCAATCCGTCAAGCGCGGTATGCAACCGAGCGAGCAGGGAGCGCGCGTCGCCCTCTAGCAGAGCGGTCGCGCCCTCGTCCATTTCCAGTGGGCGGGTGCGAAAAAGAAACCCTGCGCCATCGGCAAGCTCAAGGAGATTGGCGGCGCGAGGCTTCAACGCGGCCATGCTGCGGCGCAGAACGTCGTGCTGCGAGTCGCTGGGTTCGAAAGGCAGTCGCGCGGCGACGAGATCCGCGAGGCGATCATCATCCGAAAGGCGAATGTAGTGACCGTTGAGGTTCTCGAGTTTCTTCAAATCGAACCGACTTGGTGATTTGCCGACGCCGGCAAGATCGAACCATTCGATAGCCTGCTCGCGGCTGATGATCTCGTCATCGCCATGTCCCCAGCCAAGCCGGAGAAGATAGTTGGAAACCGCTTCGGGAAGCAGGCCCAATTCGTCGCGATAAGCATCGACACCCAGCGCGCCGTGACGTTTGGAGAGCTTTGCGCCGTCTGCGCCATGGATCAGCGGAATATGAGCATATTCCGGTTCGTCCCAGCCCATCGCACGGTAGATCGGCAGTTGGCGGAACGCATTGTTGAGATGGTCGTCGCCGCGGATCACATGGGTAACCCCCATGTCGTTGTCGTCGACGACTACAGCAAGCATGTAGGTCGGTGTACCGTCCGAGCGGAGCAGCACCAGATCGTCGATCTCGGCATTCTGCACCGTGACGTCGCCCTGCACATGGTCCCGGATCGTCACCGCACCCTCGGTCGGCGCCTTGAGGCGGACGACGTGCGGCTTGGACAGATCGCCATCGGTGCGGTCGCGCCACGGCGACCGGATGCGCAGCGGCTTCTTGGCGGCCTCCGCCTCCGCACGCATCGCGGCGAGTTCGTCCTGGGTCAGGTAGCAGCGATAGGCCGCCCCGCGCGCGATCATCTCGTTCGCCACTTCCGCATGGCGGGCTGCGCGGGCGAACTGGTAGACCTCGTCGCCGTCCCAATCGAGCCCGAGCCAGCGAAGGCCGTCGAGGATCGCCTCGATCGCCGGCTGGGTCGAACGCGCGCGATCGGTATCCTCGATGCGCAGCAGGAACTTGCCGCCATGGTGGCGGGCGAACAGCAGGTTGAACAGCGCGGTGCGCGCCCCGCCGATGTGAAGGAAGCCGGTCGGCGAGGGGGCGAAGCGCGTGACGACGGGCTTGGCGTGGTTGGTTTCTTGTATTGCGCTCAAGCGCGCATGCTCCCAGTCTGTTGTCTCGATGGCCAGTTCAGCCGCTGCGGCCCCTAGCACGGGGTTACCGGGCCTTCAAATGGGGGCGGGGTGGCGATTCCCCAAGGGACCTCCCACGGTATGGGGGGCACTGGAACGTTGGTTGGAAGCGGAGCGGGGGCAATTGCCGCTTTGGTTTCCGGTGCTGTTCGGCGCAGGCATCACCGGTTGGTTCGTTCTTGCCGACGCGTGGCAATGGAGCGGCTTCATCGTCGCCGCGCTTGGATTGGCTACCGGTGGCGTTGTCCTGCCAGGGCGGCCTGGCAGGGTTTTGCTCCTGGCCGGCTTGCTGCTTGCGATGGGCTGCGGCGCGATCTGGTGGCGGGCGGAGAGCGTGCGCGCGCCGGTGCTGGCGCGGCCGCAAGTCGCCACGTTCGAGGCGGAGGTGCTGCGGCTCGAGTCGCTGACGGCGCGCGGACTGGTGCGACTGACGCTTGCGCCGCGAGCCCGGAGGGACCTGCCGCCCAGGCTGAGGGTAAATGTAGACGTGGGCGATATGCCCGAGGGGCTCGGCCCTGGCGCGCGGCTGGCGCTACGAGCACGGTTGGTGCCGCCGCCCGGTCCTTCGGTCCCCGGGGCTTATGACTTCCGGCGCGTAGCCTGGTTCGAAGGGCTCGGCGCTACCGGCAAGGCTTTGGGCCGGGTAACGGTCCGCCGGGCGCCGCCCACGGCCCGACAGGACCTGCGCGCGGCGCTCTCCTCCCATATCGAGTCGCGCCTGCCCGGGAGTGCGGGCGGCATCGCAAGTGCACTGGCTACCGGGGACGAAGGCGCAATCAGAGAAGAGGATAGCGAGGCGATGCGCCGGGCTGGCCTCGCACACCTGCTTTCGGTGAGTGGCCTGCATGTCACCGCGGTTACAGGGGCAGCGATGCTGGTGGTCCTGCGGCTGCTTGCACTCAGCCCGTGGCTGGCGCTGCGGATACGGTTGCCCCTGGTCGCCGCGGGTGCTGGGGCGCTGGCCGCGATAGGCTATACCTGGTTGACCGGGGGACAGGTACCGACCATCCGCTCCTGCGTCGCCGCCCTGCTGGTGCTGGTGGCGCTCAGCCTCGGTCGCGAAGCGCTGACGCTACGGCTCGTCGCCGCCGGGGCGATGGTGGTGCTGATGCTTTGGCCGGAGGCACTGGCGGGCCCGAGCTTCCAACTGAGTTTTACTGCTGTCGCTGCGATCGTCGCCCTTCACGAAAGCCCCCATATGCGACGCCGGTTCGAGGCGCGGGAGGAAGGACTCGCGCGGCGCATCGCGCGCGAGGCGGGCTCGCTGTTGCTCACCGGCATTCTCGTCGAGCTTGCGCTGACGCCGATCGGGCTGTTCCATTTTCATAAGGGCGGCGTGTATGGTGCGGTCGCCAATATCGCGGCCATCCCGCTGACTACTTTCGTGGTGATGCCGCTCGAGGCGCTGGCGTTGGCTGCGGATCTGGTCGGCGCTGGTGCGCCCTTCTGGTGGCTCACCGGCAAGGCGATGGCGTTGTTGTTGTGGATCGCTCATACGGTCGCAAGCGCGCCCGGATCGGTGGGGGCGTTGCCGGTAATGCCTGCTAGTGCCTTTGCCTGCATGGTCGTCGGCGGGCTGTGGCTCGGCTTGTGGCGGACGCGCGCGCGGATCGCAGGCCTTGTCCCGCTCCTTGCAGGGGCGGCTTGGGCACTTGCCACGCCGGGGCCGGACCTGCTGGTGACGGGCGATGGGCGGCACGTCGCGCTGCGCATGGCCGATGGCGGCTTTGCCCTGCTACGTGATCGGGCCGGCGATTTCACGCGCCAGATGCTGGGGGAAAATGGGGGTGTTGAGGCAGATGCCCTGTCGCCCCTTGCTGGCCGCTCCGATGCACGATGCAGCCCCGACCTGTGCGTCACCGATGTTCTTCGCGCCGGCAGGCTCTGGAGAATTGCGGCAACGCGGAGCGCCTATCCGGTGGCGTGGCGCGAACTCGTCACGGTCTGCGCATCCAGCGATGTTGTCATCAGCGAACGACGGCTGCCACGTGCCTGCCACCCTCGCTGGTTGCGCTTGGATCGGACCACCCTGGAGCGGACGGGCGGCGTCTCGATCGACTTTGGTCGCGGCGCACTGCGCACGGTTCGCGGCGCTGGTCACCATCCTTGGCTTGACCCGCCTACCGTCCAGCCGCCATTCAGCGCGGCGAAGGGAGATATACGATGATCCGGATACTGCTTTCGGCCTCGGCGCTGGTGCTGGCTTCCCCGGCGCTCGCGCAGAGCACCGACTGGGCCAAGGTCCGCGCCGAATGGAACCAGCCGATGGCGCCGTTCCGGATTCTGGGCAACGTCCATTATGTCGGGACGGCCGGCATCTCCGCTTATCTGATAACCAGCCCGCAGGGCCACATCCTGATCGACGGCGGCATGCCCGAGAGTGCTTCGCTGATCGCCGCCAATATCGAGAAGCTGGGTTTCAAGCTTGCCGACGTGAAGATCCTGCTGATCAATCACGCCCATTGGGATCATGGGGGCGGCCTCGCTGAGTTGAAGCGCCGCACCGGCGCGCGGCTGCTGGCAAGCGCGGCGGATGTGCCTGCGCTGGAAGCTGGGCGATCGGACTATCGCCCCGACATCAGCATCGCCGCACCGCCGGTGAAGGTCGACGGGGAGTTGAAGGACGGCGAGGAGATTCGGCTGGGCACCAACACGCTCGTCGCGCACCTGACGCCAGGGCACACCAAGGGCTGCACCAGCTTTACTATGCAGGTCCCGTCTGGTGGTGATAGCCTGACGGTGCTGTTCGCCTGCAGCCTGGGTGTCGCCGACCAGCCACTTACGCCAGGTCATGACTATGACGCCGCTCCTGCCGATTTCCGCGCCACCTTCGCCAAGCTACGGGCTACGCAGGCGGATGTTTTCCTCAGCTTTCACGCCGAGCAGTTCGATCTCGCCGCCAAGCGGGCGAAACAGCTTGCCGGAGATGCGGACGCGTTCGTCGATCCTGGCGAACTCGGGCGACGCGTGGATGCGGCGCAGAAAGCGTTTGAATCTGCCCTGAAGGAGCAGCCGGCAAATTAGGGCGCGGACACCTGTTTGCTGACCTGCGCCAGTTCAGCGTCCTTCTCTTTCAGAATTCGGCGCGCGATCCGGCCTTGCGTGACGGCCGCGAATTCGGCGTTGCGCGTGTAATAGAGGCCTTGGAGATAGCCGCGGTCGAACGCGGTCATTTCCGCCGGCGTTTCGGTGATGCGGCTATCGAACAGGGCGAGGATCGTCTCCTTGCTGCCATTGCGGGGCGGCCGCACGCCACCCAGCGCGCGCATCGCGACGTAATCGCCGATCTGGTTGGGCGTCTTGCCGAGCACGGCGGAGCGCTCGATCACGACGATGGCGGCGAGCGTTTCGCGGCGGATGGAGGGCGCAATTCGCGTCGCTGTAGGCAGTTTCAATATGCCGTCCGTATCGATGAACTGGCCATCCGCGCCGCGAATCTCGACATTGCTCCATGCTCGAACAGGGCCCCGTTCATGGACGATGTCGCGGATGCCGCTAAGCGACCGGTCGCCAAAGACCCACCATTTACGCTCGGCCAGCTTGGCCACTTGCTCTTCGGCCCGCTCGACGAACAACACGTAGATATTCGGCTTGCAGCCCTCTCCGGCCAGCTTGAGCCCCGCCAACTCCGCGTCGGCCGCCATTCTAACGCCGATGGACAGAAGCGTTCGGCGGGGAAGCCCTCCGCTCGCGAAGCAGACCGAAACATTGAAACGCGGTAATGATCCGTCCGTCACATAAGGCGTGATTGATCGGGACAACGACTTGATTTCACTCTTTGGCGGCAGCGGCTTTCCCGTGACGACAATGCGGTCGCCTGCCGGCGTGGCGGGCTGCTGCGGCGTCGTTTTGGCGTTTTGCTGCCCTACGGCGCTTTGCTGCGCTCCCGCCCCGACTGGCAGGATACAGCCCGAAACCATCGCGATCATCGCCCACCGATACAGCCGCATCGATCCGCCTTTCCACGCAACATCCTCGCAGATCATGCCACAAGACACGGGAAGGTCGAGCGAAAATACTATGGCGACCAGAGTCTGATCGTGTGTTCATAAAGCCGAACAACAGAAAGGGCGAAACACCGACCCGGTTTCCGCCTTTTCCTACAGGCTTTCGATCAATATCGGCGCAGCAATCCGGCAAGCCGGCCCTGGACGCGGACCTGATCAGGGCGATAACGCTGGGGCGAATAGTCACGGTTCGCCGGATCGAGCCGCACCATCGCGCCTTCCTTGCGGAAATATTTTAACGTCGCCTCCGCATCGTCGATTAGCGCCACGACGATCTCGCCATCCCGCGCAGTCTCGGTGCGGCGGATCAGTGCATAGTCACCGTCCAGGATTCCGGCTTCGACCATCGAGTCACCGGCGACTTCCAGCGCATAATGCTCACCCGCGCCGAGCAAAGCGGCAGGAACCGGAAGCATGGTCGAACCTTCAAGTGCCTCGATCGGGGTGCCGGCGGCGATGCGACCGTGCAGCGGAATCTCCACCACATCATTGGCCGGGGTAGGCAGCGATGCCGGGGCAGCGGCGGTGGTGGCCGGTTTCGGCGTCTTGGCCGCAGGCTTACGCTCTCCGCGCTCGGGCATGCGCAGCACCTCGAGCGCACGGGCGCGGTTGGGCAGGCGACGAATGAACTCGCGCTCCTCCAGCGCGCTGATCAGGCGATGCACGCCCGATTTCGACTTGAGGTCGAGCGCTTCCTTCATTTCCTCGAACGAGGGCGAGACGCCCGTCTCGGCGAGACGGTCGGAAATGAAGCAGATCAGCTCGTGCTGCTTGCGCGTGAGCATCCAATCCTCCGGGTCCAGAACAGACTGGGAACGTTTATGCAATGTTCCGAGGCGCTGTCAAGCGATGTCGAGGATTTCCACCGAGTCGGATGTTTTTGCAGCTGGCGCGTGGGGCAGTCGTACGATCAGGCACGTGCTTCGCGCGAGCGTGCGCAGCATCGAACTGTCCTGGATCGCCGATGCATGGACCTTGCCGTCGATCAGCGCCGCGCGAAGATAATCGGTGCGCGGGCCATTGGCGGGCAGGGGCTCCCCAAGAATGGCGGTGCGGTGCACGGGCAATGGGTCCGCGGCACCGGAACGGTGCGCGATCAATGGCTTGGCAAAGAGCAGGGCGGTGACGAACACCGAGACCGGGTTGCCCGGAAGCCCCAGGACGACCATGTCACCGCGCCGCCCCGCCATCATCGGTTTGCCTGGGCGCAATGCGATCCGCCAGAAATCGATCCTTGCCCCGGCGCCTTCCAGCGCAGGTCGAACAAGGTCGTGGTCGCCCACGGACGCACCGCCGCTGGTAATCAGCAGATCTGCCTGCACCTCGGCAAAGGCGCGGGTAAGAGCGCCAAGATTATCCGGGAGGATGCCGAGATCAATGATCTCGATCGGCAGGTCGGCGAGCTGGGCAGCCAGCATGATACGATTGGACTCGGGAATTTGCGCGTGGCCCATGGCGGCTCCCGGCGCCACAAGCTCGTCCCCGGTCGCCACGATGGCGACGCGAACCTTGCGGTGCACGGGCAGCGTGGCATGGCCCGCGATCGCCGCAAGGGCGATCAGCGCCGGTGTCAGCCGTTCGCCTGCCGCGATCAGTCCGTCGCCCGCCGCGAAGTCGAGGCCGCGGCGACGCACGTTGCGGCCGAGATAGGCGGGGCCTTCACCGGCAAGGCTAAGCCGATCGCCGTCGCGGGCAGCCTCTTCCTGAACGAGCACCGTATCGGCTCCGGCGGGCATCGGCGCGCCGGTGAAGATCCGCACGGCTTCTCCGGGCGCCATGGTGCCGGCGAAGCCCTTGCCCGCCGCGCTCTCGCCGATCACGATCCAGGGGCCGGGCAGGTCCGCGAAACGGATGGCGTAGCCGTCCATCGCCGACAGATCGTTTTCCGGCTGGGTGCGCCGTGCGGCTATGGGCTCGGCCGCCCAGCGACCGACCGCCTCGGCGAGTGGGACCATTTCGACGGGCGTGCGGCCGGCAAGTGCGAGCAGCCGCGCTTGGGCTTCGGCAATGGGAAGGAGTGCCATGGCCCCCGCTTGGCGGGGAGGCGTCCGCGATGCAAGGGGGATCAACCTGGGCGGCGGCTCGCGGTGAGCATGCGCAGGTCGCTGTCGCGGAGCGGCAGACGAAATTCGGCGAGCGTGCGGCCCTGCCGGGTCTGCAGCACGCGGGCGGGACCGCCGCCGATTTCCGGAAGGGCCACCCACAGGGGCGCGCCGGGACAGAAGCTCTGTCGCGCCTCGAACTCGACCTGATGGGCGGTAAGCGCGTGGATGCGGCAGTTCCACCAGGCGGTGCCTTCGCGGACGCGGCCCGGCAGATCCAGGCGGATCGCCAGCTTGTCCTGCAACAGTCCTTCGCCTTCGAGCGCAGCGCCGCCGGGCAAGAGCGCATGCTGGATGCCGCGCAGCCAGGGAAACAGCGTCTGCCAGCCGAGCTCCTCGGCGAAGACGATGCCGGCAGTCTCCCCGATAACCCAACGGACGATGCCGTCGAGCGGTCGCATGCCGTCGAAGGTGAGTTGCACTGCTTCGTCCACCGCGAGGCCGCGTGCCTCGACGCCCACGCCGCCTTGCGAAATGTCGCGCGTGCGGAACTGCTCGACGTCGCCGCCATGGTGCACGCCTACCGTGTGGCGCAGCTCGATACGCGGCAGACGGCGGCGCTCGGCGCTGGTGCGCGCCAGGGCGCGGGCAAGCATCCCCAAAACGTCCACCGGCGCGTCGAAAGCGAGCCCGGCCTCGTTCCCGTCCGACCAAAGCGTGCGGCCGATCAGCGGCTCGCTGCCGCCGACATGGAGCTGTACCGGCATCTGCTCGGCAAGATCCTGCGGCACCTGCAGGCGCGCGCCAGCACGGCCGATCCAGTGGATGCCGCATGCGAGCAGGTCGCTACCCATACCCAGCCGGCCTGCGTCGAGCCCGTCTGCCGGCACCGCGCCCGAAGCGCGCGGTGCCGGCAGATCGTGCGTCAGGCTAAAAATCGTCGCGGACGTGCGCCCCGAATCCATCCTATCATCCCGTCCGAAGGCGGGCACCATGGGGGCAGGGGCCTGAAACCGCAGTTAAGCGGAAGGGTTGCGAAAAGTCTAACGCGCGGTTCAGGCGTCGCGCAGCCCAACGCCCATCGCCGCGCGCGCCTGTTCGGACTCCGAGGAGACTACAGGATAGGCGCAATAGTCCGCTGCATAATAGGCGCTGGGC
Source organism: Sphingomonas sp. TDK1 (assembly GCF_001650735.1). Lineage (GTDB taxonomy): Bacteria > Pseudomonadota > Alphaproteobacteria > Sphingomonadales > Sphingomonadaceae > Sphingomonas. The sequence continues at coordinate 136,471 of NZ_LXVY01000025.1, read as the reverse complement.
CGATGGTTGCCCGACCAGCCCACGCCACCGAATGGTGCCGCCGACGAGGCGCCGTTGGTCGGCTTGTTCCAATTGACGATACCCGCACGGATATTCGCCCAGAACTGGTCGTAGAGCCGGGGATCCTGGCTCACCAGGCTGGCGGACAGTCCGTAGCGCGTGTCGTTCGCCTCCGCGATCGCCTCCTCGAACGTTGCCTTGCGGAACACCTGTAGGATCGGGCCGAACAGCTCCACATCCACCTTTTCCCGCGCGTCGGTCATGTCGACGAGGCCAGGGGTGAGGAACGGGCGGTTCTCGATCAGCCGTTCCATATGTCGCAACGGGCGGCCGCCCATGGTCGAGAGGGTAAGGAAGCTCTCCGTGAGCATGTCGGCGGTATTGTTGTCGATCACCGGCCCCATGAAGGGCTGGGGATCGGCGTGCGGCTCGCCGATGATCAGGCGACCGATCAGCTTGTTGAGCTCCGCCATCAGCGGTTCGAACAGCTTCTCGTCGACGATCAGCCGGCGTGCGGCGGTGCAGCGCTGACCAGCGGTGGTGAAGGCAGACTGCACCACCAGCACCGCGGCGGAGTAGAGATCCGGCGTGTTCCAGACCACGATCGGGTTGTTGCCGCCCATCTCCAGCGCGAGGATCTTTTCGGGACGCGCAGCAAACTGGCGGTTGAGCGCGATGCCGGTATTGGCCGAGCCTGTGAATAGCAGCCCGTCAATATCGGGGTGGCTGGCCAGAGCCTTGCCTTGATCCGGGCCGCCGATCAGCAAGCGCACGCAGCCTTCGGGGATGCCGGCGGCGTGGAAGCATTCGACGAGGAAGGCGCCGCTGGCGGGCGTCTTTTCCGAAGGCTTGAATACCACGGCGTTGCCGGCGAGCAGCGCGGGCACGATGTGGCCGTTCGGCAGATGCGCCGGGAAGTTATAGGGACCGAGCACCGCAAGCACCCCGTGCGGCTTGTGTCGCAGCGCGAGGCGCGTGTTCATCGGCGCTTCGATCCGGCGCTGGCCCGTGCGCTCGGAATAGCTGGTAACCGAGATGTCGACCTTGGCGATCACCGTCTCGACCTCCGTACGCGCTTCCCAGAGCGGCTTGCCGGTTTCGCGAGCGAGCAGATCGGTAAAGGCGTCGGCACGTTGTCGGACGACATTTGCGAAGCGGCGCAATGCCTCTATTCGCACGGCAAGCGGGCGAGCCGCCCACTGCGCCCAGTTCGCCCGGGCTATTGCGACTTCGGTATCGGCATCCCCGATCGGGTGACGCCAGAGAATGGCGCCCGTTGCGGGTTCGGTCGAAAGGAGTTCCTGGTCCGGCATTGGGCCTTCTGTTTTCTGGTTCGTTGCCCTGTATGGCGTGGGTATTGCCCGATTTCGCGGCGCTAGGCCAGAGCCTCGCCCATGTGTCGAATGGCCGCGATCTTGGCCGTAAGCGGCCCCCAATCGTCCCGATCGGCAATGGCGGACCAGAGCGATTCGACCTCGTCGATCAGCATCCCGCAGGGTTCGCCCCGCCAATAGCCATGGTCGCGGGCCTTGCGCGGGCGATAATCGGCAAGGCGACTGCGGACCTCGTCGAAGTCGCTGCCATACTGGTCCGGCAGGTTGCCGCCGAACGCATCGAAATAGAAACGGTGAAGCAGCGTGCCCGTTTGACTCAGCGCAACCTCCACCGCTTCGGTGAGCGCGCGGTCGCTGGCGTCGTCGCGCGGCTGAATACCAAGCCGCCAGAGCACGGCATCGGCCTCCTCGCGGTGATAGGCCGGCGCGAAACCTTCCAGCGCGGCAATCAGCGGCGCCTCCTCGGCGATCAGGCGGAGCGATATGGCAAGCTGCATCACATCCCAATAGATCGCTTCGGGCTGGCGGCCGAAGGCGTAAAGTCCCGCATGGTCGAAATAGGCGGCGGTGAAGTTCGCCGCCCAGCTGGGCGTGAAGCGCCAAGGGCCATAGTCGAAGCTTTCGCCGGTGACGTTGATGTTGTCGCTGTTGAGTACGCCATGCACGAAGCCGGCGGCCATGAACTGGCCTGCCATCCGCGCCGTTCGGGCGACGACATGGGCGAGCAGACGCTGCGCTGCGTCTGGCCCATCCTGCTCGCCATAGTAATGGCGGAGCACATAGGCGGTGAGCTTCCGCAGTCCTTCCTCATCCTGGAAATAGGCGAGGCGCTGAAAGGTGCCGATACGGATATGGCCGTGATTGAGCCTGACCAGCACCGCCGAGCGGGTGGGGGAGGGCTCGTCGCCGCGATTGAGCGATTCGCCGGTTTCGATCAGAGAGAAGGTGCGGCTGGTGGATACGCCCAGCGCCTCGAGCATCTCGGTCGCCAGTATCTCGCGAACGCCGCCCTTGAGGGTCAGCCTGCCATCGCCGAAGCGGCTGTGGGGCGTCTGGCCCGATCCCTTGGTACCGAGATCCATCAGCTGGCCGTCGCGGTCGGTCATCTGCGCGAACAGGAAGCCGCGGCCGTCGCCGATCTCCGGATTGTACACGCGGAACTGGTGCCCGTGATAGCGGAGCGCCAGCGGTTGGGGGAGACTGCCGGAGAGTGGCTGGAACCGAGCGAAATACGCGATCCACTCGGCGTCGCTCAGTCCCTCCAGTCCGACGGTCGCCGCGGCGCGGTCGTTGCGGAAGCGAAGGATCGTCTGAGGAAAGCGCGCGGGCGCCACCGGATCGTAGAAGCCATCCCCGAGTTCGAGGATCGCCTGTTGCGGAGCGAAGGCCATGCAGCGATATGGGGCGCGATGGATGCTCGACGCAACTACTCCGATGGCGTTTGGTGGTCGAAAGACGGCCTGCGGCTGCATTATCGCGACTATCCGGGGCGAGACGACCGCCCGCCGCTGCTCTGCTTTCCCGGGCTTACGCGCAATGCGCGCGACTTCGCCGACCTGGCAACGCGTTTCTCGGGCGACTGGCGCGTGCTGTGCGTCGAGTTCCGCGGACGCGGCGAGAGCGCCTATGCCAAGGATCCCATGACCTATGTGCCGCTCACCTATCTGCAGGATGTGGAGGCGCTGCTCGCCGAGCTGAAGGTCGAGAGGTTCGTGGCAGTTGGCACCTCGCTCGGCGGTATCGTGACGATGCTGCTCGCTGCGACCGATGGCGGCAAATTGGCGGGGGCGGTGCTGAACGACGTCGGCCCGGAACTGAACCCAGCGGGACTGGCGCGGATCCGCACCTATGTCGGCAAGCAGGTCTGGTATCCCACCTGGATGCATGCGGCGCGTGGCGTGGCGGAGGCGAATGCGGACGTTTATCCCGATTATGCGATCGAGGACTGGCTGGCGATGGCCAAGCGGCTGCACCGGGTGAACAGCCAGGGCCGCATCGTGCTCGATTACGATATGAAGATCGCCGAGCCGTTTCGCGTGCCGGGCAACGAGGCCGGGCCCGACATGTGGCCAACGATCGACGCGCTCGCCGGACGTCCGCTGCTGGTGGTGCGCGGCGAACGCTCGGACATCCTGCGTGCGGAAACGGCGGAAAAGATGGTCGCGCGGGTGCCCGGCGCGGAACTGGTGACGGTGGCGGGCGTGGGGCATGCTCCTGCGTTGGATGAGCCGGAAGCGGTGGCGGGGATCGAGCGGTTGCTGGCGAAGATTGTCTGAGGTCCCGTTCACATCCTAACGGATGACGGCGTCGCAATCGCTCGCTAAACCCCGGCCCCCATGTCGATCCACATCCTCCATCTTCATTCGACCTTCGCGCTCGGCGGCAAGGAAGCGCGGGCGGTGCAGCTGATGAACGCGTTCGGCGACCGCGCGCGGCACACGATCGTTTCGGCGATGCCCGACCAGCTCGGCGCCCGCGACGCTATCGACAAGCATATCAAGTACGAAATCGCGCTCGATCCGCCTCCGCTCAGCGGCAAGCCTTCGGTCAGGCGATACGAGCAGATCGCGCGTTTCATGCGCCGCTTCGATCTTGTGCTCACCTATAATTGGGGCGCGATCGACGGCGTGATGGCGGCGCGCGTCTTCGGCAAGGGCCTGCCACCGATCATCCACCACGAAGACGGGTTCAACGCCGACGAGGCGGAAAAGCTGAGCACCGTCCGCAACATGTATCGCCGCATGGCACTGCCCGCTGCCAATGCGCTGGTAGTCCCCTCAGACAAGCTCGAGCAGGTCGCGACCAAGTTCTGGAAGCAGCCGGCCGAGCGGCTGGTGCGTATCGCCAATGGCGTGCCGACTGCACGCTATACCGGCCAGCTCGACCCCAAGCTGCTGCCGATGCTGGAGAAACGCCGCAAGGGGGAGGTGTTCATCGGCTGCCTCGCCGGGCTGCGCCCGGTGAAGGACCTGCCGATGCTGGTCCGCGCTGTCGCGGGAATGTCCTCGCGGTTCAAGCTGGTGATCCTGGGCGACGGGCCGGAACGGCAGGCTATCCTCGACCAGGCCGAGACGATGGCGGTCGAGGATCAGGTGTTCCTGCCCGGTTTCATCGCCAATCCGCACCGCTATCTCGGTCTGTTCGACCTGTTCGCGCTGTCGTCGAAGAGCGAGCAGGCGCCGGTTTCGGTGCTGGAGGCGATGGCGGCCGGGCTTCCGGTGGTAGCGCCGCAGGTAGGGGATATTGCGGCAATGGTGTCCGAGCCCAATCGGCGGTATCTTTCTCCGGACCGGACCGAGGTGTCGCTGCGGGACCGGCTCGATCTGCTCGCGCAATATCCCGATGAACGGAAGCGCGTGGGCGAGGCGAACCGGCTACGTGTTGCAGCGTTGTATGACGAGGCTGAGATGGTTGCGGCTTATGCGCGGCTTTATGCTCAAGCAATGGGGCGGCCGGGCGCGCTTGGCTGAGGCCAGCATTTGTTACTCGCTTGTCGCGGCCGTTCCGGCTAGCGTCGCGCGGCAATTTTTGTGGAGGCAGTGTGTTCAAGGGTCTTTCGCCCATCAACTACAACGGTCGTGAAGTATGGCCGCTGGTCGAGGGCGGGAAGGGCGTCGCAGCGACCAACCATGCGAGCGCGGGGGCCTGGGCGGCCGCCGGCGGCATCGGTACGGTCAGCGCGGTCAACGCCGACAGCTACGACGCGGACGGCAAGATCATCCCGCAGATCTATCGTGCCCTCACGCGCCGCGAGCGCCATGAAGAGCTGATCCAGTACGCGATCGAAGGCGCCGTCCAGCAGGTGAAGCGCGCGTTCGAGATCGCCGGCGGAAAGGGCGCGATCAACATCAATGTGCTCTGGGAAATGGGCGGCGCGCAGCGGGTCCTGCAGGGCGTGCTGGAGCGGACCAAAGGGATGGTGGCAGGCGTCACCTGCGGCGCGGGCATGCCCTACAAGCTCAGCGAGATCGCGGCGCACCATGAGGTGAGCTATCTCCCGATCGTCAGCTCCGGTCGCGCCTTCCGCGCGCTGTGGAAGCGGGCCTACTCGAAGGCGCAGGAATGGCTTGCGGCGGTGGTCTATGAGGATCCCTGGCTCGCCGGCGGCCATAACGGCCTGTCGAACGCCGAGGATCCGCGCGCGCCGCAGGATCCCTATCCGCGCGTCAAGGCGCTCCGCGACGTGATGCGCGAAGGCGGTCTGCCGGACAGCGTGCCGATCGTGATGGCCGGCGGCGTCTGGTATCTCCGCGACTGGAACGACTGGATCGACAATCCCGAGCTTGGTGCGATCGCATTTCAGTTCGGCACGCGTCCGCTGCTGACGCAGGAGAGCCCGATCCCCGACGGCTGGAAAGCCAAGCTGATGGAGATCGAGGAAGGGGAGGTACTGCTGCACCGCTTCTCGCCGACCGGTTTCTATTCGAGCGCGGTGCGCAACCCGTTCCTTCGCCATCTGGAAGCGCGAAGCGAGCGCCAGATCCCGTATTCAACCGAGGCGGCGGGTGATCACACCTTCCAGCTCGATGTGGGTGTGAAGGGCAAGAATTTCTGGGTGACCCGCAACGACCTGCTGCGCGCGCGGGAGTGGCACGGCCTGGGCTTCACCAGCGCGCTCAAGACGCCGGACAACACGCTGGTGTTCGTGACCAGCGAGGACCAGCAGGTGATCCGCAAGGACCAGGCCGATTGCATGGGTTGCCTAAGCCAGTGCCAGTTCTCGTCCTGGGCGGATACGGAGACGAACTCAACGGGGCGCCTGGCCGACCCGCGCAGCTTCTGCATCCAGAAGACCCTGCAGGATATTGCCCATGGTGGCGATACCGACCAGAACCTGATGTTCGCGGGCCACGCCGCATACAACTTCAAGCGCGATCCGTTCTATTCCAACGGCTTCGTGCCGACGGTGAAGCAGCTGGTCGACCGGATCCTGACCGGGGATTGAGGAACACACTTCTAAGCCCCTCCTCCTTGGAGGAGGGGTTGGGGTGGAGGGATTCCAGAACGCTTGTCGGTCTCTATCGAGACACTGCCCCACCCCAAGCCCCTCCCCTGAAGGGGAGGGGCTTAAGCGTTCAAAGCCATCCCTCGAACACCTGATCCGGCGGGCGGTGGCCATCGGCCCAGCTGCGGATGTTGGCGATGACCTTCATTCCCATCGCCTCGCGCGCTTCGAACGTGGCGGAGCCAAGGTGCGGCAGCAGCACCACGTTCTCCAGATCCATCAACCGCGGATCGACGTTGGGTTCGTCGACATAGACGTCGAGCCCAGCGCCGGCGATACGGCGGTCTCGCAGGGCGGAGAGCAATGCCTCCGGGTCGACGATCTCGCCGCGCGCGGTATTTACCAGCCAGGCTTCGGGACCGAGCAGATCGAGCCGCCGCGCGTCGATCAGGCCGTTGGTGGTGGCGGTGTGCGGCGTGTGAATCGTCAGGATGTCGATCGCTTCCAGCATCGCGTCGAGATTGTCGTGATAGGTGGCCCCGAGTTGGTGCTCGAGCACCTCATGCACCCGGTGCCGCCCGTGATAGTGGATCTGCAGCCCGAAGGCGCGCGCCCGCTGCGCCACCGCCTGGCCGATACGGCCCATGCCCAGGATGCCGAGCTTGCGGCCGCCGATGCGGTGGCCGCGCATGCTCGTGGGGCTCCAGCCGCGCCAGGCGCCGGAGCGGACGAGCTTGTCGCCCTCCACCAGTCGCCGGGGCACCGCGAGGATCAGCGCCATCGCCATGTCCGCTGTGTCGTCGGTCAGCACGCCGGGCGTGTTCGTGACGACGATGCCGCGCGCGCGCGCGGCCTTGAGATCAATATGGCCGACTCCCGCACCATAGTTGGCGATCAGCCGCAGCCGCTCTGGCGCGGCGGCGATCAGCGCTGCCGTGATGCGATCGGTGACGGTGGGAACCAGCACATCTGCGTCGGCCATGGCGACGGCGAGGGCGGCCGCATCCATCGGTACATCATTGCGATTCGCGACCGATTCGAACAGCGCTTCCATCCGCGCCTCGCTGGCTTGCGGCAGCGCGCGGGTGACGATCACCCGGGGGCGGGACGGTCGCTTGGGATCGGCCATATGACTGGCTTGGCCGGTGTGGACGGCGCAGTCAACGGTTGAAGCGTGGGGCGTGCTGGTCGATAGACGGCACATGCAGCAGCGGCATCTCTCGATCGGTATCGCAGCCCTGGCGCTTGTCGCCTTGGCCACCCCCGCGCAAGCGGAGCGCAAGCCGCCTTATTATGCGTCGCTCAAGGCGAGCAAGGCGCGGATGCGAACCGGACCGGGGCGCAACTATCCCACCAACTGGTTCTACCAGCGGCGCGGGCTGCCCGTGAAGGTAATCGCCAGCTACGGCGCCTGGGTGAAGGTGCGCGACCCGGACGGCGCGGAAGGCTGGATGCAGGCCAACCTGCTTGACGACAAGCGCACCGCGATCGTGGCGGGCGGCGTGGCAGAGCTGCACAGCAGCCCATCGAGCGACTCGCACATCAGCTGGCGCGCGGCGCCCGGTGTGGTCGGCAAGATCAGTGCGTGCAGCGGCGGCTGGTGCTGGTTCGATGCCGGGGGGCGCGCGGGCTATGTCGAGCAGGCGCGGATCTGGGGGACGGATCCAGGCGAGACGGTTCGGTAGGGACCGCTACCAGGCCCCTTCTCCCTCCTGCAGGGGGAGGGGTTTCAGCACGTCCGCCGGACTCCGCTAGACACTTCGCCACTCCATCCCCTCCCCTTCAGGGGAGGAGTTATGGCGTAGCTCAATCCATCAGTTCCACGGCCACTGCAGTCGCTTCTCCGCCCCCGATGCAGAGCGAGGCAAGTCCGCGCTTCTGGCCGTTGCTTTCCAGCGCCGAGAGCAAGGTCGCCAGCACCCGCGCGCCGCTCGCGCCGATCGGATGACCAAGTGCGCAGGCACCCCCGTGAATGTTTACCGCATCATGGCTGAGCCCGAGTTCGTGCATCGCGATCATCGTAACGCAGGCGAACGCTTCGTTGACTTCGAACAGGTCCACATCGCCCGTTTCCCAACCCGCCTTCTCCAGCGCCTTGCGCATCGCGAAAACGGGCGCGGTGGTGAAGCGTGCCGGCGCATGGGCGTGGGCGGCGTGCGAGACGATGCGCGCAATCGGCGTCAGCCCCAGCTTCTCCGCCGTCGAAGCACGGGCCAGCACCAGGGCCGCGGCGCCGTCCGAGATCGACGATGCATTGGCGGCGGTGATCGTGCCGTCCTTGGCGAAAGCGGGCTTGAGCGTGGGGATCTTGGCCGGATCGGCCTTAGTCGGCTGCTCGTCGAGCGTCACGGTCACCACGCCCTTACGCCCCTGCAGTTCGACCGGGACGATCTCGCGATCGAAGGCGCCGCTGGTCTGTGCCGCCTTAGCGCGCTCCAGGCTGGCGATGGCGAAGGCGTCCTGCGCCTCACGGGTGAACTGATATTCCTTCGCCGTCTCCTCGGCGAAGCTGCCCATCAGGCGGCCGGGCTCATAGGCGTCTTCCAGCCCGTCGAGGAACATATGGTCTTTCAGAACGTCATGGCCGATCCGCGCGCCGCTGCGGTGGCGCATCGACAGGTAGGGCGCGTTGGTCATGCTCTCCATGCCGCCGGCGATGAGCAACTCTACCGAGCCGGCTGCAAGTGCCTCCGCGGCCATGATCGTCGCCTGCATGCCCGATCCGCACATCTTGTTGATCGTCGTCGCTTCGATGTGCTGGGGCAGGCCCGCCTTCAATGCGGCCTGTCGGGCGGGCGCCTGGCCCAGTCCGGCGGGAAGCACGCAGCCCATATAGATGCGCTCGATCGCCTCGCCCTTGAGACCGGCCCGCTCGACTGCTGCGCCCACTGCGGTGGCGCCAAGATCGGTTGCTGCCGCATCCGCGAGGGTGCCCTGAAAGCTTCCCATCGGCGTACGGGCATAGGACAGGATGACGACAGGGTCGGCGGACATAAAGGCTCCTCTCGGGTGTTTGCCGGTGATCTAGGGGGACAGCGCGCGGTTTGCAAAAGCCATCGCGCTCCCGCAGGAAGGGATCCGTGCGTGAACCTTGTCGACATCCTGAAATGGAGTGCCTCGATCAGCGGCATGATCGCGGCGTTTCTGGTCTCCCTGGACCTCGGGAGGCGGGTCACCGGCTGGGGATTCGCCCTGTTCGTGGCATCCAGCATCTGCTGGATCAGCGGCGCGGTGGTGACGGACGACGAGCCGCTATGGACCCAGAACCTGGTGCTGTTCTGCATCAACGTCTTCGGGGTGTATCGGTATCTGATCCGCAAGCGAAAGCCGCATGACACCGATTGACCATTGGGGCTGGCCTGTCCTGCTCGGGCTGCTGGGCTCTGTGTTCGGCAGCTTCATCGCGACGGGGGCGATCCGGTGGCCCGAGGGGCGTGGCGTGGCGCAGGGGCGATCGGCATGCGATTCCTGCGGCACGAGTCTCGGTGCTGCAGAGCTGGTGCCGGTGCTCAGCTACATCGTGCAACGGGGGCGCTGCCGCCATTGCGCTGCCCGGATCGCGCCGAGCCACTGGTTGACCGAGGTGGTTGGGCTAGCGATCGGCGTGGTGGCAGGGCTTGCCGCGCCGGGTGTCGAGGGTGTCGTGGGCGCCGTGTTCGGCTGGCTGCTGCTGGCGCTCGCGGCGCTGGACCTCGCAGCCTTCTGGTTGCCGAACGGGCTCAATGTTGCGTTGGCCGTCGTCGGGCTCTGCGTGGGGGCGGCCGGAAACGGCGTACCGCTCAGCGCGCGCGTGATCGGCGGCGTCGTTGGATTCGCGGTGCTGTGGCTGGTCGCACGGGTCTACAAGGCGCTGCGTGGGCGGCAGGGACTGGGAGGTGGGGATCCCAAGCTATTCGGGGCGATCGGCTGCTGGCTCGGCTGGGACAATCTGCCGGTGGTTCTGCTCGCGGCAAGCCTGATCGGGCTTGCGGTGGTGCTGGCGATGATGGTGGCAGGGCGGCGTGTGCGGGCTAGCGATCGGCTGCCTTTCGGGGTGATGCTGGCGGCTGGCGCCTGGGCGGTATGGCTCGGGCCTCAACTCGTCCCGCAGCACATAGGCCCGGTGGAGCTGGTGACATGGCAGCCGGCGCCGATCAACCATTGATCCACGGCCCGGCGCACGCCAAAAAAAAGGCCGCCCCGGAGGGCAGCCTATGAAAGTCTTAGGAGAGGATGCCTGAAAGGCCCGATCGTTCTGCACCGCACCGGCATCTGCTGCAAGTGCGAACTGTTACCGGTATCATTGCAAAAATTGCAACCTGCCAGCGTTGTCAGCTGCGAATTGGTTAATTCCTAGGTAAGGGGTGGGGATGACTGCATTGAAATTGGACGATTTTCTGCCGTACCGCATGTCCATCGCCTCCAATGCGGTCTCGGACGCGGTGGCGAGTGTCTACCGGTCGCTTTTCGGCTTGCGCATTCCGGAATGGCGTCTCGTCGCCGTGCTGGCGGAGGGCGGGGCGATGAGTCAGCAGGCGCTCTGCGGCCGCACGCAGATGGACAAGGTGACGGTGAGTCGAGCGGCGATTGGCTTGGTCGAGCGGGGGCTTATCGCGCGTGCTACGAACCCCAGTGACCAGCGGTCGCACCTTGTCGCGCTGACGCCGGAAGGGTGGCAGCTCTATGAGCAGATCGCACCGAAGGCGCTTGAGATAGAACGCGCTTTGTTCGCTAGCTTCTCCGATTCGGAGCGAGTGCAGCTTGCGGCGATGCTGGTCCGGATCGAGGCGGCCGCCGCGACGTTCAAGGCCGCCTGAAGCTGACCCATGCCGTCGGTTGACCGCGCGCATTGCGTCGAAAGGCGCAGAGGGGGGAGCAAAATCCGCAATAGACCGTTACGAGAGCGGGCGGGCCGGTCGAAATCGCGGCTCCCGGAGGAGGCGCGTGGGTAAAGGGGTTCGGGTGGTTTGGGTCGCCGCGTTGGCGGGGGCAGGGTTCGTGCCCGCTATCGCACACGCCCAGCTAAACGATCCTAAGCCGGGGCAGGGCGCCCCGCAGTCCGCGTCGCCTGCGCAAGACCAGCCTGTTGCCGCTGACGCGCAGGAGAACGCACCGATCGTCCCAGACAAGACGTTCGAGCAGGCGCTTCCCAAACTCAGCGACGATATCAATGCGCCGCTGGAGCCGCTGGGCGGCTTCCAGAAGCCGGCGACCACCGCGCCGCAAAAGCCCGCACTGAATCCAAGGGCGACCGTGCAGCCCGCGCTGCCGGCATCCAATGCTACGCCGGCGCTCGGCACGGCAGCGCAGGGTGTTTCGCCTGCTGGCGACCAGGGGTTCACGCCTGCTGGTCCCGAATCGCCGGAGATGCTCGCGCCGCTGCCCCCGCTCGCCGCGTTCAAGGTCGAGCCGGTCGGCGATACTGCGGACGACGCCGAGAAGGCGCCCGCCATCCGGTACACGGTGCAGGTCGACGGGCTGGAGGCGCTTCGGCTGGAAGACGAATTCCGCCAGCTATCGGCGCTTCACCACGGAAAGGGCAAGGCGGCCAACGCCGCGATGGTTTCGGCTCGTGCGCGCGAGGACGAGAAGCTGGCGCTGCGGCTGATGAAGTCGCTCGGCTATTACGACGCCACAGCCTCGTCCTCCATCGCACAGGATCCGCCGAATTCCGGCGCTGTCAAGGCGACGATCATCGCTTCACCCGGCAAGCTCTACCGCTTGGGTGCCGTACGCGTGACGAGCGATCCGACCGTGCCGCCAGGCCTGCTCGACCGTGAGCTGAACCTCAACCCGGGGGATCCGCTTGAGGCAAATCGTGTGCTCGGGGCAGAGGCCAACGTTTCGCTGCGCCTGCCGCAGCAAGGCTACCCCTTCGTCGAGCTGGGCCAGCGGGACGTCGTACTCGACGATGCAACGCACACGGGGGACTATACCTTGCCGGTAACGCTGGGCCCACGGGCGAGCTTCGGTAAGATCCAGACCGCCGGCCGCAGGCAGGTTTTCACGTCGGAGCATATCGAGATCTTCCGGCGGTATCGCGAAGGCCAGATCTATGACAGCCGCAAGGTCGACGACCTTCGGCAGGCGCTGATCGCGACGGGCCTATTCTCTACCGTGTCGGTTGAGCCGCAGCGCACCAATGCGCCAGGCCCCGACGGGACTCAGCAGGTGGATCTGCTGGTACGCCAAGTCGCGGGCAAGGCGCGAACGCTGGCTGGCGAACTCGGCTACAGCACGGGGCAAGGTATCAAGGCGCAGGCGAGCTGGGCGCATCGGAACTTGTTCCCGCCCGAAGGCGCGCTGACCGTCAGCGGCATCTTCGGTACCCAGGAACAGGCGCTGACCACTACCTTCCGCCGGTCCAATGCCGGCAAGCGCGACCGGACCTTCCTGGTGACCGCGTCGCTCAATCACAGCGATTACGATGCGTTCGAGGCGTTCACCACAACGCTTTCTACGCGTATTTCGCGTGACTCCACCCCAATCTGGCAGAAGCGCTGGACCTATTATTATGGCGCCGAGCTCGTTGGTTCGAACGAGGATCGATACAATTACGATCTCGGGAAACGCGACCGGGGCACCTGGCTTATCGCTGCGATCCCGACCTTCCTGGGGTATGACACGTCGGACGACTTGCTGAACCCGACCCGAGGCTATCGCATCAAGGGCAATTTGAGTGCCGAAACGTCGGTACGAGGTTCGGTGCGGCCTTATGCGCGCATGATGCTGGAGGTAGACGGCTATTACCCGATTACCAGCAGTATCGTGCTGGCAGGTCGGGCGCGGGCAGGGTCGATCAGCGGCGTTTCGCGCGACGACCTGCCGCCTTCGCGGCGCTATTATGGCGGTGGCGGTGGATCGGTCCGCGGCTTTGGATATCAGGAACTGGGCCCGCGCTCGCCGGACGGCAAGCCAGTGGGCGGTCGTGCGTTCAACGAGTTCGGCATTGAGGCGCGCTATCGCTTCGGCAATTACGGCATCGTGCCGTTTCTCGATGCGGGCCAGGTCTATGAGGGCACCACGCCTACGGGCCGCAACCTGCGCTTTGGCGCAGGCATCGGCGGCCGGCTCTACACGAATTTCGGCCCGCTGCGCGTCGACGTGGCCACGCCGATCGCACGCAAGAAGGGCGAGTCGAAAATCGCGCTCTACATCTCGATCGGGCAGGCATTTTGATGGCGGACGAAGTGCCCGAAACCGAGACCGTGACGGTGGTGCGCACCGGCCGATCGCTGTGGGTGAAGATTGTCAGCTGGATCGCTGTCGGCCTGGTGTCGATCGCTGCTCTGGCGGGGCTCGCCGTACTGGGGCTCGACACGCAGCCTGGTCGGCGACTGATCGCCGACCAGCTGGCGCGGCTGAAACTCGAATCCGGGCTGAGCTTCCGTATCGGTCGGATCGACGGCTCGATCTATGGCGGCATGGTGCTGCGCGACGTGCGCGTGAGCGACACAAAGGGCGTGTTCGCCACCGCGCAGGAGATCAAGCTGGACTGGCGGCCGCTGTCCTACCTCAAGAACCGGATCGACATCCGCAACCTGGAGAGCCCGGAAATCCGGCTCGCACGGCTGCCCGAGCTGAAGCCGTCTGGGGATCCCGACGCGCCCCTGCTGCCGGACCTGAACGTCGACGTCGCGCGCCTGAACGTGGCGCGGATCGATATTGCGCCGGCGGTGGACGGCCAGCGTCACATTGCGCAGCTCAGCGGCTCCGCGCATTTGTCGGATGGGCGCGCCCAGTTGGTGGCGGACGCCGGAACCATCGCGGCACGCGGCGTAGCTGGTGGTGATCGCGTTACGTTGAAGCTGGATGCGGTGCCGCAGGCCAATCGGCTCGACATCGACCTGCGCCTGAACGCCCCCAAGGGCGGCCTGGTTGCCGGTCTCGCCAAGTTCCAGGCACCACTGGTAGCGACCGTGCAGGGCGCGGGCGACTGGAAGCACTGGGCCGGCAAGGGAGTTGCGACACTAGGTGGCGGCAGCCTTGCCGATCTCGACGTGACGGCCGATAACGGTCGCTTCCAGATCCGCGGGATGACGCACCCGGGCCTGTATCTTCAAGGACCGGTCGAGCGGCTGACTGCGCCGGGATTGCGGCTTGATACCGATTTCCGTTGGGCGGATCGCAAGGCGGACGGCGTGATCAAGCTCAAGTCCGATGCGCTTTCCGCGCAGGCCCAGGGCTTGGTCGATCTCGGTAACAATGTGTTTCACGGCGTGCACGTAGATGCGATGCTGCTGAAGCCGGGCACGATCGCACCGAAGCTGGTCGGGCGATCGGTGCGGGCTTCGCTGGCGCTGGAAGGCGCTTTTGCGACTCCGCTGGTCGACTACAAGCTGTCCGCCGGCGCGATTGGCTTCGGCGAGACAATAGTCGAGCAGCTTTATGCCGAAGGTCGGGCGCGCGTGGATTCGGATCGCATCCTGGTGCCGGTGCGCGCCCGCGCCGCGCGGGTCTCGGGGCTCAATGCGGCAGCGGGCGGGCTCGTCACTAACCTCACGGTGAATGGCGATCTCGCCATCTCGGGCAGCCGTATTCTCTCGGACAATCTGCGGCTGAAGTCGGACAAGATCGACGCTACCGCAATCGTCGCTGCCGACATGGCCAAGGGGCGCTATACCGGCGCGCTCAAGGGGCGGATCAACGATTATACCATCGCCGGGGTTGGCGTGGTCGACCTGAGCACTGATGCAGAACTCTACACCGCTCCCGGCGGGGGCTGGGGCATACGCGGTAAGGTCGCTGGACGTACACGGAAGCTGTTCAACGAGGGCGCGCGCAACTTCCTTGGCGGCAACACAGTTGCGTCCGCAAGGCTGAACCTCGATCCCCGCGGGGTAATCGGCATCGCCGATGTCCGCGTCCGCGCGCCCCAGTTTCGCGTGTTGCGCGGGCAGGGGACGTACGACCCCGCCGGGCCGATCCGCATCACGGCGGACGCGATTTCCGATCAATATGGTCCGCTCAGCGCGCAGGTGACCGGCACGCTCAATGCGCCGCAGCTACTTCTTCGGGCGGAGAAGCCGGGGCTGGGCATCGGGCTCGCCAAGGTCGAGGCCAAGGTGGTGGGACGCGGCGACGCCTATGCAGTGACCTCCACCGGCGAGAGCAATTACGGGCCGTTCAATGCGGATGTCCTTGTCCGCACCGGCAAAGCGCTGGCGATCCAGGTCAATGCCGCCCGCTTCGCGGGCATGGACATTGCGGGCCAGTTGCGGGCGACACCCGCGGGGCCGTTCGCTGGCCAGCTGACCTTCCGCGGATCGGGCGTGGACGGCATCGCCATGTTGGGCGCCGAGGGCAAGTTCCAGCGCGCGGATGTGCAGGCGACGGCAGCCAATGCCGCCATTCCCGGCGTTGCTGAACTGACCATCGGCCGCGCCATCGCCACCGCAAGCATCGTGCTTGCGGATCAACCGCAGGTCGTCGCCGACGTGCAGATCGCGAATCTGAAGCGAGGCGAGTTCCTGCTGCGCACCGCCCGCGCCAAGATCGACTATCGCGGCGGCAACGGTACGGTACAGGCGGTGGCAAGCGGCTCTTCGGGCGTGGCGTTCGACGTTGCGCTGAATGGCCGGATGACGCCGAATTTGTGGACGGCGGCACTCCAGGGGCAGGCGAGCGGCGTGAAGTTCCGCACGCCACAGGCCGTGCGGATCGCGGTCGAGAACGGGACCTACCGCCTGCTGCCGACGCAGATCGATTTCGACCAGGGCAGCGTGCGCCTTGCCGGTCGCTATGGCGACGGCACGGTGCTCCAGGCCCGGCTGGACAAGCTGGACCTGGCGATCGTGAATGCCTTTGTGCCGGATCTCGGCATCGGCGGTGCCGCGACCGGCAGCCTCGACTTTGCGCAGACGTCGCCCGATGCGTTCCCAAGCGCGGATCTGCGCTTGGAGGTCGACGATCTCACCCGCTCGAGCCTCGTCCGCGTCTCGACGCCGGTCCACATCAGTATGGTCGGCAAGCTGCTTCCCGATGGCGGCGACCTGCGTGCGCTGATCCGGCGCGGGACGACGACCATCGGTCGTATCGTCACGACGTTGCGCCCGCTCGGGCCGGGCGCCGGCAGCTGGACCGAAAGACTGATGGCGGCGCCCCTCTCCGGCGGAATCCGCTATAACGGCCCATCGGCGCTCCCCTTTGCCTTTGCCGGGCTGCCCAACCAGCAACTGACCGGCCCGATTGGCATGGCGGCGGATTTCAGCGGGAGGGTGGATCGCCCGCAACTGAACGGCGTCGTCCGGGCCGACAACCTGACCTACGATAATGAAGGCACCGGTACTCGCCTGACCAACCTGAAGATCGACGGCCAGTTCTCCAACGATGCCTTCGTCTTGAACCAGCTAAGCGCCAAGGCTGGCGACGGTACCGTCAGCGCCAGCGGCCGGGTGGGTCTGTCATCGGCAGAGGGTTTCCCGATGGCGATCACCGTCAAGCTCGACGACGCGCGGCTCGCACGGAGCGAGGCTTTGGGTGCCACGGCGAGTGGCAACCTGACCATCACCAAGAATGCCGACGTCCAGAAGATCGAAGGCCAGATCAACATCCCCGAGGCGAATTACCAGATCATCCGCCAGGGCGCGGCCGAGATTCCGGAACTGACCGGCGTGCGGCGCAAGGGCGATGCGGATCCGAACCAGCAGGCACAGGCGCGGAAGCCGGTGCGCGCCTTCGGCAATTTCGACCTCGCCATCCGCGTCCGCGCCAACAACCGCCTGATGGTGAGCGGCATGGGCCTCGAGTCCGAATGGCAGGCCAACATCACCATCGGCGGCACGACGCTGGCGCCGCAGATCCGCGGCACGATGGAAGTGGTGCGCGGCACCTACAGTTTCGCCAGCCGCCGGTTCGAGCTGACCAAGGGCGTGATCAGCTTCCAGGGCGCGGAGCTGACCAACCCGACGATCGACATCTCCGCCAACACCACGGCGGAAGGCGTCACCGCGATCCTCAACATCACCGGCACCGCGCAGAAGCCGCAGATCGCCTTCACCTCCAACCCGGCGCTGCCGCAGGACGAGGTGCTCTCGCGACTGTTCTTCGGCACCAACGTGACCAACCTCTCGGCCACCGAGGCCATCCAGTTGGCGGCGGCGCTCAACTCGTTGCGGGCGACCGGCGGCGGGCTCAACCCGCTCGGCCAGCTCAAGTCGGCGACGGGCATCGACCGGTTGCGCGTGCTGGGCGCCGATGACACGACCGGCCGCGGCACCTCGCTGGCGGCGGGCAAGTACATCACCAACAATATCTATATCGAGATCATCACCGATGCGCGCGGCTTCACCGCGACGCAGCTCGAAGTGTCGCTGTCGCGTGCATTGAGCGTGCTCTCGCAGACCAGTTCGTTCGGCGGATCGGGCGCGACCCTGCGCTATTCGCGGGATTATTGAGGTGGCGTAGCCCGCATAGTCGTGCAACCATGCCTCCCGGAGAGGCAGAAACTATGCGCGAACATTTCGACGTTCTCGTCGTGGGCGCGGGGCTGTCGGGCATCGGTGCAGGCTATCATCTGCAGACGCATTGCCCGGGCCGCACCTATGCGATCCTCGAGGGCCGGGAGCGGATGGGGGGAACCTGGGATCTGTTCCGCTACCCCGGCATCCGATCCGATTCCGATATGTACACGCTCGGCTTCTCGTTTCGACCCTGGACCGATGCCAAGGCGATCGCGGACGGCGACGCGATCCTGCGCTATCTGGAGGATACCGCGCGCGCGTTCGGGATCGACCGCCGCATCCGCTATCGCCACAAGGTGGTGGCCGCCGCCTGGTCGAGCGAGGAAGCGCTCTGGACGGTGAGCGTGGAGACCGACGGCCGCACCCGCCAGTTCAGCTGCAGCTTCCTGTTTCTCTGTTCGGGCTATTACAAGTACGATCAGGCGTATCTGCCCGCCTTCGCCGGACGCGAGACCTTTCACGGCCGCATCGTCCATCCGCAATTCTGGACCCCTGACATCGACTATGCCGACAAGCGCGTCGTCGTGATCGGCAGCGGCGCGACGGCGGTCACGCTGGTGCCGGAGCTCGCCCGTCGCGCGGCCCATGTCACCATGCTGCAGCGATCCCCCACCTATATCGTGGCCCGGCCTTCGCAGGACGGCATCGCCAACTGGCTTCGGCGGTATCTACCCGGCAAGACCGCCTATGCCCTGACGCGCTGGAAGAACGTTCTGCTCAGCCAGTATTTCTATGCGCTGGCGCGCAAGCACCCGGCCAAGGCCAAGGAGCGGCTGGTCGACATGGTTCGGTGCGAGCTGGGCCACGACTATGACGTCGCCACCCATTTCACCCCCAGCTACAACCCCTGGGACCAGCGGCTGTGCCTGGTGCCCGATGCCGACCTGTTCGCGGCAATCCGCGATGGCCGGGCAGCGGTGGTGACGGACCGGATCGACCGTTTCACCCCGGAGGGCCTGAAGCTGCAATCGGGGCGCGAGTTGCCTGCCGATCTCGTGGTTACCGCGACCGGCCTGCAGGTGCAGTTGATGGGCGGTATCCCCGTCACGGTGGACGGCGAGGTCGTCGATTGGGCGGAGCGGCTGACCTACAAGGGGATGATGTTCTCCGGCGTGCCCAACCTCGCCATCGCGTTCGGCTATACCAATGCCAGCTGGACGCTGAAGGCGGACCTGACCGCGCGCTATGTCTCCCGGCTGCTGGGGGCGATGGCGAAGCGCGGGATGCGGCAGGTGACACCGCAGCCGGCGGCGCCGGTGGAGGCACAGCCCTTTCTCGACTTCACTTCGGGCTATGTCCAGCGCGCGCGCGGCCTGCTCCCGCGGCAGGGCCATCGCAAGCCGTGGCGGGTCCATCAGAGCTATACGCGCGATCTGATGGCGCTGAAGTTCGGCCGCATCGACGACGAGTTGGTCTTCTCCAACCCCGAGCCGGCGAAACGCCGGGCCGCCTAGGCGAGCAGCGCCCGCGCGGCGGCAACGCCGGTCTTGTACGCACCGTGGACGGTCGAGAACTCGGTGGGAGAGCAGGCCTCTCCGGCGAAGCGGATCCGTGGATCGATCGGCGTCGACAGGGCGCGCCGGGCGAAGGCGCGGCCAGGCAGCGCGTGGCTATAGCCGCCGCGAATATGGGTTTCGCGGCTCCAGGCCGATCCGGCAAGCAGGCGCAGCCGCTTGCGCCACTTGCCACCGAGCAGCGCGCACAGCTCCTCGATCGCGAAGTCGGCAGCCCCCTGGAGACCGCGCGCAGCCATCTCGCGCGCGCCTTCACCGCCCAGCATCGCCTCGATGATCGGCCGTTCGAACGGGCGCAGCGTGTAGGTGCCGGTGATCACGTTGCGCGGATCGCCGAGCAGATGGGCGTTTGCTTCGAGTTCTTCGGCGCCCTGGTCGACGGCGAGGAACAGCTTGTCGGCCAGGCCGAGCGGCAGCGCCGCGGCGGCATGAAGCAGGTCGTCATGTCCCGCGATGGTGATGTCGCCGCGCGCCAGAATGTCGGTGGAGACGGTAACGATCACATGCGCCGCCTCCAGCGTGCCGCGTCCGGTCTGCAGCTTGAGGCGGGTGCCCGATCGGTCGATCGCGGTCACCGGCGTGGCAAGCGCCGTGCGCAGGCACCCGGCCTGGGCAGTGACCAGCGCGCCATAGCCGGCGGGCACGCGCCAGTCGGTTTCGGTGGCGGCATCTTCATAGGCGAGATAGTCGGCGATCGAGAGCTTGGCGGTATCGACGCCGTTGACGAAGCCGCTGACGGCATCGATCCAGACGCTCCATGGGCTGTCCGGTACCAGCGCAGCGCCCGCGCGGTCGCCCGGCGGTGGATCCTTGCGGATGCGTTTCTCGAACGCGCTGAAGGCCTTGGCGGCATCCTTCTGCTCGGCGCGCGAGAAGCCGAGTTCGCGCCACTGTTCACGCCAGCGGGGCAGGGTACGATCCAGCTCGAAGCCGTGTAGCGCAGCGATCTCGACCCAGGGGTTGTGCTCGGCCGAATGGAGCCAGCCTGCGCCCAGATCGAGCGCCATGCCGTCGACATGCTCGGTTCGCGCCCGGCCGCCAAGGCGCGCATCGGCCTCGACAAGCAGCACGTCCTTGCCTGCGTCCGAAAGGGTGCGGGCGGCCCCGATGCCGGCGGCGCCGCCGCCGACGACGATTACGTCAAATGCTTGCATCGCCTGGAGAAACGCGCGTCAGGCCGAACGGCTGCGCAGCAGCGCCGAACGCAGGCATTCGCATACCAGCTCGTCGCGCTGGTTGTGCATCTGATGCCGCCAGGTGACGATGCCCTGGCCGGGCCGCGATTTGCTGGGGCGCAGCTCGACCACCTCGGAGCTGGCGCGCAGCGTGTCGCCGAGGAAGACCGGCTTCGGCATGACCAGCTTGTCATAGCCGAGATTGGCGACCAGCGAGCCGGCGGTGGTGTCGGCTACCGTGACGCCGATCATCAGGCTGAAGGTGTAGGTCCCGTTGACGAGGATCTGGCCGAATTCGGACGCGCGCGCGGCCTCCGCATCCAGGTGCAGCGGCTGGGTGTTGTGGGTGAGGGCGGTGAAGAGAAGGTTGTCCGTCTCGGTAACCGTGCGCCGCAGCGCGTGCTCGATACGATCCCCGAGCTGCCATTCGTCAAAAAAGCGTGCCATTCAGCCTTCGTCCTGATCCAGTTTCAGCTTGAAGCCGAAATGGCTCTTGGTCCAGCCGAGCTTTTCGTAGAAGCGGTGCGCGTCGGTGCGATCGCGCATGGAGGTGAGCTGCACCATCCGGCAGCCCCGGGCGCGGCATTCGGCGACCGCCCATTCGATCATTGTGCGGCCAAGTCCTTCTCCGCGCAGGGGCGAAGCGATGCGAACCGCCTCGATCTGGCCGCGCCACGCGCCGCGGAACGCGATGCCGGGAAGGTAGCTCAGCTGCATCGTGCCGATCACGGCGCCGTCCCGTTCTGCGACAATCAGCCGTTGATTGGGATCGCGATCGATGTCGGCGAAGGCCATCTCGTAGCGCGGATCGAGCGGCAGCGAGGCATCCTCGCGGCCGCGGCTGAGCTCGTCGTCGTCGAGCATGGCGACGATCGCGGGGAGGTCGGCGAGGACGGCGTCGCGGAAGATCATGCCGCCTTCTCCACGCGGACGAGCAGCGTGCCCTCGGTGACCTGGCCGCCCGCAGTGACGGGGAGTTCGGCAACGGTGCCGTCGAACGGCGCGGTGAGCGCATGTTCCATCTTCATCGCCTCCAGGGTAACGAGCCGCTGGCCCTTGGTGACCTGCGCACCGGGGGCGACGTCGACGGCGGTGATGCGGCCCGGCATGGGGGCGAGCAGGGCGCCGTCGGCGGCGGCGCCGGTGCCGCTGCCGTCGGTTCGCAGCGCGCCCACCCGAAATGCCGCGCCGCCTTCGCAGATGAGATCGCCGTCGAAGTAGATGTCCTCGCGATCATGGAAGGCATAGACCTCGCTTGCGTCATACGCGACGTCGACGGGCGCGCCGTTGACGGCAAAGCGGATGTGGCGGTTCGGCGCCGCGTTGACGCGGAACCCCTGGAGCTTGGCCAAGCGATCGGTTCGAAGCCGCGGATCGGCAACGGCCATCAGTCGCTCGGCGGCGAAGTGCAGCAGGTTCGTGCTGGGCTGAGGGGCCGCCGTCAGGCGTTCCAGATTGTCGCCGATAAAGCCGGTCGTCTGCATCCCTTCGCGAAACACGCGTTCGTTCAACAGGCGGCGCACGAACCAGGCATTGGTTTTGACGGGATCGACGGCGATCTGTCCGCACGTTTTCGCCAGCTCGTCTATGGCGGCGTCGCGGGTCTCTGCGTGGACGACAAGTTTGGCGATCATGGGATCGTAGAAGGGAGATACGGCGCCACCCTCTTCGACGCCCGTCTCGACGCGCCCGGTCGGCGCCAGGAATAGCGTTTCGAGCCGCCCCACGCTGGGCAGGAACCCCTTGGCCGGATCCTCCGCATAGAGCCGTGCCTCCATCGCCCAGCCGGTGATCGACAGCTCTTCCTGCCGCTTGGGCAGCGGTTCGCCGCTGGCGACGCGGAGCTGCCATTCCACGAGATCCTGCCCGGTGATCTCCTCGGACACCGGATGCTCGACCTGGAGCCGGGTGTTCATTTCCATGAACCAGATGCGGTCGGCGCGCAGGCCTTCGCTGGCGTCGGCGATGAACTCGATGGTCCCTGCGCCGACATAGTCGACCGCCTTGGCCGCGCGCACCGCCGCTGCGCAGATCGCGTCGCGCGTCTCGGCGTCCATGCCGGGGGCGGGGGCCTCCTCGATCACCTTCTGGTGGCGGCGCTGGAGCGAGCAATCGCGCTCGAACAGATGGACCACGTTGCCCTGGGTGTCGCCGAACACCTGCACTTCGATGTGGCGGGGCGAGAGGATGTACTTCTCCAGCAGCACCCGATCGTCGCCGAAGGACGAGGCCGCCTCGCGCTTGCAGCTGGCGAGCGCGTCGGCGAAGTCGGCGGCGGCTTCCACCCGCCGCATGCCCTTGCCGCCGCCGCCCGCGACCGCCTTGATCAGCACCGGATAGCCGATCGCATCGGCCTCCGCCTGGAGCCGCTCGGGGGACTGGTCCTCGCCGAGATAGCCGGGGGTGACCGGCACGCCGGCCGCGATCATCCGCGCCTTGGCGGCGTCCTTGAGGCCCATCGCGCGGATGCTGTCCGGCTTCGGCCCGACCCAGACCAGCCCGGCGGCGAGTACGGCCTCGGCGAACTCCGCGTTCTCGGAGAGGAAGCCATAGCCGGGGTGGATCGCCTCGGCGCCGGTCGCCTTGGCCGCGGCGATGATCTTCTCGCCGACCAGATAGCTTTCGCGCGCTGGGGAGGGGCCGATATGCACGGCCGCGTCGGCCTGGCGCACGTGGAGCGCGTTGGCGTCGGCATCCGAATAGACCGCGACGGTGCGGATGCCCATTGCGCGGGCGGTGCGGAGGATGCGGCAGGCGATCTCGCCGCGATTGGCGATGAGCAGGGACTGGATCACGGGTGGCGCTCCGGAAAGCCGTGGCGGATGTGGAGCGCGGCGAGCACGCTCTCGATGTCGTTCGCGAACCCACCCTCGGCGAAGGCGAGCGCGGGCAGGTTCTGGTTCGCTTCGCCCAGCCGATCGACCACCGCCGCGCGGGGGCGAGGCCAGGGGACGCGGACCACCTCGATGTTCGCGGCGCGCTCCGGGAAGGCGGCGAGCAGGCCCTCCACGGTGATGCAGTCCTTGCAGTAGAAGCGGCGCTCGCCGCCATAGGCCGGGTCGGCCCAGTCGGTGTCGAGGACGAACAGCGTGTCGCGGCTCATTCGGCACATCCCGTGGTGCGCGAGGTCCAGGTGAGGCTGGCGACCTTCCAGGCGCCGTTCTCACGCACCAGGCTGACATGATCGGTGCCGCAATGATGGACCTTGCCGTTCAGCCGGAACACATAGGGCGCCCAGACCATCGCGAGATCGCCGTCGATCTCGATCGCAGGGCCAGAGATACGCTCGTCGAACGTCTCGGGGCCGGGCTGGAAGCGGGCGAGCAGTTCGGCATTGGTCAGGGTGCGGACGGTGCTGGGTCCACCGGCGGCTTCGGTGACGATCGTTGCGCTCGCGCTCGGGAGGAGGACGGCGCCGATCGCCGCGGTATCGCGCGTGTTGATCCCGCCCAGCAGCTTGTCGACCGTCGCGAGCACCGCGCGTTCGTCGCTGCCGTCCGGCGGGGCGAGCGGGTTGGCGGGCGGCAGCTTGCTCGGGGAGGGCGTGCTGTGCGTGGGGTTGGCGGCGGGCGGGGGCAGGCCGGCGGTCTGCACGGTGAGGGCGAGGAGGGTGAGGAGCATGGGGTCAGCCTTCAGCGATCAGATCCTCCCCCAGCTTGCTGGGGGAGGGGGACCATGCGTAGCATGGTGGAGGGGCGCGCGAAGCGCGAAAGGGGGCAGCGATGCTCAAGGGCAACGGCAGATCGTATCGGCGAGCGAAGCGCTTGCGGCGGGAGATGACGCTGCCGGAGGTGCTGCTGTGGCAAGCAGTGCGCGGGCGCGACGGCGAAAAATGGCGCAAGCAGCATCCGGCCGGGCCGTATATACTCGACTTCTACTGCGATGCGGTGCGGCTGTGCGTCGAGATTGACGGCGAGATGCATGCGCACGGCACTGCGCCTGCCGCGGATGCGCGACGGGATGCGTGGCTCGCCGCCGAGGGGGTGGCGACGCTGCGGATACCGGCGGTGGAGGTGCTGAACAACCTCGACGGCCTCGTCATGTGGATCGGCGAGGTCGTGGCCGAACGGCGCAGGGATATCCGCGGGGGTTAGGGCGCGGCGCAAGGCTTCCGCCGCCTGCGGCGCCGGCCCCTCCACCACCGGCCTGCGGCCGGCGGTCCCCCTCCCCCAGCAGGGCTGGGGGAGGATCTTGGGATGCGCTTCCCCGCTCACATCCGGAACACGCCGAACTGCGGCCGCGCGGGGATCGGCGCGTTGAGCGTCGCCGCCAGCGCGAGGCCGAGTACGTCGCGGGTCTGCGCCGGATCGATGATGCCATCGTCCCACAGCCGCGCGGTGGCGTGCCAGGGATTGCCCTCGTCCTCGTACTTCTGCCGGATCGGCGCCTTGAAGGCCTCGGCTTCCTCGGGCGACCAGCGATCGGCGTCCCGATGGACCGTGGCCAGGACGCTCGCCGCCTGCTCGCCGCCCATCACGCTGATCCGGCTGTTGGGCCAGCTGAACAGGAAGCGGGGCGAATAGGCCCGGCCGCACATGCCGTAATTGCCCGCGCCGAAGCTGCCGCCGATCAGGATGGTGAGCTTGGGCACCGTCGCCGTCGCTACTGCCGTCACCAGCTTTGCGCCATGTTTCGCAATGCCTTCTGCCTCATACTTGCCGCCGACCATGAAGCCGGAGATGTTCTGGAGGAACAGCAGCGGAATGCGCCGCTGGCATGCCAGCTCGATGAAATGCGCACCCTTCTGCGCGCTTTCCGAGAAGAGCACGCCGTTATTGGCGAGGATCGCGACGGGCATGCCCCAGATATGCGCGAAGCCGCAGACCAGCGAGCTGCCGTAGAGCGCCTTGAATTCGTGGAACTCGGAGCCGTCGACCAGCCGCGCGATCACCTCGTGCACGTCGTACGGCGCGCGGACGTCGGTGGGGAGGATGCCGTACAGCTCCTCGGGCGCGTATTTCGGCGGGCGCGGGTCCTTCAGCGCGACATCCGGCACACGATCAGCGGGGAGGTGGCTGACGATGTCGCGGACGATGGTCAGCGCATGTTCGTCATTCTCGGCGAGGTGATCGACCACGCCCGAGCGGCGGGCATGAAGGTCGCCGCCGCCCAGGTCCTCGGCGCTGATCTCCTCGCCCGTCGCCGCCTTCACCAGCGGCGGGCCGGCGAGGAAGATGGTGCCCTGGTTGCGGACGATCACGCTCTCGTCGGACATGGCGGGCACATAGGCGCCGCCGGCGGTGCAACTGCCCATGACGCAGGCGATCTGCGGGATGCCCTGCGCCGACATGTTGGCCTGGTTGAAGAAGATGCGGCCGAAATGCTCCTTGTCCGGGAACACATCCGCCTGGTGCGGCAGATTGGCGCCGCCGCTGTCGACCAGATAGATGCAGGGCAGACGATTGGCCTCGGCGATCTCCTGCGCGCGGAGATGCTTCTTCACCGTCATCGGGTAATAGGTGCCGCCCTTCACGGTGGCGTCGTTGCAGACGATCATCACCATGCGGCCCGAGACGCGGCCGATGCCGGCGATCACGCCCGCGCCGGGGACTTCGCCGTCATACAGGTCGCAGGCGGCAAGCTGGCCGATTTCGAGAAAGGGGCTGCCCGGATCGAGCAGCCGCTCGACCCGCTCACGGGGGAGCAGCTTGCCGCGCGCGACATGCTTGGCGCGGGCGGACTCGCTGCCGCCGAGCGCCGCCTGTGCGACATCGGCGCGGAGCTTCTCGGCCAGCGCGCGGTGATGCGCGGCCTGGGCGCGGAACGGGTCGCTGTCCGGGTTGACGGCGGTGGGAAGGATAGGGGCGGTCATGCCTACTAGCCCCTCCCCTTCAGGGGAGGGGTTGGGGTGGGGAATGAGCTGGGAGCGAGTCCGGCGTTGGGGGAGCAGTGTCCCACCCCAACCCCTCCCCTGAAGGGGAGGGGCTTAAGAAGAAGTGCGCCCATCACGCCGCCCCCAGCAATTCGCGGCCGATCAGCATGCGGCGGATTTCGTTGGTGCCCGCACCGATGTCGAGCAGCTTGGCGTCGCGCAGGAAGCGCTCGACCGGCCAGTCCCTGGTATAGCCGGCGCCGCCCAGCGCCTGCACCGCCTCGCCGGCGACGCGGAAGGCGTTCTCGCTCGCCAGCAGGATCGCGCCCGCCGCATCGAAGCGCGTCGTCTTGCCCGCATCGCAGCTGCGCGCCACCGCATAGACATAGGCCCGGGCAGAATTGAGCGCGACATACATGTCGGCGATCTTGGCCTGCATCAGCTGGAAGCTGCCGATCGCCTGGCCGAACTGCTTGCGCTCGCGCAGGTACGGCAGGACCACGTCGAGGCACGCCTGCATGATGCCCAGCTGGATGCCGGCGAGCACGGTGCGCTCATAGTCGAGCCCGCTCATCAGCACCGCGACGCCGCCGTTGAGCGGCCCCATCACGTTGGCCTCGGGCACTTCGCAATCGGTGAACACCAGTTCCGACGTGGGAGAGCCGCGCATGCCCATCTTGTCGATCTTCTGGCCGATCGCGAAGCCGGGCATGTCCTTCTCGATCAGGAACGTCGTGATGCCGCGCGACCCTTCGCCCGTCTTCGCATAGACGACGAGGGTATCGGCGTAGGCCGCGTTGGTGATCCAGAATTTGGTGCCGTTGAGCACATAGCCGCCCTGCACCTTCTCGGCCTTGAGCTTCATCGAGACCACGTCCGATCCCGCGCCGGCCTCGGACATCGCCAGGCTGCCGACATGCTCGCCCGAGATCAGCTTGGGGAGGTACTTGGCCTTCTGGTCTTCATTGCCCCAGCGGGCGATCTGGTTGACGCAGAGGTTCGAATGCGCGCCGTAGCTGAGGCCGATCGAGGCCGAGGCGCGGGCGACTTCCTCGCAGGCGATGACATGTTCGAGATAGCCGAGGCCAAGGCCGCCATCGGCCTCCGGCACGGTGATGCCGTGCAGGCCCAGCTCGCCCATCGCCGCCCAGAGTTCATCGCGCGGGAACCAGTCCTCGGCGTCGATCCGCGCGGCGAGGGGGGCGATCTTGTCGCGGGCGAAGCGCGCGGTGGTGTCGCGGATCATGTCGGCGGAATCGCCGAGGGCGAAGTCGAAGTCCGGGGTCATTCTGTGTCCTCTCCAACGGTCACGATCATGCCGTCGATTGTTGTCACGGGCCATGGAAGCAGTCGCGCGCCGACGCAAGGGCCGCCGACGCACCGGCCCTCCTCCACGGTGTAGAGCGCGCCGTGCCAGCTGCACTGGATATGGCTGGCATCGGGGGTGAGATAGGCGTCGAGCGCTTGGCTGAGCGGTACCGGCATGTGGGCGCAGCGATCGACATAGCCGAAGACACGGCCGCCCTTGCGCACGACAAAGCCGTGGAAGCGGCCGGCGCGCATCTCCAGCACGAAGTTGCGCGCGGTGCCGTCGGGGATCAGATCGAGCGGGCCCAGCGTCACGCCGGCGGGGGTGGCGGTGAGGCGTTCCATCAGATCCTCCCCGGAACGGGGAGGGGGACCATCGCGCCAGCGATGGTGGAGGGGCCGCCGGCGAAGAACGGGGTGTGCCACCGCCGCCCCTCCACCCCGCACCCGCGGTGCGCGGTCCCCCTCCCCCAGCAGGCTGGGGGAGGATTTCCAGGATAGATCACGGCAACTGTGCCTTGGGGAAGCCTTCCCAGACCGCGTCATAGTCCGGCTGGGCGTGGGCGAGCGCATGCTCGGTCGGGCGATAGGGCCAGCAGGTCTCGACCATGAACGCCATGGTACCGTCGATCCTGTGCGGCTTGAGTTCGGCATTCGTCGCGCCGCGCCAGCTGGCGACGTCGGGGCCGTGGCCGGCCATCAGATTGTGGAGCGACAGGCCGCCGGGGGCGAAGCCTTCCGCCTTGGCGTCGTATGCGCCGTGGATCAGCCCCATCGCCTCGCTCATCACGTTGCGGTGGAACCAGGGCGGGCGGAACGTGTCCTCGGCCACCATCCAGCGCGGCGGGAAGATCACGAAATCGGCGTTCGCGCGGCCCGCGACGGTGCTGGGCGAGGTGAGGATGGTGAAGATCGACGGGTCGGGATGATCGAAGCTGACCGTGTTGATCGTGTTGAACCGGGCGAGATCGTAGCGATAGGGCGCAAGGTTGCCATGCCACGCCACCACGTCGAGCGGGCTGTGGGGCAGGGTGGTTATCCACAGACTTGCCAACGACTTCTGCACAAGCTGGAACACTTCGTCGCGGTCCTCGAACCAGGCGGCGGGCGTCTCGAAATCGCGGGGGTTGGCGAGGCCGTTGGCGCCGATGGGGCCAAGATCGGGCAGGCGGAAGGGTGCGCCGTAATTCTCGGCGACATAGCCGGTGGCGGCACCCTCGGGCAGCAGCACGCGGAAGCGCACGCCGCGGGGGATCACCGCGATGTGGCCGGGAGCGATGTCGATGCGGCCGAGTTCGGTCAGCAGCGCGAGCGCGCCGGCCTGCGGGATGAACAGCAGTTCGCCGTCGGCATTGACGAAGGCGCGATTGTCCATGTCGCGATCGGCGGCGTAGCGGTGGACGACCACGCCCTCCAGATCGGCCGGATCGCGGGTGGCGAGCATCGTCTCCATGCCGTCGATCCAGTCGACGGGCGCGGTGGGGCGAGCGATGGGGTTCCAGCGCAGCCGATTGGGCGCGAGCGGCGTGTGCGGCGTGTGCGGCGTGAACAAGGGGGCGCCGTCATAGGGCCGGTAAGGCGGATGCTCGGCGCTCGGGCGCAGGCGGTAGAGCCAGGCGCGCCGGTTCTCGGCGCGCGGCGCGGTGAAGGCGGTGCCGGAAAGCTGCTCGGCATAGAGGCCATAGGGCGGGCGCTGCGGGCTGTTGCGGCCGATCGGCAATGCGCCGGGCACCGCTTCGGTGGAGACGTGGTTGCCGAAGCCGGGGAAATACTGGGTCACGTGGCGCGTCCTCTCCAGCGCGTCTCCCCTTTTGGATCAGGACGGGGAGGGGGCGTTCGGTGGGGCCGGGGTATGCCACATGTTCCTGCGGCGGCACCCCCGGCTCTCTCCCTCTCCGAACGTGTCAGGCGTCGACCTTGATGACGCCGCGGCGGATCTGGTCGAGCTCGATGCTCTCGAACAGCGCCTGGAAATTGCCGTTGCCGAAGCCTTCGTTGCCCTTGCGCTGGATGATCTCGAAGAAGATCGGGCCGAACATGTTTTCGGTGAAGATCTGGAGCAGGATGCCCTCATCGTTCTCCACCGAACCGTCGATCAGGATGCGGTTCTTGCGCAGCCGCTCGAGATCCTCGCCATGCCCGGGGACACGCTTGTCGACCAGTTCGTAATAGGTCTCGATCGTGTCCTGCAGGCGCACGCCACGGGCGCGCAGACGCTCCACCGTGTCGTAGATGTCGTCGGTGGTGAGGGCGAGGTGCTGGATGCCTTCGCCCTTATATTCGCGGAGGAATTCCTCGATCTGGCTGTTGTCGTCCTGGCTCTCGTTGAGCGGGATGCGGATCGCCTTGTCGGGCGCGATCATCGCCTGGCTGAACAGGCCGGTCGCCTTACCCTTGATGTCGAAATACTTCTGCTCCTCGAAGCCGAAGAGCGTCCGGTAGAATTCGCTCCACACCCGCATCTGGCCGCGGCGGACATTGTGGGTGAGGTGGTCGAGCAGGTCGAGCCCGACGCTGTTCGCCGCCTCGGCGTCGCGCCAGCCGGGGAACTCGGCCCAGTCCGCGTAGAGATCGATCTCGTCCTGGATGAAATAGAGATAGGAGCCGCCGATGCCCTGGATGACGGTGTCGTCCTCGTCGGTCGGCTTGGCACCGTGGGCGAGCGCCCATTCCATCGCCTTGTTCGGGTCCGCCACGCGGAACGCCATCGCGCTGGCCGAGGGGCCATGCTCACCACGGAAGGCGGCCACACGACCGGCGTCGTCGCGGTTGAGCATCAGGTTGATGCGTCCCTGCTTATATCTTGTAATATTCTTGCGCGGGTGACGATGGGTGGGGACGAAGCCCAGCTGCTCGAACTGACGCGCCATCGCGTCCGGATCGGGCGAGGTGAACTCGACGAACTCGAAGCCGTTGAGGCCGAGCGGATTGGCGGTATCGGTCATGGACGACCTGATACCGCACTTCCCGATTTAGTGTCAAATGTTACCAGTTCGTCATAAACCCTCGCCGCCTACCCAATGGGCGTTCGACAGGCGGCGGGCGACGGCCCAGGTCTGGGTGCGAATGTCCGGTACCGCGACGATTTCCCAGAAGGCGCCGCGGGTCATCGGGCCCAGCGCGTAGAGATTCGCGTTGGCGCGGCCGTCGGCGGCGATGGTCTGGCCCTGGTTGTCGACATCAATGCCGATATGGGCAGCATCGGGCCGGATCACACCGCGTGCGGCGAGGCGCTGCAGGAGGGGCTCGCGCGAGCGGGCGAGGTCGCCGAGCGGGCCGGTGCAGTTGACGATACGCTGGGCGCGAATCGTTTTCGACGCGTCCTGCCCACGCGGGCGGAGGGTGACGGCGATGCCGTCCGGTCCCTCGGCAAAGCCCAGCGTCTTCGCGGCGACCACTTCGAGCTGCCCGCGATTGATCAGCGCCTGGAGCCGGGCATCCACCTCGGGAGCAAGGCGGTGCCGGTGAACGTCCCACCAGGGCCGGAGGTGGCGGAGGAAGCGTGCGCGCTCGTCCTCACCGGCATTGGCCCACATCGGCTGGGTGAAGGGGCGAAGCTCGTCGACCGCGTTGCGCCAGCCGACCAGCGCCGCGCGTTCGCGGACGGCGCGCACCAGCGCGGAGGCGCGCGTGCAGGGGCGCTCGCGGATCTTGTCCCAGTCCTGGCCGGCAGCGTGGGCGCGCGGCAGCAGGCCGCGCCGCGAGACCGCGACGATCTTGCCGCCAAATCCGCGCGCTTCCAGCAGCAGCGCGACGTCGACCATGGTGAGGCCGGTGCCGATCACCAGGACCGTATCGCTGTCCGAGAGCCCCTCGGGTACGCTCGGGTCCCAGGGGTCGCCCTTGTAGCGGGCGCTCGATAGCGTTGCGGGATCAAGCCCTGGCGGATCGTGCGGCGGCAGGTTGCCGACCGCGAGCACCGCCGCATCGGCGCGCAGCGTGCCGTCGGAGAGCTGCAATGTCACGCCCGCCGCATCGAAGGTCGCGTCCTGCACGTCGCCGCGAACGAGGCGCAGCCGGTCGGGATAACGCGCCAGCGTATGGTCGAGCATTTCGCGGAGATATTCGCCGTAGACCCGTCTCGGCACGAAGCTGGCGGCGGCATTCGCCACGCCACGCCCTTCGAGCCAGCGGACAAGATGGGCCGGATCGTCCGGGAAGGCGCTCATGTTCGCGGCGCGGACGTTGAGCAGGTGGGACGGGTGGGCTGCGCCATAGGCGAGCCCGGTGCCCGCCACCGGCGCGCGCTCGATCAGCGTCGCGCGCGGGCCTTCATGGCGGATGAGGTTGATGGCCTGGAGCGTGCCCGAAAAGCCCGCGCCGATGATGGCGACGTGTTCGATCATGGTTGCGGCTCCCCCGATGCCGGCGTCAGATTTCGTAGTCGAGCTGCCACTCGGGCTGTTGGAAGGCGGGCTTCTGCTCGGCGAAGGCGGGCTGGCGCGCCTTCATCTGGGCGTAGAGCCGCTTCACCGAGTCGCTGGCCGTTCGTACGAACAGGAACGGCAGCACGGCATGGACGAGGCATGCGGCGCCCCCGGCGATCATCGTCACGCCGAAACGCGCCGCCGTGGCGGCATGCTCGCCATAGCTTTCGCCGACGCTGCGCGGGTGCGAAAGGAAAAGCCTATCGATCATGTGGGAAATGTACGCGGGATCGGGCCGGGGGGGAAGGGCATCCGTCCCGAATCCCTCTCCCCCTGTGGGAGGGGGGTACGCCCGGTGTTCCCCTCCCGGTTGCGGGAGGGGCGCACGAGTTCAGAGCTTGGCGATTGTCTCCGCAAGCGCGGTCACGTCGACGTCGCTGCCCTCCGTGGCGACCGTCTCGGTAAGATGCGCGCGGACCAGGTCGAGCAGCGGCAGCTTTGCGCCGACCGCTTCGGCGGCCTCGGCGGCGAGGCGCATGTCCTTCAGGCCGAGCGGCGCGGCAAAGCCGGCGGGGCGGTGGCGGCGCTCGGCGATCGGCGGGCCATAGACCTTGTGGATCGCGCCGTCGAAGATCGTGCCGGCGAATACCTCCAGCATCTTTTCGCGGGCGACGCCGCCCTTCTCGCCGAGCGACATCGCCTCGCCATAGGCCTCGACCGTGGCCATGATCATGAAGTTGCCGGCGAGCTTGACGAGGTTCGCCGCCGACGGCTTGTCGCCCATCGGAAAGGTGATGCGCCCGAGCGCATCAAGGATCGGCGCGGCGGCCTCGATCGCTTCCGGCGCCCCGGCGGCGACGACGGCGAGCTTGCCCTGCGCGGCGACCGGCGGGCGACCGAAGACCGGCGCCGAGACGAACCGGTGGCCTGCCTCGCCATGGAGCTGGGCCAGCTTGTCGGCCGTAGCGACCGCGATGGTGCTGTGGGAGAGATGCAGCGCGCCCGGCGCCATGCCCGCGAGGATGCCGTCCTCGCCCGTGAGGATCGCTTCCAGCGCGGCATCATCCGCCACCATGGTCAGCACGGCCTGCGCGCCGTCGGCGGCTTCGCGGGGGGTGCGGGCAAGGCGCGCGCCGCGTTCGGTGAGGGCGGCAGCCTTGTCGGGCGAGCGGTTCCAGACGGTGAGCGTGTGTCCGGCATCGAGCAGCGCGCCCGCCATGCCGATTCCCATCTGTCCGAGCCCGAGAAATGCGAGGTCCATGCGTGTCTCCCTGAATTGCGGTGCAGCATGTGGGGTGCGAACCCCAGAACCCAATAGGCTATCCGCCGATCAGCACTGCCGCGTCGATCAGTGCCCGCGGCACCGAGACGCCCGGCGTGGTGCCGATATAACGCGGCACCCAGCGCGGGCCGAATTTCTGCTTGAAGGCGCGCAGGCCGGAAAAGCCGTAAATTCGTTCGCCATGGCCGTAGACGGCAGCGCCCAGCCGCGACCAGATCGGCGCCAGGGGACCAGGCTTGAGGCCGGAGAGCGGGGCCATGCCGAGGTTGAACCGATCGAAACCCTGCGCCGCGCCATATTGCAGCAGCCGGACGAACAGCAGGTCCATTGCGCCATAGGGCGTATCTGGCAGATGGCGCATCAGATCGACGGAAATCTCCTCGCGATTGGGGGTCTCCCAGATGTTGGCGAAGGCGACGATTCGCCCCTCCAGCCGAAGCACGGCGCAATCGAAGCGCGAAAGATAGTCTGGATCGAAGCGACCCAGGCTGAAGCGTTTTTCCGCGCCCGGCTTGTCCGCAAGCCAGGTGTCGGAGACGTGCTGCAGTTCCGCGAGCAGGGCAGGGATCTCCGCTGCGGGAATGACTTCGAACGCCAGTCCTTCGCTGGTTGCGCGCTTTACCGAGTAGCGCAGCGACTTGAACGGGCCGCCTTTCAGGTCATAGCCCTGCCGGAGATCCACCACCGCCTCTTCGCCATATTTCAGTGGCTGGAGCCCCAACTCGACCACCAGCGGCAGCATCGCCGCGCTGACCTGGAAAAGGCAAAGCCGCCCGCGCGCAGCGTCGCAGCGGCGGCGGATCTCCCAGATCAGCTCCGACCAGGCCTCTTCCGGGCCGACGGGGTCTCCCATCACGATCCAGGTGCGGCCCTGCACCCGATACATCAGGAAGGCATCGCCCGAGGTGGACACCAGAAAGTCCTTGTCCCCGGTATAGGCAAGCATTGCGTCGGCGCGGCTGGACACGGCGATCGCGCGCGAGGCTACGTCCGGATCGAGCGCCTGATGCTCGCGCACGCGCGGCGCGGCGGACATCAGGCGCCAGAATGCCCAGCCGATGAGCAGCATCGTTGCGCCCAGCGTGGCGCGGAGGAAGCGGGGCGCGTTGCCGCGCCAGGCGAAATCCCACCAGAGATCGTCCGAATAGGGCACGCGCTTATAGGCGAAGAAGCCGGCCCAGGCGCTCAGCAGGAGCGCGATCAGCGCGGCCGCCCACCACCAGCGCGCGACCGGCGCCGATCCGATGCCGGCGCTTCGATAGAAGCCGGGCCGGGCATATTGCAAAAGCCCGGCCACGATCAGCAATACCGTCGCTTCCTCGTAATCGATGCCCTTGGCGATCGAGAAGATCGCGCCCGCCAGCAGCAGCAGCCGCGCGGCGTAGAAACCGCTCTTCAGCCGGGCCTGCACGGCGGGAGCGATCAGCAGCAGCGCGGTGCCGACCAGACTCGCCGCGAAGTGCGAACCTTCGACGAAGGGCAGCGGCAGAATGCCGTGCAGCGGATGCATGCGGCCATGCGCGGGCGGCAGCGCGCCGGAGACGAGCAGCACCAGCCCGCCGCCGAACACCAGCAGCGCGAGCAGTGGGGGTACCAGCGCCTGGCCGATACGGTGCGCGATGCCCAGCCCGGCCGCGATCGGATGGCGCAGACGCCGGCCCTCGATCCCGACGAGCAGCGCGCCGGCCACCAACAGCGGGAGAAGATAGTAGATCACGCGATAGAGGAGCAGCGCCGCGAAAAGGTCGCTCCGGCCGAGCGGCACCAGCGCGAGCATCACCGCTTCGAACACGCCGATGCCGCCGGGCACATGGGTGATCAGCGCGATGACGATGGCAACGGCATAGGCGAGGAAAAAGCTGCCGATCAGCGCCGGATCGGCATGCGGCACCAGCACGAACAGCGCCCCCGAAGCGCAGGCGAGATCGAGCGCGGCGATTCCGATTTGGCCTGCCATCAGCGGCACGGGCGGTAGCGGCAGACTGGCCGCGCCAAGCCGGAGTTCGTTGTGGCCGCGCGCGCGCAGCACGAACAATGCGGCGAAGGCGAGCGCGACCACGCCGCCCGCGCCGTGCAGCAGCGGCAGCGGCAGCATCTGGCCGAACAGGATCAACGGATGCTGGGCGACGAGCAGCGCCACCGCGGTCACCGCGAATACCCCGCCCCAGAAAGTACCGCTGGCGATCAGCGTAACCCGCGCGACGTCCGCGAAATCCAGCCCGGCGGCGCCATACGCCCGCAGGCGCGCCGTGCCGCCGGTGAGCAGGGACAGGCCGAGGTTATGGCTGATCGTGTAGCTGGTGAACGAGGCCAGCGCGGCTGTCCGC
Source organism: Sphingomonas sp. TDK1 (assembly GCF_001650735.1). Classification (GTDB taxonomy): domain Bacteria; phylum Pseudomonadota; class Alphaproteobacteria; order Sphingomonadales; family Sphingomonadaceae; genus Sphingomonas. Next base: position 100,966 of record NZ_LXVY01000025.1, on the reverse strand, counting down.
CAGGGCAGGCGATGGCCGATCGCGCGCACGGCGAACCAGTCGTACAAGGTGAGCGCGCAATACGAGGCGGAGGTGAGGCCGATCGCGATCGCGAGCCGCGCGCCGTCGATCTGATGAAGCGCGTGGCGCACGTCGCGCAGGCGGACCTCGCTGAGGATCGTTCGCACGGCTTCGAAGCCAAGCAGGGTAACCGCCAGTGCGAGCAGCGCGAGGATGAGGCGGCGTCGGGCATCGAGCCAGGCACGGAGACCGGCCACCGGCCTCGTCTCCTCCTCCGGCGCCATCATATCGTCCACCTGTATCCAGCTCCCCGCCGACCCCTGCCATTCGCGGCGTCGATGGCCCCGCCTTTATCGCCGCGACCTGCGGGGAGCAATCAACCGCCCGAGGCCAGCGCCATTATGGCGCAGGCGCGTCCAAATGCGTGCCGAGCACGGGTGCCAGGGCGGCGAACACGGTGCGCACCAGCAGGTCGTGATCCATCCGCAGATAATGGCCGCCGGGCAGCGTGATCCGCCGCACATTGGGCGCGAGCAGGGTGGGGCATAGGCTGTCGGTCTCGTCTTCGCCGCGAATGCAGGTGACGGGCAGCCAGTCGAGCGACCGGGCGGCGGCAGCATCTGCGTCCGGCTCGCCGATATAGGCGAAGCCCAGCGGATCGGCCCGGAAATAGGCGGTGGCGCCCGGCACCACGAGAACCAGTGCCGCGACCCTGGCGCGCAGCTGCGGCGGGAGGGCGGCGACGCCGACACGCGCCATATCCGCGCCGAAGGACTGGCCGATCACCACCACTTTGCCCGCGCCCGATCGGCGTTGCGCCTCCCGGATGGCGTCGGCGAGCATCGCCTCCACCTCCGCATGGGTCTTGCGCCGGGCGAAGGCGGTCGAGCTTGCAATGGCGTAGACGGGCACGCCGGCGCCCGCCAGCGCCTCTACGACATAGGAGCCCATGCCGTAGCGGATGCCCATGTCACCGGAGAGGAACACGGCCGCCACGGGTGGCGCACCGGGACGTTCGGGCATGCCGTAGAGATGGACGGGGTCGCGGTCGAGAAAGCCTGCACTCCAGTAGACGGCGAAGGCGAGGGCGAGGAGGAGGGCGGCGAGGGCTGCCACCCACCGTTTCCAGGCGATGCGAGCGTCTCGGAAGGAGTAGGCAGGGGTCGCCATGCAAAGCCCTTAGTCGGAGGAAGCTGAAGCTGGGGTGAAGCGGGAAAGTCTGAGAAGCGGACCCGTTCCTTCAGAACTTGTTGCGTCCGGCGCGGACTTGCTGGCGCGTCGTGAAGAGCGCTCGCGCGCCTGCCGCCACGTCGCGCATGACGACCACGGCCTTGTCGCCTGCCTCCAGCCGCTCGTCGCGCGCGGGGCGGGGGATCGAACGGCCGTCGGCACGGTCGATCTGGACGATGAATACGCTGCCTTCGGCGCGGCGCTCGGCCTCCTCTACGGTCAGACCGGCCATGGTCGCGCCCCTGGCGACTTCGATCAGTTCCACCTCCAGTCCCAGCGCGCCGAGCTCGCGGCGGAGCCGCGCGAGCTGCTCTTCGCCGTGCACCTCCTGGCGGTGCGGATAGAGGATCATCCGCGCCATCGCCTCCGCGCCGATATGGGTCGGGAACACGACGCGGTTGGCGCCCGCGTGGATCAGCTTCCGCTCGGTGGTCGGTGCCTCGCCGCGGGCGATGATTTCCAGCCCGGCGTTGAGGTTGCGCGCGCTGAGCGTGATGAAGACGTTGGCGGCATCGTCCGGCAACACGGTGGCAAGCGCACGGGCGCGCTGGATGCCGGCGGCGATCAGCACCTCTTCCTCCGTGGCGTCGCCGGCGAGGGTGCACAGTCCGGCCGCCTCGGCCTCGGCACGACGTTCGGGCCCGCGCTCGATCACCACCACCGGCACCGCGGCGCGGCTAAGGTCGCGGGCGAGCATCACGCCGATCCGGCCATAGCCGCAGATCACGACATGGTCCGAAAGCTTGTCGATCCGGCTCTGCATGCGGGTTGCTCCGAAAATACTCTGCAATTGCAGGACGGTGAAGAACTGGACGAGCGCGCTGGTGAGCAGGATCATGCCGGTGCAGCCCAGCACCATCGTCCCCATGGTCAGCGCATGGAGATAGGGGGTGTCGATCGGGCGGACCTCGCCATAGCCGACGGTGTAGATCGTCAGCACGACCATGTAGCTCGCATCGGCGAAGCTCCAGCCGGCGGCCATGTAGCCGATCGTGGCGGCGACAGCGACGGCGAGCACGAACAGCAGGATCGAAACCAGGTTGCGCACGGGCGAGCCGAGCACTTGTTCCGCTTCTGAAAGAATCCCCCGCATCGCGTTGATAAGGGCACGGGAGGCGGCACTTGTCCATCGGGCTTTCCCCGATCCGCAACCGCAACCGTGGCGCGAACGTTTAGCATGGATCTGGTGAAGGATCGGGAGAGACTGTGTGCGGAAATGGGTATTCGGAACTGCCGTGTTGCTCGCCGCCCCCGCACTGGCGCAGACTCCCGCCCCAAAGCCATCGATCGATCTCAACATCCTTCACGCGCAGGTGATCCTCGACCATCTCGGCTTCGGGCCGGGCATTCTCGACGGTCGCGCGGGGCAGTCGCTGACGGCGGCGGTGCGCGGGCTGCAGGAAGCGCGCGGGTTGAAGGTGACCGGCGTAATCGATCCGGCGACGCTCGCGGTGCTGCACCAGTATCGCGCGCTGCGGCCGGTTCGAATCCTGGCCGTAGGCGCAGAGACGATGCAGGGGCCGTTCGTCGATCCGATCCCGAAGGATCTAGGCCAGCAGGGCAAGCTCAAGGCGCTCGGCTATCGCAACCCGCTCGAGAAGCTGGCCGAGATGTTCCACACCACGCCGGAGGTAATCGGTGCGCTCAACCCCGGCGTGACGACCATCAAGGCCGGCACGATGCTGCGGCTGCCCAACGCGCTGCCGGGCTCGCGGGCCTATCCGGCCGAGTGGAAGCCCGAATGGCGCCAGACCCTCAACATGCTCAACGTCGATCCGCGCCAGCCCCAGGCGGATCACATCGTCGTCGACAAGTCCGAGGGTGTGCTCAAGGTTTTTGGCGCAGGCAACCGGCTGGTCGCGCAGTTCAGCGCGACGATGGGCAGCGAGCATGATCCGCTGCCGATCGGGAGCTGGAAAATCAACGGCGTCGATACCAATCCCAAGTTTCACTACAACCCGAAGCTGTTTTGGGATGCCAAGAAGGGCGACGATCCCGCGATGTTGCCGCCGGGGCCGAACGGGCCGGTGGGCGTGGTCTGGATCGATCTTTCCAAGGAGCATTACGGCATCCACGGCACGCCCGAGCCGCAGACCATCGGCCGGACGGAGAGCCATGGCTGCATCCGCCTGACCAACTGGGATGCAGCGCGCGTTGCCCTGATGGTGAAGCCGGGCACGCCGGCGCGCTTCCGGGAATAGCCCCATGCGGCGTATGGGCCTGATCGCAGGGCTGGTCGCGGTGGCGCTGGTGGCGCTGCTGGTGTCGCGCGTCCGCTTCGTGCCGGCCGGGCAGGCGCCGCGAGTCGAGACCGCCGGCCCGCCGCCGGCCGTGCCGATGGCCTCCGGGCTGGTCATTCCAGTCCAGGGCGTCCCCGCGTCCGCGCTCCACAGCAACTGGGGCGAGCCGCGCGGCGACGGCACGCGCGCGCATCACGCGATCGACATCCTCGCAGCCAAGGGAACGCCGGTGCTCGCCGCCGCCGCCGGCACGGTCGAGAAGCAGTTCGAGAGCGATCTCGGCGGCCACACGCTCTATATCCGGACGGCCGATGGCGGTACGGTGCACTATTACGCCCATCTCGATACGATCGGTGTTTCCGAGGGCACGGCCGTGCGCCAGGGCCAGCCGATCGCCACCGTCGGCACCAGCGGCAGCGCCGATGGCGGGGCGCCGCATCTCCATTTCGAGGTGAAGCGGATGGCACCCGGCGAGCGCTGGTGGGAGGGGGCCAACGTCGACCCCTATCCGCTGCTTGCGGGAAAGCCCGGGCGGAGCTAAAGGGCCCCGCTCAGCTCTTTCTCACATACAGGCACGATCCATGAAGATCAGCGGCGTGGACATCCGTCCCGGCAACATCATCGAATATGAAGGCGGCATCTGGCGCGCCGTCAAGATTCAGCACACCCAGCCCGGCAAGGGCGGTGCCTATATGCAGGTCGAACTCAAGAACCTGCGCGACGGCCGCAAGAACAATGTCCGCTTCCGCTCGGCCGAGACCGTGGAGCGCGTGCGCCTCGACACCAAGGATTTCCAGTTCCTGTATCCGGAAGGCGACATGCTCGTGTTCATGGACAAGGAAACCTACGACCAGACGACGCTGCCGCGCGACCTGCTCGGCGAGGCCGCGGCCTTCCTGCAGGACGGCATGGACGTGGTCATGGAACTCTATGACGACGAGGCCATCAGCGTCCAGCTGCCCGACACGATCGAAGCCACGATCGTCGAGGCCGACGCGGTGGTGAAGGGCCAGACGGCCTCCTCCTCGTACAAGCCCGCCGTGCTCGACAATGGCGTGCGCGTGATGGTGCCGCCGCATATCGGCAGCGGCACGCGCATCGTCGTCGACGTGTACGAGCAGACCTACGTCCGGCGCGCGGACTGATCTGCCGGCTTCGGCCGATTTTATGCTAGGGAAGGGGACGGCAGGCCTGCGTCCCCTTTTCCCGTTTTCGGGTCAGGCCTTCCTAGTCCCCCGCAACAGCGGCAGGGAGAGAGATTGATATGGCAGCCTTTTCCGGCCTTCTCACCGTCATGGACCGTGCCGCACGCAAGGCGGCGCCCCGCCTGCGTCGCGACTTCAACGAGGTCACGCACCTCCAGGTCAGCCGCAAGGGCCCGGCCGATTTCGTGAGCATGGCCGACAAGCGCGCCGAGCAGACGCTGATCGAGGAACTGCGCAAGGCGCGGCCCGACTGGCGGATCCTGGCCGAAGAGGGCGGCGAACTGCCGGGCGATCCCGACAAGCCGCGCTTCATCGTCGACCCGCTCGACGGCACCACCAACTTCCTCCACGGCATCCCGCATTTCGCCATTGCGATCGCGGTCGAGGATCCGAACGGCAGCCAGGGCAAGCCCGAGATCACCCACGGCCTGGTCTACCAGCCGCTGACCGACGAGAGCTTCTGGGCCGAGAAGGGCCGCGGCGCCTGGCTGCAGGACCAGCGGCTGCGCGTCTCGGCGCGGCGCGATCTCTCGGAATCGCTGATCGCGACCGGCATTCCGTTCATGGGCCATGGCAACTTCGCCGAGTGGAGCCGCATCTTCGGTGCGGTGGCACCCGAAGTGGCGGGCATCCGCCGGCTGGGCTCGGCCGCGCTGGACCTCGCCTGGGTCGCCGCGGGCCGGTTCGACGGCTATTGGGAGTCGGACCTGAAGCCGTGGGACGTCGCGGCCGGCATGCTGCTCGTCAAGGAAGCGGGCGGCTTCGTCACCGACTATCGCGGGCAGGACATGGCGATGCAGCGCAACCAGTTCCTCGCCGCCAATGACGGGCTCCACTCGAAGCTCCACAAGCTGGTAGCCAACGCGCTGCGTTGAGGCTTTCCGTACGATTACGGATTGGGGAAATTAACTCTATTTCCCCGCCGTTTCCGAGGGTTTGCGCCCTATAAGTCCCTTAAAACGCTCACGGCTATCAGGCCGGGCGAAATAGGACGAACGGCGCATGAACATGGAAGCGGGTGGCCTGGGCAAGGGGCGGCGTGGAGAGGCATCGGACGAGGCGTTCTGCCACGATGTTGGCTCGGTGCTCGACCGCCTCTATGCGGTGGCCGAGTTCAGCCCGGACGGTACGCTTACCCGCGCCAACCAGCACTTCCTCGACGCGATGGGGTGCGTGCTGTCGACTGTGGTCGGGGAACACCATCGGTTCTTCTGCGACCAGGAATATGCGGCCAGTCCGGCCTATGCGGCCTTCTGGGACCGCCTGCGCGCCGGAGAGACCATCGAAGAGACGGCGCGGCGCAACGGCTGCGAGGGGAAGGATGCCTGGCTCGCCGGCCATTACGCGCCGGTCAAGGACGAACACGGCAGGGTGAAGAGTATCGTTCTGATCGCGCGCGACGTACGCGGCGCGCAGATCGAGGCGGCGCTGAACCGAAGTGTGCTCAACGCCTTCAGCCGCGCGACCGCGATGATCGAGTTCGATCTTTCGGGCCGCGTGCTCAGCGCCAACGAGAATTTCTGCGACCTGCTCGGCTACAAGGCCGAGGAAGTGGTGGGCCAGCATCACCGCATTTTCTGCACGGCCGACTATGCGCGCTCGCCTGCCTATCGCCAGTTCTGGGAGCGGCTGGGCCGCGGCGAATTTGACGGCGGGCTCTACAAGCGCGTTGCAAAGGACGGTTCCGAGCGGTGGATCCACGCGACGTACAATCCGATCCTCGATCATCAGGGCCTGCCCGTGAAGGTCGTCAAGTTCGCCATGGACGTGACCAAGCAGCAGGTCGAAAGCGCCGAAGCCGCGGGCAAGCTGGCGGCCATCGACCGCTCTACGGCGGTGATCGAGTTTGACACCAGCGGCCATGTCGTCGCGGTGAACGACATGTTCCTGCAAACCATGGGCTATGAGCGCAGCGAGCTGATCGGCAAGCATCACCGCACTTGCTGCGAACCCGCCTATGTAAAGACCGAGGACTATGCCAATTTCTGGCGTGCGCTTTCGGCGGGTGAGTTCCAGGCGGGCGTCTTCCCGCGGATCGGCAAGGACGGTCGTCGGGTCTGGATCCGGGCGACCTATAACCCGATCGTCGATGTCGACGGCAAGCTGATCAAGGTCGTGAAATACGCCTATGACATCACCGAGCAAAAGCTGCGCGCCGCGGACGCCGAGGGCAAAGTGGCGGCGATCAGCCGCGCGCAGGCGGTCATTGAATTCACGCCGGACGGCATGATCCTGGAAGCCAACGACAATTTCCTGACGGCGACAGGGTATCGTCGCGAGGACGTAATCGGCAAGCATCACAAGATGTTCTGCGATGCAGAGGTGATCAATTCTCAGGAATATGCCCGGTTTTGGACGGACCTGGCGCATGGCGAGCTCGCTGCCGGAGACTTTCGTCGACGGAACAAGGCGGGCGAGGAAATCTGGCTTAACGCGACGTATAATCCGATCTTCGACGGGCTGGGTAACGTCGTGAAAGTGGTCAAGTTTGCCACCGACATCACCGAGCGAAAGAAGGCGGCCATCGAGGGCAAGAGCCGTGCGCAGGCGGTGGACCGGAGCCTCGCCACGATCGAATTCAATCTCGACGGCGAAATACTGACCGCGAACGAGAATTTCCTGTCGACCATGGGGTATTCGCTGCGCGAGATCCAGGGCCGCCACCATTCGATGTTCTGCGATCCCGCGCATCTGAAATCGAAGGAATATGGCGACTTCTGGCGCGCTCTGAACAACGGCGAAGGTCGTTCGGGGCGCTTCCATCGCATCGGCAAATATGATCGCGACGTGTTTATCCAGGCGAGCTACTCGCCGGTCTTCGATCTGCAGGGCAATCCGTCGCGCGTGATCAAATATGCCTATGACGTCACCGAACAGGTGATGCTGGAGCGCAAGATCGCGGCGAAAACGGAGCAGATGCAGGCAGTTGTCGGCAGCCTTTCGGACGCCATACAAACCATCAGCGAGGGTGCGCACAGTGCGACCGCTCTTGCCAGCGAAACGCAGGCCGCTGCGGATCGCGGCACCAGCGCGATCGAAGGAACGATCGAATCGATGGAGTTGATGGCGGCCTCGTCCAAGAAGATTGCCAGCATCGTCGACGTGATCGGCGATCTCGCCGGCCAGACCAACCTGCTCGCCTTCAACGCCGCGATCGAAGCGGCGCGCGCCGGAGAGCACGGCGTCGGCTTCTCGATCGTCGCAGAGGAAGTCCGCAAGCTCGCCGAGCGCAGTGCGTCCGCGGCGGAGGAGATCAACCGTCTGATCGGCGAGTCCAGCGAGCGGGTTTCGCAAGGCACCGATCGCTCACGATCGGCACGGGACGCGTTCGAGGCGATCGCCGGCTGCGTGGACAAGACCACGGGCGCCATCTCGGGCATCGCGGTATCGGTCGGTGCGCAGCGCGAAACCTCCCGCCAGGTGGTCGCGATGATCGACGAACTCGCGACCTCCACCCACAGCGTGATCTGACCATGGCGGGGGGATTCGAGCCGGGCGCGTCGGTCGTCGAGGGGGTGCGCCGGCATCTCGATGTCGGGCTGTTGCGCCTCTGCGGCATCGAACTGGCGGTGCCGGTCGACTGGGTCCGCGAGGTGGTGCCGTGCCCGGCGGCGGTCGGCCCCTGTTTCGGCACCCATCCGGCCCTCATCGGCTCGATCGGCGTGCGCGGCGACGTGATTCCGGTCGTGGACGTCAGTGTGCTCCTCGGGTTTTCCGACCGCACGGGCCGCGGCGGCACGATTGTCGTGCTGCGTCGGGACGACGTATTGCTGGGCCTGCGGGTCGATACCGTATCGGGCCTGTATCGGGTGCCTGTCTCCGCGGTTCGCGAGCTGGTGGATTCGTGCGGAACGGCGCGACTTGTCGACCGGGCCTTTGTGCGTGAGGAGCATCTGGTCGGCATCCTCGATCCCGCGACGCTGTTCGCGTTGCCCGGCCTCCCCCTGGTTCGCTGCCAGGCGCGTGACGAAGACGGTGCTGCGCTAACCCGCGCGCAGCCGTTTGTCCTGGTGACCGTGGCGGGCGTGCAGATCGCCATCGACAGCCAGTTGGTGGAAAGCACCGCGCCCGCCGTCAGCCTGCGACGCTGCGCGGTGCCGGCGCCGGGTTGGGCGCGCTCCGTCAATTATCTTGGACGCGACGTCCGGGTGTTCGACCAGCTCGCCACCCTGGGACTGGACGGCGTAACGCCGGACGATTCGCAGGGGCCGGTCATCCTGTTGCGGATCGCGCCGAACCAGTTGGTCGGCTGGCATGTCGAAAGCGTCCGAAGCGTCGCGCGCATCGCCGCCGACAAGCTGGGCCCGCTTCCGGCGGGGCTTGCGGCGCGCGCGTCGCTGTTCGCGGGTATCGCCACCGATCGCGATGGCGGGCAGAATCTGGTATTGGACAGTGACGCGGTCCGTCGCGACGCGTCGATCCGGGCCATGGCGGCACTTTGTCGCCAATCCGCTCAGAACCCGGAGCGGTCGCTCGCTGCCGAGCGCGGAAGCGCCGACGTTACCAGCGCCTTCCTGATCTTCGACACCGGCGAGCGCCTGCTGGCGACCCCGCTCGATGCGATCCGCGAAGTCGTGCCGTTCCATGGGCTTTCCTCGCGAGTCGAGGATTATTCGGGGCTTTGCGGCCTCAGCGATCACCGCGGCGCCCCGGTATCGGTCTATGCGGTGGAGCCGGGCGGGGATCCCGAAGCGGCCAAACTGCTGATCATCGCGCGCGACGAGGAGGGGCAGGGGCCACGCGGCTTCCTCGCCCAGCGTCTCGCGACGATCATCAACGCGCCCGCCCTGCCTGTCCCTGGGGGCAGCCCGGGCGCGCGTTTCGTGCCCGCCACGATCGAAGGAACGGCGCATTCCATCCGAATTCATACGCTTGGGTAAAGCCCCGCCGGACATGTTCAGCGCGGCTTAACAATTGCGAATGATTCTCACCGGTTCCAGGCCTTGCCGCACCGGGATCATGGTCCTAGAAGCCCCCCAAGATTCCGCAGTCGCGAGAAGAGAAGGCCATTGGTCGACCTGTCACAATATCTGCCGATCCTGATATTCCTCGGGATCGCCCTGTTGCTCTCGGGCACGTTCGTGTTCCTGCCGATGCTCGTGTCGCGCCTCACCGGCACGAACAAGCCGTCGCCGGAAAAGCTCACCGAATATGAGTGCGGCTTCCCCGCCTTCGAGGATTCACGCAGCCAGTTTGACGTGCGCTTCTACCTGGTCGCGATTCTGTTCATCGTGTTCGATCTGGAAGCTGCCTTCCTGTACCCCTGGGCGGTGAGCGTCTTCAAACTCGGTTGGACCGCCTGGTTCTCGATGATGATCTTTGTCGCTGAGCTTCTGCTCGGCCTAATTTATGCCTGGAAGAAGGGAGCCCTGGAATGGGAGTAGAGCTTTCGTCGGCGCCCCCGGCCGGTACGCTCCCGGACGTCGGCTTCCTGAACGACATCAATGCCGAGATTTCGGACAAGGGTTTCCTGGTCACCTCCACCGAGGAGCTGTTCCAGTGGGCCCGTACCGGCTCGCTGTGGTGGATGACCTTCGGCCTCGCGTGCTGCGCGGTGGAGATGATCCACGTCAACATGCCGCGCTACGACATGGAGCGGTTCGGCGCCGCCCCGCGCGCTTCCCCGCGCCAGTCGGACGTGATGATCGTCGCGGGCACGCTGTGCAACAAGATGGCTCCGGCGCTGCGCCGGGTCTATGACCAGATGTCGGAACCGAAATACGTGATTTCGATGGGCAGCTGCGCCAATGGCGGCGGCTATTATCACTATAGCTACAGCGTCGTTCGCGGCTGCGATCGCGTGGTGCCTGTGGACATCTATGTCCCAGGCTGCCCGCCGACCGCCGAGGCATTGCTCTATGGCGTGATGCAGCTGCAGCGGAAGATCCGCCGCATCGGGAGCCTGGACCGGTGAGGGCGCCGGCTCCCCGCTATGCCGCAAATGACGGCGTGATCGAGGCGGCCAAGGCTGCGCTCGGTGGCATGCTGGTCGAGGCGAAGGACGCCGTGGGCGAAGTGTCGCTCACCGTCGTCCGCGAGAAGCTGTGCGACGCGATGATCGCGTTGCGCGACACGCCGGGCCTGGAATACCAGCAGCTCAGCGAGATCGCCGGTGTCGATTATCCGCAGCGCGCGGAGCGCTTCGATGTCGTCTACCAGCTGCTTTCGTTCACCCGGAATCACCGTATCCGCGTCCGCGTCACCACCGACGAGGAAAAGCCGGTGCCGAGCGTGACGGGCATCTGGCCGGTCGCCGGCTGGCTCGAGCGCGAGACGTACGACATGTACGGCGTGCTGTTCGAGGGCAATGACGACCTCCGTCGCATCCTCACCGATTACGGTTTCCAGGGCCATCCGCTGCGCAAGGACTTCCCGATGACCGGGTATGTCGAAGTCCGCTATTCGGAAGAGGCGAAGCGCGTGGTCTATGAGCCGGTCAGCCTGGCGCAGGACTTCCGTAACTTCGACTTCATGAGCCCGTGGGAAGGCGCCAAGTACGTCCTCCCGGGCGACGAGAAGGCGCCGCAGCCGGAGGCAAAGGGTGCGCCGACGCCGGCCACTGCCGCGCAGGGTGCCAAGGCCGATTCGGCGCCCGCTGCGAGCCAGGCTGCGCAGGGCAAGGACACCAAGACCAGCGAGAACACGGCCCAGACCGGCGCCGGTCAGCCGCATCCGGGCAACCAGCCCGGCGAGAAGCCCAAGGATCCGGATGTCCCGGCCAAGGGCGAGGGGCAGAAGTGATGACCGATACCGCAGTCAAGATCCCCGAGCGCGAGATCGACCCGGCGACGGGCGATACCTCGATCGCGAACTATACGATCAACTTCGGCCCGCAGCATCCCGCGGCGCACGGCGTGCTCCGTCTCGTCACCGAACTGGACGGCGAGATCATCGAGCGCATCGATCCGCATGTCGGCCTGCTGCATCGCGGCACCGAGAAGCTGATCGAGTACAAGACCTACACCCAGGCGCTGCCCTATTTCGATCGCTTCGATTACTGCTCGCCGCTGGCGATGGAGCACAGCTATGTGCTCGCGGTCGAGAAGCTGCTCGATCTCGAGGTGCCGCTGCGCGGCCAGTATCTGCGCGTGCTGTTCGCCGAGCTGACCCGCATCTGCAATCACATGCTGAACCTGGGTTCGCACGTCATGGACGTCGGCGCGATGACGCCGAACCTGTGGATGTTCGAGATCCGCGAGGACTGCCTGAACTTCTTCGAGCGGGCCTCGGGTGCGCGCATGCACTCGAACTATTACCGCGTCGGCGGGGTTCGCCAGGACGTGCCGGTCAAGCTGCTGAACGACATCGCGGAATGGCTCGACACGCGCCTGCCGCGGCTGTTCGGCGACGCGATCAGCCTGGTCGCCGAGAACCGCATCTTCAAGCAGCGCAACGTCGACATCGCGACGGTGAGCCGCGAGGACGCGATCAAATGGGGCTTCTCCGGCCCGATGATCCGCGCCGCCGGCATCCCCTGGGATATCCGCCGTTCGCAGCCGTACGATGTGTACGATCGCGTCGACTTCGAGATTCCCGTCGGCACCCGCGGCGACTGCTATGATCGCTTCATGGTCCGCGTCGAGGAAGTCTATCAGTCGGCCCGCATCATCAAGCAGTGCATCCAGGACATGCCGGAAGGCCCGGTCCTGACGCTCGACCGCAAGGTCGGTGCGCCCAAGCGCGGCGAGATGAAGCAGTCGATGGAAGCGCTGATCCATCACTTCAAGCTCTTCACCGAAGGCTATCACGTGCCGGCGGGCGAAGTGTATGTCGCGACCGAAAGCCCCAAGGGCGAGTTCGGCGTGTATCTGGTCTCGGACGGCACCAACAAGCCGTATCGCTGCAAGGTGCGCCCGACCGCGTTCAGCCACCTGCAGGCGATGGACTTCATGTCCAAGGGGCACATGCTCGCCGACATCACCGCCATCCTGGGCGCCATGGATATCGTGTTCGGGGAGTGCGACCGGTGAGCGCGGATCGTATCGCCACCACGCATGCAATGATCGCGCGCTATAACGCGCAGGATGCCGACGGCTATGTCGAACTGATGACCGAAGGCGCCTGCGAGGCGACCTATCGCGGCGCCGTGCTGCGCGAGGGCCGCGAAGGCGTGCGGTCGGGCCTCAAAGCGATGTTCGCCGAGTTTCCGAACAACCGCGCCGACATCCTGTCCTCTTATGCGCTCGGCGAGACCGTCGTGCTGCACGAGAAGGTGTCGCGCTCGCCCGAGGCCGAGCCCTTCGAGGTGATGTCCATTTATACGTTCTCCGACGACAAGGTCGATCGGGTGGAGTTTATCCGCTGATGGCTGACGCACCCCAACTCCCCGACGAAGCGGAAGTCCGCGCGCGCTGGGGCAACTTCGCTTGGACGCCGGCCAATGCCGAAAAGGCCCGCGAGATCATGGCGCGCTATCCGGCGGGTCGCCAGATGTCGTGCACGATCCCGTTCCTCGACCTGGCGCAGCGCCAGGTGGGTGCCGAGACGAACACGCAGGGCTGGCTTCCGGTTCCGGTGATCGAGTTCGTCGCCCGCGAACTGGACATGCCCTATATCCGCGTGTTCGAGGTCGCGACCTTCTACACCATGTTCAATCTGGTGCCGGTCGGCCGCTACCATGTGCAGGTCTGCGGCACGACGCCGTGCATGCTGCGCGGGTCGGACGACGTGATGGCCGCGTGCAAGTCGCGCGGGCTGAAGAAGGGCCACACCACCGCGGACGGGCTGTTCACGCTCACCGAGGTCGAGTGCATGGGCAATTGTTCGTCGGCGCCGATGGTGCAGATCAACGACGACAATTTCGAAGATCTCGATTTCGATCGCACGCTCGCGATCCTCGACGCGCTGGCCAAGGGCGAGAGCCCCAAGACCGGCACGCAGGAGCCGGGCCGCCACACGGTCGAGCCGCTGGGCGGGCCGACCTCGCTCACCGCGATGGTGAACGAGAACCATGACTATCGGGGCGAATGGTGATGCGGGGCAACAGCCTCATCGTCACCATCCTGGCCATCATCGGCGGCATCGTCGTGCTCGGCTGGGTGCTCAAGCTTGCATTTAACTTGATCGGGACGGTGGTCCTGATCGGTCTGGCCGTAGTCTTCTATCTGTTCGTACAGAAGCTGGTCGGGAAGGGACGCTAAGGTGCTTCAGGACAAGGACCGCATCTTCACCAATCTCTACGGCTACCAGTCGTGGCATCTCGATGCCGCGCGGGCGCGTGGGGCGTGGGACAACACGAAGGCGCTGCTGGATCTGGGGCCGGACACGATCATCGACCGCATCAAGGCCTCGGGCCTGCGCGGGCGTGGCGGCGCCGGCTTCCCGACGGGCATGAAGTGGAGCTTCATGCCGAAGAACCCGACGCCCGAGCGTCCGAGCTTCCTCGTCATCAACGCCGACGAGTCCGAGCCGGGTTCGTGCAAGGACCGCGAGATCATCCGCCACGATCCGCACCTGCTGATCGAAGGCGCGCTGGTCGCGGGCTTCGCGATGCGGGCGCGCGCCGCGTACATCTACATCCGCGGCGAATATATCCGCGAGGCCGAGACGCTGTTCGCGGCGGTCGCCGAGGCCTATGCCGCCGGCCTGCTGGGCAAGAATGCCTGCGGTTCGGGCTATGACTTCGACGTCTTCGTCCATCGCGGCGCCGGCGCCTATATCTGCGGCGAAGAGACCGCGATGATCGAGAGCCTCGAAGGCAAGAAGGGCCAGCCGCGCCTCAAGCCGCCGTTCCCGGCGGGTGCGGGCCTCTATGGCTGCCCGACCACGGTCAACAACGTCGAATCGATCGCGGTCGCCCCGACGATCCTGCGTCGCAGCCCCGAATGGTTCGCCAGCTTCGGCCGTGAGAACAACAAGGGCACCAAGCTCTTCCAGATCAGCGGCCATGTCGAAAAGCCCTGCGTCGTCGAAGAGGCGATGAGCATCACCTTCCGCGAGCTGATCGAGAAGCATTGCGGCGGCATTCGCGGTGGCTGGGACAATCTGCTGGCGGTGATTCCCGGCGGTTCGTCGGTGCCGCTGGTGCCGGCCGCCGAGATCATGGACGTGCCGATGGACTTCGACGGTCTCAAGGCGGTCGGTTCGGGCCTCGGCACCGCGGCGGTGATCGTCATGGACAAGTCGACCGACATCGTCCGCGCGATCAGCCGTCTCAGCTACTTCTACAAGCATGAGAGCTGCGGCCAGTGCACGCCGTGCCGCGAAGGCACCGGCTGGATGTGGCGCGTGATGGAGCGGCTGCGCACCGGTGACGCCGACATCAGCGAGATCGACACGCTGCACCAGGTGACCAAGCAGGTCGAAGGCCACACCATCTGCGCGCTCGGCGACGCGGCGGCGTGGCCGATCCAGGGCCTGATCAAGCATTTCCGCCCGGAAATGGAGCGCCGTATCAACGAGCGCCGTTCGGGCGGCATCGAAACCATGCAAGAGGCGGCAGAGTAATGCCCAAGCTCAAGGTTGACGGAATCGAAGTCGAGGTGCCGCAGGGCGCCACCGTGCTCCAGGCCTGCGAGGCCGCGGGCAAGGAGATTCCGCGTTTCTGCTATCATGAACGGCTGAGCATCGCCGGCAATTGCCGCATGTGCCTGGTCGAGGTGAAGCCCGGGCCCCCCAAGCCGCAGGCCAGCTGTGCGCTGCCGGCCGCCGAGGGGCAGGAGATCCGCACCGACAGCCCGATGGTGAAGGCTGCGCGGGAAGGCGTGATGGAATTTCTGCTGATCAACCACCCGCTCGATTGCCCGATCTGCGATCAGGGCGGCGAGTGCGATCTGCAGGACCAGTCGGTCGCCTATGGTCGTGGCCAGTCGCGCTATGAGGAAAACAAGCGCGCGGTCACCGAGAAATATATGGGCCCCATCATCAAGACGGTGATGACCCGCTGCATCCAGTGCACCCGCTGCGTCCGCTTCGGCGAGGAAGTGGCCGGCGTGGAGGATATCGGCGCGATCTATCGCGGCGAGAACATGCAGATCACGACCTATCTCGAAAAGGCATTCAAGAGCGAGCTTTCGGGCAATGTCGCGGACCTGTGCCCGGTCGGCGCGCTGACCCACAAGCCGGTTGCGTTCGAATATCGCCCCTGGGAGCTCAAGCGGAACCTGTCGATCGACGTCATGGACGCGGTCGGCACCAATATCCGCCTCGACAGCCGCGGCCGCCAGGTGATGCGCGTCCTGCCGCGGATCAACGAGGACGTGAACGAGGAGTGGGCGCACGACAAGACCCGCTACCATGTCGACGCGCTGGTCCGTCGCCGTCTCGACCGCCCGTTCGTCCGCAAGAACGGCAAGCTGGTCCCGGCGACCTGGGAAGAAGCGTTCGACGCCGTGGCAGCGGTGGCCGCCAATGCCGGCTCGAGCGTAGCGGCGATCGCCGGCGATCTTCTCGATGCCGAGACCATGTATGCCGCCAAGGCGCTGGTGAAGGCGTTCGGTTCGGACCTGCTCGAAGGCCGCCAGACCGGCATGGCCTATGACACGTCGAGCCTGTCGGCGGTGGCGTTCAACACCACCATCGCGGCGCTCGAAGACGCCGATGCGATCCTGCTGGTCGGCACCAACCTGCGCTGGGAAGCGCCGCTGGTGAACACCCGCGTGCGCAAGGCGATCAAGCGCGGCGCCAAGGTGTTCGCGATCGGGCCGCAGGTCGACCTGACCTACAAGGTCGAGTGGCTGGGCGACGATCTGGGGCTGCTCAACAGCCTGCCGGAAAATCTCGCCCAGGCGATCGATAATGCCAAGAAGCCGGCGCTGATCCTCGGCCCGGGCGCGCTCAAGAACGGCCATGGCGCCGCGCTCGCGATCGCGGGTGCCTTCCAGCGCGCCGCGACCGAGACCGAAGCGGCGTGGAACGGCTTCAACGTCGTCCACACCGCGGCGGCGCGGATGGCCGGCCTGATGCTCGGCTATGCGCAGAAGGGCGGCATTGCCGACATCGTCGCGGCCGCGCCGAAGCTCGCCTTCTTCCTGGGCGCCGACGAGGTGGACTTCTCGAAGTTCGCCAATAGCTTCAAGGTCTATATCGGCCATCATGGCGACCAGGGCGCGCATCATGCCGATGTGATCCTGCCGGGCGCCACCTATGCCGAGAAGCCGGGCACCTATGTGAACCTGGAAGGCCGCGTGCAGCGCGCCGATCGCGCGGTGTTCGCACCGGGCGAGGCGCGCGAGGACTGGACGATCCTGCGCGCGCTCTCCGAGAAGCTCGGCCGCACGCTGCCGTTCGACAGCTTCGACGAGCTGCGCGCAGGGATGGCGAGCGAGGTTCCGGCGCTCGGCCAGGAAGGTCTGGCCGCGTTCGCATGGAACCCGCCGTCGCTGGCTAGCCAGGCTTCGGGTCCGGTGACCTATCCGGTCGCCGACTTCTATCTCACCAACGCCATCTGCCGTGCGTCGCCGACGATGCAGCGCTGCTCGGCCGAACTTCTCCATGGCGAAGACTTCGCAGAGGCCGCAGAATGACCTCCTGGTTCACCTATCTCGGCCTGCCGTACGAGCTGGCCTGGACCGTCGCCACGGTTATCGACATCCTCGTCATCGCGCTGCCGGTGATGCTGGCCGTCGCGATGATCATCTACGCCGATCGCAAGATCTGGGCGGCGATGGCGCTGCGTCGCGGCCCGAACGTCGTCGGTCCGCTCGGCCTGATGCAGTCCTTCGCCGACGGCCTGAAGGTGTTCCTGCAGGAAACCATCGTGCCCTCGGGCGCGAACAAGGGCCTGTTCCTGCTCGCGCCGATCATCACCTTCACGGTCGCGCTGATCGTGTGGGCGGTGGTGCCGTTCCAGGCGGGCGTCGCGCTGTCGAACATCAATGTCGGCCTGCTCTATGTACTCGCGGCCTCGTCGCTGGGCGTGTACGGCATCATCCTCGCCGGCTGGTCGTCCAACTCGAAATATCCGTTCTACTCGGCGATCCGCGCGGCGGCGCAGATGGTGAGCTACGAAGTCTCGATCGGCTTCGTCATCATCTCGGTCGTGCTCTGGGCGGGCAGCTTCAACCTCGGCAGCATCGTCGAGGCGCAGAAGGGCTATTACGGCTTCGTCAACGGCAACTTCATCAACCCGCTGCTCTTCCCGATGGCGATCGTGTTCTTCATCTCGTCGCTCGCCGAGACGCAGCGCGCGCCGTTCGATCTGACCGAGGCGGAGTCGGAGCTGGTCGCGGGCTATCAGACCGAATATTCGTCGATGGCCTTCGCGCTCTACTGGCTAGGCGAGTACGCAAACGTCATCCTGATGTGCGCGCTCAACGCGACGCTGTTCTGGGGCGGCTATCTCCCGCCGTTCGACTGGGCGCCGCTCTATGCCGTGCCGGGCATTCTCTGGCTGTTCGCCAAGATGCTGTTCTTCTTCTTCTGCTTCAGCTGGGTGAAGGCCACCGTCCCGCGCTATCGCTATGACCAGCTGATGCGCCTGGGCTGGAAGATCTTCCTGCCGCTGTCGCTTCTCTTCGTCTTCCTCGTTTCCGGGTATCTCATGCTGACCCGGGTTGGAGTGCCCGCATGAGCGTCGCAAGTTTCGTCCGCACCTGGACTCTGTGGGAGTTCGTGAAGGCGCACGCCCTGACCTTGAAGTATTTCTTCAAGCCCAAGGCGACGATCAACTATCCGTACGAGAAGAACCCGCTCTCGCCCCGCTTCCGCGGCGAACATGCCCTGCGTCGCTATCCCAATGGGGAAGAGCGCTGCATCGCGTGCAAGCTGTGCGAGGCGGTGTGCCCGGCTCTGGCGATCACGATCGAGGCCGAACCGCGCGACGACGGCAGCCGCCGCACGACGCGCTACGACATCGACATGACCAAGTGCATCTATTGCGGCCTGTGCCAGGAAGCGTGCCCGGTCGATGCGATCGTCGAGGGGCCGAATTTCGAATTTTCCACCGAAACGCGTGAAGAGCTGATTTATCAAAAGGATAAGCTGCTCGCGAACGGCGATCGCTGGGAACGCGCCATCGCGGCGAACCTTGCCGCCGACGCGCCGTACCGTTAAGCGCCGCACCATTCAAAGGGGCCATCCGATTCCGTGATCCAGCTTCTCGCCTTTTACCTGTTCGCGATCATCGTGTGCGTCTCCGGCGCCTGCACGATCCTGTCGCGTAACCCGGTACATTCCGTCCTCTGGCTCATCCTGGCGTTCTTCAATGCCGCGGGCCTGATGGTGCTCGTGGGCGCCGAATTCATCGCCATGCTGCTGGTGATCGTCTATGTCGGCGCGGTCGCGGTGCTCTTCCTGTTCGTCGTGATGATGCTCGACATCGACTTCACCGAGCTCCGCGCGGGCGTGATGAAGTACGCCGCTGTCGGCGCGTTGCTTGCGCTGGCGCTGGTCGCCGAGATCATCGTCGCGGTCGGTGCCTGGAGCGCTGGCAAGCTTGCACTGGGGCGTCGTCTGGCGCCGGTGGAAGACGGCGTGCCGAACATCGAAGCGATCGGCCAGCTGCTCTACACGCGCTACCTGTTCGTGTTCGAAGGCGCCGGTCTGGTGCTGCTCGTCGCGATGATCGGTGCGATCGTGCTGACCTACCGCAAGCGCAGCGACGTGCGGCCGCAGAACATTGCGCGCCAGAACGCCCGCCGCGCCAAGGATGCCACCCGTAACATGAACCCGGCGGTCGGGCAGGGGATGGAGCTGTGATCTCGCTAACCCATTATCTGGTCGTCTCGGCGATCCTGTTCACCATGGGGGTGCTCGGCATCTTCATGAACCGGAAGAACCTGATCGTCATCCTGATGGCGATCGAGCTCATCCTGCTTGCCGTGAACCTCAATTTCGTCGCCTTCTCGTCGTTCCTGCACGACCTGGTGGGCCAGGTGTTCGCGATGTTCGTGCTGACCGTCGCCGCCGGTGAGGCCGCGATCGGCCTTGCGATCCTGGTCATCTATTTCCGCGGTCGCGGCACGATTTCGGTCGACGACGTCAATCGGATGAAGGGCTGATGTCGTCCATTCTGATCATCGTATTCCTGCCGCTCCTCGCGGCAGCCGTTGCGGGGCTCGTGAACAAGTCGTTCGGCGCCGCGCTGCCCAAGATCGTCACCACGGGCGCGCTGTTCGTGGCGTGCGGTCTTTCCTGGCCGATCTTCCTCTCGTACCTCAGCGGCTCGGCCGCGCCGACCGTCACCCCGGTGCTGCACTGGATGACCTCGGGCACGATGAGCTTCGCCTGGGAGCTGCGCGTCGACGCGCTGACCGCGGTGATGCTGGTGGTGGTCACCAGCGTCTCGGCGCTCGTCCACCTCTATAGCTGGGGCTATATGAGCGAGGAGCCGGACCAGCCGCGCTTCTTCGCGTACCTGAGCCTGTTCACCTTCGCGATGCTGATGCTCGTGACCGCGAACAACCTGGTGCAGATGTTCTTCGGCTGGGAAGGCGTGGGTCTCGCGTCCTACCTGCTGATCGGCTTCTGGTTCCGCAAGCCGAGCGCCAATGCCGCCGCGATCAAGGCCTTCGTGGTCAACCGCGTCGGCGACCTCGGTTTCATGCTTGGCATCTTCGGCGTGTTCCTGGTGTTCGGCACCGTCGATATCCCGACGATCCTGGCGGCGGCGCCGAACCATGCCGGTTCGACGATCGGCTTCCTCGGCCACCGCTTTGACACGATCACCGTGCTCTGCCTGCTGCTGTTCGTCGGCGCGATGGGCAAGTCGGCCCAGCTCGGCCTGCACACCTGGTTGCCGGACGCGATGGAAGGCCCGACCCCGGTGTCGGCGCTGATCCACGCCGCCACCATGGTGACCGCGGGCGTGTTCATGGTCTGCCGCATGTCGCCGCTGTTCGAGCAGAGCGCGGTCGCGATGCACGTCGTGATGGTGATCGGTGCCGCAACCTGCTTCTTCGCCGCCACCGTCGGGACGACGCAGACCGACATCAAGCGCGTGATCGCCTATTCGACCTGTTCGCAGCTCGGCTACATGTTCTTCGCCGCAGGCGTCGGCGCGTACGGCGCGGCGATGTTCCACCTGTTCACGCACGCCTTCTTCAAGGCGCTGCTGTTCCTCGGTGCCGGCTCGGTGATCCATGCGATGCACCACGAGCAGGACATGCGTTACTATGGCGGCCTCTGGAAGAAGATCCCGCTGACCTATACGGCGATGATGGCGGGAACGCTCGCGATCACCGGCGTCGGCATCCCCGCGCTGTTCGGCAATCCGGTGGCGTTCGGCTTTGCCGGCTTCCACTCGAAGGACGCGATCATCGAGGCGGCGTTCGCCTCGGGCAACACCGGCGTGTTCTGGGTCGGCGTGGTCGTCGCGCTGCTGACGAGCTTCTACTCGTGGCGCGTGGTGTTCCTGACCTTCCACGGCAAGCCGCGCTGGGCCGCTTCCGAGCACATCCAGCACGCAGTGCACGACGCGCACGGCCATGGTCATCATGACGAGCATGCGCACGCGCACGCCGCGCACGGCCATGACGATCATCATGCGCACGATCACGGCGACGGCACGGCGGGCTATCACCCGCACGAGAGCCCGCTGGTCATGCTGATCCCGCTGATCCTGCTGTCGATCGGTGCGGTTGCCGCAGGCTTCGTCTTCCACGGCGCGTTCATCGAACCGACCGCGGGCGAGACCTATTGGCACGGCGCGCTGGCCTTCAACGAGCACCTGATGCACGCGATGCACGAGGTGCCGGTGTGGGTGAAGCTCTCGGCCACGGTGGCAATGCTGCTGGGCCTGGGCACCGCGGTCTTCGCCTACATCGTTTCGCCGGGCTTCCCGGCGGCCTTCGCCGAGCAGGTGCGTCCGCTGTATCTGTTCCTGCTCAACAAGTGGTATTTCGACGAGCTCTACAATCTGCTCTTCGTGCGTCCCGCATTCGCCATCGGGCGGCTGTTCTGGAAGCGCGGCGACGAGCAGACGATCGACCGGTTCGGCCCCAATGGCGCGGCGCGCCTGGTGCAGATCGGCAGCGTAGGCGCCGTCAAGCTGCAATCGGGGTATCTCTACACCTATGCCTTCGTCATGCTGATCGGGCTCACGGCCGCGCTCACCTGGGTCATTGCGGGGTGATGGAAAAATGACCGGCTTCCCGATCCTTTCCGTCCTGCTAGCGATCCCTGCGGTCGCCGCAGTGCTCTGCCTCTTCGTGGGTGCCCAGGGCGCCCGCTGGACGGCACTCCTTGCGACGCTCGCCAATCTGGCGCTCGGTGCCTGGCTATGGACCCAGTTCCAGCATGGCGACGGTGCCCCGCAGTGGCAGTTCGTCGAGCATGTCACGCTGTTCAAGATGGGCGGCGTCGAGTTCTCCTGGGCGCTCGGCATCGACGGCTTCGCCTTCCTGCTGATCGAGCTCTCGCTGTTCCTGATGCCGATCTGCATCGGGGCCAGCTGGCTCTCGGTCACCAAGCGCGTGCCCGAGTATATGGCGGCGTTCCTCGCGACCGAAGTGCTGATGATCGGCACTTTCGCCGCGCAGGACCTGTTCCTGTTCTACGTCTTCTTCGAAGGCGGCCTGATCCCGATGTACCTGATCATCGGCATCTGGGGCGGCGTGAATCGCATCTACGCGTCGTACAAGTTCTTCCTGTACACGCTGCTCGGCTCGCTGCTGATGCTCATCGCGATGATCGCGATGGTGCTGAACACCGGCACGACCTCGATCCCGGTGCTGATGGCGCATGACTTCCCGGCCAACTGGCAGACCTGGCTGTGGCTGGCCTTCTTCGCCTCGTTCGCGGTGAAGATGCCGATGTGGCCGGTCCACACCTGGCTTCCCGACGCGCA
Organism: Sphingomonas sp. TDK1; assembly: GCF_001650735.1. GTDB lineage: Bacteria > Pseudomonadota > Alphaproteobacteria > Sphingomonadales > Sphingomonadaceae > Sphingomonas. Next base: position 78,566 of record NZ_LXVY01000025.1, on the reverse strand, counting down.
CGTGCAGGCGCCGACCGCAGGCTCGGTCATCCTGGCGGGCGTGCTGCTGAAGCTCGGCGGCTACGGCTTCCTGCGCTTTTCGCTGCCGATGTTCCCGGTCGCTTCGGTGCAGTTCATGTGGCTGGTGTTCGCGCTGTCCTGCGTCGCGGTGGTCTACACCTCGCTCGTCGCGCTGGTGCAGAGCGACATGAAGAAGCTGATCGCCTATTCGTCGGTCGCGCACATGGCGATCGTCACCATGGGCCTGTTCGCCTTCAACGCGAACGGTATCGACGGTGCGATGATGGTGATGCTGGGCCACGGTGTGGTCTCGGGCGCGCTGTTCCTGTGCGTCGGCATCATCTATGATCGCCTGCATACCCGCGAGATCGACCGGTACGGCGGCCTTGCGATCAACATGCCGCGCTACGCCGTGCTGTTCCTGCTGTTCACCATGGCCTCGATCGGCCTGCCGGGCACCAGCAACTTCGTCGGCGAGTTCTTCAGCCTCGCCGGTGTGTACCAGGTCTCGACCTGGACCGCGCTGATCGGCACCACCGGCATCATCCTCGGCGCCGCCTATATGCTCTACCTGTTCCGTCGGGTGGTGTGGGGCGACCTGACCAAGGACGATGTGAAGGCGATGCCGGATCTCGACGGTCGCGAAGTCGCGATGCTCGTCGCGCTGGCCGCCGTGGTGCTGTGGATGGGCGTGTACCCGACCAGCTTCACCGCACCGATGCGCGCCGACGTCGCGCGGCTGACGCAGCGCCTCGACAGCGCCGCGCACACCCTGTCGATCAGCGACTCCAAGCCCACGCCGGGTTCGCCGCAGGCGGCCCCCGCTCATGAAGCCTCCGCGCACGGGGAGGCGCACTGATGTCCTATTCCATGCAACTCCTCATGACGCTGCCCGAGCTGGTGCTCGCGGTCGGCTCGATCGTCCTGATGCTGGTCGCCGCCTGGGGTGGCCAGGCATCGACCAAGCTGGTGAGCTGGGCCTCGGTGGCGTTGCTCGCCGGCGCCGGCATTGCGCTTACCGGCCCGTCGTCGACCGGGGGTATCGCGTTCGGCGGCCTCTATCGTGCCGACGCCTTCGCGACCTTCGCCAAGGTGGTGATCTATGTCGCCGCAGCCGTGTCGATCCTGATCGCGCCGAAGTTCTTTCAGCGCACCTCGGGTGAGGATCTGCGTCCGGAATATCCGGTGCTGATCCTGCTCTCGACCGTGGGCATGGGCATGATGGTTTCGGCGGGCGATCTGCTGAGCCTGTATGTGGGCCTCGAGCTGCAGAGCCTTTCGGCCTATATCCTCGCCAGCTTCATGCGTCGGGATACGCGTTCGGCGGAAGCCGGGCTGAAGTATTTCGTGCTGGGCGCGCTCGCCTCGGGCATCCTGCTCTACGGCATCAGCCTGGTGTACGGTTTCGCCGGCACGACGCTGTTCGAAGGTATCGCTGGCGCCTATCATGCCGGCCTGGCCTCGCCCCAGCATACCGGTCTGCTCTTCGGTCTGGTGTTCGTGTTCGCCGGTCTTGCCTTCAAGATCTCGGCGGTGCCGTTCCACATGTGGACGCCGGACGTCTATGAGGGCGCGCCGACCCCGGTCACCATTTTCTTCGCGTCCGCGCCGAAGGTGGCTGCGGTGGCGATGGCAGTGCGTGTCGCGGTTGACGCGATGGGGCCGGCGATCTTCGAATGGCGCCAGATCGTGATCTTCGCCTCGCTCGCGTCGATCATCTTCGGTGCCGTGGCGGCCATCGGCCAGACCAACATCAAGCGCCTGCTTGCCTATTCGTCGATCAACAATGTCGGCTTCGCGCTGATCGGCCTTGCCGCCGGCGGCGAGGAAGGCGTGGCGAGCGTGCTCGTCTACATGGCGATCTACGTCGTGATGACGATCGGCAGCTTCCTCGTGGTGCTGCAGATGCGGGACGAGAAGGGCGAGTCCGTGGAGACCATCGCGAGCCTGGCCGGCATGTCGCGCACGCGACCGGGCCTGGCGCTGGCAATGGCGATCTTCATGTTCAGCCTCGCCGGCATCCCGCCGCTGCTCGGCTTCTTCGCCAAGCTGGGTGTGTTCATTGCGGCGATGCATTCGGGCCTGGTGGTGTTCGCGGCCGTCGGTGCGGCGGCGTCGACGATCGGTGCCTATTATTACCTGAAGATCGTCAAGACGATGTACTTCGACGAGCCGGCGCCTGCGTTTGGCGGCAAGACGGACCTGGTGGAAGGCGGCCTGATCGCGATCAGCGCGGTCGTCATCTCGCCGATCGGCTGGCTGGTGTTCGGTGCGCTCGGCACCTGGTCGCTGGTCGCGGCGAAGGCGCTGTTCTGATCCCTGTGATCCGGACCGTCGCCGAGACGGGGTCTACCAATGCCGACATCCTTTCCCTGGCGCTTTCGGGCGCCGGGGAAGGGCTGTGGCTCCGGGCCGAACGCCAGACCGCCGGCAAGGGCCGGCAGGGGCGTGCCTGGGTTTCGCCCTCGGGCAATCTCTACATTTCCACGCTTGTCCGGGTACGCCCGACCGACCCTTCGCCGGCAACGCTGGCGTTGCTGTCGGCGGTCGCCCTGGAAGAGGCGGTGCGCGCGTTCGGCATCGAGCCCATGCTCAAATGGCCGAACGACCTGCTGATCGGCGGCGCCAAGCTTTCGGGCATCCTGCTGGAGCGGGCAGGGGATGCGATCGCGGTCGGCATCGGCGTCAATCTGGCGGCAGCGCCCGAGGGGCTGGACCGTGCCGCGACCAGTCTCGCCGCACATGGGGTTGCCGTCACCCCCCCTATCTTTGCCGAGGTGCTCGCCGAGAGTTTCGGCCGCTGGCTGGAGCGCTGGCGGGGCGAGGGCATGTGGCCGGTGCGCGAGCGCTGGCTCGCCAAGGCGCATCCCGAGGGAACGGCGCTCACCGCCAGGCTCGCCGATGGCTCCAGCTTCGACGGGCTTTTCGGGGGGCTGGATTCGAGCGGCGCGCTGATCCTGCGCTTGGCCGATGGGACGACCCGTGCCATTCACGCGGGCGACGTGTTCCTGCTGTAACGAGAAGAGGGAAGGGCGATGCTGCTCGCGATCGACGCCGGCAATACCAATGTCGTGTTCGCGCTGGTCGACGGCGGCGAGATCCGCGCGCGCTGGCGCATCGCCACCGACCCGCGCCGCACCGCCGACGAATATGCCGTTTGGCTCAGCCAGCTGCTGGCACTGGAGGGGTTTGACCGAGGCGCGGTGACCGGGGTGATCATCGGCACCGTCGTGCCCCGCGCGCTCCACAATCTTCAGGTGCTCGCCAGCAAATATTTCAAGACCGAAGCGGTGATCGCGGGCAAGGGCAGCGCCGAATGGGGCTTTCCGCTGGACGTGGACGAGCCGCAGAACCTGGGTGCCGATCGCGCGCTCAACGTGCTTGCCGGGCATGCACGTCACGAAGGCGACCTGCTGATCATCGACTTCGGCACCGCCACCACCTTCGATGTCGTCGACTATCGCGGGGCGTACAAGGGCGGGATCATCGCGCCGGGCATCAACCTGTCGCTGGACGCGCTGGTAACGGCCGCCGCCAAGCTTCCCCGGATCGCCATTTCCGCACCCGAGACCGCCAGCGTGGTCGGCCGCAACACGGTCGATCAGATGCATATCGGCATTTATTGGGGCTATATCGCGATGATCGAGGGGCTGGTCGCGCGGCTCAAGGCCGAGGTGGGGCGCCCGTCCAAGGTTATTGCGACGGGTGGGCTGGCGATTCTCTTCGAAAAGCATACATCGGTGTTCGATACGATCGAGCCCGATCTTACCATTCAGGGCTTGGCGATGCTGTGGGAACGCAGCCAGCAAGGAAATTAAGTGACCCCAAGAAACGAACTGCTCTTCCTGGCCCTTGGCGGCTCGGGCGAGATTGGCATGAACGTCAATCTCTATGGCTGCGAGGGCAAATGGGTGATGGTCGATTGCGGCATCACCTTCGGCGATGCCAGCTACCCGGGCATCGACGTGATCCTGCCCGACCTCCAGTTCATCGAGGACCGGGTCGACGACCTGCTCGGCATCGTGCTGACGCACGGGCATGAGGACCATATCGGTGCGCTGCCCTATCTCGCGGCCGATCTCGGCGTACCGCTCTATGCGACGCCGTTCACCGCGGGCCTGATCCACGGCAAGCTGGCCGAGGAAGGCATCGAGGACCGGATCGAGCTCAACGTGGTCAAGGAAGAGGGTCCGTTCGACATCGGCCCGTTCACGATCACCTACACGCCGCTCGCCCACTCGATCCCCGAGGGCAATGCGGTGTTGATCGAGACGCCGTACGGCAAGGTGTTCCACACCGGCGACTGGAAACTCGACGAGGCGCCGTCGCTGGGCGGTTCGGCGACGGCCGAGGAACTGACGGCGATCGGCGACAAGGGCGTGCTCGCGCTGGTGTGCGACTCGACCAACGTGTTCAACCCCGAAGCCTCGGGCTCGGAAGCGGACGTGCGCACCGGGCTTGACCAGGTGGTCGCGGCCGCGAAGGGGCGCGTGCTCGTTACCACTTTCGCTTCGAACGCGGCGCGGCTGCAAACGCTGGGCGATGTGGCGCGCGACACCGGGCGCGAGCTTTGCGTCGCCGGACGTTCGCTGGATCGGATCATCCGCGTCGCCAAGGCGACCGGCTATCTGCGCGACTTCCCCGAACTGATCGACTTCGACAAGGCGATGACGCTGCCTGCTTCGCGCGTCCTGATCGTCGCCACCGGCGGCCAGGGTGAGCCGCGCGCCGCGCTCAACCGCATCGCCGAGGGCAGCCATGTGCTCAAGCTCCATCAGGGCGACCTGGTGGTGTTTTCCTCGCGCCAGATCCCGGGCAACGAGATCGCGATCGGCAAGATCATGAACACGCTCGCCGACAAGGGCGTCGACATCATCACCGATCGTCAGGCGTTCGTCCACGTCTCGGGGCACCCGGGGCGGCCCGAACTGGCCGAGATGTACAAGTGGATACGGCCCGAGATCATCGTGCCGGTGCACGGCGAGATCCGCCACATGCACGAGCAGGCCCGCTTCGCGCTGGAGCAGGGTGTACCCAAGGCAGTGAAGCAACAGAATGGCGAAATCATCCGCCTCGCGCCGGACGGCCCCGCGAAGATCGGCCATGCGCCGGTTGGCCGGTTGGTGCTCGATGGCGACGTAATCCTGCCTGCCGATGGCGCGACGATGGGCGAGCGGCGGCGGATCGCGCTGTACGGCCAGATGTCGGTCGCGGTGGCGATCGATCGCAAGGGCAAGCTGCTTGGCGCGCCGCAGATCCGCGTCCAGGGCGTGCCGGTGGAAGAGGACCGCGAGGACCTGATCGAGGCCGCTGCCGAGGCCGCCGCCGAGGCAGTCAGGAAAGACTGGCGTGATCGCGAGAAGCTGCGTGAGTCGCTGCGCCTTGCGGTACGGCGGGTCGCGGTGCGCTTCACCGGCAAGAAGCCGGTAGTGGACGTGCTGCTGATCGAGGCGTAACCTCTCCCCATGAAGTGGCAGTCGGCGCTCGCGATCTATACGCTCTTCTGGGCGATGTCGGTGTTCTTCGTGCTGCCCTTCGGGGTGCGGACCAGCGAGGAGGCGGGCGTGCCGCTCGTCCCCGGCCAGGCGCCGAGCGCGCCGCACAGCTTCAACCCGACCAAGATCGTGGTGCGCACCACCATCCTTTCGGCGGTGCTGTTCGCTGCGTTCTACCTCAACTATGTCTATGGCTGGGTGACGGCCGACATGCTCGACTGGACGCAGTAAGCATCAGCAAAACAAGCTTTTGTTGAGATACAGGCGTGTCCGGCCGCCTATAAGAGCCGGATGGAAGACCTGCGCCGCCACCACACCCAGATGCGCGCCGAGCTTGACGAACTCGAGCGGCTCAACCAGTCGCCCTGTTGCGACGACAAGGTCGTGACGGCGGTCCGCTACCGGCTCACCCGCGCCAGCAGCGCGCGACGGCGGGAAATAACGACGCTAGCTCCGCATTTCGCCGTCATTATGTGAACGTTCACATTTCTGTCATCTTCGCTTGCCATGCGCTGCAAATGCGGTTTGCATCCCTCCAGTGATGGAAGCGGGCGCCTGCCGCACGGCGCGAGGGAGACAAAGGATGCACACGACACGACGCGAACTGTTGCTGGGGGCTGCAGGATCGCTGCTGGTGCTGGGCACGCCGGGCATCCTGCGCGCCCAGCAGATATTCCGGGCCTATCCCTTCACGCTGGGCATCGCGGCCGGCGACGCGTCCGCGGACGGGTTTGTGTTGTGGACGCGGCTCGCACCCGAGCCGCTGGAGCCGCATGGCGGCATGCCGATGGCGCCCATCGCTGTGGAATGGGAAGTCGGCGCCGACCCCGGCTTCAAGACGGTCGCCGCGAAGGGCGAAGCACTGGCCCGGCCCGAACTGGGCCATTCGGTGCATGTCGAGGTGGCGGGGCTCCAGCCCGATCGGCCCTATTGGTATCGCTTCATCTGCGGCCGCGAACGCTCGATGCGTGGCCGGGTCAAGACGCTGCCCGCTGCCGGCGCGTCGGTGGAGAAGGCGCGGTTCCTTGTCGCCGGGTGCCAGCATTACGAGCAGGGGCTGTACACCGCCTATGCCCATGCCGCGCGCGAAGAGGCCGACTTCCTCTTTCACTATGGCGATTACATCTACGAGGGCCGCGCAAGCCCGGTGGCGTTCGATTATGGCGGCAATCCCAGGAAGTTCATCCGCGCGCATGTCGGGGAGGAGCCGTTCAGCCTCGACGATTATCGCCGCCGCTATGCCCAGTACAAGACCGACCCGGACCTTCAGGCCGCGCATGCCGCGACCGGCTGGTACGCGACCTTCGACGATCATGAGATCCAGAACAACTGGGTCGGCGACCGCGACCAGAACGGCACGCCGCCCGAGGCCTTCCTGCTCCGCCGCGCCGCCGCCTTCCAGGCCTGGTACGAGCATATGCCGGTGCGCAGCACCTCGATCCCCAAGGGCGATTCGATTCAGGCCTATCGCCGCGCCCGTTTCGGCGACCTGCTCGACCTGCACCTGCTAGACACCCGCCAGTTCCGCACCGACCAGCCCTGCGACGACGGGTTCAAGGCGAAGTGCGCGGGCTGGGATGCCGCCGATGCGCAGGTGCTGGGCAGCACCCAGGAAGCATGGCTCGGCCGCAATCTCGCCGAGGGCAAGGCACGCTGGAACGCCGTCGCCCAGCAGGTGATGATGATGCCGCTCGATCGCCGCATGGGCGACGAGCCGGCGCCGATCCGCAACATGGACAGTTGGGGCGGCTATGATCGCCCCCGCGAGCGGCTGTTCTCGAAATTCGCCGGCCACGGCAACGTCGTGGTGCTGACCGGCGACGAGCACCAGAACTATGCCGGCGAGCTGCGCACCCGCGGCGGGCAGGGCGAGGCGGTGGCGGTGGAGTTCGTCTCCACCTCGATCAGCTCGGGCGGCGACGGCGCCGACGTGCGGGCGGGCAGCGACAAGATTCTCGGGCACAATCCCTACCTCAAATATATGAACGACCGCCGCGGCTATCTGCTGTGCGAGGTCACGCGGAATGAGTGGCAGGCGCGGTTCCGCACGGTGGATCAGGTGACCGATCCGGGCGCGCCGGTGAAGACGGCGCGCACCGCTATCGTGTCGCATGGCCGGGCCCAGCTCGATTTCGCCTGACGGGGACGCTGGTTGAACGACAGGGAGCGGGGCGGTCCCCCCGATGCAGGCCGGCGCGCGGCGGTCCGTCGTGTGGGCGACATCGGGCTTATCGCGGCGGCAATCGCTTCGGGGGCGCCGCTGACGGCGGATGCGGAGGTGCGGATGGAGCCGGAAATGGTGCCCGATTTCGGGCCGAACGTGCTGGTAATCGATCCTTCGATGCCCGCGCCGGCGATCCAGGCGCGGATCGATGCGATCTTCGCGCAGCAGGAGGCGGCGCATTTCACGGACCGGCGCTTTGCTATTCTGTTCCGGCCCGGGCGGTACGCGGTCGATGTGCGGGTGGGCTTTTTCACCCAGGTGCTGGGGCTTGGCGAAATGCCCGGGGACGTGACGATCGACGGCCCTGTCCGCGTCGATGCGGAGTGGCTGAAGGGCGATGCGCTGGCCAATTTCTGGCGCGGTGCGGAAAACCTGACGGTGCGCCCACCGGAAGGGTGGAATCGTTGGGCCGTATCGCAGGCAGCGCCGTATCGGCGCATCCAGATGTTCGGCGATCTGCTGCTCGACGATGGTGGGTCTTCAAGCGGCGGCTTCCTCGCCGATTGCCGGATCGAGGGCGTGATCCGCGCCGGTAGCCAGCAGCAATGGTATAGCCGCAGCAGCCGGATCGGCGGCTGGCGGGGCGTGAACTGGAACATGATGTTCCAGGGCGTTGACGGTGCGCCGGCGACAAGTTTCCCGCATCCTGCGGTGACGAGCTTGCTGCGCGTGCCGCTGCTGCGGGAAAAACCGTTCCTGCAGGTGGACGGGGCGGGCCATTGGTCCGTCTTCATGCCCGCGCTCCGCCGTGACGGCGTAGGACCCAGCTGGGGAGAGCGCGGCACGAGCGGAAGTGCCGTGCCGCTCGCCCATTTCTTCCTTGCGCGACCGGACATGGATGCGGCGACGCTCAACGCCGCGCTGGATCGGGGGCAGCATCTGCTGTTCACGCCCGGCGTCTACCGGCTTGATGCGCCGATCCGGGTGCGGAGCGCCAATCGCGTGCTGCTCGGTATCGGCCTGGCAACGTTGCAGGCAGTGGCGGGCACGGCGGTGCTGGAAGTGGACGATGTTCCCGGCGTCACGGTCGCAGGCCTGATGATCGACGCGGGTGCCGAGCGCTCGCCGGTGCTGATGCAGGTCGGGCCGCGCGGCTGTGCGGGCGATCACCGCCACAACCCCGTGCTGCTGGCGGACCTGTTCTTCCGTGTCGGCGGCGTCGAGACAGGCAAGGTCGAGACGTGCCTGGAGATCAACGGCCACCACGTTCTTGCCGACCATCTGTGGATCTGGCGTGCGGATCACGGCGATGTCGACGGCACCCGCGTTCACGTTGGCTGGGACGAGAGCACCGGCGATCACGGACTGGTCGTCAACGGCGACGACGTGACGGCCTATGCGCTGTTCGTCGAGCATTTCCAGCGCTACCAGACCTGGTGGCGCGGCGAACGCGGGCGGACCTATTTCTACCAGAACGAGCTGCCGTACGACCCGCCCGTCCAGTCCGCCTGGATGGCCGGCGCGACGCGCGGCTGGGCCGCCTATAAGGTGGACGACCGGGTGCGCGAGCATGAGGCTGTGGCGCTGGGCATCTATGTCTATTTCCGCACCAACCCGCAGATTGTGCTGGAAAGCGCGATCGAGGCGCCGGGGCGGCCGGGCGTGCGCTTTCGGCATGTGACCACCATGTCGCTGGGCGGCGGGGTGGGTACGATCGAGCATCTGGTCAATGACAAGGGCCCGGCAGCGCGGCCCGGTGCTTCGATGCAGCGGTTGCTCGCTTATCCCTGAGCACCGGCGGATGGTTCCCGCACGCTGAGCATCACCAGCCCGCCGGCAAGGGTGAGGCCGGACAACAGGAACAGCAAGGGCGCGAAGCTCCCCGGGGTTGCGACGATCCAGGCGATGCCGGTGCCGACCAGCGCGGGCAGCGTGTTGGTGAGGTTCAGAATGCCGAGATCGCGCCCCCGATGCCGTTCGCTCGGCAATTCCTGCATCCAGAAGGCGCCATGCAGCGCCATGAACAGCTGCGCGCCGACGGCATAGATCAGGAACCCTGCCACCGCGATCGGCCGGGCATCTGCAAGTCCCATCACCAGCAGGCCGCCGGCGGTGACTGCGGCGGCGCCCAGCAGGAACGGCTTTCGCCGCGCCATCCGGTCGGAAAGCCTGCCGAGCAGCAAGGTGCAGGGCAGCGGCAGCAGATATGCGAGGACCAGCGTGCGCCCGACAAAGTCCGCTGCTTCGGCAGCATTCTGCCGGGGCGGGAGGTCGGCGAAATAATAATATAGGTAGAGGGTCAGCCCGTTGCCCGCCGCCTGAAGCAGGAGTCGCGCGACCCAGGCGGCAGCCAGGTTGCGGCGCGCCAGGCTGCGGGCGAGGGGCGGGGGCTGGGAAGGGAGCCTGCGCGCGGCGGAGAAGGCGAGCGGCGCGATCAGAAGCGCGATCGCGAGCGAGAGCAGGCCGAGCCGCCCGGTTTCGGTCATCCCCGGCAGCTTCACCAACGCCCAGGCGGTGGCCGCGCCGATCGGATTGGCCAGGGCAAGCAGGCCGCCGGTAAAGCCCTTTTGCGCGTCTGGTATTTCGTCCGCCATCAGCGCGAGCAACGGCGCAAGCACGGCATTGGCGGCGCATTGCACGGCCACGACGGCGATCAGCACCCCCACCGGCGATTGTGCGCGGGCGAACAGCGCATAGGCGACAGCCAGCCCGACGATACCGAGCAGCAACCAGCCTCGTCGGCCCCGGCCGCGCAGGTGCGACCGGTCGCTCAGCCAGCCGAAGCCGATATTGGCTGCGATGGCGGCGATCGTTCCGATGGCGGCGACCAATGTGAACAGGTTCAGTCGATCCGCGCCGGCGACGGCTTCCACCTTGATCGGCAGGAATACCGTGAACAGCGGGAGATACCCGATGGTGCCGCCCGCGTTCGCGAGCGCGAAAAGCAGCAGGAAGCGCCAGTTCCGCGCGGCGCTCTCGGTTGTTACGGGGGGCGTCGGCGCGATCATGCGCGCCTGCGGATACGGCTTTCAGCCCGCCATGCCAACGTCGTTCCTACCTATTCGGGGCGGCAGGAGGCTTGCGGCGCGTTGTGCGTCCATCGCCACAAATAATGACAGTTTAGAGAACGATATCAGCGCTAAATGCTACGAAAATGTGACTTGTTGACCCCGATACGAATGTTTGTATGTGAACGTTCACATCATGGCATTCCATGATTCATGCACATTGCGGGGAGCCGATATGACACGTGAACATGCAGGGAAGTCGACGCTTTGGCGTGCGGGGATCTCGTCCCTGGCGCTGCTGGCGATGCCGGGGATCGCTGCGGCGCAGGATGCGACCGGCGCGCCCGAGGTGGAAGCCAATGGCGATATCGTCGTGACCGGGGGCATTCGCGCATCCCTGCGCGAATCGCTTGCGCTGAAGCGGGATGCACAGGGCGTGGTCGACGGCATCACCGCAGAGGACATGGGCAAGTTTCCGGACACCAATCTCGCCGAATCGCTTCAGCGCATCACCGGCGTCTCGATCGACCGCTCGATCGGCGAGGGTTCGACGGTTACCGTGCGTGGCTTCGGCCCCAACTACAACCTGGTGACACTCAGCGGCCGCCAGATGCCCACGTCGACGCTCGACGGCGGCGCAACCGCGCCGACCTCGCGCCTGTTCGACTTCGCCAATCTTTCGTCCGACGGCATCGCCGTGGTCGAGGTCTACAAGACCGGCAGGGCCGATATCGAGTCCGGCGGCATCGGCTCCACGATCAACATTCGTACGCCGCGGCCGCTCGACAAGCCGGGTCTGCACGGCAGCGTCGCCGTCTCGGGCATGTACGACAGCTCGGGCAACAAGCGCACCACGCCGATCACCCCCGAGGTCTCCGGCATCGTCAGCGACAGCTTCCTCGACGATCGCATCGGCATCCTGCTCACGGGCACCTACCAAAAGCGCAAGGCGGGCAACAACGAGGCCTATGTCGGCTGGAAGAACGGCCGCACCGGATCCGACAAGGCGGGCGAGCTCGCCCAGCCGGGCGATCCGCGCTACGCCAATATCACCAACCGCCCGACCGGTGATCAGATCTATACCGTGCCGCAGAATGCCGGGATCGGCATCAACGACATCGAGCGCGAGCGGATCAACGGCCAGGCGGTGCTGCAGTTCAAACCGTCCGACGCGCTGACCGGCACGATCGACTACACCTATTCGCGCAACCGGGTGACCGTGCGCAGCAACAGCATCGGCGTCTATTTCAACAACAACGACACGGTCAGCAGCTGGACCGGCGGCGCGGTGGCGAGCCCGATCTTCTACACCGAGCGGTTCAAGGCGAGCGAGGGCAAGGACGTCTCCTACGTCAGCAACCTGAGCGCCAACCAGAGCGAAAACAATTCGATCGGGGGCAATCTGCAGTGGAAGCCGGAGGGTGCCTTCTCGTTCGAGGTGGACGGCCATCATTCCCTTGCGCGTTCTGCGCCGACCAACAAATACGGTACCAGCACGTCGGTCAGCACCGCCATCTTCGGTGCGGCCAGCCAGACGATTGATTTCACCCATTACATGCCGGTGCTGTCGATCCAGATGCAGCCGGGCATCGATCTCCTCGACGCCTCGCGCATCCAGGCGACCGGCAATTCCTTCCGCAACGGCCTGTTCCGCGACCGGATCAACCAGGTCCAGTTCAAGGGCCGTTACGAACATGGCGGGCTGCTCGACAGTGTCGACTTCGGCATCTCCTATGTCGATAACAAGGTGCGCTCCGCCTATGGCTATCTGCAGAACAATACCTGGGGCGGCGCGGGTCCGGCGTCCGACCTGCCGGACAGCCTCTTCTCGATCGCGACCATTCCGGACAAATATCCGGGCCTGAAGACCGACGGCAGCCTGCTCATCCAGAAGATCTTCACGAAGAACTTCGAGAGCCTCGTCGGCTCGCTGGAGAACCTCTACAAGATGTGCTCCAAGCCGCAGAGCGGCACGCCGCTCGGGCCCGACACGTGCCTGGCGCGATATACGGTCGATCGGAACATCCAGGAAAAGACGCTCGCGCCGTATCTCCAGGCGAATGTGAAGTTCGACGCCTTCGGTCGTCCGGCACATTTCTATGCCGGCCTACGCTATGAGAAGACCTGGGTCGACAGCGCCGCGCTGGTACCGGTGGCGACCGGCACCAAATGGGTCTCGGCGAACGAACTCAACGTCGTTTATTCGGGCAAGAGCGATTACACGACGCTCAGCGGCGCCTATCAGAACTGGCTGCCGTCGTTCGACTTCGACATCTCGCCGCTCAAGAACGTCAAGCTGCGTGCGTCCTACGGCCACACCATCGCGCGGGCCGACTATGGCAGCCTGCAGGGCGGCCAGACGATCGATTCGCTGTTCCGGGTCGACGGCGGCACCGGCAGCCAGGGCAATCCGGGCCTGCTGCCGTACAAGTCGAAGAACATCGATTTCTCCGCCGAGTGGTACTACCAGCCCGAGAGCTACATTTCGGTCGGCTATTTCCACAAGTCGGTGGTGAACTTCATCGGTACCGGCCAGGTAAAGCGTCCGGTATTCGGCCTGACCAACCCGGCGGATGGCCCCCGGTATCGCGCGGCCGTGGCGGCGCTCGGCGCGGCGGCGACGTCGAACGACATCCGCCAGTACATCTTCAAGAATTATCCGAACTCGGTGGTGATCACCGGCGGTACCCCGGGCGCCTATACCGGCGACATTCTGGGCCTGCCGGAGGACGCGCCGGTGCAGTTCACCGTCAACACGCCGGTCAACAACGATCAGACCGCCAACGTGCACGGCTGGGAATTCGCCATCCAGCACGGCTTCTGGGACACCGGCCTGGGGATGATCCTCAACTACACGATCGTCGACGGCGACGTGCACTACAAGAACAACGTGCCCGCAACGGTGAACCAGTTTGCACTGGTAGGCCTGAGCGACACGGCGAACGTCATCGGCTATTACGACAAGAACGGTATCCAGGCGCGTGTCGCGTATAACTGGCGCGCGGAGTTCCTGTCGGGTGCGGGATCCAATCCGAGCTACACCGAAGCCTATGGCCAGATCGACGCCAGCGCGAGCTGGGAAGTGCGGCCGCGCACCTCGCTGTTCTTCGAGGGCATCAATCTCACCGGCCAGGGACGGCGTGCGCACCAGCGGACGGATCGTTACGTGACCGTCACCGCGCCGGGCTATGCCCGCTACACGGTGGGCTTGCGCTACCGTTTCTGACGATACCGGCCTTGGGGAGACTATACCCCAAGGCCCTTCCGCCCCGCCGCGCGACGTGCCAACGCCGCCGGTGGGGCAAGGGGGACTTCGCATGACCGATCACCAGCTCGTGACCGCGGAGGCGCATCGCGCGATCCGGATCGACCGGCGCCGGGGAGCCGCGCTTGGCGACGCTGTCCAGCTCTGTCTCGTCGTGCCGGACGAGTTCCGCCAGGTGCAGAATGCCTATCCGATTCTGTTCCAGCGCAACGCTGCCCGCGACGGCTTCCAGGCGGTGGCCCTGTTCGGCTTCGCGCCGGAGGACAATCTCTATCTCGACGGGGACCGCTGGGATGCGCCGTATCTGCCGCTGGCGATGGCGACCCGGCCGTTCCTGATCGGCCCGCCACCGGCTGGAGGCGAGGTGCCGCAACTGCACCTCGATGCCGCTAGCCCGCGCGTGCTGGTGCCGGGCGCAGCGGGCTATGACGCCGCTTCCCCGTTGTTCGACGCCGGCGATGTACCGAGCAACTATCTGGCTGCCGTGCTCGACGGGCTGGGCAGGCTTGACCGCGGCTATCGCGCCGCACCCGATTTCTTCGACGCGCTCGAACGACATGACCTGATCGAGCCGGTGTCGATCCGCTTCGACGATGGCGCGGGGAATGCCCGGCAGATCGTCGACTTCCACGGTATCCATGAGGAGCGTTTCGCCGCGCTCGACGGGCAGGCGCTCGGCGATTTGCATCGGGACGGGCATCTTCTGCCGATCACCATGGCACTGGCATCGCTCGCGAACCTGGCGCCGCTGATCGCCCGGCAGCAGCGCGGGACAGCCGATGCCTGATCCGGCCGATCTGTTCGACGGGCTGCGGCCGGTGGCGGAGATCGCGGTTGCGGACTGCTGGGCGCTCGACGCGGCGCTGACGCGCAGCGACAATCCCTTCGTGGTTCGCGGCCTCGTGGCCGACTGGCCGCTCGTCGCAGCGGGCGTGAAGGGTGCGACAGTGGCGCGCGCCTATCTCGCCGGCTTCGCCCGCGACACCGATTGCACTTATGCCGAAGGAGTGCCCGGGGCCGGCGCCCGCATCTTCTACGATGCCGACATGGCGATGAACCACCGTACCCGCCGCGGCCGCATCGATGCCATCCTTGCGGCGATGGAAGCGGACGAAGGGCAGGCGGATGCACCGCTGCGCTACATCGCCTCAACCGATGTGCCGCGCTTCTTCCCCGGGCTGGCCGAGGCGAACCGGGTGCCGCTCACCCCCCGCCAAGGGCTGGCCGCGACGATCTGGATCGGCACCGCTACCCGCGTCGCGGCGCATTGCGACGAGCCGGACAACCTCGTCTGCACCGCGGTGGGGCATCGCCGCTTCACGCTGTTCCCGCCGGACCAGTTCGCCAATCTCTATCCCGGGCCGCTCGACAACACGCCCGGCGGCCGCGCGATCAGCATGGTCGACTTTCACGCGCCCGATTTTTCGCGCTTTCCGCGATTTCGCGAAGCGCTCCGCCACGCCCGGACGGTGGTGCTGGCGCCGGGCGATGCGCTGCGCATCCCCAGCCTGTGGTGGCACCATGTCGAGGCGCTCGACCAATTCAACGTCATGATCAACTATTGGTGGCGTACACGCGCGGTCTGGCTCGCCGAGCCGCACGATGCGTTGCTGGCGGCGCTGCTCGCGATCCGGGACCTTCCGCCCGCCGAACGCGCGCATTGGCGCAGCGTCTTCGATCATTATGTCTTCGACCCCGGCGACGAGGTGACCGCGCACATCCCGCAGGGCGGGCGGGGCATTCTCGATCCCCTGACACCCGAAACCGCAGGGCAGCTGCGCGCCTATCTGTTGCGGCAATTGAACCGCTGAGCAAAGAAGATGCAGGAGAGGAATTCGCATGTCTCGTAGGCGCCAGTCCGTGACGATTCGCCATGTCGCGGCCGATGCCGGTGTCTCGCTGCAGACGGTGAGCCGGGTCATCAACAAGGAGCCCGGCGTGCGGCCGGAGATGCTCCACCGGGTGCAGGCATCGATCGCCAAGCTCGGCTATGTACCGTCCCTCGCGGCACAGCGGATGAGCGGATCGCGCTCCTACCTGATCCTGGCGCTGAACGATCGGGAGCGGACCATCGCCGATTGGCGCGCGCGCGAGGGGCGCGATTGGGTGGACCAGATGCTGCTGGGCGGCATGCTGGCCTGTGCGGCGCACGGCTATCGCATGATCGTCGAACTGGTCGACACCCAGAGCGACCAGATTGAGCGCGAGATCAGCGCCGCGATCGCCGCGCTTCAGCCGGACGGGGCGATCCTTACCCCGCCGCATTCGCAGAACCCCGTGATCCTGCGCCTGCTTGCCGACAAGGGCATCGAGATCGCACGGATCGGGTCGGTTGCCGAGGGGCCGGGGCATATGCTGGTGCAGGATGATCGCGGCAGCGCGCGGCTGGCGACCGAGCATCTGCTGGCGCTTGGCCATCGCCGCATCGGCTTCATCGCGGGACCCGACGAATATGAGCTAAGCGCATGGCGGGTCGAAGGCTGGCGTGCGGCGATGGCGGCGGCGGGGCTCTCCTCCGAGGGACTGCTGGAGAAGGGGGATTTCTCCTACGACATGGGGCTGGTCGCCGCGCGAACCCTGTTCGACCGTGCCGAGGTGACGGCGGTGATCGCCGCCAACGACCAGACTGCCTTGGCGACGCTGGCGGCAGTGCGGGGGCGGGGACTGAGCGTGCCCGAGGACGTATCGCTGATCAGCTTCGACGATACGCCGATCGTGCGGTTCGCGACCCCGGCCTTCACCGCCATCTCCCAGCCGATCGCCGATATCACGGCCAAGGCGGTGGAACGGATCATCGACGCGTGCGCCGGCCGTGCAGCGGCATCGGCCGAACCGGTGGTGCTGCCCTCGACCCTGATCGTCCGCGAATCGACCCGCCGCCCGCCGACGCGGTGACAGGTCAGCTGCGCAGGCGTTCGATCGCCTGGGCCAGCGCCACATAGAGCTTGCCCGCATCCGAGGAGAGCAGGGTCACCGCCAGGGGATTGCCTTCCCGCAGGCCGAGAACCTGGCGCAGCATGGTCTCGAAATCATGGACATAGCGGTGGACGTTGTCGCGGAACGTGTCGTCGTGCTCGTAGAGCCGGTGGATCTCGCGCGCTTCGTGCGGGGCCAGTAGCCGAACAGCGCGCCGGGTGAACACCCCGCGATCGCCCTTCAGATAGGCGCCCCAGGCCCCGTCGGTCACTTCGGTCGAGAAGGTCTTGGCGATGTCGATCGAGGTAGAGTGCAGGGCGTCGATCAGCAGCGCCATGCGATGCGCGAAGCCGTCGCTTTCGGCGCGTTCCTGCGCGTCCTGCGCCTCGGCGATGCGCGCTTCGGCGAGGCGGTTGGCGTCTTCCAGCACGGTCATCTGGGCCCGAAGATGCTCGGCCGCACGCGCCGCAGCGCCGATGGCCGCATCGGCCGCTCGGGAAAGGGTGTCGACCTGCTGGCGAACGGAAATCTCGACTGCCCGCTCGATCGCGGTGTCGGTCGCATCCTGCAGCACGCGATCGACGGCCGGCACGATGCCGTCGATGGCTTCGCGCGCATGATCGGCCGCCTTGTTGGCGCTGTCCCGCACCCGCAACAGGGTCTCGAGCAGCTCGGGCGCCGCTTCGCGCGTGAAGCTGTTCGCATGTTCGATCGCGCCGTCCACTGCCCGGCTGAGCGTCTCGGCCTGTTCCGCGGCCGTGGCCAGCGTCTCCGCCAGGGCGGCGCGGCCGCGCTCCAGGGCTGCCTGTTGCCGGGTGACCGAGCTGGCGATGCCTTCCACCGCGTCATGCGTCGCCTCGGCTGCGGTGACGAGCCCGAGCAGTTCCGGCTTGGAGGCGGCAATGCGCTTGCGGGTCGCGTCGATCCGCGCATCGAGCCGTTCGAGCGCACCGGGCATGGTTTCGTCCAGTTCGCGGGCGGCGGCGTCGAGTGCCGTCAGCAGCTCCTCGCCGGTAGCGATCACGCCGCGCGCTGTGGTTTCGCCCGTACGCATCGATTCGGTCATGCCGTCCATCGACTGGTGCAGGCCGTGGATCGCGCTTGCCAGCGCTTCGGTGCGACGCGTGCCGGCGGCATGAAGCACCTCCAGCTCCTGGTCGAACGCTGTCGCGCCGTCGGAGAGGCGGGCGAACAACGCGTCGCTGCGGCGCTGCTCCTCGCTCAACCGCGCGGAGATGCGGATGATGGCATCCTCGATCATCGCCATCCGCTGCGCCATCAAGGCGCTGCTGTCCTCGCTTGCGCGTTCGAGCGCGGCCTGGTTGGCACCCAGCATCGCCAGCATCGCATCGCCCTGCGCGGCGATGCCCTGGCGCGACTGGTCGACCGCGGCGGCGGCGCGATCGAGCACCGCGTCCACTTGCGCGGACATCTGGTCGGTAACCTGCTCCAGCCGGCTGCTGGCGGCTTCGCTGGTCGCTTCCATGCGGGAGATATGCGCGGCGAGCCGCTCGGCGGCACCGCCGGCGATCCGGTCGGCCTCGCGGCCGCGATCGGCGAGCACGCTGAGCTGGATGTCGAGGGCCGCGGCCGCCTGGGCGGCCTGCAGGCCCGCGGCGTCGACCCGCTCGGCAAGACCCCGCATCTCGTCATGCGCCCTGGGCAGCGACGAGAGGATGACGGCAACGCTCTGCTCGGCCCCGCTGGTCACAGCACTCAGCCGCTGGGTGCTCGCGACGATCGTCTCAGCCTGGCGGCTCGCGCTCGCCGCGGCGTTGGCGAGGCGCTCGGCCGCGGCATCGCTGAGCACCGACAGGCTGGTTTCCTGCTCGGCGAGCGCATGCCGCTGGGCGACAAGACGATCGGTTAGCGTGGCGGTCCGCATCTCCAGATGTTCCGCTTCCTCGCGCATGGTGCGGGCGGTGTCGGCAAAGCGGCGGGCCTCGCTGGTGCTGGTGCGAACGGCGATCAGATAGAGCAGCGCCACCACGGCGCCTGGTATGCACACGGATGCGAGCAGCTGCACCCGCTGAAAGTCGCTGAGCGGTTCGTACCAGGCGGGCATGGCGAGCGAGGCCATGCCATAGGTCGCACCAACCCCGGCGATGATCGCCACCAGCGGCGCAATCCATGCCGCTGGGGCGCCGTGCGTATGTGCCGGGAGCGCCTCGGCCATGGGATCGTCGATCACCAGGCTCTCCGCCAAAGCCGGCGGCTCGGCAGGCAGGGTTTCGGTACGTGCGGCGGATTCAGCGGTGGAGCCCCCAGTCATCGCTGCACTCTACCAGTTTTGCCGCGCGGACCAAGGGCAGGATAGCAGCTTGGCAACGAACGATTAACGATTGTGGCGATAGGCCGGCGGCATGGCCTATGATCCTGGTGCAATCGATACGAGCTTGGCAGCCGCCGTGGGCGACGACCCCGCGCTCATCGCCGAGCTTCGCGACGCGTTCCTGGAGAGCGTGCACCGTTCGGTGGACATGATGAAATCGTCCAAGGGCGCCGAGGAATGGGCCGGGGCTGCCCTGCGCCTGCAAAGCCTGGCGGGCAGCTTCGGCGCGACCAGCCTGATGGGATTGGCCGAGGAAGCATTTCGACGCAGCGCCGGGGATGGCGCGCTGCTGCGACGGATCGACAAGGCGGTCGAACGGCTTTGACCTTCCCTCAGTCCGCTGCCGCGGACTCCGGTTCGAACCGGCCATTTTCCCAGTTCCGCACATAGGCCGAACCGGTAGGCGCATCGATCAGGTGCACCCAGCTGTCGTCGATGTTGAGCACTCGCCCGAGGGGCACGCATTCAATTTCGCGTGCGCCGATCACGTCGTCCTCCAGGCCGCGGTAATCGCCGCGGATCCGCCAGCCGCTGTCCGGCTCGTCCCCGGCCGCCGGCGGGAGGGGAAGCTCGCGGTACAGATAGTGGACCGCCGCCCCGTCCTCTAGCACGCAACTATCGACCAGGCAGCACGCCTCATAATGGCGGCGTGCGGGGGCCGAAGGCGGTCGAACCGCGCGGTTCTCACCCCACCGCAGATCGATCACGTCGCCGCGCCGGAAGGCGATCTCGCGCCCCGGGCGCAGCTGCGGCATATCGATCGGGGCGTTGTCCAGCCGTCCCCACAGCCGGTCGCCATCGGCGCGCACGATCTCCACCCACATTCGCTCGGCCGCATATTCACGGGAGGGCGGCGTCGACTGGAAGATCAGCTTGGCGAGGTCGCCGGGGCGCAGCGCCAGCACCTCATTCTCGCTGGGCAGGAAAAAGGTGTAGGGCGCGGCCTCGGCCATCGGCCTGGGGTCGGTGATCGTGTAGGAGCCGAACAGACGCCGGCGCCAACGGTAGAGCATGTCGCGGATCGTACTCATCGCTTCCGACTCAACTCGCGCATCGCTGCATCGATCCCTGCAATCGTCAGGGGAAACATGCGATCGCGCATCAGGCTGCGGATCATCGTCACCGAATGGGAATAACCCCATTGTGCCTCGGGCAGCACATTGAGCCAGACGGTAGCCGGGTAGGCATCTACCACCCGCTGCAGCCAGATGGCACCCGGCTCTTCGTTCATATGCTCGACCGAGCCGCCCGCATGGCTGATCTCATAGGGACTCATCGAGGCGTCCCCGACAAAGATCACTTTGTACTCCTGGCCGTATTTGTGGAGGATGTCGGCGGTCCGGATACGTTCGGCGACGCGGCGGCGATTGTCCTTCCACACGCCTTCGTACAGGCAGTTGTGAAAGTAGAAGAATTCCAGGTTCTTGAACGCGCTGGTCGCGGCAGAGAAGAGCTCCTCGCACAGCTTCACGAACGGATCCATCGACCCGCCGACATCGAGAAACAGCAGCAGCTTCACCGCGTTGTGCCGCTCCGGCCGCATCTTCACGTCCAGCCAGCCCTGGCGAGCCGTGCCGGCGACCGTGCCGTCGATGTCCAGTTCCTCCGCCGCCCCCTCCCGCGCGAAGCGCCGGAGACGACGCAGCGCGACCTTGATGTTGCGGGTGCCGAGCTCGCGCGTGGAATCGAGATTGCGGAAGTCGCGCGCCTCCCAGACCTTCACCGCGCGCTGGTGCTTGCTCTCCCCGCCGATGCGTACGCCTTCAGGATTGTAGCCGCCATTGCCGAAGGGAGAGGTGCCCCCGGTGCCGATCCACTTGCTGCCGCCCTGGTGGCGCTCGTGCTGCTCGGCAAGGCGCTGCTGGAGCGTCTCCATCAGCTTTTCCCAAGAGCCGAGCGCCTCGATCGCCGCCTTTTCCGCTTCCGTCAGATATTTCTCGGCGACCGCGCGAAGCCATTCCTCCGGAATGTCGGCCGGCGCGACGCCGTAGCTCGTCGCAATGCCCCGGAAGACCTTGGCGAAGACCTGGTCGAACCGGTCGAGCAGGCCCTCGTCCTTCACATAGGTGGCGCGGGCGAGGAAATAGAAGGCTTCGGGCGTCGGCTCGATCACCTGCGCGTCCAGCGCTTCGAGCAGCAGCAGATGTTCCTTCAAGCTGGCGGGAATGCCGGCTGCGCGCAATTCGTCCAGGAAGGCGAGGAACATGGGGCTAGAATACGCCGCAGGACAAAGCAGCGTCCACTACGTTGACCGCCTTAGGGGATCGACCGGCCGCATACTCATTTCTGCCGCCGCGCCATGAAGGCGAGCCGCTCGAACAGCATCACGTCCTGCTCGTTCTTGAGCAGCGCACCATGGAGCGGGGGGATCGCCTTGGTGGGATCGCGGGACTGGAGCACTTCCAGCGGCATCTCCTCATGGAGCAGCAGCTTGAGCCAGTCGAGCAACTCGCTGGTCGACGGTTTCTTCTTGATGCCGGGAACTTCGCGGATCTCGTAGAAAAGGTCCATCGCGCGGCTGACCAGCAGCTTCTGAATGCCGGGGAAGTGGACGTCGACGATCGCCTGCATCGTATCGCGGTCCGGGAACTTGATGTAATGGAAAAAGCAGCGGCGCAGGAACGCGTCCGGCAGCTCCTTCTCGTTGTTCGAGGTGATCACGACGATCGGGCGCTCGACCGCGCGGACATTCTCGCCGGTTTCATAAACATGGAATTCCATGCGATCGAGTTCCTGAAGCAGGTCGTTCGGAAACTCGATATCCGCCTTGTCGATCTCGTCGATCAGCAGCACGGGCAGGGTGGGGCTGGTGAACGCCTCCCACAACTTGCCCTTGCGGATATAGTTGCCGATGTCGTGGACGCGGGGATCGCCGAGCTGGCCGTCGCGCAGCCTTGCGACCGCGTCATACTCGTACAGGCCCTGCTGGGCCTTGGTCGTCGACTTGACGTTCCATTCGATCAACGGCGCGCCCACCGTCTTGGCGATTTCGGTTGCGAGTACCGTCTTGCCGGTGCCGGGCTCCCCCTTGACCAGCAATGGGCGTCGCAATGTAACGGCGGCGTTGACCGCGACCTTCAGGTCCGCGGTCGCGACATAGCTTTGGGTGCCTTCGAAGCGCATGGCGGCAAGGTGGGACGAAAGGTGGCAGGTTGCAACCCGCCTCGCCATGGGCTCCCGTCAGGCGCGGCTGCGGGCGCTCGTCCGTGCTTCCAGCAGATCCCACAGCCCGCGATGCTGGGCGAAGACTTGCTGCGCGCCGAACAGCATCGCGCGTTCGTGCGCGGCCTCCCGCGCCAGGGCGTCGACGACGCTGACGGTCTCTTCCGGGATGGGGAGACGGGCGGGAAGCGGGTCGAGGCCGAAACAGGCGGCGGCGCGGTCGAGAACGGCGCGGATCGCTACCCAGTCGATCGCCAGCGCCAGCGCCGCGCCGGTTGCGCAGCCCGCTCGATCGGACTGGGCGAGCATGTCCAGCGCATGGCGCTGCGCGGCTGCGGCGGCTTCGCTTTCCGCATGGCCCGGAGTGCTGGGCAATGGGCCCGCGGCGGCGACGAGCCGGGCGAGATTGGCGCGCTCGACGACAAAGGCTTCGGCGCCGGCTTCCAGCCAGTCACATTCGACAGGGCGACGTCCATGCGCGGCGGCATAGTCGATCAACCCGGGATGGCGGCCATGCAGCCGGGCAATGTGGTGCACGGCATCCGCAAGATCGCGGAGCGGCAGCGAGCCTGTGCGGAGCTGATGCAGATGCGGATGTCGAGCGCTGCCATCGGTATCCGCAAGCGCGCCCATCGGGCCCCATGCGCCCGACAAATGCTCAATAGGTGCGGTATCCAAGAGCATGACCTTCCTCATCTGGACAGTACCGGTCCGTAACCGGCCGGTCCGAAGGAGATCGCATAGGGAAAATACCGAAGCGCGTAGAAAGATGGTTACGTCGAAATTAATCTTGAAAGACGCAGATTGCGCTTCCCACGCGACACCGCATAACGAAAAACGGCCCCGGCGGGTGCCGGAGCCGTTGTATATCGTCGCTATCGTAAAGGCTTACTGATCGAGGAAGCTGCGCATCTTGCGGCTGCGGCTCGGGTGCTTCAGCTTGCGGAGCGCCTTGGCCTCGATCTGGCGGATGCGTTCGCGCGTCACCGAGAATTGCTGGCCGACTTCTTCCAGCGTGTGATCGGTGTTCATCCCGATGCCGAAGCGCATGCGCAGCACGCGCTCCTCGCGCGGGGTAAGGCTCGCCAGGACGCGGGTGACCGTTTCCTTGAGGTTTGCCTGGATCGCCGCGTCGACCGGGATGATCGCGTTCTTGTCCTCGATGAAGTCGCCGAGATGGCTGTCTTCCTCGTCGCCAATCGGCGTCTCGAGGGAGATCGGCTCCTTGGCGATCTTCATCACCTTGCGCACCTTCTCGAGCGGCATGCTCAGGCGCTCGGCCATTTCCTCCGGCGTGGGCTCGCGGCCCTGCTCGTGGAGGAACTGGCGGCTGGTGCGCACCAGCTTGTTGATCGTCTCGATCATGTGCACCGGGATACGGATGGTGCGCGCCTGATCGGCGATCGAGCGGGTGATCGCCTGGCGGATCCACCAGGTCGCATAGGTGCTGAACTTGTAGCCGCGGCGATATTCGAACTTATCCACCGCCTTCATCAGGCCGATATTGCCCTCCTGGATGAGATCCAGGAACTGCAGGCCGCGATTGGTGTATTTCTTGGCGATCGAGATCACGAGGCGGAGATTGGCCTCGACCATCTCCTTCTTCGCGATACGCGCCTCGCGCTCGCCCTTCTGCACCATGTTGACGATGCGGCGGAACTCGGTGAGCGTCATGCCCGTCTGCTGGGCGATCTCGCTCATCTCCGTGCGGATACGGTCGACCGAGCTGCTCTCGTTCTCGACGAACGCCTTCCACTTCTTGTCGACACCGACCACGGTCGGCAGCCAGTTCTCGTCCAGCTCGTGATCGACATAGCGGTCGAGGAAGTCCTTGCGGCTTACCTTGTGGCGCTCGGCCAGACGCAGCATCTGGCCGCCCAGCGCGGTGAGGCGCCGGTTGAAGCTGTACAGCTGGTCGACGAGATACTCGATCTTCGCCTGGTGGAACTGGACGCTTTCCACCTCGGCGGTCAGCTCCTCGCGCAGCTTGTTGTACTTCTTCTCCTCGGCAGCCGGGAATTCCCCGCCGGCCGACATGGTGTCCAGCCGCTGCTGCTGCACCTTCCCGAACTTCTTGTAGATCGCGGTGATGTTCGCGAACTTCTCGAGCGCCTGCGGCTTGAGCTGCTCTTCCATCTGGGCGAGCGAGAGGGTGTTGTCCTCTTCCTCGTCGTCCGAAGGGCGGCGCGCGCGGCGCTCGGTCATCTCGTCGTCCTCGTCGTCCGAGACGACCTCTTCGGGCTCTTCCTCCTCCTTGAAGGTCGGGCCGGTGCTGGATTCGCTGATCTCGCCGTTATCGTCCTCGGCGCCCTCGACCTGCTCGGCCGACGGGCCCTTGGAGAGCATCGCGTCGAGATCGAGGATCTCGCGCAGCTGCATCGTGCCTTCGTTGAGCGCAGTCGACCAGCCGATGATCGCATTGAACGTGATCGGCGACTCGCAGAGCCCCAGGATCATCGTGTCGCGGCCGGCCTCGATGCGCTTGGCGATCGCAATTTCGCCCTCGCGGCTGAGCAGCTCGACGGCGCCCATCTCGCGCAGGTACATGCGCACCGGATCGTCGGTGCGATCGACGGTTTCCTTCTTCTTCGCGATCTCGAAGGCAGGCGCGGAATCGTCGCTCGTGTCGGCGCTTTCCGCATCGTCGGCCGAATCGTCCTCGGACTCGGCGTCCTCGCCGGCGTCCTCGTTCTCGACGACGTTGATGCCCATGTCGTTGAGCGCGGCCATCACGTCCTCGATCTGCTCGGAGGACATCTGGTCCTGCGGCAGCATCTCGTTGAGCTGGTCGACGGTGATGTAGCCGCGCTTTTTCGCACGCGCGACCAGCTTCTTGATCGAACCTTCGTTCAGATCGATCAGCGGCGCGTCACTCGTGTCTGCCGTGTCCGTGACGTCTGCCATGTTCGCCTTCGCCATCAAATCCCTCGAAACTCAGATGGCGGCAATTTTACACCGCCTCTATTCCTCAAAAACATCGTCTTCCGCAAGCATCAGATTGGCAAGCCGATCCAAAAGCTCCTGCCGCTGCCGTGAAAGCGCCACCTGCCGGCCGAACGCTTCCTCTGTGCCGTCGCGCATCAGCGCAGCGGTTGCCTCGGCGAGCGCCACATCGACGGCGGGCTGCGCCGCCATCACCGCGATCGCCTCGCCCAGATCCTCGCGCGCCTTCGTCACGTCGGCCGCGGGCCGCGTGAAGGAGAAGGGGAGCGTGTCTGCGCGAAGCAGTTCGCTTGCCACTGAATCGAAACCGGACCGCGCCAATATGGTGAGGAAATCCTCGCTATCAAGTTGACGAAGTTGCGGGTTGGTGAGGGCAACCTCGACAACGGCTTCGAATAGCCGCCCGAGCGCCCCCGACGCACTACGCAGACTCCCCAGTATTTCCATGTGGCGGGCGATCTCGACGGGGTGGCGGATCAGCCCGGCGAGCACGGCGCGTGCCAGGATGGGATCGAGCCCGCTCGCCTGGACGCCCTTGATCAAATGCGAGGGCGGGGCCTCGGGCGGCTGCCAGCCGCCGCGGGCGTTGCGGGTGCCGCGCTGCTGCGGTCGGGCGGGGGCGGGGCCGCGCTGGTCGCGGCGGAACTCGCGCGGGCCGCGGCCGAACTGCTGGTCGGCACGCGCGCGGAATTCCGCGATATATTCGTGCTTTACGTTCGGGTCTTGGATCTGCTCGGCGAGCTCGCTGAGACGACGCTTCAGGCCGGCGCGCTGCTCGGGCGTGTCGAGCGGGCCGGCGGCGACCTCGCTCGTCCAGAGCCGATCGACCAGCGGCTCGGGGCGGCCAAGCAGCGCCTCGAACGCGGCCGGTCCCTGTGTGCGGACGAGGTCGTCCGGGTCCAGCCCCTGCGGCAGCGTAACGAACGCGAGGCTGCGGCCGGGCGCGAGCATCGGCAGCGCGCGGTGGGCGGCGCGCAGCGCAGCCTTCTGCCCGGCGCTGTCGCCGTCGAAGCAGAGCAGGGGCACTTCGGAAAGCCGCCACAGCCGTTCGAGCTGGTGTTCGGTCAGCGCGGTGCCTAACGGCGCCACGACCTCGCCGAACCCTGCCTGGGCGAGGGCGATCACGTCCATATAGCCCTCGACGGCGATCACGCGGTCGGCCTTGCGCGCGGCGGCCTGGGCGCGATCGAGATTGTAGAGCGTGCGGCCCTTGTCGAACAGCGGGGTCTCGGGCGAGTTGAGATATTTCGGCTCGCCCTCGCCGATGATGCGGCCGCCGAACGCGATGGTGCGACCGCGCACGTCGCGGATCGGAATCATCAGCCGGCCGCGGAAACGGTCATAGGGCTCCTTGCCCTCGACGGCGATCAGCATGCCGGATTCGACCAGCATCGCATCGCCGTAGGATTTCAGCGCTTCCTTGAGCTTGCCGCGCGAATCGGGGGCGAAGCCGAGGCCGAAGCTGCGGGCGGTCTCGGGCGTGATGCCGCGGCGCTGGAGCACGGCGCGCGCCTCGGCGCCCTCGATGCCGTTCAGGCGGTCGCTGAACCAGGTCGCCGCGTCGCCCATCAGCTCGTGCAGGCCACGCGCGCGCTCGGCCTTTTCGGCGGCGCGGCGGTCCTGCTCGGGCATGTCGAGCCCGGCGGCCTGCGCCAGTTCCTTCACCGCATCGATGAACGGCAGGCCGCGCTGGTCGGTCATCCAGCGGATCGCATCGCCATGCGCGCCGCAGCCGAAGCAATGGTAGAAGCCCTTGTCGTCGTTGACGTAGAAGCTGGGGGTCTTCTCGTTGTGGAACGGGCAGCAGGCGCGGAACTCCTTGCCCGCGCGCTGCAGCTTCACCGACTTGGCGATCAGCGTGGACAGCGTGGTGCGGGTGCGCAGTTCATCGAGAAAGGCGGGGGTGAGGGACATTACCTGCTCACCCGGGGGGGCTTGGGCAGCCCATCCCCCAACCCCTCCCGCAAGCGGAAGGGGTGCGCAGGCTGCGACGCTTCGGCTCCATCGCACCCCTCCCGCTTGCGGGAGGGGGTGGGGGAGGGGCGTTCACCACCGGATCCTGTCTGTCGCGCGGGCCGCGCCGTCGCCGTCGTCTCGATCACGCGCTCGATCTCGGCGACTACCCCGTCCAGATTCCCCAGCACATCGTTGTTCCAGAACCGCACCACGCGATACCCCTTCGCCTCCAGATATCGCGTTCGTCGCGCGTCGTCGGCGGCATTCACCGACTGTTGCCCGCCATCCACCTCAACCAAGGGCGGGACCTTCACCTGCCGGTTGAACCGGACCCCGCCAACCTTTCGCGCGCTCAGCACCTGCCACAGCGCCAGTTCGGCGTCGGTGGGGTTGTTTCGCATGTGGCGGGCGTGTGTGCCTAGTTCCATTCCCTCCCCCGGCCCCCTCCCGCGTGCGGGAGGGGGAGCGCAGAGCGGACCCCCTTGTCCATCCTACGACAGCGCCGCCTTCACCAGCGCGCTCGCCTTGCTCATGTCGAGCTGCGCCGCGTGGCGGCTCTTCAGCTCGGCCATCACCCGGCCCATGTCCTTCATGCCCGACGCGCCCAGCTCGGCCTTGATCGCCTCGATCGCCGCCGTCGTCTCCGCCTCGCTCATCTGCTGCGGCAGGAAACGCTCGATCACCACCACTTCTGCCGCCTCGGCGTCGGCGAGTTCCTGCCGTCCGCCCTTCACATACATCTCGATCGATTCGCGGCGCTGCTTGACCATCTTCTGCAGCACCTCGACGACCAGCACGTCGTCGTCCTCCGGCGCCTTGCCGGTGCGCGCCTCGATGTCGCGGTTCTTGATCGCGCTCTGGATCAGGCGGATCGTGGCGGTCGACGCCTTGTCCCCGCCCTTCATGGCAGTCACCAGCGCAGCCTTGATGTCGTCGCGAATCATCGTTTCTCTCGATCTTTTTACGGTAAGCCGGGAACCATAGCGGAGGCCCGGAAAACTTAACAGATTGACGCTGCGGCCATCGGGGTCTAGCGGGCGGCCCTTAGCAACATCGCAAACCCAAAGCAGGAGTGCCCGCCCCAAATGGCCGACGCCAAACCCTTGTCCATGCCCGTTGGAGCCACGGGCGTTCTGGTTCTGGCGAGCGGCGAGATATTGTGGGGTCGAGGATTCGGTGCCGAAGGCGATGCCGTCGGCGAGGTGTGTTTCCACACCGCGATGACCGGCTATCAGGAGATCATGACCGATCCGAGCTTCGCCGGTCAGATCATCAATTTCACCTTCCCGCACATCGGCAATGTCGGCGCCAATCCCGACGACATCGAGGCCGATGACCCGCACGCGCTGGGCATGATCGTCCGCCAGGACG
The DNA here is from genome assembly GCF_001650735.1 of Sphingomonas sp. TDK1. Classification (GTDB taxonomy): domain Bacteria; phylum Pseudomonadota; class Alphaproteobacteria; order Sphingomonadales; family Sphingomonadaceae; genus Sphingomonas. Next base: position 49,954 of record NZ_LXVY01000025.1, on the reverse strand, counting down.
TGACCGAGCCGTCGAACTTCCGCAGCACCGAGCATCTCGATGCCTGGATGGCGAAGCACAAGCGGATCGGCCTGTCGGGCATCGACACCCGCGCGCTCACCCGCCGCATCCGGCTGGGCGGTGCGCCGAACGGCGTGATCGCGCACTCCAAGGAAGGCAAGTTCGACCTCGACGCGCTGCTCGAAAAGGCGCGCGCCTGGCCGGGGCTGGAGGGCATGGACCTCGCCATCACCGTCTCGTGCGAGACGCATTTCGGCTGGGAAGGCGGCGTGTGGAAGCTGGGGGCAGGGTATGACCAATCAAAGCCCCTCCCCTTCAGGGGAGGGGTTGGGGTGGGGGACTTCGCCTCGGCCGAATCGCCAGCGGATCCGTCAGGCCCCACCCCCAACCCCTCCCCTGAAGGGGAGGGGCTTAAGAAGCGCCCGCAGGTCGTCGCGATCGACTATGGCTCGAAGCGCAACATCTTCCGTAACCTGGTGCAGGCCGGCGCGGACGTGACCGTGCTGCCCGCCACCGCGACCTTCGAGCAGGTGATGGCGTTCAATCCGGACGGCTTCTTCCTCTCCAACGGCCCGGGTGATCCCGCCGCGACCGGCGAATATGCCGTGCCGGTGATCCGCCAGCTGCTGGAGACCGGCAAGCCGCTGTTCGGCATCTGCCTCGGCCACCAGCTGCTCGGCCTCGCGGTGGGTGCGCAGACCACCAAGATGTTCCAGGGCCATCGCGGCGCCAACCATCCGGTCAAGCGGCTGGAAGACGGCGCGGTGGAGATCACCAGCATGAACCACGGCTTCGCCGTCGAGCGCGAGAGCCTGCCGGCCAATGCCCGCGAGACGCATGTGTCGCTGTTCGACGGCTCCAACGCCGGCATCGAACTCACCGACCGCCCGGCGTTCAGCGTGCAATACCATCCCGAGGCCAGCCCGGGCCCGCAGGACAGCCTCTATCTGTTCGAGCGGTTCGTGGGGATGATGGCGTGAACCTGCCGCCGTTCGATCCCGCCCGCTTCGACGAAGAATGGGCGCAGGATCAGGACGTGCTGCAGAATCTCGCTGCCAACGGCGACAACCCGGCGATTGCCCGCCCCGTGGACGTCAGCTTCCACGGCTCGGGCAAGGCGCTCGCCGCGCTTGAAGAGGCTGCGGAAGACCTGGGTTTCACCGTCCTCGGCGACGAACGAAGCGAAGATGGGAGCCTCTGGCTCTTCCTTGAACGTGAACAACGCACCGACGAAGCATCGATACGCGCTCTGACCGAGCTCTGCCTGCGGATAGAGACGTATTTCGGCCTGGAATATGACGGCTGGGGCTGCGTCGCAGAAACTGGAATGAAACACTGATGCCCAAGCGCACCGACATCTCCTCCATCCTCGTCATCGGCGCGGGCCCGATCGTCATCGGTCAGGCGTGCGAGTTCGATTATTCGGGCACGCAGGCGATCAAGGCCCTGAAGGAAGAGGGCTATCGCATCGTCCTGGTCAATTCGAACCCGGCGACGATCATGACCGATCCCGAGCTGGCCGACGCGACCTATATCGAGCCGATCACGCCCGCGGTCGTCGCCAAGATCATCGAGAAGGAGCGGCCCGACGCCGTCCTGCCGACGATGGGCGGCCAGACCGCGCTCAACACCGCGCTCGCGCTGTTCCGCGACGGCACGCTGGAGAAGTTCGGCGTGACGATGATCGGCGCAGATGCCGATGCGATCGACAAGGCCGAGGACCGGCTGAAGTTCAAGGACGCGATGACCAAGATCGGGCTCGAAAGCGCCCGCTCGGCGATCGCGCATACCGAGGCCGAGGCGCTGACCGCGCTCGACTATGTCGGCCTGCCGGCGATCATCCGCCCCAGCTTCACCATGGGCGGCTCGGGCGGCGGCATCGCCTATAATCGCGAGGAATTCATCGCGATCGTGCGCTCGGGCCTCGACCTGTCGCCGACCACCGAGGTGCTGATCGAGGAGTCGCTGCTCGGCTGGAAGGAATATGAGATGGAGGTCGTCCGGGATCGGAACGACAATGCCATCATCGTCTGCTCGATCGAGAATATCGATCCGATGGGCACGCACACCGGCGATTCGATCACCGTCGCGCCGGCGCTGACGCTGACCGACAAGGAATACCAGATCATGCGCAACGCATCGATCGCGTGTCTCCGGGAGATCGGCGTCGAGACCGGCGGTTCGAACGTGCAGTTCGCGGTCAACCCGAAGGACGGTCGCCTGATCGTGATCGAGATGAACCCGCGCGTCAGCCGCTCCTCGGCGCTGGCCTCCAAGGCGACCGGCTTCCCGATCGCCAAGGTCGCGGCCAAGCTGGCGGTGGGCTATACGCTCGACGAGATCGACAACGACATCACCGGCGCCACCCCGGCGAGCTTCGAGCCGACGATCGATTACGTCGTCACCAAGATCCCGCGCTTCGCCTTCGAGAAGTTCAAGGGCGCCGAGGCGGTGCTGGGCACGGCGATGAAGTCGGTCGGCGAAGTGATGGCGATCGGCCGCTCGATCCACGAATCGATCCAGAAGGCGCTGCGCGGGCTGGAAACCGGCCTCAGCGGCTTCAACGATGTCGACCGGCTGGTCGGCGCGCCGCGCGACGTGATCGAAGCGGCGCTGACCGTCCGCTCGCCCGACCGGCTGCTGATCGCCGCCCAGGCGATGCGCGAGGGCTTCAGCGTCAAGGACGTGCAGCGTTTCACCAGCTACGACCCCTGGTTCCTCGAGCGGATCGCCGAGATCCTCGACGCCGAGAAGGATGTCGCGACAAACGGCCTGCCGCAGGACGCAGCCGGCATGCGCCGCCTCAAGGCGATGGGCTTCAGCGACAAGCGGCTGGCCTATCTGGCGCTCAAGTCGGTCAACCTGCGCGCGGGCAGCGAAGTCATGGCGCGCAGCTCGGGCCTGATCGGCGAGATCGCCAACGCCATCTCCGGCGGTGTGACCGAGGCCGAGGTGCGCAAGCTGCGCCACCGGCTGGGCGTGCGGCCGGTGTTCAAGCGGATCGACACCTGCGCGGCCGAGTTCGAGGCGAAGACGCCGTACATGTACTCGACCTATGAGGCGCCGAGCTTCGGCGAGCCCGAGAACGAGGCCGAGCCGAGCGAGCGCCGCAAGATCGTGATCCTCGGCGGCGGCCCGAACCGGATCGGGCAGGGCATCGAGTTCGACTATTGCTGCTGCCATGCCTGCTTCGCGCTGGCCGACGCGGGCTATGAGACGATCATGGTCAACTGCAACCCGGAGACGGTGAGCACCGACTATGACACCTCGGACCGGCTCTATTTCGAGCCGCTGACCGCCGAGGACGTGCTCGAGATCCTCGAGGTCGAGAAGTCGAAGGGCGAGCTGGTCGGCGTGATCGTCCAGTTCGGCGGCCAGACCCCGCTCAACCTCGCCAAGGCGCTGGAGGATGCGGGCATCCCGATCCTCGGCACCAGCCCCGACGCGATCGACCTGGCCGAGGATCGCGAGCGCTTCGCCGATCTCGTCGCCAAGCTGGGCCTCAAGCAGCCCGCCAACGGCATCGCGCGCAGCCGCGACGAGGCGGTGCGCGTGGCCGAGCGGATCGGCTATCCGGTGCTGATGCGGCCGAGCTATGTGCTGGGCGGCCGGGCGATGGAGATCGTCGACAGCCTCCAGCAGCTCGACGACTATATCCAGACCGCGGTGCAGGTCTCGGGCGACTCGCCGGTGCTGATCGACCAGTATCTGCGCGACGCGATCGAGGTGGACGTGGACGCGATCGCCGACGGCACCGATGTGGTGGTGGCCGGCGTGCTCCAGCATATCGAGGAAGCCGGCGTCCATTCGGGCGACAGCGCCTGCTCGATCCCGCCCTACAGCCTGCCGGCCGACATCATCGCCGAGATCGAGCGCCAGACCGTCGCGCTGGCGCGGGCGCTCAAGGTCAAGGGGCTGATGAACATCCAGTTCGCGGTCAAGGACGGCGAAGTCTATCTGATCGAGGTCAACCCGCGCGCCAGCCGCACGGTGCCGTTCGTCGCCAAGGCCATCGGTGCGCCGATCGCCAAGATCGCCAGCCGGGTGATGGCGGGCGAGAAGCTGGCGAACCTGCCGGTGATCGATCGCGACATCGATTATATCGCGGTGAAGGAAGCGGTGTTCCCGTGGGCGCGCTTCCCCGGCGTCGATCCGGTGCTCTCGCCCGAGATGAAGTCGACCGGCGAGGTGATGGGGATCGACAAGGACTTCGCCACCGCCTTCGCCAAGTCGCAGCTGGGCGCCGGTACGATCCTGCCCGATGGCGGCACGGTGTTCGTCAGCGTCAAGCAGGGCGACAAGGCGGTGGTGCTGCCGGGGGTGAAGATCCTCGCCGATCTCGGCTTCAGGATCATCGCGACCAGCGGCACCGCCGAGTTCCTCGCCGCCGAGGGCATCGCGGTGGAGACGGTGAACAAGGTGGCGCAGGGCCGCCCCCACATCGTCGACCGCATCCAGGACGGCGACGTCGCGCTGATCTTCAACACCACCGAAGGCTGGCAGTCGCTGAAGGACTCGATGAGCATCCGCGCCTCGGCGCTGGCGCAGAAGGTGCCGTATTTCACCACGGCGCCGGGCAGCGTCGCGGCGGCGCGGGCGATTGCGGCGATGCGGAGCAACCCGATCGAGGTGCAGCCGATCCAGGCCTATTTCGCCTCGCGGGGGTGAGGGGTCGAACCTAAGCCCCTCCTCCTTGGAGGAGGGGTTGGGGGTGGAGGGATTCCAGAACGTTGGTCGGTCTCTGTGAGACTCAACCCCACCCCAACCCCTCCCCTAAAGGGGAGGGGCTTAGTTGGCTAAATCTTGCGTTTTCCGCCCCCCGCCTTGATGTTTTTCGTGCTCCGACTTACTATTCGCGTTCGCACAATGGATTTCCCCAACCGATGTAAGTGTGCGGACGTCGTTTTTGGGCGACGGTCGGTACCGGGGGTGTATTGAAGGACAAGGGCGTTATGGCGACCGTCGAGAAGATGCCGATGCTGGCGGAAGGCTATCAGAAGCTCAACGAGGAGTTGAAGCGGCTGAAGGCCGAGCGGCCGCTGATCGTGGACGCGATCGAGGAAGCGCGCGCCCATGGCGATCTTTCGGAAAACGCCGAATATCATGCCGCCAAGGAGCGGCAGGGCCAGGTCGAGGCGACCATCGCCGACATCGAGGACAAGCTGAGCCGCGCCCAGATCATCGATCCCAAGGAGCTCTCGGGCGACAAGGTCGTATTCGGCGCGACCGTGACGCTGCTCGACGAGGACGACAAGCCGGTGACCTACCAGATCGTCGGCCAGACCGAGGCGGATGCCAGCAAGGGCCGCATCTCGTACAACTCGCCGATCGGCCGCGCGCTGATCGGCCGCAAGGTGGACGAAGAGGTCGAGGTTTCGGTGCCGGCGGGCGATCGCTATTATCTGGTATCGAAGGTCGAGTTCATCTGAGCCCTGCCATGCCGAAGTTCAGCGCCACGACGGTGATCGTCGCCGTCACGGTGGCGGTGAGCCTGATCGCCAATTTCGCGCCCAACGCGGTGCAGATTCAATATGCGGCGGGGTTTATCCCCGCCCGGGTCTCGGGCGGGCTGATCCTGTCGGGGCCGGTGGTTACGGTCTGGTTGACACCGCTCAGCTCGGCGCTCATCCATGGCGGCCTCTCCCATCTCGGCATGAACATGCTGATGCTGGCGTTCACCGGCAAGGAAACGGAGCGCGCCATCGGCGCCAAGGGCTTGGTGGCGCTCTATCTCATCGGCGCTTACGCGGCGTGCGGCGCCCAGTGGCTGGCAGGTCCGATGGCGACCGTGCCCATGATCGGCGCAAGCGGCGCAAGTTCTGCGGTGGTCGGCGCCTATTCGCTTCTCTATGGCCGCCAGCGCGCAAAGGCGGTCGGTCCGATTCCTGCGCAGGTGGTTCATATCGCCTGGCTGGCGGCTGCCTGGGTCGGTGTGAACCTGCTGATGGGCTTTGCCTTCCTCCAGGGCGGCGTTTCCGTCGCAATCTGGGCGCATATCGGCGGCTTCCTGATAGGGCTGGCGCTTGCCCGTCCGATGCTTCTCTGGCGCTGGCGTCACGCCTGAGAGGCGTATTTAAGCCCCTCTCCACAATATCGGACGATTGCGTAAGCGGGCTGGTTAGGACGCCCAGGGGCATCGCTGGTCGCCGAAAGTGGGGCTGTCGCGGGCGCTTTACCGCGCCGATATTTGCCCTAGCGCCGCCAGCGTTGCAGGAAACCGACGGCGGCTGCCCACAGAATCCAAGGGGAGGCCGCTGGCCTCCCCCCGACGCTACTCACTTTCCAGCGATAATCGCCGCGCTCACTTCGCCGGCCTTGGCATCGCGGAAACGCGCGCAGGTGCGGATCGTCTCGATCGCCCGATCGAGATTGAGCGTGCTTCCCTTGGTGGTCGGCCGCAGCTTGGCATCCACCGCATCGGCCTGTGCTTTCGAGCACAGCGCGCCGAACATCTGCGCCGCACGACCCGAGAAGACGCCCCCGCCGCCGCCATTCTTCACGAAATCGTCGAAATGGGCGATCATGAAATCGCTGGCGAGATCACGGGTGTAAGGCGATTTCAGGAAGCCGGCGACGGTGAACAGGCGCTGGCGGGCGTCGACGCGCGGGTCCTTGAAGTCGTTCAGGAACCAGCGTGCAACATCGGGATTGTTCGACGCGGTGATGCCCTGGCCGAGCGCCTGGAACAGCGCAGGCTTGCCAACACTCTTTGCCAGCAGTTGCTGTGCGAAGGGCACGCCGCGCTCGCTGAGCGCGATGCCCGCCGCCATGCCGCGCCAAGCCGGGTCGAGCGCCTTCTCCTCGCCTGCCACGAAGGCGTCGAATGCCGTGAGGAGCTTGCCGCGGGTCGCTGTATCCTGTCCCGCCACCGCGACGAGGCTGACGAGGTCCCGGCGCAGTTCCTGCTGATCGGCTCCCTCCTTGGCATAGGCATCGGCTGCGGGGTCAAAGCCTAGCTTGGCGAGCATCGGTCCATAGAGCTCGACGAACAGCTTGCGGTAGGCCGGCAGTGCGTCTGCGGAGATCAGGCCTCTCTTCTCCAGGTCGCGCAGGCGATGGGCATTGTCGAATACGATCTTGGTCGAGGGATGGTTGGCCGCCGCGCGCGTGAGGGCAATGGTGCGGGTGACGGGACTGCGGCCGGCATAGAAGCTCGCCCAGGTGCTGTCGTCGACCGCAATGGCCTCGGCCGCGGGCAGGCTGGGGGTGGCGGCGATCAGCGCATCCCAATCCGCCGGATCCAGCTCGAAGCGGTAATAGCCCCAGCCGCCGGCATTGGGGACGAGCGCGCCGCTGCCTTTGGCGGAGACGGTCATGCTCGGCTTGTCGAGCAGCGTGCAGCCCTTCACGTCGCCCTGGCGGAGGCAGAGCGGCACCAGCCACTGCTCGGCCGGCAGGTTGGCGCCGAAGAAGCCGTAACGCGACTGGGTGGCCGTGAGGGCATTCCCCTCGCGATGCAGCGTCACCAGCGGCACGCCCTGCTGATCGACAAAGCTCTTGAGCGCGCCCAGCACGCGTGGATCGTGCGCGGCATCGGCCAGTGAGGCGAAGAACTGGTCGGTGCTGGCATTGCCATAGGCATGGCGCTTCATGTGGAGCCGAACGCCTTCGCGGAAAGCGTCGTCGCCCATGTACGCCGCGATCATCGCCACGACCTGTCCACCCTTGCCGTAGGTGATCTGGTCGAAGGCGGCGTCGATGTCGCCATCGTTCTGGATCGGCTGGTGGATCGGACGGCCAGCGGCGAGCGCGTCGAGGTCCATGGCCTCGAAGCCTTCCTCGATGGCGTTGAGCTCGATGTGCAGGCCCGGGCGCCATTCATTGCCGATGCGATAACCCATCCAGTTGGCGAAGCTTTCGTTCAGCCAGATGTCGTCCCACCAGGCGGGCGTCACCAGATCGCCGAACCACTGGTGCGCCAGCTCGTGCGCGACGACCATGCCGAATTCCTGCTTGCGCTCGCTCGAATCCTTCTCGGTGAGGAACAGGATGCCGTCGCCATAGATGTCCGCGCCAGCATTCTCCATCGCGCCCGGCATGATCGGCGAGCCGATCTGATCGAGCTTGGGGAAGGGGAAGGACTGGCCGAAATAGTTTTCGAGCAGCGACACGATCTTGCCGGATTCGTCGCGCGCGAAGGCAAGCTCGCCGGCATTGGGCTTGGTGCCGACCACGCCCAGCTTCATGGGCGTGCTACGCTGCGGGGTTGGCGGGATCATGGTGGACGTGGTGGCGAACGGGCCGGTGACGAGCGCGACGAGGTAGGTTGGCAGCGGCTTGGTCGGCGCGAACTGGTGGCGAACCAGCGGGCCGGCCTTGCTGGTGCCGGCTTCGGGCGCATTGCTGACTGCAGTAAAGCCGGGCTTGGTCGTAATCGAAACGGTGAAGGGAGTCTTGTAGCCGGGCTGGTCGAAGGACGGGAAGGCGGCGCGCGCCTCGATCGATTCAAACTGGGTCCAGCTGTACCAGGCGTCGTCGACCTTCACATGGTAGAGGCCCTGCGTGCCGGTACCGAACGCCGCGTCGTAATCGAACACCAAAGTGAGGCGGCCAGGGGGCAGGGGCTTGCCGAAGTCCAGCTGCGCGAGGCCGGTGGGGCTCTTCTGGGTGAAGGTCGCGGTGAAGGATTTGCCGCCGCTGCGCGCAACCGCCTTGGCAATATGCAAACCGCGACCATGCATCCAGATGCTGCTGGCCGGCGTCTTCAGGTCGACGTCGATTTCCGTATGGCCATTGAACCGATCCTGATCGGGCAGGATAGTGAAATCGAGCCGATAGGCGACGGGGGTAGCTGCATCGGGCAGCTTGCCGGTGGGCTGGGCGGCTGTCTGGGCGAAGGCGGCGATGGGGAGGAGCAAGGCAGAGGAAGCGAAGAGAAGCGCGCGCATCGGGTGTCCTTGGTCGATGAAGGCGATTGCTTAGGTCTCCAGCTGCCTTGCCGCAATAGCACAGCGCGAGGGTGGAAACGGTTGCTCCGTGGCACTTCGAGACTATGGTACCGCTATCAACGTTTTGGGAGAGGTTGCATGGCAAAGATGCTGCGATGGGTCGCGGTGGGGCTGCTCGCGGCGGCGACGGCGCAGGCAACGCCGATGGATCGCTGGACGACCACGTGGTGGACCTCGCAGTTGGCGCTCGACGCACAAAATGCGTTGCCAGCGGCCGATCTTGCGGATGCGACGCTACGGCAGATCGTTCGCCTGCAGGCGCCCGCGACGCAGATGCGCGTCCGCTTTTCCAATCGCTTCGGAAGCGCACCGCTAGCCATTGATGGTGCGACGATCGCCCGCGCGGTGGATGCGGCGAGCCCGCGCATCGACACGACGACGTTGCGAACCTTGCGCTTCGGCGGCGCGACCGCGGTGATCATTCCGGCCGGCGCGGATTATTGGAGCGACCCTGTCGCGTTGAAAAGCGCTGGCGGTTCAGACTTGGCGATCTCCATCCATTTCGTTCAGGCGCCCGCGCAGCAGACCGGCCATCCGGGCTCGCGCGCGACGTCCTATCTGGTGCATGGCAGTCACGGCGGCGATGCGGACCTGACAGGGGCAAAGACGTTCGACCACTGGTTTCAGATTGCCGGTATCGAGGCGGTGGCCCCCAAGGCGCGCGCGATCGTCGCGTTCGGGGATTCGATCACCGATGGCTATGGCGTGAAGCCCAACACCAATGCCCGCTGGACCGACGCGCTCCAGCGCCGGCTGCGCGCGGCGCCGGGGATGGGCGAGGTTGCGGTGCTCAACGCGGGCATCGGCGGCAACCGGCTGCTCAACGACGGGCTGGGGCCGAACGCGCTTGCTCGCTTCGACCATGACGTGATCAGCCAGCCGGGCGTGACGCACCTGATCGTGCTGGAAGGCGTGAACGACCTCGGCACGCTGACCCGTGACGCGCCGGTTCCGGCCGAAGCCCATGCCGCGCTGGTGGTGCGGATGATCGACGCCTATCGACAGATCGTCGCGCGCGCGCATGCCCGCGGCATCAAGGCGATCGGCGCAACGATCATGCCCTATGCGGGTTCGGGCTATTATCATCCCGATGCGCAGAACGAGGCCGACCGGCAGGCGGTCAATCGCTGGATCCGCACGCCCGGCAATTTCGACGCGGTAATCGATTTCGACGCGGCGATGCGCGACCCTGCGGACCCAAAGCGGCTGCGCAAGGACTATGACAGCGGCGACGGGCTGCATCCCTCGGTTGCGGGCTATGCCGCGATGGCGGGGGCGGTGCCCTTGGCGCTGCTGCGCTAGCCAGGGCTGCTTGCCGAACCGGCGTGGCGTGGTGCAACCTCCTCATCCTAGGGCGAGAAGAGGGGCGGTTGCACCATGACCGGGGTGATCACGGATGCCTGCATCAAGTGCAAGTACATGGATTGCGTGGAAGTCTGCCCGGTCGACGCCTTTTATGAAGGTGATACGATGCTGGTGATCAATCCGCGCGAATGCGTGGATTGCGGTTGTTGCATCGAGGCCTGTCCGATCGATGCGATCGTGTTCGACAACGAGCCGCGTGCCGCGCCTTGGCTGGAACTCAACGCCACCTATTCCGAGATCTGGCCCAACGTCACCATCAAGGCCGGCCAGACACCTGCGGACGCGGCGGACTTCCACCACGTCGCCGACAAATATCCGCGCTATTTTTCGGCCAATCCCGGATCGGGCGACCCGGACGATCGCGTTGCCGCTGTGCGTGCGGCGTGTGGCTATTGCCGCCGCGAGACGCTGCTGGATCACTGGAGAAAGACTATCCGGCGCTGGTTCGGAGCGACGGGCTAAGGTCTCTCTGCTACCCTGCCGCTAGAATAGCTCCCCCTGCGGCCCGGCGGGCGGGCGAAACAGGTCGGTGCGCAGCCGCATCCGCTCGCCGTCGAGACCGTAGCGCTTTACGGCGCGATTGAAGCGCGTGCGCAGCAGTTCGGCCCAGGGACCCTGGCCGCGCATCCGGGCGAAGAAGCCGGGATCATTGTCCTTGCCGCCGCGGATCGACTGGATCGTCGCCATCACCTTGCCCGCGCGATCGGGGAAATGCGCGTCGAGCCAGGCGCGGAACAGCGGGGCGACTTCCCAAGGCAGCCGCACCGGCAGGAAGAAGGCGCCGCGCGCGCCCGCTTCCGCCGCGCGCTCAAGGATATGCTCCATCTCGTGATCGGTGACGTGCGGAATCACCGGCGACATCGAGACGAACACGGGCACACCCGCATCGGTGAGCGTGCGGATCGCCGCCAGCCGGCGCTCGGGATGCGGCGCGCGGGGCTCCACCGTCATCGCGATCCTGGGGTCGAGCGAGGTGACCGACAGCATCACCGCCGCCAGCCCCTGCGCCGCCATCGCCGCGAGCAGGTCGAGGTCCTTGACCACGCGGTTGGACTTTGTGGTGATCGTCACCGGATGACGGCATTCGGCGAGCAGTTCCAGGCAGCCGCGGGTGATCCGCCAGGTCGATTCGATCGGCTGATAAGGATCGGTGTTGGTGCCGAAGGCGATCGGCTTGCAGACATAGCCGCGCCTGGCCAGTTCGGCGCGCAGCAGATCGGGCGCGGTCGGCTTGGCGAACAGCTTGCTCTCGAAGTCGAGGCCGGGGGAGAGATCGAGATAGGCGTGGCTTGGCCGCGCGAAGCAGTAGATGCAGCCATGCTCGCAGCCGCGATAGGGGTTCACCGATTGCTCGAAGCTGATATCGGGCGACTGGTTGCGGCTGATGATCGTGCGCGGCGTTTCGACCGTTACCGTGGTGCGGAGCGGCGGCGGGGTGCCGTCGATCGCTTCCTGCGCGTCGAGCCAGTCGCCGTCCGCCTCGCGAGCGGGGAGATTGAAGCGCGCGCTCGCGTCGTTGAACGTGGCGCCGCGAACGGGGCGACTCTTTGCCATTGCGCGATGCTAGGCTGCTCGGTAGAACGAAGCAAGAACATTGAGGGGAATGGATGATGGCGCGGCTGAACTATCTCGAACTGCCTGCGGGCGACGTCGGCGTGCTCAAGGGCTTCTATGGCGCGGTGTTCGACTGGCAGTTCACCGATTTCGGGCCGAGCTATGCCGCGACGATGAGCGGCGATACGGACGTTGGGCTCGATGGCGATGCGCAGGGGCGGACGCAGCTGTTGCCGGTAATCGCGGTGGACGATCTGGAGGCGACGCTGGCGGCGGTGCAAGCTGCAGGCGGCACGGTGACGGTGCCGATCTTCAGCTTTCCCGGCGGGCGGCGGTTTCACTTCCGCGATCCGCAGGGGCATGAGCTCGCGGCGTGGGTGATGGTGGATTGAAGTGTGGAGGGTGATCGCCGCACCCGTGCCCTTGCGGCAGCAGGGGCCAGGGTAGGATAGGACGTCGCTCGTGGCCCTGGGCCCCTGCTTTTGCAGGGGCACGATCAGAACAAGGGCACGGCTGGAGGCGGGAGCGGCTTACCGTTCCTGCAGCCGCCCCATCAGCTCGACGAAGTTGCAGGGCTTGTGGCGGATGTCGAGCTGGGTGGCGAGGATGCCGTCCCAAGCGTCGGTGACCGCGCCGGTCGATCCCGGCAGCGCGAAGATATAGGTGCCGCGGGCGACTCCGGCGGTGGCGCGCGACTGAATCGTCGAGGTGCCGATCTTCGCATAGCTTAGCCAGCGGAACAGCTCGCCGAAGCCGGGGATCTCCTTGTCCCACACCCGCGCCAGCGCCTCAGGCGTGACGTCGCGGCCGGTCACGCCGGTGCCGCCGGTGGCGAGGATCACCTCGACGCCCGGTGCCGCGATCCAGGCTTCGAACTGTGCCGCGATGGTATCGACATCGTCGCGCAGGATCGCGCGGTCGCTGAGTAGGTGGCCCGCCTCGGTCAGTCGTTCGACCAGCCGGTCCCCCGAGCGATCCTCCGCCAGCGTGCGGGTGTCGGAGACGGTGAGGACGGCGATGCGGACGGGGCGGAAGGCGATGCTCTCGTCAATTGCCACGCGCGACCTCGTTCGGCAGCTTGGCGGCGCTGATCGCAACGGTGGCGCCGGTGGCGGGCAGCTGGAACTGCTGCTGGATCGGCGAAGGTTCCACCGGCTGCGGCGCCGGGAAGGTCAGCGCAGGTGCGCGCCGGGTCTTGAGCTTGAGGGCCTTGGCCCCGGCCATGCCCGGGAACCGCGGCCACATGCCCGCGGCGAGCGCTACGCGGCTCGGCGAAGGCTTGCCGTCGTGCAACTCGTACATCCAGTAATTGCGCAGCACCGTCACGACATAGCCGCGCGTTTCCCAATAGGGGATGCTCTCGATATAGAGCAGCGGGTCGCCGCCGTCGCGCGAGGCCTGATTCCAGGCGTCGACCGGGCTGGGCCCGGCATTATACGCCGCGATCACCTTGGGCAGCAGGCCCTGCGTCTGCGGCATGTCGCGCAGCTGCTCGAGATAGGACTGGCCGATCTCCATGTTGACCGAGGGCTTGGTCAGGTCGCTGGCGGCATAGGTCACGCCGCGCCGGCGGCCCACGTCGATAGCGGCGCCCGTCTTCACCTGCATGAGGCCCATCGCACCCGCCGCGCTACGGACCTCGGTGCGAAAGCTCGATTCCTGCAGCGTATGCGCAAATACCAGCGAGCGGTCGACGCGCCAGCCGCCATCGGGCGACCAGTTCGGCACCGGATAGCGCGCCTCGACGATCGGCTTGGCGCCAGCAGGGCCGTTATGCGCAAGCCACAGCTCGGTCTGGGGCAGGCTCAGTTCGGCAGCGAGGCGGGTCAGCGCACCATGATCGTCCGGCGTGCAGAATTTTGCTTGGTGTCGAAGCACCTGGTCGGCGAGCGAGGTTTCTCCGATTTCCGACAGCGCGGCGGCGACGCGGATGTTCGGCCGGCGCTCGAGTGCGGCCCAGTCCTTGCTGACCAACCGGTCGCCCTCGAGACGCTGTTCCTCGAGGCCGAGGCTGGAGCGGGCGAGCAGGCCGTAGAAGGTCTCGCCATATTGGCTGGCGGCGCGCAGCTTGGCAGCGACGCGATCGGGGCGGCCGCACGCCATTTCGGCGCGCGAGCCCCAGAACAGCCCGGCGGCCCGCAGCTCGGTATCGCTGGCGCGAGTGGCGACGCGTTCGAAAGCCGCGGTAGCGCCGGCGCAATCCTGCTGGCGCCACGCGGCGAGGCCATCGGCCCAATCGGCCTGCGCGGCCCATTCGCCCAGGCCCTGCTCGGCCTTGGCCGCCATGCGGCGGGCATTGGCGTCGTCACCGGCGACATAATAGATCCAGGCGACCTTCTGCTGCCATTCGGTCAGCGCCTCGGGCGTCAACTCGTTGGCGAAGCGCGCCACCACCGCCTCGGCGGCGGGGCCGTTGTCCGCTTTCACATAGGGCGACATAAGGATGGCGACTTCGGTCGCGGCATTGTCGCTGCGGACCGAGCGGGCGCGCTTGCGGATCGGCGCGCCGTCGAACCAGATCAGCCGCTGGGCGACCGGCAGCGTCGGCAGGTCGCTCACGCCGCGCGTCTTGGCAAGGCGGGCGAGCTGTTCGGCCTGGGGTAGCTCCGGCGCTTCGGTGATGAGCGCGACCAGCTGGTCGGCCTCGACGCGCGGCGAGCCCTTGGCGGTGTAGAGCTGGGCGCGGGCGATCGCGTGGAGCGGGCCCGGCTTCATCGAGTCGAGCTTGATCTGGGCGTCCGCCCAACGGCCATTGCGAATGGCATCGAAGACGAAGCGGTAATCGGCGCGCTGATCGGCATCTAGCTGCGGCGGGATGCCGTCGCCCTTATGCTTGGCGGCAGCGGGGGTAGGGGCGTCCTCGTCGATGACCATGGGGCCGGTGTCGTCGGGCAACGCGGCCAAGGCCGGCGTGGCGATCGGCGCCGTCATCAGCGTGGCGGCAAGCAGGATGCGCAAGGTCAAAGGCTCGGTCCCCGGCTCAGCAGCAACAGATGTTTCCAGGTTTCGCTCTTGGCGGCCGGTCGCTCGATCAATGAGCGCGGATGGTAGGTCGCCACCACCTGGGTATTGGCTTCGTAGCGGTTAACGTCGTGCAAACGAAGTTCCGGCGGCCAGGCTTCCGCCCCGAGAACCGCACGGGTCGCCGCATGGCCGAGCAGCAGCAGCTTCTTTGGCCGGACGAACGACAGGAATTGGCTCGCGAGTTCGACGAGTGTCGATGCAGCATTGGTCGGCATCTGGCCGGTCAAGGGGCGCGCGAAGCAAAGCGGCACGAGCTGCACCGAGTCGCGTGACAGGCCCACTGCTGCGAGCATTCGGTCGAGCAGGGCGCCGGCCGGGCCGCCCCAAAGCGTATCGCTGTCTTCGGGTTCGGGCATATCGATCAAAATAGTCCAGACTGCGTCCGGCACGATCGCAGGCGCTACGAACGGCCTGTGCCAGCCTGCTTCGGGCGCTGCGTCGCCGGTGCGCCAAGCGACGAATTCCTGGAATGTCTGCGGAAACGCTGCGGGCAGGGGCGCCGCTACGGCAGGCTCGGGCTGCGGCGCAGTGCGGTGCGGCGCGGGCTTGGCGAACCAGTCGCGCACTTCGTCCTCGACAAGCACGTCGACCCCGGCGGAATCCCACCATTCGAGTGCGCTTGCGAGCGACCTGTGCCAGCTATTGTCTGGTTCTGCCCCCATACCCATTCTTTGAATCCCAGTTGACGGCGGGGTCAATCTGGCTTCATCGCCGGATAGACGGAACGTTGCGCGGGCACGACGACAGGTGGCCGCAAGGGCCGTGTTAGTACGAAGGACTTAGGGGAACAAGGATGAGCGAACGGGAGTCGATGCCCTATGACGTCGTGATCGTCGGCGCGGGGCCTGCCGGTCTTTCCGCGGCGATCCGGCTCAAGCAGCTGGCGAACGAGGCGGGTGCCGAGCTCTCGGTGTGCGTGCTGGAGAAGGGCTCCGAGGTCGGCGCGCATATCCTGTCGGGCGCGGTCGTCGATCCGAAGTCGCTCGACGAGCTGCTGCCGAACTGGCGCGACGATGGCTGCCCGCTGGCGCGCACGCCGGTGACCGAGAACCATCACTGGGTCCTGAGTGAGAAGGGCAAGTCCGCCTATCCGGAGTTTCTTACCCCGCCCTATCTGCACAACAAGGGCACCTACACGGGCAGCCTGGGAAATCTCTGCCGCTGGATGGCGGAGAAGGCCGGCGAGCTCGGCGTGGAGATTTTCCCGGGCTTCGCCGCCGCAGAGGTGCTCTACAACGAAGACGGCAGCGTGAAGGGCGTCGCCACGGGCGACATGGGCGTAGCCAAGGACGGCGAGCACAAGCCGGACTATCAGCCTGGTCTGGAGATCCACGCCAAATACACCTTCCTGTCCGAGGGCTGCCGCGGACACCTGTCCAAGCAGATGATCCGCCAATTCGAGCTGGACGCCGAGAGCCAGCCGCAGGTGTATGGCATCGGCATCAAGGAGCTGTGGGACATCGACCCCGCCAAGCACGCGCCGGGCCGGGTGATCCACACCCAGGGCTGGCCGCTGACTGACGGCAGCAACGGCGGGGGGTTCATCTATCATCAGGCGGACGGCCAGGTCGCGATCGGCTTCGTCGTCTGGCTGGGGTACAAGAACCCATGGCTGTCGCCCTTCCAGGAAATGCAACGCTGGAAGACGCATCCGGAGATCGCCGAACTCCTGAAGGGTGCGAAGCGCGTGTCTTACGGCGCGCGGGCAATCTCCGACGGCGGCTGGCAGTCGGTGCCGAAGCTGGTTGCGCCGGGCCTTGCGCTGATCGGCGACAGTGCCGGCTTCCTCAACGTACCGCGGATCAAGGGCACGCATACCGCGATGAAGAGCGGGATGATGGCGGCCGAGGCGGCCTTCGCGGCAATCCAGGCCGGTCGTTCGAGCGACGCACTAACCGCCTATCCGGAAGCCTATGAGGCGAGCTGGGTCTACAAGGAACTCCGCGGCGTCCGCAACGTGGCGCCTTTGGTCAAGAAGTTCGGCGACACGTGGGGCACGCTGCTAGCGGGCGCGGCGATGTGGAGCGAGCATCTCGGTCTGCGCTGGCCGCTGACGATGAAGCATAAGCCCGACAATGAGGGGCTGCTCCGTGCCGACCAAGCGCCGAAGATCGACTATCCCAAGCCCGACGGCGTACTCACCTTCGATCGGCTCTCCTCGGTCTTCGTCTCGAATACCAACCATGAGGAGGACCAGCCGGTCCATCTGACGCTGAAGGACAAGGATATTCCGATTGGGTACAATCTGCCGATGTACGCCGAGCCTGCGCAGCGTTATTGTCCCGCGGGTGTGTATGAGGTCGTAGGGGAAGGCGATGATCTGCGTTTCCAGATCAACGCGCAGAATTGCGTGCACTGCAAGACCTGCGACATCAAGGATCCTACCCAAAACATCAACTGGGTGGTGCCCGAAGGTGGCGGTGGTCCCAATTATCCGAACATGTAGCGCCGGTTTCGCGCTGCTGCTGGCCCTTCCTGCAGCGGCGCAGACGGCCGACCTTACCGACTATGTCCGCGCCCGTGCCGCCGATGCTTCGGGGGCGGCCGCGATTGCAGCGCAGGGCTATGGCCGGGCGCTGACGGTGGCGCCCGACGATCCGGTAATTGCGCTTCGTGCCTATCGCCAGGCGCTGATGGCCGGCGACGTACCGCTCGTGACCCGCGCAGCGGCGGTAATGGAGAAGGCGGGCGCCCCCCCACCCGATGCCGCGCTGGTCGACATGACCGTCGCGCTCGCGGCGGGTGATCAGCCCCGTGCAGCCGATGCCGTGAAGCGGCTGAAGGGTACCCCGTTCGATTTCCTTATGCCCATCTTCGCCGCGTGGCTGGCGCAGGCGCGCGGGCTGGACGGTGTTGCCGTACTCGACCGCGCCGATATGGGTGCGCTCGCCCGCCGTTATGCTGCCACGCAGCGGGCGCTGCTGCTGATGGCGCAGGGCAAGGACGACTCCGCCGCGCTGGCGGCGATGGCGGCGCTGGCCGGCGACGGCGACGAGGACGCTCGGATCGACCTCGCAACGGTGCGCGGCCGGGAAGGCGGCCGCTTTCTGCTGGATGCCGCCGGGCCCGAACTGGAGGCGGTGGCGCGAACCCTGGGGCCGGCGCGGCCGGTAACGATCAGCTACGGCATTTCCCGCCTGTTTCGCGCCATGGCGAGCGATCTGGGGGGCGACCGCATGGCGGTGCTGACTATCGTGCTCAGCCGCTGCGCGCTGATCCTCGACCCCAACGAGCAGCGCTCGCGCATCCTGCTGGCCCAGGCGCTGCATGGCGCGGGCGCGGAGGACCTCGCGCTGCAGACGCTGGCGGCTGTCCCCAAGGATAGTCCGTTCGCCCGTCGTGCCGCCGGGGTGCGAATCTCGGTGTTCCGCGATTCTGGTCGCGCGGAAGCAGCGCTGGCTGACGCCAAGGCGCTTGCCGAGGATCGCCGGGCAACACCGATGGAAGTGGAGCGCTATGCCGAACTTCTGAACGATACCGGCCGCCACGATGCCGCGGCCCGGGTCTATGGCGAGGCGCTGCGGCGCGGCGGCGAGGGGAGCGCCGATCTGCATCTCGATCATGGCCTGGCGCTGGAGCAGGCGGGGCGCTGGGACCAGGCCTTGCCAGAGCTCCGAAGGGCGGCCGAGCTTGCACCGAACCGCGTCGAGGCGCTTCGGACGCTGGGCGTTGCGCTGATCGAGCATGGCGGAGACGCGGGGGAAGCGGTGCGCCTGCTCGAACGCGCCCGGAGGATCGCGCCCCAGGACGCAGAGGTCGCTGACGCGCTGGGCTGGGCCTATGTTCGGCAGGGCGATGTAGTGCGCGGGGTTCCGCTGCTGGAGGCGGCGACACGAAACGATCCTGCCGGCACTGCCGCAAACGAGCATCTGGGCGACGCCTATTGGCAGTTGGGTCGCGCGTTCGAGGCGCGGTATGCTTGGCGTGCCGCAGCGGTTCATGCTGCGCCGGCCGATGCCGCGCGTATCGCCCGCAAGCTGAACGAGGGGCTGACGGGCGCCTCGTGATCGCGCTAGTGGGGCTCGATGCCAGACCTTCGCACCGTCATCGAGCCTGCGCGCGCCAAGCTCAACCTCGCGCTTCATGTCCGCTGTCGCCGACCGGACGGCTATCATGAGCTGGAGACGCTGTTCGCCTTTGTCGAGTACGGTGACAGCGTGCAGGTGACGCCAGCGGAGGCGGATTGCTTCCGCCTTACGGGGCCGTTTGCTGAGATATTGGCGGGGGAGGGCGACAATCTCGTCACCCATGCTGCGGCACGGTTCCGCGACGTCTTCGGTGGCGGCGCGCATGGCATCGTGCTGGAGAAGTACTTGCCGGTCGCATCCGGCATCGGGGGGGGCTCTGCCGACGCCGCTGCCACCCTACGCGCGCTGGCGACGCTTCACGACGTGGATCTTCTCGACCCGCGCCTGTTCGCGATTGCCGACAGCCTCGGTTCCGACGTGCCCGCCTGTTTGCTCGGCCGAACAGCACTGGGGCAGGGGCGTGGCGAGCAGCTGGCGCCGCTGGAGGGTCTGACAGGCATGCCGGTACTGTTGGTCAATCCGGGCGTCGGTGTTTCCACGGCCGCGGTGTTCAACGCCTGGGACGGCGTAGACCGCGGGCCGATCGGCGCGGGCGACCTGCTGTCGATGGCACAAGCGGGCCGCAACGATCTTGAGCTTCCCGCTCGAGGGATCGCGCCCGAAATCGATGCGGTGCTGGCGGTGCTTGGCAAGCAAGCTGGGGTGTGCCTCGCCCGGATGTCGGGATCGGGGGCAACCTGCTTCGCACTGTTTGACTCTGATGCCGCACGGGACGCCGCCGCGACGGCATTGGCGCGACCCGGCTGGTGGTTGGCCGCGACCCACCTTGTGTGAGACGGTAAGCGAATCTTTACCGTTTTGAGACACATAGGTTTCGGCGGATCTGACGCAGCGCGAACGTCCGCCCTTGGCCCGCGGGTGCGCTCCCTTGCCGGAGTCCACCCGCGCGCCATCGCGTGACTTGGCTGCTGGGATCGGGCACAGCCTCCTCATGATCGAAGTTCGTTGGGATGGGCCGATCGCCACGATCGCGCTCGCACGGGGATCAGCGCGCAACGCCGTGCGAATCGCCGGTTGGGAGCAACTCGCCGCGGCGGTTGCCGGCTTGGGTGCGGCGCGCGCGGTGATCCTGCTATCGGACATGCCGGGAACCTTCTCGGCCGGCGCCGATATCGGCGAATTTCCAGGCCTTCAGGCGAATCCCGCGGAGCGGACCCGCTTCCGGCGCGCCATGCGCGGTGGGATCGAAGCGCTCGCGGCGCTGCCGATGCCGGTGCTGGCGGCGATCGACGGTGGCTGCTTCGGCGCTGCAGTGGCACTGATCCTAGCGACTGATCTGCGTATCGCAGGGGACGCCGCGCAGTTCGCGGTTCCGCCGGCGCGCCTGGGGCTCGGCTATCCGCGCGAGGATGTCGTCCGGCTGGCGGCGCAGATTGGACATGGGCAGGCGAGTGCGCTGCTGTTCACCGGTGAGACCGTCGATGCCGATGCCGCGGCACGTCTTGGCTTGGTCGAGCGCCGTTCGCCCGACGCCGCGGCCGCGGCGGCCACACTGGCGGAACGGATAGCGAGCAACGCGCCCGCTGCGATCCGCCAACTGAAGCGGGCGCTTCGCCATCCCTCGGACCTCGGGCTCGATACTGCCTTCGACGCAGCCTTTGGCGGTACCGAACTCGCCGAAGGACTGGCGGCGTTTCATGCGCGTCGTCCGCCGGTGTTCGCGTGAGCGTGGCGGAACAGCTGCCGGGCGCTGCCAGCGATGTGCTCCTGCTGTGCGATCATGCATCGAACGCAGTGCCGCCGGATATCGACCTGGGGATCGACCCCGCGCTGCTGAATTTGCACATCGGCGTGGATATTGGTGCTGCCGACGTGACGCGGGCCCTGTCGGCGCGTCTCGGCGCGCCGGGCATCCTCGCCACGGTATCGCGGCTGGTGATCGATCTTCATCGCGAACCCGACCACGCTGGCCTGATTCCCGCGACGAGTGACGGCCATCGCATTCCCGGTAACGCGGATGCGGACCGGCGCGCGCGTATCGCCCGCTTTCACGCGCCCTATCACCGGTTGTTGCGCGACCAGGTCCGGCGCCAGCGACCCCGACTGATCCTGTCGATTCACAGCTTCACCCCGCGACTTGAGCAAGGCGGCATCGAGCGCCCTTGGGAAATCGGCATCCTCTACAATCGCGATGCACGCGCTGCCCGTCCGGCGGTGGCGTGGTTGCGGGGCCTAGGGCTGGCGACCGGGGATAACGAGCCTTATTCCGGGCGCCTGCTGAACGCGACGCTGAATCGCCATGCCGAAGCGCAAGGCATTCCCTCGATCGCGATCGAAATCCGCAATGACCTTATTCGCGACGATGTTGGTGTGCAGCGATGGGCGGAGAGGCTAGAGGCACTTACGCTTTTTCTGCGCAACACTCTTGCGCGAAAGGGTGTTCTCGCGACATAGGCTTGCGCGCCATGACCAACCGATTCGATAAATCCAAGCTCCCCAGCCGCCATGTTTCCGTGGGGCCTGAGCGCGCACCGCACCGCAGCTATTACTATGCCATGGGTATCCCGGAAGAGGATATCGCCAAGCCGTTCGTCGCCGTGGCGAGCGCGGGCAACGATAGTGCCCCTTGCAACACCACCCTGGATTTTCAGGCCGATGCGGCCCGTCAGGGCGTGATCGCCAATGGTGGCATGCCGCGCCGCTTCAACACGATCACGGTGACCGACGGCATCGCCATGGGCCATCAGGGGATGAAGTCCTCGCTGGTCAGTCGCGAAGTGATCGCCGATTCGGTCGAACTCAGTGTGCGCGGTCACTGCTATGACGCGCTGGTCGCCTTTGCCGGCTGCGACAAGTCGCTGCCGGGCATGATGATGGCGATGCTGCGTCTCAACATCCCATCGATCTTCGTCTATGGTGGCTCGATCCTGCCGGGCCGTTTCGAGGACCGCGACGTCACCGTTGTCGACGTGTTCGAGGCTGTGGGCAAGTTCGCCGCCGGCAACTGCCCGCTCAAGGATCTTACCGCACTCGAAAAGGTCGCCTGTCCGGGACACGGCGCTTGTGGCGGCCAGTTCACCGCCAACACCATGGCCTGTGTGGGTGAAGCAATGGGATTGTCGTTGCCGAACAGCAACATGGTCCCGGCACCGTATAAGAGCCGCGAAGAGATCGCAATTGCCGCCGGCGCGCAGGTTATGAACCTGCTCGAGATGAACCTGCGGCCGCGCGATATCGCCACGCGCGCCGCCTTCATCAACGCCGCCCGCGTCGTGGCGGCGACCGGGGGGTCGACCAACGCCGCGCTCCACCTGCCGGCAATGGCAAATGAAGCGGGTATCGACTTCGATCTGCACGATGTAGCCGAGGCATTTAAATCAACCCCTTACATCGCTGACCTCAAGCCTGGCGGTACGTATGTCGCCAAGGACATGCATGCGGCAGGCGGTGTCTACATGCTGATGAAGACGATGCTGGCGAATGGCCTGCTCGACGGCAGCTGCATGACGGTGACGGGCAAGACGCTCGGCGAGAACATCGATCAGGTCACCTGGAACCCCGACCAGAAGGTGATCTACGACGTGAAGACGCCGATCACCCCCACGGGCGGCGTCGTGGGCCTGCGCGGTTCGCTCGCGCCCGAAGGGGCGATCGTGAAGGTGGCGGGCATGCATCGGCTTCAGTTCACCGGTCCGGCGCGGGTGTTCGACTGCGAGGAGGATGCCTTCCAGGCGGTGGAGAATCGCCAGATCAACGAGGGCGAGGTCATCATCATCCGCTATGAGGGGCCGAAGGGCGGCCCGGGCATGCGCGAAATGTTGTCGACCACCGCGGCGCTTTACGGGCTCGGCATGGGTGAGAAGGTGGCGCTGATTACCGATGGCCGCTTTTCGGGCGGTACGCGGGGCTTCTGCATCGGCCATGTCGGCCCAGAAGCGGCCGAGGGCGGTCCGATCGCGCTGGTCGAGGACGGCGATTCCATCCACATCGA
Organism: Sphingomonas sp. TDK1; assembly: GCF_001650735.1. Classification (GTDB taxonomy): domain Bacteria; phylum Pseudomonadota; class Alphaproteobacteria; order Sphingomonadales; family Sphingomonadaceae; genus Sphingomonas. The sequence goes on along the minus strand of NZ_LXVY01000025.1, from coordinate 27,044 downwards.
CGCCGAAGCGGGCACGATCGATCTCGACGTCCCGGAAGACGTTCTGGCCGAGCGTCGCGCGCGGTGGCGGCCGCGGGTGAACGATTACCAGTCAGGGGCGCTCTATCGCTATTCGCAGAATGTCGGTCCGGCCTACCAGGGCGCGGTCACGCACCCAGGTGCCAAGGCCGAGCGGCATGTTTACGCGGATATCTAGCCTCTTGCTCTTACTGCCTGTCGCGAGCTGCGGTGCCGATCGGGCTCCGCAGCTCGCGCATCAAGCAGGGGAGACGATTGCGTGCGGGCCTGTCGGGGAAACCCTCTTGCCGGTCTGCACGGCTGAACGCGATGGTGATGGACTGCTGATCCTCCGCCACCCTGATGGCGGCTTTCGCCGCCTCCGGATCGACGGTAATTCGCTTTCCGCCGCGGACGGCGCCGAGCCTGCCATGGTCCGGCGTCACGGCGGCGAGGTCGAACTGACCATTGGCGGCATGCGCTATCGCCTGAACGGGAAGGGCGCTACAGCAGGGGGATGATCCCGCCCGGCGCTCCGATCCTCACCGCTGACGCGATGCGTGCCGCCGAAGAGGCGATGTTCGCACGCGGTGTCTCGCAGGACGAACTGATGGAGCGCGCAGGCGCGGCAATTGCCCGCGAGGCAATCCGCTTCGCCATGGGGCGGCCCGTACTGGTGCTCGCAGGCCCCGGAAACAATGGCGGGGATGCCTATGTTGTTGCTCGGGTTTTGCGAAAGGCGGGGCTCGATGTGCTGGTCGCAGCATCGGGTGCGCCGAAGCCGGGCGCAGCCGAGCGAATGCATGCGCGCTGGGACGGGCCGACCACGTCACTCTACGGCGCCCCGGTCCGGCCGGTCGTGATCGATGGCTTGTTCGGCATCGGCGTTACCCGCCCTGTCGACCGTAGCATTGGGGCGGTGCTGGGCGAATTGGTGCGTGGTGCCGATTTTACGCTGGCGATCGATCTTCCCTCCGGCATGGATACCGACAGCGGCGCGGAATTGGGCGCACCGCGCGGCGTGAATGCCACCGTGGCGCTGGGTGCGCTCAAACCAGCGCATGTGCTAAACGACGGTCTCTCGCGATGTGGGCATGTGCTGCTTGCGGATATTGGCATTGCGACAGACGGGGCGTGGCGCACGGTGGTGCGGCCGGTTTTGGACACGCCTGGGCCACAGAGCCACAAATATAGCCGCGGGTTGGTAGCCGTGGTGGAAGGGGCGATGCCAGGCGCCGGTCGTCTTGCGGCGCGAGCGGCGATGGCGAGCGGCGCTGGCTATGTCATGTTGGCAGGGCCAGATCCGGCGGGCCCTGCGCCCGATGCGCTGGTTCGCCGAACGATCGACGATGCGGACGACCTTGCCGATTTTCTTGCAGGTGACCGGATCGACGCCATCGTGCTCGGTCCTGGCCTCGGCCGCGACCGGCGCGCCGAGACATTTTTGCGTGCCGGGCTCGCGGCGGAAAAACCGATCGTGCTGGACGGCGACGCGCTCAGCCTGCTCGGCACCGGCGCGGCGACTGCGCTGGCGGCACGGGAAGCACCGGTCTGGATCACCCCGCATGAAGGCGAGTTCGACCGGATGTTCAACGGCTCGGGCAGCAAGATAGGACGTACGCTTGAGGCTGCCGCTGCAAGCGGTGCGACGGTGATCCACAAGGGCGGCGACACGGTGATCGCCGGGCCGGACGGTAGCGTTCGCGTACTTGCCGGGGCCTCGCCCTGGCTGTCCACGGCGGGTACCGGCGATGTCCTCGCAGGTGTGCTGGGGGCGCAGATAGGGCGGGGCGGCAGCGGTGTCGATCCGGCGGCGGCGGCGGTATGGCTGCACGGCCGCGCGGCGCAGCTTGCAGGCCCGGCATTTTTCGCCGATCAGCTCGTCGCTCAACTGGCGGAAGCGTGTTCGGAATGTCTGTGAGCGAAGTCGAAGTGGTGCGTGTCGCCGCACGGGGCGATGGGGTGACCAGCGACGGCCGGCATTTTCCTTTCACCGCACCGGGTGACTGGGTCGGCGAGAATGGCGCGATCCGCTTCGGCCCGCACCATCAGGCACCGCCTTGCCGGCATTTCCCGGAATGCGGCGGTTGCCAGCTCCAGCATCTTGACGATGCCGTGTGGAGCCGCTTCCTTGCCGAACGCGTGCGCACCGCACTTGCAGCGCAAGGGCTGGAGACGGAAATCCGCACGCCGCTGCTTTCGCCGCCGCGCACCCGCCGCCGGGCAACACTCCATGCCGAGCGACGCGGCAAGCAGGTGCGGATCGGCTTCACCGAGGCGGGCAGCCACAAGCTGATCGACCTAGGCGAATGCCATGTCCTCGCGCCTGAACTGTTCGCGCTGCTGGCGCCGCTCCGCCGGCTCTTCGCAACGCTCCTTCCTGATGCGCGGCGGGTGAACGTGCATCTCGCCTTGAGCGACCAGGGGCGCGACGTGTTGGTCGAAGGCATCGATCCGGAGGGGCTGGCCGCGGCCGAGGCGATCACGGCCTTTGCCGAGGCCGAGAAGCTGGCGCGGTTTGCGATCGACGAGGGCTTCGGCCCCACCGCGCGCTGGGAGCCGGTGCCGGTAACGATCACGCTGGGCGGTGTCGCCGTGCCGCTGCCGAGCGGAAGCTTCCTGCAAGCGACTCCGGAGGGGGAGGCGGCGTTGATCGCGGCCGTGCGCAAGATCGTCGGCGAGGCGCGCACCGTGGCGGATCTGTTCGCCGGGCTCGGCACCTTCACCTTCGCGCTGGACAAGGCGCGCGTTTATGCGGGCGAGGCCGCGCGCGACGCGATCCTGTCGCTAAAGGCCGCAGCGGGCGCGGCGGGGCGGCAGGTCTTCGGCGATCATCGTGACCTGTTCCGTCGGCCGGTGACGACCGCGGAGCTGGACCGGTTCGATGTGGTGGTGCTCGATCCCCCGCGCGCCGGCGCACGGGAACAGGTGGGCGAACTGTCCGCCTCCAAGGCTTCGCTTGTCGCGTATGTATCCTGTAATCCCAGTACGTTCGCGCGCGATGCAGAGATTTTATGCGAAGGTGGTTACCGGTTGGAATGGGTACAGCCGGTGGGGCAGTTCCGCTGGTCGACGCATGTTGAACTGGCGGCGAAGTTCAGTCGCTAGGATATTCTGCGCGGAGGAAAAACAACCCGTCCGGGGGTGCATTGAGTCCGAGCGTGGTTCGGTCTTGCGCTTCCAGCGCATCGCGGACGTCCTCCGGTATCCATTTGCCTTGGCCTACCAGTGACAAGCAGCCGACCATCGAGCGTACCTGATGGTGCAGGAACGAACGCGCCGAGGCGAACACGCTGATCCGTTCGCCCGATGCCACGACGTCGAGCCGATCGAGGGTGCGCACCGGGCTTTCGGCCTGGCAATGGGCCGAGCGGAAGGTGGTGAAGTCGTGGCGACCGACCAGATAGGTAGCTGCTTTCTGCATTGCAGCGACGTCCAATAGTCCGGAGAGCCGCCAGGCCAGTCCCTTTTCCCATGTCAGCGGTGCGCGACGGGTTATGATCCGATATTCGTAATGACGGCTAAGGCACGAGAAACGCGCGTGCCAATCGTCCGAAACTTCCTCACAGGCGAGGATCGCCACCGGGTTGGGCCGGATGCGGGCGTTGAGCGCCTCCATCAGCCGGAACGGGGCGATCGGCTTGGCGATGTCCAGATGCGCGCGCATGCCGAGGCCGTGCACGCCCGCATCGGTCCGGCCCGCCGCATGGACCACCACATCTTCGCCGGTCACCGCATAAGCGGCATCCTCGATCGCCTGCTGCACGCTCGGGCCGTGATCCTGGCGCTGCCAGCCCATGAACGGGCGGCCGTCGAACTCCACCGTGAGCGCGAAGCGCGTCAAAGCTGGGTTCCCGCCGGGATGGGGAAGCCACGCAGCAGCTCGCCGACCGTCATCACGCCGCGACCGGCGCGCTGGATCGAGGTCGGTCGGATCGCGCCTTCGCCGCAATGGATCAGCAGGTCTTCGCCCACCGTGCCGGCCGGGCCATGCGCGTCGACCAGATCGGCGGCATGGACGCGGAAGCGTTCGCCGTTCAGTTCGAAGAACGCGCCCGGTGCCGGGTTGAACGCGCGTACCGCCCGCTCAACCTCGACCGCGCTGCGGGTGAAGTCCAACCGCGCCTCGGCCTTGTCGATCTTGGCGGCATAGGTGATGCCTTCCTCGGGCTGGGCGACGGCCGGGTAGGCGTCGAAGTCCGCCAGCACCTGCACCATCAGTCGCGCACCCATCGTGCTCAGCTCGGCGCGGAGATCGCCGGCGGTCTTGCGATCGATCGGCGTGCGCCCTTCCAGTCGCACGGGGCCGGTATCGAGCCCCGCTTCCATCTGCATGATGCCGACGCCGGTCTCGGCATCGCCGGCTAGGGTCGCGCGCTCGATCGGGGCGGCGCCGCGCCAGCGCGGGAGCAGTGAGCCATGAACGTTGAGGCATCCAAGCCGTGGCGCGGCCAGCACTGTCTTGGGCAGGATCAGGCCGTACGCCGCAACCACCGCGACATCGGCGTCGAGCGCCGCCAGTGCTGCCTGCTCCTCGGGACCCTTGAGGCTGAGCGGCGTGCGCACCGCGATCCCCAGTGCCTCGGCGCGGGCATGGACCGGGGAGGGGGTCAGCGCCTTGCCGCGCCGACCGCCGGGGCGGGGCGGTTGGCTATAGGCGGCGGCGATGTCGTGCCCGGCCTCGACCAAAGCGTCGAGGACGGGAACCGCGAATTCGGGAGTGCCCATGAACAGGATGCGCATGTGTCCCCCTCAACCGCTTGGCAGGCGCGCATGCAAGCCCCTATGTGACGCATATGGCCTCTCCCGAAATCGAAGCGCTGACCCAGGCCCTGTCGCGGCTGCCCGGTTTCGGGCCGCGATCGGCGCGGCGGGCAGTGCTCCACCTGCTCAAGAAGCGCGAGACGACGCTCGACCCGCTGCTCGCGGCGCTCAGCGCGGTGAGCCAGAAACTCACCACCTGCCACATCTGCGGCAATGTCGACACGCACGACCCTTGCGCGATCTGCGCCGATCCGCGACGCGACGACCGTTCGCTGTGCGTGGTGGAGGAAGTCGCCGACCTCTGGGCACTCGATCGCGCGCGGCTGTTCCCCGGCCGCTTCCATGTGCTCGGCGGCAAGCTTTCCGCGCTCGACGGGGTGCGGCCCGAGGACTTGCGCATCGACGCGCTGGTCCGACGCGTCGGCGCGGGCGGCATCGACGAGGTGGTCCTTGCGATGAACGCCACGCTCGAGGGGCAGACCACCGCGCACTATGTTTCCGAACGGCTGGAGGCCTTTCCGATCCGCGTCACCCAGCTCGCCCACGGCCTGCCGGTGGGAGGCGAACTCGATTATCTCGACGAGGGCACGCTGGCCCAGGCGCTCCGCGCACGCCGCCCGGTTGCTTGACGCTCACGCCCCGCTCTCCTAAATTTAGGCGATGGCCATCCTCCCCATCGTCGAAGTACCCGATCCGCGTCTGCGTCTCGTCTCCACCCCTGTCGAGGCGGTCGATGACGACATTCGCACGCTGATCGGCGACATGTTCGACACGATGTACGATGCGCCGGGCATCGGCCTCGCCGCGATCCAGGTGGGCGTGCCCAAGCGGCTGATCGTGATGGACCTGCAGGAGGAAGAGGACGAGGAAGGCAAGCCGATCCGGCACCCGCGCGTCTTCATCAACCCCGAGATCCATGAGCCGGCCGAGGAATATTCGGTCTATACCGAGGGCTGCCTGTCCGTCCCCGACCAGTTCGCCGATGTCGAGCGCCCCGCGCGCTGCCGGGTGACCTGGCTGGACGAGAAGGGCGAGCAGCATGACGAGCTGTTCGAGGGCCTGCTCGCCACCTGCATCCAGCACGAGATGGACCATCTGGAGGGCATCGTGTTCCTCGACCATCTCTCGCGCCTCAAGCGCGACATGCTGCTGAAGAAGCTCAACAAGGCGCGCAAGGCGGCCTGAGGGCTCGTCGCACACCCCCAAACTGCCGTCATCCCGGCGAAAGCCGGGTTCCATTCGCCACTCCGTTTCGGCTTGAGCCGTGACGGGGACCCCAATGGATTCCGGCTTCGCCGGAATGACGATGCGTGGGTAACGGCGCCCCGCCACTTATCCACCAAACCCTCTCCCGCGCACGCCCAACCGACCGCACCCGCCCTTGCGGCCCCGTCCGCGCACGGGTAAGTTCGCGTCCTGTTCCCCGGGAGATTTGGCGTTGGATCCGTTCGTCGTTGCCTTTGTGATGGTTGCCCTGGTCGTGGGCGTGGTGGTCGGCTGGCTGATCGGCGCGCGCGGCACGAGCGAGGCGCGGGCCGAGAGCGCCCGGCGCGAGGCCGATTTCAAGGCCGCGATCACCGATCTCGCCATGGCCGAGGAACGCGTCGCCCAGCTCCCCCGCCTGCGCGAGGAAGCCGCGATGCTCCGCAACGAGCGCGACGCCGCCCGCATCGAGCTGGCCGAGCTCAAGGCCAAGGCCGGCGCCTTCGAGGAGCGGCTCACCGAGTTCGTCAACGCGCGCGAGATGATGGCCGGCCAGTTCCGCGAATCCGCCGCCAAGATGCTCGACGAGACGCAGCGCGCCTTTCTCGAGCGCGCCGAGGCGCGCTTCCACCAGGCGGGCGAGAAGAACGAAGAGCGGCTGCGCACGCTGCTCCAGCCGATCGACACCACGCTCAAGCGCTATGAGGAAGGGCTGCACCGCGTCGAGAAGGACCGCAACGACAGCTATGGCCAGCTGCGCGAGGCGATCAGCGCCGTGCAGGCCGGGCTGGGCGAGACCCGCGCGGAAACCTCCAAGCTGGTCAACGCGCTGCGCGCCGCGCCCAAGACGCGCGGCCGCTGGGGCGAGCAGCAGTTCCGCAACCTGATCGAGATCGCCGGGCTTTCCGGCCATGTCGATTTCGCGGCGGAAGTCTCGGTCACCACCGAGGACGGGATGCTGCGGCCGGACTTCATCATCCGCCTGCCGGGCGACCAGCAGCTGATCGTCGACGTGAAGTGCGTGCTCGACGGCTATCTCCAGGCGGCCGAGGCGACCAGCGCCGAGGAGCGCACCGCGGCGCTGAAGGCCCATGCGAAAGCGATGAGCACCCATGCCGACGCGCTGTCGCGCAAGGCCTATTGGGCGCAGTTCGAAAAGGCGCCCGATTTCGTGATCATGTACATCCCCGGCGACAATTTCCTGTCGAGCGCGCTGGAAGTGGACATGGAGCTGTGGGAGCGCGCGGCGCGCAACCGGGTGATCATCGCTGGCCCCTCGGCCTTCCTGCCGCTCGCCCGCACCGTTGCGGCGATGTGGCGCCAGCAGAAGCTGACCGAGGACGCCCGCGAAGTCGGCAAGCTGGGCAAGGAACTGTACGAGCGGCTGGCGACGGCGGCGAGCCACCTCAAGCGCGTCGGCGGCGGGCTGAACAGCGCGGTGGAGAATTACAACAAGTTCGTCGCGAGCTTCGAAGGCCGGGTGATGGTCTCCGCGCGGCGCTTCCAGGCGCTCAACGTGGATACCGGCAACAGCGCGCTGGACGCGATCGACACGGTCGACGTGATCGCGCGGGCGCCGACGGCGGAACTGCCGGCGCCGGGTGAGGGCGAGGTGGAGGAAGCGGCTGCGGCGGAGTGAGGAGGCATGGTGCGGTATCGACACACGAAGCTCCCGCCGCCCTATCTCAAGCGCGTCTGGCTGGACGGCGAAGCCGAGATCGATCGTAGTGCCTATCCCTGGTGCATGCCGCTGTTCCGGGGCGACTTCTCGCTCGAATTTGACATGCCCGTCACCATCATTGCGGGCGAGAACGGCGTCGGGAAGTCGACGCTGTTAGAGGCCATCGCCGTGCTCGCCGGCTTCGATGAGGCCGGCGGCGGCCCCGGCCATCGTGCGGTCGATCATAGTCGTGCGCTGGAGAGCAGCGGCGGCGCGCTTGTCTCGGCGCTCAAGGCGAGCTGGTTGCCCAAGATCGGTCAGGGCTGGTTCTTTCGCGCAGAAAGCTTCTTTTCCGTTGCCCGGTATCTCGATGACGCGGGCAGCCGCTCGGCTGACTTTCTCTCGCATTCGCATGGGGAAGGGTTTCTTCGCCTGTTTGAGGAGCGTTGCGCTCGGCCGGGGCTTTTTCTGTTCGACGAGCCCGAGTCCGCACTATCGCCCTTACGGCAGTTCGATTTCCTCAGGCTGCTTCGGCGGATTCAGGCGGCGGGGCAGGCGCAAGTCATCATGGCGACGCACTCGCCGATCCTGATGGCGCTGCCTGAGGCGCGGCTGTTGGGGATGGGCAAATTCGGTATCGACCCGGTGGAGCTGGAAGACACGCCACACTTCCGCATCCAGCGCCAATTTGCTTTCGATCCGCATGGCATGGTGCGCGATATGTTGGAGGAGTGAATTGCCGATTATCCCGGGTGACGACCTTCAGCCGGTAATGGAAGTTGCTTACTGGTCACCCCGCCGCCCGCACCAGCACCAGCGTCTTCCCCTCCCGCCCGGTCAGCAGCAGCCGGCCGCGATGGCTCTGGCGGACCGCCAGGCGTTGGTCGAGCAGGGCGAGCAGGGCCTTTTCTTGGGCGTTCAGCGCCGCCGAGCAGGCGCGGCGGGTGGTGATCACGCCGCCGGTGGTGAGATACCCCCGCTCCACCCGGTAATTGCCGCCCAGCGCGTTGCAGCCGGTATAGCCGCTGATCCGCAGCCCCTCCAGCTTCAGCCGCGCGCGGCTGCCGGGGACGGTCGGGTGCCCGTCGACCCCGGTCACGCGCCAGTCGCCGAGCAGCAGCTGCTCCTCTGCGTCGAGCGGGGGCGTCCCGGCGCGGGGCTGCTCGCGGACCGTCGGCGGCCCGGGCGCCTGCGCGGCGGCGGGGAGGGCGCCGCCGAGGCCGCACGCCAGCGCGAGGACTGCGGCGACCCGGCGTGCCAGCTCAAGCGTTCCGGAACTGGTTGCGTACTTCATAGGCCATCACCGCCGTTGCCACTGCCGCATTGAGGCTGTCCGCCTTGCCGAGCATGGGGATCTTTACCAGCAAATCGCAGGCGGCTTCCATATGCGGCGGCATGCCCTGCGCCTCGTTGCCGGTGAGCAGGAAGGTCGGCGCGGCGTAGCGCGGGGCCTGATAGTCGTGATCCGTATCGAGGCTGAGGCCGACAAGCTGGCCGGGGCCGGCGCGCAGCCAGGGCTCGAATTCCTCCCAGCGGGCGCGGGCGACCGGCACGGTGAACAGGGCACCCATGCTCGCGCGCACCGCCTCGACCGAGAAGGGATCGACGCAGTCGTCGAGCAGGATCAGCCCGCCGGCGCCCACCGCGTCGCCGGTGCGCAGGATGGTGCCGAGATTGCCGGGATCGCGCAGCCGCTCGGCGACCAGCCAGAGCGGCGCGGTGCTGCGGTCGATCGCGGCGAGGTCCAGCGCGAACTCCGGGTAGACGCCGACGACCGCGCCCGGATTGTCCTTGCCGGAGAGCTTGGAGAGGATGTCGGCATTGGTCTCGATCGCCTCGCCGCCCTGGGCCTCGGTGGCGGTGACCAGGGCGACGACCAGCGGGTGGCGAGCGGTCTCGGCGGTGTAGAACAGATAGTCGGGGATCCGGCCGGCCTCGCGCGCTTCGGTGAGGATGCGCAGGCCCTCGGCGAGGAACAGCCCCTCTTCGCGGCGGTGGCGCTTGTCACGCAGGTTGCGGATGCGCTTGATGAGAGGGTTGGAATAGGCGGTGATTTCGCGTGGCATCCGCGCGCTATAGGGCGGGATGGGGGCGGGGGCTACTATCTAGCCCCTCCTCTTTGGAGGAGGGGTTGGGGGTGGAGGGATTCCAGAACCGCGGTTGGTCTCGGTGAGACACTGCCCCACCCCAAACCCCTCCCCTGAAGGGGAGGGGCTTAGCGCCCGCTATTCCTCGTTGAACCGCGCTTCGACCAGCTCGACCAGCGCCTGCACCGCGCCCTCGGCGCCGTCGCCTTCGGCCCAGATCGTGATCGTGTCGCCCTTCGCCGCCCCGAGCATCATCAGGTCGAGGATCGAGGTGCCGGCGGCGCTGTTGCCGTCCTTCTCGACGGTGAGTTCGCAGGGCTGGGTGCTGGCGAGCGTGACGAACGCCATGCTGGCGCGGGCATGGAGGCCGCGGCGATTCTCGATCAGAACCTCGCGCGACACCCGGCTCATTGCGGCGGCCCCAGCATTTCCGACGCGACCGTCACGTACTTGCGGCCGGCGTCGCGCGCGGCGAGCACCGCGTCGGTGACGGACATGGTCTTGCGAGCGCTGCCCAGGCGGATCAGCATCGGCAGGCTGATGCCGGCGATCACCTCGACCTTGCCCGCCTTCATCAGCGAGATCGCGAGATTGGAGGGGGTGCCGCCGAACAGGTCGCTCAGCACGATCACGCCTTCGCCCGAATCGACCGCGCCGATGGCGCTGGCGATGTCGGCGCGGCGGCCTTCCATGTCATCCTCGGGGCCGATGCAGATCGCGGCGACCTGCTCCTGCTTCCCCACCACATGTTCCATCGCGACGACGAACTCCTCGGCGAGTCGTCCGTGCGTCACGAGCACCAACCCGATCATTCTATTCTCCGCCCCTAGCCATGGACACCGGCGCCCCCTCCAGGGAGTCCTGTGGCGCGGTCTGCAAATCTCTGTGCGTCACCGTGGGCGAAAATCCTTCGTCGCGCAACCGGCGGGCCATCCGTTCGGCGACATGCACCGATCGATGCCGTCCGCCGGTGCAGCCGAAAGCGATCGTCACATAGGCCTTTCCCTCCGCCTGGTAGCGGGGGAGGAGCAGCAGCAACAGCGACTCGATCTGCGCCATGGCAGCATCATAGGCCGGGTCGGCTTCGATATAGGCGGAGACGTCGGCGTCGAGTCCCGTGCCGGGACGGAGCTGCGGATCCCAGTGCGGATTGCGCAGGAAGCGCATGTCGAGGACCAGGTCCGCATCGCGCGGCAACCCGCGAGAGAAGCCGAACGAGGTGACGCTGAAGGTCGTCTTGCCGCCGTCGGCCGAGAAGATGCCGCGGATCGTCTGCGAAAGCTGGTTGGCCTTCATGTCGGTGGTGTCGATCAGCCGGTTGGACCAGCGGCGCAGGGGCCCGAGCAACTCGCGCTCGCGGGCGATGCCGTCCTCCGCGGGCCGGTCCTGCGCCAGCGGGTGGCGGCGGCGGGTCTCGGAGAAGCGGCGGAGGAGTTCGGCGCCGGTGCATTCGAGGAACAGCGTGCCGACGTCGAGGCCCTGGTCCTCGCGCAGCTTCTTGATGCGCTGGACGATGCTCTCGGCATCGAAGCCGCGGGTCTGGGTGCCGAGGCCGAGTGCCAGCGGGCGCTCGTCATCTCCGCCGTCCGCGCCCGGCGCGGTGTCGAGCAGGCGGTTGAGGAGCAGCAAGGGCAGGTTGTCCACCACCTCCCAGCCGAGATCCTCGAGCGTGCGGAGCACGGTGGACTTGCCCGCGCCGGACATGCCGGTGACGAGCAGGATATGTTTGGGGCGACGCCGTTGCATGTTATTCTCGCTTCGCGCGGTCGGATCGCCGGGGTCGTTCATGCGCGGGCCGCCAGCGGCAGCCGGACCACGAACCGTGCGCCCTGCGATCGATCCTCCCGCGATTCCACCATGATGCTTCCCTGATGGCCTTCGACGATGGTGCGGGCAATGGCAAGCCCAAGCCCGGAATGCTGACCGAACGCTTCGCTGGATGGGCGCACGGAATGGAAGCGGCGGAAGATCGCCTCGCGCGCTTCTTCAGGCACGCCGGGGCCCTCGTCCTCCACCCGGATGGCAAGCGTGTCGTCCTCCTGCTCGGCGGAGATTGCGATCATGCCGCCAGGAGGTGAAAAGGACAGCGCGTTCTCGATCAGATTTTCGAAGACGCGTTCGAGACGCGTTGGATCCCCCATCACTTCCATCGACAGGCCCTGCGGTCGATCGAATCGAAGGCGGATTTCCTCCGGAACCCCGCGCGTCTCGCGCTGTCCGATCAGCGCGGCGATCAGGTCGCCTACGTCGAACGCCTCGAAGGTCGTGCGGCTGAGCTGCGCGTCGATGCGCGACGCTTCCGAAATGTCGGTGATCAGCCGATCGAGCCGGTGGATGTCATCCCGGACGATGGCGAGCAGCTGGTCGCGCAGGTCCGGATCCTTGACGTTCGACAGGCCCTCGACGGCAGAGCGGAGGGAGGCGAGGGGATTTTTCAGCTCATGCGTGACGTCGGCCGCGAAGGTTTCTGTCGCGTCGATGCGCGCCCGAAGCGCGCCGCTCATGTCGGAAAGCGCGCGGGCAAGCATCCCGATCTCGTCGCGGCGTTCGGGCAGGCGGGGCACCACCACCTCGCGGGCGCGCCCGAGGCGGACGCGGATGGCGGCCAGCGCGAGCCGCCGCAGCGGGCGGACGATCGTGCGGGCGAGGAACAGCGAGAGCAGCACCGAGACCAGCGAGACGATTCCGAGCACCACGCCCAGTCGATAGCGCTCCAGCCGCACCGTCTGGGTGATATCGCGCGCGTTGAACGCGGTCATCACCACGCCGAGGCCGGTAATCGGTGCGGCGGCGGTGATGACGGGCGTGCGATCCGGCGCCCGCCAGACGCTGGCGGCGGCGGCATGGGTCTCCAGCGCGGTGCGCACGTCGGGCCATTCGAGACCGGCATCGCGTGGCCGCTCGCGATAAAGCGGCGCGCGATCGGCGCCAGCGACCTTGTCGATAACCGCGTCAAGGAAGCGCGCAATCGTCTGGCCGACGGGGTCCTTGTCCGGATCGCGCAGCAGCAGGTTGCGCAGGCCCAGTTCGCGGCTGTCGCTGAGCAGCTTGCCCTGGGGATCATAGAGGCGGATGCGCGTGCCCATGTCGCGAGCGAGGCTCAGCACCAGCAGGTCGCGGCGTTTCTCGGTGGCGGAGGCCAGCGCCTGGGCGATCAACCGCACCTCGCGGCTGGTCTGCTCGACGCGGCTGTCGACGATCCGGCTGCGATAGCTGTCGAGGTAGAAGAAGCCGCCGCACAGCAGCGCCAGCGCGAAGATGTTGACCGCCAGGATCCGCGGCGTGAGGCTGACCCGGCCCGACCATCGCAGCGCCAGGTCGCGCTCGTCATTCATCCGAGAATCGGTAGCCCGCGCCATAGAGCGTCTCGATCGCGTCGAACTCCGGGTCTACCTGCCGGAACTTGCGGCGGACGCGCTTGATGTGGCTGTCGATCGTGCGGTCGTCGACATAGATGTCGTCCTGATAGGCCGCGTCCATCAGCTGGTTGCGTGTCTTGACGATGCCCGGCCGCTGGGCGAGCGTCTCGAGGATCAGGAACTCGGTGACCGTCAGCGTGACGTTGACGCCGCCCCAGGTGACCTTGTGCCGCGCCGGGTCCATGCTCAGGCGGCCGCGCTCCAGGGCTTCGGCAGGCTCGGCAGGCGCGGCGCCCTCGGCAACCGGCAGCGCGGGCTCGGTGCGGCGCAGGATCGCGCGGATGCGGGCGATCAGCAGCCGCTGCGAGAAGGGCTTGGCGATATAGTCGTCGGCGCCCATCGCCAGGCCCAGCGCCTCGTCGAGCTCATCGTCCTTGCTGGTGAGGAAGATCACCGGGATCTGGCTCTTCTCGCGCAGGCGGCGGAGCAACTCCAGCCCGTCCATCTTGGGCATCTTGATGTCGAGCACCGCTAGTTCGGGCGGGTTCTCGATCAACGCCTTGAGCGCGCTTTCGCCGTCCGAATAGACGCGGGTCAGAAAGCCCTCGGTCTGGAGGGCGATCGATACCGAAGTGAGGATGTTGCGGTCGTCATCGACCAGCGCGATCGTGGCGGTCATCCGGCTACCCGGGGCTGGCGCAAAATCAGCATCGACACCCGTTAGACCAAAGTTTCTTCCGCCTCAACCGACCGACAACGCTTACCCGGATTGACCCTCTCAAGAAGCACGTGCGAGGACTGATTCGCAATAAAGTTGCACCTGTGGCAAATCATCTGGTTTGTCATACAAATGGTTCAACAATAAAGTTTGGAGGCTTGGGTGGAAGAACGTCAATCGCGCCTTGGACTTGGCGAACAGGGCATCATTACGTCGGCGGTTCTCCACTGGAACCTGATTACCGCGCCGTTGGTCGAGCACGCGATCCGGCGCGGGGAGGGGAGCTTGGCCGCCGAGGGTCCTCTGGTGGTTGCGACGGGAAAGCATACTGGCAGATCTGCCAAGGACAAATTCATCGTCCGCGATGCCGAAACCGAGAACAGCGTGTGGTGGGGCAAGACCAACCAGGCGATGTCGCCCGATCATTTCGCCGCGATCAAAGCGGATTTCCTTGCCGAACTGGGCAAGCGTGAGGAGCTGTTCGTGCAGGATCTCTATGGCGGATCCCAGCCCGAACATCGCGTAAAGGTGCGTGTTATCAACGAGCTGGCGTGGCACAATCTGTTCATCCGCACGCTGCTGGTCCGCCCTGAGGCGGAGGCGCTGGCGAGTTTCGTTCCCGAGTACACGATCATCGACCTGCCGAGCTTCCGCGCGGATCCCGCGCGTCATGGTACGCGCGGCGAGACCGTGGTCGCCGTCAACTTCACGGACAAGCTGATCCTGATCGGCGGCACGGCCTATGCCGGCGAGATGAAGAAGAGCGTGTTCGGCCTGCTCAACTATCTGCTCCCCGAGCAGGGCATCATGCCGATGCATTGCTCGGCCAATATCGGGCCCAGGGGCGACACGGCGATTTTCTTCGGCTTGTCGGGCACCGGCAAGACGACGCTGTCGGCCGATGCCAGCCGCACGCTGATCGGCGACGACGAGCATGGCTGGTCGGACACGGCCGTATTCAACTTCGAGGGCGGCTGCTACGCCAAGATGATCCGGCTCTCGCCCGAGGCCGAGCCTGAGATCTTCGCCACCACCAAGCGGTTCGGCACGGTGCTGGAAAATGTGGTGATGGACCCGGTCACCCGTACGCTTGACCTCGAGGATGCGACGCTCGCCGAGAACAGCCGCGGCTCCTACCCGATCGACTTCATCCCCAATGCCTCGGCTGATAATCTCGGGCCGGTGCCGAAGAACATGATCTTCCTCACCGCCGATGCCTATGGCGTGTTGCCGCCGATCGCACGGCTGACCCCCGAACAGGCGATGTACCATTTCCTCTCGGGATATACCGCGCGCGTGGCGGGTACCGAGATCGGCGTGACCGAGCCCGAGGCGACCTTTTCCACCTGCTTCGGCGCCCCCTTCATGCCCCGGCATCCCTCGGTTTATGGCAATTTGCTCAAGAAGCGGATCGCCGAGGGCAATGTCGACTGCTGGCTGGTCAACACCGGCTGGACCGGCGGTAAATATGGCGTCGGCCATCGCATGCCGATCAAGGCGACCCGTGCGTTGCTGAATGCCGCGCTGGATGGAAGCCTCAATGCGGCCGAGTTCCGCGTCGATCCCTATTTCGGCTTTGAGGTGCCCGTGGCGGTGCCGGGTGTCGACACGGCGATTCTCGACCCGCGCGAGACGTGGCCGGACAAGGCGGACTATGATGCGACCGCCGAACGTCTGGTCGACCAGTTCGTGGAGAATTTCGCGCAGTTCGAGGACCATGTCGAAGCCGGCGTGCGCGCTGCCGCGCCCAAAGCAAGGGCGCTCGCCTGAGCGACGCGGCGGACTTTCCGCCGCGGTGCTTCGGCAGCGCCGCGGCGATCGTCCGGATCGGGGAGGGGTTGCTCGCCTGCACCCTGCCGCGCGCGGACTGGACGCACGAGGCGCATCTCGCGGCGTGCTGCTATCTGCTCAGCGAGCGCGGCGACCTGGATGTCGATGCCGAGATCGGCGGCATCATCCGGCGCTTCAACGAGAGCGTCGGGGGCGTCAACGACGATAGCAGCGGCTATCACGAGACCATCACACGCGCCTATGTGGCCGGCGTGCGGCTGTATCTGGCGGAAACGCCCGAGGGCGACTTGCTGGCGCGGGTGAATGGGCTGCTGGCGTCGCCGATCGGTCGACGCGACTGGCCACTGCGCTTCTACAGCCGGGAGCGGCTGTTCTCCGTGGCGGCGCGGAAAGACTTCATCGACCCTGATTTGGCGCCGCTGCCATAAGCACCCCTCCCGCGGACGGGAGGGGAAGCCTGGATGTCACGCCTTGCCGGCTTCGACGTCCGGATCGAGCATACGGTGCAGGTGCACCACGACGTACCGCATCTCGGCATCGTCGACGGTGCGCTGCGCGGCGGCGCGCCATGCCTTTTCGGCGCTTGCATAATCGGGAAAGATGCCGACCACGTCGAGCTTCGAGGGGTCGATGAAATCGAGGGTCGTCGGATCGGCAACGCGGCCGCCGAAGACCAGATGAAGCTTGCTCATTGCGCCTCCTGGGGGTGGGGATGCTGCAGCCCTTACCGGCACTGCAGCATCGCACTCAACCCCTTATAGGCCGCTCAGCGCTTGGCCGTCGCGTCCTTGGCCGCGTCGATCACGGTGCCGAACAACGCCGAGACGCGCTCCTTGGTGGCGTCGCTGTTGGGGATCAGCGACTCGATCTGCTCGCGACCGCTCTCCTTCGCGGCGTGCACGGCGGCAGCGGCGCCGTCGGCCAGCTTGCGACCGAGCGGCTCGAGCGCAGCCCGTTCGCGATCGAAGCGCGGCAGCAGCATGCCGATCAATACGCCCACCGCGACTCCGCCGGCGAGCAGCAGCGCGGGGTTTTCGGTGAGGCGCGATCCGGTTTCGGTTTCGGTGCTCATGGCATCATCCTTCTGTGCTGTCTGATTTTTCCGAACCCTTGGTGGGTCCCTCGGTTTCGTCTTTGCCCTTGCGGAAGATGTCCACGATCCAGCCGCGCGCCAGCACCAGGCCGATGCCGCTCGTCACCGCTGCGGTGAGCCACGGGCGGGTGCGAACGGCCTCGGTGCCCTCGCGGGCGATGGTGGTGACGGTCTGCCGCGCATTGTCCATCGCCTCGTGCGCGATGTTGCGCGGCTTGAGCCGTTCCTGGACGGTGCCGACGGTCGCCATCAGCTTGTCGCGAGCCGCCCTGGCGCGCGCCCGGGCGGCGTCGGGATCGCGTGGTACTGTCATGCTTCCGCTCCCATCGCCTTGCGAATGCCGCGCGCTGCCGCCCAGCCGAGCAGCGCGGCGACGAGGAGGCTGACGCCGACGACGATCAGAGTCGCCCAGCCGGGGCCGACCAACGTCGCCAGCGTCAGGATGGCACCGACGATCAGGCCGATCGCTGCGGCCAGTGCAAGCGCGAGGGCAAGGACCGCGGCGATCGCCGCGCCCTTGACCTCGGCCACCTTGGCCCGGGCAACCGCCTTGACATAATCGACCTCGGCGCGGGCATAATCCTTGGCGTCTTCGGTGAGCTGGCCGATCAGCTCACCGATGCCGGCGTCTTCCGTTCGGGGGGCGTCCATGCCCTGTGCTGTCCGTCCTTAGCTCTGGGGCGTGCCGGACGAAGCCGACGTGCCGTTGCCGAAGCCAGCAGGCTCGGCCTTGGGGGCGTCGGTCGACGGCGCACCGGCGGTGGGGGCTGCCGCCACGGACGTGCCCGATGCCTCAATGCCCGACTTGATCACCCGTGCCAGCACGAAGCCAAGCGCCGCCGCGGTTCCGACAGCGATTGCCGGGCTCTTCTTGACGAATTCGGTCGCCTCATCGAGCAGCTCGTTCACTTCCTTGCCGCGCAGCGAGTCCGCGAAGCCGGCGATGCCGTCCGCGGCGGTACGGGCATATTGGCCATACTGCTCGCCCAGCTTGGCATCGACATCGCCCGCAGCCGTCCGCATCATTTCGGCGACTTCGTCGAGTGCGCTGGTCGCGCGTTCCTTGCCGGTGCCGGCGAAGCCCAGGATGTGCTCCTTGGCCTGATCGGCATATTTGGCGGCTTCCTCGCGAATCGTGTCGGAGGCGTTGCGGGTAAAGCTGGCGCCGTCGGCGCCGGTCCCGCCCTCGGTGCCGCCGCTTGCCGCGCCGGTCGCACCCATGTTGCCTGCGAGCGGATCGCTCGAAATGCTGGTCGTTTCGTCTGTCATGATCAAAAACCCTCCATGCTCGTCGAAACAACAACGGCCCCGTTTGCGAGTTCCCTTGCGAACCGCTAGAGGCACCGCGCGCCTCATTCCAGATATGTTACGGAGACCATGACGTGACCGCAATCATCGACGTCCACGCCCGCCAGATTCTCGACAGCCGTGGCAACCCCACGGTGGAAGTGGATGTCCTGCTGGACGACGGCAGCTTCGGCCGCGCCGCCGTGCCGTCGGGCGCCTCCACCGGTGCTCACGAGGCAGTGGAAAAGCGCGACGGCGACAAGTCCCGCTGGATGGGCAAGGGCGTCGAAGGCGCCGTCGATGCGGTGAACGGTGAGATTGCCGAGGCAGTTGTCGGCCTTGACGCCGAAGACCAGGCCGATCTCGACCGCACCATGATCGAGCTCGACGGCACCGCCAACAAGGGTCGCCTCGGCGCCAACGCCATTCTCGGCGTCAGCCTCGCCGCCGCCAAAGCTGCCGCCGATGCGCGCGGGCTGCCGCTCTATCGCTATGTCGGCGGCGTCAACGCGCACGTCCTGCCGGTGCCGATGATGAACATCATCAACGGCGGCGAGCATGCCGACAACCCGATCGACTTCCAGGAATTCATGATCGTGCCGGTCGGCGCCGAGAACATCGTCGAAGCGGTGCGCTGCGGCTCGGAAATCTTCCACACCCTGAAGAAGAAGCTGCACGAGAAGGGCCTGGCGACCGGCGTGGGCGACGAGGGCGGCTTCGCGCCGAACATCGCGTCGACCACCGAAGCGCTGGACTTCATCATGCGCAGCATCGAAGCCGCCGGCTACACACCCGGCGACGACGTGATGCTCGCGCTCGACTGTGCCGCCACCGAATATTTCAAGGATGGCGCCTACAAGATGGTGGGCGAGGGCAAGACGCTCTCTTCGGCCGAGAACGCCGCATTCCTGGCGGATCTCGCCGCGCGCTACCCGATCTTCTCGATCGAGGACGGCATGGCCGAGGACGATTGGGAAGGCTGGAAGGCGCTGACCGACCTGCTCGGCGGCAAGGTCCAGCTGGTCGGCGACGATCTGTTCGTCACCAACCCGCAGCGCCTGCAACGCGGCATCGAGGGCGGCTATGCCAACTCGCTGCTGGTGAAGGTCAACCAGATCGGCACGCTGACCGAGACGCTGGAAGCGGTGAGCATGGCGCAGCGCGCTTCCTACACTGCTGTGATGTCGCACCGTTCGGGCGAGACCGAGGACGCGACGATCGCCGATCTCGCGGTCGCCACCAACTGCGGCCAGATCAAGACCGGCAGCCTCGCGCGCTCGGACCGGCTCGCAAAGTACAATCAGCTCATCCGCATCGAGGAAGAGCTGGGCGATGCGGCCGTCTATGCCGGCCGTTCGGTCCTGCGCCGCGGCTGACCCTAGGTAGGAGCCGCAATCTTGCTAAGAGCCGAAGGATCAGCGAAAAACACGGGCATGAAGCGCGCTTCGCCCATGTCTACGCTGCTGCGCCGCGCGGGGCTTCCCGCCGCGGCGCTGATCGCCATCGGCTTTTTTGGCTATAACGCGGTTCTGGGGCCCAACGGGATCGTCGCCGTCAAGGAAGTACAGCACGAACTTTCCGCCAAGCAGCGCGAATATGCGGTGCTCGACAGGAAGCGTGCCGAACTCAAGAACCGAGTCGACCTGCTCGACCCGAAGCACGGCGCCGATCCCGATATGGTCGACGAGCTTGCCCGCAAGCAGCTGAACGTCGTCCGCCCCGACGAAGTGATCATCCCGCTCGACAAGAAGTGAGCGCCGTAGCGGCACCTGTTGCCAGCCACGGCGGAGCGCCTTAGGGCGGATGAACGTGGTCCGAACCCGCGCGTTGGTTGCAAGCCTTGCGAAAACGCGCGTATAGGCACCCGCCTTTCCCCTCCCCGGATGAGGAATATCTGATCGTGGCCAAAGCACCGGCACGCAACGCACCGACCCCACCCGCCGTACCGAATCGCGAGCGGCCCAGCGAACCGGAACGGTTCAACGCCTCGAAGGAACAGCTGCTCGAATTCTATCGCCAGATGCTGCTGATCCGCCGCTTCGAAGAGAAGGCGGGCCAGCTCTACGGCCTCGGCTTCATCGGCGGCTTCTGCCACCTCTACATCGGCCAGGAAGCCGTTGCGGTCGGCCTGCAGTCGGCGCTGGACGGCGAGAAGGACTCGGTGATCACCGGCTATCGCGACCATGGCCACATGCTCGCCTACGGCATCGATCCCAAGGTGATCATGGCCGAGCTGACCGGCCGCGGCGCGGGTATCTCGCGCGGCAAGGGCGGCTCGATGCACATGTTCTCCACCGAGAAGAAGTTCTACGGCGGCCATGGCATCGTCGGCGCGCAGGTCTCGCTCGGCACGGGCCTCGCCTTCGCACACAAGTATAACGAGGATGGCGGTGTCGCCATGGCCTATTTCGGCGACGGCGCCGCGAACCAGGGCCAGGTGTACGAATCGTTCAACATGGCCGAGCTGTGGAAGCTTCCGATCATCTACGTGATCGAGAACAACCAGTACGCCATGGGCACCAGCGTCAACCGCTCCTCGGCCGAAGACCAGCTGTACAAGCGCGGCGAGAGCTTCCGCATCCCCGGCATCCAGGTGGACGGCATGGACGTGCTCGCCTGCCGCGGCGCGGCGGAAGAGGCGCTCGCCTGGGTGCGCGCCGGCAAGGGCCCGATCATCCTCGAGATGAAGACCTATCGCTATCGCGGCCACTCGATGTCGGATCCGGCCAAGTATCGCAGCCGCGAGGAAGTCCAGTCGGTTCGCGACAAGTCGGATCCGATCGAGGCGGTGAAGCGCGAATTGGAAGGCTTTGGCGTCAAGGAAGACGAGCTGAAGACGCTCGAGGCCGAGATCCGCAAGATCGTGAACGAATCGGCGGACTTCGCCGAACAGACGCCGGAGCCCGATCCGGCCGAACTCTATACCGACGTGCTGGTGGAGACCTACTGAGATGGCGATCGAACTCAAGATGCCGGCACTCTCGCCGACCATGGAAGAGGGCACGCTCGCCAAGTGGCTCGTCAAGGAAGGCGATGTCGTGAAGTCCGGCGACATCCTCGCCGAGATCGAGACCGACAAGGCGACGATGGAATTCGAAGCCGTCGACGAAGGCACGATCGCCAAGATCCTGGTCGCCGAGGGCACGGATAACGTGAAGGTCGGTACCGTGATCGCGATGATCGCGGGCGAGGGCGAGGACGCATCCTCGGCCGCCGCCGCACCGGCCCCCGCCAGCCAGCAGGCCGAGCCGACCCCGCCGCCGGCCGACAAGGCGCCCGAAACCGGCACCGCCCAGCTGACCGCTGCGGTCGAAAAGACCCGTCCGGCCGATCCGGACGTGCCCGCCGGCACCGAGATGGTGAAGACTACGGTCCGCGAAGCACTGCGCGACGCGATGGCCGAGGAAATGCGCACCGATCCGCGCATCTTCGTGATGGGCGAGGAAGTCGCCGAGTATCAGGGCGCCTACAAGGTGACCCAGGGACTGCTCGACGAATTCGGCCCGAAGCGCGTCATCGACACGCCGATCACCGAATACGGCTTTGCCGGCGTCGGCACCGGTGCGGCGATGGGCGGCCTGAAGCCGATCATCGAGTTCATGACGTTCAACTTCGCCATGCAGGCGATCGACCACATCATCAACTCGGCGGCCAAGACCAACTACATGTCCGGCGGCCAGATGCGCTGCCCGATCGTGTTCCGCGGTCCCAACGGGGCGGCCAGCCGCGTCGGCGCGCAGCACAGCCAGAACTATGGCCCCTGGTATGCCAGCGTCCCCGGCCTTATCGTGATCGCGCCCTATGACGCGGCCGATGCCAAGGGCCTGCTCAAGGCGGCGATCCGTTCGGAAGATCCGGTCGTGTTCCTCGAGAACGAGCTGATGTACGGCCGCAGCTTCGACGTGCCGAAGCTCGATGACTATGTCCTGCCGATCGGCAAGGCCCGCATCATGCGCGAGGGCAAGGACGTGACGCTGGTCAGCTACTCGATCGGCGTCGGCGTCTCGCTCGAAGCCGCCGAGAAGCTGGCAGCCGAGGGCATCGATGCCGAGGTGATCGACCTGCGCACGCTGCGCCCGCTCGACAAGCAGACCGTGCTGGAGAGCCTGAAGAAGACCAACCGCATTGTGGTGGTCGAGGAAGGCTGGCCGGTCTGCTCGATCGCGTCGGAAGTCGCCGCGTTCGTGATGGAAGAGGGCTTTGACGACCTCGACGCGCCGGTGCTGCGCGTGACCAACGAGGACGTGCCGCTGCCCTACGCCGCGAACCTGGAGAAGCTGGCTCTGGTGAATGCCGACAAGGTGGTCGCCACGGTGAAGAAGGTCACCTATCGCTGACCTTCGGCTGGCGAGCGAAAAAGAGGCCCGTCCGACACCATGTCGGGCGGGCCTTTTTCGTCAGGCGGGGTAGAAGTCGCAGGTCGATCGGTTCGTCGGCGGTGTGGTGATGGGATTGTAGACCTGGGTGTAATCCCGGTTGTCGCGAACCACGAACGAGGCGACGGAACGCAGCACCTTGCTCCTCGTGAACCAACCGTCACCGACAAGCGGCGTGTACCGATAGTTGATCTCGACGAACATCACGCCTGAATTGTCGGGTGCCTTCACCTGCGCATTGATCTCGCCCATGCCGTCGGGCGCTGGCGAGCCAGGATGCTGCGCGCTGTCGTCTCCCGAGGTGAGGGTGTTGATGCCGGCCTTGGGATCGTAGGCCGAATTGGCATCATAGGCGTTGCTCATCGAGGAGACCACCGTTCGGCCATAATGCGAGTCATAGTCGGCGCCGCGCATCGCGCCGATGCAGCGCTGCCAGTGGATGCGCTGGGTGCTGCCCGACGCTTCGAGGCTGGACAATATGATCCGGCCGTTGGTCGTAAGGTCGAACGGCGCGCCCTGCTGCTTGGCGGCGAGCAATACGTCATTGATGTCGACTTCGCGCAACTGGGTCACGCCGGTACCTGTGAAATTCCCGACGCGGCTGGCATTGTCCGCCAGCGCCAGCGCGATCTGGCTGAGGCGCTGGTTGGTGATCGCATAGTTGGTGAGTTCTGCAGCCCATAGCCCGGCGGTCAGCACGACAGGCAGGCCGATCGCGAATTCGATCAGCGCGGCGCCGGACCGGGCCGCAGCCAGGCGGCCGAATAGGGCGGGCATGTTCATGTGCACAGCAGCTCCCGCTTGGGAATCATCTGGGTATTGTAGGGCTGATTCTTGAACCGGGTGGAGGCATTCAGCACGACCTGATTGCTCCAGCCGATCAGGCCGGCCACCGGGAACAGCCGCGTGTACGTGACCGTCACCTTGTAGACGGTCACATCACTGGCGCCGCCCTGGCCGGCGCGGCCGGGATCCAGGTCCCATTGCTTGTTGCCGTTGATGTCCGTGTAGCATTCGCCGGGGTCGCGCTTGCCGTTGCCGTTGGTATCGATGAAGTCTTCCGGCTTGATGAGCGTAAAGCTGGAATAGAAAAGTCTATTGGTGCTGACGGTAGCGTTGCCCGCCACCTGCCGAATTGCCCCACTCACCCGGTTGTCGATCGCACTAGTATTGGCGGACTCGATCGTGGAATCTCGCGCCGCCTTCTGGAGCGCGCCCTCCAGCACTGCCTGCACATAGGCCTGGTAGCTGATGTCCATCAACCCCATCAGCAGCATCATCAGCACGGGCAACAGGATCGCGAATTCGATCACCGTCGCACCCTGTCGATCGCGGAGCAGCGCGCGCATCATCGCGAAATCCGCAACATCGCCACGCGCTTGGCGATCGTCTGGAAGGCGGCATTGAGCGATGCGTTGTCGGCAGCGTAGAAGGCCTGGCCGGGCGAGGCGCAGCTGGTCAGCTGGTTGGTCAGCGTCTGGCCGAATGCGACCACGAAGATCAGGATGTTCCGGTTCTTGGCCGCCGTGCAGGCAGCCGCGAAGCGGGCATAATGGTTGTTGAGCTGCGTGGTGTCCTGACAGCCCGATTTGTATCCGGAGTTGGTAACACGCTGATCGTAATTCTCGATGCCGTACATCCCATACAGACAGGTATAGGGTTGCATGTCGCCGTCGGTCATGAAGACGATGTAGCGCTGCGGAGGATTGCGGCCGGGCCAGGCAGCGGTATCGCCTGCGAAAATACCATTGGGCGAAAGCAGGCGCGTGCCCCAGATCATGCCGACGTCATGATAGGTGCCCCCCTGCGGCACGAAATCCGGAGCGGTCACGTAATTGGTCACGTCCGCTTGCGTCATGACCTTGAGGCGCTGCACCGGCTTCCCGCAAACCGTCCACCCGGCGGAGATATTTTGGGGGGCGTTCATCGCGGTATAGGTGCCGCGCTGCGCGGTGCTGGTCGTATCGCCAAGCGCATCGCTGTTGTTCAGGTCTGCATCGATGCTCGTGTAGCTGCCGCGATAATACACCACATCCGGCCACATCGGTCGCCATCGCGTATCGTCGTCGCCGGCATTCGGCACGAGATCCGGGTTGAGATCGTACGGCAGATTGGCGGGGTCGAACGTGCTGAGCGGCCTGGTCAGGCGCTCTTCAAGGCAGCCAGCCCATTTCGACATGGCGCCGGTGACCTTGCTCGGGTCCGGCACCGGTACGCCCAGCTTGTACTGGCTCGTGTCGAGCTTGCGCTTTGTATAGGTCCAGTACGGGCGAACCTGCTGGTTTTTGGTCGCGCACGTGCCGACATTGCTGTTGTTGTTATTCGGCGTCCAGGTGGGCGTGGTGACCATCGCCGCACCCGCCGTGGTGTAGCCGGTGGCGGGGCTTCGGCTGGCGTAAGTGTCGCATTTCGCCTTGCTGACATTGGCATAGCTCGGCCCGGCCGTGCTGCTTCCATAGTTGGCGTCGCCCTTGAGTACACGACTGTTGTACGACCATTGATCGACGATGTAACTTGGCGAAACGCCCACGACCGCCTTGCCGGCGTTGACCGTGGAAGAATAGGGCACGAACCCGTATCGCAGGTGCGTGGAAGGATCGACGGAAGCCGCAAGTGTCGTGTAGAAATTCATGACAGCCTGGCGCAGCGCGGACAGTTTCGAATTGGGCTGTTCTTGCGTGTAATAGCCATTCGGCCCCAACACGACGGCGGCGCCGCAGCTGTTCGTGCCGCTGCTTGCCGGGCACGCCATCGAGCCCGTCGTATCCAGCACGAACATGATATCGGTATCGGCGACGTCATAGCGTGCCTCGCAGGTGACCGTCAGCGTCTGGTCACCAAAGCCCATCATGCTCGTCAGCGTCATCGGGACCACTGCGGTGGCGGTGCCCGAGACCTGGTTGTCGCTGGTCTTGGCAGGCGTGAAGACCGGTCGGCCCTTGGTGCCGAACAGCCCGGTGCGGAAGTTATTGTCGAAGAAGTTGAGCGCGCGGTTGCGCGCGGTCTCGTCCAGCGTCGGATCGCTGGTCGACAGCATGAAGCGCCGGCCCGCCAGCGCCCCGGCGTCGCATGCCTGCTGCAACCGGTTCTTGACCATGTAGAGCCGCGCCGTGTCGATGGCGGATCCGGCGATGAACAGCAGCGGCACCAAGGCGATCGCCATCATCGCCAGCGTGTTGCCGGCGACGTTGCGCCGAAGGCGCGCGAACAGGCCGGTCCGGTGGTTCCGCTCGGAGAAGCAGCGTTGGAGTCGCTCGAGAAGCAGTATGCGCATGGTGATCGATCGAAACCCTCGCGCGGCGCGGTGACACCCCTTCCGCCGCCGAATGCTAGGCCATAGAGGGAAGGGGTGAACGCTTCGCTAAACACCCCGCCCGAAGATCCTGAACGCGCACTGATCCTGGCCTATGCGCCGGCCGCCGGCCGCCCTGCGCTGGCCGCCTTGCTGGCGCTGGACGAGGCGCTGGCGCAGCTGCTGCGCACCACGAGCCAGCCCGCCGTAGGCCAGTTGCGACTCGCCTGGTGGCGGGAGGCGCTGGCGAAGCTGGACAGCGCGCCACCGCCCGCCGAGCCCGTGCTGCAGGGCCTCGCCGCGAACCTGTTGCCGCTCGGCGTCTCTGGCGCATCGCTGGTGCCGATCGTCCATGGTTGGGAAGTGCTGGTCGAAGAAGAGGCACTCGATGGCCTGGCGCTGGCCCGCTACGCGGCCGGGCGAGGGAGCCTGTTCGTGGCGGCCGGCGCCGCACTGGGAGCTCAGGGCGATCCCCTCGCTACGGGTGGCGAGGGCTGGGCGCTCGCGGATCTCGCTAGGCATCTCGGTGACGGCGACGAGGCAGATGCCGCCAGGGCAGCCGCCCGGCCGCGGTTGATCGACGCGCTCGACAGGCGCTGGAGCCGGAACGGGCGTGCCTTGGGTGCGCTCGCCCATCGAGCGCGGTTGGACCTCGATCTCCCTCCTGACATGCCTTCGCCGATCGGCGCGCCGAAGCGGGTCGCCCGCTTGCTATGGCATCGTCTTTCCGGTCGATAGGGCTTGGCTGCACGTCCTTGAAGGGATAGTCTGATGCGTCCTTCGGGGGAGGGGTGCATGTGGCGATATGCGGTCGGCGCCGGGGCGGCGCTGTTGCTGGCGTTTGGGGGATTTCTACTATTTCAGCACGGACCCGCGAGGGCGCCGTTGGCGGCCGTCTTGCAGCCGGCACCCGCTGCCGCCGGCGCCGTCGCTCCGTTGCCCGAGGTCGCACCGGAAGCCGACGCCAAGACCCGCGAGCAGAAGCGATTCGACCGCTATGACAAGGATCGCAATGAGGCGGTGAGCCGCGACGAGTATTTCACCGCCAGGCACAAGGCGTTTGCCAAACTCGATACCAATGGCGACGGCCGATTGAGCTTCGAGGAATGGGCGGCGAAATCGATCACGAAGTTCACGGGGGCAGATTCCGACAAATCCGGGGCGCTGACCCGCGCCGAATTTGCGACGACCGCGCCGAAGCGGCGGCCGCCGGGATCGCGGTGCGCCTGTGGTAGACCCGCACCTGCGCCGACCCCTGTGCCCAGAGACGGGGACGACGAGAACTAGAAGCCTTAGCGCGGATCGACATTCGGGATTCCCAAACGAGCGGATCGCTGATTCATAGGCATCCGTGTTGAGACGCGGAGCAAGTGATGGCGGTGAAGCGGTACGAACTGAACGATGCGCAATGGCAAAG
>NZ_LXVY01000024.1 GCF_001650735.1 Sphingomonas sp. TDK1 | reverse complement strand
ATGCGACCCGCCTTCGCCTGGCGCGCACCCTGAATCGCCGCGAGGCCGATGCCGCCGAGGCCGAACACGGCGACGGAGTCTCCGGGCTGGACCTTGGCGGTATTGTGGACTGCGCCGATGCCGGTCGTGACGCCGCAGCCGAGCAGGCAGACATGTTCGGGGTTTGCCTCGGGATTGATCTTGGCGAGCGAGACTTCGGCGACGACAGTATATTCACTGAAGGTTGAACAGCCCATGTAATGATAGAGGGGCTGACCATTGTACGAAAAGCGGGTGGTCCCATCGGGCATCAAGCCCTTGCCCTGCGTTTCGCGGACAGCGACGCACAGGTTGGTCTTGCCCGACAGGCAGAAGTCGCACTTGCCGCACTCGGCGGTGTAGAGCGGAATCACGTGATCGCCCGGCCCGACGCTGGTGACGCCTTCCCCGACCTCGACAACGATGCCCGCGCCCTCGTGGCCCAGAACCACCGGGAAAACACCCTCCGGATCACTCCCCGCCAGCGTGTACGCGTCGGTGTGGCACACACCGGTGTGCGTCACCCGTATAAGGACTTCGCCTTTCCGGGGTGGGGCGACATCGATCTCGACGATTTTGAGTGGCTTGCCCGCCTCGAAGGCTACAGCGGCGCGAGATTTCATGTTGGGATACCCTCGTTGAGTTAAACCGATTGCTGGTGCGAGGCCGTTGCGTCAGCGCAAATTCGTGGGGGAGCGATCGCTCACTCCCCCGGTATGCCGGTCAGACCGTAACGACGACCTTGCCGATCTGGTCGTTCGATTCGAGGAAGCGGTGAGCGTCCTGGATTGCGTCGAGCGGGAAAGTGCGCGCGATCCGCGGCTTGAGCGCGCCCGATTCCAGACCCGCCACGATGAACGCCTTGGCACGATCGAGGGCGGCATCGTCCGAGACGATCTCGCTGTAGAGATACCCCTTGAGCGTGAGGCTCTTGCCCAGCACGGAGAACAACGGGAACGGCGTCGGTTCGCCGCTGAGCGCGCCATATTCGAGCAGGATGCCGCCGCGTGCCATGCTCTCGGTCAGCGGCTCGAACGACGGGCCTCCGACCGGATCGAGCACCACGCGCGCACCCTGACCATCGGTTATCTCCATCACCCTCGCTACCAGATCCTCTTCCCCGGTTGCGACGACATGATGTGCACCGGCATCGATCAGGGCCTGGCGCTTGGCGCCGGTACGCGTCGTCGCGATTACCGTCGCGCCGACCATCCGCGCAATCTGGAAGGCAGCAAGGCCGACGCTGCTGGAGGCAGCAGTGACGATGACGAAATCGCCCTCGCCGAGTTTCGCCTGCTCCACCAGCGCACCCCAGGCGGTGACATACTGCATCCACACGGCCGCCGCTTCCTCGAACGACAGCGCCGCCGGATGCTTGACGACGAGGCGGGCGGGCACGTTGGCGACCTCGCCATAAGTGCCCCAGCGCGCGATATCGAGCGGGGGGATGACGCTGACGGCTTCGCCTTCCGCAAACCCGGTCACGTCCGCGCCGACCGTAACGACAGTGCCGGCAGCCTCATAGCCAAGGCGGCTCGGGAACTCGGCTTCCTGAAGGTAGGCATGGTTGCGGAACATCACCTCGGCGCGGTTTATGCCTATCGCCTTCACCGCGATCTGCACTTCGTCGGCCGCGGGCGCGGGGACGGCCACATCTTCAATCCTGAGGACGCTGGCGTCGCCATATTCGTGGATACGGACGATGCGGCTCATTGGAGATTCCTTGATTATTGAATGATCGTTCTGTAAGGGAGAAGACCACCCGTTTCAAGATATTATTTATCGATCGTTCCATATCATGCACCAGAGATGACAGAGACGAAAGCCCGTCGCCGCGCAGGTCGCCCTCGTGTGTTCGACACTGACGCTGCGCTCGACAAGGCGGTGCGGCTGTTCTGGCAGCGCGGCTACGAAGCGACATCGATGGCCGATCTGGTGGCGGAGACTGGCGTCGCCGCTGCCAGTCTCTATGCAGCGTTTGACAACAAGGCGGGGCTGTTTGCGGCGGTGATCGAGCGCTACGCCGCGACGTTCAGCGTCCACCTCTATGCACCCATCAACGATCCGGCATTGTCCACCTACGAGGCCGTCAAAGGCCTGCTGGAACGAGCGGCGTCATCATTCTCGGAACCTGAAACGCCGGCCGGCTGCTTCATGTATTCGGCAGCGGCAGCCGTTTCGCCGGCGTCCGCCGCCATCGAATGCCTGCTGCGCGACAAGCGCATCGCGGCGGAGGCCCTCCTGATCGAGCGTCTGCAACGCGGCGCCGCGCAGGGCGAGCTTGCGGCCAACTCCGATCCGGCCGTGCTGGGCAAATTCATCAATACGGTCATGGAAGGCATGTCCGTTCAGGCGCGCGACGGCGCTACGATCAACGAACTGCTCTCCATCGCCAAAATGGCACTCGATCGATGGCCGGCCGCGATATGATCGCTACATGGTGGTCATCTGCCAATCCGCCTCCCGCGACCGAACAGTCGAACTCATCTCATAGGACAAAAGCACATGAAACACGTGACATTGCCCGGCGGGGAAGTGGTTCCTTCGATGGGTCAAGGCACCTGGAAGATGGGCGAACGTGCCGAACGGCGATCCGATGAGATCGCCGCGCTGCGCACCGGTGTCGAGCTGGGCATGACGCTCATCGATACCGCTGAAATGTATGGCGATGGTGCGGCGGAAACGCTGATCTGCGAAGCGCTCGGCGATCGTCGCGACCAGTTGTTCCTCGTCAGCAAGGCGTATCCACAGAACGCATCGCGCTTCCGCCTTGCCGGTGCGTGCGAGGCGAGCCTGAAGCGGCTCGGCACCGATCGGCTCGACCTCTACCTGCTCCACTGGCGTGGATCGGTGCCGCTCGCTGAGACGATAGAGGCAATGGAGGCGCTGAAATCGGCAGGAAAGATTCGGCATTGGGGTGTCAGCAACCTCGATACCGACGATATGGGCGAACTTGTCGCTGCCGGCGGGGATGGCTGCGTGACCGATCAGATCCTATACAATCTCGTCCGTCGAGGCCCTGAGTTGGACTTGTTGCCGTGGCTCGCACAGCACAACGTGCCAGTGATGGCGTATAGTCCCGTCGAGCAGGGACGCCTCTCAAGCCATCCCGCCCTCGACAAAGTAGCGGCCCAGGTTGGCGGAACCCCTGCGCAGGTCGCACTTGCCTGGACGTTGCGCCACGATAGCCTTATCGCCATCCCGAAAGCGAGTTCGATTGCACATGTGCGGGAGAACCGCGCTGCCGCAGATATCGTCCTCTCCGACGCCGACCTTGCGACACTCGATGCGGCATTTCCCCGGCCAGCGGGCCGTCGCCCACTCGAAATGCTGTAGCGTCAGATGGCGACATCGTCTTTCAAAGCAACCGAACGGAAATCGGACCGCCTCGAGGCATTCATGGACGCGGTGCTGGCAATTGCCATCACCCTCCCGGTGACCGAACTACACGCACCAGAGCCGACTGACGGCGACCTGGCAGCGGCATACCTAAAGCTGGCACCGGAATATGCCGCCTACGCCCTTAGCGTGATCCTGATCGGTCTTTACTGGGCTTCCAGCCACTTCACCGGCAAGCTTCTGCAAAAAACCGATCATGGCTACAATCTGCTCAGCATCGGCTTTCTTGCCGCTGTCAGCATCACGCCATTTCCTGCGCGGCCGCTCATCGAGCATCTCGGCGGTGACGCGGAAAGCAAGACCGCCGTTTTGGCCTATCTGGGCGTGGCAGCGGCGCCGGCGACGTGGTGGTTCGTGCGTTGGGTCTATGCAACCGCGAGGGGGCTTCCAGACCAGCGCCTGACAGACGCCTACCTCAGGCGAACAACCCTCAAATTCGCCGTCACCGCCGGAGCCTATTGGGCAGCCTTTGCCCTGGCAATCTGGAATTGGCGTGCTGGACTGATCGTCGCGGGGATCGTTACGTTGAGCTATATCGTTCCGCCAGCAAAGCCCAGCTACAAGCCAGGCCAAGAACCGGAGAATGGTTGAGACCGGCTATAGACCCGGCGAGGCGGATGCTCACATCGGCTAATCAATCCAGGATCTTATCGATCGTGATCGGCAGGGACCGCACCCGCTTACCGGTCGCGTGATAGATCGCGTTAGCAATCGCAGCGGCGGTGCCGACGATGCCGATCTCGCCTAGGCCTTTCACCCCAAGCGGAGTGCTGCGGACGTCGCAGCGCTGGTCGACCGCCTCGACCGGTACCTGCGCTCGCTCGAGCACGAGCTATACAAGCCGATGTTCGAGGCAGGGATCGAGGCGTGATTGGTGGTCAGTTGCCCCGGGTGGTGGAGTAGCCGTAGGGGCTGACCACGACGGGGACATGGTAGTGCGCGGCAGGATCGATGACGCGGAACACGAGCTCGATCTCGGGGAAGAATGGCGCCGCTTTCCGTTCGGGTAGCCCGACATGTCGAACTGCAGTCTGTAGATGCCCGGCGCGAACCGCGACGGCTACCTACCCGACGCCGATCTCTCGGTCGAAATCGAGCAAACCTGTAGTCCTGCATTACGATCTGGCATCTTGCATCACCGCGAGCAGCTATCGAAACCGGCGTTTATCACCTACAGTCCTGCAAGGCAGGGTCGCCGGTCCTGCGAAACTGATGGTGGGGGTGCCGTTGCGACCTGTGTCAGCTGCGATCTGTGTTCCGGTCCGCAACGAGGAGACTGCGTTACCGAAGTTGCTGGAGGCGATCGGGCGACTGGACCTGGGCGACGTCGAGGCTGCCGTGTTCTTCCTCCTTGATGATTGCTCGGATGCGAGCGAGCAGGTAATACTCGAGCATGCTGGTCGCATGGCCCTTCCGTTCACGGTGGCTCAGGGAGACCCGTGCCCTGATGCCAATGCCGGTCGTGCCCGCCGGGCCGCCATCGCCCTCGGCCTGCATCATGCGACGAGCACGCCCCACGGTATTCTCCTGACGACCGACGCCGACAGCCAGCCCCGTGCCGATTGGGTCAGGGCGGCACTGCAGGGCCTGGCCTCGGCCGACCTTGTCGCCGGGCGAATCGTCCGGATCGCAGCGGAGCGGGATCCGGTGCAGGGGAGGGTCGAGCGCTACCTCGATCGGCTTCACGCCTACCGACGATCGGTCGACCCCGTTCCGTGGGACAGTCCGACCGGCTCCCACTGCTCGGGAGGCGCCAACATGGCCTTCCGACCCGGAGCCTATCAGGCACTGGGTGGCTTCCAGCCGGTGCCATGCGGCGAGGACGCCGCCCTGCTCGACGATGCCGGGCGCGCCGGGTTGCGCGTGCGCCGCGATCCCGGCATGGTGGTTGCGACCTCCTCACGGCGGCTCGGCCGGGCGCCGGGCGGCATGGCGGCTGCGCTCAGTGCCATCGACCATCACGGGGCACCCTCAATGCCGCATCCCCGAGGGGCGGCATGGCAATACCGACAGCAGGCGGAGGCGCGCCGCATCTGGGCCGGGCTCCCCGATTCCTTTGTCGCAGCTCGCTTCGGCGACCGTATCGGATTGACCGGTGACCATGTGATCGGCGTCGCGCGCGACTGCCCCAACGCAGAGGCGTTCGCCATGCGTGTCGTGCCGGCGCTGCCCGATATACCCGACGTCACCCTCGTCGAGGCCGAGCATGCCCTGGCAACGCTCGAGAACCAGCTTTGCGAGCAGGCGGTATGACGACGGCCGGAGCTCTGCGTCATGGGATCGTCGCGGCGGGGTGGGCGACCGATCCCGCCGGCGATCCGACGACGCCCAAGGCATATCTGGACCTGCTCCGCCCTCTTTACGCTGCGGGACGCCGGGATCTCCCCATCGGGCGCCTGCTTGAGGGGCATGTCGATGCGGTGCAGATCGTGTTTCGATACGGCACGTCGTCCCAGGTCGCTGCGTTGCGGGCGCGCATCGCTGCGGGAGCGACGTTGGGTATTTGGAATGCGGGCCTGCCGGGTGAGCCGCTGGTGCTTACCGGCGGACGGCTGACCGGCGGCAAGGGCTATGCATCGGGGGCGGGGATACTGACTCACGCGCTGGTAACCGCGGATAGCGAAAGCGGACCGCAGCTGCTCCTGCTCGACCTCGAGGCCGATCCGCCTGCCATCGATCGGGAGTGGTGGCAGACGATCGGCATGCAGCGCTCGGAGACACATCTGGTACGCTGGTCCGGCTCTGTGATCGGTGAAGACGGCCGTATCGGCGAGCCCGGCAGCTATGCGCGGGAGCCGTTCTTCAGCGGAGGCGCGCTGCGCTTCGCCGCGGTTCATGCCGGCGGCATCGCCGGCCTGCTCGATGCAGTGCGTGACCACCTGACCACCCACGAGCGCGCTTCCGATCCGTTCCAGGCATCGCGCCTCGCCGACCTGTTCCTGCTTGCCCAGGGTGCAGCGGCGAGCATCCGCGACACGGCGGACGCCTGGTTCAGCGGGACGGATGCGGAACGCGTCGCCCGGGTGTCCGCTGCGCGGCTATCGATCGCCGGCTCTGCCGAGCGCGCCCTCACGATCGCGCAGGAGGCGGTGGGGCTGCAGGGATTGTTCCTGTCGCATCCGCTGGCGGCAAAGATCGCCGATCTCATGGTGTACCTGCGCCAGCCTGCGCCCGATGCGCATCGCCTTCGCGTCGGCCAAGCTGTCGCCGAGCACATCCTCGACCCCATCCTGTGAAGATCGCGCTGCGAAACGTGCGTGTCGCGCTGGTGATCGCCCCGCACCCGGATGACGAGGTCATCGGCGCGGCAGGCCTCATTGCGCGGCTTCGCCGCCATGGAGCTCGGGTCCGGGTTGCGGTCGTGACCGATGGTGCCGCATCTCACCGGGGCAGCCGAAAATGGCCGAGGACGCGACTGGTCGCGGCTCGCCAGCGTGAGAGCCTTCATGCGCTACGTCGTCTCGGCATCGTTGCTGGCGACGTCTCGTTCCTCAATTTGCCCGATGGCCAGTTGCCCTCGATCCCGGGGCGCTGTTATCGCGCGCTGCGCCGCCAGGTCGCACGATGCCGGGATCTCGATCTCATCGTCGGACCGGCCTGCGATGACGACCATCCCGATCACCGCGCCGTAGCCGCGGCCGTAGCCGGATGCCCGGGTGGCGCCAGTCGGCTGACCTACCGCGTGTGGCCGCCTCGCCCGGACAGGTCCGGACCGGCATGGCGCATCGCTGTGCCCGGGGGAGTTTCGGTGAAACGGTCCCTGATCCGCGTCTACCGGACGCAGCTCGGCGCCGTTTCCGATGACCCAGCAGGCTTCACGATCGCGAGACACGAGCTTGCGGCCTTTGCTCGTCCGGTCGAGCGCTACCGGCCGGGTTCGAAGTGACGAGCCCGATCGATCTTGCCGGGTTCGCCGCCAAGTTCGCCGGCGACGACGATCCCTGGCGCACCTTCACCGCCCGTGACGAGGCGGTGAAGCGTGCCGCGATCCTGCACGCGATAGGTCACCGACCGGTCGGACGGGTGCTGGAGCTGGCCAGCGGCAACGGATCCAACAGTGCCGCGATCGCGAGGATGGCGTTGCGCCTCGATGCGACCGAGGGCACGAGGGAGGGGGTCGACCTGACGGCACGCGCCGTTGCCGCCTGGCCTCGTGCGTGCGCATCGCTGCTCGTGCTCCCCGGTCGACCGCCACGTCTCGTCTATGACGTGATCGTGATCGCCGAGATCCTGTATTACCTCTCAGCGCGAGAGATGGCCCGGGTTGCGCGTGAGATGGCCGCTCGCCTGCGCCCAGGCGGCATCATCGTGCTCGCGCACCACAGGATTGATTTCTACGATTTCGTCCAGCATGCGGCAGGGATCCACGCCCGGTTCCTCGCAGAGACCGGGCGTTGTTGGACGGTTCGCACCGCGGGCCGCACCGGCCGCTGGGTCGTTACCGCGGCCCGCGCCGATGGTATGACCCGATCCCGTTGAACGCGAGCGAGGCAGCACGTCCCACGTCCGTGCGATATGAGGCTTGCCGTTAAGTGGAGCGGCAGGACGTCCACCTGCCGCTCCCGCCAGGGTCGTCAGGCCGCCGCGTCGAGATCGACCTTCATCTCCCGAGCCCAGAACCTGAGGTCACGACAGGTCGTGACGAACGCCTTGACGTCCTTGCTCTTGCTTAGGGCTACGAAGCCATCGTCAAGCTCCGGCACCCGAGAAGCGTCGAACAACGTGGCGGCTGCATCGGTGTAGCCGATGAACTTGCAGTGGCCGAACGCGTCCGCCACGAAGTCCTTGGAGGCCGCATCCTTGGCGAGCAGCGCAGCCCCTTCCTCGGACGGAAGCACCGCGACGGCATCGAAAAGGACCGAAGGTCCGCCGTCGATCTTCTGCTTGGCCGCGACCTTGGTGCCGTCGTCGAGCGTGACCCCGCCGATCTTCGGCGCGACCACCTCCCAGACCGCGCCTTCGGCTTCCAGCGCCTTGGTCAGCGCATTGAACAGCTCGGCGCTCGACCCATCGGTCAGCAGCAGGCCCATCTTTCGCCCGGCGAAATTCGCCGGGCCGTTGGCGACGATCGAGAGCGCCGACGATGTCGGCAGGTCTAGCGTCGGCTTGGCCGCCTTGGCGGCGTCCGGCAGGTCGAGGCCGAGCCCGTCCGCGACGGTAGCGGCGAGATCCTCGTCGATGTTGCGCAGGTGGCTGACCGCCCGGGCCCGGATGTCGACACGATCTACCTTCGACAGCTCGAACACCAGCGCGTCGCCGATGTGCTTCTGCTCGATCGGCTGCTGGCTGAGATAGAACTGCCGTGCCTGGCTGTAATGATCGGCAAAGGTTTCGGACCGAATCCGCTGCTTGGTCCCCTGAACCTCGGCGGGGAAGCTGGTGAAGCCGATCTCCGGGTTCTCGCGCGGACCGCCTTCCGCGCCCCAGCTGTTCGGCTCATAGTTCACGCGCCCCTTCGGATTGCGCATCGCCATGTGGCCGTCCTGCTGGAAGTTCATCACCGGACAGCGCGGGGCATTGATCGGCAGGTGGGTGAAGTTCGGGCTGCCGAGCCGCTTCAGCTGGGTATCGAGATAGGAGAAGTTGCGGCCGTGCAGCAGCGGGTCGTCACTGAAGTCGATGCCCGGCACGATGTTCTGCGTGCAATAAGCGACCTGCTCGGTTTCGGCGAAGAAGTTGTCGACGTTGCGATTGAGCGTGAGCGTACCGACGATGCGGACCGGCACGTCCTCCTCGGGGATGAGCTTGGTCGAGTCGAGATGGTCGAAGGGAAGCTTGTCGGCGGTTTCCTGA
This sequence comes from Sphingomonas sp. TDK1, assembly GCF_001650735.1. GTDB lineage: Bacteria > Pseudomonadota > Alphaproteobacteria > Sphingomonadales > Sphingomonadaceae > Sphingomonas. The sequence continues at coordinate 46,398 of NZ_LXVY01000024.1, read as the reverse complement.
TCGAACAGCTGGACGCCGAGGTCCCATTGCGGGAAGTCACCGCTCTCGATCGCCTCCCAAAGATCGCGGCGATGATAGTCGGGATCGGCGCCGCTGATCTTGACCGCCTCGTTCCACAGCACCGACTGGAGCCCCTGGCGCGGCTTCCAGTGGAACTTGACGAAGGTCGACCTGCCTTCCGCGTTCACCAGGCGGAAGCTGTGGACGCCGAAGCCCTCCATCGTGCGGAAGGAGCGGGGGATCGTGCGATCGGACATGATCCACATGATCATGTGCCAGGCTTCCGGGGTGAGGCTGGCGAAATCCCAGAAATTGTCGTGTGCGGTTTGCGCTTGGGGGAACGCCCGGTCGGGCTCCTGCTTGGCCGCATGGACCAGATCGGGGAACTTGATGGCATCCTGGATGAAGAACACCGGGATGTTGTTGCCGACGATGTCCCAGTTGCCCTGCTTCGTGTACATCTTGACGGCGAAGCCGCGCACGTCGCGCGCCAGATCGCGCGAGCCCTTGTTGCCCGCTACCGTTGAGAAGCGGACGAACACCTCGGTCTGCTGCCCGACCGTGCTCAGCACGTCGGCGCGGGTGTAGTCGGCCAGACTGTCGGTCAGTTCGAACACGCCGTGCGCGCCATAGCCGCGTGCGTGGACGACGCGCTCCGGGATGCGCTCGTGATCGAAATGGAAGATCTTTTCGCGGAGGATGAAGTCTTCGAGCAGCGTGGGGCCCCGCAGACCCGCCTTGAGACTGTTCTGGGCGTCTGCGATCGGGATGCCCTGCTGCGTGGTCATGGTAAGTGCCGCGTCCGAGGTCGTCTGGCGGGTTTCACCGCCATGGCCCTGCTGCTCGGCATAGTTCGTCGGCTGGTCGGCACCCGCCGGCAGCGGCGGTGCCTTCTTGGCCGTCTCGCCCTTGAGTTTCACCGCGCTTTTGATGCTCTTGCGTGCCATGGACGTAATCCTCCGATCATGCCCTTAATGCCACCAGCGCCACGGCGGTGCGAGGCATAAATCTTTGTAGCGACTGGGAACCGACCCGGAGGAGCGAAATCAAGTTATGTCAGTCGAGCATGGTCGCCGGTTCGGACGACAGGCGCGGGCTCGGCAACGTAAGTGTTCATGGCTGCGCAGAACCCGACTGCGGCTTCCTTGGTCCTGGATCACAGCCAGGGAAAGCCGATATGGACCGGTTGAGGATGTCTTAACGCCTTGCCGTTAGCCGAGCATGATGTACTCCCAGGTCGTACAGGTTTTCGACTGCGTCTGGCACGACCACGATCCGTGGTTGGTGCTGCTCGCGGGCCTGGTTTGCCTCTGCGGTATCTATGCGTCCTTTGCCCTGGCCGACCATGCCGTACGCTCAGGGCGGAAGACGCGCAGCCTGTGGGAACCTGTCACCATCGTGTCGGCCGGCTGCACGGCCTGGGCGACCCACTTCATTATCTTGCTGGCTTTCAAGCCGGGCATGCCGTCTGCGTTCAACCCGCTGGCCGTACGGCCGTTTTACGGCCGCTCGTTGATGTAAACGAATCAAATGGACGGGGACCCATGCCGCGGCTCAAGGCGTTGAGCGTCATAGACATGGCCCTGACGACAGGGACATCCACTCAGATGAGGAAACGACATGCGCGCACTATGCTGGCACGGTAAAGGCGATGTCCGCGTCGACACCGTTGCGGATCCCGAGATCAAGCACCCGCGCGATGCGATCATCAAAATAACCGCCTGCGCGATCTGCGGGTCGGACCTTCACCTGCTGGATGGCTACCAGCCCACCATGGAAGCCGGCGATATCCTCGGCCACGAGAACATGGGCGAGGTCGTGGCGCTCGGGTCCGAGGTAACCAACCTCAAGATCGGCGACCGTGTCGTCGTGCCGTTCACGATCAGCTGCGGCGATTGCTGGTTCTGCAAGAAGGGTCTGTTTGCGGCCTGCGATCGGACCAATCCGAACGCCGATATGGCCGCCAAAGCGATGGGCCATTCGCCCGCCGGGCTGTTCGGCTTCAGCCACATGCTGGGCGGCTACTGCGGCGGCCAGGCGGAGTATCTCCGCGTGCCGATGGCGGATGTCGGTCCGATCAAGATTCCCGACAACGTTACCGATGAGCAGGCTCTCTTCCTATCGGATATCTTCCCGACCGGCTACATGGCCGCCGAGAATGCGCAGATCGAGCATGGCGACACCGTCGCGATCTGGGGCTGCGGTCCGGTCGGCCAGTTCGCCATCCGCTCCGCGCTGATGATGGGCGCCGGCCGCGTGATCGCGATCGACGAGGTGCCCGAGCGACTCGCCATGGCGGAGGCCGGTGGCGCTGAGACAATTAACTTCGCCGAAACCGATGTCTATGACGAGCTGCAGGCGCGAACCAAGGGCCGGGGCCCCGACAGCTGCATCGATGCTGTCGGCTGCGAGGCGGCCGCGCACGGGGCGGCGGACGCGGTCATGGACAAGGTGAAGGCAAGCATGATGCTCGCCACTGATCGCGTCCACGTCCTGCGGCAGGCGATCATGAGCTGCCGCAAGGGCGGCACGGTCTCCGTGCCCGGCGTCTACGTCGGGATGGGTGACAAGCTTCCGATCGGTGCAGCGATGAACAAAGGACTAACGATCAAGCTTGGGCAGACCCACGTGCAACGTTACACCAAGCCGCTACTGGATAAGATCGTCGCGGGCGAGATCGATCCCAGCTTTGTGATCACGCATCCGGCCAGTCTTGAGGACGCGCCCGAGATGTACGCGAAGTTCCGTGACAAGCAGGAAGGTGTAATCAAGGTTGTCATGCGGCCGCACGGCTGATTAGCGGAACAACCGGGAACAGGACGCTCATCGATGCCGATCGCCGCCGCCGCTGTGGATTATGTTCAGCGGCGGTGTCGATCAGCTTGCAACCAAGTATGTCGGCAGATCTAGGTGTCAGTCAGGCTGCAACGGATGATTCTTACGGAGAGGCAACGAGCCATAGCCGCAGCGCTTCTTCCTCCATCGGACGGGCAAAATAGTAACCCTGCGCCTCCTCACATTCCAACTCGGCCAGGATCGCCGCGGCTGCGGCGGTCTCGACGCCCTCGGCAACGACCCGGTAGCCGAGATCGTGCGACAGCGTGATCATCGATCGGACAAGCGCCTGTCCACGCTCGTCATCGGCCAGATCTCGAAACGAACGACTGATCGATCGGGCTGGTGCCCACCATCGCGGTCGCGCCGATCGGACATACCGCGACGTTCCTGACCGTGGTGTCCATGGCGGCGCTCGGGCTCGGGGTCGATATCCGCACCGTCGCCAAGGCTGGCGGACGGGTCACGCTGGCGGTGGTGCTGTCGCTCCTCTGCTTGGGCGGAATCAGCCTGATGCTGATTTGCATGTTGAAGCTGTCGTGAGGGGCGGCGCGAAGGGCGTGAAGTTTGGCTTTTCCAGTTTGGCCGCTTACACCTCACCCGATCAACACCTTCTCTCTCGAAGGTGGTGGTGGGACACCCTTGAGGCACTTGCACGCTGCCAAGGTCGTCTGTGAAAAGGGGACGCCGGCGTATTTCGGCAATTGGTACCGCTCCGTCGCCTGTGTTTCGTGGCGGGGCGGTATCCGAACTCATCGGCTGCGTAACAACATACAACCGATCAGCCCGCCGCATCGCTGGTCGGATCCTCGCGTCCGGCATGCGATCGACCGAAGCACCAGATCGCCCCGTATCCGATCATCAACCCGATCAGGACCAACAGCGGGGTGGCGGCTTCAGCGATCGAAGCACCCATCTGGTTGAAGCGAATGAACAGGTGCATGGCGGCCGTAGCCGGCGAGAACCAGGCGATCGCCGCTAGCCAGCCCGGCATCTCATCGAGCGGCCATGCGAAGCCGGCCAGGAAGACGAGCGGCACCGAGGTCGGCATCAGGAGCTTCAACGTATCGTCGCCGCTGCGGAACAGGCTTCCCGCGACGAGGCCGAGAGCGGCTACCGTGGCCGCGAACACAGGAAGGGCGAGCAGCAGGCCGGGCACATTGCCGGTGCGTGGCACGTCCTGCACCCAGAACGCGAACCCGAACACGAACAGGCCGGCAAAGATGCCGATCAGTGTCATCGCTATCCAGGTGCCGAGGGCAGTTGCCCGGTCGCGCTGCCAATCACCACGCCGACGTCGTTCAGCGATCAGCCGCGCCGACGCGAAGGGCAACGTTTGCTGAAGTATGATGTTGGCGATCGCCGGGAACACGTAGTCGCGATAACCACCGGTGGTGTTGAACAGCGGCTGCATGACGATTGTCGCGCCGGACCCACTGCGATGAGCGATGAGGGCCCCAGTCACTTCAACCGCCTGCTCTCTCACGACATCGCCTAGCGCGCGGGCGATCCCTTCAGCACGCACGAAGTACGCCCCGTTGACGATCAAGGCCGCCCCCGCCCCGGGCCGCCCCTTCAGTGCCGCTCCGCCGAGACCTTTCGACAGGTAGAGAATGCCGTAGGCACGCCGTTGGCGCACTTCTTCACGCGCCGCCATGATGTCGGGTGTCAATCGGCGTCCAAAAAGGACCCCCTATCGGCGTGCAAAAGGGACCCCCTTCGTCGAGCAGCGTGACGGGTATGACGGGCGCTTTGTTCGCGCTGGTTGCGGCGTAGGGCGGGCGTAGCCCGACCGGAGGCGCAACCAGCGCGAAGCGTTCTCTGCCGGTGGTCCTGGGCGTCAACTGCGGTGCTTGAAGCGCCAGCTGTCATTGCCCGTTTCGACGATGTCGCAATGGTGGGTAATGCGGTCGAGCAGCGCGGTGGTCATCTTGGGGTCGCCAAAGACGGTCGGCCACTCGCCAAAGGCGAGGTTCGTGGTCACGATGACCGAGGTCTGCTCGTAGAGCTTGCTGACGAGGTGGAAGAGCAGTTGGCCGCCCGAGCGGGCGAACGGCAGGTAGCCAAGCTCGTCGAGCACCACCAGATCGAGCCGGGAGAGCTGGGCTGCCAGCGTGCCGGCCTTGCCAAGACGCGTTTCCTCCTCAAGCCGGTTCACCAGGTCCACCGTGTTGAAGTAGCGCCCCCGGGCGCCGGCCCGTACCACATTGGTGGTGATGGCGGTGGCGAGGTGCGTCTTGCCTGTGCCCGTCCCACCGACAAGCACGACGTTGCGTTGGCCCGGAAGAAACGAGCCGCTGTACAGCGAGCGCACCAGTCCCTCGTTGATGGGGGTGTCATCGAAGACGAAGGCGTCGAGGTCCTTCACCGCGGGCAACCTGGCGGCCGACATCCGGTAACGGACCGACGCTGCATGGCGGTGCGTCGCCTCGGCACGCAGCAGGTCGGTCAGGACCTCCATGGTCGTGCGCTTGCGCTGGAGACCGGTGGTGACCGCCTCGTCGAAGGCGCCAGCCATGCCCTTCAGCCCCAACTCGGTCATGGCCGTCATCATCTCATGCCGCTGCATGGAGACCTCGCAGGCTGTCATAGCGGTTGCAGTCGGCGCGGGGCGGATGGCGCAGCGCCAGGTCCTCGGGGGTGACAATGGTTAGCGGTCGTGGCGGTTCTCGCCTGCGGGCCAGGATGTTGACGATGACGTCGTCGCTGGCGGTGCCGGCCAGCAATGCTTCGCGCACGGCCGCTTCCACCGCCTCGAGCCCGTCATCGAGCACTGTCGCCAGCACCCGCACGAACCGCCGGTCGGCGTCGTCGCCGGCGCCGAGCTTGCGCCGCAGCCGTGACAGCGCAGGCGGCAACTCCCAGCCCTGGAACGGTGCGCCGTTGCGCAGGGCGCCCGGCTTGGTCGCCAACACCGGCAGATAATGCCACGGGTCGTAGATGGTCCGGTCCCGGCCAAAGAACCGGGGATGGTCGGCGACGACTTCACCGTCGCAGCGCACGACGATGCGGTCGGCATAGGCGCGGACCTGAACGGCACGTCGCACCACCCTGGCAGAAACGGAGTAGCGGTTGCGGTCGAAGCTGATGAGGCAAGTGCCGCTTACCGCATGCTCGCTCTCGTGGAAGCCGTCGAAGGGCGCGACAACAGGCTGGAGCACCGCCCGTTCGGCTGCCCATGCCTGGGCGACCGTCAGTTCCTTCCGCTCGGGATGCCGGTGCATGTCGGCCCAGCGCCGACACTCGGCCTCCAGCCAACCGTTCAGCTCCTCGAGGCTGGTAAATCGCAGGCGTGGCTGGAAGAAGCGGCCGCGCGCGGTCTGTACCTGGTTCTCGACCTGACCCTTCTCCCAGCCCGACGCCGGTGAGCAGGCGGTCGGCTCGACCATGTAATGGTTGGCCATGACCAGGAAGCGCCGGTTGAAGACCCGCTCCTTGCCCGTGAACACGCTCGTCACCGCCGTCTTCATGTTGTCGTAGATGCCGCGCGTCGGCACGCCTCCGAAGAAGGCGGCGTGAACACGCTCTACATCACGCCAGGCTCGCCATGGGAGAACGGCTACAACGAGAGCTTCAATGGCTCGCTGCGTGACGAGCTGCTTAACGGAGAGATCTTCTACAGCCTCGCCGAGGCCAGAGTGCTGATCGAGGCGTGGCGGCGCCACTACAACACCATCCGGCCACATAGCAGCCTGGGCTATCGCCCACCCGCACCAGAAGCGGCGACGCCGCCATTGCCGGCCTCCGGTTCCGCTTCGCTCCACCTGCGCCCGGCAATGGCGGCGGAGACGACAATGCACTAACTATCTACCCGGACCACCCGGTGGGGGCTGCTCACGAAGGCTATTGCGACGCACTCTCAAATCACCTATTGCGTTGGTGAGAGAGATTCGCAAAAGGGTCAACGGTGAGAAATCTTGGTATTGGAACTGCACTCGGCTTCGGGCTGCTCACCGTCCCGGCAATGGCTCAAGACCAGTTCCTGCCGGGCCCCGGCAGCACCTCGCAAACGATCATCGTGACCGGCGTCCGCGACGGCTATCAGATCGATGCGACCAGCACCGCCACGCGCACACCGACCGAGCTCAACGATGTCCCCCAAGCGGTATCGATCATCACGGAAACGCAGATCGACGACCAGGCGATGCGCTCTATTGCCGATGTACTACGCTATGTCCCCGGCGCCGTAATCTCTCAAGGTGAGGGACACCGCGATCAGATCATCCTGCGCGGGAACAGCAGCACCGCGGACTTCTTCGTCGATGGCTTGCGTGACGACGTGCAATATTATCGCGGCCTCTACAATGCAGAGAGGATCGAGGTTTTGAAAGGTCCCAACGCGATGATCTTCGGGCGCGGCGGCGGCGGGGGCGTGATCAACCGCGTCACCAAGCGCCCTGTCGCCAACGCCTTCATCAGCGGCAGCGGTTCGGCGGACACATATGGCGCATGGTATGTCGACGCCGACATCAGTCAGCCACTCAGCGAGTCCGTCTCCACCCGGATGAACGCCGTTTACGAGGAGTTCCGAAACAATCGCGACTTCTATGACGGGCGCCGGGTTGCGATCAACCCGACCGTCGCGCTCTCGCTCGGCGGTGCGACTCGGATCGATCTGGGCTTCGAATATAACAGCGACAAGCGAACGATCGACCGAGGCGTCCCCTCGGCCGTCCAGGGCTCGCTCACGAGCCCATCACGTCCGCTTACCGGCGTCCGCGACACCTTCTTCGGTGTGCCGGGGTTCAACGTCAGCGATTTCGAGGCCAAGGTCCTAAATGGCCGCGTTGAGCACCGCTTCAGCGACAATCTGACCCTGACCAGCCGGATCCTGTACGGTGATTATGACAAGCTCTATCGGAACGCCTTTGCGGTAACCCCGGTCACGCCGCGCGGCGGCGTCCGCAGCGTCGGCCTCGAAGCGTATAGCGATCCCACGACGCGCACGAACCTGCTCAACCAGAACGACCTTGTGTGGACCGTCACCACCGGCCCCGTTCGCCACGTGCTGCTCGCCGGCTTCGAAGTTAGCGACCAGCGCACGCGCAACCAGCGGATCAACGGCTTTTTCGGGGGTGGCGATATCGTCAATGGGGGGCGGCGCGTCTTTGTCGGGTTGGCCGACCCGATCACGGTGCCGCCGGTTACGCTGCGCACCGCCGCCAACACCGGCTACCGGTCGGTCCGCACGAACGCCGACGTCACTGCCTTCTACGTGCAGGACCAGATCTCGATCGGCGACCATGTCGATGTCATCGGCGGCGTTCGCCGCGACCGCTTCACGCTCAACGTCGACGACCTGGTTGCCGCACAGAGCTATAGCCGCACGGACACCCTGTGGTCTCCCCGAGTGGGCGTGGTGCTCAAGCGGGTGCAACCTGTCTCGATATACGCCAGCTATAGCCGGTCCTTCCTGCCGCAGTCGGGGGATCAATTCTCATCACTCGATATCACTAGCGCCGCGCTGGAACCGGAAAGGTTCGACAACTACGAGCTTGGCCTCAAGTGGGATATCCTGCCCACGCTGAACCTGACGGCCGCCATCTACCAGCTCGACCGCACCAACACCCGCGCGGCCGACCCCAACGACGCCGCGCGGACGGTGCTGACGGGTGCTCAGCGCAGTAAGGGGTTCGAACTCGGCCTTAGCGGTGCGATCACAGCACAGTGGCAGATCAGCGCGGGCTATGCGCTGCAGGACGCGACAATTCGCAAAACGACGAGTGTCGCCCCGGCCGGGCGCGAGGTTCCGCTGGTTCCCAAACAGCAGGCTTCGCTGTGGACCCGCTACGACCTCACCCCTCGCCTTGGGGCCGGGGTCGGGGTCTATCACCAGTCGAAGAGCTTCACCTCCATCAGCAATACCGCCATCCTACCCGCCTTCACGCGCGTCGATGCCGCGGCATTCTTCAAGCTCACCCCCCAGATCGAGGCGCAAATCAACGTCGAGAATCTGCTTAACAGCGATTATTTCTCGTCCGCCTACAACGACAACAACATCATGCCCGGCGCGCCGACGACGGTGCGCGCGACGGTTAGAATGAGGTTATAACGGCCAACTTGGTCGGTTGCGAGCATATGAACCTTGCAAAAGTTGGTGAGACGCCGCTGGCCGGTTTAGAAACCAGTCTTCGCCGATGGATCACAGGACTGGCGCATGAACTCCAGGGCATCACCGACGCGGCGCACCGCGTCGTTGTCCCCGACGAATATATCGAGACCCTCGTAGGGCTGCGCGCCCCCTTTGATCTCCACCGACGCCTGGGGCGCGTTGGCCGAGTAAAGCGGTCGGATCGCAACCACCTGATCGAGTTTCACGCTGAGGGCGCTTTTGTCGGCGAGCGTGAGCGTAACGAGGCAACCACCTTTCACTCCTACGCTCGTGATCCTGCTGCTCCGCACGAAACCCGGCCAAGGCTTTGCGACGGCTGTGCCGCGGGTCAGCATGTCCTGGATGAATTTCGAAGCACCCGCCACGGTTCGTGGCGCGGCAGGCACCGCTTGCTGAGCCGCCACGGGCGCGGCGCTGCCGAGCGAAAGTGCGCAGATCAATAGGTGAGGACGAAGGAGCATCAGTGAACTGTAGCCGACCCTAGTCTTGCGTGGCGATAGGGAAAGGCGGTGCGGGCGCCCGATGCCGGGCAGGAAACAACGGCACGCCACCCCTGTGATGGCCGTAGCCGTAATCACCTACGTCGAGCTGAAGAAGGCAATTCGCATAGCTCTCCGTTCCAGGCTGGAAGCCATAACTCGCACACGCCGCCCGATGGCGAGCGGCCATTTCTCGCGGACTGACACAGCCAGAAAGCACGAGCGACGTCGAGATGGCGAGAAGCTTGAAAGCGTCACGCACCATTGTCCTGGTCCAAACACGGGCGGAACCCAAAGGGAAGAGCGCCGCCCTAGGCGCAGAATGAACCAGTCCGCAACAAAAGCCAAATGCCATTGTGGCCGGGACTCGCGATGGGAAAGCGGTCGACAACAACGTCACATTAACCTTCTTCCTTCACGGTGGAAGCCGGACCAACCCCGACGCGAGCATAGATGTCGCTTTTCCTCGATCAGACGTTTGCGAGCACCGGGTTAGCTGCGATCCTATTCGGCATCGTCGGCCTCGGCTGCGTGGTGAGCTGGCCGCTCCTACCCTCGCGCCGGGGAGCGCTCATGGTGCAAGGCACCGGCGCGTGCGCCTTCGCGCTGCACTTCGCGCTGATCGGCGCGCCTACCGCTTCGGCCGCATGCGTTCTTTCCCTGATGCAGCTCACCGTCGCGCTGGTGGTTCGTGACCGGGTTGCCAAGCTCGCGCTCGACGGCGCGACGTTGCTCGCGCTGCTATTGCTTACCGTGGCGACCTGGCATGGGCTCCTATCCGGCCTTGCCGCTTGCGGCGGGGCTGCTTCCTTCATGGCACGGACCCAGCGATCAACGACGCGGATGAAGATGGTCTTTCTCGTGGCCGCCCCCTTCTGGCTGGCCCACAATCTTCTCATTGGCGCACCGTTCGCCTTGGCCGTTGATCTTGTATCTGTCGCAGGCAATCTGCTTGGGCTTTTTGCCTTTTGGAAGCGGAAACAGCGTGGAGCGGACGGGCCACGCAGCCTAAGCTGTCCGACGCAGCTTTCCCCACGTCACGCTTTCCGCTCTGGTCACCTATCCCTCGGCAAACTCGCGATTCCAAAGCGCGCGCGCGCGTTACAGGGAGCCCAAGTCTTCACATGACACAGGCGATATACGCGCCCCCACTCCCGCCGGCGCGTTCGATAGCTCAAGTAGGCGGAAAGCGGAGTTGGAGCGAGCCACGCCCGGCGAACCTTGCCGACGCTAAAGCTTTGGTACGCTTGAAGATCGCCCTCGCTCGCGAAGCGGAACATATGATCTTCGATGTCCGAGATCGAGGGGAACTCCTGCGCCGCACAACTGTGGAGCTGAGCGCCGCCGTAGCCGGCGAACGAGGCATCTTCGTCCTGCAACGCATAGGCGACCTCGTCGGCTACATAGATGTGCGGAGCGTGTGCATCGAAGGCGCTGCCGAATTTGCCTCGTTTAATCTGGCTATCCGGACACGGTGGCAGGGACGTGGGCTCGGAACAAGTCTGGTGAAATCCGCCGAGGAATGGGTACGTCGCCGCAGGATACCTTTCCTGATCTTCCACGTTGCTGTTCGCAACGACCGGGCGTTCGCACTCTACCAACGGCTTGGCTATACCGTGTGCGGAGATGTGGTGGCGGCCAACAAAGAATCGGGCGCTACACGTAGCGGCGTGTGCTCGCAAACAGCCTGATTTCCTGCTCACGCTTTCTGCCACTGGCGGGGAGCGTCCTGCTCGAATTATCTGCCAGTGTGCTCGCCATCACCGGCGCTGCTTGCAAACGGGGCGTTGTGCTCACGCTCCGTGCCAATGGGCTCTCCAAACCCGTAGCCGGCAAGCGCTTTTGCGAAGCAGGTTTCCAGAACAGTTCTGACAAGCGGCGGGCCGCAGAAATGCGTTGTCGTCATGGCCCGCCCGCGAGGTCGTCAGAAAGGAAGGTTTTCGCGAACAGGGCCAGCGCATAATAGGCGATGACACCACGCAAGCGGAAAGGGTGCGATGACCAAAACCGAAATGCTGGAGACGATGAAACGCCTCGACGCCCATGCGAATGCCCTGCTGCTGATCGGTGCTTCCGATATCGATCTGCTCGGCGGCATGTTCGACGTGATGCCGGACTTCAAGGCGCTGCTCGATGCCGGATACGGCGAAGAGATCGAGAGAAACGCCGGTCGCTTCCCCGGCCTGCACCGCTACGCCGTCATGCTCTCAAATATCGCCGAAGGGATCGCGGACGGCTCCATCCGGGTGCCACGCTGACGCCACTCCCGCTGGCAGATAATGTGAGCAGGCGACCATGACTGCGAGCAGCGCCGGATGATGGCGAGCACATTGGCAATTAGCGTGAGCAGACTGCTCCGCCCATTGTCAGATAATCCGAGCAGAAAATCGCTCCGTTTGCGAGCACACGCCGCTACGATTGCAAGCGCCTACATGTGTAAGCGTGGCGTGAGGACCGCAGTTTATGCGGCTTGGGCTGTTGGCTGATCTGTCTGGGGCACCCAGTTCCACGGCATCAGCTCGTCCCAGCGGGTGGCGGGCCAGTCGCCGGCGACCCTGGCGATGACATCGGCGATATAGGCCTGCGGGTCGACGCCGTTGGCCTTGCAGGTCTGGATGACGGTGTAGATGGCGGCGGCTCGCTCGCCGCCTGCGCGCGAACCCGCGAACAGCCAGTTGCGCCTTCCCACGGCGACGCCGCGCAGGGCCCGCTCCGCGATGTTGTTGTCGATCTCCAGACGCCCGTCACCCAGGAAGCGGCACAGCGCCGGCCAGCGTTTGGTGCCATAGGCGATGGCTTTGGCCATGTCGGACTTGGGCGACAGGCGGCGAAGGGCAGCGTCGAGCACCTCGCGCAAGGCGTCGACCAGCGACTGGCTTCGTTCCTGTCGCGCTCGACGGCGTACATCCGGCGGCTGACCACGCACCTCCGCCTCGACGGCATAGAGCGCGCCGATGCGCTCCAGGATATCGGTGGTCAGCGGCGTGGAGAGGCGCTCGTGCAGGTCGAACACCTTGCGCCGGAAGTGTGCCCAGCATGCCACCTCTGTGACGCCACCGCGGTACAGGGCGTCATAGCCCGCATAGGCATCGGCCTGGAGAAAGCCGCGAAAGCCGGCGAGATGCGCCTGCGGGTGCGCCGCGGTGCGGTCGGGCGTGAAGCGATACCATGTTGCGAGCGGTGTCGTGCTGCCGGACGCCTGGTCGTCGGCGGCGTACACCCACAGCCGCCCGGTCGCGGTCTTGCCACGGCCGGGTTCGAGCACCGGCACCGGCGTGTCGTCGGCGTGGATCTTGTCGGCCTTGAGCACCTCGTCACGGATACGGCTGACCACCGGGTCGAGCAGTGCTGCAGCTTGCCCGGCCCAGCCCGCGAGCGTCGAGCGGTCGATCTCGAGCCCCTGCGCGGCCATCATCTCGGCCTGGCGGTACAACGGCAGATGGTGGTCGAACTTGGAGACGACGACGTGCGCCAGCGTCGCGAAGGTCGCCTTGCCCCGCGCCACAGCGCTGACCGGCGCGGGTGCCTGGACGATCTTCTCGCAAGACCGGCAGCTGTATTTGGGGCGGACGTTGCGCACGACCCGCCAGCGCACCGGCACGATGTCGAGCATCTCGTGCGCGTCCACGCCCAGCCGGCGCAGCGCACCACCGCAGTCCGGGCAGGTGCAGATACCGGACGCCGGCTCGTGGACGACCTCCTCGCGCGGCAGATGCTCCGGCAGACTGCGGACCGGTGCCAGGCGCGGCGCTACTCCAGGCGCCGCAGTCTCGACTTCGGAAACATCCCGCTCCGTTTCCAGCTCTTCCAGCGCCAGCTCGAGCTGTTCGATCTCGCGGCCCAACTTCTCGGAGGAGGCACCGAACTGCATCCGCCGCAGTCGGGCGATCTGCCCGCGCAACGTGTCGATGAGCAGATCGCGGGCGGCGAGCGCGGCATTCGCCCGGGCGAGCGATGCCTCCAGCGCGGTGATCCGCGCGGTGGCATCAGCAGGGGAAACAGGCGCTTCCAGCACCCGCATTTCATAACAGATCACGCATCGACGGGCGAGAAAAAGCGTCGCAAAACCGCCGTTTTCACCCCGCCAGCGTCGGCGTGAACGTCCGCTCTGGGCGACGCCAGTCGATGCCCTCCAGCAGCATCGACAATTGTGCCGGCGTCAGCGTCACCGTGCCCGTCGCGGTCACCGGCCAGACGAACCGGCCCCGGTCGAGCCGCTTGGAGAACAGGCACAGGCCTTGCCCATCGAACCACAGCAGCTTGACCAGATGACCCCGCTTGCCCCGGAACGCGAACAACGCGCCCGAGTGCGGGTTCTGGGCCAGCACCTGCTGCACCAGTACCGCCAGGCCATCGAACCCTTTGCGCATGTCGGTGACGCCACACGCCAGGAACACCCGCGTCGGCAACGGCGTGGGGCTCAACGCAGCACCGACAACACTCGCGCCAGCGCGCCGGCGTCCACCGACCCGTCCACGCTCACTCGGACGCCACCCGGAAATTCGATGCAGATGAGGCCGGACGTGGATGTCGCCGGCTGCGGCGCAGGTGCGGCGACATCGGCCACGCGCACCTCGGCGAATGCCGGCAGCGCAGGCGCGACCCCGCCCAGCTTGCCCAGCCGCGCCTGCTTGCGCCACGTATAGATCAGGCTGCTCGACACCTCGCGCCGGGCGATGACATCACGGACCCGCACGCCCGGCCGGAACGCCTCGGCCAGGATCTCCAGCTTCTCCGCGTCCGCCCAGCTCCGTCGGCCCGATACCCGGCCGACCACCTCCACACGACCAGTCGTACGAGCGCTCGTATGACCAGTCTCAGAACCGAAAACTTCCCGCACCGCCCGCGCCCTCGTCAAAGACGATAAGCATCCCGGCTACGGCCAAACGGGCAAGGCGGCCCTCAGGCCACGCTTACTACATGTATCCATAATCGCTCCCGCGACCGGCACGATGCTGCCGCCAAATCGTTGATGGCCTGACGGAAATTCGAGGGAGAACATCGAATGCGTAGCCTGGTTGCTGTGTTCACGGTCGGGATATTCGCGATCGCGACCCCTGCCGGCGCGCAGGACATGCCCGGCGCAGTCGATCTGGGCGCGCAAGCGCGCACCCAGGTTCAGTCAGCGACTGCTCGTGGCTATGCCGAACGGGGCGGGGCGGCGACCGCGCGAGGTCCGAACGGGGTGCCACTGTCCGCTCGCGCGAAAAGCTATTGCGACAGCTATTCCGCACGGTTGCGCCAGTACGGCGCGAAGGATGGGCGAGTGATGAAGCTGGCAGCGGCCTGCCGGCAGGCAGGCTATCGCTATTGATCTCACCGCGCGATCGGCACCTGATCGATCCGCGTGGTCCAGGACGGGCTCTTGAAAGCACGCTTGGTGTCGTAGCTCTTCTGGCCAAAGCCCTCGGAGGCAAGCCGCATCGTGTTGCGGCCGAACCGCCCGTTGAGCCCGTCGATCGCGGCGAGCAGGGCAGGGGATCGCGGATCGGGCACCGCGAACAGGTCGGCCTGGTGCGCGGTCATCGGCTCCAGCCCCTCGAGCATGACGCCGCACTTGGTGTAGACGCCGCCAGTTTCGTACATGACATCCGCCATGCGGCCCGCCATACCGCCGATCACGCGCGGATCATTGGTCGCCGGCGACAGCCGCGCTATGCGCGAGGCGGACGGCGCGTTGGGCTTGAACCGGCTTCCGTGGGCAAAGGCGATCAGGCGGGTGGCAGCGAGATCCTGCGCGCGGATCTTCTCGGCCGCGCGGACCGCGCGGCGCACCATCGCCTCGCGCAGCGCCGCGACCTCGCGCACCGGCTCACCGAAGCAGCGGGTCACCGCGGTCGCCTTGGACGGGGGCGGCTCCGGCTCGAAATCGGTGCATTCGACGCCGTTCAGCTCGCGCACGAGCCGCTCCAGCACCACCGTCCCCACGTCGCGCGCGACCTCCGGGGGGAGGGCGGCAAGATCGGCCGTCGTCCTGACGCCGAGCGGTCGCAGCCGCTCGGTCATCGCTCGCGCGATGCCCCAGACCTCCTCGACCGGCCATTGCGCGAACAGGCGCCGCCGCAGCTCGATGTCGTGCAGGTCGACCACGCCCTTCCAGACCTTCTCCGACGCCTTAGCGAGGGCGTTGGCAACCTTGCTCAGCGTCCGGGTCGGGCCAAGCCCGATGCGGATCGGCAGGCCCGTCGCACGCTTGACGGCCGCGATCACGCGGTGCGCGGCCGCCACGTCGCCCAGGCCGTTCGGGAGCACCGGCAGGCGAAAGAACGATTCGTCGATCGAGTACACCTCGACCGTGCAACTGTGCTCGGCGAGGACCTGATTGAAGCGACGATTCATGTCGGCATACAATTCGTAGGAACTGCTGCGGTATTGGATGCCATGCTCGCGGACGATATCACGAATCTTGAACATCGGCGCACCCATCTTGATGTGCAGCGCCTTGGCCTCCTCGGAGCGCGCGATGGCGCAGCCGTCCCCGTTACTCAGCACGATGAGCGGTTTATCGCGCAGCGACGGGTCGAATACCCTCTCCGACGAGCAATAGAAGTTGGAGACGTCAGCGATCGCCCACATGGCGGTCAGCCCTGCAGGTTGCGCACGGAGGCGCGGACGACGCCCCACACTTCGACACTCTCATCCGCGATCACCGCGTCGTAGCGCATCCGCGCGTTGCGGGCCTCGAGGACCGGCTTGCCGTCGCGCCAGACCAACTGGCGGATCACGAAGCCCCCGTCGACCACGGCGATGACGATGCGGCCGCTAACCGGCGTGGCGTCGCGATCGACCACCACCACGTCGTCATCATAGATTCCAGCGTCGATCATGGACTGTCCGCTGACCCGGAACACGAAGCTGGCGGCGCGGTCGAGGCGCAGCAGCGCCACGAGATCGATCGCGGTTTCCTCCCAGTCCTGGGCAGGCGAGGGGAAGCCAGCGCCGGCCGCGCTCACCACCCTCAGGCGAAACGCTGGCGGCAGATCGGCGATCGGCATCGGTTGGGACAGGGGAATCACACACGCGGACATGCGCGCATGATATGCTGGATAAGAACATGAAGGGAACGAGATTTTCCTTTTGTTCTCATTTCGCATGACTCATAGAGTCATGGATGCCGATCCGCCCCGAAAACCGCTGGCTGTACCCGATCGACTGGCCGCTGCTGTCGGACCAGATCCGGTTCGTGCGGGCAGGAGGGCGCTGCGAACGCTGCCGGCGACCGCATCTTCGGCACGTCGCGCATCTGGGCGATGGGCGCTGGTGGGATAGCGAAGCGCGATGCTGGCGATCGGGAGAGGGGCGACGGGTGAAGGTCGGCGACCTCTTCGCGCTCGACGTCGTGCGGATCACCTATGTCGTGCTGGCCTGCGCGCATCTGGATCATGATCCTGGCAATAGCGCGCCGCGCAATCTCGCCGCGCTATGCCAGCGATGTCACATGCTCCACGATGCCGAGGAGCATCGCTGGCAACGCTGGTGGAATGCGTTTCGGCTGCGCGCGCTGCAGGATCTTTACGAAGATCCGCGACACGCTCGCGCGCGAGAACGACGGCGCGGCTAACTCGCGACTGACTGGCAAGCCTTAGCTGCGAAAAAGCCACGTCAGTCTCTGCAAGAACGATGCCGGAAATCTGCCAAGCCATTGATTTAACATAAGATATATTATCGAACAAAACAGGAACGTGGCTTGTGTAGACGCAACGTACAAATGGCACACTCCCGCTATTTAGAAAAGGCACAGCCGTTCTGCAGCGGGCCTCCGGTGCCATAACCATCCTCGGACATCGAGGATGTGTGAGCGATGACGGTGCTGACGATGAGTGCTGCCGAAGTGAGCCGGTTCGATACGCTGAAGCGGCTCGACCGCGGTGAGATCCGGCCGGTCGATGCCATGGCGCTGCTGGGCCTGCAGCGCAGTCAGCTGTACCGCCTGCTCAAGCGCCTCCGACGAGATGGCGCTGCCGGCCTCGTGTCCCGCAAGCGCGGGCGGCCGAGCAACAGGCGGTTCAGCGACGCTTTCCGCGACCATGTCGTTGGTATCGTGCGTGAGCGCTATGCTGACTTCGGTCCGACGCTGGCATGTGAGTACCTGGCCGAGCAGCACGGCATCACGCTATCGCGCGAGACGCTGCGGCAGATGCTGATGGCGGCCGGCGTGTGGAAGGCCAAGGTCGCGAAGCGCGCCCGGCTTCACCAATCGCGCTACCGGCGCGAGTGCCGCGGTGAGCTGGTGCAGGTCGACGGGTCGGATCATGACTGGTTCGAGAGCCGCGGTCCGCGTTGCACGTTGCTGGTCTATATCGACGATGCCACCAGCGAGCTCATGCACCTGGAGATGGCCGAGAGCGAGAGCGCCTTCTCCTACATGCGCGCGACCCGCAGCTACCTCGAGCGGCACGGCAAGCCGGTGGCCTTCTATTCGGACAAGCACAGCGTCTTCAGGAACAACAACGCGACCGCCGACAGCGACGGCATGACGCATCTCGGCCGAGCGCTCGACAGGCTCGATGTCGAGATCATCTGCGCCAACTCGCCGCAGGCCAAGGGTCGGGTGGAGCGTGCCAACGGCACGCTGCAGGACCGGCTGGTCAAGGCGATGAGGCTGGCGGGTATCTCGCCTATCGACGAAGCCAACGCCTTCCTCCCCTCCTATATCGCCCGGCACAATGCCCGCTTCGCCTGTGCGCCAGCGGACCCGCGCGATGTCCACCGCCCGCTGGCCGCGCATGAGAATGTCGAGGCGGAGATGGTGTGGCGCGAGGAACGGACCGTCACCGCTTCCTTGGCGCTGCACTTTAATAAGGCGATGTTCATTCTTGAGCCGACGCCCCTCGCCCGCTCGCTGGCGCGCAAGCGCGTGCATGTGTGCGAGTACCCGGACGGCCGCATCGAGATCCGCCACGGCGAGCGCGTGCTGCCCTACCGAGTGTTCGAAAAGATGCGGCGCGTGAACCAAGCCGCCATTGTCGATAACAAGCACTTGGGTGCCGCCCTCGCTATGGCTCAGGCCATCCAGGCAGCCACACCGCATCATGCCAAGCGCAACAACAGCGAGCCGGCGCGGAGCTCGGGTTCAGTCGGTGTATTCACCCGCCCCGCCCCTGTAGGCGAAGTCGACCGGCGTCGGCTGTGTACGCCGAAGCTGAAGCGGGGCCCTCGCCTCTCCAACGAGGAACTCGTGGCACGCGGCCTTGGCGAGTACGTCCGTTAGCGCTCACCTAATGCACTATTAGCACTATGGTGTTGCCACGCTGTTCCTCGCTCCTGATTTGCGCTAGATATTCGATTGCAGGGGCCTTCCCCCACGCCGGGGAAACCATGACCGCTTCAACCGCCTTGTTGAATCGCTTGCGCGACAGAACCGTCGCCAGACCGCGCCCGAAGCCGATCCGCTACGGGGCGGCTGTTCTTGCCGTGTCGGTGGTGGCCCTTGTGCAAGCGGCGATGCTCGGATCGTCCGCGCCCTGGTTCCTCTACACGCCGGCAGTCGTCCTGCTGACGCTGTTCCTTGGCCGCGGTCCCGGCATCCTGGCGACGATCCTGTCGGCGATCGGCGCGGGCCTGGTGGTGATGAGGGCTGACGAACCGCTGCTGCTCACCCCCGTTCATTGGGGCGCATCGGTCATCTTCGTTCTGACGACGCTGGGACTGGTGACGCTGGTGGAGGCGTTGCGCACCGCTTTGCTCGATGCCGATCGGCTCCGTGAGGAACGCGAACGAGCGCTGGTCGTCACGGCCGAACGTGAGGCATTCCTGTCCGGCGTGCTGGGCAGCTCAACCGACTGCATCAAGGTGCTCGATCTCGACGGCAAGCTGACCTTCATGAGCGAGGGCGGAAAGCGCGTCATGGAAATCAGCGACTTCAACGCCGTGGCCGGTTGTCCGTGGCCCGACTTCTGGCAGGATGCCGGCAACGCAGAGGCAAAGGCGGCGGTCGAAGCAGCGCGGAAGGGCGAGGCCCGCAGCTTTATCGGCAAGGCCGACACTTACCGGGGCACGCCCAAATGGTGGCATGTCGCGGTCAGCCCGATCGCCGGGCCGGAAGGGCGTCCTGACCGCATCCTGTCCGTGTCGCGCGACATCACCGAGCTGCGCGCCAGCGAGGAGGAGCGCGAGAGGTTCGTGCGTCTGGCCGAGAACAGCGCCGATTTTGTCGGCATGGCCCGCACCGATGGCAGCGTGTTCTACATGAACGATGCCGCCAAGCGGCTCGTCGGCTTGGAGGGTGCCGACATTACCAGGCTTACCATCGCCGACTTCTTCCCACCCGAGCAGGTCGAGACGGTCGCGCGTGAGGTGCTGCCGGCCGTGGACCGCGACGGCAATGGGTCGGCGAACTCGACTTCCGGCATTTCCGCACCGGCGAGCTGATCCCGGTCCTCTACTCCGTCTTTCCGGTCACCGACGCGACCGGCGCGCTGATCGGGTACGGCACCGTCACCCGCGACTTCCGCGAACGCCGGCGCGCCGAGGACGACATGCGGCTGATGAACGGCGAGCTGGCGCACCGCCTCAAGAACGTGCTGGCTGTCGTCCAGTCGGTCGCGGCGCAGACGCTGCGCGGCGTACCCGAGGCGGAAGCGGCGAGCCGTAACCTGTCCGCCCGTCTGGTGGCGCTGGGCGCGGCGACCGACGTGCTGACCGGCACCTCGTGGCGCTCGGCCGATCTGCGCGAACTGGCGACACGCGCGCTGTCTCCGCATGGTCGCATCGGCGAACGCATTCTGCTGTCCGGCCCGGCCGTGACGTTGAGACCTGAGCTGACGGTTGCCTTCGCGCTCGCCCTCCATGAACTCGCGACCAACGCCGCCAAGTATGGCGCGCTATCGAACGACATTGGCACGGTGACGCTGGCATGGTCGGTGGACGGGGATGGCGACGATGGGGTGCTGGCAGTGTCTTGGCGCGAGCAGGGCGGTCCGCCCGTCACACCGCCGGAGCGCAAGGGCTTCGGTTCGGTGCTGATCGAGCGCTCGCTGCGCTCCTATTTCAGCGGTAAAGCTGCAACCGACTACCGGCCGGATGGGTTGGTGTTTGAACTCGAAGCGCGGTTGAAGGACGCCGCGATCACGACCGGGAACTGAAACGTGGGCCAAAGTACGCCGATCGGCAGCAAGACGATCCTGATCGTCGAAGATGAAGCCTTGGTACGATTCGACCTCGTAGACTTCTTCTCAGATGCAGGCTGGCGGGTTTTCGACGCGGAGAACGCCGACGCGGCCATCGCCATTCTCGACCTCCACAAGGAAGTTCGGGTTGTCCTGACCGACGTGCAGATGCCAGGATCCATGGATGGGGTGAAGCTAGCGCACTACGTACGGGAGCGCTTCCCCCCCACCGTGTTGTTCGTCGTCTCCGGCAATGTGCCGATCCGAGATGACGAACTGCCGGAACGCACGACATTCTTGCCAAAGCCATTCGATCCGCATCGGCTGTTGCGTCAGATCGAAGCGGCACAAGTGGGGTAAAGCTTACCCGGCACGTTAGTGGCCAGATAGGCTGACCGAGCCCGCTGCTGGCGCAGCGGGTCCGAGGGCGCAAGAGCCGCGATGACGGCGCCCCAGCGGGGGCAGCACTGCGCTGCTTGGGGGGCTACACGCTGCCCCCGCTGCCACGAGGCGGTGTCATTTCTATTTGGCGGGGAATGTGTCTTTTCTAACTGGCGGCAACAACAGGAACGTGGCTTGTGCCGGGTTGGCAACAGCGGCTTAACCAGCGGCCGAACTCTTAACTTGGCTCAATAGTCGAGGTTGCGTTTTTCCATCTGTGCGGCCGCGAGGTCCGCGACCGGACCAGCGCCTTCGGCCAGCTCGTAGATCGCTATCACAGCCCTGTCGTCGAGACGCTCGACCATTGCCTGGACCGCTGACCAGTTAGCCACGTCGAGCGCGACCGTCGTGCTTTCGTTACCGGACACGGCGATCGGCCGCATCAGCCATCTTCGACCAGCGATCGGCCGAATGCAGCATACGGTCCCTAGCATGGGGCAGAACGAGCTGCTGGGCCTCGGCAAGGTCGGCCGCTGCCCTCGCGCGGTAGTCGGCTGCGGTATCGGCCATGAAGTCCCCTCAGTTTAGGCCAGCGTTCTAAAACCCTGGCCCGTTTATCACTTGCCGTTCATCCGATCGCGGACCGCCTTCGCCGGCGCGAACGTCAGCTTGCGTGACGCCGCGATCGTGATCGCCTCGCCCGTCGACGGGTTGCGCCCCTGGCGCTCTGGGGTGTCCTTCAGCTTGAACTTGCCGAACCCGTTGAGGCTGACTTCCTCGCCGGTCGCGACAGCCGCGGTGATGTTCGCAAGGATCGCATCGATGACCTTCCTGGCGTCCGCCTTTGCGAGGCCATGGGTATTGGAGAGCTGTTCGGCCAGATCGGATGTCGTCGTCATGAACACGTCCCGGTGGTGAATGATTGGACCGGCCTTAGCCCGGTTCACGTCGCGCCGCCATCGGGAGTTGCCTCCTGCGCGCTCATCTCGCCCTCATAGGGGCGGACGAGCTTCAGGGCGTCTTCATAGCTGCCGTCGAGCCATGCCGTGAAATCGCGAGGGTGAAGGATCGCCGGCATTGCCTTGGGATGCCAGGGATCGACGGTGGCGTTGGGAGAGGTGGTGCAGAAGGCATAGGCATCGCCGCGCTCGGTCGGCCGCCACAGACCGGCGAAGAAGGCGATGGGCTGGTCGGGCAGCGAAAACCACATCTGGCGGGGTTTGCCATCGTCGCCCGTCCCGCCGTCGGGATGCGGCTCGGCGAAGTGCGTGAACGGGACCAGGCAGCGCCGATCGGGATTCGCGATCGACGGCTTCCACATCGACGATGCGAGATTCCGCGCATTGGTGACGAACTTGTCCAGCTTGACCGCCGGGTCGCGCTTGCTCGCTACCTTGGTCGGGAAGCCCCATTCCATCGCGACCGGTTCGAGCGGACGGTTACCCTCCCCTGCCCGCCTGACGACCAGTCCGTAGCGCGCTGTCTTCTTGCCCGTCGGGAAGATCTCGCGCGGCACCGGGTAGGTCTCGTCCTCGGGATAAGGCGGCTCGAATCCGACCGCCCGCATCACCGCGGCCTGTTTGGCGCTCAGGCGATATCGGTTGCAGATCGATCGGCTCCTTCATCGTGCCCAGGTTAGAAGAACTCCCGGCCACCACGATACTCGCGCCAGGCATTATCCCATTTCGTGCCGACGTCGCCACTAACCGGCCGCGCGCCGACGTCGAATCCGGCCATCACGTCGTCGATATGCGGTGCCGGCGCCGGCGTGTTGAACGGCGCGATCCCGCGCGCCTTCAGGTGCCAGACATAGGCGCACTCGTGATCGGTGACCGGCGCGGCCTTCCCCCACGCCACGTCCTGGAACTGGCGCTGCGCCGCGCTCCTCGGCCGGCGCTCGCGCAGACGCAGCGCATCGTAGAACAGCAGATGCTCGCGCAGCAGCGCCTCGTAGCGTTCGATCGTGCGCGGGTTTTCGCCGTCCTGCTCCACCGTGCCCACTCCGTCAGTACGGGTGAAAATCCTCGCCAAACTCAATCCGATATGCTAGGCTTTGCAAGCCTAATTCTGACCAGCACGGTCAGCCACGGATTGAGGAAGGAGCGGCCATGTTGAACCACGAACCTGGCCAGATGGACTGGGATCGGTTCCCAATCGGTGGCTCGTCTTCAAACGGATATATCAATCCTAGCAACATGTACGATCAAATGACGCATGTAGGCCGGGAGGCATTGGCTGAAGCCACTAGACACGATGAATTTGAGCCACCCGAAGTGAGCGACAACTCACATGCAAAGCTTTTCTTTGTGTTTATTGCAATAGTAATGGCTTTCGCCTTCATCTTCACTCCCGGCCATTCCTAAGCTGGAACCGCCTCGGATCGACCGGAGCGCCATCCTTCCATAATTCATAATGAAGGTGCGAACCGGTCGATTTCCCGGTGCTGCCAACACGCCCGATCACCGCCCCAGCTTCGACCGTGCTGCCGACCTGGAAGCCAGACCGATCCTGCATGTGGAAGTATTTGCTCTGCGACCCGTCGCCGTGCTGCAGGACCACATAATTGCCGGCCCCGTTGGCCTGGAAGTCGTTTCGGATGACCTGGCCCGATGCAGGTGCGCGGATCTCCGTCCCTGCTGGCGCGGCAATATCCACCCCTCGGTGATGCCGTCCGGGCTCGCCAGTGACCGGGTCGATCCGACCACCCATTCCCGAACTCAGCCGCCCCGAAATCGGCAGCATCGCACGTTCACCGCGCGGGACTTCGTAAACATGGCTGGTGCCAGCTCCGATCCCGAGATTGTCACGGACCCAGTTGCGCGCGCCCTCAACACCGGGAAGTGTCGTCGTGATCCACGCATCATTGCGCTCTTGGACATGGTCACCTAGCTGACCCGCCGTCCCTCTCGCCTCGTCGACACCGTTGCCGACCTCGAATGCACCACGGGTGATGCGCGCTGACGCATTCGGGATCGCGTCTGCGACATTGCCGGCCAAGTCGAGATCGCGCGAACTTTCGCGGATCGACACGTCCGGTCCTTGTGCCCTGACACCGGCTGCGCGCTGGTTGCCCCATTGGTTTACCGCACCCGGGGTCGCCGATGCGGGGCCATGCAACTGCCCCGACAGACGCTCAGGCACGCTTACACCCAGTTCGTCGCGGACCGATGCGACGCGGCGCTCCATAAATTCGCCAAGCAGGATATCGCGCACCTGTTCCTGTTGCGGCGTGCGCGGCATGACCATGCCTGGCGTCCACCCGAACTGCGACAGCGTGTCGTCGCCGAGAAGCCGCTCCTGGGCATACACGACAAACTCCTGGCTCTCGTTCCGATTGAGCGACCAGCCCCGCGCCGAGGCCTCCCTGACATCGTTGCTGACCCGCTGGAACGTCTCTTCGGCTCGAGTTGCTTCCAACGACGCCGACCGCGATTCCCCGACGCTGACGCCCAGCTTCTGCGACAGCGACCGAACCTCGCTATCTCCGCTCGTGCTAGATTCACGCATGAATTCGTCGCGTGCTGCCCGGGCCTGCGTCGAGTTAGTTTCCTTTGTAATGTAGTCTTGTAATTCCCCGTAGGCGTTATCGGCCGACAGCGTCCTGTTCGTATTTTCGGTCGCGATCGATGCGATTTTACCGCTGAGGCCAGCCCTTCCGGTGACGCCCCACAACTTCTTAAGAACTTCTATGCCGGCGTTCGCGTCGCCTGTGGTCTGCGAAGCACGGGCGACTTGCTGTGCATCGGACTCACTAAGACCAAAGCGATTGCTCAGTCCGGTGGAAAGGCTCCGAGATGCCTCCGTCATTCTGGTGATGCTGTTATTGAACCCCGACCCCGTCTCGGTCGAACTACCACGCCGATGCTCAGCGGCCGTCAACAGATCCGTCGCCGTCGTCGCCGTCGCGTTCCAGGATTGCGATGCCGCGCTGCGGAGCGACTGGGTGTGCGTCTGCCCGTCCGAGAGCGCCCGGCTCATGCTGCTGTCGAACCCGGCGGTCCGCGTCGGCGTGAATGCGAGGTTCGAGATGCCCTGGCGGGTATCGAACGCGTTGGTCCCGTCCGCGAAGCCGTACGTCACGCCACCGTCGGCGTTGGTGAACGTGCCGACCGAATAGCCCGAATTGAACTTGGGCTGATCGTCGAACTTGTTCGCCTGGGTCATGCCCGACGTCAGGTTCTGGAATGAGGTATTGCCGTACGAGTAGTTGCCGGTGGTGCGCTCGGTCGCGGCCTGTTCGGCCGCGCTGTGCGCCGGTTGCAACATCGAGGTCGCATGCCCCGCGATCGCCATCGCGCCGCGCGCCATCCCGCCGGCGATGAACGGCACGCTCATCATCAGGAAGCCGGCGAGCGTCGAGATCGATTCATTGACGCTCGCCATGCCGTCCGAAACCAGCAGCGTCGGCCCGATCGGCGCCGCCGCGTGATAGAGGCTCGCCGCCCTGCTCATCACGAACATGTGCAGGATGACGTAGAGCGGCCCCCAGGAGGCGAGGTAGAAGAACCCGGTCGCATAGCCCTTGAGCGTCTGCAGGCCGGTCCTGGGGAACAGGAACAGCGGGAAAAGCACCGGGAACATCGCGTAGAATACGACCGTCAGGACGATGCCGAGAAGCGGCACCCAGGTCATCGCCTGCGTAGCGATCGAGGTGTAGGTGTTCTTGGCCTGGGCGTCCGCGCGCTGCGACGCATAGGCGTCCCACCCGGCGTCTGAGAAGCTCTCGCGCGCGGCCAGGAACGCGTCAATCATCGAGATCTGTTTCAGGTACGAATAGGCATCGGTCGAGGTGCCGTGCATCTGCGCCGCGACCACCGGCAGGTCATCGCGAATGCGCTGCGCCGCGATCGTGTCGGCGATGCCAGGATAGGCGTTCCTGGCGAACGGGATCAGATCCTTGTCGTAGGCCGTCTGCCACTGGGCATCCATGCGCGAATAGGCTTCGTTGCACGGGATTATCGAATTTTCGGTGGTGCCGGGACCGGTCGAACTGATCCAGCGCTGGCTGCGCGCCGGCGACCCCGGCCCGATCGACTCCCACAGGTTGCTGGTCTTGGTCAGGTCGTCCATCGCCTTGAAGCCGAGCAGCACGTCATAGAAGGTGCATTGCTTCAGATGCTCATCGAGGTTGGCGCGGAACACGCTGTCGGTGATCTGGAACGTGCGTGCCTTGTCCATCAGCCGCGCGCCGTAGATCATGCCGTTGTTGGTCAGCGCGAGCGCGTTGGGCATGACGAACACGGTCTCGGCCGAGCGCGTCATCCAGTCGCCGACCTGGCTCGTAAACGAGGCCATCACGCCCAGGCCCAGCGGCACGTTGTCGACCACCGAGGGCGCGAGCGCGGGGTTGATCCGGTCGGTCA
This sequence comes from Sphingomonas sp. TDK1, assembly GCF_001650735.1. GTDB lineage: Bacteria > Pseudomonadota > Alphaproteobacteria > Sphingomonadales > Sphingomonadaceae > Sphingomonas. The sequence continues at coordinate 20,120 of NZ_LXVY01000024.1, read as the reverse complement.
CCTTCACCGTGACGGTCGGGACCATCAGCATCATGTAGATGAGCGTCGACTGGAGGAACCAGTTGAACCACGCCCGCCAGTCGAGCGAGAAGGCGACGACGAACAGCGAGTAGATGAAGCCCATCACCATCACGACCTGGAGCATCGAGCGGTAGCCCCCGCCCCCGGTCCATGCCGCGACCGCGTTGAAGACGTTGACGATATATTCGCCCCCGCCGATCGTGAAGACTTCGAGCCCGCCCATCGCCGTCGCTCCCTTGCCGCCGTTTACCGCAAGCCCTGCGCGCTGAGGCCGCGTCCGAACCGGAGCGAAGCCGACAACTGCGGGCTCATGGTGTTCTTGAGGGTGGATTCCATGAACTGGGTGTACTGGATCACCCGGTAGGTATTGGAGATCTGCCCGGCCATCTTCTCGCTGCGCCGCGACAGCTCGGTCTTCACGCTGTCGACCTGGGCGCGCCACGCCTTGAACTCGTCGGTCGAGACGAACTTCGCGCCCGCCTGCGCCTGCGAGATCGTGTCCAGCATCCGGTCGAGCATCGACATCAGCATGTCGATCGCGACCATCTCGGCGAGCGTCGCGCGATCGCCGCCCGAGAGGCCCATGTGCGCCGCCTCGTTGACGACGAGGATCTTGTAGAGCGGGATCGACGTCATGCCCAGCAGCGCGATCTCGTCACCCGACAGCGCGGCGTTGGAGCGGATCTTGCCCGACATGCTGTCCATCGCCTTCAGGACGCGCGTACGCAGCGCCTCGTTGGTCGAGATGCTCAGCTTGGTGGGCGTGGGCTTCAGACACCCCTTGTCGTCGGTCGTGTCGCACTGCCACACATCGGTCGGTGCCGAGGCGGTGCCGTCGAGCAGCGCCTGATAGGTGTCCCAGCTGGCCGGCGCGATGAACTGGAACGCGCCCATGCTGTCCTTGGCCTTGGTCGCGTCATAGATGATCGTGCCGACCATCGTCATGAGGAACTCGGCATATTCGCGGGACGGCTTGGTCGCGCTTTTGGCGTTCAGCGCATACCAGGTGTAATTCTTCGACTGGACCAATTCGGCATCGTCGCCGGCACGCGCGATCGTATCCTCACGCTCGCCCTTGTTGGTGCAGCCGTGGCGCGCCGCAGCCGCGTCGGAGAAGAACCCCTTCGCCCCGCCGACCTGCTGGCAGATCGTCGAGGACGCCCCGTCCATCGCCGGCCACAGCGAGCCGACCGCCTGCTGCGCCGCTTCGCACGAGGACATGTTGAACGCGTTCAGCTGCTGCACGCGCTGGCTCATGTCCTTCATCACCCCGCCGATCTGCGCGGAGATGCTGTCGATCGCGAGCTGGAAGGCGAAGCCGATCGCGTTGTTGGCGGTCGCCTTGAGCATCGCCACGATCTCGTCGGCGTTGATGAACGAGAACGACCCCGCGAACAGGTCGATGCCACCGCAGCCGCCACGCGCGCTGGGGAGCGCGACGCTGACCGGGTTGATCGACTTCTGCGGAAAGCGGCTCCACAGCGAACCACCCGAGTAATAACCCGCCGACTGCCCCTGAAAGGCGGTCGGGCCGGTCACGTTGGCGGCCGCGCCCGACTTGTTGAAATAGCTGTTCATCTCGCCCTGGACGTCGGCCAGCGCCGGCGTCGCGACGAGACCGCCCAATGCGAGGATCATGCTGGCCTGCGCGAGAACCGCGGCGCAGAAGCGGACGATCGAGCGGACCATCAGAAGTCACTCCCGGGCTTGACGCTGGTCAGTGTGAAGATGCGGTTCATCACCTCGTCGGCCGCCATCACGCCGTAGCCGATCGGCATCGGCTGCTTGGTGACGGTGTCGAACAGGACGAGCGCGGGCACCTGCTGGCCGCGCATCCCCATCGCCTTGTACTGGCCGGTGTCGACCGTGTAGTTCGGGAAGGCGCGGGTCGGCCCGCCATCGAGCGAGATCGCCATGACGGTCAGGCCGAAACGGTCCGAGACGCTGCGCATGATCGGCCCGAAGGTCTCGCAGGCGGCACACGCCGACGAATAGAAATAGAACACGCCGTACCGCTGCGAGATCTGCGACAGGACGCGCTCGCGATCGGCGTTACGCGTATCGAGCCAGGTCCGCTTGCCCAGCTGGCTGACGGGGCGCTGGAGCGTGTAGTCGAGGTCAGGGTTCTGCCACACCGTGCGCTGCCACATGTCGGCGAACGACGAGGCGCGGTCGAGCTGCTCGCGCTGGAAGGCGATATAGTGGCTGATATTCTCGGGCGTCGGCTCGAGGATCGCCCGCGCCTTCAGTTCCTCGAGCTGTTTGGAGATCGCCGCCAGTTGCTCGGCCGACGACCGCGTAGGCTGCGCCGACCGCTGCTCGGCGGGCTTGGCCTTCGGCTTGTCGCAATAGAACCAGGTGCCGAGCCGCCGCTCGCGGCAGTAGAAGTCGTCGCCGGTCTGCGCCGCGACGCGGTCGGCCGAGCCGAGATCGTCCGCGCCGCCGTAGCTGTCCTGGCCGCCATCGCGGCCGTCGTCACCGACATCGCGGCTCGACGACACCGAATCCGGCAGCGGCGTCAGGTCCTGCGCCGTCGCCGGCGTCAGCACGGGCGACGCGACCGAGAGGATGAGAGCGAGGGTCAGGGCCTTGCGCATGTCAGTCGTCCTTCTTCTTCTGCTTTTCGCGATCTTCCTGTTCGCGGCGGGTGAGGTAGGATTTGAGCGTCCCGAGGAGCGACGGCTCCTGAAGCGACACGAGCTGCGCCATGTCGTCGGCGAGGATACGGAACAGGTTGCCGTACACCCCGATGATGAGGTTGCGGGCGTGCCGGCGCGGGTAGAGTGTCTCGCCCCGGCGCAGGATGAGATTGGCGCGGATCAGCCGCGCGATCGTCGGTTCGAGATCGGCGACGCAGAGCTTCGTATCGAACCAGCTGTCGAGCGTCGGGATGAGGAACCCGGCCGGGTGCGGTCCGGCGCGCAGGAGTGCGATCAGCACCGCGAATTCCGCGACCGAAAGGTCGGGAAACGGACGATGGTCCGACAGATGCGTCACGCCGGTCATTGGTTCTTCTTCGCCTCGTAATAGGCCTTGATCCGCTCCTGGATCTGGCGTGAGGTTTCGATCTCGTCGGGCAGCTTCGCGGCGTCGACGAACTCGGCATAGACCTCGGTGAAATCCATCACCGACAGATCGAGGCGCGAGAATTCGTCGAGCGTGAACCCCTTGCAGGTTTCCTTCTTGGCGCTGCCCCACGGCTTGTTGATCTGCGGGCGACCCTGTTCCTGCAGGATGCGCGACAGCTTGCTCTCGAAGCAGCAATAGGCCGTCTTCTTGGAGGTGCAGATGCCCAGCACCTTGTCCGAGCAATATTCGCCCAGCTTGTGGCACATCCCCATCCGGTCCTGCACGTCGAGCAGCTTCTCGTCGTTCGAGCACATGAACATCGTCAGGAACGGCGTCGCGAGCGCGGCGATCGCCACCGGCCCGCCCGCGATCGCGGCCGCGCCGGCAGCGGTCGTGATGAGGCCCGACGCCTTGCCCGCGCAGCAGTTGACCAGTCCGAACACCGGCTTGTGGCAGGTCTGCCGCTTGCCCGAGAACAGCGTCAGCGTATCGGGATCGAACTCGGCATTGGCCTGGCCCAGCGCGTGCAGCCCGACCACGGCGTCCTTGAACTCGGTCGACGCCTCGCGCTCGACCGGTTCGCATTCGCCGTCGATGCAATAGACGTCATCACCGCAGATATATTGCTTGGGACCGGTCGAAGGCGGCGTCGGGACCGGGCATTTGTAGACCTTCGTCGTGACCTGGCACGGACCGGACTGCGGATCGTCGAGGCACTCGTCACGCAGGAAGGTGCATTTCCCGCCGTTCTCCAGATCGCTGCAATCGGACGCCTGGGTGATGCGCTGACAGGTGAACGGCCGCGACCACGCCCAGCACGATGCCGTGACCGACACACCGTCGATGATCCGCGTCTCAGGCCCCTCGGTGCAGACCTCCGGGCCGGTCGCGGTGCAGGCGGTGTCGGACACCAGCGCCGGACAGCTTCCCTCATTGCGCGTCAGCGTGACCTCGCGCGTGCCTTCCTTCCTGAGATACACCGTGCCGGTCGCGTAATTCTGGTGGGCCGGGATCTCGGCCTGGGGTATTTCGGCCGAGCAGGAATAGAGCTGCGCGTTGGTGCGCATCGACGACTGCTTCTTGCACCATTTGCGATAGGACTCGACGTTGCCGCCGCCCGCCCCCAATTCGATCTGCGCATCGCAGATATGCGGCGTCCCCGCCTCGACCCGGCACAGGCCGGCGCTGACCTTGGCCTGCATGACGCTGTTGCGCGCGAACCCCTGGCCCTCGTTCTGGTCGCGCACGCCGTAGTAGAAGTACCTGAGCGTATCGACGATTACCGGGTCCATCCTGCCGGTGCAGGTCGCAGGCGTTTCCTCGAGCTTCGCGCCCTTGTTGCAGGTCGCCTCGTAATAATCGGTGGTGCCATTGGGCGGCAGCGGCTTGCAGCTGCTATCGACACCGCCCACCGACTGACCGGCCAGATAGCTGTTGGGGTCCTTCTCGACGTCCTGCGCGCGCGTGAGGTCGCCGGCGGGCACGGTCACGACCTTGCGGCCCGGATCGGTGACCAGCTGCCATGCCTCGTTAGCACCCGCAGCCGACCCGCCCGCCGCGATCAGCGCGTCGGGATCGTCGGCATAGGCTTCGCCGGGCTGCGTGCCGCTGCTGAAGCCAGGGATGGTCGAGGGAAGGTCGGTCGAGGAGATGATGCCGCCCGATGCCTGTCGCGCCGGGGTCGCCAGCGCCTTCGCCGCGGCGCGTGCCGCCGCCATGTCCCCTTTGGGATAGGTGTAGGTCGAACTGCTCGACTGCGCGCTCGGCTCGGCCGCGACAGCATTGCTCGACGCTGCGGGCTGAACCGTGCGGGCCGTGCTGGCGGTGGTCCGCGCGGGAGCCGCGCTCGGCTCGGCGACGCTGGTCACCGTCGTCCTGGCGACCGGCGCGGATGTGGGTGTGGGGGTCGGGGTGGGCTTGGGGGTCGTGTCGCTGAAGTAGGTGTAGTCGCCCAGGCCGTAGAAGTCGCCGACGCCCTGCTGGCCCTGCTGGGTGGACTGGGCCTGGGCGAGCGCCTGCGCTGCCAGGACCGGCGCGAGGAGACCGATCAGGAGGCGGCCCCCCCGCATGGTTCAGGGATTCCGGCCGAGATTGGCGAGCGCGGTCCGCGCGACCAGCGCGCCGGGACCGTTCTTGCCAGCGAACGTCTCCAGCGCGTAGCGCACGGTGACGTTGCCCTCGATGCGGTCGAACGGAGGCGGCGTCGTCTTGCAGGTGAGACCGTCGCACGGGGTGAAATCGCTCGACGAGACTACCATCGTCGGGACCGCGGTCACATCGAACGCGCGGAACAGGCGCGGGTCGATCCCGATCGAGGCGAACTGCTGGTCCTTTTCAACCACCTTGGAGAGCGCGGCGATGAACGCCTTCCCCGAATTGCCGGGGAAGCCACGGAACACCACGACACCGCCCGCGGCCGAGGTATCGGCGATGATACGCTTCAGCGCCTGTTCGGGCATCGAGGTGGACACGAACACCATGAACTGCGGCGCGGTGCCCTGGTTCTCCTTGAGGTTGGTCGAGGCGGCCTGGATCATCTCGTCGAAGTCGACCGCCCCCGCCGGCCCCGTGGGCAGGCTCGCCTTGTCGATCGTGCGCATCTGTTCCAGCGCGACCGCCTGGACGGTCTGCGCATCCTTGCGGAACGCGTCGCCGCGCCGCTCTACCTCGTTCACCAGCGCGGTCGCGTCCTGTTCGGACTTGGCCGATCGCGCGCGGATCGCGTCGAGATCGAGCCCCTCGACGGTCTGGGCGAGAACCGCGCAGCCGGTCCCGATCGAGGCAATGGCGAGCGCGGAGAGGAGGAACTTCTTCATGTCAGGTCCTCACAGCATGCAGCAGTTGCGCTTGCGCCAGAGCAGGTAGCCGAAGTCCTCGCCCTTGACGGGGAAGGCCCGGCCCGCATCGGGCGGGAGCGTCGTCGCGCCGATCGGCGAGCAGGCATATTTGCCGCTCACCGTGGGCGTCGGGTTGGTCATCTGGATGCGGTATTGCGACTTCTTCAGGATCGGCATGACGTACTTGTTGCAGAGCGCCTTCGATCCCGCGGTGCCCCAGGCCAGCCCCTGCCGGTGCATCTTGAACAGCAGCCGCTCGGCTGCGAGGCGCGAAGACTGGACCGGCGAATTATGCGCCGCGATGTTGCCGTTCATCGGGAACATCGAGCCGTTGCAGCCCGAGCACCAGAACATCGGGTCGATCGGCAGCTTAGCGCTCGCCGCCACGCAGTCGGCCGCGCAGGCGGCGACCGCGATCGGATTGTTGAACAGCGCGACCTCGGGGTTGATGAGCGTGGTCAGCACGTCGTCGTTCCACAAGGGATCGATCTCGGTCATGTAGGCGACGTCGAACGAGGCCTGCTCGAAGCACAGGAAGTCGGTCAGGATCTCCATCCAGTAGAGCAAGGGATAGACGTAATAATGCGCCTGCCAGTTGGCGCTGGCCTGGGTCGCCCCGCCCTTGATGAGCGGGCCGGTATACTGCCCCTGCCCGATATCGAGCCCCGGATTGAGGCGAAGCCCGCCCAGGTTCGGGAAACACCACGGCTTTGTGGTCACATCGACGAGCCGCGCCGGCTCCCAGAAGCCGATCGAGATGCCGATGCGCGGGATCGGCGAACCGCATGCGCAGACCGGCAGGCTCGGGTTCTTGGTGTCGGGTCGGCTTCCCGGCCAGATGTGCGCCCCGCCCACCGACAGCGGGAACAGACACGACCAGCAGACGTCGGTGATCGGGTTGACGAACTTGCCGGTGCAGTTGGCCGGGAGCGCGCTCGCCGGCGCCGGCAGCAGCGCGAACGCGGCAATCATGCCGAACAGAGCGAGCAGGCGGCGGATCATGCCCTGCCCTCCCCGTCCGGCTGCGCCGCGAGGCTCGCGTCGAGGAAGGCGTTATCGGCGCGGTTCTTGGCAATCACATAGACCGGCACGAGCACGACCAGCGCCATCACCAGTCCGGCAAGCGCGCCCCCTGCCCCGGCGCCGAGCGCGGCGCGCAGCGGCTGCAACGCGCAGATGGCGGTCGCCAGCGCGATCGCCGACCACAGGATCGCGAGCCGCATCGCCTTGAGGGCCGGCGTCTCGGGCGCGGCCATCGGCGTCCTGAGCATGTCGAGCCACATCATGCGCCCGCTCCCGGCATCTCGATCTCGCTGATCTTGAGCACCTGGCCCGCCGGTTCGACCACGGCGGGGACGCGCGCGATCCCGAAATGGCTGGTGAGCTTGCCCTGCTGGTCGAAGAAGAAGCGGCGCTTCTTCTCGCCCATACGGTTGAACGGCGAGCCGGCGACGAAGATGATCTTGGCATTCTGCGCGGTCCACCGCTTCAGCGCCCAGTCGACCTGCGCATCGTCACGGCCGTCGATGAACACGAGGTCGGTCTTCATCGCGACGAACGAGAGCGGATTGACGCGCTGCCCGGCGCGCGCGACGAGCCGGCCCTTCTGGTCCTGGATATCCTGATCGAGCACGATCGTCGGGTCGAACGTCCAGCTGCGGCTCTCGCGCACCGCGCCGATGCCGGCGACCGGAATCGGGTTGCGCACGCGCTCCTCGGTCTTCTCGCGGAGCGCCGTCTGCATACGCTCGATGCCGCCATTGGCCTGCAGCGTCTTGAGCCTGGTGTCGATCGTCGCCAGCAGGTCCGGCTCGGCGATCGCCCAGGTCTGGCCCATCACGCCGTGATCCTTTGCGAGCGCGCCCTGCACGACCGGCCAGGACGACGAGGCGACCAGCGCCACGCCCAGCGTTCCACCGAAGAGGCCCGCGCGCCGGATCACAGGATGGGTGTCCCGGTGCCGATGATCTGCTTCGCGCAGGCGAAGCCGATCTCGCCGTAGCGGCTGTCGAACCCGTCGGGGTGCGCGGTGCCGACATAATAGCAACCTTCGGGCACCCGTCCGACCGGCCCCGGCGTCAGCACTTCGCCGAAACGCGAGCGCGGCTTCATGTGGGCGACGCGAACGCCGTCGACATAGACCCATTCCCCGCGATGCTCGACCAGCGCGCCGGCCTCGCCGATCACGCGCTTGCCGAACGGTCCCGAATCCGGTCCAAAGTGGCGGCGCACCAGCTCGCCCTCGGGCGGCGCGAAGAACACATAGTCGCCCTTCGCGGGTACGCGGCCGCGCTGGATGAAGAACGCCCAGTTGGGGAGGCTCTCGCTGGCGTTTATCATGAAGGCGTGGGTCTCGCGCCACGCCGCGATCGAGTTGTAGCCGCCCCACACGATCCCGAGCAGCGCGACCGCGCTCCACTGGCGGACCCGCTTGACGATCAGCGCCTTTCGGGCCGCGCGGTCCCCGGCGACGTCAACCGCCGTGTGGGCCGCATGACCGACCCGCGCCAGCGCCTCAGTTGCCGCTGCCATCGACCCCTCCCGGCGCGGACTGGGTGACCGTCGCCTCGACCGGCGAGACCGGCGCAGGCCCGAACGGCGAAGCGGTCGGGACCGCCGCCCCTGGCGCGGCCGGCGCGACGTTCCCGGAGGCCTGGGGAAGCATCGCACCGACCGCGGGACCGGCCGGGGCGTTCGGCGCGGCCGCGGGGAGCGGCACACGCGCGAAGACCGCGCGGCGGATCTGGTCGGTGATATCGGGGACGTTCTTCGACAGCACCGCCTCGCCGACGAGGACAGTGGTGCCGCTCGCGCCGACCTTCTTCATCTCGTCGTCGAGCGCCGACATGAACGCCTGGGTCTGCGCGGCCACCTGCTGGGGCTGACCATTGCTGTGGCTCTGCGCCTGGACATATTCCGAGACGATGCCTTCGAGCCGGACGCTCGCCATCGGCACGGTCGCGGGCGGGGCCAGGAGATGCTTGGTCACCCACGCCCCCCACAGCAGCACCGCGACCGCCAGCGCGACCGCGACATAGGCGATGACGGGCAGCCCCTGCGGCTTGCGTCGGTCTACCTTGTCCGCGACCGGACGCCGCGGTGCCGCGCCGGCCGCGTCCTCACGGGGTGCCGGCGCCGGGGCGGACGGTTCCACCGCCGCGGACGCGGCCTCGGGACGATCGAGAACATCAACCATGACGGGGGCCTTTCGTGGAAGTGATGATCGCGCCGAGCAGGCGCACGCGGGTCACGGCGACGATGCCGAACGCGACCAGCCACACGACGAACAGCTGGTCGCCGAACGCCGCGCGGCGCGCCTGGTCGGCCGCGACGAAGCGCGTGCCGAGGTTGGCGACCTGCGAGAAGAAGCCGAGCGCGGTGAAGTCGCCGAGCATCAGGAAGAACAGGATCGCGACACCGAAGGTCGCGAGCAGCGTCATCGCCATCCAGCCCGACACGCGCAGCAGGATATAGCAGGCGTCGCCGATCGCGCGCGTGCCCGTGCGTTTCCAGTCGGTCGCAGCCGGCGCGTGCCAGTCGCGCTCATGCGTGAAGGCGTTCATTCCGCCGCCTCCACCCAGGGCTCGCCCGGAGGATTGTCTCGATATTCCTCGGGGAAGGCGACGCGCTCGATCGCCTCGTCCATCGAGCAGCCGAGCTCGATCAGATGCTCGATATCGGCGAAGGTCTGCGGGCTCGAGGAATAGAGCGTCGCCGAATATTTATCGAGGACGAGCCGCCCGACCGCCATCGATTCCGGCCCCTTGATGAGGATGTCGGAATATTCCGCGCCGTTGCGCTTCAAGGAACGCAGCAGGCTTTCGGTGTAGGGGTCCATGTCGAAGCGGCCGTGCTTCTGGAAATCCGAGATCGTGTCGGGTTTCTGCATCAGGATGACCGACCAGTCGGAGTTCTCCAGCGCCGCAAGGCTGCCTTCCGACTTGTAATAGTCGTTGAGAGACTGCGTCGCGGTGATGAGCGACGCGCCATATTTGCGGCAGGTACGGCTGTAGGTCTCGACGAAATCGGCCATCGACCCGCCGCGCAGCATCTGCCACGCCTCGTCGATTAGCAGCGCCTTGGGGATCTGGCGATCCATCCGGCGCATCGTCTGCGACGACATGAACATGATCGCAGTCAGCACGACCGAGCGCAGTTCCTCGCGGCTCGACAGGTCCGAGAGCTCGAACACGGTCAGCGCGTTCGACATGTCCACCGACGCCTCGCCGGTGAAGAAGCTGCCGTAGGTGCCCTTGCCCGAGAACGGGAACATCGCAATCGCGAGATCCGTGCCCTGCACCGAGCCGTCGGAGCCGAGCGCCTCGATCACGTCGTCGACGCACCCTCCCCTGCCCTTGGCCTCCCACACCTGGTTGACCGCGCGGTCGATCAGGCCGCGCTCGGTGTCGTTGAGCTTGTCGATGTGCCGGCCCATCTGCCCGATGATCGACTTGAGCATTGCGAGCGCGTCGACGAGATAGTCCTCGTCCTGCGCCACCAGCGTCTCGTCGATCATCGAGAACGGATTGAGGCTGAACCCGTCGCGTAGGCGAAACTCGACGAAGTTGCCGCCCAGGCTCTTGGCCATATGCTCGAACGAGCGGCCGTCATCGATCACGATGATCTTCGCGCCCACGCCGGCGAACGCCGCGCACAACTCCTGCAGCGCGACCGACTTGCCCGAGCCGGACTTGCCGAACACCGCGACATTGTGGTTGCCCGCCTTGTTCTCGAATGGCGACCAGAAGAAGGGCTGGCCGCGCCGCCCGATGAACATCAGGTGCGGCAGATGCCCGCCGAGATACTCGCCCTGGATCGGCAGCATGTTCGCCGCGGTCGAGGTCAGCATCGTGCGCAGCCGCTTCATGCGCTTCAGGTCGCTGTCGAGCCCGTTGCCCAGCGTCATCGGCAGGCACGACATGAACGCCATGATCTGGAGGAACCGCTCGTCGAGCAGGTCCCAACCGGCCGCCTTGTACATCGACTTGACGGTGCGCTCGTTGGCGTCACCCTGCCCCTTCGGGCTGATGATGCCGACCGCATAATAGGCCTGCACCAGCTTCTTGCCGAGGCGCAATTCCTGGGTGACATGCTCCCATTCGCGGCTCTGGTCCTTCAGCTGCGGGAGCAGCCGCGCCGACTTCGAGTCCGCGAGGCTCGACGTGCGCATGAACTTGTAACCGGCCTTCGACGAGGCGGCCTGTTCGTCCTGGTAACACAGGCACAGCGACGTGAGCGTCGGGCACCCCGGACGCAGCTTGTCGGAGAACATGTCGCCGATCAGCTTCTGCACGTCCCACGGCGCCCAGCGGTTCGGCAGGTTCCTGACCGAGAAGAAGCGATAGTCGAACGTGTCGGGCCGAATCTCCTGATACTGCGTCTCGCCCGACAGGTTCGTCACCGCGCGCAGCGGCTCGACCGACACCAGCAGGCGGTCGGCCTGGACGACGGTCTGGACGTCGCGCCGCACGCACTGGTCGGCGATCGGATCGAGGTCCGAATATTCCGAGACGTGGTCGGAGACGTCGAACGCCGGCGCGGTGATGTCGTCGATCAGCGCGATCAGATCGACCGGCTTCAGCCGGGTTGCCGGCATGTCGATCGACTGCAGGGTCGAGACGATGCTGTCGCGAACGCCGGTCAGCTCCTCGGGCGTCGCCTTGCCGCTGCGGATCGAGACCGACAGGAAGATGCGATGGTTGCGGACGTGGAACGGTCCGTCCTTCGACATCGACACCCATGCGCCGTGGCGCAGGAACGCCGATCGCCGCTCGGCGATCTTGCGATGGATGCCGCCCGCCTTGTAGCGCGGCAGCGCATATTGCGCGATCAGCGCGCCCACGCGCGGGCTCTGGAAGGCGAGCAACTGGACGCGCGCGCTGGGGGGCACGCTCTCGGACAGCATCTGTGCGATGATCTCGCCGGTGCGCTCGTCCGCGCCCATCAATGGCGCGAGTTCCAGCGCGAACGCGATGCTGTCGGTCTGGTAGAACAGGTCGTGCCGCGCGTCATAGCTGCGGTACGGCAGCCACTGCGACAGCATCGGCGCACCGTGCGACGGCGTGCCCTGATCGGGTGCGCGCGTATCGCCGAGCAGGCGCGCGATGAAGCCGGTCTTCGCCATGACGATCAGTCCTCCACGCGCGGCGAGAAGGTCGCTGGACGGTTGCCCGGCGCGCTCGACGCGAGTTCGGGCGGCGCCGGCTTCTGCGTCGCGGCGATCGGGACACCCTTGCCAGCAGCCGCGTCGCGCGCCCTGGCCCGCGCGGCCGCGACCGCTGCCGCACTCGGTGCGCCGACCGCGCTCGCCGCACCTGCAACCGCTGCCGGGGCGGCGACCTGCGCGACCTCGGCGGGCACCGGGGGAAGCGCGGCGATCGGCGCGCCGAGCTGCGAGAGGATCTCGGGGCTGACGTTGAGCGTCTGCGTCGCGGCGAGCGCCGAACCGTGGCCGTCGGTCGCCGCCAGCCACTGGCCGTTGTCGACCACCGCCTGCACCACCGCCGTCTCATGGAACCGCCCCGCGGCGTCGACATGCGAGGGGAACACGATCCGCAAGACCTTCTGCGGCCCGACCCCCGCCGCCTGCGCCGGCACAGGCGTCGAGGCATAGGCGATCCGCTGCGTTCCCCCGGTGTTGCGCGGCGGAGCCTGGTACGGTCCGGCTGGATGATAGCCGCTGTCGCCGGTGATCTCGGCTAGCGCCTTGTCATCGATGACGGTCGCCGGCGCGCAGCTGCCACCCTCGGGCGCGCCGCACGCGAACTTGCCCGAGATGTTGGTGCCCAGCGTGGTGCAGCTGGCGAGCAGTCCCAGGCTCGCGGTCATCGCCAGCGCGGCGATACGCTTTGCGCGGGCGTGCGGGCGATAGTCGGAAACCGGGCAGGCCGGCAGGCGGATCACGGATCGGGTCACGACTTGGCTCCCTTCAACCATTCGACGAGCAGGGCCTTGGGCCTGAAGCCCTCGATCACCGCCCCGTCGGAGCGGACGATGACGGGCGTCCCGTTGATGCCGTGCGCCTTGGCGAACGCCTCGTTCTCATCGAGACCGCTGGTGTCGCACTTCGCGCCTGCCGGGACCGGGTTCTGCGCATAGGCCGCGCGGACCGCCGCATGACGATCGCGGGCGCACAGCACCTGGTCGGCGATCTCGCGGCTTCCCAGCACCGAGATCGGTCGCTCGATCACGCGCACGTTCATCGTCTCGAGCGCCTGACTGAGCGCGCGGCAGTAGCCGCAGCGGAAGTCCGAGAAGACGGTGACCGTCTGCGTACCCGATCCCCAGGTGATCGCGCCCTTGCTCGACAGCCGCGACACATCGAGCGTGCGGGCGACAGCGGGCTGGGTCGTGACGCGCGCACCCGCCCGCGCCGCGCCTGCCTCGGGCGCATCGGGCGCGGCATTGGCCTTCGCCGCGCCGCCCACCAGCATGTCGGGATTAAGCGCGAGCAGCTTGGCGGCGGTCAGATCCTGTCGCGTCTCCATGTCATAGACGCGGCCGATGACGAGGTAGCGCGCCGACTTGTCGACGTAGAACAGGTTCGCGCCCGCCACGACCTCGCACAGCCCGTCGACCTTGGAACAGTCGATCGCGTCGACCTTCGTCTTGGGAAGCCGCTTCTGCAGCGCGACCTGGACCTGCGCGCCGATCGGCGCCTCGGCCGAGCCGGTCAGCAGCATCGCCGCCCCCGCCATCGCGCCGATCATGATAGTATTTGCCATGTGACCGCCTCCTCCCGGGCTCAGTTCTGGATGAAGACGCCTTCGAGGAAGACGATCTCGACATCGATGCCGGTCGGCATCTCGATGATGGGCTGGTACTGTTCGGCCCGCTCGATCAGGTATTTGCTGACCATGTCGGCCGACTGCGCGACGCCGTTGCCGATCCCGGCCTGAGCGATATCGCCGATGCCGAGTTGCTGGCGCTTCCCGTTGACAGTGACGTTGGTGCCCTGGAGCAGCATGTCGGTGTTGGCCGAGAAGCCGCGCCCGAACCCGCCTGCGATCCCGGCGATGAAGGCCTGGGTGACGAGCCCGCCTTCGCGACTGACGACACGGCCGCGCACGCCAGTCTTGCCGGCGAAGCTGATGAAGCCCTTGACGTCCGACACCGCGAACCGGCCATTGGCCTGCGGGCAGGTCATCCGCTGCAGCTTGACATAGACCTTCTCGGACGAGAGGTCGCCGCGCGCCGCACCGTTGATGACGCAGCCCTCGATCCGCGTCGTGAGCAGCTTGCCGTTCTGGTAGACCGAGCGCGCCGGGCCGGTGATGCGCAGGATCACCGGCAGCGGATCGGTCTGCGACTGGACCCCCGCCGAGGCGTCGACGCCGACGATGACCTTCGCCTTGGCGATCGAGTTGGGCGGCAGGTAATTGGGGCTGTCGGTGTAGCTGGTCGTGCCGCCCGAGATCCGTGTCGCGGTGCCCGACGGGCCGCCCTCGAACGATACCAGCTTGATCGAGCGCGACTGCGACACCGCCGCCGCGGCCGCCTCGCCCGCCGTCATCGGCGCGCCGGGGGTGCGGTAATTGGGCTGGCCGGGGCCGTACATCTGTGTCGGCGCCGGCGCGACCGGCGCGGCGTTACGCTGCGCGATCTGCTGGCGAAGCTGGTCGTTCTCCTGCTGATAGGCGCTCATGACCCGCTGGCCGTCGCTCGCCATCGACTGTTTCTCGCCCTGGAGCGCGGCGATCTGCGCCTGCAACTGCTCCATCTGCGCGCGCTGGCCGTCGACGCCTTTCAACTGATTGTTGATCGACTGCATCTGCGCTTCGGATGCGGCCTGCCATTCACGCTGCGACATGTTGCGGTTGACCATGTCGTCGGTGGTGATCTTCACCTCCTTCCCGTCGGTGCCGACCGGCTTCAGCTTGGCATCGTCACCCATGACGTACCAGGAGCCCAGCACCAGCGCGACGGCGCCGCCACAGCCGAGATAGAGCAGCTGCTTCTTGCGGACGGCATCGTTGCCGGCCATCAGCTCGCTGTCCCCGCCCTCCTCCGGCTCGGTATCGAGCTGCTTGGCACGGTTACGCTGGAAGATGTCCCTGAGGCTCATGGCCGCACTCCGTTGGCGAGGCCCGAAGGCGTGACGATATAGGCGGTGGTGGCTTCACCGGGCTTGAGGTTGGGGTTGGCGACCGAGACCGCGATCGCGTTCGACGGCGCGATCGTGCCCTCGCCCAGCGCGACCGGCACCTTGCCCCGGTTCTCGATCCTGAGCGTGCGGCCCGCGAGGCTGGCGCCGCGATATTCGGCGACCATCTGGACCTTGAGCGCGCCGATCATCACCGGGTCGGTGACCGCCGGCCTGACCTCGAACCCTTCGAGCGGCGCGGACTGGAACATCGCCTGGACAAGCGTGGCGGACGCCTCCTGCGGCGATGCCGCGACGGCCGCGACCTGCGTTTCCGCGGCGCCGCCGATATCCTTATTCTCGACGAACACCTGCTGCGCGTCGTCACCGGCGAGGCGGCACGAGAATTTGTAGACATAGCCCTTCGACGTGGTGCCGAAGAACGACACGTTCGGCCGAGAATAGGCTTCCGGGACCGACACATAGATGTCGCCCCGGGTCGGTTCGTTGACCACGGTGAAATCGTCGGTATCGACCCCGGTGGTCAGCTTCGAGACGCTGGCGAAGCGATCGTCCTTGAGGCTGACGCGGGTCAGCCCCGACTTCGACATCGTGCAGGCGACCTCGCTGTTGTCCTTCGCCAGCACATGCTCGTCGGCAAAGGCTGGCGCGGCGAGCACCATTCCGCCCGCGACGATCATCCCTGCCCCGATCAGGCGCGATAGCGAACACAGGCGCGATGCGAAGGCGGTCCCGCCCCCGATCAGCCCGACTGCGACCCAGGCGGTCATGCGTCGTCTCCGATGGTTGCCGCGGCGTCCTTGTCGGCCTTGGTGACCATCCCGAAGCCCTTGAGCTGGAGAGTCAGGCCGCGATACGCCCAGTAGAAGCGGAACGTCTTCGGCTCGGCGGTGACCGACTTCGAGCCGACGACGGTGTGCAGCGTGCCGGTCACTTCCGAGGTCAGTTTCTCGGTGTCGACCTTCATGCCGGCGAGCGTGAAATACTGGCTGATGCTCGATCCGCGCTGCTCGTTGAGGATCTTCATCAGGTCGCGCTTGAGCGAACCATGTGCTTCCGGCGTGGCGATCGCCAGGATCGAGTCCATCCAGTATTCGAGATTTTCGGGCGAGCGGTTGAGCGTCATCAGCGCGGTGTCGCGCGTGACCATCTCCAGATACTGCTCGCTGACCCCGCTCGACGACAGCGTCAGCGGGGAGCGGACGATCGGCTGCAGGACGATCTCCCGGTCACGGGTCGCGCCGACCAGGAACAGCAGCACCACGAGGCCCGCGAGGACCAGCGCGACGATGCCGAGCATGTTGCGCTGCTTGAGGACGCGCTGCGACTGCGCGAGACCGACAGAATAATCCATTTAGCCCACCATCACGCGAAGGTGGGAGGGCGGTGTCGCCTTCAGCCCGGTAAAACTCGACGGCAGGTGCCAGTAGGCCATGTGGAGAATCCACGACGTGGCCTTGCCGGCTTTGAGTTTCCGAAAACCCCACCAGCCGAGCAACGAGACCATCAGTCCGATCACGACGTGCTGCGACAGGATCCCCCAGATGAAGGGGATCGCCATCGCGAGGAACTCGTCCAGCGTCCAGAAGCCGATCAGCTCCGGGTCGTCGAGATGCGAAGGGATGGTGTACCGGTCCATAAGCTAAGCCGCCCTCCCAGCGGTTGATCCAGCCGACGCCTCAGATCGTCGCGGTGACGGTCGAGGTGACGATCGGGATACCCGTGCCCGCGCCGACGCCGACGGCGACGGGAACGGCCACCTGGCCCAGGCTGAAGCGGCCCGACGCCAGCGCGACGATGCCGCCCGCGAGGCTCATGACGGTGATGATCTTGCCGCCCGAGCCCTCGAGGAAGTCCGTGAACTTCGTCAGCGCGGTATTGAACGTCGTGTCGGCGCCGGCGAACGCCGCCGACGCGCCCAGGACCATCAACATCGCGATGATCGCCAGGCCGAGAAGGACACCATTGATCTGGCCACCCTTCGGCATTGAAAGTGCAGACATGCTCTTTCCCCTTGGAAGACGAAGCACAAGCGCGTCGTCTCCCTAAGGATTTCGCAAGTATTGACCCTCGACAAGACGGAAAAAAATTACCGTATCGACTTTGACTGCGGGAAAGCCCGACTACGCATTTCCGCCAAAAAACTGACGCGATGAGTCTGCAGACAAACATAGAGCAGGTAATTTTTTTACCACCTGCGGAATTTTTTTACCGCCTTCGTTGCGAAACTGGAATGACCATCCCCGGTCGTGCGGCAATGATTGATTCGAGAAACTATCAATCCAGATGGTATGCGCTCGTCCGCACTCGGGTTATCCGTTCCCCATGTCGAATGTGATCTACGCCTTCCGGGTCAGCGATGAGCTGTTCCGTCTCACAACAGAAGCGATCAGAACCCGGTCGCTGGCAACGCGACGGTTTGAGACCGTTTCCTCTACCGCCCTGTATGGACTGGAGAAATTCCTGGATATGCCGGATTTCGAACTGATGCTCGAACGCGCCTCGACGATCGAGGACAATGGTGAAAACCGGGTCGGTTTCCGCATTCAGATCGATCAGAAGGCGCTTTTCCAGGCCGCGCGGGACAGGGCCACTACCGACCCCACCACCCCTGCCACAGCGCGTTTCCTGCTCACCGTGTCGATGCTGTGCGTCTTCGATTGTGCAATTCGTCGAAAAGTTCCGACTAACGCTTAAAAAATATTGACAGCCTCTCGGGCTATAACCGTATATAGCGCCCAGAAGGGGGGTCGTCATGACTGACCAGAGGGATGCAGCAAGCCGACAGACCGAGACAGACTTCTACTATCCGCTTATCATCGAGCAGTGGAATCGCCGTGGCGTAACCAATGTCGAAATGGCCCGGAGACTCGGGAAAAGCGTCAGTCTCATCGGAAAGGTCAAATCCGGTCGCGCCAGCTTTACGGCCGCGATGCAGATAAGGGTCATGGAGATCCTGGAGATCGACCGGCAACGTGCGTTTCTTGCCGCAGTCTGGATGAAGACGCCCCTCGCCTATTTCGATGACAGCTTCGACAAGATCTACCTCGTCGCGTGCCGCTTCGTCGAAGCTTCCTGCCCCCAGTTACTGTCGCTCGCCGAGCAGGTGAAAGGCGATGGGCTTGCTCCCGAAGCGATCGAGCGGGTTTTGCAATCCATCCTGATGAACATGCTCAATTCGGTTCCCCCGCCCCGGACCGGAGCAAACTGAACCAATTCCGGTGGTGAACTCCGTTCCCATCAAACGAGCTTTGGAGAGTGACACCTGTTTCGCTTAGAGGGCGATATGGACTCTCAGCCGAAACCCGCGCGGTCGACCCTGTCGATGCGCCGCAAAAAAGAACGCGAGGATGCTGCGGGTTACAAGCGGTCCACCTATGCGCTCTCCCCTGCATCGCTGCGAGTCGCGGACGAGATCCAGCGTCGCTATCAACTTGGCTCCCGCGAGGCCGCTATCAACGCACTTCTCGAACTCATCGACCGCGATCTGTTCCTGTGGCACGACATCCTTGTGTCGGAACGGCGATAGAGGCCTCTGATGGATCTGCGCACCAGTCCGCCAGCCGACGAATCGGGTCATGCCATTGTCGATTTTCTCGACGAGCATCGACTGCCGCACAGCCCCGAGAATTACGGCTTCGCTCACACCTATTTCGAAGGTGCTGACGAGGCCCATTTCATGGCCGTCGCCAATCTGATCGACGGCGGTTATCGCCTCAGACAGGAAGACGTGCGAGCGATTTCGGCACCAGCGGATCTCCATGGCACCGCGACGACGATCGGTGAGCTTTCCACGGAGGTCATGCACATCATCGGGGCAACCGCCCAGGAAGCCAATGCCTTCGTCAAATCGCTCACGCTCACCGCGGCCGAACTGGTCTCGACAGACGGCAACATTCACAGCGCGGTCGCTCGGATGACTGCCCAGGCCGAGCGCGCCGAGGAGCGGTTGAAGCAGATGAGCCTTCAGACGGCGCTAGTCCGCGAGCGCCTACGCTCGCTGGGCGTCGATACCGACATCGATCCTGCTACCTCGCTCCTCAACCGCATCGCGATCGACTCGGTGCTCACCGCCGCACTCGAGCGGGAAGGCCCTACCCTTCTTGCGCTGGTTGCGCTCGATCAGGTCACCTCGATCGGGGCGGCTCATGGGATCGGCGTCGTCGAGCGGGTCCTGCGCGCGCTGGGCCAGACATTGCGGGATCATTGCATGCCGCACCGGGTCGGCCGCTGGGAGGCAAAGCGGATCGCCATCGTGTTCGACAACTGCGACCCCGAAGCCGCCCGCGATATGCTGAACGCAGCCCGCAAGGCATTCTCGAGGCGAAAGCTGCAGCGCGTCGAGAATGAGACGCCGATCGGCGAGGTGACATGCTCGGCGGGTCTCGTACTCGCCCCCAACGCTGTCTCCGAGGATCTGATTGCAGACGCAGCCGATGCGCTGGCACGGGCTTCGAATGGCTTGGGCAACCGGGTTATTCTTGAGCAGCCAGCTGCGCGCCCATTCCCGTGATACGCCGCACGCGTCGGCACCGCAGCTATCGCGCGGGAAAATGCCTGTAAAAGGTCGAGATCGAGACGCCGATCGCGCGCGCGATCTCACGCGACGACATCTCCGTCTTGAGCAGCTTGGTGGCCGCGTTCCGGCGCTCTTCGGTCATCATCGTCTTTCGCCCGCCGAACCGGCCCTTGCGCCGTGCGACGGCCAGCGCAGCAGTGGTCCGCTCGCGGACCAGCTCGCGTTCCATCTGGGCCATCGCCGCCAGGATGTTGAAGACGAGCCGCCCCGCCGTTCCCGAAGTGTCGATTCCATCGGTGATCGAACGCAGCCCGATCCCCTTCTCGTCGAGGTCGGCCGACAAATCGACCAGCCCCTTCATGGTGCGGCCGAGGCGGTCCAGCTTCCACACGACCAGCACGTCACCCGATCGCGCATAGGCAATCGCTTCGGCGAGGCCAGGACGATTCACTTTCGCGCCGCTGGCCTTGTCGGAATAGATGTAGCGCGACATCGTCGGTGACTGGTCAGCGACATTGATGGTGATGTGTCAGCGGTGACGTTGGGGATAGTGTCACACGAGGTTGGCCTG
>NZ_LXVY01000023.1 GCF_001650735.1 Sphingomonas sp. TDK1 | reverse complement strand
CGCCGCGCACCTCGGCGATGGCCGACCGATAAAGGTCGCAGCATGAACCGAAGCGCGCAGCCATCTGCTCCCAACATCTGAACCAAAAACCACCCTCGATATTGCGGAAAGCCGATCAGAACCTTTCGCCTTCGCAGTACATCGCCAAAAGGAAGCCTTGTCATGTCGATCAATATTTTCAGCGGCGTGTCCTATACGAAGCTGACCGCCGAAATCACCCGCCTCGACAGCGCGATGGCGCGGGGAGACATCGCCGAGCGCGCCGATCTCTCGCTTGCGCAGGGCCAGACCCGCGAGGTCCTCGTCGCGATCAACCAGCTGCTGGACAAGGTCATCCGCCCGGTGACCGCCCTCAACGACAATATCTGCCAGATGCAGGCAGAGCATGAGCGAGGCGATATCGACGTGACGCTGCCCGCGGAGAATTTCCAGGGCAGCTTCGCCATCATGGCGAAGCGGGTGAACGGCATGGTCGCCAGCCATATCGCCGTCAAGAAATCGGCCATGGCCTGCATCAGGGAGTTCAGCGAAGGCAATTTCGAAGCGCCCATGGAAAAGCTTCCCGGCAAGAAGGCCTTCATCAACGATACGATCGAAACGCTCCGGAGCAACCTCAAGGGCCTGATCACCGAGATGAAGCATATGTCTACCGAGCACGACAGGGGTGACATCGACGTCTTCGTCCCCGCCGACAAGTTCCGCGGCGACTTCGCGACCATGGCGCGGGGGGTCAATGCCATGGTCGCGAGCCACATCGCCGTGAAGAAAAAGGCGATGGCATGCATCAAGGAATTCGGAGAAGGCAATTTCGACGCTCCGATGGAGCAACTTCCCGGCAAGAAGGCGTTCATCAACGATACGGTCGAGACGCTTCGGAGCAACCTCAAGGGCCTCATTTCCGAAATGAAGCACATGTCCGCCGAACACGACAAGGGCGACATCGACGTCTTCGTTCCCGCCAACAAGTTCCGCGGCGATTTCGCAATCATGGCGCAGGGCGTCAATGACATGGTAGCAAGTCACATTGCCGTGAAGAAAAAGGCAATGGCGTGCATCAAGGAATTTGGCCTGGGCAACTTCGACGCACCGCTCGAACAATTCCCCGGCAAAAAAGCCTTCATCAATGACACTGTCGAGACGCTGCGCCTGAATCTTCGGGAGATCACCGAGGAAATCCAGCAGCTCATCGCCGCCTCGACCTCCGGCCAGCTCGGCGAACGCGGAAACCACAAGCGCTTCGTCGGCGATTTCGCAGCCCTGATCACCGGCATCAACGGCATGCTGGACGCAATCCTGCTGCCGATCGCGGAAGGCAATCGCGTCCTGTCCCTGGTCAGCGCCGGCGATCTGAGGGAGCGGGTAGAGCTGGCATGCGAGGGGGACCATCGCCGCATGAAGGATGCGGTCAACCTGCTGGTCGACAATCTGCGGTTGAGCGCCGATCTGGCGAACCGGATCGCCGATGGCGACCTTACCGTCGAACACAAGCCACTTTCGGATCGCGACACCCTCGGCATGGCATTGGTCCGTATGGTGGACCGCCTGCGCGCGGTGATCGCCGATACCCGAACCTCCGCCGAGCAGGTTGCCTCCGGCAGCCAGGAGCTTTCAGCCAGTTCCGAACAGTTGTCCCAGGGGGCGACCGAACAGGCCGCGGCCACGGAAGAAGTCTCGGCCTCGATGGAGCAGATGGCCGCGAACATCCGCCAGAATACCGAGAACGCCGTGCAGACCGAGAAGATGGCGCGTCAGTCGGCGCAGGCGGCGGAGACCAGCGGAGAAGCGGTGGAACGCGCCGTGGGCGCGATGCGGACGATTGCCGAGAAAATCGGTATCGTTCAGGAGATAGCCCGTCAGACCGACCTGCTTGCCCTCAACGCAGCCGTGGAAGCCGCACGCGCTGGCGAGCACGGCCGTGGCTTTGCGGTGGTCGCCTCCGAAGTACGCAAGCTTGCCGAACGCAGCCAGGGTGCCGCCGCCGAAATCAGTTCCGTATCCTCGGAAACCGTCAAGTCCGCGGTGGAGGCCGGGGAGATGCTGCGCAAGCTGGTACCCGATATCCGCCGCACCGCGGAACTGGTTGCCGAAATCAGCGCCGCGTGCCGAGAGCAGGATATCGGCGCAGTCCAGATCAACAAGGCAATCCAGCAGCTGGACCAGGTAACCCAGCAGAATGCGGGTGCATCGGAAGAGATTTCGACCACCTCGGAGGAGCTTGCCGCCCAGGCGGAAGAACTCCAGGCCAGCATCGCCTATTTTCAGATGCAGGACAGCCTGCGCGAGGCTCCCAGGGCAGCACGCGGCCGGTCTGCCCCGAAGCCACAGAAGGCACAGAAGTCGCTGCGCCGCCCCGCGACGGTTGCCGAGCAGCAGGCGCGCGTACACGGTTTCGCGCTCGATCTCACCAGCGGCGGCCCGGACACCGGCGATGCCGATTTCGGAGTGCAGGCGGCATGACCGACAAGGCCGAGCTCCAGATCGTAACCTTCGGCCTGGGTGCCGAGGTGTTCGCGGTGCCGGTCTCGTTCGTGCGCGAGATCCTCGACTATCGCGAGACCTTCCGCATCCCCAACGGGCCGGAATATCTGCTGGGCCTTACCGACATGCGCGGTGAAGGCGTGACGACCATCGACCTCCGCCTCCGGCTCGGCCTGCCGCCGGTCGTGCCGACGTCGACCACCAGAATTCTGGTCGTCGACGTGCCGGTGGGCAACCGGGTGCTGATGCTGGGTCTGGTGGTCGACCGCGTGCTGGAAGTGTGCAGCATCGCTGCAGACCTGCTGGAAGGCGCACCCGACATCGGCGTGCGCTGGCCTTCGGACTATATCGGCGGCGTATTCCGGCGCGCGGATAGCTTCGTCGTGCTGGTCGAGATCGGCAAGATCTTTTCCGCCGAAGATGCCGCCGAGCTCGAATCCCAGGCAGATGCAGCCTGAGAACCTTGATCGGGAGTATGCGACAATGTTTGCCCCGGCCCTTTCTTCCGCTTCCAGGGATGGACTGAACTCGCGCAACTTCGCGCGGCTCACCCAATATCTGTACGACACTATCGGCATCCGGCTGCCCGACACCAAGAAGACGATGTTGGAAGGTAGATTGCGGCGGCGGCTGCAGACGATCGGGCTTGATACGCTGGACGGCTATATCGACCATCTGTTCTGCGGCGGCCATCTGGCGACGGAGACGCCGCTGCTCATCAACGCGATCACCGTCAACAAGACCGATTTCTTCCGCGAGCCCGGCCATTTCGACTATCTGGTCGAAACGGCGTTATCGTCCCTCGCCGCGCAGGGCGTACGAAAAGTGCGCGCGTGGAGCGCCGCATGCTCCACCGGGCCCGAGCCCTACACGCTGGCCATGGTGCTGGACGATCATGCCAGGCGCTGCGGCGGACCCGACTACGCCATCCTTGCCACCGACATCGATACCGAGGTGCTTGCGACGGCGCGTGCCGGCATCTATCCGATCGAGATGCTGGACCCGGTGCCGGCAGCAATGCGCCGCGCTTATGTTCGCGTGCCGAGCGACCCCGATCGCAGGGAAGCGCGGATCGCGCCCGAGCTCCGCAGCGCGATCGGCTTCGCGCGGCTGAACCTGATGGACGACGCCTATCCCGTGGGCGAACCGATGCACCTCATCTTCTGCCGCAATGTCCTGATCTATTTCGACAAGCCCACGCAGAAGAAGGTCGTCTCGCAACTGATCGAACACCTCTCGCCAAACGGCTATTTGTTCCTGGGCCATGCCGAATCGGTGCACGGCATGGACCTGCCCATCGAAGCCGTTTCCAGCACCGTCTTCCAGCGAACCGGCGTCGCTCGCGGCTGCCGCCAAGTCGCGGCATCGGCGCTCCAGGCGGTGTGACCCCGCCGCAGCTACAGGTCAGCGGGCCCCAAAAGTCGCGTCCATGCCGGAAGGATGTCGCCAATACCAAGATATAGGTGCGCAGCTGGAGCAACGCGATACCCTGGGATCGAGCAGCGCCGCGAGCGGATCGCGGACGAAGCCCTAGCAGGACAGCAGCCATGATCCCCGCCACGCGCGACATCTTCACCGAGCCCACCAACGTCGATCCGGATACGCTCGCCAATCTGGGACCGCTGCGCCGGCTCGCTGGACGCTGGGAAGCGCGCAAGGGCGTCGATCTCGCACCCAAGCCCGAGGGTCCGGAGCGCCGCGTGTTCATCGAAAAGATCGATTTCCAGCCGATCGACCCCCAGGCGAACGGCCCGCAGCTCTTCTATGGCCTGCGCTACCACATCCACATCACCACCGAGGAAGAGGACATCACCTTCCACGATCAGCTGGGCTATTGGCTGTGGGAGCCTGCTACCGGGCTGGTATTGCAGACGCTGGCGATCCCGCGCGGGCAGGTCGCGCTGGCATCGGGCTTCGCCACGCCGGATGCGGACGAAATCGTCGTGTTGTCGCGCCGTGGCGCTACCGATTATGGCATCTGCTCGACGACGTTTCTGGAGCAGGCGTTTCGCACCGACAGCTACCGCATCACCCTCACCTTCCATGACGATGGGACGTGGAGCTATGTCACCGACACGGAGCTAAAGGTGGAAGGGCAGGAAGCGCCCTTCCGGCACCAGGACCAGAACACGCTGAGACGTACGGGCGACCCGCGCCCCAATCCCTGGGCCGCGATCCTTGCGCGACGGGCGGCGGTGTCGGGCGGGACATGACGCTGCCTGGACTGCGCGGAAGGCGGCCATCGGGTTTGACGGCGCCATGGAAAGCGCAGGACGGCGCAGATCCCACCGAATGCCGCGCGATTACCGGTTCATAGCCGCGCAGCACACGACACGGGGGCCAAGCACCCCCAGCGTCACGGGACGACCACCGCGATCGCAGCGGCACGCGCGGGAAGATTCTTGCGCCTGAGCGGCGGCCGGCAACGGGGGCGGTCCGCAAGCGTGGTCCCGCGGTGCTTTCGAGATATGCGCGCACCCCGAATTCGGGCGCGCCGACCGCGCGGGGCATTTCCTGGTCGACGCCGACCGAGGTGCGACCGGTGATCTGTCAAGCCAGCTCGAGCGAAAGCACCCATTGCCGAAAAAGTTCGGGCCAGGCGGCGGCAGGCTTGCCCGCCGCCAGCCCTATGCCAAAGCCGTGCCCGCCCTGCGCGAACAGGTGGGTTTCCGCAGATACTCCCCTCGCCTTCAACGCTGCGCGCATCTCCAGAGTATTCTCGACCGGAACGGTGCCATCATCCTCGGCATGGACCAGAAAGCAGGGCGGTGTCCGATCCGTGACGTGCAGCGCGGGCGTGTGCGCGCGTTCCAGCGCTGCGCCGGCGTTGCCGCCGAGCAGCAGTTCGCGCGAACCGGCATGGGCCAGGGGCGCGCGCATCGACTGCACCGCGTAGAGCAACGCGGCCGCATCCGGGCGCGACGACAGCCGGTCGGCATCGTCTATCGCCGTATACAGGGGCAGGTCGAAACGCGTCGCCAGGTCGCCGCACAGATGGCCGCCGGCGGAAAAGCCCATCGCAACCATCCGCCCCTGCTGAATGCCATAGTTCGCGGCGCGAGCGCGGACGATACGCATCGCGCGTTGCGCGTCTGCAAGCGCAACGTCCGGCCCGGCCGTCCAGCCCTCGCCCGGCAGCCGGTAGAACAGCACGAAAGCGGTATAGCCATGCCCCACCAGCCACCGTGCCGTCTCATAGCCTTCCTTGTCGATCACGATGCGGCGATAGCCGCCGCCCGGGAAGATCAGCACTGCCGTGCCGTTTGGCTTTTGCGGCCGGAACACCGCCAGCCGCGGTCGCGCGACACCGTGGACCGCACGATCCGCCACCCCTGGATCGCGGCTTCTTTCCTCTACGGTCTCCACCGGCACCTCCACCGGCATGCCCGGCGCACCGTCTGGCCAGAGATCGATCGTCTCGCGCGGATCCGGCGGACCGGACTGGGACGGCCCCGTCCCCCTGGGGGGCGCGGTCTGCGCCGAAGCACTAGCGCCGAGGCCCAAGACCAGCGTGCCGATCAGCGCACCCCTGCGATCCATTCCCCTCATCGTCCGAACTGTCCTTCCAACGGCCCGAAATGCCTTAAGCCGGGCCGGCTCACATCTTGAAACGGGCGCCGATCAGGAAGGTTCGCCCGAAATGATTATACTCATAGTTCCGGTTCGCATCGAGATCGGTGTAGCGATCGCGATAATCGTCGGTGAGGTTTGTACCCTCAATGGACACCTCGACATTGGGCGTTATCTTGTACCGGATCGAAGCATCGACGTTGATCGATGAATTATAGCCTTCGAACACATTGCCGGTACCGGATCCACCGTCGATATATGGCCCGCGGTAACTGACCGAGCCGCGCGCGCTGAACTTCTTGTCCTCGTAATACAGCGTGCCGTTATACGCCCGCTTGGACAGTCCATAGAGCGTCACCGTCCGCGTCACCGCGACCAGCGCGCCGCCCGGGGTGATCGAAGGCCCGCTCTGCGTGTAGGCCGCACTCGAATCGATGAAGGTCGCGTTGGCGATCGCACCGAAATTCTTGAGGAACCCCGGCAGGAAGCGGAAGGCGGTCTGGAACGAGACTTCCATGCCCTTGAGCGAGGCGCCCTTGCCATTGGTGATCGTGCTGATCTGCCAGAGCTGCCCCTCCGGGCTCGATGCCGCTGGCGAGCTGGGCGGAATGACCGACAGGGGCAGCCCGGTCGATGCATAGGTGCCCGACGTGGTCACCGAAACCGGGAAGCTGTCTACATTCTTCTTGAATAGCGCGACCGAGAAGATCGATTGCGGCGCGAAATACCATTCGGCGGCGAGATCGTAGGAGGTCGCGCGGAACGGATCGAGCTGCGGGTTGCCGAAGCTGATCCTGTAGTTGAACCCGTCCACCGATCCGCCTGGCGTCAGGTTGCCCAGCGTCGGGCGGGTCATCACCTTCGAGATCGCGCCGCGCAGGATCACCTTCTCGGTCGGAAACAGCGCCACGTTGAGCGCCGGCAACCAGTCGTCATAGTTGCGCTTCACCGTGACCGACTGGCCGTTGTTGAGGCCGGTCGAGGTCTGGTCGGTGCGGACATAGCGCATGCCGGCATTGGCGGCGTAGCGAAGGCCGAACAGCTCGCCCCTCACGTCAAACTCGAGATAGCCGCCCTTCACCGCCTCCACGACGTTGCGGACATTGCCCGCATCCACGGCCAGCGGCCGCGCATATAGGCCGGTATATTTCGCCGAGGCATCGATGTTGGGGATCAGGAACGTGCTGGTGGTGCCTGCAGGCTGCCCCGCCTGGCCCAGATTGAACGTCTCGCCAAGGCCCGCCGCCGGATAGCCATACACCGCGCCCGGCGCGAAAACCTGGCCGGATCCCGAGCAGGTCACGGTGCCGAGCACCGCGTCCGTGGCCGCGCTGGTCTTGGTCGGGCAGACGACCGCGTCGCGGGTATAGGCAAGCGAGTCAAACTCGAAACGGCGATACACGCCGCCAGCCTTCAGCTGGAACCCGTCCGCCACGTCCCATTCGCCGCGCAGCTGCGCCGTACGGAACTTGTTGACGACGCTGGAGGGCCGATCGCGGATTTCAGCGAGCTGGAAGTTGGCCGGATCGGTCACGCTCGTGCCGAACGTCAACTTCGGCTGCCACATGTTGCGATAGTCATAGCTGTAATTCCGGGCCGTGCGGTTGTCGAAGACGAAGGTCGTCTCTACCGGGATGGTCGCATCGGATTTCGAAACGCCGCCCAACAGCGTGAAGCGCAGCCGGTCGGTGACATCCTGATCCCAGCTGCCCCCGATCTGGTAGAACTCGGTCTGTGACTGGCGGAGATAGTGCTCGGTGCGCACCCAAGCATCGTTGAGCGTGGCCGACACCATGTTGCCCTTGCCGTCATAGGTCGGGTTCAGCAGATCGATCGAGCGCTCGTTGGAGCGCAGCAGCACTTCGCCCCATTTTTCCTCGCGCGTTTCCTTGAAGCGCGAATAGAGGCCGTCGATCGAAATCTTCGTCGCATCGGTTGGCGCGAACTGAACGCTGCCGGTGATGCCCAGCCGCTCGCGATCATGGCGGACCTCGCCATAGCGCGGGATGCGCGGGTGGAAGGCGAGTGCCGCCTGGTCGCAGGCGGCGCTCGGCCGATAGGTGCCGCCGCTATTGCGCACGGGCGTCGAACCGGTCGCGCTGTTGAAGAAGCAGGGCGTGCCGTCCACCGAATCGAAGCGTGCCTGCGCCCAGCGGACGGTATTGTTGCCGAGCTCCAGATTGTTGGTCTTGCTGTAGGCAGCCGACACCGAGGCACCGAAGGTGCCGGCATCGTTCTTCCAGGACAGCAGCCCGGCGAGGCGCGGACGCCAGTTCTTGGAGAGATCGTTATAGCTTGCCTGCGCCGAACCCACGGCGGTAAAACCGCTCTTCCCCGCCAACGGATTGCCGGTGTTCAGGTCGACCACGGCCCCCAGCGAACCTTCGTCCAACGAGGCTTCGGCCGTCTTATGGACGACGATCGACGTGAAGAGCTCGGAAGCGAATACATTGAAATCGAAGGCGCGGTCACGATTGGCGCTGGCCCCGTCGGTCGACGTCGCCACGGTTTCCATGCCATTGACGCGTACGCGCGTGAATTGCGCGCCCAGACCACGCACCGTGATCGCACGGCCCTCCCCTGCGTCGCGTTGAATCGAGATGCCGGGAATACGCTGGAGCGATTCTGCAAGATTCTGATCTGGGAACTTGGCAATGTCCTCGGCGACGATCGCGTCCACCGCGGCGACGGAATCGCGCTTCACGTTGAGCGCCGCGTCGAGCGAACGGCGGAAGCCGGTGACGATGATGTCCGCATTGGTGGCGTCGACCTGCGCCGCATCCGCTGCGGACGATGGCGCCGTCTGGCTGCCCTCCGTCGCGACTTGGGCCAGCGCGGCCACCGGTGTTGCCAGAGCCAGGATCAATGCGCCTGCCGAAACTCCCCGCATATGCAGCATGCGTGCCTGTTCGAGCCGCGCCAAACCTTCAGCCATCTCTCTCTCCCTTCGCCCCGGCAGGACGGTCCATTCTGAAACCGATCGAGCGCGTGGTGCGCGATCGGCATCGAACCCGTGGTGAGGAGGGTTGCTGCGCGCGATTCTACGAGCGTCTCATTGATCCTCCCCGGAACTGCAGGTCTTCGCCCGCTGCTTCCTTCACTTTTGTGGCGCAGTTAGGTAACCGGTGTCAACAGGACAAATGCACGTTGTCCAACCGCGCTGTGCCGGTCTCGTCGTCGGGATCGTCAAAGGTCTCAGGCGGCCCGGGATCGCAGACGGATCTGCCCCCGATCAGGTGCCCGGCTGTATGTAGGGCACGCGCGCGAACAGTTCGCGTTGCCAGCGTCGAGGATCATTTTCGACATGTGCGTCCGTGTCGAAGACCATGGTCGCGCGCGCCTCGTTCTCGTAGCGCGGCCAGACCGGCAGGCCGGCATGGTTTGGGTCGCCGGTTCGGGCGAACGCGACGAAGCTGTCCTGCATGGCGGTGCTGGCGGCGCGCGCGTCGGCAGCGGTGCCGGTTTGCGAGCCCTTCGCCGAGAGGGTGCCGAATACCAGCGGGATGTCCATCGTGTGGAAGGCGCCGCGCCTCGGGTCCGTGCGCGAGGAGAAGTCGACCTGGTAGACGAAGGCGGGCGCCCCGGCGGCCGCACGCGCCTCGGCTTCGATCACCTGCCCGCGCCAGCTCCGGCCTGCGGTGGTCGCGGCGTAAAATATCTCGACGGGAGACCAGTCGGGAACCCGCCCGCGATACTGCGCCACCACCCACTCTGGCAGGATGTCGATCTTCAGTTCCGGGGCAATGCGCGCGGCCAGGTTATCCCAGTCGAGCGTCCGCACCAGCGGGGAGTCCGGTGACAGAAAGGCGCGGGTTTCATCGCGCACATTGCCCAGCATCATCGGGATCGCGTTGCCGAGCGGGTTGGCATCGGGCCAGAACGGATGGCGGGTCAGCCATTTCATGTCGAGCACCGGCCCGAAATACAGGCCGCCGCCGAGTATCGGGTCCTGCGCCGCCAGCGCCTCGACGAGCCGCGCCGCCGGCAGTTCTAGCAACGGGGACAGATCATGCTCGGAGAGCCTGAGCGCCGCCAGATAGGCGCGCGCCCGTTCGGTGGCATGGAGCGGGCCGGAGGCGGTGACCTGCTGGCCGCTCATCGTCGCAGCACGCTGGAACAGCCCCTGTGCCGCGGGCATGCCCATCATCGTCGCGATCTTCGCGCCGCCGCCCGACTGGCCGAAAACGAGCACCCGATCCGGATCACCGCCGAATGCGACGATGTTCGCGCGCACCCATTGCAGCGCGAGGATCAGGTCCAGCTGCCCCGCATTGCCGCTATCGGCAAAGCGCGAGTCGAATCGTGCGAGATAGAGATAGCCGAGGGCGTTGAGGCGATGGTTCACCGTGACCACCACGACGTCGCCGCGAGCGGCAAGCGCCTGACCGTCGTTGAGCGGGTCGGTGACGCTGCCGTTCGAATAGGCGCCGCCATGGATATAGAGCATCACTGGCTTGCGCGCGCCGGGGTTCGCCTCCGCCGTCCAGATGTTCAGGTAGAGACAGTCCTCATCCTGCGGGTCGTAGGGGCCACGTTGCGGGCACACCGGCCCGAACCGATCCGCTGCGAATTGCCGGCCGGGCGCGGCGAAGGCGACCGGCGCGCGGAATCGCGGCGCGGTCCCGTAGCGGATGCCCCGAAATGCCCGAACGCCCCGGTCCGAAGTACCGAGAAAGTCGCCTGCCGCGGCCCTGACTGCGCCGGACGGTGCCGCGTGGGCGGTTGAAGCGATGAGCATCGCGGCCCCTGCGCTGATCGCTCCGCGCCGTGTCCAGCCCGCAGCAAGCCCGGGGGCCGGCGAGTTCACCGGGCGAGCCACCCGCCGTCCACCGCCAGGATATGGCCTTGCACATAGGCGGCGGCATCGGAGGCAAGGAAGACGGCGGCGCCACCCAGATCGCCGGGCTCCCCCCAACGCCCGGCGGGGATGCGATCGAGGATCGCCGCGTTGCGCGTGGCATCCGCCTGGAGCGCTGCGGTGTTGTTGGTCGCGATATAGCCAGGCGCGATGGCATTCACCGTCACGCCATGCTTCGCCCACTCATTGGCGAGCAGCTTGGTAAGCCCGCCCACCCCGGACTTGGATGCCGTGTAGCTCGGCACCCGGATACCACCCTGGAAGGTCAGCATGGAGGCGATGTTGATGATCCGCCCCCTGCCCTGCCGGACCATGTGCCGCCCTGCCGCCTGGCTGAGGAAGAACACGGATTTCAGGTTGGTATCAATCACGGCGTCCCAATCGGACTCGGTGAAGTCCAGCGCATCGGCACGGCGAATGATGCCGGCGTTGTTGACCAGAATGTCCAGCCTGCCGAACCGCGCGATGGTTTCGTCGACGACCTGCCCCACCGGAGCGATGGTCGAGAGGTCGGCGGCGATCACCTCCGCGCGGCGGCCGAGCGCGGTGATCTTCTCGACGGTTTCCGCGGCGGGCGTGCGGCCAACGCACGCGACGTCGGCGCCCGCTGCGGCCAGCGCCACCGCAATCGCCTGGCCGATCCCGGTGTTGGCGCCGGTAACGACAGCCACGCGGCCGGTAAGGTCGAAAGGATTGGTCATGTCGGTTCCTCATTCCCCGGTGGGATGCGGGGGAAGCGCTGTTCAGGCCAGCTGGCAGATGTCCAGCACCTGCATGTCGGTATAATCCTGGTTCTCGCCTGCCATCGCCCAGATGAAGGCATAGGACTTCGTGCCCGCGCCCATGTGGATGGACCAGGGCGGGCTGATCACCGCTTCCTCGTTCTGCATCACGATGTGGCGGGTCGCTTCCCCCTCGCCCATGAAGTGCATGACACGGTCCTTTTCGAGATCGTCGAGCTCGAAGTAGAAATAGATCTCGCTGCGCCGTTCATGGACATGCGGCGGCATGGTGTTCCACACGCTGCCGGGCTTGAGGACGGTCAGCCCCATCACAAGCTGCGCGCTGTCGCATACGCCCGGAATGACGAGTTGGTAGATCGTCCGCTCGTTCGATTCTTCTACGCTGCCCCGCTCCAGCGCATTGGCGTCGGCAATGCCGAGCTTGCGGGTAGTGAACGCCCGGTGCGCCGGGCAGGAGGCCAGATAATAGCGTGCGCCCGCACCCGAAAAGGTCACGTCCTTGGCGCCCATGGTAACGTAGAGGCAGTCCTTGTTGGCGAGCCGGAACGTCTCCCCGTCCACCGTAACGCTACCGTCTACACCGCCAATATTCACGATCGCGAGCTCGCGTCGCTCCAGAAATGGGTGGCCCTCGGCCGACTTCGGCTCGGTCTGCGCCGGTAGCTTCACGTCGCCGTCCTTCACGGCGACTCCACCGATCACGAAGCGATCGGCATGGGTGTAGTTGAGCACGCATTCGCCATCGCGGAACAGGTCGGAGATGAGGTAGCGGTCGCGCAATTCCTCATTGCTCACGCACTCCATCATGTCCGGGTGCGTGGCGTAATAGGTCCGGTCGTACATGGGATACTCCTTCGAAATCTTGCGCGCGGGCAATCGGGGGGATCAGGCGGTCAGGCGGCCGCGCCAACCGACGTGGCACCGGATCGACGCCGCCCGGCGACCGGGCAGCCAAGTGCCGTTGCGGCTTCGCACCAATGATGCAGCGATGACGGGCGTTGCCCCGGCCATGACGATCCTCTCGATACGCCCCTGCGCGGCGCGGATGAATTGGTAACCGGTGTCAGGAATCTGTGCAACCCCGCCGCGCAAAAGCCTCATTCTCGCGGGCTTGCGACGGAGGCGCGCCGGATAAGGGTCGAAAGGAAAAGCGATGGCTCCTCCACCTCCGGCTCCTCGTCCATCCCTCCCGCTATCAGCTTGAGCGCGGCAGACCGCGCCATGGACGCGATCGGCCAACGCACCGTCGTCAGCGGCGGCCATACATGCGCAGCGATCGGCGTATCGTCGAAACCGATGATCGAGAGGTCCCGTGGGATTTCCAAGCCGCGCTGGCGGGCTGCGTGGATCACACCCGCCGCCATTTCGTCGTTTGAGGAAAAGATCGCACTCGGCCGCGGCACCAGATCCAGCAGCCGCTCGGCGGCCACGAGCCCCGATTCGAACGTGTAATTGCCCTCCGCGATCAACGAGCGCGGCAGCGTGATACCGGCATCGACCAGCGCATCCTCGAAGCCCAGCCGCCGCTCGCGCGCAGACCGGAAGCCATGCGGACCGCACACCAGACCGATGCGCCGATGTCCCTGCTCGATCAGATACGCGACCGCGGTGCGGACCGCCTCTCTATCGTTGGACGCCACCATATGCTCGGGCGTGTCCAACGCTGCCGAGCCCATGCGGACGTAGCGACAGCCGATATCGTCGCACAATTGCGCCACCGTGTCGTTCTCGCTGATCGGCGGCATGAGCAGGACGCCGAACAGCCGCTGCCGCTCAAGGAAATGGCGCAGATCCTCCAGCATCGTGGCCGAGCCCCGGTTGAGCGGGCGTACGACCATCTCGAACTCGGTGTCATGCAGCGCTTCGAGCATCCCCTGCTGGACGTTCATCACGGTCTGCGCGTTAGGATTGTCATGGACAAGCCCGATGAGGAAGTTCCGTCGCAGCGCCAGGGCCCGCGCCTGGGGGTTGGGAATATAGCCCAGTCCCGCGATGACATCCTCGACCCGCTTGCGCGTGTCCTCGTTGAGGAGCGGCGAACGATTGATCACCCGGCTGACGGTCTTTTTCGACACACCGGCGACCCGCGCCACATCGTTGATCGTCGGCTGCCCGGTCTTCTGCATGGACCCGGGTGTAAAGCGCTCGGCTCGATCTCGCCAGCCCCGGCGACGCGCGTTTCGGCGCCGGATTTTCGTCGGATCGCGCGCGGCGGCTACTTGCCAATGACACCGGTTTCCCATACCGATCGCATAGCGATGACGATAGTGAGAGGGCCGGCGGTGGAGCCGAATAGCGATATTTCGCAGATTGCGCGTGCGTTCGTTGAGGCGCGGCGGACGGCGTCTCCCCTTCCCGCCTTTCCCGGGCCGATCCCGCCCGATCTCCCCGCCGCCTATGCGGTGCAGGACGCAGCGCTGGCGCTGGTCGGCCAGCATGCTGCGGGCTGGAAGGTCGGGCGCATCAATCCGCCCATCGGCGGCGTGGACCGGCTCGCCGGACCTATCTTCGCGGATCAGATCAAAGCCGAAGACGGTGCCGCCATGCCGATCTTCGCCAACGGGTTCGGGGCCGCCGAGGCGGAATTCCTACTGCGCGTCGGCCGTGCACCGGACCCCGCACAGCGCCGCTTCAGCATGGACGAGGCGCGCATGCTGATCGATGCGGTGCATGTCGGCATTGAAATCGCCAGTTCGCCTTTCGCCGGCATCAACGATCACGGCCCGATGGTCACCATTTCCGATTTCGGCAACAACAACGGCCTGGTCGTGGGTGCCGCTGTCGCGGGATGGCAGGACATCGATCTGAACCGTTGGCCGGTGTCGCTGTACATCAACGACGCCGAGATCGGCTTCGGCCTCGCCGCAGACATGCTCGACGGGCCATTCGGGGCCGCACGCTTCCTCTTCGAGCATCTGGCGGCGCGTGGGATCGCCGTCACGCCCGGCCAGTGGATTTCGACCGGCGCCGTAACCGGCGTGCATCCGGTCGCGATCGGCGATCGGGTGGAAGCGCGGTTCGACGCACGGCTTTCGATCCGCTGTACGATCGCGGCACAGTAACGGCCCGCAAAAGAGGCCGCACATAGGAGAGAGGGACCAATGGCTAGCAGAGAGGCGCCGGCGGTCACGGCCGCGGCGGGCAAGGTCGGGCGGTATCGCTGGGTGATCTGCGCGCTGCTGTTCGCCGCCACCGCCATCAACTATGTCGACCGCCAGATGATCGGGGTGCTGAAGTCGACCATCTCGGGTGAGCTCGGCTGGTCTGAGACCACCTATGCCGACGTCATCTTCTGGTTCCAGGCAGCCTATGCGATCGGCTATCTGAGCTTCGGCAAGCTGGTCGACTGGGTCGGTGCGCGGATCGGCTATTCGATCGCCTTCGTGATCTGGACGATCGGTCACACGCTTTGCGGCTTCGTCGGCTCCGCCTTTCAGTTTTCCGTCGCCCGCTTCATCCTGGGGGTCGGCGAGAGCGGTAATTTTCCTGCCGGTCTGAAGGCCGTCACCGAGTGGTTCCCCGCCCGCGAGCGCGCACTCGCCACGGGCATCTTCAATGCGGGCGCGAATGTCGGCGCCGTGGCCACGCCCCTGATCGTGCCGGCGATCACCATCGCCTTCGGCTGGCGGATGGCCTTCATCGTGACGGGCGTGGCCAGCTTGGTCTGGCTGGTGGCCTGGGTGATGCTGTATCGCCGTCCGCGCGAAAGCAGCAAGCTCTCGGCAGCCGAGCTGGCCTATATCGAAAGCGACACGCCCGATCCGGTCCGCAAGATCGGTTGGCTGAAATTGCTCGGCTATCGCGAAACCTGGGCCTATGCGCTGGGCAAGTTCCTCATCGACCCGATCTGGTGGCTGTTCCTCTTCTGGACGCCCGACTTCCTTGCCAAGACCTATCATCTCGATCTCGTCAGCTTCGGCCCGCCGCTGATCGTGATCTACCTGATTTCGGATCTGGGCAGCGTCGCCGGCGGATGGTCCTCGTCGCGGCTGATGAAGCGCGGCTTTACGGCCAACGCCGCTCGCAAATGGACGATGTTGGCATGCGCGATCCTGGTGACGCCAATCTTCTTCGCCCAATATGTCGACCATCTCTGGCTCGCGGTGGCCATCGTCGGGCTCGCCACGGCGGCGCACCAGGCATTTTCCGCCAACCTCTACACGATTCCGTCGGACATGTTTCCGCGCGCGGCGGTAGGGTCGGTGGTCGGAATTGGCGGCACGGTGGGCGCGATCGGGGGAATGATGATGGCCAAGTTCACCGGCTATATCCTGGAGGCGACCGGCAGCTACACCATCATCTTCGCCGTCGCGGGCAGCGTCTATCTGCTCGCGGTCGCCGTGGTCCATCTGCTGAGCCCGCGTCTCGCCCGCGTCGACAGAATCTGAGCCGCCTGCAGGACAGGATCGCCGCCATGCCCACCCGCCCCTTCACGTCCGCGATCGCCCTGGCCGTCGGCTGCCTTTCCTCGCCGGCGCAGGCGCAGATGGATGCGGCTGCCAGCCTGCTCTTCCGAGCATCCGCCGACACCTCGCTCGACGCCGATTTCGCCCGGGGCGACCCCGCCCCCAATTTCCGGGCCCATGTCGACATCGTGCCCGATGGTGCGATCGGCGGCGCGGCACGCTGGGCGGACGATGGCTATGTCGCATGGAAGGCGCCCGGCAACATGCGCGCGGCGCGCGGCACGCTTTCCTTTTTCTGGCGAGCGCGCGAACCGCTAGGCGAGGTGCCCTTCGTTCTCTTCCGCGCCGGCTTCGCCGACCATACGAGCTGGGACATGGCGTTCCTGCGGATCGACTGGAACGGCCACGGATTCGATGCCTTCGTCACCGACGCCAATCTTTCGCGACTCCGCGTCTCCTGGCGCTTGGACCGCCTGCCCGATCCTGCAGCCTGGAAGCACATTGCGTTCACCTGGGACGAGACACGGGGCGTCCGGCTGTATGTCGACGGGCGCGAAGTCGCCCGCAAGGATCAACGCGCGGACCTCGATTCCGGGCTCGATCAGTTCGGGCTTGCCGGTCGCGTCATGGCCCCGCATCAGGTGCAGAGCCGCTACAGCTTCATGCGCGGATCGGACGTGGACGAGATCCGTGTTTATGATCGGATGCTCTCGGCGGAAAACATCGCCCGACTTGCCGCCAAGTCCGAGCCGGGTCCCGTGCCCGCATCCGATCCCGTCGCCGAGCGCAGTGCCTGGCTCCACCGCTATGGCTGGGACAAGACGCTGCCCCCCGTGCTTGATGCGCCCGTCACCCGCGTTCGGAAGGTGGAGTTCGCCGACGCGAAGGACCTGAAGCAATGGATGTGGAAGGGTATCGACGGCATTGCCGAGACGACCTGGCCCGGCGTCTATAACCGCTCGCGCCTGCCCGGCCGGGATGACTATTTCGAGTTGCCCGACTGGAACACCTATGTCGAAGGCGGCAAGCGCTACGATCTTACGGTGCCGGCGGGTGCGCGCTTCAATCGAGTGGAGTTGCGCGGTGCCGCCTATGGCACGCTAAGCTGGAGCGATCAGGGCAAGGAACTGGTGCTAGCCAAGCGGGCGCAAGGAGTGGTGCGCAGCGTCGACCAATTCGCGCCGCGTACCGGCGGCGTCCTGCATTTTACCAATGTGATGCAGGAACAGCCGATCCAGGAACTCTGGGCCTATGACATCGGCGCGGGCGCTGAGCCGACCGGGAGCTTCACGCTTGATTACACCATCCGGTCGGACATGGCGCCAACGCTTGCCGCGCTCATGCCGCTCAACGCCTTCATCGCGGGCCGATATGCCTGGGATGAACGTGCGACCGTCGTCGCGATGCCGACCGCTGGCGTGAAGGCCGCAGTGGGCGCCGGCGCGGCGGGCGGCGGCGGCAAGGTGGAACGTGCGAAAGGGATGGCCCCCATCGTCCACATTCTGGTGCCCGCCAGCCTCGGGGATGCACCACCCGATCAGCCGGTGGCCCGGGCCTTCGATTATGGCTGGCAGAATATCCATGATGGTCTGGACGGGATCGCCATCGACCTGCCGCCCCTGCCAGGGGCCCAGCCGATTGCGCTCGATATCCGGATCAAGGATCCTGTCTGGCCAGAGCGTGACATGATCGACCTCACCGTTTCCGTCCGCCCGGGGGAGAAACGCACGCTCTGGCTCGACCTGCGCGATCGGATCTTGCCGCAGGACAGCCTGTATCTTTCGATCGCAGCCTCGGATCCTGCCTTCTCCGCCGCCAGCCTGGATAGCACGCGAATCCGGCTGGTCTTCAAACCGCGGGCAGAGGCGATGACGGAGCATGTCGCCGATCGGTTGAACCAGGTGAAGGACAATTGGGCGTTTCTCGTCGAGGAGCATACGGCGTCGAAGCGGATGGCGCTTTATCGCCGTCTCTTCGCCGACATGACGGACCTGCTGCGGGTCGACCCGGAGAACAAGCTGGCGCGAACCTATTGGGCCGACATCAATTATCGACCGGAAAACCTGCCCGCCTTCACCCAGCCAGTACCGCATGCGGGAGAGCCGCTCTGGGCATTCCGCCAGCTGGAGGACCTCCGCTACGTGCGCCGCTTCGTCGACTGGTGGATCGACGAGCGCCAGGTGCCCTACGGCGATTTCGGCGGCGGCATTTCCGACGATACCGACCTGACCCAGCAATGGCCGGGGTTGGCGCTGATGGGCATCGAGCCGGACAAGATCAACGCTTCGCTCCGCGCGCTTTCGGACGCGGCGTATGCGAGCGGGATGCACACCAACGGCCTGGGAACCATCACTACCGACGAATTGCACGCCTATGAGGAGGGCCTGAACGCCGACGCCGAGCGGCTGTACCTGAACTGGGGCGAGCCCAAGGCCGTCGAGCGACTGATGGAAACGACGCGCGCACTGCAAGGCGTGATCCTCAAGAACCCCGCAGGCCATCTGCATTTCGCGTCCAACTGGTATGGCGGCCGGAAGATGTATCGCGATCCTGCCTGGGCCTGGCAAAAGCCGTACAGCTTCACGGTGATGCACGCGCCGATCCTGATCGGGCTGTACAACGGCAATGCCAAGGCACGCGGGCTCGTCACGGGCGTCATGGACGGATGGCTCGCCCATGGCCGGCAGGAGGTGGGCGGCGGGTGGAGCTTTCCCAACGAGATCAACTGGGGCACCGATGCCGAGCGCGTCGGCGATGGCGGCGGTGTCACCACGCCCTTGCAGGCGGCGTGGAGCGCGTGGCGCTTCACGGGCGACGCCAGATATCTCCGCCCGATCGAGGCGCGGATCGCCAAGAATGGCCCAGCGGTGGTGGCAGAGTTCAACGAGAATGCGTTCACTGCCCTTCCCGGCAGCGCGAAATTGCGGGCCGACATCGTCGGCAGCGATCGATCCGATCCCTTCTCCCTCTACACCCGCTGGGACGCGACCGGCGACGTCGCCGCGCTCGAACGGCTGCACGCCGACGCCATCGCCGACAAGGCGCAGCACGAATATCTGTACACGGAAGGCCATTGGTGGTCCGATCGGGTCGAACAACCCAACGAGATCCTGCAACGTGAACGACTGGGCGGCATCGCCCTGCGCCGCAACCAGACATGGCCGGGCAACAGCGTGTCGTGGCGCTTTGCGGAAGCCGGCGCCGGCGAGCAGGTCGCGATCCTCGTACCCGGCGCGACGCCGGATCGGTTTCGCGTGATCGCCTATAATCGTACCGATCGGCCGCAGCACGCGGTGATGACCGCTTGGAATGTTACCGCCGGCAGCTGGACGATGCAGCGTTCGACAAGCGGGGACGGCGGTAAAACCCGCGTCGCGGACGGCGCCGCCGCCATCGTGCCGCTCGAGCGCAGCCTCGGCACGAATGTCGTCTTCGCGCCGCACGGCACGACCATTTACGACTTCGCGCTGGCGACACCCGCCACCCCGGTGGAACAGCGGCCGGATCTTGGCATCGGCATCGACGATGTGGCGCTGGCAGCCAACGAGCTGCGCGTTACGGTGCATAGCCTGGGGGCAAAGCCCACGGAGGGCGGCACGGTTACCCTCCGCACGGCCGGCGGTGCGGTACTGGCAACCGCGCCGATCCCAGCCATCGCCGCGCCAACCGATCTTCGCCCCCGGTCGGTCGTGGTGCGATTGCCTGCGGTCGAGGGGGCCGCAATGGTCGAGGTGGCGCTTCCGCACGATGCGCCGGAAGTAACGCGCCTCAACAACCGCGTCGCACTCCCGAAACGCCGGTGATGCTCTCACGGCGCCACTTCCTTGCCGGCGGCGGCGCAGCGGCCATGATGCCGACACGGGCATGGGCGCACCAGGACGCTGACGTCCGACACGCACTGGATGCGGCCGCGACGCTACCACCCGACCGCGCCCTTGCGCTGCTCTCCCGGTTTGAAAACGTCGCAGCGTCAACCGGGGCACGCCTTGATCTGGCGGCGGCACGTGCCGGTCTCGGCGTGGACCTCGCGCTCAAACAGCGCACCCTGGACGCGGCAGAGCGCTTTGCCTTCCAGGTTCAGCGCATTGCCGGGAACGACGCCACGCTCGAACGCGTCGCGCGCGATCTCGACGTTGCGCATCGCGCTCTGGTCGCGCAAGCAGCCGCGTTGCTCGATCAGCTTGCCGTCCCGGGCAAATCAGTCGGTGCGCGCTTCGAAGCTTTGTGGCGGGACCCTCGCAACCTTTTCCCCGACGATGAAGAGGGTCGCGCCGCCGCCATCAACGCCATGCGCGCGACGCTCGCCACCATCCGCCCGAGGCTGCCGCGCCTGATCGGCATGCTGCCGGTCGCGTGTCGGCGCGTCGAGGTGCGTGGACTGGACGCTCGCGAGATCGCTGCGGGCAAGGGCGGCTACCGCATCCTGCCGGACATGGGCATCCGCGGCAGCTATGTGGTCGACCTCAAGGAAATACGCCGGAGACCGCGTTTCTCGCTGCCGAGCGTCGTCGCACACGAGCTGTTGCCAGGCCATATGGCGCAGATGCCGCTGGAGGCGCGCGCAGCCCCCCACCCGCTTCGGCTCCGCTATGCCGCGGCCTTTCCCGAAGGCTGGGGGATCTATGCGGAAATGCTGATGGCCGAGGACGGGCTGTTCGCCGATCCTCTCGACATGCTGGGCCATCTCCACTGGTTGCTGTTCCGGGTCTGCCGCGGGCTGGCCGACATCGCGATACACGCCCGCGGCGAGGCGCCGGAACAGGCCCTTGCCGATATTCGGGCTTCGATGGGCGAACCGGCCTATTTCGCGCCGTTCGCCGCCGACGTCACCCGCATCACAAAAGAGCCGGCGATCCGGGCGGCCGAGGCATGGGTACCCCTTCGCCTCGGGGCCTGCCGTCCCCATAGCTGCTCCAAATGGCCGGGCTTCCATTCGATACTGCTGCGAAACGGCCGCAGGCGGACGGAGCAGTTTTAGCAGCGGACCTGCCCATCGCCCCGGCGCAAGAGGACCGGAATACGCGATCACCTCTCCGCGCCATAACCGCTCCCAGCGCCGACACGCCCCTTGAACACGAAGTAGACGACAAGCGTGTAGACAAGGGTCAGGGGCAGGACGAACAGACCTGCGCCGTAGAAGAGGAAAGCGACGCTCGAAGGCGGCGCGACCGCCTGGCTTGCGGTGATCGCGAATGGGATCATGTAGGGGTAGAAGGAGAATCCCAGCGTCGCAAACGCGGCCGCAAACAGCGTCACGCCGAACAGAAACGGCATCAGCGGACGGCGATGGCGAACGGCCCAGATCATGCCGATGGCCGCCAGCAGGCCGAGCGCGGGGAAGCAGAACAGCAGCGGGCGCGTGCTCCACAGCCGCATCACCGAAAGGTCGAGGTGCAGCGCGACAACAAAGGCGATCGCAAGGAACACCAATACCCCGGTCAGCAGCCAGGGGATAAGGCGAAAGGCGAAGCCCGCCACCGCGTCCCCGGTCTTGTAGGTCAACCAACCCGCGCCGATCAGCATATACCCCAGGCACAGCCCCACGCCGCACAACAGCGCGAAGGGCGAGAACCAGCCAAAGGCCCCGCCGACATACCGCGTGCCCTCCATCGGCAACCCGACCACGAGCGCACCGACGGCCGTCCCCTGGATCAGCGTCGCCACGAAGGAGCCACCGATAAAACACGCCTCCCACAATGCGCGGGTGTGGACTGCCTTCTCCCGATATTCGAAGGACACGCCCCGCAGGATCAGCGCCGCCAGCATGAGCATCAGCGGCAGGTAAAAGGCCGAGAGCAGCGTCGCGTAGACGAGCGGGAACATGCCGAACAGGATCGTGCCGTTCAGCACCAGCCAGGTCTC
The DNA here is from genome assembly GCF_001650735.1 of Sphingomonas sp. TDK1. GTDB lineage: Bacteria > Pseudomonadota > Alphaproteobacteria > Sphingomonadales > Sphingomonadaceae > Sphingomonas. The sequence continues at coordinate 42,806 of NZ_LXVY01000023.1, read as the reverse complement.
GTTGCCGTCCCAGACGGGCGCGATCGAGGCGAACATTTCGCTCCGGCCACGGCCACCGCGGGCGAACGGCAGCAACATGCCCACGCCCAGATCGAACCCGTCCAGGATAACGTACAGGAAGATCGTCAGCGCCAGCGCGCCGATCCAGAAGCTATCCATCATGCATACTCCCGATCGGCGCCTTCGATCTCGTCGCTCGGCAGGTCGGCCGGGATGGAGAGCGGGCGCTTTGGGTTGGTGCTGCCCATTGCAGGATCGCGGCAGATGACCGGTCCGCGGCGCAGCAGGCGATAGAGATACAGCGTGCCGAACGCGAAGATCGCACCATAGACGAGGCAGAACAGCAGCAACGTCGCGATCAGCTCTGGGGTTGTCAGGAACGGCGTTACGGAGTCCGCCGTGCGCAGCTGGCCATAGACCGTCCAGGGCTGGCGCCCCACCTCGGCGACGAACCAGCCGGTCACCGTCGCCACGAAGCCGAGCGGGAACGAGAGAAAGATGGCCCAGAGCAGCCAGCGCTGCTGCCCTATCCGACCGCGCGCCAGCTGCACGCTTCCGATCCAAGCGATCGCCAGCATCAGCAGGCCGCAGCCGACCATCACGCGAAAGGCGAAGAACGGCACCGCCACCGGCGGCCTCTCGTTCGCGGGAAAATCGGTCAGCCCCACTTCGCGCGAGGTGAGGCTCGCCGAACCGATCAGGCTGCCGGCATAGGGGATGGTGACGGCAAGCCGATTGCGCTCCGCCTTATCGTCCGGCCACGCGATCAGCACCTCCGACGCGGGTTGCTCGTCGTGCCAGCGGGCCTCGATCGCAGCGAACTTCGCCGGCTGGCGATCATGGACATAGTCGCCGACGAGATGGCCGAAACCCAGCTGCACCGGCACCAGCACCGCGGCGAGGCCGAGGCCCATTCCCATCATCGTGCGGGCGTCGCGCAGGAACCGCCCTCGCAGCATGTGCCAGGCACCCGTCGCAGCGATGCAGAAGGCGGAAGTGATATAGGCCGCCAGCAGCATATGCGGAAAGCGGACCCAAACCACCGGGCTCAGCAGGATCGCCCGCCAGTCCGTCGGCACGAAGCTCCCGTCCGGCCCCTGTGCGAAGCCGACCGGCGCTTGCATCCAGCTGTTGTTGACCATGATCCAGAACGACGACAGCGTAGTGCCGAGCGCCACCATCAGGCAGGCGAGGAAATATACCCAGCGCGGCACGCGATCGCGCCCGAACATAAGCACGCCGAAGAAACTTGCCTCCAGGGCAAAGGCGGTGAAGCTCTCATAGGCGAGCAGCGGCCCCTGGATGGCACCGGTGCGGCGGGAGAGCTCGCTCCAGTTGGTGCCAAACTGGAAGGCCATGACAATGCCGGACACAACGCCCAGCGCGAACGCCACGGCGAAGATGTTGCGCCAGAAATCGGATAGGCGCCGATAGACCGGCTTGCCGGTGGCGAGCCAAGTCCCTTCCAGGACGCAAAGCCAAGCCGCCAGCCCGACCGTGAAGGCAGGGAAAAGGATGTGGAAGGAAACCGTCCCGGCGAATTGCAGCCGGGACAGGAGCAGCGCGGTCGCGTCCATGGGGCCGCCCTCCTCAACCGAGCAAGGATCGGGCGAGCTGGCCATGCACCGCGAGATCGATCACCGCGTCGCCGCGCCCGTTCATCACCGCCTTCAGCGTCCAGAGCCCGAAGCCCTTCACCTGCTCGCCCTCGATATGCGGCGGCATCGACAGTTCCTGGTGGTTGGTCACCACGTCGAGCAACGCAGGGCCGGGATGCGCCAGCACGTCGCGGATCGCCGCCTCCAGTTCGCCCGGATCCTCCACGCGGATCGCGTGGATGCCGACGGCGCGCGCCATCGCGGCGAAATCGGGGTTGTTGAGATCGGTGCCGAACTCGAGGAAGCCGCCGCCCTTCATCTCCAGCGCGACGAAACCGAGCGAACCGTTGTTGTAGACGATCACCTTCACCGGCAGGTCGTGCTGCCGCAGCGTCAGGAAATCGCCCATCAGCATCGCGAAACCGCCATCGCCCGACAGGCTGATCACCTGCCGGTCCGGAAAGGCCGCCTGCGCGCCGATCGCCTGGGGCATGGCATTGGCCATCGAGCCGTGCGCGAGCGAGCCGAGCAGCCGCCGCCGCCCGTTCATCTTCAGATAGCGCGCCGCCCATACCGTGACCGTGCCAACGTCGAAGCTGAACACCGCATCGTCGCTGGCCGCCTCGCTGACCAGGCGGGTGAGATATTGCGGGTGAATCGGCTTGTGCCCCGGTTTGCCGACAGCGAGATCGTCGAGCCCGCGGCGCGCCTCGCGATAATCGGCCAGACTGTCATCGAGATGCGATCGGTCTTCGCGCGCGTCGAGCTTCGGCAACAGCGCTTCGATGGTCGCCTTCACATCACCCAGGATGCCGAGGTCGAGTGTCGTGCGACGGCCGAGATTTTCCGGCAAGAGGTCGATCTGCGCGATCTTCGCCTCGGTCGGGTAGAACTGGCGATAGGGGAAATCGGTGCCGAGCATCAGCAGCGTGTCGCAGCCCATCATCGCATGATAGCCGGAGGAAAATCCGATCAGGCCGGTCATGCCCACGTCGTAGGGATTGTCCCATTCGACATGTTCCTTGCCGCCGAACGCATGGACGATGGGCGCCTTCAGCCGTTCGGCGAGCGCGATCACCGCATCATGTGCGCCGGCGCAACCGCGGCCGCAGAACAAGGTGGTCCGCGCGCTGCCGTTGAGCAAATCTGCCAGCGCATCCAGCTGGGGCACGGCCGGCGTCACCACCGGTGCGGCAAGCGCGAGCGACTGGGGCGCGGAAAGCGTCGCATGCACATCTTCCAGCGCGACGTCGCCCGAAAGCACGATAACCGCGACGCCGCGATGTCCCACCGCCGCGCGGATCGCGGACTCGAGGACACCAGGCAGCTGCGACGGGTGCGACACCGTCTCGCAGAAGTGGCTGCACGTCTGGAACAGTGCCTCGGGCTTGGTTTCCTGGAAATAGCCGCGGCCGATTTCTGCGGAGGGAATATGCGCGGCGATGGCGAGGACCGGCACGCGTGTACGATGGCAGTCGAACAGGCCATTGATCAGATGCAGATTGCCCGGCCCGCACGAACCTGCACAAACCGCCAGCCGGCCGGTCAGCGCGGCTTCGGCCCCCGCGGCGAAGGCTGCCGCTTCCTCATGTCGGGTGTGAATCCACTCGATGTCGCCGCGCTTGCGCAACGATTCCGTGATGCCGTTCAGGCTGTCTCCCACCACACCGAAGATGCGGCGGACGCCGGCGTTCGCCAGAACTTCGGTAACCAGATCTGCAACACGCTTCGTCATTATCTTCCTCGCAAGCTGCGCGGTCGGGTAAGACCACTTCACGGCTTGGAAGATGATGGCCGCACCGCAGCGGTTCTTGCCTGAAACCATCCTGCGTTGAAGAAATCGAACCAACAAGCCGCGTCACATCGGCTATCAGGCAGGAATTTCTGGCCGATTTCGAACAGCATACTACCAAAGTATCGATACACTTCCGGATGGTTGTATGCTGGCGCCCCCTCGGAAGTAACGACTGGCCGATCGAGGGAATCCGAACTTCATGTATCGAAGTGGCGGCCCGGTCCCTATTTATTTAGGCAGCGAGCCGCCCGCATTCGTGGCGTCTGAACCGCCGAGATGCCCGCAGTCAGCCGCTGCGCTGGGAGACCACCGCCCGCACCCGCGCAGCCAGCGCACCCACAGGCCCATCCGCCTCCCAGGCATAGAGCGAAACGACGAGCGGTGTCTCTTCGGGAAACTGGGGCGCCCGCACCAGGGCGTGCTGCCGAGTGGCGCTTATCGGCAGGATCGAGACGCCGAGCCCCGCCTCCACCGCGGACAGCACGCTGCCCAGGCTGGTGCCGGTAAATGCGATGTACCAGCCGCAACCGCGCTGCTGGATCCGCTCGATCATCCGGTCCCGGTACAAGCCTCCGGGGGGAAAGGCCACGAGCGGAAGCGGGGCCGGCCAATCGCCGACATGGTGGCGAGCCTGAAACCAGGCGAGCGGCTCGACAAAGGAAGCGCGCGCATCCGCTGCGGCGACCGGCTCCTTGACCAGCGCGATATCGAACTCGCCGTCTCGGTAGCGGCGCAGCAGGTTGCGGCTGAGGCCGGTGGTCATGTCTACCCGCACCTCGCGATGGTGCGCCACGAAGTTAGCGATTTCCAGGCTCAGCGCCGACGTGACGAGATCATCGGGCAGGCCGATGCGGATCGCCGCCGTCCCCGCGGGATCCGCGAGCAGTTTTTCGGCCTCATCGTGCAGGGCAAGCAATCGCCGCGCATGGGCAAGAAGGCGCTCGCCGCCCGGCGTGGGCAGGACGGGCCGGGAGGCCCGATCGACAAGCGTTCGCCCTAGGGCCTGCTCCAATCGCGCCAGCTGCTGGCTTACCGTGGACTGGGTCGCGTGGAGGCGTGCGCCGGCAGCGGTGAATCCCCCGCAGTCGACAATGGCAACAAAGGCGCGGAGCAGCCGGAGGTCGAGCATGTCTCGATTATGATTGCGCATGATCGTCATGCAAACATCTCATTCGCAAATGACCGATTTGCTTCCCAAATGACCGACAGCCCGGCGCGCATGCGGCGGCGCCCTGTCCCTACCTTGGAGAATCAGGATGAAGACCCTTCCCGCCGTGGCGCTACCGCTGCTGCTCCTCGCCGCGCCCGCGATGGCCGCCGACATCTCGACCCATGTCCTCGATCTTGCCCAGGGTATCGGCGGCAAGGCCGTGCCGGTCACCCTGTCCAAGAAGACTGGCGACGATCGCTGGGTGCAGGTCGCAAGCGCCAAGACGGACGCGAACGGGCGGATCCGCAGCTTCGGCGACGCTGCCGGCTTCGATGCGGGCGTGTACCGCCTCACATTCGACATGTCCGCCTACCAGAATACCGCCGCCGCCCCCTTCTTCCCGGAGATCACGCTTACCTTTCGCGTGGAGGATCCGAAGGGGCATTATCACGTGCCGATCGTCGTCAGCCCGTATGGCTACTCGACCTACCGGGGCAATTGAGTTTCGACCGAGATGACGCGCCGCCATTGCGCGTCATGCGGACGGATTGCTGCTTCGGGAGCGCCGCACCGAAACCCTTCTCGACGATTCCCGCGACGCTCCGCCCATGCTCGAAAGCGCCCAAACGGACACTCGACCCGTGTGATCGGGCTGCATATCCTGTCGGCGCTGGAGAGAAACGATGTCCGCTGACAAAAAGCCCCCCTTCCACCTTGAGGCTCTCGATCACGTCGTGCTGCGAGTTGCCGACATAGAGCGTAGTATCGGCTTCTACTGCGACGTCATCGGCTGCACCGTCGATCGGCGACGCCCGGAATTTAATCTTGTGCATTTGCGGGCGGGCGCATCCATGATCGATCTTGTCGGCCACGAAGAACGCACCGGCGCCGGCGACAATATCGACCATTTCTGCTTGCAGATCGCGCCGTTCGATGAGGCCGCGCTCCTCGCGCATCTTGCGGAAAGGGGCGTGCTGACGGAGCCGCCGATCGCCCCGCGTTATGGTGCGCAGGGCACCGGTCGATCGCTGTATCTCCAGGACCCGGACGGCAACCGCGTCGAACTCAAGGAATCGCTTCAGTCCGCGTAGATGCGCGCAGGCAACCTGGACGCCAAGACAGCACCGATGCCAAGCAGACCGGCAATCACCAGTGTCGCCGGCACGAGACTGCGGGAACCCGAAATCCCGAAAAACGCCGCGCCGACCAAGGCGATACCGGTAACGCCACCCATCTGCTGCACGGTCTTGACGATCCCGCTGGCCGATCCGGCATCCGCCCGGTTCACACGCGCGAGGATCAGCGGAGTCGCCGGGCCGCTGCTCATCCCCATCCCCGCGCCAGCTACCAGCAGCACCGGCAATAACAGGCTGAGGGACAAGCCGCCGACGTCGATCCAGAGGAGCGACGCCGTCGCGCAGAGCGCCAGCAGGCCATACCCTATCACGAGTATCCATTTCTCCGCGCGCCGAGCCAATCGCCGGCCGATGACGCCCATCCCCAGCATGACCCCGACGCTGAACGGCATGTGGATCAGCCCGGTCTCGAACGGCGAGAAATGCGCGACCCGCTGCAGCGCATAGGCAAACAGGAACAGAAAGCCGGTATTGGCAGCGGAGAACAGCAGCAGCAGCAGGATACCGGCACGGAACACCGGATTACCGAGCAGCTGCGGGGGAAACAACACTGGTCCGCCCGCGGCGGCACGCCGTCGCAGCATCCACCAGGCGACGAGCAGAAGCGGCGGGCCTGCAATCAGCAGCGCCAGCAAGGGCCCTTCCAGCCCGCCCTTCTCCGCCTGCAACAGCGGAAAGAGCAGCGCGAGGATGGCTATTCCGAAGGTCAGCGTGCCGACAAGATCGATCCGCGTGGCTGCATCGCCCCGGCTGCGCGGCAACAGCCACCAGCCGGCAAGCAGCGCGACCAGCCCGATCGGCCCATTGATCAGGAATACCGTGCGCCAGCCCAGGCCGCCGATATTCGCTGCGATCAGAAAGCCGCCCAGGATCGGCCCGGCGATCGACGACAGCCCGCCGATCACGCCGAACCAGGCGAGACGCCCGATCCGCTCGACCGGCGTATAGAGTTGCTGGATCACCGCCAGTACCTGCGGCGCCATCAGCGCGCCGGCCGCCCCCTGCAGCACCCGCGCCACGATGAGCATGTTGCCGTTCGGCGCCAGCCCGCAACCGATCGATGCGGCAGTGAAGCCCGCGACCCCGAGCAGGAACAGCGTGCGGCTGCCGAACAGATCGCCCAACCGGCCGGAGAGCATCAGCAGCAGGGCATAGGGCAGCACATAGCCGGCAACCACCCACTGGGCGAACGCGCCCGACCCGTCGAATTCCGCCTGAATCGAGGGCAGCGCGGTATTCACGATCGTCACGTCGACGATCTCCAGCACCAGCGCGATGATCAGCGTGAAGAAGGCAAAGCTCTTCTGCCGCTCGGTCAGGGTGACGGGGTCAGAGCTTGTCGGCACGCAGCTGCTCGACGGCGTAGGAACAGGCCCGCGCGGTGAGCGCCATATAGGTGAGCGACGGGTTCTGGCAGGCTGAGCTGCTCATCTGCGCGCCATCGGTAACGAACAGATTGGGAATGGCATGCGCCTGGCTGAACCGGTTGAGCACCGAACTCGCCGGATCCCAGCCCATCCGCGCGCCGCCCATCTCGTGGATCGCGGTGCCGCCCGGGCCGGGCCGGTCGAAGCCGAGGATCACATGACCGCCGGCTGCCGTCAGCATCTCCGCTGCGTCCGCCTTGGCCTGGGCGAGCGCGGCCTGCTCTTCCTTGCCGAACGCAAAGGCCACGTTGAGCTGCGGGATCCCGCGATCATCGGTCTTCACGGCATCGAGGGTCAGGCGGTTGGTGGCGCGCGGCACGCAATCGGCAAAGCCTACCAGCACCATCTTCCACGGCCCCACCTGCCGCAGCTTCGCTTTGTAATCCGCGCCGATTCCGGCTTCGCGCTTGCCCGCGGTCCAGGTCGATTGCAGCGCGCCGCCCTGGAAGGAGAAGCCGCGGGTGTGGCCGGTGCCGTCCATCACGTCCAAGTTGCGGTAGCGCGGTACGATCACGCCCGTCGGGCGGTTGCCGAAGGTGGTGTGCGCCTCGAACCCCGGCATGATCGCCATCGCCGACAGGGTGTTGGCATGGTCCATGATGTGCGTGCCGAGCACGCCGCTCTCGTTTGCCAGGCCGTGCGGCATCGCCTCGCTCGCCGAATTGAGCAGCAGGTGCACCGAGTTGAACGCGCCGGCATTGAGGAACACGATCCGCGCCGAGGCCGAGCGCCGCCGGTTCGAGGCGGTGTCGATCCAGCGGACGCCGGTGACGCGCCGGGTGACGGGATCGTAATCGATCTTCTCCACCACCGCGTCGGTGACCACCGTAAGCCGGCCGGTCTTCTGCGCCGCCGGCAGCGTGGAGGACTGGGTGGAGAAATAGGCGCCATAAGAGCAGCCGCGTGCGCAGATGCTCCGGTACTGGCATTGCGCCCTGCCCTCGTCGGGCTTCGCCTCGGTCAGGTTGGCGGTACGGCCGATCGTCAGGCAGCGACCGGGGAATTTTGCCGCCAGCACGCCGCGGACGTGCTGCTCGACCACGTTGAGCGCCATCGGCGGCTGGAACTTGCCGTCGGGCAGTTGCTTCAGCCCCTCCGCGGCGCCGGAGACGCCGATGAAGCTCTCGACATGGTCGTACCAGGGCGCGAGGTCTGCATAGCGGATCGGCCAGTCGGACCCGTGCCCGTCGCGCTTGTTGGCGCCGAAGTCATAGTCCGACCAGCGATAGGATTGCCGCCCCCAGGTCAGCGACCGGCCACCGAGCTGGTAGCTACGGAACCACGTGAAGTCCGTCCCCGACGCGGTGGCATAGGGATTTTCGCGATCGTTGACGAAATGGCCTTCGGTGAACTCGGTGAAATGCCGGTTGAGCATCTGCACCGGATAGTCCTGCCGGTAGCGCGCCGTGTCGCCGATTCCGCGGAACGGCATTTCCCACGGTGCCTTGGTCTCGGTGTCATAATCCTGCTGGTGGCGGATGGCGCGGCCGCGCTCTACCATCAGCACCCGCAGGCCCGCCTCGGTCAGCTCCTTGGCCGCCCAGCCGCCGGTGATGCCGGAGCCCACCACGATCGCATCGAATTGCATCGCCTTCCCCGCCATCAGCCGAAATCCACCGCAGTCCAGTCGCTCGACCAGGCGTGATCCGTCGCCTTGAGCGGAAGGTCCGGATCCCAGCGGCCCGGCACCAGTTCGTAGTTGAGTTCCTTCGACCCGCCGATCTCCGAGGTGTAATAGCCGGTAAGGATCAGGCCCTTGATCGTCCGCCAGGGATGGAGGCGAACCCCCTCGGCAAAGGCTTCCCTGTCCAGCGTTTGCAACGCCGTGACCCGGCGACCGGTATCTGCCTTCTGGAAATCGCCGGCAGCGCGCTGGTCGAGCTGCGTATCGAGCCAATCGAGATGGCGCAGCGATCCGTCACGCCGCTGGTAGCTGGCCAGATTGGGCATCGCATCGGCGGCGACCGGCGCGCGCGATCCCTCCAGCCCATGGGCAAGCGCGAGGATAACGAAGTCCCCGACACCCACGTCGCCGGCCCCGGCAGTGTCGGTGCGTGGAATCACCAGTTGCGACACGCGCGCGATCATCGCGCGCTGGCGGTCGCTGGGCTCGTCCGAAGGATCGAGGTCAGAATAGCGCACGACGGTGGCCGGAATCCCTACCGCCAGCGCCAACAACGCTGCGCCGCCGAAGAAGTCCCGACGGCTCCACCCTGCCGCCTGTCGTTCCGCCATCCCGGATCCTCTCTTACGCGTATGAGGCTGGGGCGACGCCGTGCGCCGCCCCTTTCGATCAGAAGTCGATGCCGAGACGAACACCATAGGTCCGTGGCGGCGTGAACTGCCAATTGTAGATGTTCGCCACCCCCGGCACCACGGTGTTACCGGCATAGGCGATCAGGCGGTAGTTCTCGATGTTCCGCACGAACGCCTGCACGCTGTAGTGCTTGTTCGCCGGCTTGTACTCGAGGCTGAAGTCGCTTTGCGTATGGCCGATCTGCTTCGAGTCATTGTAGTTGTAGAAATCGAGATAATAGTTGCCCTTGTAGCGCGAATAGGCCGAAGCCGTGATCGTGCCCGCGCCCCCTAGGTCGAACACATGGTCCCAGCCGACCGAGACGATCGCGTTGGGCGCCTGAGGCAGACGGTTTCCGCCCAGGTCCACCGTGGGCGGCGTGGCGGGCACGTTGCCGTTGGTAAAGGCCGCTACGCTCGCCTGGAACTTGCGATAGGTCGCGTGCATCAGGTTCACGGCCAGCGAAATCGTGTCGGCGCGACTGGGGTGCAGATTGGCTTCGGCCTCTACCCCGTAGATCTTGGCGCTGCCCGCATTGAAGGTCTGCGCGCCGACCACGGGATTAAGCAACACGTCGTTCTGCAGATCCTTGTAGTCGTAGTAGAAGCCGGCGACGTTGAAGGTGTTGTTGCCCGAAAAACGCAGCTTGGCCCCGCCTTCATAGGCGGTGTTGTTCTCCGGGTTGAAGGTCTTGCCCGTCCCGTCGAACCCGCCCGCCTTGTAGCCGGTCGAAACCTTGGCATAGAGCAGCGTATCGGCATTGGGCTTGTAGTTGAGCCCGGCCAGCCAGGTGAACTTGCTGCCCGAATAGTGCAGCGGTGTGGTTGCGGCGGGCTGGTTCGTCAGCTCGATCGGCCCGCTGTTGAAGGCGAAGAAATAGTTGGTGAAGTCCGCCCTGCGAACGTCATGCGTGTAGCGTGCGCCGCCCACGGCGGTCAGCTGGGTCGTGAGCGGGACCTCCACCTGCGCGAAACCCGACACGCTTTCGCTCAGCGTCGGATGGCGGAAGTAATTCACATAGGAACCGTTGGGGCCGATGAACGGGCTGTACAGGCCGCCATTGGTGTTCTGCTTCTCGCGGAAATAGAAAGCACCGGTCTGCCATTCGATACCGTGCGCATTGCCGTTCAGACGCAGCTCGTGGCTCTGCGTCTTCACCCGGCCGCCGAAATTGGTGAACGCGAAGGCCGGTGACAGCGTATTCTGCCCGGTGTTCTTGGTGGTGCGATAGCCGCCCGTATAGGTGAGCGTCGCGGGGCCGAAATCATAGGCGAGCCGCCCGCGCACCGCCGTCGAGATCTGATGCAGCGATCCGACGCCGATCAGTGGCGAGGCATAGTTGCTGCGGTCGATCTTCGACAGCGTGTTGGTGTTATTCGGCACGCAGCCGACGCCGCCCGGCACGGTATAGGCCGCCGCCCAGCCATTGGCGCAGCTGGTGGTGCTCGAACCCGGATTGTTGGCGGCGCTCGCCATGTCCTGCCAGGCCTGGGCGGCCGGGATCAGCGTCTGCTCGACATGCTCCACCGCCGCGTCGATGGTGAAGCCCGCCGCGGGCTTGAGGCGCAGGCTGACGCGACCGCCGCCGGTATTGTCGGTATCGCTTTCCGCCGTCTTGCTGGGGGTGAAGGCGGAGGTCGGGCTGAACGGCGTGTTCGGATGCGTGGTATAGCCGTCATGCGAGCGGTAGAAGCCGGCGACCCGGACCCCGCCGACATCACCCAGCGGCACGTCGACGCCGCCGTCCACCAGCACCTGATTGTAATTGCCGTAGCTCGCCGACGCGTTGACCGCGAAGGTGTCGCCGGGCTTGCGGGTAATGAAGTTCACCGCGCCACCGGTCGAGTTGCGGCCGTACAGCGTCCCCTGCGGCCCGCGCAGCACCTCGACGCGATCGAGGTCGAAGATCGCCGCGTTCAGGATGGTTGGGCGGTTGATGTATTCGCCGTCGATATTGACCGCGATCGACTGGTCCTGCGCCTCGTTGTTGGTCAGCGAGCCGACCCCGCGCACCGAAACGCGCGTGTTGTTGGTATCGTTGGTCACCTGCAGCGCGGGCGAGACCTTCTGCACCGAGGTGAAGTCCGTGACGCCCTTGTCCTTCAGGGCATCGCCGGAAATCACCGAGATCGCGATCGGCACGTTCTGCACGCTCTGGGCACGGTTCTGCGCGGTAACGATGATCTCGTCGGTGAGCTGCGTGCTGTCCTGGGGTGCCGGCGGCGCGGTCTGCGCCTGGGCGACGCCGCCTGCCAGCGCACTGGCGCTCGCCATCAGCACGAGCACGGTCCTGCCGTTCATGATCTCTCTCCCGCTCTCGGCGGCTTTGCGCCACCTGAAGTAAAATATGCGTTCTAAAAAATCGCGTCTGTCGCCCCATGTCAAGCAGATTCGAATCAGCGTTCTCAACTACGGAAAAATGCTTTGACTCCCATCAAACAGAATGCATATTCTAATACTCATACACCGCAACGCCGCGGTGCGGGCAGTGAGCGCGCAACCGAAATGCGTGCCGCTCCGGGGAGGATGACGTGCAGCTATCACCTTGCATTGAATGGATGTTTTCGGACACCTGCGCGGACATGGGCGATCGCATCCGCGCCGCCGCGAGCGCAGGATATGCGGCGGGAGAGTTCCACCTCTGGCGCGACAAGAACCTCGAGTCGGTTGCCGTGGCGCTGCGTGAAACCGGCAGCCGGCTGACCGGCGCCTGCGTTGATCCCCGCCGCAGCTTGGTCGATCCGGCGCAGCAGGACGAGTTCGCCAAGGCGGTCGAGGAAAGCCTTGCCGCCGCCAAGACGATCGGCTCGCCGCCGATGATTATCGCCTCCGGCTTCACCCGCGAGGGCGTCAGCGAGGAGGCGCATTTCGCCGCTGCCGTCGCCGCGCTCAAGCGGGCCGCCGTGCTGGCCGAGGCCGCCGACGTGATGCTGGTGCTCGAACCGCTCAACGACCGGGTCGAGCATCCCGGCATGTGGCTGGTGTCGACAACCAAGGGGCTCGACCTGGTCGAGGCCGTCGGCAGCACGCATCTGCGGCTGCTCTACGATGTCTATCACTCGCAGGTGATGGGCGAGGACATGGAAACGGTGCTGCGCGGTCGCATGCATCTGGTCCACCATGTCCAGGTCGCCGACATGCCCGGCCGCAACGAGCCCGGCACCGGTACGATCGACTGGGCCAGAACGATGCAGACGCTGCGCGACCTCGGCTATACCGGCGCCATCGGTCTGGAATACCGGCCGACCCTGCCCCCGGCCGAATCGCTCGCAGCGACCCGCGCGGCGCTCGGGCTCTGAGGGCGGCATGTTGGTCGCCTTGCCCCCGCGCGCACCGCGACTGGGGCTGGTCGAGCGGCTGAGCTACGGGTTCGGCGATTTCGGCTACAGCCTCCCCTACAACATGGTGGGGGCCTTCCTCCTCTATTACTACACGGTGGTGCTGCGGCTGCCCGTGGCGGCCGTGGGCACGATCTTCCTCACCGCCCGGCTGTTCGATGCAGTCGTCGATCTGGGCGTGGGGGTGCTGCTGGACCGCACGCGCAGCCGGTGGGGACGCGCCCGCCCCTATATCCTGTTCACCTCGGTTCCCTATGCAGTCGTGTTCGTGGCGATCTTTCTGGTGCCGGGCGGCAGCGTGAACGCGCAGCTCGCCTGGGCTTTTGTAACCTTCAATCTGCTCGGGCTGCTGATGTCGTTCGGCTCGATTCCCTACACCGCGCTGCTGCCGATGATGACCGCGGATACCGACCAGCGGCTGAAGCTCGGCTCGATGCGGTCGATCGGCACGTCGATCTCGGTCATCCTCGGCACGGCCGCGACGATGCCGCTGGTCGGGCTGCTGGGCGCCGGTGACGAGCGCAGGGGATTCCTGCTTACCGCCCTGCTGTTCGCCGTGCTGGCGCTGGGCGCGATGCTTGCGCTGTTCCGTAACTGCCGCGAGCGCCATGTCGGCGACGCCGATGCCGCCCCGGCACCCGCCCCTACCGCCATCGGCGAGATGCTGCGCAACCGCGCCTGGTGGGTGTGCTTCCTGTTCACGCTCCTCTATTTCGTGCGCTTCGGTGCGATGCTGTCGGTCACCGCCTTCTTCGCGATCGAGGTGCTCAAGCGGCCCTGGATGATCTCGGTGATGCTGCCGGCGATTTCGGGCATGCTGCTGCTCGCGGCGTTCGTCGCGCCACCGATCCTGTCGCGTACCGGCATTCGCGGCGGCTCGCTCGGCGCGTTGGGAGTGTCGCTGCTGCTGTTCGCGCTGCTGCCCTTTGCCGAGGCGTCGCCCATCGCCTTCCTGGCGCTGTACCTCGCGGCGTCGATGGCGACCTCGATCACCATCACCGCGATCTTCACGATGATCGCCGAATCGGTCGACTATCACCAAGCGCGATTCGGCAGCCGCAACGAGGGGCTGCTTTCGGCCGGCGTCAGCCTCGCCACAAAGATAGGCATGGCGCTGGGATCGGCGGCGATCGCCTATGCGCTGGCCTATGCCGCATATGCGCCGGGGGCGGTTACCCCTGCCGCAGTGCAGACGATCCGCTGGGCCTATTACGGCGCGCCGCTGCTGCTGCTGTCGCTGCAGGCGCTGTGCATCCTGTTCTGGCCCTCCCGTAAAACCATGGGTTGACGCGCCGATGGTAATATAGAACATTCATTCCAATCAGGGCGTGCAGCGCCCCAGGGGAGAGGTTGAAGAAAGGCGCGGGCCCGCTGCCAAGGGTGTCGCCACCTCCCCCGCTTCACCGAGATCCACGCTATTTGAAGAGGTGAATGCGATGAGCGGTATCAAGCGGGGCGTCAGCCTCTACAGTTTCCAGAACGAGACGTTTCAGGGCAAGATGTCCCTGGAAGATTGCGTGCGCACCTGCGCCGAACTCGGTGCAAACGGCATCGAGATCATCGGCGAACAGACCTTCTGGGGCTGGCCGGAAGTCGGCGTGGAAGACACGGCGGTGGCCGAATGGCACCGGCTGATGCAGGCCTATGGCACCACGCCGGTGAGCCACGACTTCATGCTCGACTACAAGCGCTACAAGGGCCGCGAAATGCCGTTCGACGAGCAGGTCGCGAGCGTGAAGAACGATATCGACTTCGGCGCCCGGCTGGGCATGAAGTATATCCGCGCGCTGGTTTCGATCGCGCCGGAGGTGCTGGTCGCGGCCGCGCCCTACGCCGAAGAAAAGAACATCAAGATCCTGATCGAGGTGCACGCGCCGCTGCACTTCGACCATCCCTGGATCATTCGCCATGCCGAGGCCTTCGAGAAGGCTGGATCGGACGCGCTCGGCTTCCTCCCCGACATGGGCATGTTCCTCCACGCCTATCCGCGCGTGTGGAAGGAGAAGTTCCTGCGGGTCGGCGTGCCCACGCACATCGCCGACTATGTCGAGAAGGCATATGCGGACCGCGTCCTCTCCGAGTACGTCATTCTCAACGTCCAGCAGATGGGCGGCACCGGCCCGGCCATCGCCATGGCCGAGGTGATGCGCCACAATGCCGCGTTCGAGCCCAAGCGGATGCTCGATTACATGCACCGCATCCACAATGTGCACGGCAAGTTCTACGAGATGACGGCCGACTATGTGGAACCGTCGATCCCTTATGACGAGATCGTCGCAGTGCTCCAGAAGGGCGGCTACAGCGGTTATATCTGCTCCGAATATGAGGGCAATCGCTGGATCGAGGATGCTGAGGAACCGGACTCGGTAGAGCAAGTCCGCCGCCAGCAGGTGATGCTAGCGCGGCTGCTGGGCGAAGCCGCCGTGCCGTCGCTCAAGACCCCCATCGCAGCCTGAGGAGCGCCTTCCCATGATGGACAACAAGATGATCTGCACCGACCTGTTCGAGAATGTCGTCGAAGGCGGCGCGACGGTGGGCTTCGCCTTTCTCGGACGGCTGCCATATTATCGCGGCCTCGGCCTATCGATGATCGAGGACATTCAGGTCAGCGTCGACGGCGAGGAGATCCCGCGCGAGAACATCCGCTTCTCGGTACGCGGCAAGACGTACACGCTCGACCAGATGGAAACGGTCTATGACGATCGCTGGAACTTTGGCGAGAAGGCGCGGATCATCGCGCTGAAGGCAGGCGGGCTTGCAGCCGGCCCCCACAAGATCACCTTCGCGGTGCGGATGCGGGTGAGCTACCTGCCCTTCGTCCCCACCACCCGTGACACAAAGGAACTTGCGCTCGCCGCCTGAGCGCATCTCCGTCTCCTCCTCGGGGCGCCCCGGCTGGCCGGCGGCGCCCGTTTTTTTATGTGCGCCCGGTCCCCTGTCGTCGCAATTTGATTTTGAAATGCTCGTTCTATTTTGATATTCCGCAATGACAAGGAAGCGCTCGGAAACCGGCGCAAGAGCGATTGGAGAGAGGATGAAGGCGATTCGCGCGTTCTGGGCAGAGCTGACGCTCAAGCCGCAGGGCTTCACGATGATCATCGCTGGCTTTCTGCCGGTGTTCGCGATCATCGCCATGTTCCCGGTGGTCGCCTCGATCATCGGCCATTTTCACGACGATCCCAACGCCGCGATCAAGGTGCCTGCAATGGTCACCGCGCCAGGATATGCCATCGCGCTGCTCGCACCCTTTGCCGGCGTGCTGTGCGATCGCTTCGGCCGTCGGCGAATCCTCCTGGCCTGCACGTTCTTCTACGGCGTCGCCGGCACCGCGCCCTTCTTCCTCGAAAGCCTCGATTCGATCATCGCCACCCGGCTGGCGCTGGGCGTGTGCGAAGCCGGCATCCTGACGATCGTCAACACGCTGATCGCTGACTATTGGGCCGATCGCAGCCGCCGCAACTGGCTGATGCTGCAGGGTATCGTCGGCCCCGCGCTGCAGCCGGCCGTATTCGTGCTGGTCGCGAGCGTCGCCGCAGTGCGCTGGAACGGCGGCTTCCTCGTCTATCTGGTCGCCTTCCCGATCTTTCTGTCCATGTACTTCTTCCTGTTCGAACCCAAGCGCGAGCAGGTAGTGGCGCAGGAAGGCACGAGCGCGGTCGAAGCGCCGGGGCCCTTCCCTGCCGGTGCAGCGATGCTGGTAGCCGCGGTGACGCTGTTCGCGTCGGTCCTCTATTACGTGTTCATCGTGAACGGCAGCATCGCCTGGAAGGAAGTGGGAGTAACCGATCCGCTCCAGGTCAGCACCCTCACGGTGATTCCGGCGCTGTTCATTGTCGTGGGGTCGATCCTGTTTCGCCTCGTCTCGCGCTTCAACAATGCCGTCCAGATCGCCAGCTTCCTCGGCATGCTCGGGCTGGGACTGGCAGCGATCGGCCTCGCCCGCTCCGTCACCTCGATGCAGCTGGGCATGACGCTGCAACAAACCGGCGCGGGCATGGCGATACCGGCGCTGATCGCCTGGTCGCAGAGCAAGTTCGGCTTCGCCCATCGCGGGCGGGGCATGGGGGTTTGGACCAGCGCCTTCTTCCTCGGCCAGGCGATCTCGCCGATCATCGTCGGCAACATCGCCGGTGCGGCCGGATCGATGCAGGGCGCCTTCCTGGCGCTGGGACTGGTGGGGATCTGCGGCGCAGCGGTGGGCTTCGGCCTCGGTACCCGTGCCCCGCTGCGGGTGGCGGCAGCCTGACTCCCACATTGCCACCCTCCCCCGGGAGCGCCATCCTTCGCTCGGGGGAGAGGGGTATGCGATTCGCGGCTGTATTGGCAGGTTGCGCCCTATGCTGGGTGGCCACGGCATCTCCCCGACGTCCCACCGATGCAGCTCCGACGATTGGATATTACACGCTGGACGATCAGCGGCGTACCGGAGAGACAACCGTTTTTGCAGAGAAAGGCAGTTTCTCCACCCTCTCGTTCCGGGTGACAATCGATACCGCCGGAAAGGTGATTGCCGCCCAACCGATCGACAATTTCGAAAAGCTCGATGTGGCTCCGGCGATGGAGGCGGTGCGTGCCTGGACGTTCCGTCCGCAGACCTTCGAAGGCCGGCCCGCGCAGGTGGTAGGTCGCGTCAGCATCGCCTATCGACGACGGCCTATTCCACCGAATAGGACGATTGCATTTCCCGCCGCCGCGCCGAGAGATTTTCGGATCACGCTCCAGCGCACCGCCTGCTACGGGCAATGCCCCGATTATCGCGTGACCGTGCACGGCGACGGACGGGTCGAATTCGACTCCGGCGAATACCATTCCCCCGGGACGGCAGCGCAGGCCCATCTCGATACTATCGGCAACAATGTTCTGCTGCCTGGCCGTCACCTCGCGCGGGTCGATCCGGCAGGGGTGGCGCGCCTGCTCGATCGGTTTCGCGACGCACATTTCTTTGGGCTTCGCGACGAATATACCTATCCGGCTACCGATAACCCCACCCAGGTCCTCACGGTACAAGTCGGCAAAACTAGCAAGACGGTCACCGATTACATCGGCATCGAAGCCGGGATGCCCCAGGCCGTTCGGGATCTGGAAGATGCCGTCGATGCCGTCGCGGGCACCGCGCGATGGGTGGACGGGAATCTCGAAACCCTGGCCGAACTCGACGCGGCCCGTTTCAACTATCACACTTCCGTCGCCGCGACGCTGACGGCGGCTGCCGCATCCCGATTAGATGGCTATCGTCCGGCCGGAGATATCGAAAAGCTCCTGATCGCGCTGGTCGGCCGGGGCGTACCGCTGGGTGCGCGAATAGGGAACAGGACACTGGCGGCGATACTTGTGCAAGCCGCAGCCCAGGCCGGCAGCGACCGCCTGTTCGACGCGCTATCTGCGCGTGACGCACTTGCGTTGGTGTCCGCACAAGACCTGACCGGCGCCTTCAATCGACTGGGCTGTAGTCCGGCGATCGCTCGCGCGTTGGTCAAGGCGGGCGCCGATCCGCGCAGGCCTGGTACGGAAGGGAGCGCGCTGACATCACTCTTGGGCATGGCGCCCCGTTGCGAGAAGCAGCCCGAAAGGAAACTGGCCACCGCGCGCGCGCTGGTAGAACTCGGCGTCCCACTCGAGGCCCGAAGCAGCATCGGCTGGACGGCATTGATGGGCTGCAACTCTCCAGCGCTCGCGCAGCTGTTGCTGGCGCACGGCGCAAACCCGAATGCGCGGGACGTGGAGGGCACCACCGCCCTGCTATCCACGGAGGACGACCGGGTCGCCTTGCTGCTGCTCCGTGCGGGCGCCGACCCGCGCGCCAGGGACGCGAGCGGCACCGTCCGCCAACAGGCCGTCAAAGGCCATATGCCGGCCACCCTTGCCTGGTTGGACGCGCACCAGATACCCTGACTGGGTCGGCGACCGCCCCCTGAGCAGGAAAAGGACGCGCGCGCTTCGGAACGTCACCGGAGCAGCGTCACCGCTATTCCTGGATCCTCCGCAGACCGCGCGACGCGAAGCGCGATTTCACCCCGCAGCGAATGCCAGCCTTCCCCGCCCTGCCAGATGCGCAGCGTGCGGGCTTCAAGCTCCACCGTCACGCGACGGCTTTCGCCGCGCGCCAGTCGCACCTTGGCGAAGCCGACCAGCGCGCACTCGGGCGCGTCGCGATAGACCTGTACGACCTCGGCACCCGCGCGATCGGAGATATTGGTGACGGTCACCGTCACCGCGTCGTTCACCGCCGACGCATCCGACCATGCGAAGCGCGCATAGCCAAAGCCGCTGCCCAGCGCGTGGCGGGCCGGCGTATCGTTGGCGATCAGCCCTCGATAGCCGAGCTTGGTACCCTCGGCATAGACAAGCCTGCCATCGGCCGCGGGCGTGACGCCATAGCCGCAATAATGCGCCTCGGCGCGGGCGATGGACATTGGCATGCGGCCACCGGGCTCGCGGTCGCCGGCCAGCACGCTTGCCAGCGCCGGCGCGAAACCCTGCCCTGGATACCAAGCGACCAGCAGCGCCGCCGCCTGCCCGCCCCATTCGGCGTCGAAGGCGTGCCCGACATTCACGATCGCAACGGTCCGCGGGTTTGCCCCGCACACCGCTTCGATCAGTCGCAGCTGTTCGGGCGCCAGACGGGTGTCCGGTCGGTCCTTGCTCTCGACGCTGGAATCCGAAGTTTCTCCGATCACCAGGAACACGGCGTCGGCCGATCGCGCGACCTCGACGGCCCGCGCGAGCATCGCCTCCGGGCTGTCCGGCGTTCGGATCCCATACCACAGCCCCTGCACCCGCGCGCCGAGATAGTGGAATTCCACCGTGACCATCACCTCGCGACCGGCCTTCAGCATCACCTCGACGGCGTCGGCATCCCCCGCCTTGAGCACGCCCATCACGTCACCGGCGGCCAGCTCCCGGCCCGCACGCAGCACTTCGCGCCCGTCGATCAGCATCCGCGCCACGCCGGTGCCGCCCAGGTAAAAAAGATGCACGCCGTCCTTGGCGGGCGTGAACCGGCCGGTCGCGCGGATCGAGCCGGGTTCGTTGAACCGCCCCTGGGCATGTACCCCGACGAACCACACCAGCGAATTGGTTGCCCGCGTCTCGCTCGACAGCGGCTCGCCCGAACAATCGGTGCTGGCGAAATAGTCGAGCGTCATGCCACTGGTACAACCGTCACCCAGATCGCGTGCCGGCTGCACCGGCATCGACGGCAGCCGCGGCTGCGGATCGACGCCGGGTTCGTAGACGATCTCGCAGGCATCGCCGTAGCGGGCACGGATCGCCTCGATCGGCGTCGGCGTGTCGGGCGCGACCGCGATCTTGGCGAAGGTGCCGCCCTGATAGCAGGGCGCTGCCGCGTTCGGGCCGATCACCGCGATCCGCTTTACGCGATCGGGCGCGAGGGGCAGAAGTCCGCCCTGGTTGCGCAGCAGCACAAAGCCTTCCGCCGCGGCGTCCTCCAACATCGCCGCGGTCGTCTCTCCCGGGAGCGGCGTGGTCTTGGCGCCGGTAACCCGCCGGGCGGTCGCAGCGACCCTGGCCGCCGCATCGGAAACGCGGTCCATCGAGACCAGCCCCGCGGTCACTGCCGCAGCGATCTTCGGCCCCATGAAGCGCGCCGGCCCCGGCATCTCCAGGTCGAGCCCGGCGGCAATCGTCCCGTCCGTCGAATGCGTGCCGAACCAGTCGCTCATGATCAGATAGGGGAAGCGCCACTCGCCTTTGACGATGTCGGTCAGCACATGGGCCTGCTCGGAGCACCAGGCACCGTTGAGCTTGTTGTAGGCCGCGAGCATGCCCGCGCAGCCGGCACCGGCCGCCATCTCGAAAGGCAGCAGATAGACTTCGCGCAACGTTCGCTCGTCGACCTGGGCGTCGACCGTGTCGCGCGCGGTCTCGCTGTCGTTGCAGACAAGATGCTTCGCGATGGAGCCCGTCCCGGTCGATTGCAGACCCTCGATCCACGCTGCGCCAAGAACACCGGCCAGCAGCGGATCCTCCGAAAAATACTCGAAGGCGCGTCCCGCCAGCGGGCTGCGCGCCAGGTTGAGGTTGGGCGCGAGCAATGCGTCGACGCCGCGCGCTACCGCGTCGCCGCCGACCACCCGCCCCATCGCCCGCGCCGTCTCCCGGTCCCAGCTGGCGCCCAGCGCGGTGGGGCACGGCGTCAGCAGCGAGACATCGCGTTCGTCGACATTGCCGCTCGCCACGCCCATCGGCCCGTCGGCCATGGTGAAGGCCGGGATGCCCGCCTCCGGTACCGCGACACTCTGCCACATCGCCGCGCCGGCGGTCAGCGCACAGCGCTCCTCGAAGCTGGGTTCCCGCATCATAGTGCCTTTTCGCAAGCGACCGGCGCGAGTGCGAACGCCATCAGCTGCTCCGCCTGCACCGCGACCATCTGGGCCACGCCCGGATCGACGATCGTGCCGCCGCCATCGAACGGCTTCTGCTCGATGGAGTTGAGCGCGATGCCGGCCGGCGTAGGCCAGCCGCGCATCGCATGGACGATGCCGCGCAGCGCCGCCAGCGTAACCCCGCCTGCCTGCCAGCCGGCGGCGGAAACGATCAATCCCACCGGCATCCCGTCGAAATAGACCCGTGCGTCCCCCCGCGTATCCTCCAGCAGATCGAGCGCGTTCTTCACCACGCCCGAGACGCCGCCATGATAGCCGGGCGTCGCGATCACCAGCGCATCCGCCGCGCGGACGGCAGCGACCAGCTCGGTCTGTTCGGGGCTTCGCGTCGGCTCCTCCGGGTTGAAGTGCGGCAACTGCGCAAGCGCCGGTCCGCCGAACATGCGCGTCTCCGCCCCCCGTCGCGCGCATTCGGCGAGCACCGCCCGCGCGAGCAGTTCGCTCGAGGAATTGGCGCGCAGCGTGCCGCCGATCCCGACAATCCTGCGGGCCATCGCTCAGCGGCCCTTGAAGGCGGGCATCACCTTGCGCGACAACAGGTCGAGCGTCTGGTTGGCGAAAGCGAGCCGCCGCTCGGTAAGCGGTCCGGTCGTGGTGCCGCACAGGATGTTGCCGATGCCGAGTTCGGCATAGGGCCGCAGATGCTCGATCACCGTCTCCGGCGATCCGTAGAGGCACCAGGTGCCGATCCAGCCTTCGTGCAGCGCGCTGATATTGACGTCCGTCTTCTTGTTGGCGTCTCCGGTTTCGGCGCGGCGATTGAACTCGTTCTCGCGGTCAACCGCGTCCTGATAGCCCTGGAGGATGATCTCCAGTTCCTCTCGCGCCTGCGCGTCGGTCTCGGCGAGGTGGACGCACTGGTAGCTGTGGGTGCTCCAGCTCAGCGCCTCGGCGATCACCGCATCCGAATGCCCCGCTTCGAGCAGCATGCCCTTATAGGTATCGAAATACTTCTTCACATGAGCATAGGGTTCGGTGCCATAGATCTGCGGCGGGGTGAACGCCGGGATGAACGCCGGCCAGCCGTTGACCGCCGCGCGCCGCGCACTGCTTTCCTTCATCGCCACCGGCATCAGCCGGGCGTGCTTCTCCCCATAGGGCGCAGGCGTGATCCGCTGGAGCACACGCCCCTGATGCGGGCCGTTGTCGATCTCGATCGCCGGATCGTCCATCTGCTTCGCCCACAAAGCTTCGGCCAGCGCCAGGTTCTTTTCCGAGATCGCGCCCGCGTCCTTGTAGTTCACGGCGAAGCCGATCATTTCCTCCGGCGTTGTGCCGGATCCGACCCCGACCAGCAACTTGCCCTTCGTCAGATGGTCGAGGATGCTGATCCGCTCGGCAAAGCGCACCGGGTGGTGCAACGGCACCGATACGACCGAAAAGCCGAAATGCAGATCCGGGTGCTTGGCGGCGAGATAACCCGCCAGGATGAAGCTGTCGCTGGCCACCGGCATATAGCCGTTGAAGTGATGGTCCGGCATGAAAATGGCGTCGAAGCCTGCCGCGGCGGCACGGTCGGAGTGATCGATCAGGTCGGTGATCAGGCGGCCATCCTGGTCAGGGCGCGTCGAGCGTGCATTCAAGAAAACTGAAAAGCGCATGGCCACTCTCCCAAAAAATGCCTGGGCGTTTGATTCGGGCCCATGACAATTAGAATTGACGTTCCTATTTTGATAGGGTTTGTCTGCGCGCGATGTCAAGCCAGTCGACCAAGAGGAAACCGCGTTCCCCCCTCGCCGTGGAGCAGGTGGGGCGCGTGCCCCAGCAGGGGCGCAGCAAGGCGTCGTACGAGCGGATGTTCGCAGCCGCGCGGACGTTGATGCTGGAACGGGGGGATGAGGAATTCACGCTTATCGAGGTGAGCCAGCGCGGCAACGTCTCAATCGGTTCGATCTATTTGCGCTTCGAATCCAAGGACAATCTGGTCCGTGCGGTGATCTGCGAGGCGCTGGAAGAGATTGCCTCCTCGGAAGAGGCGATGTTCGAGCGCCTGGCCAATGAAGCGCACGACCTGGGCGAATTCGTGCCGCGCTATGTCCACGAATATGCCGAGGTGCTCCGCGTCAATGCACCGCTGCTGCGATTGGCGATGCGCCGCGCGGCATTCGATCCGCTCATCTCGGCCCCGGGCAAGCAGGTAGCGGACCGCTCGGCGGCCGGTGCCCATCGCGCAATGCTGCGCTTCTCGGACGAGATCGGCGGCGATGCGGCGCTGAAAGCGGATTCGGTCTATCACATCATTTTCGCGGCGCTTGCGCGTGAGCTGAGCCTTGGGTCCACGGCAGAATCGGCCAGAAACTATGACTGGGAATCGCTGAAGCGCGAACTTGCGCGCATGTGCCTGGCCTATCTGCGCGAGCGGTCCTGACCGCCGAAACACCGTACGGGGCCCGCCCCGCCTAGGCTCGGCCCCAAGGAGCGCACCACCGTCATTCGAACGGCCCGCTACCGCTCGCGATACAGCGCGCGCAGGCGTCTGGCTCAGAACTTCGTTCGCAATGTCACCCCATAGCGGGCGGGCTGGTTGTAGGTGACCGTCCGCCCCAGATAGGCCGTCACCCCTGCCCGCGGCGCGGCGTCGATCGACGGTCGGGATGCGCTGCGTGCCGTGCTGCACGGCCTCGGATTCCGGCTCGACTAGCGCGGATCGCTATCCCGCACCAAGGACTTCGTGCGGCGCCAGGCCGCCTTCACCGCCGCATCTGCGTCGCCTTCTCGGCATAGGCTGGCGGCAGTGGCTTGGGCAGCGCCTCGAAGCCGGCGACTCCGACCGTCGGGGCCGACCCGGCGGCGGCGCAGCGGCGGGCAGCGGGAGAACGCAAGCGAACAGTGCAGCGGTGATGTGAAGCCCCCTGCGCGCAACACGCGCGAGATGTGGAGCAACAAGCTCCCATCTCACCAATGGGGTTTTGACGCACAAAAACTGTGCACGCATGCAAGCTCGGCTTTTCGCCAAATCTCCAATCGCCCGCCGTTACCGCCCTTGCACAGGCCTAAAATTGTAGCCTGGGGACCCTCCAGTGCGCTTCAGCAGCCCCAATAATTTCTTCGCTCCAATTCCCATCTATATAAGGGAGATTAGTGGCTGCCGGTCGTCGGCCACAGGAGGATTCCCATGTCGCTCAAGATACTCGACACCTTCCCCGACTTCACCCAGGAATCGACACAGGGTCCGCTCAACTTCTACGATTGGGCAGGCGACAGCTGGGTCGTGCTGTTCTCCCACCCCAAGGATTTCACGCCGGTCTGCACGACCGAGCTGGGCGCGGTCGCGAAGCTGAAGCCTGAGTTCGACAAGCGGAACGTCAAGGCGATCGGCCTGTCGGTCGATGCGGTAGCCCAGCACCTCGCCTGGGCCGGCGACATCGAGCGGACGCAAGGGGCAGCGCTCAACTTCCCGCTGATCGCCGATGTCGACCGCCGCGTGGCGACGCTGCTCGACCTGATCCACCCCAATGCCTCGGACACCAACACGGTGCGCAGCGTGTTCGTGGTGGATCCCGCCAAGCGCGTCCGCCTCACCCTCACCTACCCCGCCTCGACCGGCCGCAACTTCGATGAGCTGCTGCGCACGATCGACAGCCTGCAACTGACCGACGCGCACAAGGTCGCGACCCCGGCCGACTGGCATCAGGGTGACGACGTGATCATTCTACCCTCGCTTGGCGCGGATGAAGCAAAAGCGCTGTTCCCGGCCGGCTGGACCGAGCACACCCCCTATCTGCGCACGGTGCCGCAGCCCGAAGCAGCGGACTGAGCGCGTGGCCCGCTTCGTCCGCCGTGATCCTGCACCCGCCACCCAGCGACCCGTGATCGGCGTGCTCTGCTGCAACGAAGTGGCGGACCGGCCGATCCAGGCGGTGGCCAGCCGCTTCATCGAGCCGCTGTCGCGGATCTCGGGGGCGACGGTGCTGCTGGTTCCCGCCTTGGTGGAAGTGGCCGATGTGGCGGCGCTCACCGGGCGTCTGGACGGGCTGCTGCTCACCGGCTCAAGGTCGGACGTCGAACCGCACCATTATGGCGGGCGGGCCGTGCCGGAATCCCGTGCGGACCCGCAGCGCGACCGGGTTGCCCTTGCCTTGGCCGAGCGGATGATTGAAAGCGGCCGGCCGGTGTTCGGCATCTGTCGCGGGCTGCAGGAGATCAACGTGCTGTTCGGCGGCTCGCTGCGCCGTGATCTGGGCGCAGAGCATCACCGCGCCGGCGACATCCCGTTCGAGGCGCTGTTTGACCAGCGCCACGATGTGACGCTCACACCGGGAGGACTATTAGGCGGCCTCTCGCAAGGGACCCGCATCAGCGTCAATTCGGTCCACCGCGAAGGCATCGACCGACTGGGCGATGGCCTGACGATTGAGGCATTGTCGCCGGAGGACGGCCTGATCGAGGCGATCTCTGCTCGCCCGTGCGGCGCCGATGTGCTGGCCGTGCAATGGCATCCCGAATGGGACGGAGCCCAGGCAGCCGCCGATCGCGCCTTTTTTGAACGAGTCGGCGTAAGCCTTCTTAGCGGATTGGCAGGTGGAAATAGTGTAAGAGCGGGATCCTATCGAGGGCATTAGTTACCGTCGGAGTCGTCAAGGTCGCAGGCCGCTCAGCCTTGCTACAACGCATGCCGGCTTCGCAAAGCCCTAGACACGTCAAGGCGCCACTTCTCGTCGGATAAGCGGCGCCAGCTCTTCCCGTTACAGCGCCAGAGGCGCCCAATTTGAGCGCTGAACGACATCAACGGACGATTGCATCGTGCAGATGCGGGTCGAACGCTTACAAAGTCGGTAAGCTGCCATCCGGCTGCCAAGCACGCAGCCACTTTGCGGATTGGGATGCGGATAAGGGCTGGAATGCAACTACTCCCGTTCTCTTTTCGTATGGCGAGTTGCTGAAGCAGTTCCGTACGAAGGCTGCAGAGCTGCGGGCATCGCTCAATGACGATGCCTCGCGACCGGAAGCTGCGGGGATTCTTTCGGGCCTCATCGAGAGCGTGACGGCTACCCGGACGAGCGGGATGGTCCGCAGGCGGAGGTGGTTGCGAAAGTGAAAGATTTGGTCGCATTCGCTACAAACTACAACGCCGCCCGTGAGGGCGGCGCGTGGCATTCTGTAGCGGCGGTTGCTGGGGCCGCCTCACGATAGTCACAGAGAGGCCTGCAACCCAAATGCATTGTTCTCGCCCCTCTATGCATGGCGGGGAGGCCAAGGATCGCCGCATCGCCCGCGGACGTCCGCCATCCAAAGCCAAGATGGTCCCGATCGCTTAGTGGGTAGCCGCGGAATACCCGATCCAGCGCGTCAGGATGGTCGAGGCCACCGGCAATCAACCGCGCGCCTTATGGACGCGATAGTGCCGGCAAAGCTTCCACCGCTCGCCCAATGTCCGACCGCAATGCCCCCAATTGGCGGAGATTGTCTTGAACATGGACCCCCTCGATCAAGGGGTTGTAATCCCCGGGGCACTCACCCTGGCCGTCAAGCACCGCGAACCAGCTCGCATCGCGGAACAGCTCGTCGCTTGACAAGACGATCCGGCCCGAGTTCCGGAAATGCGCCAGGCGTTCGGTGAGCGTCTGGGGGATCGCCATTGCCTGCCGCTCGCGCCACATCGGCTCCTCCCGCCCTGCCGTCGCATGATAATGGAAGATCAGGAAATCGCGTATATCGAGCATCTCCTGCCCGAAAATCCGGTTGAATTGCCGCGCCAGCAGGGGCGAACAGTCGGCCGCCGGAAACAGCGACAACAGCTTGGCGATGCCGCTCTGGATCAGATGGATGCTGGTCGATTCGAGCGGCTCGAGGAACCCGCTAGACAGGCCGATCGCCACCACATTGGCACGCCATGCCTCGCGCCGCATGCCTGGCGTGAAGCGGATCAGGCGCGGATCGGCGAGCGGCGGTCCCTCCAACGCGGCCAGTAGCGAGGCGCGCGCCGCCGCTTCGTCCTGGAAGCGGCTGGCGAAGACATAGCCATTGCCGACCCGGTGCTGGAGCGGGATACGCCAGCGCCACCCTGCCTCGGCCGCTGTCGCGCGGGTGAACGGGGTGAGGCGGGTTTCCGCGGCACTCGGCGCTGCCCAGGCACAGTCGCAGGGCAGCCAGTGCGACCAGTCGTCATAGCCAACGCCGAGCGTCTCCTCGATCAGCAAGCCGCGCATCCCCGAACAGTCGAGGAAAAGCTCGCCTTCGACGACGCGCCCGTCGTCCAGCGTCAGCGACCGGACGAAACCGCCTTCGCCGTCCTGCTGGACTGAGCCGACCATGCCCTCCATCCGGGTCACGCCCGCCCGCTCGGCCAGCCCGCGCAAGTAGCGTGCATAAAGGCCTGCGTCGAAGTGATAGGCATAGCCCAAGGTTGACAGGAGCGACCGGCGATCGGGCACCGGCCGGGCAAAGCGGCCCGAGCGCGCCGCCTGCGCGGTCAGCGAATAGGCCTCGGTGGGCGCTGTATCGCCGTCGGCACGTCCGCGGATGAGGCGATGAAGAAACATCGTGCCGTCGCCCGGCGGCCCGAACGTGCCGAAGGGGTGGAAATAGCGGCTCCCCTCGCCGTTCCAGCCGACGAACTCGATGCCGAGCTTCACCGTCGCCTTGGTCTCGGCCATAAATTGGCGCTCGTCCAAGCCGATGATCTGGTTGAACCAGTGGATGGTGGGGATGGTCGCCTCGCCCACCCCGATCGTTCCGATGGTGTCGGATTCGACCAGCGTGATCGCGACGCGTTGCCCTGCCAGCGCGCGGGACAGGGCGGCCGCGCTCATCCAGCCCGCCGTTCCGCCACCCAGTATCACGATCCGGCGAATGCGATTGTCGGTCATAGTGCTCCGTCTAGCCACATCTCACGCGTGCCCGCGAGCGTCATCCGCCTGTGCAGGCGATCGCCGGGCCTGCCGGCCGGCGAAGTGCCAGATAAACGGTGCTCCACAGTTGCGCAGCATTGGATTCGTCGACATCCGCCCCCGCCGCACCGAAGGGCACAACCTGGTAATGACCATCGGCATAGCGCCATGACCAGAGTTCGGAACTCTGCACGCTGCGCGTCTTCTCGATTCCGTCCCAAAGGCAGGACTGCGCGCGGGCGATCCGGTGGCGGACCTTGGCCGGCAGGTCCTTGCGATCGAGCTGTCGTGCCAGCCCGGCGGCGACGAGCGCCTGCTGCCAGCTCCAGATCACCGTGCCGTGATAGGCATTAGGCGAGAATTTCCGCTGTATTCCCGCCCCGGCAAAAGCCGGGTTGGCGACCAGCATGCCCGCACCGATGCGCAGCCCGGCCGGGAAGGCATCGATGAGGCTGGCCGTCATGACCTCCAGTGCCTCTGCGGAAGGCTCTTCGAACAGCAGCGCGAAGCCCGGATCGCTGTTCTGCACCGGGATCGGCCGGCCTTGCGCATCCAGCGCAATGGCCGGGAAGCGTACGGGCTGGGCGCCGATCGCCGCCAGCGCGGGCGCGTCCGGCACCCCGACGGTGCGCGCATAGTCGCTGACGGCGCGCCGCGCCTCTGCGGCGGACAGAGTCACGTCGAACAATGGTGGCGCCTTGGCACGCCAGACATCGGCTACCGCCCGGGCTTGTGTGAAGGCAGCCGGATCGCCGGCAGCCAAATAGGGACGGAGCAGCCCACTCGCGTGCAACGCCGCGGCGGAATCGAGCGCCGCAGGAATCAGTACGGCGTTGACGTCATAGGGAAGGCGGCCGCCCGCCAGCCCGTCATTGCTGTCGCGCCACTCGCCCGCGTCCATGCCGGGCTTGAGCGCGACCAGATGCGCGGCCACCGGATCACGCGCAAAGGGCGCCGCCTGTCGCAAGACGAAACGCAGGTTGCGGACAAGCCGCGCCCCCATGGTTTCGCCGCCGATTCGCTGCGCCAGAAAAGCCTGCGCTCGCGCCCTCCCGCGCGGATCGTCGAGCAACCACGCCCGCGCGACCGGCGCCAGCATATAGTCGCTGTCGACCATGTTGTAGTTGTAGACCGGCGCGTCGGACAGGGTGCCGTCGGTCCGTTGATGGTCGAGGATGGCGAACTCGCCGATATCCTCCTCATGCGCGACCTCGCCTTGGGCAGACAGGCGAGTGAGTACCGATTCCAAGCCGGTCTCCACCGCCGCAGGCTGCAGCGCGGGCATCAGCAGGCGGACCGACATCAGCGTGTCGCGCCCGAAATAGGTGTCGAACCGCCACGATCCGGCCAGATATTTCTCGGCATAACTGAGGAAGGTGAGCGCGTTACGCGCACCCGGATCGGCTTGCGCCTTGTCGTTGAGCAGGTCCGTACCGCCGCGCGGGGAGAGCGGCGTCTCGCCCGTCACCGCCGTCACGGCCAGGCGGATCCTCCCGTCCCGGCCGGCGAGAATGGCACCGCCCGCGACGCGGCCACCGATGACGTTTATCGCAAGATCATAGCCAGCCGCGCCGTCGAGCCGAGCGCGCGACCACCGGATGCCATCGCCCGTCAGCCGCGGTGCGGTCAGCACCGAGGCGGGCGCCTTGCCCAGCGCCTGGTAATCGCGGATGACTCGGATGCTCGACAGCACCGCCTGGTGCGGGACAAGGCGTTCGGCGTCGATCGTCGCGACGAAGCGGACGCCGTGGAGCGGCCGTCCCTTGGCGTCGCGCTGGGTGATCGGTCGGGGCGCGCCTTCGATACGCCATTCGGCATCTTTCGCGAGCGGCTCGAACCACAGCGCCGTGCCGCTGTTGCCCGCCGGAAAGGCGACGAGCAGCCGGGGCTGCCGGCCCGATCGCAGCACGACATGTGCCGCGACCGGACCCGAACGCGTGAAGCTGTTGAGGTTCAGCCCTTCGCGCACCGCATATTGCTCGACCTGCGCGGTACCGGGGGCGGCACCGGTCAACAGCAACGCCGCCGCCAGCCCCAACGACGGCCGCAGCCCCGCCTTCAGCCTCACAGCTTGAGCGTCGCGCTGATCAGCGCGTTGCGCCCGACGATCGCACGGCCGTAAAAATAGCCGTCGACGATCGATTGGGTCTGTCCCTGGCGCGGGTTGCCCTCGGTAAAGCCCTTCACGTCGGTCAGGTTGTCGACACTGACCGACAGGTTCAGGCGCGGCGTGACGTCGAGACTCGCCCCGATCGAGAACACCCCATAATCGGGCAGCGCAATGCCGTTGCCGCTGTCGGCGAAGATCTTGCCGACATATTTGTAGCGGCCATAGATCTCGCCCAGCCCGCCTGGCAGGATGAAGGACGGGGTGACGGTCAGCAGCTTCTTGGGGGTGCGCTCGGGCGTGTTGCCGTCATATTGAGGCTGCGCGACGCCGTCGAAGCGCAGATTGCCGAGCTTTGGCTCCTGGTACACGCCCTGCACGCTCAGGCTGAAGAACTGCACCGGCCGCACCATGGCATCGAGTTGCACGCCATTGGTGGTGTTGTCTGCCAGCGCGTTGCTCGCCTGCGCCGGGTTCGCCGGGTTGACGAACTGGTAGGACTGGTCGCGGAATTCGGTGCGGAAGCCGATGATCGAGGCGTTGAAGGCGGCTGCCTTGAACCGTACGCCGCCCTCATACAGGGTCAGCTCTGTCGGCTTGTGGGTCCCGCCCGTGTCGCCGCCATTGGTCTGGAATCCGCGCGCACCGCGGACATAGAGCGCGACATGGTCGGTGAGCTCGTAATTGACGCCCCCCGTAAACGCCCAGTCGGAATAATTGGCGCTCTGGCGCGTATAGGTGCCGTCGAACGTGCTGCCGACATTGTCGTACAGACCCGGCGTTCCTGCCGGCACCGGCGCGTTGACGAGCGCGGTGTTGCCGATGTTGACCCGCACATGCTGGTGCTCGTAGCGCGCACCGAAATCGACGTGCAGCCGTTCGCCGATGGTGAGTTCGTCATTGAAATAGGCGGAAAGCGAGGTGATCTCGTCGTTGAACAGGCCCTGCCCCCAGTTGCCGTAATTGACCATACCGTTGTTGGTCAGCGATCCGAGCACGCCGCCTGCCGCATTCAGCGCGACCATGTCGTAGACGTTGGAGTCGTTGCGCACGTCATTGAGGACTGTCGCCACCGCCGACTGATCGTTCCGCCGGCGAACATTATAGACCATGCCGCCCACGGTGAGCGAGTTATCGAGGTTGCTGCCGCTCGCGTCCCATTTGACCCCGAAGTCGCTGCCGAAATCCTTCGTCGCGAGCGTCTGGTGGTTGAGGACGGTCTGCTGGAGCAGGCCATTGCCGTTCAGGCCGTTCAGCGCGGTGGTGTTCGATGCCGCGATCACCTGGCCCGTGCGGATGTTGCGCAGCCCATATTGGGCAGCCCCGGGGAAGCGCTGCGCGGCGACCTGGAAGTAGGTCTGCGGCGAGCCCTGGAGCGGAGTCAACCCGGCAAGCGGCGAGAGGGCGGGAGTCAGATAGTTGAGCGCGGGGGTTAGCCCCGCAGTGCCCGACCCGCTGCCGGGAAAAATGCCGTTGAAGTCATAGGAGCCGTCCAGATACCGTGCCCGGGCGAACAGACGCACGCTGGGGCTGACCGGCATTTCCAGGTCGACGCGGTAGGTGGTCGACTTGACGTGGACGCCGTCTGCGGAGCTGAACCGGCGCAGGCTCGTGCCGGTAGCAGGCGCATCGGGGACCAAAAACTCGGTGAAGCCGCGCCCGCCGACATCGTCCCGCTTGAGATCGAGACTGGGCACGCTGCTGATCGTGCCATTGGCGGCCACGCGGAACGGCATGTCGGCGTAATAGGGGAAATGCTTGTCGCCATTCTTGATGGTGAAGCGGAGCAGGCCGCCATTGGAGAATTTCTTCTCCAGCATCGCCTTCACGTCATAGGCGTTGAAGGTGAAAGGCGTGCGCCGCACCCCCTTTTGCGAGGTGACATAGCCGCCGACATTAAACGCCCAGCCATCAGCGATCGGTGCCGAAAAATAGCCGTCGGCACGCAGGTCGCCATAGGTCGCGCCGGTGAAGCGCACCATCGCGGTCGCCTGGTCGTGGTTGGGCTTCATCGAGATGAAGTTGATCGTCGCCCCGGCGCCATTGGGAGCAAGCACGCCCGAGGTGCCGCCCTCGACCGCTTCGAGGCGATTGATGGTGATGTCGTTCTGAAAATAGAAGTCCGCGCCGCCGCCGCCATAGAGGATCGGCATGCCGTCTTCCTCCAGCGTGATGAAAGTCTGACCGCCGCCCCGCAGGCCGCGCACCGAATAGTTGTTGGAGATCGGTCCCGCCGTACCCTCCACGAACACCCCGGGAACCAACTCCAGCGTATCCGCCGTGGAGCGCGGCGCTTTCCGCTGCAAGTCGGCGGCGCCGGCCAGCGTGACGTTGGATGAGGAGTTGAACAGCGTGCGCTTGTCGGAGGTGTTGCCGGTGACGATGATTTCGTTCTCGGGACTCTCCTCAGCCTGCGCCGTTTCCGTAGCAGGAGGACTCGACTGCGGGCCGGCGGCCGTGTCGCGCGGGGCGCTATAGCTGGCATGGCGCGCGGCAACCGGATCGGCCGCGGCGATCACTGCGGTACGGCCGTCGAACGACATCAATCGCAAATGGCTGCGGGCAATCAGCCTGCGCAGCCCTTCCTCGACGCTGAACTGGCCCTTCACTTCCGAAACGGTCTGGCCATTCGTCGCGTCGCCCGGAGCGATGATTTGGATGTTCGCCTGCTGCGCGAACCGAACCAGCCCCGCGGCGGCGGGCTGACGCGGCACGTTGAACTCGCGGATGGTCTGGGCGGCTACGGCAGGCGTCGCAAGGACGGCGGCGATCGCCACCATCGAAACGCTGAAAATCTGGCTCTTGCGCAAGGCACCTCTCCCTGGAATGTCGAACGCGCTTCGTACGGCGCTGATCCAAGGATGCACGGCCCCGCAACTTCCGTCGGCGATGCGAAAATTTTCAGGGCAGGATCCGCATGACGGACCCTTCGCCCGGCCGGTTTATCCGTTCCACGCGCCCCCCGACCATCGCGGCGCTGGAGACGGCAAAGCCGTCCACATCGTCGATGCGGAACCAGCCGACCACGCGCCTGCCGACGAGTGGCGGCGCAACCTCCAGCCGGGTGACGTTGTAGCGGTTGAACTCGGCCGCCGCCTCGCCCAACGTCATGTTGTCCAGCACGATCTTTCGCTCGCGCCAGGCCAGTTGCTGATCGGATGCCTGAGGGCGCATCGCCCGCGTCGCGATTGTCTTGCCGGGCTGCAGTACCGCCCATTCGCCCGCCGCGACACGCCGCGCCGGTTCAACGCTGTCGACCGACCAGATCTTCACTACGCCGGTGGTCACGACGACCTGCGCGGCTTCTCCCTCCCGCCGCACATCAAAGGCGGTACCGACCGCCTGCACGCGATAGGGGCCGCTGGCGACAACGAACGGCCGCGCCTTATTGTGCGCGACCTCGAACCACGCCTCGCCCTTGGTCATCTCGACATGACGCTCGGCGCGGGTGAACGCCACGCGAAGCCTCGTCCCGCTGTTGACGACCGCAACCGATCCGTCGGCCAATTGCATGCTCCGGATCTCACCCACCCGCGTGTCAATCACCTCCCCACGATCGATCCACACGCCGACGCCCCAGGCGACGACCAACACCGCCGCGACCGCGCCAGCGCTGACCTTCCACCAGCGCGGGCGGCGGGGCCGAGCCGGCAATGGTTCTTCCCAGTCGGGCAGCGCATGTCGTTGATCGAGCAGGCTCATCGCCGCCCTGGTCCGCAGCAGCGCGCCGCGATGCCGACGATCCTCCGCCAACCAGGCCGCGAGCTCGGCCTCTTCCGCGTCGCTCAGCCCACGATCGATCGCGGCGGCCCAGCGGCAGGCAATCTCGTCGATCATTGCCGCCCTCCGGTTTCGCGCCGCTTGCCGTGCCCCGCCGTCCGCGCAGCCCGACGCCGGATCGGGAGCTCGGCCTTCTCCTCCTCGCTCAGTTGGTTGAGGATACGGAGCAGGCCACGCGCGACGTCATTCTCGACGGCGATTTCCGGGATGCGCAGCCGCAAGGCGATGTCGCGTTGTGCCATGCCGTCGATCTTGCGGAGCCGAAACACCTGCCGCGCGCGATCGGGCAGCGCGTCGATCAACCGCTCGATCCGGGCGAGCATGTGACGTCCGGCGACGATCTCTTCGGGCGACTGGGCTGGATCGGGGGCGTTGTCCAGTTCGGCAAGGCCGCTGGCGGCGCCGATGCTGACCACGCGCTCGCGCCGGATCTGCTCCAGTACGACGTTGCGCGCGGCGCGAAAGAAATAGCTGCGAGGATCGTCAATATGCTCGAACTGGTCGAGCCCGCTTATCCGGCAATAGGTTTCCTGCACCACGTCATCCACGTCCACCGCCGGAAACGCCGCACGCAACCAGACCCTCAACTGCCGCTCGTGCGGCAGGATGTGGCGACCGACCCATACGACTAGCTGATCTGAACTCACAGGCTTCCCTCAGCCTTGTTAGATGCAGCAACGCCGCAGTTCCGTCGAGCAGCCTGTCGTATTTCGTCTTTGATCGTGCTCCTGTCGTGGAGGCTCAGGGCCCGCACCACCATGAACGGCGTCGGCAAGGACGTCCGCTTGGCCGGTTCGGCCGTCTTGAACGCCTCGGGTCAGAACCGCAGAAGTTACCCACCCGGCATCGCAGGCCGCGCCGCCCGCTTTGTCGCCCGTGGCGTTGCCTTCCGTAAACGATCCCGACCCCGACTATCGACCCAAGCGTCTTGCCCGGTCCCGCCGCGCCGCAGGCCGTGCAGTGGATGGCAGTCCCGCAACGCCCATCTCGCCATGGCCGATCCTTATGCCGCCCAATTCCTAGCGGCCGGGCATGCGGTCCCGGCCGACTTGGCCAGCGAAACACGAAGCTTCTCCTGCAATCGACCGGTGTAGTGTCACCCGATCGCGGCGTTAGCCCATCGCTGCGCACCCTGATTGATCGGCTCCGTTGGGAGGTGGCTCGAACGTGATGGAATGACTGGTTGTGGCGGGAGCCGCCATCCGGAGCCACATCGACGAAAATCGTGGTCTGGCCATCCGCTGCTGCCTCGGTTGCCCATTATAAGCGGCAGCGATTGCGCTCCGCCCTACGCCGGACCCGAAGGAAACTACCCCCATCAAGCCATGTCGACGTAAATCGCGCCCAATGACCGAAAGCGCCTCGTCAAAAATCAAAAGCCGATCTTCGGCTCCCACCTCCCGACACATGACAACTTTATCCGCCCGCGCTAGGATAGCGTCGTGCAGCCGCTACGTCGCCTTGTTGCCAGCCATCGTCTCGTCGCAGGTGCGATCCTCGTGCTTGCGCTCGCGATGAAGCTCGTGCTGCCCGTCGGGTTCATGCCGACCGTGGCGGAAGGGCGGATGGTCGTGCGGATGTGCTCGGGCACCGGACCGATGACGATGGTGATGGCCATCCCCGGTCTCGAACAGGGCAAGCACGATGGCGAGGACCATCGCGAGAAGCACGAACCGCCCTGCGCCTTTTCCGGCCTGTCTGCGCCGTCATTGGCGGCAACTGACCCGATCCTGCTCGCGCTGGCCCTCTTGTTTGTGCTGGCGATGGGCATCCGCGTGCTGGCCGCGCCGGCCATGGCTGCACCGCCCTATCTGCGGCCGCCCCTGCGCGGGCCGCCGGCATTCTGATCGACGCCGCCGCGTGACGGGCTGAACGGGGAAGCTGCGCCTGGGCGCAGACCTCCCGCCGGCCGTCCCGCCTCGTAGCAAGGCCTGACCGGGTGTCGCGCGCATACGCGGCGCCCGCAGGCGTCGAGGACTGCCATCCATGCTTTCGTTTCCTGCTGCACGGGCATTCGCCCGTCGCAACTCCGTCCATGCACGGGCGCCGTTACCGACCGGCTTGCCGCCCTTTATCGGCTGGCTCCGCCGTATCCGACGATCCGCATGGCGTCTGATCGCGCTTTGCCTCGTGCTGCGCGTCGGCGCCGCGTTGATGCCTGATGCCCCGCTGGGGCACGCCGAGACCGCCGCCGCAGCGGAGCAGACGCGATGAGCGCCGCCGCAACGCCGGTGCCGCCGCCGGATCCCTGGGGATCGGTCGAAACGAACGCCTTCGAGATACGGATGGCGGCGCCGCGCTCCGCCCTTTCGTTCGAGGGCAAGCTCCTGCTGGGCGGGGCGACGGTAGCTGCGATCCTCGTCTCGCTGCGATTTCTGCTGCTCGGCGCATGGCCGGTCCTGGCCTTCTCGATACTCGACCTGGGCGGCCTCGCGGTCGCGCTTGTCCTGTTCCGCCGCCGGCCGGTCCCGGAGGAACAGCTGCGTATCCACGGGGACCGGCTGGAGCTGGTCCGGATCGACCATCACGGCCGGCGAACCGAACACGCGCTGCCGGTCTTCTGGACCCGGCTCGAAATCGCCAGCCGCTCCGAGCTCGATTGCGAGCTATGGCTGGTCCTGCGGCGCGAACGATACCGGATCGGGCAGTTCATATCCGCCGCCGATCGCCGCGCCGTCGCGCCCCGGCTCCAGGCCGCCTTGCGGGCGGCCCGCACTTTCTCCTGACGACAAGGAACATACGCCATGAAACGCTTTCTCGCCGGCATCACGCTTGCCATCGCAGCTGCCACCCCCGTGCTCGCCCATGAATTCACGCTGGGCAGCCTCCAGATCGCCCATCCATGGACCCGCCAGACCGCCTCGGGCCAGAGCAATGGCGGCGGCTTCCTCGTCGTCACCAACAAAGGCCGCGCAGACGACCGGCTGGTCGGCGTCGTATCGCCCGCTGCGGCCAAGACCGAGCTGCACAACATGACGATGGAGGGCGGCGTGATGCGCATGCGCCCGGTAACTGGCGGCCTGCCGATCCCCGCCGGCGGCACGCTCACGCTCGCACCGGGCGGCTATCACGTGATGCTGATCGGGCTGAAGGCGCCGCTCGCGCTCGGCACGACGGTGCCGCTGACGCTGCGCTTCCAGAAGGCCGGTGCGATCACCGTCCAGCTCAAGGTGGAGCCGGTCGGCTTCACCGGGGAGGCATCGCATGACCACCACTGATCCGGACGGTACGCCCCG
This sequence comes from Sphingomonas sp. TDK1, assembly GCF_001650735.1. GTDB lineage: Bacteria > Pseudomonadota > Alphaproteobacteria > Sphingomonadales > Sphingomonadaceae > Sphingomonas. The sequence continues at coordinate 5,708 of NZ_LXVY01000023.1, read as the reverse complement.
GCCGCGTGACGCCGCGCGGGGCTGGATCGGCTGGGCGATCAGCGGCCTCCTGCTGCTCGCGCTGGCGGGCGGGGCGGCCTATTGGGTCACCCGCCGCGATGCGCCCCCCACCGTCGCCGCCCCGAGCTTCGGCGGCGCCTTCGCGATGACCGACCAGAACGGCAATACGGTCACCGACCGGTCGCTGCGGGGCAAGCCCTATGCGATCTTCTTCGGCTTCACCCGCTGCCCGGACGTCTGTCCGACCTCGCTCAACCGCATGGCGCAGCTGCGCAAGCAGCTTGGGCCTGACGGCATGAAGTTCGCCATCGTCTTCGTCTCGGTCGATCCCGGCCACGACAAGCGCCAGGACATCGGCAACTATCTCACGCTCTTCGGCACGCCGATTATCGGCCTGACCGGCACCGATGCCCAGCTCGCGCAAATCGTGAAGGCGTTCCACGTCTATTACGAGAAGGTGCCCGTGCCGGGCGGCGACTACACCATCGACCATACCGCCGCGATCTACCTGATGGACCGCGAAGGCCGGTTCGTCACCACCATCGATCACCAGGAACCGCAGGACGCCGCGCTGGCGAAGCTCAAGCGCGTGATCGCGTCCTGACGCTCGACCTATCCAGAAAAATAGGGGAACGCTCTCTTGAAGACCATCCTACTCGCCGGCGCATGCCTTGCGATCGCCGGACCGGCGCTGGCGCAGACCGCCCAACCAGCCCCGGTCGAAAGCGATACCCGCTTCACCATCGGTGAGATCGTCGTCACCGCGCCCAGCATGGCCCGCTCGACCGAGAACGTCCTCACCTCGGTCGACGTGCTCGGCGGTGATGTCGCCCAGCGCCAGTCGGTCGACAATGCCTGGGAGCTGTTCGCGCGGCTACCCGGCGTGGTGCTGACCGATTTCAACCAGGGCACGACCTCGGGCCGCTTCTCGATCCGCGGCTTCAACGGCGAGGGCGAGATCAACGCGGTCAAGCTGCTGGTCGACGGCGTGCCGAGCAACGACAATGCCGGCGCGATGACCGCGATCGACATGATATCGCCGCTCGACATCGCCGGAATCGAGCTGGTGCGCGGCACCGCCGATCCACGCTGGGGGCTCAACGCCATCGCCGGCAGTGCCAGCATCGCCACCCGAATCGGCGGCACGTACCTCGACACTCGACTACTCGGCGGATCGTTCGGGACGATGGACGGGCAGCTTTCCGCCGGGCTGGAGCGCGGACGCTTCAGCCAGAATTACATGGTCGGCTACCGCTCGACCACTGGCTACCGCGCGCATGCCGATCTCGAACGCCTGAACCTGGCCGGCAAATGGTTCTTCAATTTCGGCGGCACGCGGATCGGAGCGATCGTCCGCTATTCGGACGCGACCGCGCAGGAGCCCGGTTACCTTACCGATGCAGACGCCTACACCCGTCGGCGCATCTCCTATCCAATTTCCGAAACCGATGGCGGCACGCGGCGGATCGGCCAGTACAGCCTGCATCTCGACAGCGGCCTCAACGATGCACTGGCGCTGAACGCCACCGGCTATGCGAATAGCCTGCGTGACGACCGCTATGTGCGCTATTCGGCGAACGTCGCGCAGCAGCGACGGCTGGCCGACGAGTGGCAATATGGCGGCACGCTGGCGCTGCACTATCACCCGCAGGTCGATTTCCTCTATCGGCTGATGCTGGAAGCCGGCGGCGACGTGCAGGTGCAGGACAACAAGAGCCTGCGCTGGCTGGCCAATCGCCGGACGCTGACCAGCCAGACCCGCGACCAGAAATTCGACCTCACCGTCTATGGCGGCTATCTGCAGGCGGTGATCGAACCGACCGTCTGGCTGAAGCTTACCCCCGCCTGGCGGGTGGACCGGGTGGCGGGCAGCTTCACCAACCGGCTGAACGGTGCGACCGCGCCGATCAACGACTATGGCACGATCAGCCAGCCCAAGATGAGCGTCGCGGTAACCCCCGGCGCGGGCGTGACGCTGTATGGCAATTACGGCCGCAGCTTCCAGATCGGGGCGGGCTCGGGTGCCTATCTGGTGCCGCCACGCACCGCCAATCTCGCCCCCTCGATCAACGAAGGCTATGAGGCGGGCATCAAGCTGGCGCGCGGGCGCTGGCTGGAAGCCCGCGTCGCGCTGTGGCAGCAGACCGCGAGCGGCGAGCTCAAGCGTCGGCTCAACGATCCCTCGGGCGATTTCGACAATCTCGGCAAAACCCGGCGGCGCGGCATCGACGTGCAGGTCGATCTGAAGCCGATCAAGGGCGTCGATCTGTGGGGCAGCTATTCCTACCAGACCGCGCGGGTCGTCACCCCCGATCCGGCGACGCCGTCGCAGGCCGGCAACGATATCGACCATGTTCCCCGCCATGTCTTCTCCGGCGGCATCGACGTAACGCCGACCGAGAAGCTGCGCCTGTCGCTGACCGGCAACGGCCAGTCGAGCTACCAGCTCAATGCCGCCAACAACCAGGGCCGGTTCGGCGACTATGTCGTGCTCAACGCCGAGGTCGCCTACCAGATCGACGCGCATGTCGAGGTTTCGGCCCAGCTCAAGAACCTCGCCAACGACCGCTACGAATATGTCTGGTTCGACGGCACCCAACGGCTGCACGGGCCGGCCGACCCGCGCGCGCTCTACGGCGCGGTACGCTTCCGCTTCTGATGGCGGCGGCGCGCCCTTCGCTGCGCGTGCTGGTGCGGCGGGTCCATCTCTGGCTCGGCCTGACGATCGGCGCACTGTTCGCTGTTGCCGGGCTGACCGGCAGCCTGCTGGTCTTCTATCCGGAGATCGACGCAGCGCTGTCGCCGGCGCTGCGGGCGGTGCCAGCGGGGGCGCGGCCGGCATCCTGGCAGGCCGTGGTCGACACCCTTCACCGCGAGCACCCCGCCCGCACCGGCGCGTGGCGGATCGAAGTGACGGAAGGCGGCGGCGCGATACCGGTGCGCTACTACAAGCCCAAAGAGACGGCGGCGCGCGATTTCGCGCCGCTGCTCGTCTGGATCGACCCGGTCCGGCAGACGACGATCCGCACCGGTTTCTGGGGCGAGACCCTCTTCACCTGGACCTACGATCTCCATTACCGGCTGCTGCTCGACAAGCCCGGCGGGGTAGCGATGGGCATCGCCGGGGGCGTGATGCTGATCCTAGTGGCGAGCGGGCTCTGGGCTTGGTGGCCGCGCAAGGGCGGCTGGCGGCGGAGCCTTCACTTCAAGCGCCGGGCGGCGCCGGTACGGCGGCTCTATGACTGGCACAAGCTGACCGGCGCGGGCACGCTGGTGCTGTTGCTCATCGGTACCGGCACGGGTGTGCTGCTAGACCTGCCGGATCAGGTCCGGCCCCTGCTCCGGCAGATGTCGCCGTTGTTCACGCCCCCTGCCCTGACCGTGGCGCCCACCAGCAACCCGCTGCCGCTCGACACCCTCGTCGCGCGCGCCGAGCATCGCTTTCCCGATGGCCGCCTCGCCTGGATCGAGACGCCCGCGCGGGCGACCGCACCGATCCGGATCAACCTCGCCCGCCCCGGCGAACCGAGCCGGCGCTTCCCGCGGACCAATGTCTGGCTCGATCCCTATAGCGGCCGGATCCTCGCGGTACGCGACGGCTTGGCGGAAAGCAGCGGCGATGTGCTGGTCAACTGGCTGCACCCGCTGCATGGCGGCGAGGCGTTCGGGATGTCTGGGCGACTGCTCGCGCTGGTGGCGGGGCTCGCGCCGACCGCGCTGTTCGTCACCGGCCTGCTGCGCTGGCGGCGCCGGAGGCCGCGCCGCCGCCACGGGTGAGCGTCCAGCGGGGCGATCCCAAGGAAATCTATCTCCCCTTCGCGGGGACGCCCGCTAGCATCCTGCCCGACAGGATAGACCCGCCGCTTGAGAGGAAGAACGATGGCCGATCGCCCGCTGCACCCCGAAACGCTCGCCCTGCACGCCGGCTGGCGCGCCGACCCGAGCACCGGCGCGGTGGTGCCGCCGATCTATCAGACGACCTCCTACCAGTTCCGCGATACCGAGCATGCCGCGAACCTGTTCGCGCTGCGCGAGCTGGGCAACATCTATACCCGGCTCGGCAATCCGACCACCGACGTGCTGGAGCAGCGCATCGCCGCCCTCGAAGGCGGCGCGGCGGCGCTGGCGGTGGCCTCGGGCCAGGCAGCCTCGGCTTATGCGGTGCAGAACCTCGCCCGCGCCGGCGACAACATCGTCAGCGGCACCGACCTGTATGGCGGCACCTGGAACCTGTTCGCCAACACGCTGAAGGACATGGGCATCGAAGTCCGCTTCGTCGATCCCGCTGATCCGGACGCCTTTGTCCGCGCCAGCGACGCGCGTACCCGCGCCTGGTATGTCGAGACGCTGCCCAACCCCAAGCTGATCGTCGCCCCGATCGGCGAGATCGCCGCGCTCGGCCGTCCGCTGGGCATCCCGCTGATCGTCGACAACACCGCCGCGCCGCTGATCGCCCGGCCGTTTGATCACGGCGCCGCGATCGTGGTCTATTCGACGACCAAATATATCGGCGGCCACGGCACCTCGATCGGCGGGATGATCGTCGATGGCGGCAATTTCGACTGGGAAGCTTTTCCCGACCGGCAGCCTTTGCTCAACACGCCCGATCCCAGCTATCACGGCGCGGTGTGGAGCCAGGCGGCCAAGCCCTTGGGACCTATCGCCTATATCCTGCGCGCCCGCACCGTGCTGCTTCGTGATCTGGGGGCGGCGCTGTCGCCGACCAATGCGTTCCATATCCTCCAGGGCCTGGAAACGCTGCCGCTGCGGATGCCCCGCCACTGCGAGAATGCGGCAAAGGTCGTCGCCTTCCTGCAGGCGCGCCCCGAGGTAGCCCGGGTGATCCACCCCTCGGTCCAGACCGGCATCCAGGCCGAACGCGCCACACGCGTGCTGACCGGTGGCCAGGGCGGTCTTGTCGGCTTCGAGCTCGCGGGCGGCAGCGACGCGGGCCGTGCATTCATCAACGCGCTTGAGCTCTTCTACCATGTCGCCAATATCGGCGATGCGCGCAGCCTGGCGATCCATCCGGCCTCTACCACCCATTCGCAACTCTCCGCCGAGGAGCAGGCGGTCACGGGCGTATCCCGAGGCTATGTCCGGCTGTCGATCGGGCTGGAGCATATCGACGACATCCTCGCCGACCTCGTCCGGGCGCTCGACCGGGCGAACGCGGCGCGGTAGCCGGTCTGCGCCGCTAGCGGCTGGAACACATCGGCGGCGTCGCAGCACCCGACGCCGCCGATCGCTTGGGCTCGAACAGCACCACGAAGGCGGTGAACGCGAGCAACAGCGCAATGGTCAGGTGCAGCCCGCGCCGGAACCGGCGCTCGCCTTTCGTCAGCATGCCAAGATCTCGTCTTCCGTCCAGTCTCGCGGTCAGCGGCGCACATGCTGCGCCGGCGACCGTCCGCGACTCTGGATCCGCCGGTACAACGCTCGTTTCATCGAAGCGATACGGCAAACTGTCCCAGCCTTGCGTATCCATTCATGCAAAGACCAAGCAGCGCGGGCGCGTACATATCCTGCGCCTGTATCAACATCCTACTTGCCGGCATCAGCCGGCACAGGAACGATGCAACGCGCCTCCAGTCCCATCCGCTTCATCAGCGTGGCGACATGCAGCCGGCCTACCGCCATGCCCTCCTGCCGGAGCAGGTCGCGCAGCATCCGGCCGCCGGCAAATGGGTGAAGCAGGTGAAGCAGGT
>NZ_LXVY01000022.1 GCF_001650735.1 Sphingomonas sp. TDK1 | reverse complement strand
ACTGCGACTGCAAAGAATACGTTCTGGATTATCTCGCCCATTCCTTCCCGGTCCAGCTCTATGAGCCGTTCACCGACAGCGAGGGCAATCTGTCGTCGCGGCCGGTGTTTCGCGACGGCCAGCCGGTCGAGAGCCGCGATGCCGTTGCCCGTCGTGACCGCCTGATCGAGAGGCTCGCTTCGCTGCCCCCGGTTCCCGGCGCGCTCGATCAGATCGTCCAGCGCTTCGGCACCGATGTCGTAGCAGAGGTGACGGGACGTTCGCGCCGCATCGTCCGCAAGTCGGGTGCCGACTCCATGACCAGCCCCGGCGGCATCGACCGCCTCGCCGTGGAGAACCGCGCCGCCTCGGCCAATCTGGCCGAAACGCAAGCCTTCATGGATGATCAGAAGCGCATTCTGATCTTCTCCGACGCGGGCGGCACCGGGCGCAGCTACCACGCCGATCTGTCGGCGCGGAACCAGCGCCTGCGCGTCCACTATCTGCTGGAGCCGGGCTGGAAGGCCGACGCCGCCATTCAGGGCCTGGGCCGCACCAACCGGACCAACCAGGCGCAGCCACCGCTGTTCCGGCCGATCTCGACGGACGTGAAGGCGGAAAAGCGCTTTCTCTCGACCATCGCTCGCCGCCTCGACACGCTGGGCGCGATCACGCGCGGCCAGCGCCAGACGGGCGGTCAAGGCCTGTTCCGGCCCGAGGACAATCTGGAGAGCCACTACGCCCGCGACGCCCTGCGGCAGCTCTACCTGCTGCTGGTGCGCGGCAAGGTCGAGGGGTGCTCACTCCAGATGTTCGAGGATGCCACGGGCCTCTCGCTGATGGATTCCACCGGCATCAAGGATGAGTTGCCGCCCATCACGACGTTCCTCAACAGGTTGCTGGCGCTGACCATCGAGCTTCAGGGTGTCCTGTTCACCGCGTTCGAGCGGCTGCTGAACGCCAAGATCGAAGGCGCAATCGCTTCGGGCAGCTACGACGTCGGGCTGGAGACGCTGCAGGCCGAGAGCTTCATCGTCACCGACCGCCGAACGATCCACGTTCATCCTGGCACCGGGGCCGAGGCTCGGCTGCTGACCATCACCCAGCGCCAGCGAAACCGTCCCGTGACGCTGGCCGAGGCGCTCGACCATCTCGATGACCCGGGCGCGAAGCTGCTGGTCAACGAGCGTTCGGGCCGCGCCGCCGTGCAGATACCAACCACCAGCATCATGCTGGACGATGGCGAGATCGAACGGCGCGTGCGGCTGATCCGGCCGATGGAGGCGCACAACATTCCCATCAAGGTGATGGACGAGACCCATTGGGTGCAGGCGGAGCGGATCGCCTTCACAGCGGCATGGGATGCCGAGGCGGCCGAGGTGCCGGAGTATGCCTATAGCACCATCCATGTCGTCAGTGGGCTCTTGCTGCCGATCTGGAAGCGGCTGCCGAACGAGTCGACGCGGGTTTATCGACTCCAGACCGATGACGGCGAGCGCATCGTCGGTCGCCGCGTCTCCCCCGCATGGGTGGCGGGCGCGCTCGCGACCGGCACGTCAACCCTGACGCCCGACGACGCCTTCATGGCGCTGATGGACGGGAAGACCATCGTCGACCTCAACGAGGGTCTTCAGCTTCGTCGCGTCCGGGTCATGGGCGCCAACCGCATCGAGCTGTCGGGCTTCACCGACGCCATGCGCGATCGCCTGCGGGCCTATGGCCTGTTCCACGAGATCATCTCGTGGAAGCTGCGGATGTTCGTGCCGACCGATACGACCGGCGCTGCAATCCTGGCCAAGGTCCTGGAGCGCTATCCCGTCGAGCGCGTCAGTGAGCGGGAGGCGGCGTGATGGCACGGCACGACGCTTCCGAGCTGGCGATCCGTCTTGGCAGACAGGCCGAGGCGGTGTGCCGGCATTACCTGACCTCCGGCCATCGCGAGGGCCGCTATTGGCTGGTCGGCGATGTCCGCAATACGCCCGGCCGCTCGATGTTCGTGCGGCTAAAGGGCGGCGAAACCGGCAAGGGCGCCGCCGGCAAATGGACCGACGCTGCCACCGGCGAGCATGGCGATCTCCTCGACGTCATCCGCGAGAGCTGCGGCCTGATCGACTTCAAGGACGTCGCCGATGAGGCGCGCACCTTCCTGTCGATGCCCCATCCCGAACCGGACCATCCGCATGACGGCGAACGCAAATCACCGGCACCATCCGGATCACCGGAAGCGGCACGGCGGCTCTTTGCCATGGCGCAGCCGATCTCAGGCACGCTCGTAAAGACGTATCTCCGCACACGCGGCATTACGGATTTGCACGGAACCGGAAGCCTACGCTTCCATCCTCGCTGCTACTACCGGCCTGACGAGCATTCCCCGACCGAGACCTGGCCGGCGATGATCGCATCGGTCACCGATCTCGCCGGGCATCAGACCGGCGCGCATCGCACCTGGCTAGCCCCTGACGGCTCGGACAAAGCCCCGATCGACACACCGAGACGGGCGATGGGCGACCTCCTGGGACACGCCGTTCGCTTCGGTGTGGCGGGCGAAGTAATGGCGGCGGGCGAAGGCATAGAGACGATGCTGTCGCTCAGAATGGCGCTGCCCACCATGCCGATGGCGGCAGCGCTCTCGGCGGCGCATCTCTCGGCCATCCTGTTCCCCGACACGCTGCGCCGGCTCTACATCGCGCGCGACAATGATCCGGCCGGCGACGGTGCGATGACGACGTTGATCGAGCGGGCGAATGCGGCCGGGATCGAGGCGGTCGTGGTGTCTCCAACCTTGGGCGACTTCAACGAGGATCTCCGTTTGGCGGGTCTGGACAGTCTCCGGGCAGCGGCACGGGTTCAGATCGCGCCACAGGACGTCGCACGCTTCATGGCGCTGGCGGCATAGGCCGCGAGGAGAATGCAGGCGGCGGGAGCACCGTCGTCGGCATCGCTCGGATGATCCCCAGGTCGGAGAGAACCGCGCCCCGGCCTTCGAGAGGGCGATCGGCCAGCAAACGGCCCGAACCCGCAATGCCTGCGGCGGACTATTTTCCGGCGCGGCCGCAGGCCGCTTTCCATCGCGAGGCAAAATAGCCCGCCTTCGTCCTCCTCCGCTGTGCTCCGGCCCTCCGCTCCGCTGCGGATGCAGGTCCGGCCCGCCCGCCGGCTTTCGTCGCCATGAAGGCCGCGAGGGTCGCGGTCGAACCGACGGAGCATCCCATGAGCGAGCACGACGACTACGAACCGCACCACGCCTCTTCACCCACCGACCATGTTCTCAGCGAACTCCAGCTTTACGGCTACCGTCCCTTCACGGATGAACCCGATCCTCGACCACTTCCGGAGGGCGACCATGTCGCCGGCGCCATCGCCGATATCTTCGACGCCCTGATCGTCACCCTGGAGGACACCCGCCTCGAGCCCGACCTCGACGATCTCCTCTGGTCGACCGTCAACGTCTTCCACCGGGCCAACGAACGGATCGAGCGCGAGCTGGACGACAACGAGCAGGCGCAGCGCCGCGGCCAGCGCGAACAGGACGGCAGCGAAGTGAAGGCCGTCGAGCTGGAACGCCTGACGGCCGAGGGCCAGACCATGATCGAACGCCGCAACGCCTTCGAGCTGATGCGCGACCAGGCCGCCGAGCACTACGAGCGCCACACCGGATCGAACTGGCGACCGCGCAGCGGATCGATGGTCAACCATCGTAACCTGACCTCGGCGATGATCGACAGCCGGGACTTCCTCGCCGCCAAGAAGCGGGCCGACAATCAGGTGCTGCTGCCCGCCGGTCCGAAGATCGCCTTCACTGGTGGGCTCGACTTCAACGATCACCACCTGATCTGGGCCAAGCTCGATCAGGTCCACGCCAAGCATCCCGACATGGTCCTGCTGCACGGCAAGTCACCGAAGGGCGCCGAGAAAATCGCGGCGAAATGGGCCGACACCCGCAAGGTGCCGCAGGTCGGCTTCGCACCCGACTGGACGAAACACGCCAAGGCCGCACCGTTCAAGCGCAACGATCAGATGCTCGACGTCCTGCCGATCGGGGTCATCGTCTTCCCCGGCACCGGCATTCAGGACAATCTCGCCGACAAGGCGAGGAAGCTCGGCATCCCGCTGTTCGACTTCCGCCCGAAGGGAGGTGGCGCGTGAGCGCCGCCTCTCACAGCATCTCGGGTCGAAACAGCGATCTGCGGCTGATGACCTTGCCGGACACCACGAACACGCCATCGCCGGTGTAATGCAGCGTCTCAGGATGCTTCGGCGAAGCCGCCACATGCGCCTTCACCACCTCGAAGATGAAGAAATTGTACGTCTCGACCAGCGCATCGTCGTGAAGGCGGCATTCGAAGCTGGCATGGCATTCGCCGATCAGCGGCGCATCGACCTCGCTCGCGTCTTCCGCCGTGAGATCGAACTTGGCGAACTTGTCGATGTCGGCTCCCGACGTATTGCCAATCCCGACCACGGTATCGGTCAGCGCCGTCGTGGGCAGATTGATGACGCACTCCCGGCTTTCGCGGATCATGCGGTGACTGTGATTGCCGCCGGAGATCATGAGGCCGACCAGCGACGGCGAGAATTCCAGGATCGTGTGCCAGCCGAGCGTCATGATGTTGGTCGCGCCCTGCCACTTCGACGACACCAGCACGATCGGGCCGGGCTCCAGATAGCGCCGCACCTGGCTGACGGGGAAGTCGGTCTTCTTCGGCAGTTTCGGCATCGGCGCTCTCTTCGACAATTGCGCTTTGCATGATCATACCCGGCCATGTCGGCAGCATCACGACCGGCAGCATGGCGACGATCCTTTGGCGCGAAAGCATTTGAGCGGGCTATCCCATCGTGGCCCCGGTCATGGCGGAAAACCATCTCCCGCTTCCATCGCGCTGATCCTTGGTCCGGCCGCTGGCCTGACGCCATCAACCCATAAAGGGTCGGACTACGCAAAGCGTGCCGCCGCTCCGGCTTTGCCTACGCGGTGATTGCGGCCATCGGCCGGACACATCGGGCGCCTGTCGCGCGGGAGATGGTCTCCCGCCTCTAAGACAGGAGCCGGTCAGATGTCCCTCAATCAAGCTCACGCCTTCGCCTTCAGCCTCGCCACCACCCTCATGGTCTCGATCGTCATCTTCCAGGCCGGCGACGGCACCATGGGCGTCATGCCCGCAGGCGAATATGACGGCGATTTCGCCGCCATCGTTCACGAGATCGACCCCTTCGCCCGCTAATCGCGGGCAAGGTGACAGGGCCGCAAGCGGAAGTCCCAGGGATTTCCGCTCCCGTGCCGCCTTCTCTTCGGCTATACTGGCAACGCGCCGTGGTGGTGGTGGAGGCGCGACCGTCAGACCTTCTCTCACGGAGAACACCACCATGATCTTCATCGGCATCATCTCCAGCATCGCGGCGATCGGCGCCCTGTGCTGGCTGCTCTTCACACTCGCTGTCTTCGCGCTGCCGTTCTTCGCCGGCGTCAGCGCCGGGACATGGGCCTATCAGACCGGCGCCGGCTGGCTCGGCGCGATCCTCGTCGGCCTTGTCGCTGCCGCACTCACACTCGGCCTCGGGCAGTTCCTGCTCGCCTTCATCCGACCGCTCTGGATACGGCTCGCGATCACACTCGCCTTCGTCGCGCCCGCGGCGTTGGCGGGTTACCACGCGACGCATGGCATCGTGAAACACACCATGCCCTCGGACACCTGGCAGATCATCTTCTCCGTCATCGGGGCAATCGCCGTTGGCGCCACGGCGCTGATCCGCGTGACAGCGATGGCCGCGCCCGGGCCAACCGGGCAGAACGTCGCGCGCGCCTGACATCGTTGCCGGCGGCGGCAGTACGGCGGGTTGATGTCTTATGTGTCGCGCTCCCCGTCGGCAGGGTCGTTTGCAATCGCGTTGATCGGATCGACGGCGAACCCAACTGACGCGGGATGCCCCCGGTGACAGTGCTGCGGGCGATGCCGTGACAGCGCACCGACGGTGCAAGAGCCGGGAGGGGGCGATCCCGTGGGCAAACGGGCAGGAGTCGGCGGGACGTAGCGTCTGGCGGAGCTGGTTTGAACCGCGGTGTCCGGCGTGGTCCCGGTCCATCGGTGCCGGATGGTCGCCACGTTCTCCTGTGATGCGTCTCTGTCAGGTCGACCGCTCCAAAACGGCCTCTTCAATGGGCTGATCTGGCCGAAGGTCGGCTGCGCCTCGATCGCCTATGCCGCAACAGCGGCGTCGAAACTTTCTTCCCCTGCCGGCTGCGCCGCCATTCCTCGCGAGCCAAGAAAGCCCCTCCTTTGCTGTCAGGCCCCTGCGGGGTGCGCCGTCAATCGCCTCCGGCCTGTCGATCGCCATCGAGGCCGCAATGGTGCGGGCTCGGAACAGAGTTCAAGGAGAACTACCATGGCGACCATCGGCACCTTCAAGAAGACCGGCAACAACGAGTTCACCGGCGAAATCGTCACCCTCAGCGTCCAGACCAAGAACGTCCGCATCATCCCAGATGCCCGCGCCACCGGCGAGAACGCTCCGAGCCACCGCCTCTTCGTCGGCCGCGCCGAAATCGGCGCCGCCTGGTCCAAGACCTCCAACGAGGGCCGCGCCTATCTGGGCCTGAAGCTCGACGACCCCAGCTTCAACGCCCCGATCTACGCCAACCTCTTCGATGACGAGGAAGGCGAAGGCTACAGCCTTATCTGGTCCCGCCCCAACGGCCGCCGCAGCGACTGAGGCTACGTGCAAGGCCCCGGCCGGAAGGCCGGGGCCTTCACCTTCGACAGCAACCGAATCAGTTGCGCCGTGATCCGGACCAAGGAAGCCCTCACAGGGACTTATCTCTGGAATTTCGAGCCAAGAGCGACTATTATAGCCGTAGTTTTGGCGTTCGCGTAGGTCCGTGTGGGAGGTGATCATGCATGATCACCGCCCGACAATTTCGGGCCGCACGCGCGTTGCTGGGCTGGACACAGGAGACGCTCGCTGACAAGGCCCGGGTCTCATTGACTGCGCTCAAGCGCCTCGAATCCACCACCGGTCTCGAGGTCTATGAGAGTACGCGCGATGAGGTGCGACGGGCTTTCGAACGCGCAGGCATCGTCTTCCTGAACTCCGATCAGGGCAAGGGAGTGCTGCTCGTTGATGCGAAGAGGGAAGCCTGAGGCTCGACGGGGCGCGGCATTGCCAAATCCCCCCGCGGCGCAATCGCGCGGCATCATTCCAGTCAAATCATCGTTAACAATTTCCTCCAGAATGGCTACATATGCTGCCCGGGGGATGTTGTGACCAAAGACGATTTTCTTGATCAGCCGCCGGCCAGCGCGGCACTCACGGCTTACGACCACGCTCATCTGAAGCTCTACGTCCGGCTGCTCGATGCTGAGACCGAGGGCACAGACTGGCGGGAGGTCGTCGCGGTGCTGTTCAACCTTGATGCAGGCGCCGATCCTGAGCGCGCCTTGCATGTCTACAGCAGCCATCTCGATCGCGCGAAATGGATGACGAAAAGCGGCTTCTGCGAGCTTCTTCAGGGCCGCCTGCATTGAGGTGATGCACAAACCGCATCACGTTGCGGCCACTTCGTTCTTCCCCCGCTTCATTCAACCGGGAATCGTATCCGCTGCATAATTCGCGTTGCATAACATTGCGCGGAGGCGGTGAAGGATGTCCGAGGATGAAAGTTGGCGGTCTGAGGCTGCCTATGACTATATTGGCACATTGACACCCGGCGATCTTGCCTGGGAGTTCTTGCGCCGCAATCCCGACTACAGAAAATCGTATCAGGAACTGGTCTCCATCGGGCGATTAACCGAGGACGTCGCCCAGGAGTTCGCCGAACAATGGGGGTTGCGATTTCGTCGCCGACCCTCGCAACTCGGCGCTCATCCAGCCGATCTTCTGGACCCCGCAAACCGATCCAACGATGCTCCCATTCATCGCCGGACCGAGACCGGCGGGAGACTTCACCGTCCGCGTTGACGATCTGCACGCCCACGCTCTCATCGAGCACGATGTTGGCCTGATCCGCATTGCTCTGCGGGGCGAACTCTACGACGTGGCCTTGGCCGATGTCGATGATACCCGGCCCCTCGGCGCGATCGTCATGTTCGACGAACTGACCCCAGACCGACTGACGGCGATCGAGCGCCTCTGGCACGCGGTATCCGGCAAGCGCGTTCCGCCCGATCCGCGCCTGACGCCACAGAGGCGCGAGCGCGCGAGAGAGATGCTGCGCGCGGTAGATGCCCGGCACGCGGGCGTCACCTATCGCACCGTCGCCGAGCAACTCTTCCCCGCGCACAAGCACGACGCCAAGACGTGGGTCGAAAGCCCGATCCGCGAAGCCACCATCCGCCTCGTCCGCGACGGCATGAAACTGGTGCATGGCGGCTACCGCACCCTACTGCGCCGTCCGCGCCGCAATCGCTGACACGTCTTCGGTGTCGAAAATAACTTCCTAACTTCGTTTCTGCCCGAGGCGCCGTCTTCGCGCCACCGTGCTCGCAACCCGCCGCTCATCCGCAGCGGCCGCCCGCGAGACCACGGAGTTCGACCATGGCCGAAAAAGCCGCCAATCTACCGCCACGCTACCTGAGAACGCAGGAGGCGGCCCGCTTTCTCGGCCTCTCCGAACGCACCCTCGAAAAGCACCGGACCTACGGCACCGGCCCGACCTACCGCAAACTCGGCGGTCGCGTCGTCTACTCCGTCGACGACCTGCAAAGCTGGGCCGATCGGGGACTCGTCACCTCGACCTCCGACCCGCGCGGCGGCACCGTGCTGCCGGCCAAGCGCCAAGCCGCGCCCGCCACCGCTGGCGGCCGCTTCCCGCGCTGAGACGGCCGCCATGTCGTCCCGCCCTTATCACCCCGGCGAGCGCGCGCAGCTCGATCTGTTCCGGGCGCTGCCCGGCGATCTCGCGCCGCGCGACGCGCAGGACCTCATGGCCTATCCGTTCTTCTCGCTTGCCAAGTCGAAGCGCCTGGCGCCGATCGACTTCAAGGCGGGTTCGGTGAAAATCCGTGTAGAAGCCGTGCCCGAGCACGGCATGGCGACGATCTGGGACGCGGACGTCCTGATCTGGGCGGCCTCGCAGATCGTCGAAGCGCGTGACGTCGGCTTGCGCCCGTCGCGTCTGATGGCGACGACGCCCTATGAAATTTTGAACTTCATCGGCCGCGGCGTGTCGCTGCGCGACTACGACCGCCTTAAGGCCGCGCTCGACCGACTCCAGTCCACCACCATAGCGACCTCGATCCGCCAGCCGACCGAGCGGCGGATGCACCGCTTCTCCTGGATCAACGAGTGGAAGGAACGCGCAGATCACCGTGGCCGCCCGCTCGGGCTCGAACTGATCGTACCCGACTGGTTCTACGCCGCGGTCCTCGATGATGCGCTCGTCCTCACGATCGACCGCAACTATTTCCGGCTGACCGGCGGTCTGGAGCGCTGGCTCTACCGCCTCGTTCGCAAGCATGGTGGCAAGCAGGAATACGGCTGGAGCTTCGACTTCCCGCATCTGCACGCGAAGTCCGGCAGTCTCTCACCTCTCAAGCATTTCGCCTACGACCTGCGTGACATCGTCCGCCGCCAGCCGCTGCCGGGCTATCGCCTGACCATCGAGCAGTGCCTCGGCGGCCCCGAAATCCTGTCCTTCGTACCCACCGATCCCGACGCGCTCAGCATCCCGCGCCGCCGTCGCCGCTCGACAACTCGACCTGGGGATAAGCTGTGAATCATCTCGTGCTATCAGGGACCGGCGCTATCGTGCCATCGGGGACCGGACTCTCGTGCTATCGGGGACCGGAATCGTCGATTCCTCGCGCTGAATCAGCAGCTTGCGAGCCCCGTAACTTATCTAACCTAGATTCCTACGGAATCTTTCTAACGCAAACGCGTTTTTCGGCCGCTGTGGACGAGTCCCCGATCGCCGGGAGACCGTCATGATCGTCGCGCTGCTCAACCAGAAGGGCGGCGTCGGAAAGACGACGCTCGCCCTCCATCTCGCCGGTGAATGGGCCCGGCATGGGCAGCGCGTCACGCTGATCGACGCCGACCCACAGGGATCGGCGCTCGACTGGTCACAGCAGCGCGGCCGGGAGGGATTGGAGCGGCTGTTCGGTGTTGTCGGCCTGGCCCGCGACACGCTCCACCGCGAAGCGCCGGAGCTGGCGCGCGACGTCGATCATGTCGTCATCGACGGACCGCCGCGTGTCGCCGGCCTGATGCGTTCGGCGCTGCTCGCCGCCGATCTTGTACTGATCCCGGTGCAGCCGTCACCGCTCGACGGCTGGGCGTCGGCCGAGATGCTGACGCTGCTTAGCGAGGCGCGGATCTATCGACCGGACCTCAAGGCGCGGTTTGTCCTCAACCGCTGTGCCGCCCGCACGATCCTCGCCCGCGAAACCGCAGAAACGCTCGCGGAACACGATCCCCCGCCGCTCCTGACCACCATCGGTCAGCGCATCGCTTTCGCCGATGTCGTGCAGACCGGACGGCTCGCGGCCGAGCAGGACGAGACATCGCCCGCCGCGCGGGAGATCGCGGCCTTGGCCGCCGAAGTGATGGAAATCGGGGCATGAGCGAGCGGTCCTCGAAGCGCAGTTTCGCGTCCCGACCGGCCGATCCGGAAAGCTGGATCAAGGCGCCGGACCGTCCGTCGCCGCGCACGGACCCCGCCGCCGAGTTTACCGCCAGGCTGACGATCGACGTCACCGCCGACATGCGCGGCCGGATCAAGATTGCCGCCTTCCAGCGCGGCCAGACCGTCGCCGACATGCTGCGCGCCCTGTTCGAGCGCGAGTTCCCCACCAGCGAAGGAGAGCCGCGATGATCGGTGTCGCCGACACGTCGCTGCGCAGCGGCTTGCCGTACGCGCCTGCGGCAGATGCACTGACCCATGTCGAGTTGACGTGGGTCGAGAAGAAAATTGAATTCTGGATCAGGTTCGGTCGCGAGACTGCCGAACAGATCCTCGACCGCCGCCGGCGCGTCGTGTCGTTCGCGCCGGGCAGCGTCTTCGCCTTCGTTCGCTGGACCTCCAACGACTACGGCACCGCACTTTCGCGCCTCGACATCGTGCGCGCCGTCGCTGCGGGCGAGCGCTGCCAGACCCTGCCATTCGTGCGCCCCGGCGGCGACATCCTGTTGCGCGCCGACGGCTGGCCGAAGGTCGAGCGCGTCCTCCAACTCATCGATGCCATCGAGGCGCGGGGCATCGGCGCGATCGACGTTTCGCCCGATCACTGGCGGCACGTCCACAACCGTCTGACGGCCGGTGAAGCCCCGCGCGCCTACGACGCGCAGCAGCATCGTGCCTTCCTTCTGCGCCGGAGGATCATGCCATGAGCCGCTTTGGATACGTCATGACGACGTACTTCGCGGTGATGCTGATGGGCATCCTGTCGATCGTGTCTTTCGCGCCGAAGCTGATCTGGAATGCATCCGCGAGCACGCCGATCGGCCTCTATGCGATCAGCGCCAGCGACAGACTGGAAGCGACCGACCTCGTCGCCGTGGCGGCGCCGGAGCCGATCGCCACATTCCTTGCCGACGGCGGATATCTGCCGCGCGGCGTGCCGCTGCTGAAGCGGGTCGCGGGCCTGCCCGGCCAACGCGTGTGCCGAAGCGGCCACACGATCACCGTCGATGGCCAAGCCATCGGCGATGCGCTCGACCGCGACCGGCGGGGCCGCGAACTGCCGATCTGGCAGGGGTGCCGCGTCATCGCCGACGACGAGCTGTTCCTGATGAACTGGCAGGTCCGCGACAGCCTCGACGGCCGTTACTTCGGCCCGCTCCCCGCCAGCTCGGTCATCGGCCGGGCCACGCCCCTCTACACCGACGAGGACGGCGATGACCGCTTCGTCTGGCGCGCGCCGACGCGGTGACGGCACGCCCATGACCTTGGCCACCGCAATCCGAAGGAGACCACCCATGCCCGTTATCGGTCAATTCTCGCGCGAAAATGACGGCTTCATCGGCCACCTGACGACGCTTTCATTGCACCAGGACATCATCATCGTTCCGGCCGAACCGTCCGATGCCGAGAACGCGCCGGACTTCCGTGTCCATGTTCTCGACAGCATGAACAACGAAACCGGCGCGGAGATCGGTGCAGGGTGGAAGCGCACCGGCGAGAAGGCCGGCGACTACGTCTCGCTGCAGATCGACGATCCGACCTTCGGTCATCCGATCCGCGCCAACCTCTTCCAGTCGGCCGACGACAAGTCCGCATGGGGCTTGCACTGGAACCGTCCGCCCAAGCGCGCCGAGCGGGACTGAACGATGTCGGTCCCGCTCCCCAAAGCTGTCGCCGGGTGGTCAAACACCGCCCGGCGCACAGCACTCCTTCTCCTTTCCGGCCTTCTGCTTTCCGCGCCGCTCTGCGTCACCGCGGATGCGCAGACCGTGTCGGCCGAGCGCCCCTCTCGCGTCGATCCCTACGCCATATTCATCACCGAGGCCGCGCAACGGTTCGGCGTTCCCGAGTACTGGATACGCGCCGTCATGCGCGTCGAAAGCGCCGGTGACGTGCGAGCGATCTCTTCGGCCGGCGCGATGGGCCTGATGCAGATCATGCCCGCCACCTGGACCGATCTGCGCGCCCGTCACCGCCTCGGCGCGAATCCCTACGATCCACGCGACAACATTCTGGCGGGCGCGGCTTATCTCCGCGAGATGCACGACCGCTATGGTTCGCCGGGCTTCCTTGCGGCCTACAATGCTGGTCCCGGCCGCTACGAAGAGTATCTCGCGGGCCGGCCTTTACCGGCCGAAACCCGCGCCTATGTCGCCGCGCTCGCGCCCGTTATCGGCGGCGCAGACGCCCTTGCTCCCGTCACGGTCGCGGCGGCCGATCCCAACGCCTGGACACGCGCGCCACTCTTCATCGTGCAGTCCGAGCGCGCCGCAACCGCCGCTCCGACACCCGGCGACCGCACTTCGAACGAGGCTCCGGCTGCAACTCCGGTGCGCGATGCCACAGCCATCGCTCCGCAATCCGCAGGCCTGTTTGTCGCCCGAAACGGCGATGGGGGGCCACGATGACGGTGTTCGCAGCATGTCGTGGAATAGCGTGCTCTGGCGGAAGGATGGCGGTCCGAGGAGGAGGAGGAGGCAACACAACCGTACGATGGCGAGATAAAAGCGCGCGATGTGCTGCTTGGTGCGGTCGTGTGTTTTCAGATACTTATGGCGCATCTGCGCGAGGTGCGCCTGACCGGCGCAGCCTGCGCATTCGGCATTTCGCCAAGGATTTCCGCGCGATTGCGCGATGTGCAGAGCCTCGGCCATGAGCGGCGAGGACGATTTCCGCATCCGGCCTGGCCGTATCCGCTCCACTCGCGCCCAGCAGGCCCGGCCCTTCATCGCCCAGGCGCTGGCGGCCGCCCAGCGCGCCGGCGGGCGGGTCTCGCGATCCGGCCAGATCAGCTCGGGCAACCGCTCGCGTTTCGGGCGCGGGCAGCGCGCGACCGTGCAGGCCAACCGGTTGCTCACCAGCCGATCGCGCAACGTCGTCATCAAGACGCGCGTCGTCCGGCACACCGCTCGTTCGGTGCCACTCGCTGCCCATCTCAGCTATCTCCGGCGCGAGGGTGTCACACGGGATGGGGAGAAGGCCCGGCTGTTCGGGCCGGAGACAGAAGATGCCGATCCGAAGGCCTTCGCCGAGCGGACCCAAGAAGATCGCCACCACTTCCGCTTCATCGTCTCGCCCGAGGACGCGACCGAGATGTCCGACCTCAAGACCTTCGCCCGCGACCTGATGGGGCAGATGGAAAAGGACCTCGGCACCAAGCTCGACTGGCTCGGTGTCGATCACTGGAACACCGACAATCCGCACGTCCACATCATCCTGCGGGGTCGGACCGACGATGGCCAGGACCTCGTCATCTCTCGCGATTATATCAAGGAAGGCATGCGCGCCCGCGCGCAGGATCTCGTCACCCAGGAGCTGGGGCCGCGCACCGATCACGAGATCCGCCGCAATCTGGAACGCCAGATCGACGCCGAGCGCTGGACCAATCTTGACCGCCAACTTGCCCGCGACAGCCATCGCACCGGCGTCGTCGATCTCGCCCCGCACCCCGACCACCAGCCTGACGAATTCCACGCGATGAAGGTCGGCCGCCTGCGGAAGCTGGAGACGCTCGGCCTCGCCGATCAGGTCGGCCCGGGCCAATGGGTCGTGGCCGAGAATGCCGAGGCGACGTTGCGCGAGCTGGGCGAGCGTGGCGACATCATCAAGCGCATCCATCGCGGCCTGACCGAGCGCGGCATCGAGCGCGGCGCGGCAAGCTATGTGCTCGCCGGCGAAAGCCTCGACGATCCCGTCGTCGGCCGCCTGGTCGATCGCGGTCTCGACGACGAGCTGAAGGGCACAGCCTACGCCGTGGTCGATGGCACCGACGGACGGACCCACCACATCAAGCTGCCCGACCTCGACGCGGCTGGCGACAGCGCGCCGGGCTCGATCGTCGAGCTGCGCAAATTCGACGACGCGCAGGGACGCAGGCGGGTCGCGCTCGCCATCCGCTCCGATCTCGACATCGAGCGGCAGGTTCACGCGACCGGGGCCACCTGGCTCGACCGGCAGGCGATCGCCCGCGATCCCGTCGCGCTCGGTGGTGGCGGCTTCGGCGCGGAGGTCCGCCACGCGATGGACAGGCGGGCCGAGCATCTCGTTGGCCAGGGCCTTGCCGAGCGGCAGACGCGTGGCGTCAGCTTCTCGCCCGGGCTGATCGACACCCTGCGGCAGCGCGAGGTGGAGGCCCTTGGTCAAAAGCTCGCGGCCGAGACTGGCCGACAATTCTCGAAGGCCGGAACGGGCGAGTATGTGGCGGGCACCTATCGCCAGCGCTTCGCGCTCGCGTCGGGCCGCTTCGCCATGATCGACGACGGTCTCGGCTTCCAGCTCGTGCCCTGGTCGCCATCCCTCGAACGCCAAGTCGGTCAGCACGTCTCCGGCGTGTCGCGCGGCGCCGGTGGCGTCGACTGGAGCTTCGGCCGCAACCGCGGCCTCGGCATGTAGCCCAATCAAGAAAGGAGTGCCCGCCATGTCGGCGACCAAAATCCTCTGGGGCCAGATCCTCACCGTCTTCCTCATCGTGCTGATGACAACCTGGGTGGCGACGCAGTGGACGGCCTATCGGCTCGGCTTTCAGCCGCAGCTCGGCCTCCCTTGGTTCGAGCTGGCCGGCTGGCCGATCTACTATCCGCCCGCCTTCTTCTGGTGGTGGTACTTCTACGATGCCTATGCCCCACCGATCTTCATCGAGGGCGCCTATATCGCGGCGTCCGGTGGCTTCATCTCCATCGCCGTCGCCATCGGTATGTCGGTCTGGCGGGCGCGCGAGGCGAAGAACGCCGAGACCTTCGGCTCCGCCAGATGGGCCGTCGCCGGCGAAGTGCGCGCCGCCGGGCTGCTTGGCGCGGATGGCGTCGTCCTGGGGAAGTTCGATCATGACTATCTCCGCCACGACGGTCCCGAGCATGTGCTTTGCTTTGCGCCCACGCGGTCCGGCAAGGGCGTCGGCCTGGTCGTGCCGTCGCTGCTGACCTGGCCGGGGTCTGCGATCGTCCACGACATCAAAGGGGAGAACTGGACGCTCACCGCCGGCTTCCGCGCGCGTCATGGTCGCGTGTTGCTGTTCGATCCCACCAATACGAAATCCGCGGCCTACAATCCGCTGCTCGAGGTGCGCCGCGGCGAATGGGAGGTCCGCGACGTCCAGAACATCGCCGACATCCTGGTCGATCCGGAGGGCTCGCTGGAGAAACGGAACCACTGGGAAAAAACCAGCCACGCATTGCTGGTCGGCGCGATCCTGCACGTCCTCTATGCCGAGGCCGATAAGACGCTCGCCGGCGTCGCCGCCTTCCTCTCCGATCCGAAGCGGCCGATCGAGTCGACTCTCGCCGCCATGATGAAGACAGCCCATCTCGGCGAGGCTGGACCGCATCCGGTGATCGCCAGCGCCGCGCGCGAGCTGCTGAACAAATCCGACAACGAGCGGTCGGGCGTGTTGTCGACCGCGATGTCATTCCTCGGCCTCTATCGTGATCCCGTCGTCGCCGAAGTCACACGCCGCTGCGACTGGCGCATCGTGGATATCGTCGGCGGTAAGCATCCGACCACGCTCTACCTCGTCGTGCCGCCCTCGGACATCAACCGCACCAAACCACTGATCCGTCTCATCCTCAATCAGGTCGGCCGCCGGCTGACCGAGGACCTGCAGGCGAAGGGCAACCGCCACCGGCTGCTCCTCATGCTCGACGAATTTCCGGCCCTCGGTCGTCTCGACTTCTTCGAGAGCGCACTCGCCTTCATGGCGGGTTACGGCCTCAAAGCCTTCCTCATCGCCCAGTCGCTGAACCAGATCGAGAAGGCCTATGGGCCAAATAATTCGATCCTCGATAATTGCCATGTGCGCGTCAGCTTCGCGACCAATGACGAACGGACCGCCAAGCGCGTCTCGGACGCGCTTGGCACCGCGACCGAGATGCGCGCGATGAAGAACTATGCGGGTCACCGCCTGTCGCCCTGGCTCGGCCACATGATGGTCTCGCGCTCGGAAACAGCCCGGCAACTGATGACGCCCGGCGAAATCATGCAGCTTCCGCCATCCGACGAAATCGTCATGGTGGCGGGCACCCCGCCGATCCGCGCGAAGAAGGCACGATATTACGAGGATCGCCGGTTTCAGGAACGCATCGTAACACCGCCGGACCTCGTCAAGCCGACAACGGCCCGACCGGACGACTGGAGCACGCTGCCCCTTCCGGTGACGCCGGCGGTGGCGACAGCTACCGGCGGCAGCGGCTCGGAGGATGAGGATACGACCGACTCCGAACGCCGGCACCAGCCAGAACTGAGCCGCTCGAAACCCGTCGAGCCTAAGCTACCCATCGAAAACGAGTTCGAGATCGATCCCCGCGACGACGCCGATGAGGATGCCGCACGTCTCTCGCGCATGAATCAGACCATGCGCCAAGTGGCGCGCCAGGCGTCGCTCGATCCCGGCGACGGCATCGAGCTTTAGGAGGAACCATGGTAAAGCCTCCCAAGAAGCAGCGCCTATCTGTCTATCTCGAACCGGACGTCATGAAGGCGCTCGCCGCACACGCCGCCCGGCGCGATCAATCCCTCTCGCTGATCGCGGAAGCCGGCATCGCCTCCTTCCTGTCGCCTGACGCCGCCGAGCGGCAGGAGGCTGCGACAACGAAGCGGCTCGACCAGATCGACCGGCGAATGGCGCGGATGGAGCGCGACCTTGGGATCGCCGTCGAAACGCTGGCCGTGTTCATCCGCTTCTGGCTGACGACGAACCCGCCGCTGCCCGAGCCGGCCCAGGCTGCGGCGCGCGCCAAAGCCGGCGAGCGCTACGAGGCGTTCGTCACCGCGCTCGGCCGGCGACTCGCTCACGGACCGAAGCTCAGGCAAGAGATATCGGAGGACATCGCGCCCGCGCACGATGCGGATTAATCACGGCCACGTCCACTTCAAGTATTCCGGCGTTCCGCCGTTTCCCTGTATTTGTACGCCACAGTACGACGACCACATTATGGTTGTTGTCAGGCCATGATTTCTGCCTCTTCTACTCATCCCCGATCCAGGGCCGCATGTCGCGGTCCCGCAAGAGAACGGGGACGACGTGGCGGCCACTCACCAGAAATCGGAGGCGATCCTTCGCGGCGCGCGCATGCTGCGCACGGCCCTCGGGCCGGCGATCGCCCGGTTTCTGGAAGACCCCGCGATCGTCGAGGTGATGCTCAACCCCGATGGGCGGCTCTGGGTCGACCGGCTTTCCGAAGGGCTTTCCGACACGGGTGAGCTGCTGTCGCCGTCGGACGGCGAGCGGATCATCCGTCTGGTCGCCCATCATGTCGGCGCCGAGGTTCATCCCGGCGCCCCGCGTGTCTCGGCCGAGCTGCCCGAGACGGGAGAGCGGTTCGAGGGGCTGTTGCCTCCCGTGGTGTCCGCGCCGGCCTTCGCGATCCGCAAGCCCGCCGTCGCCGTCTTCACGCTCGACGATTATGTCGCCGCCGGGATCATGGCGGCCGGTCAGGCCGAGACTCTGCGCCAGGCCGTCGCCGACCGTCGCAACATCCTGGTCGCCGGCGGGACGTCGACAGGCAAGACCACGCTTACCAACGCGCTGCTAGCCGAGGTCTCGAAGACCTCCGACCGCGTCGTGCTGATCGAGGATACGCGCGAGCTGCAATGCGCCGCGCCGAACCTCGTCGCGATGCGGACCAAGGACGGCGTCGCCTCGCTCTCCGATCTGGTTCGCTCTTCGCTTCGCCTGCGCCCCGACCGCATCCCGATTGGAGAGGTGCGCGGCGCCGAGGCGCTCGATCTGTTGAAGGCCTGGGGCACCGGCCACCCGGGAGGCGTCGGCACCATCCACGCCGGCACCGCCATCGGCGCGCTGCGTCGCATGGAGCAGCTCATCCAGGAAGCCGTCGTCACCGTCCCGCGCGCGCTGATCGCCGAAACGATCGATCTCGTCGCCGTGCTCTCCGGCCGCGGCGCCTCGCGCCGGCTCGCCGAACTCGCCCGCATCGAGGGTCTCGGCCCCGACGGCGACTACCGCGTCACCCCCGCAAGCCAGCCCCTCACAGGAGACCCGTCATGATCCAGCATGCTTTGCGCATCCGCCGCCATATCGCCACGGCGGTGTCCGTCATTTTTCTCACGCTGGCGCTCGCGCCGGCCGCCCACGCCTCCGGCTCGTCGATGCCCTGGGAGGCACCGCTGCAATCGATCCTCGAATCGATCGAGGGGCCGGTCGCCAAGATCATCGCGGTGAT
Source organism: Sphingomonas sp. TDK1 (assembly GCF_001650735.1). GTDB lineage: Bacteria > Pseudomonadota > Alphaproteobacteria > Sphingomonadales > Sphingomonadaceae > Sphingomonas. The sequence goes on along the minus strand of NZ_LXVY01000022.1, from coordinate 42,159 downwards.
GATCATCATCATCACCGGCCTGACGCTCGCCTTCGGCGACACCTCGGGCGGCGCGCGTCGTCTGATCCAGATCGTCTTCGGCCTGTCGATCGCCTTCGCCGCGTCGAGCTTCTTCCTGTCGTTCTTCTCGTTCGGCGGCGGAGCGCTCGTCTGATGGCCGACGGCGCGGACCATGGCGGCGAGCTGCCGGGCTTCTCGGTCCCGGTCCATCGGGCGCTGACCGAGCATATCCTGCTCGGCGGCGCTCCGCGCTCGCTCGCCATCCTCAACGGCACGCTGGCGGCCGCGCTCGGCCTGGGCCTGCGCCTCTGGCTGGTCGGCCTCGGCCTCTGGGCTGTCGGGCATTTCGCGGCCGTCTGGGCTGCCAAGCGCGATCCGCAGTTCGTCGACGTTGTGCGCAAGCATCTGCGCATCCCCGGCCACCTGTCGGTCTGAGGAGCGACGCCGATGATGAACCTCGCCGAATATCGCAACCGCAATACGCGGCTCGCCGACTTCCTGCCCTGGGTGGCGCTGGTCGGCGAAGGCATCGTGCTGAACAAGGACGGCAGCCTGCAGCGCACCGCGCGCTTCCGCGGTCCCGACCTCGACAGCGCCGTGCCGGCCGAGCTGGTCGCCGTCGCCGGCCGGCTCAACAACGCCTTCCGTCGCCTCGGCTCCGGCTGGGCCATCTTCGTCGAAGCGCAGCGCCATGGCGCCGCGACCTATCCGGCCAGCATGTTCGCCGACAGCGCATCCGGCCTGGTCGACGCGGAACGCAAGGCAGATTTCGAAGAGGCCGGCGCGCATTTCGAGTCCAGCTACTTCCTCACCTTCCTTTATCTGCCGCCGGCCGAGGACGCCGCACGGGCCGAGACCTGGCTCTACGAGGGCCGTGATCACGCCGGCGTCGATGCGCACGAGATCCTGCGCGGCTTCGCCGACCGCACCGATCGCATTCTTCAACTCGTCGACGCCTTCATGCCGGAATGCGGCTGGCTCGATGACGGCGAGACGCTGACCTATCTGCACTCGACCGTCTCGACCAAGCGTCACCGCGTCCGCGTCCCCGAGACGCCGATGTATCTCGACGCGCTGCTCGCCGATCAGCCGCTCACCGGCGGGCTGGAGCCGCGCCTGGGCGATGCGCATGTCCGCATCCTCACTATTGTCGGCTTCCCGACCGCGACCACGCCCGGCATCCTCGACGAGCTGAACCGGCTGGCCTTTCCCTATCGCTGGTCGACGCGTGCCGTGCTGCTCGACAAGACCGATGCGACCAAGCTGCTGACCAAGATCAGGCGGCAATGGTTCGCCAAGCGCAAGTCGATCGCTGCCATCCTCAAGGAGGTGATGACCAACGAGGCGTCGGCGCTGGTCGACACCGATGCGGCCAACAAGGCCGCCGATGCCGACATGGCGCTGCAGGAGCTGGGCGCCGATTATGCCGGCCAAGCCTATGTGACCGCGACGATCACTGTCTGGGACGACGATCCGCGCATCGCGGCCGAGAAGCTGCGGATGGTCGAGAAGGTCATCCAGGGCCGCGACTTCACCGCCATGCCCGAAACGATCAACGCTGTGGATGCATGGCTCGGCTCGCTGCCCGGCCATGTCTACGCCAATGTCCGGCAACCGCCGATCAACACATTGAATCTCGCCCACATGATCCCGCTTTCGGCGGTGTGGGCGGGACCGGAACGGGACGAGCACTTCGATGCACCCCCACTGCTTTACGGCAGAACCGAAGGCTCGACCCCGTTCCGGCTTTCCATCCATGTCGGCGATGTCGGCCATACGCTGATCGTCGGCCCCACCGGCGCCGGCAAATCCGTGCTGCTGGCGTTGATGGCGCTGCAGTTCCGGCGCTATCCGCAAAGCCAAGTCTTCGCCTTCGACTTCGGCGGATCGATCCGCGCGGCGGCTCTCGCAATGCGTGGCGACTGGCACGATCTCGGCGGCGGCCTCACCGAGGGCTCAGACGACAGCGTGTCGCTTCAGCCGCTCGCGCGCATCGACGATGTCGCCGAACGCGCCTGGGCCGCCGACTGGCTGGTCGCCATCCTCATGCGGGAGAGTGTCCCCGTTACGCCCGAGGTGAAGGAACATCTCTGGTCGTCGCTGACTTCGCTGGCCTCGGCGCCGGTCGCCGAGCGCACGCTGACGGGTCTGTCCGTCCTCCTCCAGTCCAACGACCTGAAACAGGCGCTGCGACCTTATTGCGTTGGCGGTCCCTATGGCCGGCTGCTCGATGCCGAGGCCGAGCATCTGGGCGAAGCCAATATTCAGGTCTTCGAAACCGAAGGACTGATCGGCACCGGTGCTGCGGCCGCCGTGCTCGCCTATCTTTTCCATCGCATCGAGGACCGGCTCGACGGGCGCCCGACGCTGCTGATCGTCGACGAAGGCTGGCTCGCGCTCGACGACGAGGGCTTCGCCGGCCAGCTCCGCGAATGGCTGAAGACGCTGCGCAAGAAGAACGCCAGCGTCATCTTCGCAACCCAATCGCTCTCCGACATCGACGGCTCTGCGATCGCGCCGGCCATCATCGAGAGCTGCCAAACCCGCATCCTCCTCCCGAACGAACGCGCAATCGAGCCGCAGATCACCGCCATCTATCGGCGGTTCGGCCTCAACGATCGCCAGATCGAGATCCTCGCGCGGGCGATGCCCAAACGCGATTACTACTGCCAGTCCCGGCGCGGCAACCGGCTGTTCGAGCTAGGCCTGTCGGACGTCGCGCTGGCGCTCTGCGCCGCATCGTCGAAGCAGCACCAGGCGCTCATCGCCGAGGTTCACGCCCGTAGCGGCACCGACGGCTTCCTTGCCGAGTGGCTCGCCGAAAACCGGCTCGGCTGGGCAGCAGACCTCATCGCCGACCTCACCAATGTCACCCCAAACTGAACCGGAGGCACGCCCATGACCCGTTCCGTTCAATCACGCTCGCGCGCGCTGCGCATGGCAGCCGCGATGCTTGGCGCGCCGATCGCGCTGTCCCCGATCCTTAGCGCCCCCGCTGCCGCACAGTGGATCGTCTATGATCCGACCAACTATGCGCAGAATGTCCTGACGGCGGCGCGCACGCTGCAGCAGGTCAATCAGCAGATCACCCAGCTTCAGAACGAAGCCACGATGCTGATCAATCAGGCCCGTAATCTGGCGAGCCTGCCTTACTCCTCCCTCCAGCAGCTTCAGCAGTCCGTCCAGCGCACGCAGCAGCTTCTGCAACAGGCGCAAGGCATCGCCCTCAACGTCCAGCAGATCGACCGCGCGTTTCAGACAACCTATGGCAACGCGTCGATGTCGGCCTCCGATCAGGCGCTCGTGGCGGGCGCGCGCGAGCGCTGGCAGAATACGGTCGGAGGCTTGCAGGACGCCATGCGCGTTCAGGCCGGCGTCGTCGGCAACATCGACACGAACCGGACCCAGATGTCGGCGCTGGTCGGCCAGAGCCAGGGCGCCACCGGCGCGCTGCAGGCGACACAGGCGGGCAACCAGCTTCTCGCCCTGCAAGCGCAGCAGCTCGCGGACCTGACGGCTGTGGTCGCCGCAAACGGTCGCGCACAGAGCCTGACCGAGGCCGAGCGCGCGGCTGCGGCCGAGCAAGGTCGCGAGCAGCGTCGCCGGTTCCTGACGCCGGGCAGCGGCTACCAGCCGGGCAACGCCCGCATGTTCCCGAACGGCAACTGAGGGCGCGGCCATGGACGGCAAGATGCTCGCCCGGCTTGGCGCCGTCGTGTTCGTCGCGGTCGCGATCACCGCGACCGCGATCGAGATGAGCCGGAAAGAGGAAGCGTCCGAGGTCTGGCCGTCCGGCCGGACCACTCAGGCGCAGGCTGATCCGCTGCGCGACGAGTTGATCCGCTGCCGGGCCCTCGGCGAAGCGGGGCCCCGCGATCCGGCCTGCCTGCGGGCCTGGGCGGAGAACCGCAACCGCTTCCTCGCCCCCGGCGCGCGTCCTGCCGAGCGACTGCCGGACATGCCGCCAGCGCCGCGAAACGACGCCACGCCCCAACCGGGCCGCACCGATCAGCCGGGCTTGGAGCCCGCCGCGCCGATCGCGCCGCCGCAGCTCGACGAGGCGAGATAGCATCATGGGCGGCACTGGCGTCATCGACCATTTCCTCGAGGTCTTCACCCGCTACATCGACAGCGGATTCGGGTTGCTCAGCGGCGAAGTCGCCTTCATCGCCACCACCTTGATCGTCATCGACGTGACGCTGGCCGCACTCTTCTGGAGCTGGGGCGCCGACGACGACATCATGGCCCGCCTGGTGAAGAAGACGCTGTTCGTCGGCGTCTTTGCCTACATCATCGGCAACTGGAACAACCTCGCCCGGATCATCTTCGAAAGTTTCGCCGGGCTCGGCCTGAAAGCCAGCGGGACCAGCTTCACGACCGCCGACCTGCTGCGGCCCGGCAAGGTGGCCCAGACCGGCCTCGATGCCGGACGTCCGCTCCTTGAATCCATCTCCGGCCTCATGGGCTATTGGTCGTTCTTCGAGAACTTCATCCAGATCGCCTGCATGTTCCTCGCCTGGGCGCTGGTGTTGCTCGCCTTCTTCATCCTCGCCATCCAACTCTTCGTCACGCTCGTCGAATTCAAGCTGACGACGCTGGCTGGCTTCGTGCTGATCCCCTTCGGCCTGTTCGGCAAATCGGCCTTCATGGCCGAACGCGTACTCGGCAACGTCATCTCTTCCGGCATCAAGGTTTTGGTCCTCGCCGTCATCATCGGCATCGGCTCGACCCTCTTCTCCGAGTTCACCTCCGGTTTCGGCGGGGCAACCCCCACCATCGACGAAGCGATGGCGATTGTGCTCGCAGCGCTGTCGCTGCTTGGCCTCGGCATCTTCGGTCCCGGCATCGCCAGTGGTCTCGTGTCCGGCGGCCCGCAGCTCAGCGCCGGCGCTGCGGTCGGGACCGGCATCGCCGCAGGAGGCATGGTCGCGCTAGGCGCCGGTGCTGTCGGCGCCGCCGCATCGGGTGGTGCTGCGTTGGCCGGTGGAGCCGCCGCCGCCGCTCGCGGCGGCGCTGCGATCGCTGGCGGCGCATCCACCGCCTACAGCCTCGGCGCAGCCGGCCAGTCCGGCGCGGCTGGCGTCGCATCCGGGCTCGGCGGCGTTGCCCGCGCCGGCGGCAGTGCGGCCGTCTCGCCACTGCGCCGTGCCGCATCGCGCGCCGCCGAAAGCATGCGCTCCAGCTTTAACGCTGGCGGCAAGGCCGCGTTCGAGGCGACGGGCGGCACTTCCACTGCGGGCTCGATCGGCGGCGACGCGGCCGGTGACGGCGCCGCTGCCGCCGGTTCCGCGAACGCCGGCGGCCCGCCGGCCTGGGCGCAGCGGATGCGCCGCTCGCAGCACATGACCCATGCCGTCCAGGCCACGGCCCATGCCGTCCGCTCAGGCGACGCCCATGGCGGCGGCTCTTCCGTCAATCTTTCCGAAGGCGATCGCTGATGTTCAAACGACCAACCACCCACTACGGCAAAGTTTCCGAGCCGGAGACGCCCTATCAGCGCGCCGCCCAGGTCTGGGATGAACGCATCGGCGCCTCGCGCGTGCAGGCCAAGAACTGGCGAACGATGGCGTTCGGTTCGCTGATCCTGTCCGCCGGCTTCGCCACCGCGCTCGTCGTGCAGTCGGCGCGGGGGACGATCGTGCCCTGGGTGGTGCAGGTCGATCGACTTGGCCAAGCCCAGGCCGTGGCGCCTGCCGTCGCCGACTATCGGCCGACCGATCCGCAAATTGCCTTCCACCTCGCGCGGTTCATCGAGCAGGTCCGCTCGATTCCGGCCGACGCGATCATCGTCCGCCAGAATTGGCTGCGCGCCTACGACTTCACAACCGATCGCGGGGCCATGGCTCTCAACGACTATGCCCGGTCGAACGACCCGTTCGCGAAGGTCGGCCGCCAGCAGATCGCTGTCGACGTCTCCAGTGTCATCCGAGCTTCGCCCGACAGCTTCCGCGTCGCCTGGGTCGAGCGCCGCTATGAGAATGGCCAGCTCGCCGAGACAACGCGCTGGACCGCGATCCTGACGATCGTGGTGCAGATTCCGCGCAATGCCGACCGACTGAGGGCGAACCCGCTCGGCATCTATGTCAACGCCATCAACTGGTCACGGGAGCTTGGGCAATGAAACCGTCTTTCCGTAAAGCCGGAAACCCGGCTCCGCGCATCATCGTATCCCCGGCTCTGCGCAGATGCGTATTGCCGTTTATGCTGCTGGCGACGTCCGCGCTCGCCGGCTGCGCTACCACCAATCCGCCGCCGGAAATCTCCTACGATAACGCAGCGCCAGCGGTGCAGACCGTCGATCCACCCGCGCCCGTCACCGTGGTCGAGCTGCCGCGGCCACTTCCGCTGCCAGGCCAGTTGCAACGCGTCGAGCCGTCCCGGCGCACGCCGGAGCCTGCCGATCCCACGGCAAGAGTGAACCAAGCCAACGCCGCCGCTCGCATCCAGCCGGTGCGCGACGGCTTCATCAACTCGATGCAGGTCTATCCGTTCACGCAAGGAGCGCTCTACCAAGTCTATACTGCCGTCGGCCAGATCACCGACATCGCGCTGCAGCCGGGCGAGCAGCTCGTCGGCTCCGGTCCCGTTGCCGCGGGCGACACCGTTCGCTGGATTATCGGCGACACCGAGAGCGGATCGGGCGCAACCCGCCAGATCCATATCCTCGTGAAACCCACGCGCGCCGAACTGATGACGAACCTCGTCATCAACACCAACCTGCGCACCTACCACATGGAGCTTCGCTCGACCGAGCGGACCTACATGGCCTCAGTCTCCTGGCAGTATCCGCAGGACCAGCTTATCGCTCTGCGCCGGCAGAATGCCGAGGCGCAAGCCGCCCAGCCGGTGGCAAGCGGGGTCGACCTCGCTAACGTCAACTTCCGCTACGCCATCGAGGGCGACCGTGCCCCATGGCGGCCGCTGCGCGCCTTTGATGACGGCCGCCAAGTCTTCATCGAATTTCCGCGCGGCATCGGTCAGGGCGAGATGCCGCCGCTCTTCGTCGTCGGCCCCGAGGGTAACACCTCCGAACTGGTGAACTACCGGGTTCGCGGCCACCACATGATCGTTGACCGGCTTTTCGCCGCCGCCGAGTTGCGCTTCGGCGCGGGTGATCGTCAGCGGCGTGTCCGCATCACCCGTACTGACGGGAGGCCAACCTCGTGAGCGAGAACCCGCCCCGGAATGACGAAGTGCCCGAAGACGACGCGCAACCCTTGACCGGGGAGCCGGTCAGCGCCCCGACGATGCGCTTGCGCGCCGATCCGCCGCGCGTGACCCGGCTGTCGCGCAAGGTGCTCGCGAGCGTGGGTCTGGTGGCCAGCGTTGGGCTCGGCGGCGCTCTGATCTACGCCCTTCAGACCCGCGATGGAGGCCGGTCTAACGAAGAGCTTTACTCGACCGAAAACCGCTCCACCGCGGACGGTCTGGCTGGCTTGCCACGTGACTACAGCGGCGTGCCGCGCTTGGGTCCGCCCCTGCCGGGCGATCTGGGTCGGCCAATCGTCGGGGCCCAGGAGCGCGGCCAACCTGTACCGACCCCAAATGTCGTCACCCCGAACCCCGGCATCAGTCCGGAGGAACAGCGCCGCCTTCAGGAGATCGAGACAGCACGAACCAGCCGACTGTTCTCTGGAACTGAGACGCGCGGCGGTGCGACCGCTACGGCCCCCGCCATCACACCGCCGCCAGCGCCGGACCTGGCCGGCCTCGGACTTGCGCCGCCGCCATCAACACCTTCGGCGCAAGATCGCCAGAACGCCTTTCTCAACGCGGCAGCCGATCGCAGAACCGTTGCGCCGGATAGGGTCGCCGCGCCAGCTTCACCGAACATCCTTCAGGCAGGAGCCGTTATTTCGGCCGCGCTGATTACCGGTATTCGCTCAGATTTGCCGGGCCAGATCACCGCGCAGGTCACCGAAAACATCTATAACAGTCCGACCGGCCGCATCCTGCTCGTGCCGCAGGGCACGCGTGTCATCGGCCAGTACGACAACAATGTGCAGTTCGGCCAGAGCCGCGTACTTCTGGTCTGGAACCGGCTTATCTTCCCGAATGGACGCTCTATCGTGCTCGAGCGCCAGCCAGGCGCTGACGCTGAAGGATTCGCCGGCCTCCAGGACGGCGTCGACTATCACTGGTGGGATCTGGCGAAAGCAGCAGGGCTCTCGACCTTGCTCAGCGTCGGCGCGGAGCTGGCCACAAACGACGACGACCGACTTATCAGCGCGATCCGCAACGGCGGGCAGGACACGATCAATGACGCCGGCCAGCAGATCGTACGCCGTCAGCTTAACATCGCTCCGACGCTGACGATTAGGCCGGGGTTTCCTGTGCGCGTCATCGTCACGCGCGACTTGGTACTCGAACCGTACGGAGGCACGTAATGACCAAGCTGAAACTGGAAGCACTCGTCGATGAGAAGCCAGTGAAAGTTACGGTGGAGCTTCCTGCGTCATTGCACCGAGACCTCACCACCTACGCGGCGATCCTAAGCCGGCAGCAAGGCGAAGAGGTTCGTGATCCCGCCCGGTTGATAGTCCCCATGCTGTCGCGATTTATCGCGACGGATCGCGAGTTCGCTCGCCAGCGGCGAGTCACCGCTTCTGCGGGTCAGTCAAAGCGCGACGATGTGCGTTCATAGCGTCAGCAAAGCCGGGTTAAATATCACGTCGTTGGCTGATGTGGGACAGAGCAACGTCCGGCCTTCGGGTCGCGGGATCGCATTTCCCGCGCGAGCCTCAGCAAAGTTGAGAGCGCGGGATTGGTATCCTTTTTCCGCTTTACGACGCTCCATGTCGCAATGGTGTCCGGCCCAATCAGTGGACGGAATTGGACACCCGGGTAGGTGGTTCCTAGCGTCGATACCGTCGTCAATGTGATGCCAAAGCCTTTCGCCACCATGTTCAGGAGATTTTCGCGGCCGACGCCCTGGACCGAAACCGTCGGAAAGAATCCTGGGCTGGATAGATGGCGGACTAAGTAATTTTGAAGATCCGGCCCCGCTACGCCGGCTGCAACTAGGAAGGCCTCCTCGCGCAACGCCCATAGGTCAAACGCCGCGCCTGTCGAGCGTGGGTGATGTTCGGGCATCGCAACGTACAGCGTTTCATCCCAAAGCGGCATGGTCTCACAGTCAGGCATTGACGGTTCGCCAAGGATGAAACCGACGTCCAGGCGCCCTCTCGCGACTGCCGCGCCAATACCTTGCGAACTACCCTCTTCGAGCTTGAGGTCAATCAGCGGATATCTTCGATGAAATTCGGCGAGGAGATCTCCGAGAAATCCGAAGGCGAGGGACGCCATGATCCCGACACGGAGCTCGCCGGACTCGCCCTGGCGATCGCGCTTCAATCCTTCGATTGCCTTGTGGAGTCGCTCGACTCCATCGGAAGCTTGTTCGATGAAGCGACGGCCGGCAGGCGTCAACACTACCCCTGTCCTGCGGCGTTCGAACAATTGCACACCTAGCCTCCTTTCCAGGAGAAGCACGCGGCGGCTGACCGTCGACTGCGAAACCTCGAGAGTTTTCGCTACACGTCGAAAACTGCCATGTTCCGCCGCGAGGGTCGCATATTTCATGAATCGGAGATCAAGGGAGAGATCAGTCATTCCGGAAGTGCTGCTCGTCTTTTCGATTATCCGGACCCTTGAAACTAAGCATCTTGTTTTGATGCTCATCATCCGAAGCTGGGACCGTCTCATCTTCACAATCTTGTTCAAGCGCACGCGACGGACCGCCGAGAACGACAGGCTACGTTTGGCCAGCGTCCCGCGTTTACCGAGTCCGCCTGCATCGAGAACGGTCGCGGCGAACGGCGCATGCGACACTACCGATACGCACTAGACTACCCAAATGGAAGTATGCACTGTTTGGTGCAATAGGCACCGAATGGTAGGAATTGAGATGACCGAAAGAACGACTGAGAGAGAGCAAAACCCTTCATCCGCCTCGCCCTTGGACGCCAGTCCGGCCTCCGCCCCTTTGAGAGAGCCTAGTTGGGCGCGCGCGGTCTCGGCGATTCAGAGCATCGACGTGTTCAATGTCGAATGCGGGGCGCATCAGCAATAAATGGACCCTGCTTGTCATGTACTCACTGGTCCAGGGGACCAAGCGATACACAGAACTTCAAAGGCAGATCAAAGGGATCTCTCCGAAAATGCTGACGCAAGTTCTGCGTAATCTTGAAAATGACCAACTAGTGTGTCGGAAGGTGTATCCCGTCGTTCCGCCGATGGTAGAGTATTCATTCACCCCGTTGGGCAAAAGCATTGCGGAGCCGCTCGTGGAGTTGTGCATCTGGGCCGAGGAGCATGACAAAATGCTCAGGGCAGCGTGGCAACTGAAATAGCACTCGGGCTGACCGTCGGGCTTCCAGACCAACTGGTGCACCCCAGCGAAAGCGTCCCGCGAACCATCGCTTCAGAATCAGCTTGCATTTAGTAGCCGATCGGTCTAATTAAATCACATGAACGTTGCCATCACACCCCGACGCCGTGGGCGTCCTCCAAAAGCTACTATGGGTTTCAGTGAAACCCGTGAGTCATTGGTGCGTGCGGGGTTAGTTGCTCTGACAGAAAAAGGCTTCTCGGCAACGGGGATCGACGAGATCCTGAAGGCAGTGGGAGTGCCCAAGGGATCATTTTATCACTATTTCGATAGCAAGGAGGCGTTCGGCGCTGAGTTGATCGACCGCTATGGGAAGTACTTTGCGCGTAGGCTTGAACGATTCTTCGCCGATAGTGAGCGACCGCACTTGCAACGCCTTGAGGCGTTCACGCGCGATGCTGAAGACGCCATGGCCCGCTTCGCATTTTCCCGGGGCTGTCTCGTTGGGAATTTAGGTCAGGAGATGGGCGCATTGCCCGAATCCTACCGACAGCAACTGAGCGACGTGTTCGTTGATTGGCAGCATCGGACGGCAGCTTGTTTGCGCGCCGCGCAGGCGGAAGGCGAAATTGGTACAAACCACGACGTCAATGAACTGGCGGCATTCTTTTGGATAGGCTGGGAAGGCGCGGTGTTGCGCGCGAAGCTTGAACGCAACGCTGATGCGCTCAGGACCTTTGCGAACGGCTTTTTCGCAATGACCCGAGCCTAGGACTATTTTTTTGTGCATTTATAGACGATCGGTCTAATTAAACGGAGAAGCGACATGAGCACGTTCAAGGCGATCGTGATTGAGAAAAACGACGGTAAGCAAACCGTCTCTCTGAAGGACATCAGTGACGCGGACTTGATGGAAGGCGACGTCACAGTTCGGGTGACGCATTCGACCCTCAACTACAAGGATGGTCTCGCGCTGACAGGAAAGGGACCTTTGGTACGACGCTTCCCGATGATCCCCGGGGTTGACCTCGCTGGTGTCGTCGAAGCCTCAAGCAACCCTGATTTTCGCCCTGGAGATCAGGTGATCCTCACCGGCTGGGGTATCGGCGAAACCCATTTTGGTGCCTTTTCCCAAAAGAGCAGGGTCAAAGGCGAATGGCTGGTACCTCTGCCCGCAGGCATGACGCCTGCCGACGCCATGGCGATCGGCACCGCAGGCTTCACAGCCATGCTGAGCGTCCTGGCGCTGGAGAGGTACGGGCTGAAGCCGGACGACGGTCCCGTCATCGTCACGGGCGCAGCGGGCGGCGTAGGCTCCGTGGCAATCGCGTTGCTTGCCAAAGCCGGCTGGCGCGTCATCGCCTCGACGGGACGCGCGGACGAGGCCAACTACCTCAGAGGCCTCGGCGCGACTGAAATCATCGACCGTAGCGAATTGTCCGGTTCAGGCCGGCCGCTGGGAAAGGAACGCTGGATAGCGGGGGTCGACGCGGTCGGTTCACACACGCTCGCCAACGTCCTCTCTATGACGAAATATGGTGGCGCCGTAACGGCCTGTGGCTTGGCGCAGGGGATGGATCTACCTGCTTCCGTAGCTCCCTTCATTCTGCGTGGCGTCGCGCTTCTCGGGATCGACTCGGTGATGTGTCCGAAGCCACGCCGGCTTGAGGCATGGGGTCGGCTTTCCAGGGATCTTGACCACGCGACGCTCGCCGAAATCACAACCACCATCCCTCTCAGCGAGGTGATCGATGCCGGCGAAGATATTCTCGCCGGGAGAGTGCGCGGGCGGTTGGTCGTTGAAGTCGAGCACGATGATTAGCCTGTCAGGGCCGCATTCTGCGCCGCTCGGCCTCTGGAATTCATGCGGCACCTCGTCGTGGTGTTTCGACCGGATCTCCAATCTGAACTCGGCGCCGCAGTAACCCGAACGAGAAATAGCGAAATCTCGAAATAGCGATATTGACATATCTCGATATTAGGTTAGGGTGAGTTTGTCACCCAGAAAGAAGGAGACTGACAATGCTGATGCGCAATGAGACGACCCCGAGCTACGCTCCGGACAGCAGCTATGGCCATTTCATCGACAACCAGTGGGTTGACAGTGAAAGCGGCCGAACCAACGACAGTATCAATCCGGCCACCGGTGCCGTTCTGACGCGGACGCCTCACGGCACCGCTGCGGATGTAGACCGCGCCGTGCAGGCCGCTCACCGGGCCTTTCAGACCTGGCGCAAAACATCTGCGATCGAGCGCTCGAACGCGTTGCTGAAGATCGCAGAGCTGTTGGAGGCTGACGCCGAGCGCTTCGCCGTTCTCGAGAGCATGGATGTCGGCAAGCCGATCCGCGAAGCCAACGTCGATGTGCCTCTGGCGATCGACCATTTTCGCTACTTCGCAGGTGTGATCCGCAGCCATTCTGACGAAGCGGCGATGTTGGACGACAAGACGATGAGCCTGACGCTCAGCGAGCCGATCGGTGTCGTCGGGCAGGTCATTCCCTGGAATTTCCCGCTGCTTATGGCGGCGTGGAAGATCGCTCCGGCGATCGCGGCCGGCAATACTGTGGTGATCAAGCCGTCCGAGATGACGCCGGTCACGATCCTGGAACTCGCTAAAATCTTTGCGCAGGTCCTTCCTGCGGGCGTGGTCAATGTCGTCACTGGTACCGGCGGCGAGGTCGGGCAGGCTATTCTCGATCATCCGCGGATTGGAAAGCTGGCCTTCACCGGTTCGACCCGCGTCGGCGAAGTCGTCGCGACCGCCGCTGCCAAGAAGATTATCCCCGCAACCCTTGAACTGGGCGGCAAGTCCGCCAACATCGTCTTTCCCGATGCCAACTGGGAAAGAGCGGTCGAGGCAGCGGCGCTGGCCATCCTGTGGAACCAGGGGGAAGTCTGCGAGTCCGGCTCGCGGCTCTTCGTGCATGAATCGATCTATGATCGCTTCGTCGGCGAACTCAAGGAACGGTTCGAGAAGGTCCGGGTCGGCAACCCCCTCGACGAAAATACCCAGATGGGCGCGCAGGTCAGTCAGACGCAGACCGACCGCATCATGGGCTATATCAAGCTCGCGACAGAAGAAGGAGCGCGCATCCTGACGGGCGGACATCGTCTGACGGGCGGCGAGTACGACGCGGGCTTCTTTATCGAGCCGACGATCATCGTCGATGTGCGCAATGACATGCGCGTCGCTCAGGAAGAGATCTTCGGGCCAGTCGTTTGCGTGCTGCCATTCAAGGACGAAGATGAGGTCATCTCGCTGGCTAACGCGTCGGACTATGGCCTTGCCGGCGGCGTCTGGACGCAAGACATCAATCGCGCCATCCGCGTAGCGCGCGCAGTCGAGACCGGACGGATGTGGGTCAACACCTATCACGACATTCCGGCTCACGCGCCCTTCGGCGGGTACAAGAAGTCGGGCATCGGTCGTGAGACGCATAAGTCGATGCTCGATGCCTACACCCAGAAGAAGAACATCTACGTCAGCCTGAATGAGGCTCCGTTCGGGGTCTTCTGAGGCAGGCCAGCGCGGGGTGAGGCTTTGCCTCATCTATTCGAAATTTCTAGATATTTAGGAGTACGAAAGTGGAAAACGCTGTTCTGTTTCAGGCCGCGCACCTTGGGCCTTACACGCTGAAAAACCGCATAGTCCTGCCGCCGCTCACGCGTTCCCGCAGCTCGCAGCCGGGGAACGTGCCGAACGATCTCATGGCCGCCTACTACCGCCAGCGAGCGGGCGCCGGCTTTATGGTGTCGGAAGGCACGCAAATCGAGCCTAGAGGCCAGGGTTATGCCTGGACCCCCGGCATCCATAGCCGGGAGCAGGTCGAGGGATGGCGGAAGGTGACGGAAGCCGTACACGCCGAAGGGGGAATCATCTTCGCGCAGCTGTGGCATGTCGGGCGGGTTTCACACACGTCGCTGCAGCCGGGAGGAGCCGCTCCGGTCGCGCCCTCGGCGATCCCGGCGGACAACGTCAAGGTCTTCATCGAAACGGGACCGGGCAAAGGAGCGCTCGCACTACCGTCGGCGCCACGTGCGCTGACCACGGCGGAGGTTAGGGAGCTGGTGCAGCTCTACGCTCAAGCCGCGCGAAACGCGCTCGATGCCGGCTTCGATGGCGCAGAGATCCACTCTGCGAACGGCTACCTCGTCAACCAGTTCATTTCCGCCCACACCAATCAGCGCGACGATGAATATGGTGGCTCGCTGGAAAACCGGCTGCGGTTCCTGCGTGAAGTGACGCAGGCGGTTGCGGACGTCGTCGGCAAAGATCGGCTCGGCGTGCGGTTTGCGCCGCTGTTCGAGAGCACCGAGGAAGATCGCGTCTACATCGGCCTGGTCGAGGACGATCCCCATGGAACGTATATCGAGGCGATAAAGATACTCGAAGATATCGGGATCGCCTACGTCTCGCTGGCAGAGGCCGACTGGGACCACGCGCCGGAATTTCCCGAGGCCTTCCGCACCGATGTGCGGAAGACCTTCAGCGGCAGCATCCTCTATGCGGGCAGGTACACGGCAGAGCGCGGCACGCGTGCCATAGAAGCCGGCTGGGGGGACCTGATCGCCTTCGGCAGGCCGTTCATCGCGAACCCGGATTTGCCGCGCCGTATCGCGAACAACTGGCCGCTCAATCCGGTGGACCCGGCGACCATGTATGGGGGCTCGGCCAAGGGATACACCGACTACCGCAACTATCAGCAGTAGGTGGTCGGAGCTGCGTCCAGACGAGCGGACGCGGCTCGAACCTGAGCCTTCGACGCTGAGAAGAGATCGCGCGGAACCGATGAGCACGAATATCCGCGACGCACTGAAGGCGCTCGATAATCCAACCCGTCTCGCCATCCTCGGATGGCTAAAGGACCCGCGTAGAAATTTTCCAGAGCAGGAGGTCGATCCCGAGGAGGTTGGCGTGCCTGTCAGTGCAATTCAGGAACGGACGGGGCTCTCGCAGTCGACGGTGTCCCATTATTTGGCGGCGCTGGAGCGCGCTCAATTGATCACGTCAAAACGCATCGGATCTTGGACCTACTACAAACGCAACGAGGAAAACATCTCATCGTATCTCGCGAGCCTTGAATCCCTGATTTGACGGATAGCGGCCTGCGAAACGCTAAAGAAAGAACCTGACGATGTATAAGCCAAGCACAATTCCTTATTTACGGCATCGAGGGTTTCAGTACACCTTCAAGGCTGGCCGTTTGAGCCTAGGGCTGTTCTTCCCGATCGAGGCGTTTCAGGGCGATATGCCGACGATGCTGAACCAGGTTTCCTTGGCGCAGCGCGCCGAAGACCTTGGGTTCTCGACGCTTTGGTTTCGTGACGTGCCATTGCGCGATCCTACGTTCGGCGACGTTGGACAGATCTTCGATCCCTGGGTGTATCTCGGCTTCATTGCCGGTCAGACGTCGAAGGTGGCGCTTGGCACGGCGTCGATCGCAATTCCCCTGCGCCATCCACTTCATACGGCCAAGGCAGCTGCGAGCGTTGATCAACTGAGTGGCGGCCGCCTGCTCCTCGGTGTCGCGACCGGCGACCGCCCCGTCGAGTTTCCCGCATTCGGCGTCGACCCCGATGAACGGGGCGAGATCTTCCGCGAGAACCTGGACATCATACGCCGAGCGCAGCGCACAAGCTTCGAGCCGCTGCAATGGACGCGCGGTCTGCTGGCGAATGCTGACCTGATCCCGAAGCCCACCACGACCGAGGTTCCGTTCTTCGTAACGGGAAACAGTCGGCAATCCGTCGATTGGATCGCGCGGGAGAGCTCCGGCTGGATGAACTATCCACGGCCGCCCCAGGCGCAGCAAGGAATCGTGGAGAGCTGGCGGAAGGCGGTCTCTGCCGAAGTTGGAGATGTCTACAAGCCATTCCTCCAATCTCTGTACATCGATCTCGACGCACAGCCGTCCATGCCTCCGACGCCGATCCATTTAGGGTTCAAGCTAGGGAGAGACTATCTCATGAAACTCTTGGAGGCCCTTGAGGCGATCGGCGTCGATCACGTGATCCTCAACCTGAAATATGGCCGCCGCCCGGCTGCCGAAGTGGTCGAGGAGCTTGGGTCCCACGTCGTCCCGCGCTTCGGCGCGCATACGTCGTGAGGCACAAGCAATCATCGGTCGCGGCAAGCCTCATGTCATGTGGCATCGCCGCGGCCGATAGCATTTCAACGAAATTCTCCGATGGTGGAGATGTTTAGGAAAGGAGACTTATTATGACTAAAGTTCTCATTCTAGGCGCGGCGGGCAAGATCGCGCGGCACGCGATCCATCAGTTCCTTGAGGAAGAAGGAGTCGAACTGACTCTTTACCTGAGGCGGTCAAGCCGGCTGAAGCAGCAGGAGAGCGATCGCGTCACGGTCATCGAAGGCGATGTCACGGATACGCGGCATTTGCAGGAAGTCGCTCAAGGGCAGGACGTCGTCTACGCAAATCTGGGGGGCGACGACATCGAGGACCAAGCGAAATCCGTCGCGGCGGCGCTTGAGGCTGCCGGTGTCCGGCGCCTCATCTGGATCTCGACACTCGGCATCTACGACGAGGTGCCCGGCGCCTTCGGCAAATGGAATCACCAGATGCTCGACGGGGGGTACCTGGAGCCGTACAGCGCGGCGGCCCGTGTCATCGAGGGATCGAAGCTCGACTACACGATCATTCGGCCGGCGTGGCTGACCGACCGCGACGAGGTGAACTACGAACTCACGCAGAAGGGTGAGCCGTTCAAGGGCACGGAAGTTTCGCGGAAGAGCGTCGCCGATCTCGTCGTGAAACTCGCGAAGGATTCGTCTCGCGACGTGCGCGGTTCTCTGGGCGTCGACAAGCCCGGCACAGATGGCCCTAAGCCATCCTGGTACTGATCGCGCGCTCTCCGGGGTCATCATCGTCGCTGTCCCTGCGGAGGTGGATATTGGATCGTAGATAAGGTCGGCGTCGATGGCGTCGCCTCTGTCTTCGGAACCACCACTTTCCGCGGGGGCGATGCGTGAAAGCATTGATGGTGCATTGCACTTCGTAGCGAGATATTGTAATATTGAGAAAAGTCGCTATGTGGTAGATCATGAGCATCGATATAAGTGAAGCACTCAAGGCCCTCGACAATCCCGCCCGGTTGGCAATCCTGGCGAAGCTCAAGGACCCCCATAAGAATTATCCTGAGCAGGAGGTCGATCCGGAAGAGGTTGGGGTCTGTGTAAGCATCATTCAGGAGCAAGCGGGTTTGTCGCAGTCGACGATATCGCTTTACCTCACCGCCTTGCAGCGGGCCAAGCTGGTTACCTCACAACGCATTGGCCCGTGGACGTACTACAAACGTCACGAAGAGAATATCGCGGCGTTCTTTAAGGAACTGCGTGATCTCATTTGAGCAGTGGCAGAGTCGCCGCGGGAAACGCTGCCCAACGGGTCGCAAACGCGGACGAGCGCAAGTCCGCGAAAGAGGAGCATACGCAACACCGGCGTTTGACACGCAACAGGTTAAAAGGAACGGTTATGACCAAGACGTGGTTTGTAACAGGAGCAGCTCGAGGACTAGGGAGAGCTGGCTCGGTTGATCTGAACAGTTTCGGTGCTGTCGCTAAGTGAGTTTCCGCCTCGGTTATGCCGCCGCCGGGATTGGCGGCAGCGCGTTGAAGTAAGCCTGGTCGGGCCTCTGCCGGGCCAGCCCTTGATGAGGCCTCCGGCTGTTATAGAAGTCGAGATACCGGCCGATCGAGGCGCGTGCCTCCGACACGCTGGCATAGGCACGCAGGTAGACCTCCTCGTATTTGACCGACTTCCAGAGGCGCTCGACGAAGACGTTGTCGCGCCAGGCGCCCTTGCCGTCCATGCTGATCCTGATGTCGGCTGCGATCAGCAGGCCGGTAAACTCGCAGCTGGTGAACTGCGAGCCCTGGTCGGTATTGAAGATCTCCGGCTTGCCGAAGCGGGCCATGGCGTCCTCGACGGCCTCGATGCAGAAGGCGGTGTCCATCGTGATCGAGAGCCGCCAGGCCAGAACCTTGCGGCTGAACCAGTCGACGACGGCGGCGAGATAGACGAAGCCCCGCGCCATCGGGATGTAGGTGATATCCATCGCCCATACCTGATTGGGACGCGTCACCGGCAGCTTGCGCAGCAGGTAGGGGAAGATCGCGTGCCCCGGCGCCCGTTTCGAGGTCCTCGGCCTGCGATAGAGCGCCTCGATCCCCATGCGCTTCATCAGCGTGGCGACGTGCAGGCGCCCGGCGACATGACCCTCGGCATTGAGAAGGCCCTGCAACATGCGGCTGCCGGCGAATGGATACTCTAGGTGCAGGGCGTCAATCCGGCGCATCAAGGCCAGATCGGCAGCCGGAACCGCGCGGGGCAGATAGTAGACGCTGCCCCGGCTGATCCCCAGAGCCTTCGCCTGCCGGCTGAGCGGCAGGTTGTGATGACGGTCGATCATCGCTTTACGCTCAGAAGGCCGGCCTTCCCGAGCGCGCCGGACAAAAAATCATTCTCCAGCGTCAGCTCCCCGATCTTCGCATGCAGCGTCTTCACGTCGACCGCCGGAGCCGGCGCTGCGACCTTCGCCTCGCCGTCGAACACGCCCGCAGCCCCCTCGAGAAGCTGATTACGCCATTGCGTGATCTGGTTCGGATGCACGTCGAACTGCTGTGCCAGCTCGACGATCGTCTTCTCGCCCTTGACAGCTGCAAGGGCCACTTTCGCCTTGAAGGCCGGTGTGTGGTTCCGCCGCGGTCGTTTCGCCATGGTCTCTCCTGTCGCGGCCATCATGCCGCCATCAGGCAGAAACTCCACTTATCCAACCTGTCCAGTTTTCCCGAGCCAGCTCTAAACCTGTGGATATGGTAGACAAACCACTTTTTGAGGGAGTCGTGTCTCTCCTCGTCCGCAAAACACGCACAACTTCGCAACCGAGATCACCCACATATCCGTGGCGCAGCACCTGCCCGGCACCTAGCGCCGGCGGCGAAAGCTAGCGCGGCCAACCCCGCCTATGTGGCCTCTATGGTATCCGTTTCTCCGACACCCGCGTGGAACGTCTTTCGCGGCGGTGAATGGCGCAGCATGTATGTCCGTGCGGAAGCGTGAGGCATCGGTCCCGGGCGCATAAACATAAACTCGAAGCCATCCTCGACAGACTACCGCAATGATCAACTCAAGACACGGCGACACAGCCTTGGTTGTGCTGCCGAAGGAGGCGGTAGTGCTAGATAGCAAATTCCTTACGCCTGACGAGGTGGCTGAACGCTATAGGGGCGGCATTTCCGTTGGGACACTTCGAAATTGGCGCGCGATGCGTCTCGGCCCGTCCTTCGTCAAAATTGGCAAGGCCGTGCTCTATCCTCTCGACGAGCTTGATGCGTGGGATGAAAAGAATAAGGTACAGTGCCGTGCATCCAGGGGAGTCGGCGAGCACGGCGGTGATCAGGCGTGATCGTCACGTTTGAGCATAATCAACCGCTCCCAATCCCCGGCACCTCTCTTTGTCGGATTTCAATTTATTGCATAAGAATCAATGCCTTAAAATAGAGCGAGGCATGGTCCACAATCATCCCTCGGGCGACCCGAGCCCCAGCCGCGCCGATATCGACGTGACGCGCAAGATCGTCGACGCCGGCAAGCCGCTCGGCATCCAGGTGCACGACCACATCATCATCGGCAGCGAAGGCCATGCCAGCCTAAGGGCGAAGGGGCTGCTTTAGGGGAGCGCAGTAGATAGCGTATCCTCCCCCGCCAGGGGGAGGTGGGCCGCGTAGCGGCTCGGAGGGGGAGGAAGCACGACGGTCCGAGAGGTTCTGGCATCCTCCCCCTCCGTCGCGCTGCGCGCGCCACCTCCCCCTGGCGGGGGAGGATACGCTCTTTGATTCCGCCTTTCGGGCTTACTTCTTCCGCTTGAAGTCCACCGACACGACGTTCGAGCCATCCTCGGCGGGCTTGGCCACCGGGCCGTCGCCGTCATTTTCGGCATCGTCATGCTCGTGCGGCTCGGGGCCGTCGGGACCTTCGGTCGCCTGGAAGCGCAACTCGAAATTCACCGCCGGATCGTGGAAGCCGGTGATCGCCGCGAACGGGATCGTCAGGATCGACGGGATCTGGTTGAAGCTGAGCCCCACCGAGAATTTCCGGTCGTCCACCGTCAGGTCCCAGTAGCGGTGCTGGAGGACGATGGTCATCTCGTCCGGGAACCGCTCCATCAGCCGCTGCGGGATGTCGACCCCGGGCGCCTGCGTCTTGAAGGTGATGTAGAAATGATGCGCGCCCGGCAGGCTGCCCGACTGCGCCACCGATCCGAGCACACGGCCCACCACGGCGCGCAGGGCTTCCTGCACGATCTCGTCATACGGAATCAAACTATCGGGCACGGTGCCGTTCATGCTCCCTTGGGTAGCGGCTGAAATGTTGGGGTCAAGATTGCATGCAGCGCTTGTCGCGTTATGTGCACCTTCATGCGCACCGCGACGATCAGCCGGAAGACCAGCGAAACCTCGATCGACGTCACCGTCAACCTCGACGGCTCCGGCGTCTATAGCATCCATACGGGCATCGGATTCTTCGATCACATGCTCGAACAGCTGAGCCGGCACTCGCTGATCGACATGGATGTGAAGACGGTGGGCGACCTCCATATCGATCAGCACCACACGGTGGAGGATACCGGCCTCGCGATCGGCGAAGCCATCGCCAAGGCGCTGGGCGACAAGAAGGGCATCCGCCGCTACGCCGATGCGCTCTCGCCGATGGACGAGACACTGACCCGCGTCGCGGTGGACATTTCCGGCCGACCCTATCTCGTGTGGAAGACCGAATTCTCGCAGAAGAAGCTCGGCGAGATGGACACCGAGATGTTCGAGCACTGGTTCCACAGCTTCGCCCAGACCGCAGGGCTGACGCTGCACGTCGAGACGCTGTACGGCAGCAACAACCACCATATCGCCGAAGCCGCGTTCAAGGGCCTGGCCCGCGCGTTGCGCGAGGCGGTGGAGATTGATCCGCGCAAGGCGGACACCGTCCCGTCGACCAAGGGAGTGCTGTGATGATCCTCGTGCTGCTGACCTACAAGGTGGACATTGCCCAGATCGACGAACTGCGCCCCGCGCATGTCGACTGGCTGAAGCAGGCTGTCGCCGATGGCCGCCTGATGGTCGCCGGCCGCAAGGTGCCGGTGACCGGCGGCTTCTTCATGGCGCGCGGGTCGCTCGACGAGGTGCGGGCCTGGGCGGCGGGCGATCCCTTCGCGACGGCCGGTGCTGCTGACTATGAATTCATCGAAGTCTCGCCGGGTATCCTCGCGCCGGGGCTGGAGGCGCTAGGCCAGTGACCGTCGCGCTGATCGATTACGGCGCGGGCAACCTCCACTCGGTGCACAACGCGCTGAAGGCTGCGGGTGCTGCCGACATCGCGGTTACGGCGGACCCGGCCGTGGTGCTTGGCGCGGACCGGGTGGTGCTGCCCGGCGTCGGCGCGTTCGGTGCCTGCGCCTCGGGCCTGCGCGCATTGCCCGGCATGATCGAGGCGCTGGAGACGCGCGTGCTCCGCGACGCGGTGCCGTTCCTCGGCGTGTGCGTGGGCATGCAGTTGCTGGCGACCACCGGGGAAGAGCTCGGCAGCCATGCCGGGCTCGGCTGGATTCCGGGTACCGTCCGCCAGCTACCCGCTTCGCCGGAGCTGCGCGTGCCGCACATGGGCTGGAATGATGTGGTGCCCGTGGCCGACCACCCGCTGATCGAACGCGGCGAGGCCTATTTTCTACACAGCTTCGCCTTTGACGGCGACGCGGTACTCGCCACCACCGACCATGGCGGCCCGGTGACCGCGGCGATCGGCCGCGACAATATCGTCGGCCTGCAGTTCCACCCGGAAAAGAGCCAGCGCTACGGGATCGCGCTGCTGGAGCGGTTCCTGGCGTGGAGGCCGTGAGCGCACGCTTCCGACTTTCGCTCCCCTCCCTTTTGCGGGAGGGGTCGGGGGAGGGACTGACGTGGTAGAAGCGCCGCGAGGTTCCATCCCCTCCCCTAGCCCCTCCCGCAAGCGGGAGGGGAACGCGTACGGCACGCCGACATGGACGAACCAATGACCCTGCACATTTTCCCCGCCATCGATCTCAAGGCCGGCCAGGTCGTCCGTCTCGCCGAAGGCGACATGACCCGCGCCACCGTCTATGGCGACGACCCCGCCGCGCAGGCCGCGCTGTTCGCCGAGGCGGGCGCCGAGTGGCTGCACGTCGTCGACCTAGACGGCGCCTTCGCGGGCGAATCGGTCAACGGCCTCGCGGTCGCCAACATCCTCGCCAAGACGCCTGCCAAGGTGCAGCTCGGCGGTGGCATCCGGAATCGCGAATCGATTTCGCGCTGGCTCGACATCGGCGTCACCCGCGTCGTGATCGGGACCGCCGCGCTGGAGAATCCGGACCTCGTCCGCGAAGCAGCCCGCGCGCACCCCGGCCAGATCGTCGTCGCGGTCGATGCGCGCGACGGCATGGTCGCCACGCATGGCTGGGCCGATGTGTCGAACGTACGCGTGGTCGATCTCGCCCGTCGCTTCGAGGATGCTGGCGTCGCCGCGCTGCTCTTCACCGATGTCGGCCGCGACGGGCTGCTCAAGGGGTGCAATGTCGAGGCGACCGTGGCACTCGCCCGCGCCGTCTCGATCCCGGTGATCGCCAGCGGCGGCGTCACCGACATCCACGACATCCATGCACTGCGTAAGCATGTCGAAGACGGCATCGAGGGCGTGATCTCGGGCCGCGCGCTCTATGACGGCCGGCTCGACCTCGCCGAGGCGATCGAGGCCGGGCGATGACCGTCCGCGCCCGCGTAATCCCCTGCCTCGACGTCGCGAACGGCCGCGTCGTCAAGGGCGTCAACTTCGTCGAGCTGCGCGACGCGGGCGATCCTGTCGAGCAGGCCCGCGCCTATGACGCGGCGGGTGCCGACGAACTCTGCTTCCTCGACATCACCGCCAGCCACGAGGCGCGCGGCACGATCCTCGACGTGGTGCGCCGCACCGCCGAGGTGTGCTTCATGCCGCTCACCGTCGGCGGCGGCGTGCGCAACGTCGAGGACGCCCGCGCGCTGCTGCTGGCCGGCGCGGACAAGGTCGCGGTGAACAGCGCGGCGGTCTCGCGGCCGGAAGTGGTCGCCGAAATCGCCGACCGCATGGGCAGCCAGTGCGTCGTCGCCTCGGTTGACGCGCGGCGGACGAGCGACGGGCGATGGGAAGTATTCACCCATGGCGGTCGCCGCGAAACCGGCATCGATGCGGTCGAACACGCGCTGCGCCTAGCCGAATTGGGCGCGGGCGAGCTGCTCGTCACTTCGATGGACCGCGACGGCACCCGCGACGGCTATGACCTGGAGCTGATCCGCACCATCGCCGACCAGGTGACAGTGCCGGTGGTCGCATCGGGCGGCGTCGGCGGGCTGGACGATCTCGTCGCGGGTATCCGCGACGGCCATGCCTCGGCCGTGCTGGCAGCGTCGATCTTCCACTTCGGCCAGGCCACCATCGCCGAGGCGCATGCCACGCTGGCAGCGGCGGGGATTCCCACACGGACACCGAGGGACAAGGCATAGCCGCAGCCGCGCCCGGGCGCGGCCCATGCTCCGAGGCCATCGACGCGAGTCAGCCCGTCAGGACTGGCATGTGGGCGCGTCGATCGTCGTGCTATATTGGCGGTTGGTGGTCAGCTTTATCTTAGATCCCGCAGGAACCGCCGCGAGCCCGGGCACGATACCAGCCCAGCTATACTTCCCGTTCTCGACCACGACATTGGTCGCCAAGCGTATCGATTGTCCGGACGTCGTAACCAGATCGATGGTTACGTTGGTGAATGCGACGCCTTTATAGCCAACAGCTGCGCCGCTAACGGTCACGCCACATACGCGACCCGCACTCCCGTTCAATGTCTGAGCTTCCGCAGCAGGCGCGCCGATCACCGAGATCGGCAATATGACAGCCACTGACAGACATACTCTCCTGATGATGTTCATTTATTTTCTCCCAATATCTAAATGTCGGCGAATTATTTTAACATTTTACAATTACCCGGCAACAGCAATTAAACATTTTATCATTATTTCGGTTATACTTACATCCCATTCGGATGTTTTCTGGATACGCCTCCTGAACGCGCACGCTGTGGGAATTGAACACTGCGCTATTGCCCCGGCGATCACGGCTTGACCTGTTCCTCCCCCTGCGGCTCGCCGATTTGCGGCACGGGTGCCAGAATCCGGTAGCCGTCGGTCGGCGTCGGCGGGCTCGACGATCGGGTGGCGGGCATCCGCGACGGCCATGCCTCGGCGACGCTGGCGCCGGGGATTCCGGTTCGGGGGTAAGCAAGGCTTATCCGCTACAGCGCCATGCCCAGACGTGCCAAGCGGCCACTGCATAAAGCCGTGACCGCTGCAAGATTGACCGGTATCGGCTCTGCATGGCGAGGAAGAAGCGCTACCTGACCGCTACCATGGCCGACGGATGGGTGAAGACGATCGGCCCCACCGCCGCGCCGTTCACGCATTTCTGGCGGATCGTGGCCGTGCTGGAGAACGGCAAGACCGAGGTCTTCTGGGGGCACAGCAAGTCGCCGAAGGAAGCCGCCGGCAAGAGCACGGCGCTGGCCGAGGCCGCCAGGCAACGCGGCTGGGCGTCCTACGCGTTCGAAATCGTCGAGCTTACCGAAGGCAGGCCGGCCTGATATCGGCAGCGCCGGCGCCAAGCGTCGCGTCGCGCTACACCGCCGTCGGTCTGCTCAGCACATACCATGCGCACCCCAGCATCGCCGCCGCCACGCCGACCGCCAGCCACGGCCCCGGCCGTGCGCCCCAGGTGAACAGGCCGTAGCCAAGCGCCATGCCCGCACACGCCATTGCCTTGCCCTTGCGCGGGATCGCGCCCTGTTCGCGCCACGCCAGCAGCGTCGGCCCGAATCGCGGATGGCCGAGCAGCCATGCCTCGAGCCGCGGCGAGGAGCGGGCGAAGCAGCCGGCAGCGAGGATCAGGAAGATCGTCGTCGGCATCAGCGGCAGCAGCGCGCCGATGAAGCCGAGGCCGACGAACACGAAGCCCAGCACTAGCCACAAGGGTCGCGACAGGCGCGAGCCGCCCGGCACCGTCTTCGATTCGCGTTCCTGCACCATCGTCATCCCGTCCTGCTGCCGCGAATCGCTCGCAACTACTATAGGGGAAGCACCGCAATCCCGCGCCCCAGGATTGACAGCGCCGCACGCCTCCCGCAGCCGGAGGCCATGGCCGACCTTCTCGACACGCTCGAACAGACGATCCGCGACCGCCGCCTGGGCGACCCTGCGACCAGTTACGTCGCCAAGCTCACCGCCCGCGGCCGCGCCAAGATCGCGCAGAAACTGGGCGAGGAAGCTACCGAAGCGGTGATCGCCGCCATCCAGGACGATCGCCAGGAGCTGGTGAAGGAATCGGCAGACCTGCTCTTCCACCTGCTCGTGCTGCTCGCCGACATGGGGCTGAGCCTCAACGACGTCCGCACGGAGTTGGCGCGGCGCGAGGGCGTGTCCGGGATTGCCGAAAAGGCGGCGCGGGGGGCGTGAAATCGCAATCCTCCCCCGCAGGGGGAGGTGTCAGGCGCAGCCTGACGGAGGGGGAGGACGCATAACGCTGGTTGATCGCTGCCCTCCCCCTTCGTCGCCTTCGGCGCCCCCTCCCCCTGGCGGGGGAGGATTGGTGGCTGCCGAACCCTGCGATAAGGGATGGCGCTGAAGGAGCCACCAATGCCGATCGACCCGACCAAGCCCTATGACGACCAGAACATCTTCGCGAAGATCCTGCGCGGCGAGATTCCGGCGAAGACGGTCTATGAGGACGACCACGCCCTCGCCTTCCACGACATCGCGCCCCAGGCGCCGCACCATATCCTGGTGATCCCCAAGGGCGCCTATGTCAGCTGGGACGATTTCTCGGCGCGCGCGTCCGACGCCGAGATCGCCGGCTTCATCCGCGCCGTGGGCAAGGTCGCGCGCGACGCCGGGTTCGTCGAGCCCGGCTACCGGCTGCTCGCCAACAC
Organism: Sphingomonas sp. TDK1; assembly: GCF_001650735.1. Taxonomy (GTDB): domain Bacteria; phylum Pseudomonadota; class Alphaproteobacteria; order Sphingomonadales; family Sphingomonadaceae; genus Sphingomonas. The sequence continues at coordinate 15,798 of NZ_LXVY01000022.1, read as the reverse complement.
CGGAGTCCATGCCGGCCAGGAAGTGCCGCACCTGCACGTCCATATCTTCGCAGGCCGCCCGCTCGGGCCCATGCTCGCGCGGTAATTGCGCCGGGACGCAACATTGTTTCACGTCGGCACGCCGTAAGGGATTGCGCGAGGCGCGTTTGCGACTAGGCTCGCGCCTTTACCAATTTGGGGGCGGCGCAACGCTCGCCGCATATGGGGATCAAGCAATGATATTCGGGCGCGTAAAGCCTCTCGATGCCATTCTAGCTACAGCCGAAAAGAAATCGCTCCACCGCTCGCTGGGCGCCTTCCAGCTGACCATGCTCGGCATCGGCGCGGTGATCGGCACCGGCATCTTCGTGCTTACCGCGGAGGCGGCGCAGAAGGCTGGACCGGGCATGATGATCTCGTTCGTTATCGCCGGCTTCGTCTGCGCGGTTGCGGCGCTCTGTTATGCCGAGATGGCAGCGATGGTGCCGGTCTCGGGCTCTGCCTATACCTACAGCTACGCCGTGATGGGCGAGCTGGTCGCCTGGATGGTCGGCTGGGCGCTGATCCTCGAATATGCCATTGCGGCCGGCGCCGTATCGGTCGGCTGGTCCGGCTATATGATGGGCTTCATCCAGCATAATTTCGGCATCGAAGTGCCGCTGCAGCTGATCCGCGGGCCGTTCGACGGCGGCATGATCAACCTGCCCGCGATGGCCGTCGCAGCGATCGTCACCGCGCTGCTGGTCAAGGGCACCAAGGAAAGCGCCTCGGTCAACGCGGTGCTGGTCGGCATCAAGATCCTCGCGCTGGCAATGTTCGTGGTCGTCACCCTGCCGGTGCTGAAGACCGGACAGTTCACACCGTTCGCCCCGCTCGGCTTCGCCGGCATCTCGGGCGCCGCCGCCTCGATCTTCTTCGCCTATGTCGGCTTCGATGCGGTCTCGACCGCCGCCGAAGAAACCAAAAACCCGCAGCGCAACATGCCGATCGGCCTGATCGGCAGCCTCGCGATCTGCACCATTTTCTACATGCTCGTCGCTGCCGGCGTGATCGGCACCGTCGGCGCGCAACCGGTGCATGGTCCGGCCGGCGAAGTGCTCTCGCCCGGCACGCCCGCGCTGTCGCAGGCATGCTCGGCGCTCACCGAACAGGCGGTGGTCTGCTCGAAGGAAGCGCTGGCATGGACGCTGCGCTCGATCGGCCATCCGTTCCTCGGCTGGCTGGTAGGTGCCGCGGCGATCATCGCCCTGCCCTCGGTCATCCTGATGATGATGTTCGGCCAGACCCGCATCTTCTTCGTGATGAGCCGCGACGGCCTGCTGCCCGAGTTCTTCTCGCGCGTGCACCCGAAATTCCACACCCCGCACGTCATCACCATCCTGACCGGCGTCTTCGTGTCGCTGTTTGCGGCGTTCTTCCCGGTGGGCCTGCTGGCCGACGTGTCGAACTCGGGCACGCTGTTCGCCTTCGCGGCGGTGTCGATCGCGGTGCTGGTGCTGCGCAGGACCGATCCGAGCCGCCACCGCCCGTTCCGCACCCCGGCGATCATGGTGACCGCGCCGATCGCAATCGCGGGCTGTCTCTACCTTTTCGTCAGTCTCTCGGGCCCGACGATCGCGCTGTTCTTCGGATGGGCGGCGGTCGGCCTGGTGGTCTATTACGCCTATAGCCGTTCGCGCAGCCATGTCGGTCGCGGGCTGGTCGACGTGCCGGAAGCCGATGCGGACGCCCCGCCCCAGCCGGTGCCGCCGATCGGCGACGCCCACACGCCGGGCTACAAGGACGCCTGATCTTCGGATCAGCGGCACAAAAAGAAAGGGCCGGAGGAGCGATCCTCCGGCCCTTCTGCTTTGGGTCGCTGTGGCGATCAGCCGATCTTGGCAGCGGCGAGCGCCTTCAGGTCCTTCTCGGCGCGGGCACCATAATGCTGGATGATCTCCGCCGCGCAGATCGCACCGAGCTGGAGCGATTCCTTCAGCCCCTTGCCCTGCGCCTGGCCGTGCAGGAAGCCGGCGGCGAACATGTCGCCCGCGCCCGTGGTGTCGACCAGCGCGCTGATCGGTTCGGCGGGAACTTCGATCCGCTCGTCGCCCTGGAGGGCCATCGCCCCCTTCTCGCTACGCGTGACGACGAGTAGCGGCACCTTGCCATGGATGTGCTGCACCGCCGCTTCGAAATCCTCATGCGCGCACAAAGCGAGCAGCTCTGCCTCGTTGGCGAACAGGATGTCGATCAGCCCGTCCTCGATCAGCTTGCGGAAATCGTCGCCGTGGCGCGAGATGCAGAACACGTCGGAGAGGGTGAAGGCCACCTTGCGACCGGCGGCACGGGCGATCTCGATCGCCTTGCGCATCGCGGCGCGGGGCTCTTCCGGATCCCACAGATAGCCTTCGAGGTACAGGATCGCGCCATTGGCGATCAGCTGCTCGTCGAGCGCGGCTGCCGGCAGGAACTGCGAGGCACCGAGGAAGGTGTTCATCGTACGCTGGCCGTCCGGCGTCACGAAGATCAGGCAGCGCGCGGAGGTCGGCTGACCGGCGCGTACCGCCGTATCGAAATGCACGCCGGCCGCGCGGATGTCATGCGCGAACACCGCACCGATCTGGTCGTCGGCCACCTGGCCGATGAACGCGGCTTTGCCGCCGAGCGCCGCGATGCCCGCGACAGTGTTCGCCGCCGAGCCCCCGGAGACCTCGCGGCCCGGGCCCATCTTGGCGTAGAGCGCATCCGCCTCTTCGGGCGAGAACATCAGCTGCATCGAGCCCTTCGGTACGCCGATCGATTCGATGAAGGCGTCGTCGGCCTGGGCGAGAATGTCGACGATGGCATTGCCGATCGCGACCACGTCGTAGCTGGGGTTGGTCAAGTTTGGGGCTCCAATTGAATTGGCGTCGCCGTAGAGAGAGGCCGCAAAGAGTGCAACCAAGGGAAACCCGTTTGAACGCTGTCCGTCTTGCCAAGCCATCGGGGCCGCTGCTGGCGCTATTGCTCGCCGCCTGTTCCGGGACAGTTCCCGATGCACGCCCGGCGGGGCCGCTGCCGGTACCCGGGCGGGTACCGGTGCCGGAGCAGCCGGCGAACCTCGCACCGATCCGCGGCCTTAATGCCACGCAATTGCTCACCCGCTTCGGCCAGCCGCGGCTCGACGTGACCGAAGGCAAGGGCCGCAAGCTCCAATTCGTAGGGCCTATCTGCGTGCTCGACGCCTATCTGTATCCGCCGGAACACGGGAATGGCGCGGCAACCGTCACCTGGGTGGACGCGCGTCAGCGCAACGGCAGTCCGCTCGACCAGGCGAGCTGCGTCGCGGCGCTGAGCAAGCGGAAGTAGCCTCGACCACCAAGCACCCCTCCCGCAAGCGGAAGGGGTGTGCGAGCCGCGGACGCTAAGCCTCCTCAAGGAAGCAGGATCGTCGATCCGGTCGTCTGTCCACCCTCGATGGCGCGGTGCGCTTCCGCGGCATCCCGCAGGGCGAAGCGCTGGCCGATCTCCGGCTTCACCGCGCCCTTCCCCAGCATCTCGAACAGGCGCGCCGCGCCGGCCCGCCGCTCCTCCGGCGTGACGTAATAATCGAACAGCTTGGGTCGGGTAACGAACAGCGAACCATGCTGGTTGAGCGTGGCAAGCTTCACGCCCTCTACGGAACCGCTGGCATTGCCATAGCTGAGGATCAGCCCGCGCCGTGCCGCAGACCCGAGCGACGCTTCCCAGGTAGCCTTGCCGATTCCGTCGAAAACCACCGGAACGCCTGCGCCGCCGGTGATCTCGCGCACCCGCGCCGCGACATCCTCCTGCCCGCGCGAGAGCAGCACATGGTCGCAGCCGACCGCCTTGGCCTTCTCCACCTTGGCCTCGTGGCCGACCGTGCCGATCACCGTCGCGCCGATGCCCTTGAGCCAGCCGACCGCGATCTGGCCGACGCCGCCCGCCGCGCTGTGGACCAGCACGGTCCAGCCCGGCTGCACCTTGGCGGCGCGCTCGACCATGAACTCCACCGTGCAGCCCTTGAGCAGCACCGCCGCCGCGGTCTCGCTGCTGATCTGCTCGGGCAGTTTGAACAGCGTCTCGGCCTTCAGGTTGCGCGCCGTGGCGTAGGACCCGAGCGCCGGCCCGAAGGTCGCCGCGCGGTCGTCGACCGCGAAGCCGGTAACGCCCTCGCCCACCGCCTCGATCACGCCCGCGCCCTCCACGCCGATGCCCGAGGGCATCTGCGCCGGATAGACGCCGGTGCGGTGGTACACATCGATGAAGTTGAGCCCCGCGGCTTGCGTCCGCAGGCGCACCTCGCCGGGGCCGGGCTCGGGCAGGTCGACCTCGACCCATTGCAGCACCTCGGGGCCACCGATCTGCTCGAACCGAATCATCTGCTCCATCGCCATTCCTTATATCCTCAATGCACCGGCCAGACGGCCATGATCAGTAGCGTACCGACGATCAAGACGAGCAGCGACAGGGGCGCACCCAGCCGCGCATAATCGCCGAACCTGTAGCCGCCCGGCCCCATCACCAACGTGTTGCACTGGTGGCCGATCGGCGTGAGGAAGTCGCAGCCCGCGCCCACGGCGGTCGCCATCAGGAATGCCTCGGGCCGATAGCCGAGCTCGCCCGCGAAGGTGGCGGCGATCGGCGCCATCACCAGCACCGTCGCGGCGTTGTTGAGGAACGGCGTCACCGCCATCGCGGCCGCCAGGATCATCGCGACCGCACCCCAGGGCGGCAGGGTCGCGGCGATATGGCCGAGATTGTCGCCGATTACCTTGCTGGCGCCGGTGGTGCGGAGCGAATCGCTGACCGGGATCAGCGCGCCGAGCATCACCAGGATCGGCCATTCGATATGCGCGTACGCCTCGCGCACCGGCAGCGCGCCGAGCAGGATGGTCAGACCCGCCGCCGCGAAGAACGCGACCGCCACCGGAACATAGCCAGTTGCCGTCGCCGCCATCGCCACGCCCAAGATCGCGAGCGGCAACAGCCCCTTGCGCGCGCTGCCAAGCCGCAGCTCGCGCTGGGCGAGCGGCAGGCAGCCGAGTTCGCCCAGCCGCTCGAACAGCAGGTCGAGCGGCCCCTGCAGCACGATCACGTCGCCCGCGCGCAGCTCGATGTCGCCGAGCCGGGCGGACAGCCGCTCGCCCTGGCGCGACACGGCGATCAGATTGACGCCGAACCGCTCGTGCAGCCCCAGCCGTCCGGCGGTGCGACCGATCAGGCTGGAATCGGTGCCGATCACCGCCTCGACCACCCCGACCTCGCCGGTGCTGCCGTCGGGCCGGGCACGATCCTGTCCTTCCAGCACCAGCGCATCGGTGGCGATCACGCGCTCCAGCTCGTCCGGCGCGCCGGTGAGGATCAGCACGTCGTCGGCGCAGAGCCGGTTGTCCGGAAAGGGCATGCTGCGGATGCCGCCGCGCAGGATGGTGGTGACCGCCACGGCATGATCGTGCCGCTCGCGAAATTCGGCGACCGTCTCACCCACCGCCGCCGAGCCCTCGGGTATGGCGGCTTCGGTGACGTAATCCTCGATGTCCATCGCCTCGCCCAGCGTCGGCGCGGCGCGGCGGCCGCGGGGGATCAAGCGATAGGCGAAGCGCAGGAAGACCAGGCCGACCAGCGTAAGCCCCAGTCCCACCGGCGCATAGTCGAACATGCCGAAGGGCTTGCCCATCATCTCCTCGCGCACGCGGCTGACGATGATGTTGGGCGAGGTGCCGATCAGTGTGATCAGCCCGCCGAGCAGCGAGGCGAACGACATCGGCATCAGGAAGGTGGCGGGCGAGGCCTTGGAGCGCTTGGCCATCTGGAAGGCAACCGGCATCATCATCGCCAGCGCGCCGATATTCTTGACCAGCGCCGAGGCGAAGCCGACGCTGGCGCTCAGCAGCAGCAGTTGCGAACGCACCCGCGTCACCCGCCGCTGGAGGAGCAGCATCGCCCGCTCGATCACGCCCGAGCGCTGCACGGCGGCGGAGAGCACCAGCGCCGAGGCAACGATGATGACGATATCGTCCGAAAAGCCGGTGAATGCCTCCTTGGGCTTCACCACCCCCACTGCCAACGCGGCGAGCAGCGCCAGCACCGCCACTATATCGTAGCGCAGCTTTCCCCACACGAAGAGCAGCATCATGCCCGCGAGCACGACGAGCGACAGAATCTGGGGAGTGGTCAAGCGTACCTCGCGATAGGGGTGCGAGGATGGAACGCGGGGATGGTGGGCTTGGCTCCGGCGGCCAACCATATCCTCCATGTGGCGGGGCAGGAACGCTTTTAGGTTTCTGCCCTCAGCGCAACCTCAATGCACGGTACCTAGCACCTTTTTTACCGACAGAAGCAGCACCAGCCGCTCGATCTGGCGCCAGCGGCAGAAGTGCACGACATTGCCGAGGTCGCGGCTGGCATCGGCGCGTGCAGCCGCCTCCCCGCAGGCAGCTTCGCCGAAGCGCCGAATCAGATCGGCGGCGTCGTTCACTTCGTCCCGATCGCCCAGATAGGGATAGACGTCCATTGCAACTCCAGCACACGGTGAGCTCCCGGCCCGTGCCAGCCTGATACGCCGATTTCCCTCCGCTCCGGTGGACGATGCTGGTGAACGATCGGGAAACCATGGGTGAGGCTGGCGCGACGCGCGGATTCGTGGCAAAGGGCCGCATGCAGTCCACCTCTTCGCGTTCGCCGATGGCCGGCGGCTTCCTGTTGACGGCGAGCATTCTCGTCGGCGCAGTGGCCGGAGCCTTACGCGGACAAGCGACGGCGGGGCTGCTGGCCGGGCTTGCGGTGGGGTTCGCCCTCTCGCTCGCTGTCTGGCTTATCGATCGCGCGCGAGGATAGAGGGGCGCGCCTGCCACTGTCGTATGGGCTTGCGGTGCGCCGCGCGTAGCCCCATTTTTAGGGTCTCAATGTCTATTTCAAATCTCCCGACGCGCCTCGCCGAGGCGCTGGAACAGCGTGGCTATTCCACGCTGACCCCGGTCCAATCCGCCGTCCTGGAAGACCAGGCCGCGGGCCGCGACCTCATCGTTTCCGCCCAGACCGGGTCTGGCAAGACGGTCGCCTTCGGCCTCGCCATGGCGCCCGAACTACTCGCCGGCGAAGAGATGCTGCCGCCCGCCGGTGCGCCGCTCGCCCTGATCATCGCGCCGACGCGCGAGCTGGCGCTGCAGGTCAGCCGCGAGCTGATCTGGCTGTACAGCCCGGCGGGTGCGCGCATCGCCACCTGCGTCGGCGGCATGGACGCCTCGAAGGAGCGTCGCACGCTGAATCACGGCGCGCACATCGTCGTCGGCACGCCGGGCCGTCTGCGCGACCATCTCGAGCGCGGCGCGCTCGACCTGTCCAGCCTGCGCGTCGCGGTGCTCGACGAGGCCGACGAGATGCTCGACATGGGCTTCCGCGAGGAGCTGGAAGCGATCCTCGACGCGACGCCGGAAGGCCGCCGCACGCTGCTCTTCTCGGCGACGATGCCGCGCCCGATCGTGGCGCTGGCCAAGCGCTACCAGCGCAACGCCTTCCAGATCACCACCAAGAGCGACGATCGCGGGCATGGCGACATCAGCTATCAGGCGGTGACCGTTGCGCCAGCGGACATCGAGCATGTCGTGATCAACCTGCTGCGCCTGCACGAGGCGGAGACGGCAATCCTGTTCTGCGCGACGCGCGACAATGTCCGCCATCTCCATGCCAGCCTGATGGAGCGCGGCTTCGCCGCCGTGGCGCTGTCCGGAGAGCATTCGCAGTCCGAGCGCAACCATGCGCTGCAGGCACTGCGCGATCGTCGCGCGCGCGTCTGCGTCGCCACCGACGTCGCCGCCCGCGGGATCGACCTGCCGACGCTGACGCTGGTGGTGCACGTGGAGCTGCCGCGCGATGCGGAGACGCTCCAGCACCGTTCGGGCCGTACCGGCCGCGCGGGCAAGAAGGGCACCGCCGTCCTCATCGTCCCCTATCCGCGCCGCCGCCGCGTCGAGCAGATGCTGCACGGCGCGCGCATCCCGGCGGAGTGGATCGACGCACCGACGCCCGAGCAGATCCGCGCGGCGGATCGCGAACGTCTGATCGCCGCGTTGCTCCAGCCGATCGAGACGGACGAGGAAGACGTGGCGCTGGCCGAGCGTCTGCTCGCCGAGAAGACCCCGGCCGAGATCGCCGCCGCGCTGGTCCGTGCCCACCGCTCGCAGCTGCCCGAGCCGGAAGAGCTGATCGAGGCGACGCCGGAAGCCCGCCGCGCCGCGCAGCAGGAGCGTCACCGCCCCGGCTTCGACGACACTGTCTGGTTCCGCATGGACATCGGCCGTCGCCAGAACGCCGACCCGCGCTGGATCCTGCCGCTGATCTGCCGTCGCGGGCATATCACCCGCAACGAAGTCGGCGCGATTCGCATCGCGGCGAACGAGACGCACTTCCAGATCCCGGCGCCGCTGGCGGCGAAGTTCGCGGCGGCGGTCGACAAGTTCGCGCGCACCGCGGGCGACGACGACGACGGCATCCGCATCGAGCGCTCGACCGAAGCGCCGCAGCCCGGCGCGCGTGCCGATGGCCCCGTGCGTCGCGGTCCGCCGAACCGCAGCAATGCCAACGGCAAACCCGGCGGCTTCCGCAAGGGCCCGCCGCGCCGCTGAGGCTTGAGATATGCTCCCCTTCCCGGCGTGGAATGGGAGCTGTTCGCTCTACTTCAAGCCGTCATCCCGGCGAAAGCCGGGATCCATTCGCCACTACGCCACAGCAAAAGCCCCGCCGGCGACCCCAATGGATTCCGGCTTTCGCCGGAATGACGATGGTCAGGTTGCGGGCGGACTGCTGGCGGCAGGCCGTTACTCCGCCCGGTGGCGCTTCCTGCCGTCGAGCGCGGAGAGCACCCCGCGCAGCGTGCGCAGTTCCTGGCTCGACCAGCGCGGCTTGGTGAGCAGCGTGCGCAACGTGCGCTTGGTCGACGGCACCCGGTCCGGCGGGAAATAATAGCCCGATTCGTCCAGCATTGCGTCGAGCTGGCCGATCATCCCGTCCAGTTCCTCCTGCGGCGCCGGCGGCTCCAGGTCGACCAGCGGTGGGCTCTCCAGCCCGACATGCTTCGACCATTCATAGGCGACCAGGATCACCGCCTGCGCCAGGTTCAGCGAACCGAACTCGGGATTGATCGGCACGGTGATGATCGTACGGGCAAGCGCCACATCGTCGGTTTCCAGCCCCGAGCGCTCCGGCCCGAACAGGATCGCGCTGCGGGTGGGGGCACCATGGATCTCGCGCGCGGCGACCTCGGGCGTCACCACCGGCTTGGTCACCCCGCGCTTGCGCACCGTGGTGGCGTAGACCTGCGCGCAATCCGCGACCGCATCGGCGACGCTCCTGAACACCTGCGCCTTTTCCAGCACGATGTCGGCACCGCTCGCCGCGGGGCCAGCCGAGGGATTCGGCCAGCCGTCGCGGGGGGAAACCAGGCGCATCTCGGTCAGCCCGAAGTTGAGCATGGCGCGCGCGGCCTTGCCGATATTCTCGCCCAATTGCGGGCGGACGAGCACGATCACGGGGGAATTCAACTTTTGCCGACCTCGCTGACGTTACCGGCGAATTCCTCGAAATCCTTCGCCTCGCGGAAGTCCTTATACACGCTGGCGAAGCGGATATAGGCCACCGAATCGAGGCCCTTGAGCGCTTCCATCACCAGCTCGCCGATGCGCTGGGAGGGGATTTCGCTCTCGCCGGTCGTTTCCAATTGTCGTTGGATGCCCGAGACCAGCCGCTCGATCTGCGCGGGCTGGATAGGCCGCTTGCGGCAGGCGGTGGAGACCGAGCGCATCAGCTTCTCGCGCTCGAACGGCTCGCGCCGGTCCCCGCTTTTCACGACCGTCAGGTCGCGCAGCTGGATGCGCTCGAAGGTGGTGAAGCGCGCCCCGCACGCCTCGCATTGCCGGCGCCGCCGGATCGCCGCCCCATCGTCGGTGGGGCGGCTATCCTTTACCTGGCTGGCTTCATTGGAACAGAAGGGGCAGCGCACTTAGCCGCCGTAGATCGGGAAACGTTCGCACAGCGCGCGGACGCGAGCCTTCACATCGGCCTCGACTGCGGCGTCGCCCGCCTCGCCCTTTGCGCGCAGGCCCTCAAGCACGTCGGCGACCATATTGCCGATCTCGCGGAACTCGGCCGGGCCGAAGCCGCGGGTGGTGCCCGCCGGCGAGCCGACGCGGATACCGCTGGTCTTCATCGGCGGCAGCGGATCGTTGGGGATGCCGTTCTTGTTGCAGGTGATCGCCGCGCGTTCCAGCGCCTCGTCGGCGTCCTTGCCGGTCACGCCGAGCGGGGTGAGGTCGACCAGCGCCAGATGCGTGTCGGTGCCGCCCGAGACGAGGTTGGCACCACGCTCCTTGAGCGTCGCCGCCAGCACCTTGGCGTTCTCGACGACCGCTGCGGCATAGCTCTTGAACTCGGGGCGCAGCGCCTCGCCGAACGCGACCGCCTTGGCGGCAATGACGTGCATCAGCGGACCGCCCTGCAGGCCCGGGAACACCGCCGAGTTGATCTTCTTGGCGATCGCCTCGTCATTGGTGAGGATCATGCCGCCGCGCGGACCGCGCAGCGTCTTGTGCGTGGTGGTGGTGACCACATGCGCGTGGCCGAACGGGGTCGGGTGCACGCCGCCGGCGACGAGACCGGCGAAGTGCGCCATATCCACCATGAACATCGCGCCCACTTCATCCGCGATCGCGCGGAAGCGGGCGAAATCGATGTGGCGCGGATAGGCCGATCCGCCGGTGATGATCAGCTTGGGCTTGTGCTCGCGGGCGAGCGCCGCGACCTGGTCATAGTCGATCAGGTGATCGTCGGGGCGCACGCCATACTGGACCGCGTTGAACCACTTGCCGCTCATCGCCGCGCGCGCGCCGTGGGTCAGGTGGCCGCCGGCATCGAGGCTGAGACCGAGGATGGTATCGCCCGGCTTGGTCAGCGCGAGCATCACCGCGCCATTGGCCTGCGCGCCCGAGTGCGGCTGGACGTTGGCGAAGCCGCAGTCGAACAGCTGCTTGGCGCGATCGATCGCCAGCTGCTCGACCTCGTCGGACGGGTGGCAGCCCTGGTAATAGCGCTTGCCGGGATAGCCCTCGGCGTACTTGTTGGTGAACACCGAGCCCTGCGCCTCGAGCACCGCCTTGGAGACGATGTTCTCGCTGGCGATCAGTTCGATCTGATGCTGCTCGCGGGCGAGCTCGTGCTCGACGCCGGCGAAGACCGCCGGATCGACGTCGCTCAGGCTTTTGGTGAAGAAGCCATCCGGCTGAAGGCCTGCCGTAACGGGATTGGTGCTCATGCGGGGCTCCTTTCGGGGTTGCTCAGCTTGTCCACGCGACGGACGTGCCGATCGCCGAGGAAAGCCGTTTCGAGAAACTGGGTGATGCAGGCCTTGGCCATCTCGATGCCGATCATCCGCGCGCCGAGCGCGATGACATTGGCATCGTTATGCTCGCGCGCAAGGCCGGCGGAAAGCGGCTCGGATACGAGCGCACAGCGGGCGGCGGGGTTGCGGTTGACCGCGATCGAGATGCCGATCCCCGATCCGCACAGCGCGATGCCGAAGGTCGCCTCGCCGGTCTCGATCGCCTTGCCGAGCCGGTAGCCATAGTCCGGATAGTCGACGCTCTCGGGTCCGTTGGTGCCCAGATCGAGCACGTCATGACCGGCTGCGCGCAACCAATCGGCGAGTTCTGCCTTCATTACGTAGGCGGCGTGATCCGAGGCGAGGGCGATGCGGTCTTGCATGGCGGCCCTCTACGCGCGTGTGCGCCCGCTGGCTAGACACCCAGGAGACCATATGTCGAAGACTCTGTCCGTTCTGCTTCCCGCGCTGGCACTCGGCCTCGCCGCCTGCTCGCCGAGCACCGAAGACCGCGTCGACAATTCGCTCGATCGTACCGGCGACTCGCTGGCCAATGCGGCCGACCGGCTGGGCGATCGGATCGAGAACCGCGCCGACGCCGCCGGCCGCGCGATCCGCGAAGGCGCGGACGATACCGGTGATGCGCTGGCGAACGGCGTCGATCGCGCCGGCAACGCGATCGATGACGCGGCGCATTGAATTCAATTCCGCCCCTCCCGCTTGCGCGAGGGGCAGCGGAGGGATCGACGTGCTAGAAGCGCTGTTAGGTTCCGGCCCCTCCCCACGCGGGAGGGGAACGTCCATCGTCAGGCTACTGCCTTCTTGCCTCGCTTTGGCGTTCCCGACTTCAGCACGCCGCGCCGGAACAACCGCGCCGCGATCGTCAACGTAATCGCCACCCACAACGCCTGCCAGGCAAAAGCGAACGCGTGCGGCCACAGCTCCGGGGAGTTCGCCGCGCGTGCCGCCATCGCCATAGGCGAGCTGAACGGCACGATCTCCGCTATGGTGGCGACCCAGCTTGCAGGATTGCCGGCCGCATAGGAAGACGTGCCGAACATCGCGAACTGGAAGATGGTGATCGGCAGCGACAGCATCTGGATCTCGCGCTGGGTGGAGGCGAGTGCGCCGACGCCGAGAAACACCGCGCTCTGCAGCAGATAGGCCATCACGAAATAGCCGATCAGCAGCAACGGGAAGATCGGCCCGACCGCCACGCTCAAATCGGACAGCGCGCCCGCCATGGCCGGCGGCATCAGCTTCGGCAGATTGGCGACCAGCGTTCCCCAGAAGGCAACGAAGAGCAACGCCGAGCCAAAGGCACCAAGCAGCTTGCCGAAGAACACGCTTTCCAGCGGCACCGCCGCGGCAAGGATCTCGATCACCTTGTTCGACCGCTCCTCCGCCATCGCGCCCACTGCCTGGCCGGAGAGCATCAGCGTGACGAGAAAGATCGCGAAGGTGGAGAAGTACGCCGCCTGCCCCCGCCCGCTGACCGTTGGCGCTTCCACGGCAATGGTCTCGAAGCGCGGGGTACTGCCGATGCCCGGCGCGTGCTCGGCCCGCAGCGCCTGCGCAGCGAGCGCCGCGAGATAGCGCCCCTCAGCCTCGTCGCCCGAACGCCGCAGCACCGTCGGATGGTCCAGCGGACCGTAGAGCACGGCCGCGGCCTCGATCGCCTCCGAATCAAAAAGCGCACGCGCCTGCTCTGCGGGATCGCCTCCGAGTGTATCGAGCCGCAGGCGAGGTCGGGCCGAGTCCCGACTGAACACGCTGCGCAACTCGCGATCGGCTGCGCGCAGCGCCTCCTGCTGGCCAGCGGGTGCGATTGCGACAATCCACTGGCGCGCTTCGCCGGCACTGCTCGCCGCCTGCCCGCTCAGGCCACCGATCACGCCGAACCCGATCATCAGCAACGGGCTCAGCAGGAAGAGCAGGAAGGTGGGCGTCATTACCGTCGCGGTGAGGTCGCGGCGGGCGATGGTGAACGCCTGGCGAAGGAAACGCGGCATCATGCGATGACCTCCGGTTGATCCGCCAGCGCCTCGGCACCGACGATGCGCACAAAGGCGTCGTGCAGGCCCGGCCGCTCGATGGACAGGCCGGCGATGCCGTGGCCCGCGTCGATCAAACGGACGAGCAGTGCCTCGATGCCGCCCTCCGGTACCGTGAACCGCCAGCTCCCCCCCGCGCGCACTGCATCGGCGGGCAGCATCGCGCCAATCGCATCGGCATTATGATGCGGCGTGTAGCGCGCCCGCAGCGGCAGCAGCGCGCGTGCCTCGTCGACCGTGCCCTCGAACCGCACCTTGCCACCAGCGATTACCGAGATGCGCTCGCACAGTCGCTCGGCATGCGCCATGACATGGGTGGAGAAGAGGATCGTCGCACCCCGGTCGCGCTGGCCGCGGATCAGCAGCTCCAGTCGCTCCTGGTTGACCGGGTCGAGCCCCGAAAAGGGTTCGTCGAGCACCAGCAGTTCGGGCTCGTGGACCACCGATCCGAGCAGCTGGACCAGTTGCGCCATGCCTTTCGAAAGCTTGCGGATCTTGTCATCGGCGGCATGGGCGAGGCCGGCGCTTTCAAGGAGCGCCCCCGCCCGCTTGCGACCGATCGCCCAGGGCAGGCCGCGCAGCGCACCCATGAAGGCGATCGCTTCCCGGCACTTCATGTTGGGATAGAGGCCGCGCTCTTCGGGCAGATACCCGACATGGTCGCTCATATCCCGTGGGTGGCTGCTGCCAAGCAGGGTGCGCTCCCCCTCGTCCGGCTCGATGATGCCGAGCAGCATGCGCAGCGTGGTGGTCTTGCCCGCACCATTGGGGCCGAGCACGCCATAGATGAGCCCCTTGGGCACCGCAATGCCGACGCCATCGACGGCACGCCGCTCACCGAAACGCTTGACCAGCCCAGAGGCACTGACGGCGAGTTGCTGCACGATGCCTCCCCCTTGCAATCACAACGTGGTAGCGGGTGCGCGTGCGGCAAGACAAGTCCCTCGAAGAACAGCTGAAGGCGAAGGCGGCAGAGATCGGCTTTGCGGCATGCGGCATCGCGCACGCAGACGCCGCGCCGCGCACCGCCGAGCGGCTGCGACAATGGCTGGACGAAGGCGCGCACGGCGACATGCTGTGGATGGAGGAGCGCGCCGAGCAGCGTGGCAGCCCCAAGGGCCTGTGGCCCGAGGTACGCTCGGTGATCGCGCTGGGCATGAGCTATGCCCCGGCCGCCGATCCGCTGGCACTTGCCAGCGAAGGCGAGGTCGGCCGCATCTCGGTCTATGCGCAGGGCGCCGACTATCATGACGTGGTCAAGCGGCGGCTGAAGGAGCTCGCCCGCTGGCTGGTCGCCGAGGCGCCCGGCGCCGAAGTGAAGGTGTTCGTCGATACCGCGCCGGTTATGGAGAAGCCTCTCTCGGAAGCCGCGGGGCTGGGCTGGCAGGGCAAGCACACCAACCTGGTCAGCCGCAGCCACGGCAGCTGGCTGTTCCTCGGCGCGATCTACACCACGCTGGACCTGACATCCGATGGCCCAAGCAGCGGTGGTTGCGGGAGTTGCGATGCCTGCCAGACCGCCTGCCCCACGGGCGCCTTCCCCGGCCCCTATCGCATCGATGCGCGCCGCTGCATCTCGTACCTGACAATCGAGAACAAGGGGCCCATCCCCCGCGAACTCCGCAAAGGGATCGGCAACCGCATCTATGGTTGCGACGATTGCCTGGCGGTGTGTCCCTGGAACAAGTTCGCGGCGGCCGCCCAAGCGAACCTCGCCTTCCATCCCCGTGCCGAGCTTACCGTGCCCAAGCTCGCCGACCTGCTGGCGCTGGACGATGCGAGCTTCCGCGAGGTGTTCGCCGGTTCGCCGATCAAGCGCATCGGTCGCGACCGGATGGTGCGCAACTGCCTGATCGCCGCCGGCAACAGCGGCAGTGCGCAGTTAGTCGCGCCGGTGCTGGCGCTGCTCGACGACCCGGCCGCGGTGGTGCGCGGCGCAGCCGCCTGGGCACTGGAAAGACTCGATCCGCGGCGCTGGCGGATGGAAGGCGACACCCGCAGGCTCGTGGAGCCGGACTCATCCGTCTCTGCGGAATGGAAGCCTGTAGCCGGCGCGGAGATGTGACCCGGGGATAGTAGCCTCCCCCTTTACACCAGTCATTTCCAACGAATTTTTATGTTCTCGACACAGAACTTTTACGATATGGTTAGGCTCTCTATGGGGCAACTGTGACGGTCAGGCGAGCGTGATAGGCTGTCGTTTACGGATCATGGCGTTGAGGATGACGAGAAGTTGTCTTGCGACGGCGATGAGGATGGTCTTGGGTGATTTGCCCTTGGCGCGCATCCTGTCGCGCATGGCGGTGAGGGCAGGAATGCGGCGTGAGGCATTGAGCGCGGCGATGTAGAGCGCCTCGCGGACCTTGCGTCGCCCGCCCCAGATGCGACGGGTACCGCGCCAGGATCCGC
>NZ_LXVY01000021.1 GCF_001650735.1 Sphingomonas sp. TDK1 | reverse complement strand
CGTTCGAAGGCGGGCCTAGCCCGTCTCCGGACAACCCCCTGGCACTCATATTATCTGGAGTGAAATCATGGAAAACCGAAGGAAACCTGCGCCTCCCGCTGCCACGCTCGACATAAACTGCGACTGCAGAGAAGCCGTGATCGACTATCTGACGCGGGCATTCCCGGTCCAGCAGATGACCTTCTTCCGCGATGACACCGGCGAGGTGCGCTCGCGACCGCTGTTCGACGAGAGCGGCCACCCGGTCACCAACCCCGAAGCCGAAGCCGAGCGCGACAATCTGGTCGAGCAGCTTTGCGCGCTGCCGCCGATCGCGGCCGTGCTCGATGCCATCATCACCCGGTTCGGCACCGAGATGGTCGCCGAGGTGACGGGGCGCACCAAGCGCCTCATCACGGTGAGCGGGGGAGGGCAGAAGCTCGAATCGCGCTCGGCCCGCGCCACGCAGGCCGATTCCGCCGCCTTCATGGAAGGCACCAAGCGCATCCTGGTCTTCTCCGACGCCGGCGGGACCGGGCGGTCTTATCATGCCAGCCTCGATGCGAAGAACCAGCAGCAACGCGCGCATCTGCTCCTGGAGCCGGGCTGGAGGGCCGATCGCGCGATCCAGGGCCTGGGACGTACCCACCGCACGCATCAGGCCTGCTCGCCCCTGTTCCGGCCCGTCACGACCGACTGCAAGGGCGAACTCAGGTTCACCTCGACCATCGCGCGGCGTCTAGACAGCCTCGGCGCTCTGACGCGCGGCCAGCGCCAGACCGGGGGGCAGAATCTGTTCGACCCGGCCGATAATCTCGAAAGCGACTACGCCAAGGCGGCGCTCATCAGCTGGTATCACCTGCTCGTCGCGGGGAAGCTGACCAGCACCAACCTCACCGATTTCCACCATCGCACCGGCCTGGAACTGCTCGATACCGACGGCGTGTTGAAGGAGGATCTCCCGCCCATCCAGCGCTGGCTCAACCGGTTGCTGGCGCTGCCGATCGGGCTCCAGAACTGCATCTTTGACGAATTCCTGGCGCTGGTCGAGGCACGGGTCGCGGCCGCGCGCGAGGCGGGGACACTCGATGTCGGCGTCGAGACGATGACGGTCGAGACCGCGACCGTGCTCGACGATACGATCCTGCGCACCGACCCGGTCAGCAAGGCGACCTCGCACCTGCTGACGATCGAGGTGACCCGGCGCCGCAACCCCATGTCGCTCGAGCGCGTGCTGCGCATCGCCGATACCGACCAGACCGCCGTGTTCGTGCGCAACGGCAAGTCGGGCAAGGTCGCGCTGCGCACCAACGCGCGCTCCTGGCTGACCGAGGACGGGGTGGCGGTGTCGCGCATCGAACTGATGCGTCCGACCCGGCACGAATATCTCGCACTCGACGATCTCTACGAGACGGCCTGGGAGGAATGCAGCCGCGCACGGTTCGAGGCGGAATGGTCGGCCGAGGTCGACGAGATCCGCGGCAAGCTCGACGTCGAGACGATCCGGCTCGCGACCGGCCTTCTGCTGCCGATCTGGTCGGCGCTGCCGAGCGACCATCTCGTGGTCAACCGCGTGGTCGATGCCGAGGGTCGCTCCTGGCTCGGGCGCATGGTGTTCCCGGGCGACGTGCCGGCGCTGTTCTCGAAGATGGGCCTCGACAGCAACGACGTGCTCAGCCCGGCCGAGGTCGCGCGCGCCGCGATGGAGGGCGGGACGGTCACGATCCGGCGACCGTTCGTGTGCGAGGTGAAGCGCGTACGCGTCAACGCCAAGCCGCGCATCGAGATCAGCGGCGCACCGGCCGACCAGCTCGCGTGGCTCAAGTCGATCGGCTGCTTCACAGAGATCATCGCCTACAAGACGCGCGTCTTCATCCCCGTCGAGACGGCCGATGCGGTTCTCGCAAAGCTGATGGCCTGACCGGCACGATAACAGCCAGCTAGCAGCAAGGTAGCCGCTTGTCGGCGAGCCCCAGTCGCCCTCCCGCCCAAGCGGGAAACGAGAGGGGAGAAGGAGCGGGGAGGGTGTCCGGGTCGGGGGAAACACCCGTGCACCGGACACTTTCCCGCTCATGGAGACGATAGATGACCCAGACCGTCAAACTCGCGAAACTGAAGCGTTCCGAGAAGAACGTGCGCACCACCCCGCCCAAGAATATCGAGGCGATGGCCGCCAGCATCCGCGCTCGCGGCATCATGCAGAACCTGCTGGTGACCGCCGCCCGCCCGAAGGGCATGTTCGAGATAATCGCCGGCGATCGCCGCTATCTCGGTGCGATGATGCTGGCCGAAGCCGGCGAGATCGTTGCCGCCGACTATGACGTGCCGGTCAAGATCATCACCGGCGACGAGGCGGACCTGCGCGAGGTGTCGCTGACCGAGAATTTCCAGCGCGAGCAGATGACCGTCGCCGAGGAATGCGTCGCGTTCCAGCACTTCCTCAAGACCGACGGTGACGTCGACGCGGTCGCCAAACGGTTTGGCCAGACCCGCCGCTTCATCGAGGGACGG
Source organism: Sphingomonas sp. TDK1 (assembly GCF_001650735.1). Taxonomy (GTDB): domain Bacteria; phylum Pseudomonadota; class Alphaproteobacteria; order Sphingomonadales; family Sphingomonadaceae; genus Sphingomonas. The sequence goes on along the minus strand of NZ_LXVY01000021.1, from coordinate 21,941 downwards.
CTGCGCCTCGCCGATCTTGCCGAACCGATCTTCGAAGCCCTGGCCGCGGGCAAGATCTCCTACGAGATGGCCAAGGCCTACGGCTCGACGGCCGACAAGGCCAAGCAGGAGCGCGTGTTCGAGCAGTATGGTCACTCGTCCTACGTCAACGCCGACCAGATCCGTCGCGCGATCGCCAACGACACGATGAAGGCGACGGATCCGATCGCGATCCTGGTCGGTGCCGATGCCTATGTCGCCGCGGGCGGCCGCATCGAGCGCGAACTGTTCAGCGAGGACGGTGACCGCTGGACCGACCCGGAACTCGCGCAGACGCTCGCTGCCTCGCTGATGGAGGCCGAGGCCAAGCGGCTCGGCGAGGAACTGGGCGTCGCATGGGTGCGCCCCGTCGCCACGACCAGCCTCTACGGCATCACGTCCGACCTCCACCGCGTGACGCTGCCGGCAGCGCCGCTGACGGACGAGGAACAGACGCGCTGCGACAAGATCGAGGAGCGCGTGCAGGTCATCGAGAGCGATATGGAGGACGAGGGTATCGATGACGACACCTATGCCGCGCTCGATGCGGAATCGGATCGGCTGCGCGAGGAATATCAGGCGATCCACGACAAGGCGCCCGAGCTGACCGACGAGGTCAAGGGCCAGGTCGGCGTCTTCCTGACGCTCGGCCGCGACGGCAAGATGACGCTCGACACGACCTATTACAGCGAAACGCCGATCCGCCTGCCCGGGGACGATCGGCCGCTGCCGTCGTCGCCGTCGTCGCGTCGCACCGCCGACCTGCCGCCCGAGGCGGTCGCTCCTGGCGGCAAGCCGCTCAGCGCGCGGCTCCATGACGAACTGGCGGTCCAGCGCCGCGACATCCTCGCCGCCTCGATCCTCGGCGATCCGGGGCTCGCGCTCGACTATATGCTGTTCTGCCTCGCCGACCCCAGCCACGGCTACGGCCGCTACGGGACGACGGTTCGGGCAGGGCGTCCGCAGGACCCGCAGATGCCCAAGGATCAGCCCGCCACGCAGGCGCAGGTCGCGATCGCCGAAGCCCGCGAGGGTCTCGACACGTCGTGGACGGAAGGGTCGAACCCGGTCGAGCGGTTCGAGGCGTTCCGCGCGCTCAGCGACGACGCCAAGGCGGCCTGGCTCGCGGTCGTGGTGGCGACCTCGCTCGAGGCCAAGCCCGATTACAGCTCGGTCACCACCAACCCGCTCCATGCGCGGCTCGCCTCGATCCTCGAGATCGAACCCGCCAAATGGTGGCGCCCTACCTCGGCGAACTTCTTCGACCGCGTGTCGAAGGGTACGCTGCTGGCGCTGCTCACCAACGTCGGGGGCGCGCCGCTCGCGGCCCGCTACATGGCCTCGAAGAAGGGCGAGATCTCGACCAGCTGCGAGAAGCTGTTCGCCGGCGAAGCGATCACCGAGGCGGAGACCAAGGACGCGGCGCTGGCCTGGGTGCCCGACGCGATGCGGTTCGATCTCGTGTCGGTCGCCGGTGCCGACGAGGCAATCGACGACGAGCCCGGCGATGAGGGCTTCGACGACGACGACTACGGCGACACCGATGATCTCGGTGCCGACGATGCCGGGATCGACAGCGACGAGGCGCTGATCGCGGCCGAATAGCCCCCCGATACCCCCGGCCCGTTCGTCTCCCGGGCACACCTTGGCGGCTGTCCCTCACCGGGGCGGCCGCCTTCTTTTTACCCGCGGACCGTCACGCGTGGCCCGCGCATCGAGGGAGCTTTCCCATGACCTTTCACCGCAAATCGACTGCGCCACGCCGCGATGTCGCGGCCGAGATCACCAACCTCATAATCGCCAAGCTTGAAGCCGGCGTCCTGCCCTGGTCGCGCCCCTGGGGACTGACCGGGGCAGGGGGGCGACCGCTGCGGCATTGCGGCACGCCCTACACCGGCATCAACGCGCTCTATCTCTGGGCGATCGGCGACGCCCAGGGGTTCTCTGGCCGCAACTGGATGACCTACCGACAGGCGACCGAGTTGGGCGGACAGGTACGGCGCGGCGAGCATGGCGCGCACAGCGTCTATTATTCGACCTTCTCGAAAACCGAGGCGGACCGCGTCACCGGCGAGGCGGCGACGAAGAATATCCGGTTCCTGCGCTCGTACACGGTGTTCAACGTCGATCAGATCGACGGTCTCCCGGCGTATTATTATCCGGTGCCCGCACCGCCCGAACCGCGCATCGAGAGCCGGCACCGCGCCGCGATCGATGCCTTCTTCGGAGGCCTGCCGGCGACCGTGCGGCATGGCGGCGATCAGGCATTCTATTCGCCGATCGGCGACTATATCCAGCTGCCGCAGCGCGGGGCATTCCGCTCGGACGATCATTACGCCAGCACGCTCGCCCACGAATATGTCCATTATTCGGGTGCGCCGCAGCGTTTGAACCGCGAGTTCGGCAAGAAGTTCGGCGACAACGCCTATGCGTTCGAGGAGCTGGTCGCCTGCATCGGCCAGTGCCTGGTCTGCGCCGACCTCAATCTGCCCGGCGAGCTGCACGACAACCACGCCAGCTACGTCGATCATTGGCTGAAGATCCTGAAGGGCGATTCAAGCGCGATCATCAAGGCCGCGGCGAAAGCCGAGCAGGCGGTGACCTGGCTCCATAACGCCGCCGCGGGTGGCGCGCCCGGGATCGACCAACCCGAAGCCCTCGCAGCATGACCTGGAGATCGCACCATGCACATCGAATTGCGCAAGCTGAAGGTGGTCGACGCTTTGTCCGAGGAAACGACCTGCTACTCGGCCGAGATCTGGATCGATGGGCAGCGCGCCTTCCTCGCCTCGAACCGCGGTCATGGCGCCGCGGACGATTACCATGCCGTCGGCAGCGTCACCGAACAGGCGGTCGATGCCTGGCTCGCCGCCAACCGGCCCGTCTCGCGGCTCGGCGACAGCGTCATGCCGCACTGCCTCGAATTCGAGGTGGCGGCGCTCATCACCCGGATCGAGGAGGCGAAGCGGCTGCGCCGGCAATGCCGGACGAAGCTGGTGACGATCGAGGGCGACCAGGTGTTCTGCTATCGGCTCAAGGGCAGGACACCCGCCATCGTGTTCGCCGGCGTGCAACGCCTCACCCCGTCGGCGCGCATGGTCAACGGCGATGACGCCGCGCTCGACGAGGCGGTCGCCGTGATGATCGCCCAGGCCGGGAAGCACGCCCCATCCTGATCGCATGACAGCTTCCACCCGATAGGACAGGATACGCACCATGCAACCGCAACGCCGCCCCCTCATCCGCGCACTCGCCTTCGACGAGGTCGGCGCCGCGATCGGCCGCCTCGTGGATGTCGCCTCGTCCGATACCGGGCAGGCCGCGCGCGTCGCGGACTTCCTGCTGGCGTGGTGGAATGGTGACGACAACGGCCACTTCCCCATCCTCCACCTCAGCAACTGCGACGCGATCATTTCCGAGGACATGCTAATTGTCATGGCCTGGCTCGCGCAGGAGCCTGCGATCTATCCCGATGCGTGGGGCTATCGTGACGCAATGGTCGACCTTGTCGGCCGATGGAGGCTGCGATGAGCGCACGGCCGTTACAACCATTATGGGCCTGCTTTCGTTTGCCCCGAACGCAATCATGGCGGCAGACCGTAGTGGGAGACTGGCATGAGCGATAATATACGGCTCGCGCTAATGCGGCAGGCGCTCGCGCTTTATGACGCGACCGACGACGGAGCGACCGTTGCCGCCTGTCATCTGCAGGCCGCGGTCGATGCGGAGCAGGGTCTGCGGCCTATGCAACCGGGCGAGGACATCGATCCTGAAATACCGGAGCAATTACGTAACTGGTTATCGTGAAGGGGAGGGGGAGCGAATTTCTGAGCGCGTGAGGCGCTCGGGAGATCGCTCATGCCCTACGATGTCGCCTTCCGCCACCAGCAGGCGCTCGACCCGAGCGCGCTGGTCACGATTGGAGCAAGCCTTCACGCCATCACCCGCGCGATCGACGACTGCCGCAACGCCGGCATCGCCTTCGAGACCGATCCCGCGGTCATCCTGCTCGCCCGCCATCTCGCAAGCGTCACCGCGCGGCAGTCCGAAGACGCGCTCCTCAAGCGGCGCTGCATGGACCGTATCGCCGAGCTGCGACAGCACCCGGCGCTGCTGACGCTCGCGGTGCGCGGCGTCGCGCACGATGCGGCCGCCAAGGATCGCTTCCACAGCGACGGACGCAAGGCGCTGCGCCGGCTCGCCGAAACGCTGGGGCTCGACCCCGCGCACTACGACCTTCGCTCGAACCGCAGCCACGCCTCCCGGTCCGGCGAGATCACCCTCCACGGCGAGGAGCTGTGGATGCAGCTATCGCTCCACGGCACCATGGCCGACCGCGAGGTCATCTACCGCCGCGTCAGCGGTCGTCACGATCACCTCGGGGAGCGCGACTGCTACGCCTCGATCCGCGACCTGCTCGCGCCCGAGCGGTTCGCCGTGCGGCTGCGCAAGGAATTGCGGCTCACACCGCCGGTCGCCGAGCCGGTCAGCCTGTTCGGCTGATCGATCACCCGTCCACACACGCGAAAGGACCGCCATCATGGGCTGGCTAAGCATGCCGCTGTCGTCGATGTTCCCGCACACAGGCCCCAAAGCCTATCTCGACGCGCAATTCACCTACGACAACCGCGATGCCGACGGGAAGGGCAAGGCGCTGCGCGTCATCGCCTCTTCCTGCCTGCGCAACAAGGTCTGGTACGCGGCCGTGGTGCCGTCGACCGACGGCACCGACGAACCCGCCTTCGCGGCCGTCTGCCTGGTCAGCTGGAATCCGCGGGCCAAGGACGGATTCGTGTTCGCCTACAAGGATATGACCGAACACGCCGGGCCTTGCGAGGCCGAATGCCCCGAGCGCATCCTCTCGCTGCTCGGCGATACCGACGATCCCGGTGCGCTCGACTGGCGCCGACGCTGCCTCGAGCGGCTCGCGACCCCGGTACGCCCGCTCGAACACGGCATGCACATCCGCTTGCCGAGCAAGGTCACCTTCGTTGACGGCTATGAGGGAGACGAGTTCATCGTCCACAAGCGCGGCCGCAAGATCTCGCTCGCGATCCCCGGCAACAGCTACCCGAAATATCGGATCGGTAACCTTCGCAAATGGGCGTGGACACTCGTGCCGCCCAAGCCCGAAACTCGCGTCCACAAGACGGTGTTCGGTTGATCGCCGACATCCCCCACGTCAGGATCATCGCCATGTCCGCCCCGTATCCGCCCGTCACACCCAGCCCGAAGCGGTCGCAGCTCTGCAGCCGAGCCCATGCCCAGCGCGTCGCCATGCGGATGTTCGATGCCGGCGCACGCCAGGTCTCGATCGTGCGCACCGGCGATCCGCTGCAACCCTTCCGCGTCCTCCCGGTCATCGTCGACGGGCCGAACGTCGAAGTCGAATTGCGCTACGCATGAGGGGCGCCCTGCTCCTCGGCATCGCCGCGCTCGCCGCCTGCGGGGCAGGGGAACCCCAAGGCCGCGACGGGGCGACGATCACCGGCGAGGGGCGGGCGATCGACGGCGACACGGTCTCGGTCGATTTCCGCCTGTCGGGGGCCGACGCCTTCGAGCGCAAGCAGATGTGCTCGAAGGACGGTGCCTGCTATCCGTGCGGCAAGTTCGCGCAGGATTCCGCCTCGCGTATCCTCAAGAGCAGTGTCGCCACGATCCGCATGACCGGCGCGAGCAGCTACGGCCGTCCGATCGCCATCGTCACGGTCGACGGCTACGACCTGGGCGAGCAACTGATCCTGCAGGGTCTGGCGGTGCCGGCGACGCAATATCTGCGCGGCGATCCGCAGCGCGCCGCGCGCTATGTCGCTGCGGCCGAACAGGCGCGATCAGCGGGCCGCGGCGCCTATGCGGGAGAATTCATCGATCCGGCGCGCTGGCGGCGCGGGGAACGGCTCGCGTGCGAGGCGCGTTACTGATATCCCCCCCTGGAAGAGGCGGTCCGGCATGCTCCCTTGCCGAACCGCCTTTTCTTTTTGTCGTCAGCCCTTGAGCTTCGGACCGGGGCCACGATCGTCGGAATCGTAATCGGGTCCCGGGTCATGCGACCAGGACGCGCCGATCGCGAACGCGGGGTCGAAGCGGCCCAACGGACCATCCGGCTCGGCCGCGACATACGGATTGACCAGCGGCTTCACCGGCAGCTTGTTGCGATAGATGTGCCCGGCGATGCGACCGCGCGCCTCCAGCAGCTTCTCCAGCCAGACGAGATCGTCGAGCATGGTCACGACGCCCTTGCCGGCGACGCAATAATAGAGGCACCGCTGGAAATCGTCGCACGCGGTGCTGAGGATCGTGGTCAGCTTGACCTTGCCCTCGTTCTCGCCCTCGTGGATCCATTCGAGCGATTCCCGCAACTCGCGCGCCGAGAGATACGCATCCTCCGGATTGCTGCCGATGCACGCCCCCGCGAGCATGCGCCGGGTAACGCGAATATCCAGATCGACCGACAATTCGGTGAGCACCGCATCGAGGTCGAACTCTCCGATAAATTCCGAACGCTTCATGGCCAGCTCCTTTGTTCATTGAACGTAACGTGAACAAAGGCGACAAGGCAAGCATTATGGAGTAGCTTCACCACCATGTGGCTCGTCCCACGCGATACCCGGGGTCTTACCCTGCGCTCGCCCGTACCCGACGTGGTGCGCGAGGCGCTGGTGCGCTGGTACACAGGCGAAGGCGAGGACAGCGATCACCGCGCCTCGGTCATCATGGTGGTCAAGGCACGCGATCATCACCAGTGGATAGCCTGCGACTGCCTGGGGGAGGGGACGGACCCGCCGCTACTCTCGCCGGCCTATCTCTCCGAAGCCGAAACCTATTACCTGCGCCGGCTCACCAGCATCCGCCAGCGTCGCCCCGAACATGACGTCGACTGCCCGTTCTTCCGGGAGCAGGCGCCGCCCCGCATCCGCGAGAAGGCGACCACCACCCCGCGCACGATCAACGAGCCCGACGGGCTGTTCTCGGCGCACCGGCTCGCCCCCGAGAAGCTGGCGCAGCTCCCTGATGACAGCGAACCCGACGATCGCACCCGCGGCGTCGCGATCCCGCGCCTCGCGCGCCTGCTGTGGCAGTTGATGGAAATGGCGCAGGTCAACGTCGTCGAACCACTCGAGGTCGGCGAGCCGCGCACGACATCGATGGCGAGCGAGTTCGCGGCGATGCGCGCCGCGGCCGAGCGGGTCCAGATCGCACCGGGCATCCCGCTCGCGCGCCATCTCTACACCCATATCGACCCCTATGAACGCGGCGTCGTGTTCGCGAAACTGCGCGAGGCGGCGAAGAAATGGCCGAGCGAGCACGCCCCGCAGGCCTTCCTCCTCCTGTATGCGATCGACGTCTCCGGCTCGACCATCACGCTTGCCGAAGGGCGCGAGCTGATCGTCAAGAACCGCATCCGCCACATCGGCGTCCACCAGCGCCACATCGGACCGCCGTATCTGGTCCTGGCCGTCGTCGGCGAGCACAACCCGCGCGAGGGCTATGCGTGCCTGCGCGCCTATGCGCAGCCGATCGCGCGCCCCGCCAATTTCGTCGCGATCCACAATCTCGCCGAACGCAAGACGATCGTCGGCCTGCTCGATCTCCAGTACCGGCTTCGCCGGCGCGGCATCGGCGTCGGGTTCAAGCGGCTCCTGTTCGATATCGCGACGTCGATCGGCGAGATGCGTCCAGACCTCCTTCTCGACCTGCGTGATTTCACCACCGGCGAGGTGATCGAGGCGGCGCTCGAGGTCGTCACCGGCGACGACGCCGATGCGCTCGGGCTGAAGCTGCGCCAGGTCGAGAAACTTCGCGAGATCGCCCCCGTCGTGACGATCCATGCCGAGGATCTCGAAGGCGACAGTCTCGAAACCGCCGTGCTTGACCAGCTGCACATCGGATGACGTCGTTGGCAGGAATTTAATCCAGGGCCACCATTCTCGCATCATGGCATCGACCACCCAAGCCAGAAACCAGCGGCGGATCCTGCGCTGGGCGCAGTCGTCGCTGTGCGCCGGATGCGGGATGCCCCTGCCGAGCCCGCGGCGCCTCGCCCGCCATCATCCCGATTACCCGACGTTCGACCATGTCACGCTGCGCAGCGCGGGTGGACGGCGATCGCTGTCGAACGGCCTGCTGAAGCATCTGCGCTGCAATCAGGCGCGCGGCGCGAGGCCGTCCACGGGGTGCGATGCGATCTGGATGACCGTGGTCGCGGCACGGCTAGCCGAGCGCCCGCGCAGCCTCAAGTCGATCTTCAAAGGTGGCGCTCGAAATCCCGGATTCCCGGCGCGCAAGGAAAAGGCCGCCCCGGTTGCCCGAAGCGGCCCGATCGTGTCATCGAAGGTCGGGGGGGTCAGATATCGTCGCCGAGCGCGCCCTTGACCGATCCCTTGACGTCCTGACCGGCGCCCTTGACCTTCTGCGCCTTGCCCTCGGCTTCGAGACTGGCGTTATCGGTCGCCTTGCCGATGCTTTCCTTGACGTTGCCGGCCAGCTTGTTGCCTGCCGCCTTCAGCTTGTCGGTTGCTTCACCCATGATCGATCTCCTGTCGTGAAATATCAGGACTGAGAACACTTTGCGCGTGAGCGCGATCCGTGCGGCCAGTCACGGCTGCACCATGAACGACCCTGCCTGCCGCCATCATCCCGGTCTGCCGAGGGGGAGGAGAGAGAGAGGGAATCTGTCGAATCCATTGAGGGAGACGACAGATGACCCGGTTCCAGCCCAGCCCACGCCCTGAGACGACACCCTGGGACGCACCCGACCGCGCTGACCAGGTCCTGCCCGGCATCTGGCGCGTATCGACACCCAGTCATGGCGGATATGTCCTGTCGGACGAACGCCAGGCCGCGATGCCCGAGGCGCTGCGCCGCGACGATCCTTACTATGAGGAAGACGTCGATTACGCGCTGGTGCTCTACGCCTTCGGCAGCGAGTTTCGCCGCCTGCCCATTCCGGGCATCGCCCTGCAGGTCGAGAACGCGCGCCGTTCGGTGCGCTGCTGGCATCCCGACCGCTGGACCGCGCTGACCGGCGAGGAAGTGTCGATCCACGACAGCCACGTCGTCCGCCGCCGCGCCGCCTATCAGGTGATCATCGGCCAGTACGAGAGCGTCTCGGCGTCGGGTTCCTGGGCGGACTGGGTGCCCGAGGGCAAGGTCGGCTGCGTCTTCCGCCGTGTCGTCAGCGTCGATGCGCTCGGCTTCGCGCGCCACGAGGGCGCGCCGATCCACGGTCTCGTCGACAAGGACCGTTACGAACGCCGCCAGATGCCCGAGACGTTCGAGAGCCTCGACGCGGTCCGCGTCGAAAGCACCGCCCCGATCTCCAAACAGGTCGACGCGAGCGCGCTCGCGCACCTCCTCCCCAGCGCCTGAAAGGACCGCCACGATGAGCGTCTATCTCTATCTGTTCCACGGCCGCGCCACGCCCGACGAGGACGTCGAAGACTGGGGCTGCGAAGGCCCCGCGATCGGACCGCTCGACTATGTCCACACCACCTATGGCAGCGAGGTGAAGATCCGCGGCGCGAAGGCGGTCCTGGAAAAGTTCTTCCCGAATTCGGAAATTCATTTCCACGACGGCTACGGCGAACACGCCATTCAGCTCGCCGGCGACTGCTTGCCCTACGACGGCAAATTCTACGGTGACTGGTCGATCTGCACCGGGGATCGCTTGTGCTCGCCTGCCGCCTCCCGGGTCAAGCCGGTGTGCGACGACTGCGGCAGCGACAACGTCACCAAGGACGCCGTCGCGGCCTGGGATGAGCCCGAACAGGCCTGGGTGCTGCTCAGCACCTACGATTCCACCACCTGCCAGGACTGCGAGCGCGAAAGCGACGACATGCTCGAATGGCGGACGCTCGATGGTGCGCCCGCTCCCGATCCCGACGCTCCCGCCATCCCAGCCAACGATCCGGCGCCCCCTGATGCCGACGCCGCCTGACCCGGAGGACCACGCCATGACCTGTGTCACCCCGATTCGCGCGCCCGAGGCCGCGGACAATCGCGTACCGCTCGGCCATCATTCGACCGGCACGCTCAGCCTCGACCTCGATCGCCTGCTTGCCGGACGCCTGCTCATCCAGGGCAGCTCCGGGGCGGGCAAGAGCAGGACCTTGCGCCGGATCATCGAGGAGGCGTTCGACTATACGACGCTTGCGATCGTCGACCCCGAGGGGGAATTCGAGAACCTCGCCCGCCATATCGGCGCGACCACGATCCGCGCGGTCGAACTCACCGCCGACGGGCTGACGGCCGCGGCGACGCGCAGCCGGCGACATCGGCTGTCGATGCACATCGACCTCACCGACCTCGATCCCGACCAGCGGATCATCAAGGCAGCCGCGTTCTTTGCCGGCCTGGTCGGCGCACCGCGCGAGGACTGGGCGCATACCATGCTGGTGTGCATCGACGAGGGCCATCTGCTCGCACCGCATGTCGCCGGTTCCGCGCTCGATGCCGATGCCCGCCGGCTCGGCGTCGCCACCCTGACCGACCTGTGCGCGCGCGGCCGCAAGCGCGGTCTCGCCCCCGTCATCGCCACCCAGCGCCTCGCGAAGCTCTCCACCTCGGTCGTGTCCGAGCTGCAGAACGTGCTGGTCGGGCTCAACGTCTTCGACCGCGACATCGCGCGCGCGGCCGACCTGCTCGGCTTTCCCGCGCGTGACGCCGACCTGCTGCGCAACCTCGCCCCCGGCGATTTCTTCGCGATGGGTCCGGCGCTGTCGGCAACCCCGGTGCTGGCGCATATCGATCCCACCATCACCGAACATCTCGGCAAGACCCCGGAACTGCGTGCCGCCGCGTCCGTCGATGCCGACGAGGCGGCGAAGCTGCTCGATCTCGCGGGCCTGGCCGAGGTCGCGGACCACGGCCCCGCCATCGCCCTCAAGGGCACGCGCGCGCTCGACGCGTTCCTGCTCGATCCCGCTGCGACCGACGCGGCCGCGATCATGGACGCGCTGAAGCGCATCTCCCCCAACGCCAGCACCGCGCGCGACCTCGCACGGCACCTGTCGCTCGACGCCGAGCGCACCGACCGCGCGCTCAACCTCCTGTCGGCGATCGCCGCGGTCGACACCATGCCCAAGGGCGACGACCGCATCGCCCGCCTGCATGCACGGCTGCGCGCGCGGCTGAGCGACGTCGCCGTGGTGTCGCTGTGACCGACCTCGCGCCCGATATCGTCGAGCTGGTCGCGTGTCCGAAGCTGCCCGAGCCGTGCGGGCGCCTGCGCGAGATGCCGTTCCGGCACGATGCCTGGACCCCCGACGAGATCGCCACGGTCGAACGCATGTTCTGCGACGACGCTGCGATCGACGACATCGTCGCCGCGCTCGGTCGCGGCCGCGCCGGCGTGCGCGACAAGATCGCCAAACTGGGCCTGCGCCGCAATTCGTCGCGTCCGTGGTCGACCGACGAAGACGCATGGCTCACCCGCGAATATGGCCTTCGCCCCACGGCCGATCTCGCTGGAGATCTCGGCCGCGCCTGCACCAGCGTCTATGCCCGCGCGGGCGTGCTCGGGCTGACCGAAGGAAATCCTCCAAAATGGAGCGACTGGGAGGATGCCCAGCTGCGCGCCGGCTACGCGCAGGCGATCCCGATCGCACAGATCGCCACGCTGATCGGACGCCCGCTGTCCGGCACCGCGACCCGTGCCAACGCGCTCGGTTTGCGCCATCCCAACAAGCCCGCTGACTGGACCGAGGCCGAGGCGACGCGGGCGCTGACGCTGGCCGGGGAGGGGCTTCGTTATATCGCGATCATCGACATTCTCGCCACAGAGGGCTTTCCGCGCAGGACCAAGGCTGGCTTCGGGCCGCACCTGCGCAAGCTCGGCTATGGCCGGGGATGGGGCCGCAACTGGACCCCTGACGAAGACACACTGCTCATCCGCGCCTATGCCGACGGGGCAAGCCTGACCCCGCTCACGACCAGGCTCGGCCGCACGAAATGCTCTATCCGCTGGCGCGCCGACTATCTCGGGTTGCGCGGCACACATGCCAACCGCGACGGGTTCCGGGGCGGGCCGGTGTGGAGCGACAATGATCTGGAAAGGCTGCGCGACCTTTACGGCACGATGCCGATGGACGCCCTGGCGACGAAGATGGGTCGCACCAAGGCTTCGCTGTTCACGCGCGCGAACATCCTCGGCCTTGTCCACGGCTATCACCGGAAATGGACCGAAGAGGAGATCCGGGCGCTGCGCATCGCGCACGACTTCGGCGTCGCGCTGCCTGATGTTGCGGCAGCGATCGGCCGCAAATATCCAGCGGTCCACAAATATGCCGAAAAGCACGAGCTTCGCTTCTCGCGTCGCCCGCGCCGCGCAGCCCCCTGGACGCTCGCCGAAATTATCGCGCTCGATCCTTCGGGAACGGGCGTCACCGACCATGTTGCCATCCCCGGCACAATCGATGAGGAAAAGCCATGACGCCGCTTCGCCTCGCCCGCGATATCGCAACCGGCGCGCCGATCGACCGCGACACCCGGCGTGCCCGCCTCCTCGCGGCGCGGCGCTATGCGATCAACTCGGTCCCGCGTCGCGGTATCCTCAGCGGTCACTGGGACGCGGGCACCGTGGTCGGCGCGTTCCGCGACGGCAAGGCAGGCTGACCAGGGCTCGGCCCGATGCGCCGATGAAGGAGAGAGGGAGCGGGGAGGGAAGGCGTGACGGACGCCTGAGCCCTTTTCCAGGAGCGCACTCCCATGATTCCCGCCACCATCGCGACCGCGGTCGCCCCCGAGACGATCGCCAAGGTCACGCGCCTGTTCAACAATACCGCGTTCGACGTCATCTGCGAACTCCTCCAGAACGCGCGCCGCGCCGGTGCGACCGGCGTCGCGCTCGCGCTGAACGGCGCCGGCGCCGAGCACTTCCTGCACATCACCGATGACGGCCACGGCATCGCCGATCCGGTGAGCATCGTCACGCTCGGCCGCTCGGGCTGGTCCGACGAGACGCGCCGCGCCGAAGATCCCGCCGGCATGGGCGTGTTCAGCCTCGCAGGCCGCGACGTCATCATCCGCTCCTTCTCGAAACCCGACCGCCAGGGCTGGATGGCGCATATCCCGGCCTCGGCGTGGGAGACGAGCCGCCCGATCGCGATCGAACCCGATCCGATCATGCGCGGCACCGCGATCACCGTGCGCGTGCCCGACGAGTGGCTGAAGACGCTCGAGCGCGACGTGGCCCGCGCCGCCAAACATTATCCGGTTCCCGTGACCTGGAACGGCGCGGTCCTTCCGCAGGAGGACTGGCTGAAGGACGCGGTCCATGTCGAGGAATGGTACGGCGTGCGCATCGGCGTGTTCCAGAAACACCCCTCGCATTATTCCTCGCGCGACGGACGCCTCAACTTCCACGGGCTGACCATCCCGTGCGACCTGCCGTATGTTCAGGAAGTCGACCGGGGCGGCCACTGGATCGCGCGGGTCGACATCTTCGACGCGCCGCAAATCCAGCTCGTCCTCCCGGCGCGCAAGGAAGTGGTCGAGAACACCGGCATCGCCGCCCTGCGCGATGCGGTCCGGCTCGCGATCTACCGCGCGATCGAGGCCGCGGGGACGCACCGGCTGTCGGCGCATGACTGGCGCGAGGCGCGCTCGCTCGGTATCGCACTACCCGAAGCCGAGCCCTATCTGTTCGCATGGACCGCCTATGCGGCCGACAGCTCGCGCAACTACGAGAGCGGCGCACGCGTGACCGACACCGGCATGGTGCTGATGCCCGACTTCGATGCGCTGATCGGCCAACCCGCGCAGGCGGCGATCGCGAAGCATAATCCGTTCGGTGGTCCGCTGGTCGAGGCCCAGGACGCGTTCAAGGGCTATGGCTGGTACGATATCCTCGCCCGTGTCGAGGATATGCGGTTCCGCGTCACCCAGGGCGACCGCACCTTCATCGTCTCCGACAGCCGCGAAGCCCCCGCCGAGGCGGAAAACGGTTGGGTCGAGGCTATCACGCTCGAGGCGACGATGAGCCACGCCGGCGCATTCATCGAGGTATCGACCGACGCGGATGTCGCCTTCGCACCCGACCAATGGTCGTGCAACTCGGTCGACGAGACGTCCGTCTTCGTCCGCCGGGGCAGCGAAATCACCGCGCTCGGCGTCGCCGACATCCTCGAAAGCGCGATCTTCTATGCCAGCGACGACAGCGATGCCGACAGCTACGATACGCAGCTCGAGCGCTTCCAGGCCGATGCCGCCGAACGAATCATCGGCCTGCTCGAAGGCGACGATGCCGCGCTTGAGAACCGCATTCGCGACAAGCTGGCGGGGCATTATTTCCTCGTCCCCGAGGACCGGACGGTCACCGTCGTCATCAATCGCGACCGGCTCGACGTGACGATCACGCCCCGCGCGGTTCCCGCCGCGCCCAAGGCCGCGGCGGAGGACGCGTGACATGGCGCGCTACAACCACGCCTACACGCTCGCCTTCAGCCTCGTCTCGAACGACGACAAGGGCCACGACGTCGATGCGCGCCAGCTGAAGGCGGCGCTGCTCGCACGGATCGAGAATCTCGACGAGGAGGGTAGCTGGATCGAGTCTGCCGGTGCGCCCTATGACACCTATCTAGAACCGGAGGAGGCGCCATGACCGGCGCGCCAGTTCCGGTCGTGCCGCTGGCGCCGCCGCCACCAGTGGTGCTGGCCTACGGCATCGGCGTCGACAGCACCGCGCTGCTGATCGAGAAGCACGCGCGCGGCGAAGCGCCTGACCTCGTGCTGACCGCCGATACCTCGGTCGAGAAACCGGCGACCTACGAATATCTCGACGTGATCCGGCCCTGGATGCGCGACCGCGGTATCCGTTTCGAGCTGGTCAGCTATGTCCCGAAGCGATTCAAGCACTGGCCGCCCTATTACGGCATCCTCGAGATGTGCCTGACCAATGCCACGCTGCCGAGCAAGTCGCTCGGCGGGTCGAGTTGCAGCCTCAAATACAAGAAGGCGCCGCAGGACAAATTCCTGTCGACCTGGCAACCAGCGGTCGACGCTTGGGCGCGCGGGCAGCGCGTCGTTCGCCTGATCGGCTATGACGCCGGACCGCGCGACACCGCGCGCGCCAACCATGCGCTGTCGATCGACGATCCGCTGTACGACTGCGAGTACCCCTTGCGCGAATGGCGATGGGACCGGCCCGACTGCGTCGCCCGCATCCAGGCCGAGGGTCTGCCGGTGCCACCCAAATCGGCGTGCTGGCTGTGCATCGCCAACCATCCGAGCGAAATCCGCGGCCTCCCGCAATGGTGCCTGCGACTCATCGTGCTGGTCGAGGCACGCGCCGCCCCGCGACTGCACACGGTCGAGGGCCTGTGGCGCAGATCGACCCGCGCGCGCCCGGGATCGATGACCGCCTTCATCCGCGACGAGCACCTCCTGCCGGCTGACGAGATCGACCGGATCATCCGCGATGCGCCGCTCGACCTCATCCGGTTCCAGGATGTCGCGGCCGTCATCCCGCTCGGCGAGCGCCCGACGATGGGCGACTGGCTCGACCGCTTCCATGCGGCCTTTCCCGAACGAGGCCGGGGACGAAGCGACGCGCTCGCCGCCTGAAGTCCCCGCCACCATCGCTATCGACCAAACGGAGGATCATCACATGATTTCGACCGCCACCGAAACGCGCCTCGAAGCCGTGGCCAGGCTCAACGACCGTTGCCGCCAGGGGTTCGACCGCACCGCGAAGATCGTCATGACGCGCGCGTGCCTCGGCGCGCTGTCGAACGGCACGCTCGCCTCGGAAGCCGTCGCCCAGGCGCATGTCCTGCAGGCGCTGCGCCGCTACACTTTCCCCGCCGACTGTCCCGAGCGCGATCGCGGCCAGTTCGAGCTGTCAGGCGAGACGATACACTTCCGTATCGATTATTATGACGTGGCGCTGGAATGGGGATCGGAAGACCCCGCCGACGCCAGCATCACGCGCCGTGTTCTCACGCTCATGCTGCGCGAGGATCTGTGATGCGTATTGTCGGAATGGCCGACAGCTATCAGCTAGCTGGCCGCTAGACGATGACGATCGAGATCATCCTCGGCCTGCCGCATCTCGCAAACGGGCCTATCCTTCAGCGCGCGGTCGCGCTGCAAGCACCGGTGCTGATCTCGGCCAATTGTCTGTCGCGCTGGCGCAAGGCCGATGGCTGGCGCGAGTGGTCGGGATGGCGCACCGGAACGCTCGCCAACGCGCGACCGCTCGCCAGCGTCGACCTCGATTCCGCCGGTTACACCATGATGGTCCGCTATGGCGGGCTTCCCTGGAGCATCGCCGATTACATGGCGCTCGCCGCGTCATGGCCGTTCCGACGCATCTCGTCGGTCGATTACTGCTGCGAAGAGGGCGTTGCCCACGACCGCGAGGAAGTGCTCGACCGCATCGCGCGCACCACCGCCACCAACCGAGAATGCTTTGCCCGCGCCGACGACTTGGCCATCCGCGACCGGCTGATGCCCGTGCTGCAGGGCCGCGTGCCCGACGACTACGTCCGTTCACACGACGCGATCGGCGGTCTGATCCTGCCCGGCACCGTCGTCGGCATCGGCAGCATGTGCCGGCGACCGATCCACGGTCCCGAAGGGCTGATCGCCGTCGTCGAGCGGCTGACCCGCATCCTGCCGATCGGCGTCAAGGCGCACCTCTTCGGGGTGAAAGGCGATGCCCTGCCGTACCTCACGCCGTTCGCACGCTGGATCGCCTCGATAGACAGCCAGGGATGGGGCGTAGGCGTGCGACAGCACGCGCTCAGGCATCGCATCGCCAAGACCGACGCGCTCGGCGCCGACTTCATGGAACGCTGGTATCGCACGCAATGCGCGCGAACGCTCGAAACACCGCGACACCTGCCCGAGGCCGCGGCGTCTGCTCCACCGCCACCAACCGCCGACCCCTGGGAACGCGCGATCGCGCAGGCTCGCGCCGAGATCCGCGCCCTGATCGAGAGCGGCGATCTCGATCACGATGAGATCACCACCGGATGGATCGAGACCTGGGCGGCCGAGATCTACGCCGACGCGGCCTGACGGAGGTAACCATGCTCACCGACCGCTCCCAGCGCTGGCGCGACCGGCGCAGCTTGTTCGTTGCCGGCGACAGCGTGATCGACCCGCGCCGCTACGCCGTCGATGTCGTCGCCCATGATACTGCCCGCGCATTCCTCGCCGACCATCATTACCTCCCGCGCTATCCCGCCGCCCAGCTCGCCTGCGGGCTGTTCGGTCCGGGCGACCCGGGCAGATCCACGTTGGTCGGTCTCATCGTGTTCGGCGTGCCGGCGACCGGCGCGGTCATCACCCGGCACACCGGCTATGCCGATCCCGCTCGGGGCTGCGTACTGCAACGGCTCATCTGCCTGCCCTCGGTCGCCGCGAACGGCGAAAGCTTCTTCACGTCGCGCGCCTTCCGCCTCCTGCGCCTCGCCAAGCCCCGGATCGACGCTGTCGTCAGCTTCTCCGATCCCGCCTTCGGCCATTGCGGCGTCGTCTATGCCGCGCTGTCGGGCGCCTATCGCGGCCGCACGAGGCCGCGGACGGTGCTGCGCATCGCCGGCGAGACGATCTCGGAGAGAACGCTGTCGAAGATCCGCAACCTCGAATCCGGCCATGCCGGGGCGATCGACCAGCTGGTGCGGCTCGGTGCGCCGAGGCCGGAGGCGCACGAACACCCCGCCGACTGGCTCGCGCGGCTCCGTGCCGACAATCTGCTCCGCCCGCACCGGCAAAGCCCGCTATTCACCTATTGCTTCGAGCTGACGCGCGACGCCCGGCGCACCGCGCGCGATCTGCCCCGGCTTGCCTATCCGCGCCGGAGCGACGCGATCCGCGAAATCCTCGCGGCATGATCCCCGCGCCAGCGGCGCGAGGGAAGGGGAGCGGGAGCGGGCGGCATGTCACCGACATGCCGGAAGGAGCACCGCCCGTGGATATCCATCTCGCCATCGCCAGCGTCCAGGCCGACGCTGCCCGCATCGCGCGCTACACCGATCGACGCGACCGTTTCCTCGATGCGCTGGACTGGTCCGCGCTCGACGAACAGACCGCGCGCGAGGCCGCGATGCTCGACGATCTGCTCGCCGGCGATCTCGCCGACGCCGCGCTCTACATCCTCTGGCTGGAAGAACGCCTCGCCAGCGGCGAAACCGATGTTCCAGGCGTTCTTCGCTTCTACCCGCACCCGCGCCCCTGGCACGGCGAGTGGATCTCGCTGCACTGACCCTGAAAGGATCGCCATGAGCCGCCACCAGTTTCCCGGTATCGAACCCGGCACCAGCGTCAGCATCGGGTGGGACCGCCCGCTTGGCACCTTCTTCGTCCAGGTGCTGCGCCCGCACCCGCATCTCACGGGTGAGGACGAAACCGTCGCATGGCATGGCGCGCACCCCGGCGAGCTGACCACAGCGGCCGCCGCGGTCACCATCGCCTCACGCTGGGCCGATCTTCCCGCCGATCTCGCGATCACGCTCGAGACCGACCGGCTGATGACCCTCGGCCAGTCCGATGGCGAGGCGCAGATCGCCATCAAGCGCCGCTTCTTCGGCGACTGAGTACCCGACAAGAAAGGGGAGGGGGATGGGGCGCGTCGATCAATGACGATCGACGGAGAGCCCCATGCCATATTTTATCGATCTCGGTGCCGGTCCCGCCGAGGAGGATTGCGCGCAACTCGGCCAGTCGCCCAACTTCGACAGCCTCAACCGCCTCGAAATCGCGGTCTACAAGTCCGCGCTGATCGCACGCTACGGCCCGCCGCCCCCGGGATGCCGCCTCGCCGGCCTGTCCAACCGACACGATTTCGGTCGCTATGTCGAACTCGTCCTCCATATCGAGAACGAGCTCGACGAGGCCGTCGCCGACTATGCGACACGCGTCGAGGAGGGACTCGCCACCTGGCGCGAGGCGGGCTTCACCGCGCCGGTCGAGTATAACGGCGAGACGCCCACCATCGTCCATGCCGATCCGGCCGATGCCGTCATCAGCGCGCTGCTGATTACCCGGCCCGGGCCGAACGGTCTTTTCCCGATCCCGGATTTCGCGGTCCTGCACGGCAATCTCACGCAGGCTTACCCCGCCGAGGCCGCGGCCGCCAACGCGCGTCTCGCCGAGGCCGCGGACGCCTGAGCGCGACCGCACAGAGCGATTTCCCATCATTTCGGAGCATTCCCATGGCGAACACCTACACCAAGGCCGCGTTCACGCTGACCATGAGCCACGCCGACGCGGCGTTGCTAACCATTGCCGAACAGGCAGTCGATATCCTCGACACCAACGGCGACGATGCCGACCTCGCCCACGAATATGACGCGCTCGATCCCGCGTTTCACGCCGTGTTCCCGGCGAAGGGGCCGATGAAGTTCGAAAGCTTCCTCGAGATATTCGACGATTGGCATTTCCCTTATCTCGACTGCGCGATCGACATCGACTGGAAAGGCGAAGACGGGAACGCGCGCGTATTCTTCAGCGGCGATCAATTCGGCGTCGAACAGGTCGCCCAGCTCATCTTCCGCGCTTGCAAGTCCGCGCTCCCCTGCGGGTTCGCATGGATCTCCGACTGCGACCGGCTGCGCCCCGGCGAGTTCGGAAGCGGCTGCGTCATCATTACCGACGCGGGGCTGACGTTCCACAGCACCCAGGACATCCTCGATCGCGCCGCGCGCAGCGCCGCAGCCGATCCCGACACCCATGGTCACGAGGGTCGCTTCGGTTTCGTGCTCGCCTCGCGCGACCAGGACGGCCACGCCGTCTTCTGGAACAACGACGACGGCTTCGGGGCACTCGCCAGCGCGACCGTGTTCTCGAAAGCCGAGGCCCGCGCACACGATCCGGTCATCGCCAACGACGAACCCGAGTGGCTGGCGCTGCCAGCGCCGCTCGCGGCCTGAACGGCCATGTTCATCGACATCGGACGCGGCCTGGTCGCCGGCCTTCCGGCCCTCGCCCTGCCGCCCGCCATCCTCGACGCGGTCGAACGCGGCGCATGGATCGTCTTCAACCTCTCGGGCGGCAAGGACAGCTCGGCCGCGATGTTCGCGGTCAACCTGATCCTCGATGCGCTCGGCCATCCGCGCGAGCGGCGTATCGCCATTCACGCCGACCTCGGCCGTGCCGAATGGGACGAAACGCCCGCGACGGTCGAGGATCTCGCGGCCCACGCCGGCGTCCCGCTGACGATCGTCCGGCGCAACGCCGGCGACCTGTTCGACCGCTGGGCCACGCGCTTTGCCAACGGCAAGGCGCGCTACGAGGCACTCGAAACCTATAATCTGATCGGTCCCTGGTCATCCTCGGCGCTGCGCTTCTGCACCTCAGAGATGAAGGCCCATGTCATCGGGCCGCACCTCGCCAGACTGCTGCGCGGCCAGACTATCATCAACGTGCTGGGACTGCGCCGCGACGAGAGCATCGCTCGGTCACGCACACCCGAATGGAAAGCAGACGCGCGCTACGCCGCTGCCGGCAATCCGCACGGCACCGCGATGATGCTGTGGAACCCGATCGCGCACTGGACGACACCACAGGTCTTCGCCGCGCACGATACGCTCGGCATCCCGCTGCACGTCGCCTACACCTGTTACCAGTCGTCACGACTGTCGTGCCGCTTTTGCGTCCTTCAATCGCTCGGCGACGCCCAGGCATCGGCTTCGGCACCGGCGAACCGTCCCGCGCTGCTCCACCTGGTCGGCCTCGAGGCGACCTCAACCTTCTCGTTCCAGCCCGCACGCTGGCTCGCCGACGTCGCACCGCGTCACATACCGGGTAATTTGAGGAACCGGATTTCCCTCGCCAAGGCCGATGCCGCCGAGCGGCGACGGCTCGAAGCCGCGATGCCGCCCGACCTGCGCTACGTCAAAGGCTGGCCGCCGCGCATTCCCACCATCGAGGAGGCCGGCATCATCGCCGCGTCCCGCGCACCGATCCTCTCGCGGCACGGTCTCGCCGATCTCTATCCCAATGCCGGCGCGGTGCGAGACCGCTTTTCCGACCTGATCGCGCTGAAGCGTGCCGCCTGATCCAGAGCAAGGAGCTTTCATCATGCCCGATATCACCGATCTCCCCGTCATGACGCGCGCCGACGCGATCGCCGCGGGCTTCGCCGGCTACAACGACGTGCCGCACAAACCAATCGACGTGCCCGACGGCGCGTTCACGATCACGGCGAAGACCAGCGAGGGTCGCCGCGTCACCTTCTGCTTTCTCGAATCCACTTATGGTGGCCCGCCCCGCTTCATCGACATCCAGTTCCACGACCGCGGCACCACGATCCCCAACGCCGATAACGGGGTATCACCCACCTTCAACGCGTTCGCGATCACGCGTGGCGGCAAGTTCGTCGCCGACAGTCGACCGCTCGACGAAGAGATCAAGCCCTCGATCCTCGTGCTGATGCTCGACAAGGCCGGGGAAGAACCCGCGCGATCCGCGACCAACCCGGCGCCGATGTCGGACATTGACCTCGCTGCGCTGCTGACACGCGCGGCCGAAGTCGTGGCTGCGCCCGACAGCCGGATCGCGTCGCATCGCAACACGCTTGCCGGCCAGCTCATCGCCGAGGCCGCGATCAGGCGGGCGCGCCCGTCATGACCACCCCCTCGCGCAGCGACGGGATGCACGTCGCCCATACCGCAACGGGCTGGGTCGTGTTCGACAACAGCTTGTCACACCCCTCTCGCCTCTCGGGCGCCTATCCGTCGCGCGCCGCGGCGACCGCCCGCAAGCGGGCGCTCGCGCGTGCGCTGCGCCACCAGCGTCCCGACGAAGCACCGGACGTCTGAGGAAGGGGAAGGGGGACCGGCTGTTATGAACCGGGAGGATCATCCGACCCGGTGACAACCGGAGCTGACCCCATGCGCAGCATCCTCGCCTTCTACGAAATCGACCGTGCCTGGGGCGGCCCCGAGGAAGGGGGATGGTGCTGTCTCTTATACACATCT
>NZ_LXVY01000020.1 GCF_001650735.1 Sphingomonas sp. TDK1 | reverse complement strand
TCCTTCATGATGGTTGCTTGATGGGATGCCAAGGTGTCCGGGGGCATGCCCCCGGACACCTTGACCGGCGATCTCGGCGGGGGTCTTCCCGCCCAGTTTCGAGTGCGGCCTGATGTGGTTGTAGTCATGCCGCCAGGCGTCGAGCACGAAGCGGGCGTGCGCCAGTGACGTGAACAGCGTCTCGTTGAGGCATTCGTCGCGCAACCGCCCGTTGAAGCTTTCGACGAAGCCGTTCTGCATCGGCTTGCCCGGCGCGATGTAGTGCCATTCGACGCGCCGTTCCTGCGACCAGCGCAGGATGGCCGAGGAGGTCAGCTCGGTGCCATTGTCGCTGACCACCGTATGCGGCTTGCCGCGCAGCCCGATCAACCGCGTCAGTTCGCGCGCGACTCGAACGCCCGACAGCGACGTGTCGGCTACCAGAGCGAGACATTCCCGCGTGTAGTCATCGACCACGCACAGGATGCGGAAGCGACGGCTGCACGTCAGCGTGTCGGATACGAAGTCCAGCGACCAGCGCTGGTTCGGCCCGTCTGGCAACAGCATCGGCGCCCGCGTGCCTAAGGCTCGCTTGCGGCCGCCGCGACGGCGGACCCGCAGGTTCTCCTCGCGGTAGATGCGCCGCAGCTTCTTGTGATTGGGCGTCATGCCCTCCCGCGCCAGAAGATAGCCGAGGCGACGATAGCCGAACCGGCGGCGCTCCGCCGCCAGCTCGCGCAACCGCGCCCGCAAGGGCGCATCATCGCCCCTGGTCGGCTGATACCGGATCACCCTGCGGCTCACGCCAACCAGACTGCACGCCCGAGCCGAATCGTTAGACTCACTTCCTGCGACCGTTGAGGTGTCGTGGCGCACCACGTGGCAGATCGAGAACCACTCCGGTGCGCCATCTTCACAGGCCCTGGCATAGTTCAGGCCGCCATAGGCGGTAACGCCAACACTCTCCACGGCGCCGTTCGAGAAGTTGAATAATGGGTGATTCGGCAAGATCGCGACGAACCCCTCGAGGGCGCCGGTATGAGGCGACCGGCGGATGATACAGGAATATCCTGTCCCCGAATCGCGGAAGGCGATCTTCTCCGCTTCCTTGTTCCAGGGGCCGCGGGTGCGGGGTGCGAGGTCTTTAACGTGGTAGACCGCTTCGACAGGGACGAGGTCGCTGCCAAAGGCCCGCATCTGATTCGTCCGTTCGACGACGGCTTTGGGATCGACGGTTTTTGGAGGTTTTCGTTTGGCCATCCGGCTGCTCCTTTTTGACTGGAGCGCGAATATGATGACCGAGTCTGCAGCTTTGCCAACGCTTTCGCGGGCACACCTAAGTGTCCCGGAGGGCAAGCTAATTTGGCAAGGGACAAGCTGTTGGATGCCCCGTGAGGATTCGAACCTCAATTGACGGAGTCAGAGTCCGTAGTCTTACCTTTAGACGACGGGGCACCGGACAGGACGCGCCAGATAGGGGGATGCAGCGCCCCTGTCAACGCGCAAATGCGCGCTCGCCTTGCTCTTGCGTCAGACCTCGTCTAGCCTCGCATCCAAGCACCGGCCGGACCGTTTTGGTCTGGTGACGGAAGAAGATAAGTGAGTGATGTGATGGGGGATGGCTCCGCCAGAATGCCCCGCGGGAGGCGCGTTTCCGCCGCCCGCCCCGTGGCGCCGCCAGCCGCGAAGGGCCCGGCCGCGCGCTGGCCCGAGGCGCGCCACTATGCGGCGCTGGATCTGGGTACCAACAATTGCCGGCTGCTGATCGCGCGACCGCAGGGGGGCGGGTTCGCCGTGATCGACGCCTTCTCGCGGATCGTGCGGCTGGGCGAGGGACTGGCGACGACCGGTCGCCTGTCCGACGCGGCGATCGAACGCACCCTCGCGGCGCTGCGAATCTGTGCGGACAAGCTGAAGCGCCGCAATGTCGCGCTCGCGCGATCGGTGGCGACCCAGGCTTGTCGCCAGGCCGTGAACGGGGCCGAGTTCATCGAGCGGGCCTATCGCGAAACCGGCATCGCGCTCGACATCATCACGGCCGAGGAGGAAGCACGCCTGGCCGTACTCGGCTGTCATGCGCTGCTCGAACCCGGCGACGGACCGGCGCTGGTGTTCGATATCGGTGGCGGCTCGACCGAGCTGGTACTTGTCGATTCGCACGCGCCCATTCCGCGCATCCTCGACTGGCACAGTGCCCCCTGGGGCGTGGTGTCGCTGAGCGAGGCGACCGGGCAGAGCAAGGCCGTGGGCGCCGATGCCCGCGCCGCCGCCTATGCCGACATGCGCGCCCGGGTGCGGGAGAGCTTCGCGCCCTTCGTCGCCCGGCTGCGCCCCCCCAAGGGCACGCGCCGGCTGCTCGGCACCAGCGGTACGGTGACGACGCTCGCCAGCGTGCATCTGGGGCTCGCTTCCTATGATCGCTCGGCGGTGGACGGGCTGATCGTGCCCAGCGCGGCGATGCGCGAGGTGAGCGGGCGCATTGCGGCCATGAGCGTCAAGGAACGCGCGCAGGTGCCGTGCATCGGCAACGAGCGGGCCGATCTGGTTGCCGCCGGATGCGCGATCCTGGAGACGATCCTCGACATCTGGCCCGCCGAGCGGCTAGGCATCGCCGATCGCGGCATTCGCGAAGGCATATTGCGGCGGCTGATCGGCGGCGCGCCCTTATAAGGTTGTGAGGAAGATTCGATGAGCAGGGGCGGTGGCCGCGGCCATGTTCGCGTGCGCACGGCGCGCGGCCGGACGGCGCAATCGACGCGCTGGCTGGAGCGCCAGCTGAACGACCCCTATGTCCGGCGGGCAAAGGCCGAGGGCTATCGCAGCCGCGCGGCCTATAAGCTGACCGAGCTGGACGAGAAGTTCGGCTTCCTGAAGGGCGCCAAGCGCGTGGTCGATCTCGGCGTCGCCCCGGGCGGCTGGACGCAGGTGGTGCGGCGCGTGCTGCCCAAGGCGGCGGTGGTCGGCATCGATTTGCTGCCGGTCGATCCGATCGACGGTGCGACGCTGTTGCAGATGGACTTCATGGACGACGCCGCGCCGGATCGGCTGATCGAGGCGCTGGGCGGCACGCCGGACCTGATCCTGTCCGACATGGCGGCGAACACCGTCGGGCATCCGCAGACCGATGCCCTGCGTACGATGGCGCTGGTGGAAACCGCGTTCGACTTCGCGATCAAGACGCTGGCGCCCGGCGGCGATTTCGTCGCCAAGGTGTTCGCCGGCGGCGCGGATTCGGCGCTGATCGCCGAGATGAAGCGCAATTTCGCCACCGTGAAGCACGCCAAGCCCCCCGCCAGCCGCAAGGGCTCCGTCGAATGGTATGTGGTGGCGCAGGGCTTCAAGGGGCGCAGCGAAGCCGCGTCGGAGCCGGAGGCGGAGTAAGCGACGGTCCTCCCCCTGGCGGGGGAGGATTGCGGCGGCGGGTCAGGCTTCGTCGGGCCAGTAGAGTCGCATCGGATTGGCGACGAGCAGCTTGTGTTGCAGCGCTGCGGTGGGAGCGAGGCGCGGAATCATGTCGACCAGCGCGCCGTCGTCGGGGATCGCATCCTGCATGTTCGGGTGCGGCCAGTCGGTGCCCCACAGCACGCGATCCGGATAGTCGGCGACCAGCGGCGCGACGGCGCGGGCGAAATCGTCCCAGGGCGGCCCTTTGGCGTCGAGCCGGTCGGGGCAGGTCACCTTGGTCCAGATATCGTCCCGGCTGTCGAGCAGCGCGCGGAAAGCCTGCATGTCCGGTCCGTCGGGCCCCTGCGCCACGTCCGGGCGTCCCATATGATCGATCACCAGCAGCGTCGGGATCGCGTCCAGGAACGGCCGCAGTTCGGCGAGAATGTCCGCCTCGAAATAGACGACGACGTGCCAGCCGAGCGGCTGGATGCGGCGGGCGACCTCCAGGAACTTGTCCTTGGGGGCATCGTCGACCAGCCGCTTGAGGAAGTTGAAGCGCACGCCGCGAATGCCGCCTTCGTGCAGGCGCTCCAGCTCGGCATCGCTGATCGCAGGATCGACGACGGCGACGCCGCGTGCCCTGCCGTTCGACTTGGCGATGGCGTTCAGCGTCGCGGCATTGTCGGTGCCGTGGCAGCTCGCCTGGACGATGACGTTGCGCGCGAAGCCCAGCTTGTCGCGCAGCGCGAACAGCATGTCCGGGCCGGCATCTTCCGGCAGATACTTGGCCTTGGCGCTGAACGGAAACGCCGCCATCGGTCCGAAGACATGGCAATGTGCGTCTACCGCGCCCGGCGGGGGGGTGAAGCGCGGCACGCTGGGATCGGCGTGCCAGCTGGTGATGCGGCTCATGCGAAAACCTCTCCGTCCATCAGCTTGCGGGCGGTCCGCAGCATGGCTGCGGTGACCACTGCGCCGCTTTCGTCCAGTTCCATGACGCAGGTGGTCTCGCCGCTCGGGTGCTCGACCGACAGCGTCTTGCGCGCTCCTTCGGGGATCACCGCCACGTCCGCGGCGGGAGAGCCGGGGATCAGGCAGGCGGTGGCCACGCTGACGGCGCCGAGCACGCCGATCGACGCATGGGCGCGGTGCGGAATGAAGCTGCGCACCGTCACTGCACCGCCATGCTGCGGCGGGGCGACGAGCATCATCTTCGGCACGGATTTCTCGCGCACATCGCCAAGGTTCATCCGTTCGCCCACCGCGAGGCGGATCGTCTCGATTCGGGCCTTCAGCGCCGTATCCGCATCGAGCGTGTCGCGATCTTCATAGCCGGTCACGCCGACATCCGCCGCCTTGATCACCACGCAGGGCATGCCGTTGTCGATCAGCGTGACCGGGATACCTTCGACCACATCGACCGCTCGTCCGCTGGGCAGCAGCGCGCCGCAGGACGAGCCGGCGGTGTCGCGGAATTCGAGCGGGATCGGCGCGGCGGTGCCGGGCACGCCGTCGATCCGCGCATCGCCGGCATAGGTGACGCGGGCCTGGGGTGTCTGCACCGTTGCGACGGCCTGCTGTCCGGTATTGACGAGATAGACACGGACGCGGGTCTCGCCTTCCTCCGCTTGGACGAGCCCGCGTTCGATCGCGAACGGGCCGACACCGGCGAGGATGTTGCCGCAATTCTGCGCGTCGGAGACGATCGCCTGATCGACGAAGACCTGGAGGAACAGGTAATCGACATCCACGCCGTCACGGGTCGACTTGCTGACCACCGCGACCTTGCTGGTCAGCGGATCGGCGCCGCCCATGCCGTCGATCTGGCGGGGGTCCGGCGAGCCCATGATGCGCAGCAGAAAGGCGTCGCGCTCGGCGGTGTCGGCTGGCAGGTCCTCGGGGAGGAAGAAGGCGCCCTTGGAGGTGCCGCCACGCATCCACATCACCCGGGCGGACAGGGTCTCAGACATATTTCAGCCCCATCTCTTCGAGGCGAGGGCGCATGTTGTAGATGTCGAGGCCCAGCTCGCCGGCGGCCAGCCGCTTGCGCTTGGCTTCCTCCAGGGCTTCGCGGGCTTGTGCCTTCTCCAGCACCGCCGCCGCTTGGGCGCGAGGGATAACGCACACGCCGTCGTCGTCTGCCACGATCACGTCGCCAGCGTTCACCAGCGCATTGGCGCACACCACGGGCACGTTGACCGAGCCCAAGGTCGCCTTGATCGTCCCCTGCGCATGGACCGCCTTGGACCAGACCGGGAATCCCATCGCAGTCAGGTCGCGTACATCGCGCACGCCGGCATCGATCACCAGCCCGCGGCAGCCGCGTGCCTGGGCCGAGGTGGCGAGCAGATCGCCGAAATACCCGTCGGTGCAAGGGCTGGTCGGCGCCAGCACCAGGATGTCGCCGTCGCGCAGCTGCTCGATCGCGACATGGACCATCCAATTGTCGCCCGGCGGCGCGGAGATGGTGACGGCGCTGCCGGCGATCCGTGCGCCGGTATAGATCGGCCGCAGGTGCGGGGCGAGCAGGCCCGTGCGGCCCTGCGCCTCGTGGACGGTCGCCACCCCGGCATGGGCGAGGCCGTCGATCACCGCAGGATCGACGCGTTCGATATTTTGGACGACGATGCCAGACATGGCAGCTCCTCTGATCTTTTGCCGGAGGAGGTGCGCGCGCGGCGCGGCGGCATCCAATCGGAAGGATGGCAGGGCCATTAGTTTTTGCTAATCGTGACGGATGCAGGTCGATCATCTCAATATCCGCCACCTCGCCGCGATGGCGGCTGTGGTCCGGCTGGGCAGCGTCAGCCGCGCGGCCGATGCGGTGCACCTCACCCAGCCGGCGGTGACGCAGGGCATCGCCAAGCTGGAGGCGCAACTGGGCCTGGCATTGTTCGAGCGGCGCGCGGCCGGCATGGCGCCGAGTGAGGCCGCCCTGCGGCTGGTGCCGCGGGTGGAGGCGGCGCTGCGGCTGATCGGCAGCAACCGGGTGACGGCGGCGCAGCTGCGCGCGTTCGTGGCGCTGGCGCAGCAGGGCAGCTATCCGGCGGCGGCGCAGATTGCGGGCGTTACCGTTTCCTCGGTCCACCGCGCGGTCGGCGATCTCGCCCTGGCGCTGGAGCAGCGGCTGGTCGACCGGCGCGGTCGCGGCCTGGTGCTGACCCATCACGGCGTGCAGGTAGCGCGGCGGCTGCGGCTGGCGCTCGCCGAGCTGCGCGCCGGCGTGGAAGATCTGGGCGAGCTGCTCGGCCGGGCGTCGGGCCGCATCTCGATCGGCGCGATGCCGCTCTGCCGGGCACGGCTGTTGCCCCATGCGATCAACGCCTTCCGACGCGACCAGGCCGGCATTGACCTGCTGATCCATGAGGGCGCGCATGGCGAACTCGTCGGCCCGCTTCGCGACGGCGAGATCGACCTGATGATCGGCGCGCTGCGCGATTCCGAAACGCTCGGGCCGGATCTGGTCCAGACCCGGCTGTTCGATGACCGGCCCACGATCATCGGTCGCGCCGGCCACCCACTGGCCGAGGAAGTCGATCGGCTGGCGGCCCTCAATCGCTTCGGGTGGATCGTGCCGCCGGAGGGGACACCGCTGCGCACCTTGTGGCGCAACCTGTTTGCCGAGATCGGTGGCCCGTTGCCGCCGGTTCCGATAGAATGCGGATCGGTGATGACCATCCGTGAGCTGCTCCAGGCAGGCGACGAACTCACCCTGCTGTCGATCGACCAGCTTTCGGTCGAACTCGCTAGCGGCCTGCTGGCGGATCTTGGCCCGGCGCCGGGTGCGGTGACCCGCACGATCGGCGTGACGCATCGTGCCGACTGGCGCCCGACGCGCGCGCAAGCAGCATTCCTGGAAACGCTGCACGCCTCTGCGGTTATACTCTATACGTAAAATCTTATAGCGCCCGGGCGGATTCGATTGGCCGTGCGGACACGCCTCCGCCATGCCGCATGCCATGCAAGACAGGATCGCCCTGATCGGCTTTGGAGAGGCTGGCTCGACCTTCGCCCGTGCGGGCGGCTGGGAGGCCGATGCGCGGGTATTCGATCGCAAGACCGACCTGTTCGGCGCCGACGCGATGCACGAGCGCTACGCCGAAGCCGGCGTGGAAGGTGCTACGACGCTGGTCGACGCGGTGGCGGGCCGCCCGCTGATCCTGTCGCTCGTCACGGCCGACCAGGCACTTGCCGCCGCCGAGGCCGCCGCCCCCCACCTGGCGCCGGGCGCGCTTTATTGCGACGGCAACAGCGTTGCGCCGCAGACCAAGCAGGCGGCTGCCCGCGCGGTGGAGGCGGCGGGTGCGCACTATGTCGACATGGCGATTCTCGCCCCCGTCGATCCGGCGCGGCTCGCCGTGCCACTGCTGCTGAGCGGCGCGCAGGCGGATGCCGCGGCTTCGGGGCTGGCCGTGCTGGGCTTTCAGAATATCAGCGTGGTCGGCGATGCCGTCGGCCGCGCCTCGTCGATCAAGATGATCCGGTCGGTGATGGTGAAGGGCATCGAGGCGCTGACCGCCGAATGCATGCTCGCCGCTGAAGCCGCAGGGGTGCGCGACGCGGTGCTCGCTTCGCTCGACGCGAGCGAGCGGCCCCGGCCGTGGGAGGCGCGTGCCGATTATAATCTCGACCGCATGCTGATCCACGGGCTGCGGCGCGCGGCCGAGATGGAGGAAGTGGTCAAGACGATTGAAGCGCTGGGCACCGGCGCCGCCATGACCCGCGGCACGGTCGAGCGCCAGCGCGCGATCGGCATGCTCGGGCTCGGCACCCCGCCCGAGGGGCTGGGGGCCAAGCTCGCCGCGATCGAGGAGAGGACGAAATCCGCATGACGATGATCATCGACTGTCACGGCCATTACACCGTGCTGCCCAAGGCGCACGATGCCTGGCGCGAGGCGCAGAAGGCCGCGTTCAAGGCCGGCGAGACGCCGCCGCCCTATCCGGAGATCAGCGACGCCGAGATCCGCGAGACGATCGAGGCCAACCAGCTGCGCCTCATCAAGGAGCGCGGCGCCGACCTGACGATCTTCTCGCCGCGTGCCTCGGCGATGGCGCCGCATGTCGGCGACGAGACCGTGGCCAAGGAATGGGCGCGCCGCTGCAACGACCTGATCGGGCGGGTGGTCGACCTGTTCCCCGAAACCTTTGTCGGCGTGTGCATGCTGCCGCAGAGCCCCAAGGCCGATATGCAGGGCTCGATCGCGGAGCTGGAGCGCTGCGTCACCGAGCTCGGCTTTATCGGCTGCAACCTCAATCCCGATCCCGGCGGCGGCCATTTCACCCATCCGCCGCTGACCGACCGCTACTGGTACCCCTTCTACGAGAAGATGGTCGAGCTGGACGTGCCGGCGATGATCCACGTCTCGGGCAGCTGCAACCCGGCGATGCACGCCACCGGCGGCTATTACATCGCCGCCGACACGATCGCGTTCATGCAGCTGCTCGAAGGCGATCTGTTCAAGGATTTCCCGACGCTGCGCTTCATCATCCCGCATGGCGGCGGCGCGGTGCCCTATCATTGGGGCCGCTATCGGGGCCTGGCGGACATGCTTAAGAAGCCGTCGCTCGACGAGCATCTGATGCACAACATCTTCTTCGACACCTGTGTCTATCACCAGCCGGGCATCAACCTGCTGGCCGATGTGATCGACAACAAGAACATCCTGTTCGGCTCGGAAATGGTCGGCGCGGTGCGCGGTATCGATCCGACGACGGGCCAGTATTTCGACGACACCAAGCGCTATGTCGACGCGCTCGATCTCCCCGAGGCCGAGCGCCACGCGATCTTCGAGGGGAATGCCCGCCGCGTCTTCCCGCTGCTCGACGCCAAGCTGAAAGCGAGGGGGCTATGACCACCGATATCCACGCCTATCTGGCCGATCTGGAGGATATCCCGGGCACCCGCGTCTACACCGCGGCGCGGGCGCGGCAGGGCTATTGGATGAACCAGTTCGCGATGAGCCTGATGCAGGCCGAGAACCGCGAACGCTTCAAGGCCGACGAGCGCGCCTATCTCGACGCATGGCCGCTTTCCGAGGAGCAGAAGCAGGCGCTGCTGGACCGCGATTACAACCGCTGCCTCGATCTGGGCGGCAATATCTATTTCCTCGCCAAGCTCTTCTCCACCGACGGGCTCAGCTTCCTGCAGGCGGTGGGCACGATGACGGGCATGCGCCCGGAGGAATATCAGGCGATGATGGTCGCCGGCGGCCGTAGCCCGCAGGGCGTCCGCTCGATCCGGGAGAAGCGTTGATGGCACGGATTACCGCGGGCGTCGCGACCAGCCACGTCCCTGCCGTGGGCGCGGCGATCGATCTCGGCAAGACCGCAGAGCCCTATTGGCAGCCGGTGTTCGCCGGCTATGACTGGTCGAAACAGTGGATCGCGGGCGAGAAGCCCGATGTCGTGATCCTGGTCTATAACGACCATGCCTCGGCGTTCGACATGCGGATCATCCCCACCTTCGCGATCGGCTGTGCCGAGCGCTATGGCATCTGCGACGAGGGCTGGGGCCCGCGCCCGGTGCCGGAGGTGATCGGCCATCCCGATCTCGCTTGGCATATCGCGCAGAGCTGCATCCTCGACGAGTTCGACCTGACGATCGTCAACGAGATGCAGGTCGATCACGGCCTTACCGTGCCGCTGAGCCTGCTGTTCGGCCAGCCAGAGGCCTGGCCGGTGCAGGTCGTGCCGCTGGCGGTCAACGTCGTCACCTATCCGCCGCCTTCGGGCAATCGCTGCTGGCTGCTCGGCGAGGCGATCGCGCGGGCGGTGGCGAGCTATCCCGAGGACCTGAAGGTGCAGGTCTGGGGCACCGGGGGCATGAGCCACCAGCTCCAGGGTCCCCGCGCCGGGCTGATCAACGCCGAATGGGACAATCGCTTCCTCGACTGGATGAGCGGCCCGTATGGCGACGAACTGCGCGCGATCCCGCATATCGAATATCTGCGTGAGACGGGGTCCGAGGGCATCGAGATGGTGATGTGGCTGATCATGCGCGGCGCGCTGGGGCGCGACGTGCGGGCGCTGCACCGCCATTACCATGTGCCCGCTTCCAACACCGCGGTCGGGCATCTCGTGCTCGAACCCGTCCGCTGATCCAGACCTTACAGGAGAAACCCATGCGTATTGCCCTGGCCGGCGCCGGCGCGTTCGGCGAAAAGCATCTCGACGGCCTCAAGCTCATCGACGGGGTGGAAATCACCTCGATCATCAGCCGCACCGCCGACCAGGCCGCCGCCGTCGCTGCCAAATATGGCGCCAAGCATCATTCGACCGAGCTGGCCGATGCGCTGGCCCGCGACGATGTCGATGCGGTGATCCTCTGCACCCCCACCCAGATGCACGCGCAGCAGGCGATCGCCTGCATGAACGCCGGCAAGCACGTCCAGGTCGAAATCCCGCTGGCGGACAGCTGGGCGGATTCGCAAGGCGTGCTGGCCAAGCAGCAGGAGACCGGGCTGGTTTGCATGGTCGGCCATACCCGCCGCTTCAATCCGAGCCATCAATGGGTCCACAACCGCATCACCGCGGGCGAACTGGCGGTCCAGCAGATGGACGTGCAGACCTATTTCTTCCGGCGCAAGAACATCAACGCCAAGGGCCAGCCGCGCAGCTGGACCGACCATCTGCTGTGGCACCACGCCGCGCACACGGTGGACCTGTTCGCCTATCAGGCCGGCAAGATCGTCCAGGCGCATGCGGTGCAGGGGCCGATCCATCCCGAGCTGGGCATCGCGATGGACATGTCGATCCAGCTGAAGAGCGAGACCGGCGCGATCTGCACCCTGTCGCTCAGCTTCAACAATGACGGGCCGCTCGGCACCTTCTTCCGCTATATCTGCGACAACGGCACCTATATCGCCCGCTACGACGATCTGGTGGACGGCAAGGAAGCGCCGATCGACGTCAGCAAGGTGGATGTGTCGATGAACGGCATCGAACTGCAGGACCGCGAATTCGTCGCGGCGATCCGCGAGGGGCGCGAGCCCAACAGCTCGGTGGGCAAGGTGTTCGATTGCTACCGCGTGCTCGGCGAGCTGGAGACGCAGCTGGCGGGGTGACCTTCATCCTCCCCCGCCAGGGGGAGGTGGCGCCGCAGGCGACGGAGGGGGCGGATGCCAAAACCTCTCAGCCGGCGTGGTTCCTCCCCCTCCGAGCCGCTGCGCGGCCCACCTCCCCCTGGCGGGGGAGGATCCCGAGTGCGTTATTCGGCTCGCGTGCGAAACCCGCGCGGCGATATGCCGACATGCCGCGCGAAGAAGCGCGAGAAATAGGCCGGGTCCTCGAAGCCGACCGCGTCGGCGATCTCGCTCACCGAGAGCTGCGAATAGAGCAGTAGCCGCCGCGCTTCGAGCAGTGCCCGCGCGTCGAGCATCGCCGCCGGGCTGCTCCCCGCCACGCGCGAACAGGCCAGCCGCAGCGCGGTGACGCTCACCCCCAGCACGCGGGCATGCACCGCCACCGGCTCGCGCAGGCGGAAACGCGCCTCGATGCGCGCCCGCAGACGCGCGACGATCTCCGCCTCCCGCCGGCTACCCGATCCGGTGCCGCCCGCCGGCCGCGCCTGGCGCAGACTGCGCACCAGGATGGAGAGCAGCGCCGCTTCCACCGCGGCGCGCTGGCCGGGCGCGGACCAGTTGAGTTCCTGCTGCACCTCGCCGAGCGCCGCCGCGACCGCCTCGCCCCCGGCCGTGTCGAGGGCCAGCGCCCGCGGTTCGCGGAACAGTGTCTCGAGCGCATTGTCGCGGGTGGCGAGCTGCGCGAGATAGGCGTCGGCGATGGTGCACACCCAGCCGCGCGACTCCGAATGCCAGGTGAAGCCATGCACGATCCCCGCCGGCACCAGCAGCAGCGCGGGCGCATCGAACGCGACTGTCTCCGCCTCCGCGGTCATCGATCCGCCGCCCTCGGCGATGAGGATGACATGGTGGAGGTCGCGGTGCAGATGCGGTCGGATCGTCCATTCGCTGGGGCGCGAGCGATCGTCGAGGCTTTCGACATGGACGAACCCCTCGGCGACGCTGCGCTGCGGTTCGCCATAGAGGTAAAAGGCGGGGACGGGGCTGCGTTGGCGCATCCCGATACTGTGGCAGGGCCGGGCGGATCGTCCAAGTAAAAGGTTGACCTCTCCCTCACGCGCGGCCTGCGGCTGCGGCAGCATGGCGCCAACGAAGATAG
This sequence comes from Sphingomonas sp. TDK1, assembly GCF_001650735.1. Classification (GTDB taxonomy): domain Bacteria; phylum Pseudomonadota; class Alphaproteobacteria; order Sphingomonadales; family Sphingomonadaceae; genus Sphingomonas. Next base: position 91,049 of record NZ_LXVY01000020.1, on the reverse strand, counting down.
AGGAGAGGCGCATATGCGTACCCAGGTTGCGATCATCGGTGCGGGCCCCGCGGGGCTGCTGCTCGGCCATCTGTTGCGGGCGGAGGGGATCGAGGTCGTCGTGGTCGAGCGCGCCACCCCCGACTATATTCTTGGCCGCATTCGCGCCGGCGTGCTGGAACGCACCGCCACCACGCTCATGGAGCGGATCGGCATCGCCGAGCGGATGCGCCGCGAGGGCCTGCCGCATGACGGTTTCGCGCTGGCGGACGGCGACCGGCTGATCCGCATCCCGGTGACCGAGCTCACCGGCCATCATGTGCTGGTCTATGGCCAGACCGAGCTGACCCGCGACCTGATGGACGCCGCCCCCGAACGCGGCCTGCAGGTGATCTACGAGGCCGCCGACGTCGCGCTGCACGATGTCGAGGGCGACGCGCCGTACGTCACCTACACCAAGGACGGCCGGGCGGAACGGATCGACGCCGCCTTTATCTGCGGGTGCGACGGGTTTCACGGCCCCTCGCGCAAGGCGATCCCGGCCAGCGTCGGTACGGCGTTCGAGAAAGTCTATCCGTTCGGCTGGCTCGGCATCCTCGCCGATGTGCCACCGTGCGACCATGAGCTGATCTACGCCAATCACGACCGCGGCTTCGCGCTCGCCTCGATGCGCTCGGCGACGCGTAGCCGCTACTATATCCAGGTGTCGCTCGACGAGAAGCTGGAGGACTGGCCGGACGATCGGCTGTGGGACGAACTGGCGGTGCGGCTGGGGCCGGAGGCGGCGGCGAACCTCACCCGCGGTCCGGCGCTGGAAAAGTCGATCGCGCCGCTGCGCTCGTTCGTGTTCGAGCCGATGCGCCACGGCCGGTTGCTGCTCGCCGGCGACAGCGCGCATATCGTGCCGCCCACGGGTGCCAAGGGGCTCAACCTCGCCGCGTCGGACGTGCACTATCTGTCCGAAGCGCTGGTCCGCCACTTCAAGGCGGGCGATCAGGACGCGATCGGCGGATATTCGCAAAAGGCGCTCGCCCGGGTCTGGAAATCGGAGCGCTTCTCGTGGCAACTGACCAAGCTGATGCATCGTTTCCCGGATAACGATGCGTTCGATCGCCGGATGCAGCTGGCCGACCTGGACTATATCGCCACGTCGCGCGCGGCCCAGACGACGATCGCCGAGAACTATGTAGGATTGCCGCTCTGACCATGACCTCGCTGCCCACCCGCACGATTGGCCCGTTCACCGTCTCGGCGATCGGCCTTGGCTGCATGAACCTCAGCCACGCCTATCTGCCGCGCCCCGACGCGGCAGCGGCGGCGCGGCTGCTGCTCCATGCGCTGGATGCGGGGGTGACCTTCCTCGATACCGCCGCGCTCTACGGCTTCGGCGCGAACGAGGAACTGCTGGGGCGGACGGTCATGCACCGCCGGGCCGAGTTCACCCTGGCGAGCAAGTGCGTGCTGGGCGGGGCGGACGGCAAGCGCGGGATCGACGGCAGCCCGGAGGCGATCACCCGCACGCTGGAGGAGTCGCTGCGTCGGCTGAACGTCGAGCATATCGACCTGTATTACATGCACCGGCTCGACCCCAAGGTGCCGGTGGAGGAGTCGGTCGGCGCGCTGGCCCGTGCGGTGGAAGCCGGCAAGATCGGCGCGATCGGCCTCTCCGAAATGTCGGCGGCGACGCTGCGGCGCGCGCATGCCGTCCACCCGATCGCGGCGATGCAGACCGAATATTCGCCCTGGACGCGCAACCCCGAAATCGCGGTCCTCGATGCCTGCGCCGAGCTGGGGACCGGATTTGTTGCGTTCTCGCCGGTCGCGCGCGGGCTGCTGGCCGGCAGCGTGGGCGCCGAGGGGCTGCCGCAGGGCGACCTGCGCGGCGGCATGCCGCGGTTCCAGGGCGACAATCTCGCGAAGAACCTCCAGATGGCCGAACGCTTCCGCGCCATTGCGGGGGAAGCGGGATGCAGCATGGCCCAGCTTTGCATGGCCTGGGTGCTGTCGCGCCGTGATTTCATCGTACCGATCCCGGGCACGACGCGTATCGACCATCTCGACGATCTGCTCGGCACCTTCACCCGTCCGGTGTCGGCCGAGGCGCTGGCAGCGGTGGATGCGCTTTTTCCCCCCAACGCCGCCGCCGGCCCGCGCTATGCGGCGGAAGCCCAGTCGCAGGTCGATACCGAAGTCTGGGAAGACGAGCAGCTTGCCTGAGCGGCGGCTTCCTTCCCGGCGATAGACGGAGGATCAGTCCGGCAGCATGCGGAACGCGCGGCGGTTCGCGATCGCGACCGCGGCGTGGCCGCGCATCAGTCGCTCGGCCCGGTCCGCGTCGCCGGCACGGATGGCCTCGAACACCGCACGATGCTCCGCATGGGCGGCGAGAAGATGGCGATATTCGCCGTCCAGATCCTCCCAGTCGAGTGCCAGTGCTGCAGCCGAGGCGAAGGGGAGGTGATTGTTTCGGCCCAGCGCCAGTGCGATGGACGGGTTGCCGCTTGCTGCAATCAGGAGGTCGTGGAAGGCGAGATTGTAGCGATAGAATCCGTCCAGATCGCCATCGACGAGATGCCCCTTGGCGAACAGCGCGTCGCCCTCCGCCAGGACGGCTTCGAAGCGCGCCTGCTCCGCGGGGGTGAGGCGTCGTTCGGTCACGCGGCGAACGGCCAGTCCTTCCAGCACGCCGCGCACTTCGATCGCACCGGTGATTGCCGCCGCGTCAACGGCACGCGGGGTGTATCCGCGCGCACCCAGTTTCACGACAAGCCCTTCATGTTCAAGCGCCCGGAGCGCAGTCCGCACCGGCATGCGCGAGACACCCAGCGCCTCCGCGGTGGGAATCTCGGCGATCCGGTCCCCAGGCTTGATCGTGCCGTCGGCAATCATCCGGCGGAGGGCGACCAGCACTTGCTGGCCTGGCTTTGCAGGCTTTTCCATCGTCCGCGCTTAAAGCATCGCGCGGGCGATGGGCCAAGGGGAGTCAGGCGGCTTGGGCGTCCTGCGTCCGTTCGGCGGCAATGGCGCGATCGATCATCAGCCGCGATCGCACACCGCCGGCGTCGATGTTGAGCTTCATCAGGCGGCGCTCGGGATAGCGCAGCAGGTTGGCTTGCTGGCGCTCCAGCATCTCCAGGTCCTCGCCGAAGATCTTGCCCTGGCCGGTGCGGATCGTGTCGGTGAGTGCTGCGTCGGCAACGGCGAAACGGCGTGCCATGCCCCAGAAATAATGGTGCGAGGTTTCGGTCTCGGGCGTGATGAAGTCGACGACGATGCTGGAAGCCTTCCAGCGGTCCTCGGCGTGGTAGCCGCCGTTCCCGGCAAGCGCGACACCCACTTCGATCAGTACGTGGCTCGGCAGGGTGAAGCGGCAGATCTGCCAGCGATCGACGGGCTGGTCGTCGGGCAAGCCGGCGCCGCGCAGCGCCATCTTCCAGAAGGGCGGCGCTTCGATACCGCCCATGAACCGACGGGTGACGACCTGCTCACCGTCGATCAGCGTCTCGACAGGGGCTTCGTCGATTTCCTTCTGGCCGATACTGGTGCTGTGGACATAGGTTTCGTGGGTCAGGTCCATAAGGTTGTCGACCATCAGCCGGTAGTCGCAGGCGATGTGGTAATAGCCGCCCCCATAGGCCCATTCGGCGTTCTCGGCCCAGTCGAGATGGTGGAGTTTACCCGGGTCTGCGGCCTCCGCATCGCCGGGCCACACCCAGATGAAGCCGTAGCGTTCGATCACGGCGAAGCGCCGGACGCCGGCGAACTTCTCCACCCGCTGGCCGGGCATCGATGTTGCGCGACCGGCGCATCCCATGACCAGCCCGTGATAGCCGCAAACCAGCTCGTCATCACGCACGAAGCCCAGCGACAGGGGGGCGCCGCGATGCGGGCAAAAGTCTTCCAGGGCCGTGACTGCGCCGGCTGCGTTGCGGAAGAACACCATGGGCTGGCCGCAGATGGTGCGGCCGAGGGGACGGTCAGCGAGCTCCTCGGCCGATGCGGCGACATACCAGGCGTGCAGGGGCCAGGGGGGCGAGATCGCGTCTAAGGGCGCTGCCACAGCATCCTCCATCCAAATGCATCGTTGTTATTGGATCCAATATGACTGAATTTGGAGGGGGGTCAATCACCAAGTTGCATGCGCTTCGGCACCCGTGATGGGGCTCCTACTGGCGTGACCCATGGCAACGGAGGGCGGGGAAGAACGACTGGCCACCCGCCATCAGTGCTCCTTATGGACCAGCGCCAGCCCGGCCAGGTTCAAGAGGAGGGCCGTTGCGACGAACCCGCTCCAGCCAAGCCCGGCCATGAGAATCGGGGTGAGCAAGGAGAAGAGGCTGCCGCCCAGAAAGGTGCCGGTCGAGTAGAAGGCGTTGAGGCGCATGCGGATCTCGGGAGTTAGTCCGTACAAGGTAGCGCGCAGGGTCACGTCGGTCCCGATCGAGCCGATTCCGACGAGCACCATCCCTGCCACGATGCCGAAGTAGCTTGCGGGTATCAGCAGCAGCGCCACCCACCCGGCGGTGTTGAGGAGGAAGGCCAGCCGCAGTGCCGGCGCCATGCTGCGCCGGTCCGCCAGGCGGCCAAGCACCGGTGCCGAAAGGGCTGCGGTCACCGCGACCAGGGAGAGCCCGCCGATCTGCCGCGTGTCCAGATGGAAGGGGGCCTCCTGGAGATGGAGTGTGAGGCCTACCCAGAGCATGTTGAAGCTGCCGAAGCTCAGCGCCTGGAGCAGGGTCGATCGACGCAGCAGCGCGGAGGTCTGAGCAAGCGTGACAAGCGGGCGCATGAGCTCGCCATAAGGTTGTGGCCGAAGGTCGGGCGTCGGAGGCATGCAGCGCCGCATGACCGTGGCCATGATGAATGTCGCGAGTGCGGCGGATGCGTACACGGCGCGCCAGCCCCACGCGAACCCGGCCATTCCGGCAAGGGACCGTCCCAGCATGATGCCGGTGAGAATGCCCGTGGCGAGCATCCCGGTGATAGTGCCCCGGCGCGCCGGCGCCACCAGTCGGGTGGCGTAGGCCGGTAGAAGATAGGTAACGATGCCACATAGTCCGGCGACAAGGCCGGCTAAGAAGAATAGCGCCGGGTGTTCGGTGGACGCCATCACACTCAGTGCAACCGCCTGGAAGAACAGAAGCGTGGTGGTCATCATCCGATTGTCGATACGATCGCCCAATGGGAGAATGAGAAACATGCCTGCGGCGATGCCGACCTGCGTCATGGTCGGCGCGAGCCCGGCGAAAGACTTTGAAATGCCGAGGCTTCGGGCGATGTCGAGGAGCAGCGGCTGGCTATAATAGTTGTTCGCCACGCATACCGCGCATGTCAGGCCGATCAGCAGAAGCGTGCTCGGTGAGAGGCCGCGGGAGCCGCCCACGCGCGTGCCGCCACCATCGGCTGTGCTGGAGCGGCTCATGCCTGCGGCTCAACCGGCCGCACCGCGTGCGGGTAGCTTGATGACGGTGGGGCGTCGAAAGCGGCGTTGAAGATGGCGTCGTGCGCGACGCCGATCGCTTGGCCGCATTCCATCCGTGCCGACGCTTCGCGGCGAGGTCGAAGAAATCGGCTCGGCGCCCAGGCTCGCCTTTCGTCACGTACCGTCGTGGTCCGGCGCGCTTGGCGAGAGAGGGAAATGTGCGGCATCGATCAATTTACCTTCCTTCGAGACCAGTCGCCTCGCAGGACCCGAGATACGGCTTCCCATCTTCGTCAACTAGGCGCCTCTTTTTAGAAGCAGCTTTCCATTCTATGAGACGTCATGGATCGCCTCGAAGCTATGGCATTGCTGGTCGCAACGGTAGAATGTGGCAGCATGTCGGCTGCTGGTCGCAAGCTTGCGGTGCCTGTTGCCACCCTCAGCAGAAAGCTGTCGGAGCTGGAAGCGCATCTTGGCGTTCGCCTTCTCACGCGCTCCACTCGGAGGCTGGAGCTGACGGAGGCCGGTGCTGCCTATCTCGCCGCTTCCCGTCGCATTCTCGAAGAAGTAGCCGAAGCGGAGCGGGAGGCGACGGGCGAGTATCTGCAGCCTCGCGGCGAGCTCGTGCTCACCTCACCGCTTTCTTTCGGTCGGCTGCACGTTCTGCCGATCGTCAACGCGTTCCTGAGCGAGAATCCCGAAATTTCAGTTCGGCTTGGCCTTTCGGATCAACAGATGGACCTGATGGGCGAGCATATCGACCTCGCCTTTCGCATCGGCAACCTGGCGGACAGTCAGCTGGTAGGCCGCCGCATCGGCGACATACGATGGGTAGTCGTGGGGGCACCCGATTTTCTTGCAGCGCATGGCACGCCCAGCGTGCCGGCCGAGGCGGCAGCACTGCCCTGCGTTGGCGTCGACTACATGCATCTTGCCAGTTCGTGGCGGTTCCGAGATTTGGAAACCGGCGCCGAGCATCTGCAACCCGTGCGGCCGCGCCTAGCGGTGAGTACGGCACATGCTGCCATCGATGCGGCGGCTGCCGGTATGGGGCTGACGCAGACAGTGTTGTACGAGGCAGCGCCCGCGATAGCGGCAGGCAAGCTGAAGATCGTTCTGCCTGCGTACGAGGCCCGGCCGCTTCCTCTCTCGATCGTGTATCCTGGCCGCGGGAGAATGCCGCTCAAGACGCGCAGTTTTCTTGACTTCGCCGCGCCGACACTAGCAGCCGAGATGCAGCGCCTGGATGCGATCGCTCGCGGCGCCAGCCTCTAGCGCTCACCGCATTGGGCTGGCGGCGATGGAGCGGCGTTGCCAGAACGGCGCGGCCGGCCACCGCCGCTCCATTGCATAATAGGTTCGGTGGTGCGCGAGATAGGCGTGCCAGATGCGGGCAATCCGTGTAGCGTGCCCCTGTATCGCCGCGGCGTTTCCGCCGAGCAGCGCGCGCGCCGCCTCACCGGCCTCCATGCCCGTGACCAGCGCGTTGAACAGCCCTTGCGAGGAAAGTGGATCGAGCGACATGGTGCAGTCGCCTGCGGTGAACCAGCCCCTCCCGGCGGCGCTGCCAGCGGCGCTGTGCGCGGCACAAAGCGCCGAGCTCGACGCGTCCGCCGGATCGATATCGCCGATCGCCGCCGCCAGGCCCGGGACGCGCTGCGCCGCATTGGAGGGGCCTTCTTCCAGTACCTGGCGCAGCATCGGCTGATCGCTGTCACCATGGAAGGCGATGACGCGCCTGCCGTCCGCGAGCGCTGCCGTATACCACCAGCCATCCGGCACGGCTTCGGTGTACGTGGCGGGATCCTCGCCGCGCTGCCGCACCCGCTGATAGGCGCAGGCGAGCTTGTCGGTCGCCATGCGGCGCTGGCCGTACGCGCGGAGAAGGCGCGAGCGCCTGCCGCCGGCGTCGATGACGAGATGCGCGTCGAGCGCCTCGCCGGTATCCAGCGCGATCGTCCAGCCGGACGCGGTACGCACCAGCGCCTCGACCGCCGCAGGTGCGATCAGCATCGCCCCGCGTGCCACCGCATCGGCGCGGAGGTCTCGTTCGAAGCGTGCGCGATCGAGCCGCCAGCCGACACCGTCCGGATCGCGAAAGGCGTCGAGCGACACGGCCTCCTCGGAACCCCAGCGGCTGACCTTGAGCGGGGCTTCGGCATGGCCCGCTGCCGCGAAACGCTCCCACGCGCCGATCGCGATCAGAACGCGGCGCGCGGCACCGGGCAGCGTCTCGCCGATCCGCCAGCCGGGATCGACGACGCGATCGATCAGCGCCACCGACGCGAAGGGCGCCAGTGTGGCGGCGGCGGCACACCCCGCCGCGCCCGCACCGATGACCGCGACATCGACCTTCACCGCTGTCGCGGCAGCCCGCGGGGGAAGCGATTGACCAGGTCGATGCCCGACAGGTCGACTTCGGTCGCCGAGCGCACGCCGCGACGTTGCGTGGCCTCGGCGCGCAGCTGCCGGGGGGCGGTGCCGAGCATTTCGCCCTTTTCGGTATAGCTTTCCTCCTCGGGCGTGATCAGCTTGGCATAGTCCTCGACCTCAATGAACGCCGGGAATTCCGGATCGCCGGGGCCTTCTCGAACCTCGACGACGCCGAGGAAATCGAAGTGCTGGATCATATTGTTGATCTGATGGGTGTAGCCGTCCGCGCCGAGCGGCTCGATCCACGCTTCGCGGTTGGCGAACGCCTTTTGTCGCTCCGACATCGGCCGGCTCTTGTCCATCACGATGTCGTAATTCTCGCGCGTCAGCACTTCATTGGGCACGCGCGCCGGCCAGAAGCTCGGGACATAGGGATCGTAGCTCGGCGTATAGCCCGAGCGGCAACTGCTCGTGTCCGTCTGCCACGGCACCGCCATCCAGCGCGTGATCCCGCCGGGGAGCTGGCCGTAGAGCGGGCCATTGGGAATGGTCACCGAATCGGTGGTAAGCACTTCGCTCTGCAGCGGTTCGACCCAGCCTTCGGGAGCATGGAGGAAGCGGAACGGCGCCATGTACATCGTTGCCGAACGCACCGGCCAGGTCATCTCGCAGCCCGGGTGAAAGGCATCGGCGAGGCAGAATTCGAGCGCCGCCTGAGTCAGCATCTCGCCCTGCTCGGCGAGCGGCACCTCTTCGATGTCGCGGGGCGGCTGTCGGTTGGGATCGTAATCCTCGTCGAAATTGCCTTCCGCCCAGCATTGCAGCATCGCCATCTGGCAATCGCTCAGCACCGCATTCTGGCGCGGCGTATCGGCCGGCGGGATGTTCATCGCATCGCCATAGAGCCAGGGCCAAGGCACCGGCGAATAGCTGTCCGTCTGGAAGTTGCGGAAGTTGTTGTAGATCACCCGCCGCTGCTCGCGATAGACGGGGCTGGCGCTGGAGAGCCGCTGGAGCGCCTCCGCGCTGGTCAGGTCGAACGCGCCTTCCCAGCCGAACCCGCCGGCGAACCCGGCATTGACCCATTGCAGCCCTTCCATCCGCTCGAAGATCGGCAGGATCTCGCGGGTGAAGGACGGGCGCTTCGGCGCGGCGAGCATGTTGGCCTTGATCGCGACGTCGCGCATCAAATCCCACATCGTGCGGACCGACTTGCGCTGCGGCCCGTAATTGGGCGGCGCGACGACCACCCAGGCGGGCACGACCTGGAGCTGCTCGCCGTTGAGCACGACCTTGGCCGTGATCGGGCCGTCCGAGACATCATCATACCAGCCTTCGTTGTTGGCGAAGGTGATCGCCGCCGCACCGTCATAGCTTTGCGAAATGCCCTTGCCGCCCAGCAGGGTCAGCCGCTTGGCGTCGTCGGTCGACGCTTCGCCGAGCGCGACGGGGATCTCCATGAACGCGCCGTCGAATTTGGCTGACGCATTGGCGCCGCGCAGGGTCTGCGCCTTGGGCGTGATCGCCAGCCGCGATCGGTCGGCGACACCCGGATTGCGCAGCGTCGTCGGCGGCGCATAGTTCGCCTCCGGAATGTCGAGCGCCAGCTGGAACCCGTACCAAGCCGCCTTCTGGTTGGCGAGCTGGACCGTCCATTCGATCTCCGCGTCCGAATCCTTGCCCGTCAATTCCCGAACGATCTCGCCGCGCGCGTTGCAGCCATAGATCCGGAAGCGCGCGGCCTGGCGCTTGAGCTTCTTGTGCTTGTCGCGGTAGCTGCCGGGGGGCAGCGGCAGCGGATCGATCACTTCGGGGCCGTAGAAATACTCGTCGCTGGAACCCACCCGTGCGACCCCGATCGCTGGATAGATCACCGCCTGGACGATGCAATGGTCCTCGGGAAAGGGTTCGGGATGGGCCGGGCGCGGCGCCACCGGGTCCTGCAACGGCTGACCATTGGCGGTGTGACGCATGCGGGCGCCGGCGGCATAGACCTCGCGCCGCACCACCGCGATGGAGGATTCCTTGCTCGGGGCATTGGCGGCGGGCACGCGCCATATGTTGAACGCGAGACCCTGGCCATACTCGGACTGACCGCGCGCATCGACACGTTGGCGCGGGATTTCCACCGTCGCGACCGGTACGAACGCGCTTTCCGCCTCCGGCCATTCCACCATCGCCTGATCGAGCGGCATGGTTTCCGGATTGGTGCGGCGCTGCACCTCCAGCACGAAGCGATATCCGCGGGTCGACAGGCGGTTGAGGAGGTCGATCGCCAGATAATCGGGGGCGTCGTCGGCCACGTCCTCGGGCGGGGTTTCGGGAACGAGCCGGTATTTGACGATCTCGCCGCCCAGATGGAACGGCAGGATCGCCCAGTAGGTGGTGGTCAGCACCGATCCGCGCGGCGCCGTCATCGCATTCAGGATCGCATTGGTTTCCGGGTGGCGCGCGAGATAGGCGTCATAATCGTGCTGGACGACGCCGGCATAGGTGAACTCGACCATCTGCTGCGCATCGTCGACGAAGAAGCGCGACGCCGCCTGCATGATCAGATCGGCGGTGTTGCCGACTTCTCCAAGCGCATTCTCGCCGGCCACCCCGAATAGCTTGAGGCCGATGCCGAGCGTCGAGCCCAGGTCCGGCGCGGTCGGCGCGGTGTCGCTCGAAAAGCGCATCCAGGCATCCAGGCGCGCATGCGCGAAAATGCCGACGCACCAGTCCTCGGGGATATCCGGGTGCCGGACGAACTGGCCATGGGCGACGCCGTGCAGCTTGCGGAAGACGGCACGCTGCGCGGGTGGCGGATCGACGCGGGTTCGCTTGGCCTGACCCATTTCGACGAACATCTCGACCAGCCGCTTGGTGGCGGTTTCTGGCGTATCGAAACATTTCGGTACGGGCAGTTCCTTTTCCATGTAATCCTCCCGCGAATACGGCCAACACAAATTCACGCGTGTCGAACGAAGATCGTTCGCAGCGCTTTCTTGGGCCCGAGAGATTCATGGCAATCTAGATGGCAGGATTGTTCTTCCTGCGTCCATCATTGGCCCATGGATATCGAATCATCAGTTTGAAGTGATTGAGTCCGATCCGGAGAGCAATTGCGATAATGTCAGGAAGTACGGCCGGCGCAAGCATAAGATGCTGCATGTTGGTGCTTTGATCTCAAGAACGGATGCGTGTGACCCATGCCTCTATCCGAATGCCTTGGAAGGACCGAATATGTCGTCCAGAGGTGTCCGCCGGGCACCGCCGGTAGACAAGCATCAGCAACAGATTGCGCTTGAGCGTGCTTGCCAGCGTACAGGCGTCGATGACCGCGTGTACCGTTTGGAGAACAAACCCCTACAGCTGCTCCGCGTCCAGCTCCGCGGGCGCCGACAACGCGCTGCCACGGGGCTCTATGTGGACCGATCTATCATCCGATATTCGCATTAAGCGCAATTAAGCGAAATAATCGCAATCGGGCTGTGTTTCGGCCAGTAGATGCCGTCGATTATCTCTGCTGAAGCACCATGTGAAGGATGTCCCATGATCGGCGCAGCGACGTGCCGCGGGTCGATGCCGTTGAATACTTGGCGATTGAGCAAAGCGCCGCGCGCGGTTTGTTCCAAGCTGGCTGTTCCTGCTAGCAAGAACGGATCTCGCCGCCGGTGATCGGCTTTGCCCCTATGATCTGCCAGTGCGAGGTACCCCCTGCGCTGACGACCCGAAGGGGCTGCCGCCAGGCCCCCTTAGCGCTTAAGATTCAAGACCCGCACCAAAGCCGCCCCCGCCGGGGGTTTCGATCACAATCCGGTCGCCGCTATCCAGCTCGGCGCGTGCGGTTCCGCCGATCGTCTCGCTCCTGCCGTCCGCGCGTTCGATCCGCTGGGTGCCAGGTTGCCCCGGGCTCCCACCGGCAAGCCCGAACGGTGCCACCGTCCGTCGAGAGGCGACCAACGTGACGATCATCGGCTCAAGCACAGTCACCGCGCGTACCGCGCCGTTGCCGCCCGGCCATCGCCCCGCTCCACCCGATCCTCGCCGGATCGCGAATTGCTCGAGCCGCACCGGATAGCGCAGCTCCAAAATCTCGGGGTCGGTGATCCGGGTGTTGGTCATGTGCGTGTGCACAGCCGAGGCACCGGCAAAGCCGGGGGCCGCGCCTGCGCCGCCGCAGATCGTCTCGTAATATTGGTGGCGGTCGTTGCCGAAAAGGAAGTTGTTCATCGTCCCCTGCGAGGCTGCTGCCGCCCCCAGCGCGCCGAGCAGCGCATTGCACAGCGCCTGGCTGACCTCGGTATTGCCGGCAACCACCGCGCTGCCCGGCGGCGGCGCGAGGAACGAGCCTTCGGGGATGACGATGCGCAGGGGCGCAAGGCAGCCTTCGTTGAGCGGGATCGCCTCCCCCGCCAGGCAACGAAACGCATAGAGCACCACCGCGCGCGTGACCGAGGGCGGCGCGTTGAAATTGCCCGCACTCGCTGGACCGGTGCCGGTGAAGTCGATCACCGCCGTGCGCGCCGCCTGATCGACCATCACCGCCACCTTGAGCGGCGCGCCATTGTCCAGCCGGTCCTCGAACACGCCGTCCTGCAAACCGGCGACCACCCGGTGAATGCTCTCCTCGGCATTGGCCATGACATGGCCCATATAGGCGCGGACCATCGGCCAGCCCCGGGCGGCGACCAGTGCCCGCAGTTCAGCCACCCCGGTGGCATTGGCGGCAAGCTGCGCCTTGATATCGGCGACGTTGACGTCCGGGTTCCGAGCCGGCCATTCGGCCTCGGTCAGCAGCCGGCGGAACGCGGCTTCCTGGAACACGCCGCCATCGACGAGCAGGAAATCGGCGATCACCACACCTTCCTCGGCGAGCCGCGCCGATTCCGGCGGAGTCGATCCGGGGGTGAGCCCGCCGATATCGGCATGATGGCCGCGATTGGCGACGAAGAATCGAAGTTCTCCGCCGTCGAACACCGGGGTGATCACGGTCACGTCGGGGAGATGCGTGCCGCCATGGAAGGGATCGTTGAGCGCGATCGCATCCCCCGGCTTCAGCGTCGCCCCGCGCCGCGCCAGCACCGCGCGCACGCTGTCGCCCATCGCGCCGAGATGCACCGGAACGTGCGGCGCATTCGCCACCAGCCGCCCCTCCACATCGAACAGCGCGCAGGAGAAATCCAGCCGCTCCTTCATGTTGACGCTGCTCGAGGTGTTGCGCAGCACCACCCCCATCCGCTCGGCGATGCCCATGAACTGGGTGTTGAACAGTTCCAGCTGCACCGGATCGGCGATCGCCGGATCTGCTTCGACGCGGGCGCCGGCGCCTTCGTGATCCAGCACAAGTTCGCCGCCGTCCCGCACGCCGAGCACCCAGCCCGGCTCCACCATCGTCGTCGCGGTCGCCTCGCGGATCAGCACCGGGCCTTCCAGACGATCGCCGGGGCGCAACGCCGCGCGATCAAGCACCGGCACCGCATGCTCGGCGCCGCCCGTCCACAACGGCACGACTGCCAGGGCAGCAGGGATCGGCCCCTCACGCGGCGGCAGCGGCGGCAGCGCAACGGTCTCGCCGGGCAGCACCGCCTCGACCATCAGGCTCTCGATCACGATGTCTCGGTCCGGGCTGGTGAAGCCGAACCGCGCCTGGTGCGCGGCCTCGAACGCCGCGCGCATCGTCGTCGCCTCGCCGAGCGGTACGCCAAGGGCGGTGTCGGTTCCGGCATAGCGCAGATGCGCCGTGCTGGCATGGTGCACTGCAGGGCCGCCGCCGAGATCGCCGGCCGCTTCCCTCCCCAGCAGCAGCGCCAGCGCCTCCACGTCCGCGACCACTGCGGGGACAAGAGGTTGCTCGACCGAGCGCTGGCGGAGCGCAGCGCGATCGGCCAACCCCATGCCATAGGCCGAGAGCACGCCCGCCAATGGATGGATCAGCACCTGCCGCATCCCCAGTACCTCGGCGACACGGCAGGCATGCTGCCCGCCCGCACCGCCGAAACATTGCAGCACGAAGCCGGCGACATCCTCGCCGCGCTCCAGGGCGACGCGCTTGATCGCCGCCGCCATGTTAGCGACCGCGATCGAGAGGAAGCCCTCCGCCACGGCGCGCGGATCCTGCGGCGTGCCGGTTGCCGCCGCGATCTGCTCGGCCAGTGCGGCAAAGGCCTGTGCCACCGCGTCCCGGTCGAGCGGCTGGTCCCCGGCGGGGCCGAACACGGCGGGGAAATGCTCGGGGCGGATCTTGCCGACCAGCACATTCGCGTCGGTCACGGTCAGCGGCCCGCCGCGCCGATAGGCAGCCGGACCCGGATTGGCGCCTGCGCTGTCCGGTCCCACCCGGTAGCGCGTGCCGTCGAAATGCAGGATCGAACCGCCGCCGGCCGCCACCGTTTCGATCGCCATCATCGGAACGCGCATCTCGACGCCTGCCACCTCCGCATCGAACACCCGCTCGAAGCTGCCGGCATAGAGCGCCACGTCGGTGGAGGTGCCGCCCATGTCGAAGCCGATCACCCGGTCGAAGCCCGCCCGCTCGGCGGTGCGCGCCGCGGCGACGACGCCGCCGGCCGGGCCGGAGAGGATCGCGTCCTTGCCCTGGAAATGCGCGGCATCGGCAAGCCCGCCATTGGACTGCATGAAATGGAGCGGCGTGCTGCCCAGCGCACCCGCGACCCGATCGACATAGCGGCGCAGCACCGGCGACAGATAGGCGTCGACCACGCTGGTCCGCCCCCGCGCGACCAACCCGATCAGCGGGCTGACCGCATGGCTGGCGGAAACCTGCGCGAACCCCGCCGCGCGTGCCAGGTCGGCGACCCGCGCCTCGGTCGAAGGGTGCGCCCAGGCATGGGTGAGCGCGACCGCCACCGCTTCGTGGCCGGCGATCCGCGCCGCCCGCAGATCGGCAAACACGGCATCTTCGTCGAGCGGCACGATCGTCTGGCCGTCGCGGTCGATCCGCCCGCCAATCTCCAGAACGCCGTCGTGGAGCGGCAGCGCAGGCCTGATCGCGAGATCGAACAGTGCGGGTCGCGCCTGGTTGCCGATCGCCAGCAGATCGGCAAAGCCGCGATCGACCACCAGCAGCGTCCGCGTCCCCTTGCGCTCCAGCAGCGCGTTTGTGGCCACCGTGGTGCCCATCTTCACTTCGTCGATGAGGCCCACCGGCCAGGGATCGTCCACCCCGAGGCCGAGGATTTGCCGGATGCCGGCAATCGCCGCATCTTCATATAGTTCGGGGTTCTCGCTGAGCAACTTGGCGGTGGAGAGTGTGCCGGCGGGCGCGCGCGCGACGATATCGGTGAAGGTGCCGCCACGATCGATCCAGAACCGCCACCCGCCCATGTCCCACACCCTCAACTACAATTTATCGATGAATCGCAGTATAAATGTTGACAGTTCGATTGCATAGCGCAAGCTTCCTGCAGCGGGAGGTAGACGATGTCGGAGCAGGCGAGAGGCAAAGCGATCGTATCGTCAGCGCATCTCGCCGATGGCGCCGCGCCGACCTTGTCGGAGCTGGAGTTCAGCCTCACCCTCGCCGCCACTGCCTATCATCGCTGGATCGCGCGCTGCGCCGCCGCAGCCGGCATCGCGCTGGCCCCGCTCGAAGTGCTGATCCTCCATACCGTCCGCCATCGCGACCGGCCCAAGCGGCTTGCCGACATCGCGCTGGTCCTCGACGTCGAAGACACGCATCTCGTCACCTATGCCATCCGCAAGCTGGAGAAAGCCGGGCTGGTGACGACGCGGCGCGCGGGCAAGGAAAAGCTGATCGCCGCGACGCAGGCGGGCGTGGAGTTCTGCACTGCCTATCGCGCAATCCGGGAGACGGTGCTCGCCGAGTCCGTCGCCGCCGATGGCCCGGATGCCGCGGCGCTGGCCCAGGCCGCCGGGCTGCTACGCCGCCTCTCCGGCCAGTACAACCAAGCGGCCCGCGCCGCCGCGACGCTCTAAGGAGGCGTAGCGATGCTGGTCCTGTCGGGCATCGTCATCATCGTCCTGGGCTTTGCGCTCCGCATCCATCCGCTGCTGGTCGTCACCGCCGCGGCGTTCGCCAGCGCGGCGGCGGCCGGGCATGGGCCGATCGCGGTGATCGCACTGATCGGGAAGGCCTTTGTCGACGCGCGCTTCCTTGCCGTCGCCTGGCTGGCGCTGCCGGCGATCGCGTTGCTCGAACGCGCGGGGCTGCGCGAACAGGCGCGCGCGGTCGTGCAGCGGTTGCGGCGGGCGACGGCCGGCCGTGTGCTGCTCGGTTATTTCCTGCTGCGGCAGGCGGCAGCCGCGCTCGGCCTCACCGCGCTGGGCGGCCATGTGCCGATGGTCCGCCCAATCGTCGCGCCGATGGTGGAGGGCGCGGCCGAGCGCGACGCCGACGCGCCGCTCGACGACGACACGCGCCAGCGCCTCCGTGCCCATGCCGCCGCAGTCGATAATATTGCACTGTTCTTCGGCGAGGACGTGTTCATCGCAGTCGGCTCGATCCTGCTGATCCGGGCGATCCTGCAGCAGGAAGGTGTAACAGTCGCGCCGCTGGAAGTGGCGATATGGGCGATCCCCACCGCGCTTGCCGCGCTGCTGATCCACGGAGCCCGGCTGTTGCGGCTCGACGGCACGCTCCCGCGATGATCGGCTTAGACGCGATCGGCATCGCCGCCGCCACCCTCCCCGCCGCGGTCGCGCTGCACCATGCGCGCGACACGCATTCACCCCGGCACTGGCGGAATGCCGCCTTCTGGGGCGCCTTTGCCGTCACGCTCGGCGCAGGCCCCTGGCTCCCCGATCTGGTCAATGGCTGCCTCGTGCTGGCAATGGTCGCGCTGGCGACGCTGGGACTCAAGCCGGGGCCCGTCACCACGACCGATGACTCGACCCGCGCGACGCTCGCCCGGCGATGGGGCGCCCGGCTGTTCCTGCCGGCGCTGGCGCTGCCGCTGGTTACCCTCGGCGGCACGCTCGCCCTTCCACAGGGGCGGCTGGTGGGCATCACCTTGATCGACCCAAAGCAGGTGACGCTTGCCGCACTTGCCACCGGGGCCGCGGTTGCCCTTGCCCTCGCGCTTCTCCTGACCCGTCCGCCCCGCGGCACCACCGCCACCGAAGCGCGCCGCCTGGTCGACGGGATCGGCTGGCCGATGGTCCTGCCCCAGATGCTCGCGGCGCTGGGCGGCATCTTCGCGCTGGCCGGCGTCGGCAAGGTCGTGGCGGGCGGCGTGCTAGGGTTGGTCGCGGTCAATACGCCCTTCGTCGCGACCCTGGTCTATTGCCTGGGCATGGCGCTGTTCACCCTAGTGATGGGCAACGCCTTTGCAGCCTTCCCGATCATGACGCTGGGCATCGGCGTGCCGATCCTTATCCACCAGCTGCACGGCGACCCCGCCGCGGTGGCAGCGCTAGGCATGCTGTCCGGCTTCTGCGGTACGCTGCTCACGCCGATGGCGGCCAATTTCAACATCGTCCCCGTCGCGGCACTGGAGCTGCGCGACCGGTTCGCGGTGATCCGCGTGCAGGCACCGACCGCGCTGCTGCTGCTCGTCTTCAACATTGCGGCGATGACGCTGCTCGCCTTTCCCGGAAGCCCGAAATGACCCCCGATCTCGCCGCCAGCTTTGCCCGCATCGCGCTCGGCCATGTCGAGCGCGAATATCCGCACAAGGCAGACCATGTGATGGACGGGGATGCGGACGCCTATATCCCGCATCTCGTACACCCCATCTTCTACGGCAGCTTCGATTGGCACAGCTGCATCCACGGCTATTGGCTGCTCGCGCGCGTGCGGCGGCTATTCCCGGAGCTTGCCGAAGTGGCCGCGATCGATGCGCTGTTCACGCGCGCCATCACGCCCGGGAAGGTGGAGGCGGAACGCGCCTATCTCGACCGCCCGAGTGCGCGGAGCTTCGAACGCCCCTATGGCTGGGCCTGGGCATTGATGCTGGCCAGCGAGCTGATCGTTGCCGACAGTCCCCATGTCGCCACCCTGCAACCGCTGGCCGATGCGTTCGTCGCGCGCTTCCAGGCGTTCCTGCCCAAGCTGCACTATCCGGTGCGTGCAGGCTTTCATTCCAACACCGCCTTCGCGCTGGTGCTGGCCGAGCGCTATGCGCGAGTTTCCAGCAACGAAGCGTTCCAGACCACCCTCCGCGAAGCCGCATTGCGGTGGTTCTCACACGATCGTGGCGCGCAGGCATGGGAGCCGAGCGGCGAGGACTTCCTGTCTCCGACGCTAATGGAGGCGCTGGCGATGCATGCGCTGCTGCCGGCGGAGCGGTTCGCACCTTGGTTCGCCGCATTCCTTCCGGATCTCGCCGCCGGGCAGCCCGCCACTCTGTTCACGCCCGCCCGGGTCAGCGATCGCAGCGACGGCAAGATCGCTCACCTCGACGGGCTTAATCTCAGTCGCGCTTGGGCCATGCGAAGCTTGGCACGTTCGGTTTCCGATGTAGTTGCCAGCGTATTGAACGCAGCCGCAGCGCAGCATCTCACAACAGCCATCGACGAAGTGGCAGGGGACTATATGGGTGAGCATTGGCTCGCCAGTTTTGCGATGCTTGCGCTGACCGGGACCGACGGTACGCGAAGGCGATAGGTTCGAGCTGGCGCGTCCCCGCATCGGCCCGCGTCCTTCGGGGCACTTGGGGTAAGCTGCAAGCGAGCGGTTCCCGTAGATGCCCCACCGGCCATACCGCGCCATGGAAGTGAAGGCGAGCGTAGCAAGGGCACAGAGAGGGTGAGGGTGAGGGTGAGTCGACCGACGAACAACGGAATCGGCCCATCGGGAGCGGAGTGCCGGTATACGGGCTCAGCTTCAACCTTCCCTACCTACCCTTGGATGCGCAGCGGAACCAGAAACCGCTATTTCTGCGGCTTTTCTGGCAGTTTTGGGAAGCCCCAAAAAGGGCGCAGGTGGCGGAGCGGGAGGAAGCCCAAGATTGATCTTAAGTAATTCAATTAACAACTAAATACATGAGACCGCGAGACGCGCCCCCACATTTTTCCCCACACTTTTTGTGAGATTGCCAGGAACGATCTGGCACGACTGCCGACCGCTACTCGCCCACTTTCAGCCGCTAGGAGGCGCTTGAGGGCTTCCCAGAAGCGGACATGGCGCGAGCTTGGTTCGCGGTAGGTCCCGACGCGCCGGCAGGGAGGGGGCACCCAGCTGCGCACCTACTCTCAGACGGCCAGCCAGGCGACTGATCAACCCAAAAGCGGACCCGGGCGCACGGCCCGCAGATCCACCTCGCCAGGGACCGGGAGTGGGACTTTCCTGCCGTTCCCGGTTCGCTCCTTGAATGGCGGCTTTCGTCGACAGCGGACGCCCTAGCCGTGCATGGATGCCATCGCCGATCGACTGACGTGAGCTGTGTGCAGAATGCCGGATTCGGGACAACGAAGCCAGTTTAGCTGCCAATCGCCTATAGTCGGCCCCACACCCGATTGCGTTTGTGCAGGACAAGCTGGCGCTGGAGCTCAGGCGCAGCGCTCAAATGCGGTGATGATCGGACACGCGCCAGCGGCTGTGTTGGCGCACTCGCTCGCGAGTTTGGCTAGCGCGGCTCGTGCGGATTGCATCTCGGCGATTTTCGCATCGATCGCCGCGATCCTGGCTTCGGCAAGATGCCGGGCCCGCGTCCGGTCATCGACCGCGTCGAGGCCAAGCAGTTCGCCGATTTCCTCAAGCGTGAAGCCGGCGGTCTGGGCCGAGCGAATGAACCGCAGGCGCCGCACATCGTCGTCGCCATAGCGCCGGATGCCCGCGTCGCGCGTAGGCTCGGCCAGCAACCCCCGCCGCTGGTAATAGCGGACCGTCTCGACCCCGACCCCGCCCTTCGCGGCGAGCTTGCCGATCGTCAGCATTTCCATGCCTTGACTCCGTACCATGGTACGGAACCTATATGGGTCGGGACCGATCAATCGCAAGGCGATGAGGACCCGCAATGACCCACCAATCCCCCAGGCGCGCGACGCTCTATCGCATGGTGATGCCCGAGCATGTTTGCCCCTATGGGCTGAAGGCCAAGCACCTGCTCGAGACCCAGGGCTATGCGGTCGATGACCGCTGGCTCAAGACCCGCGCCGAAACCGACGCGTTCAAGGCCGAGCATGGCGTGAAGACCACGCCGCAGACCTTCATCGATGGTCGGCGGATCGGCGGCTATGACGATCTGCGCCGCTTCTTCGGCAAGTCGGTGCCCGATCCGGATGCCACCAGCTACACGCCGGTCGTCGCTGTGTTCGCGATGACCGCGCTGATGGCGCTCGCCGTAAGCCAATCGGTCTATGGCACGCCGCTCACGGTCCGTGCCGCCGAATGGTTCATCTCGCTCAGCATGTGTGTGCTGGCGCTGCTCAAGCTGCAGGATGTCGAGCGCTTCTCGAGCATGTTTCTCAACTACGATCTGCTGGCGCGGCGCTGGGTGCCCTATTCCTACGTCTATCCGTTCGCCGAAGGTGCGGCTGGTGTGCTGATGACCGCCGGTGTCCTGACCGGGCTCTCCGCCCCGGTGGCGCTGGTGATCGGCGGGATCGGGGCGATCTCGGTGTTCAAGGCGGTCTATATCGACAGGCGGGAGATCAAATGCGCCTGTGTCGGCGGATCGAGCAAGGTGCCGCTCGGCTTCGTCTCGCTGACCGAGAATGTCATGATGGTCGCGATGGCGATCTGGATGGGGCTAGGGTCGCTTGGTCTGGTGCATGGCTGATCGCCGCTACAGGGAAGCCGGGGGCGCGAGCGTGCCGAGCCACGAGACCACCGCCAGGACCGCGAGTATGGCCGAGAACTCCAGCCCGAGGCTGAGCCGCAGACGAGCCATGGTGGTCGGGGTTGCGTCGCCCTGCAGGGCAGGTGCGAGCTGCCAGCGATTTACCGCCGCCAGCACCAGCATCGCCGCGAACAGGCCGAGCTTGGCCAGCAGCAGGCGGCCATAGTCGGTGGTGACGAGCATGCCCAGCCGTTCCGGTCCGACGAGGATATAGCCATTCAGCAGTCCGGTCAGGATGAGCACGGCAACGATGGCTGTCCCGGCGCGCGCAAAGCCCGCGAGTGCGTCGCGGGCGATGTAGAGCGATTCCGCATCCCGCGCGCGACCGACCAGCAGGAGAAAGGCGATCAGCGCACCGAGCCAGGCCGAGGCGGCAAGAAGATGGAGTATGTCACCTAGAAGCTGGGCCGTGCCCCAGACGCCTTCACCCGCCGCGCCATGCCCGGTCCAGGCGAGGCTCGCCACCGCGATGCCACCCGGCAGGACCAGAGCCCGGCAATATCGCATGGTCCAGTGCCGTCTAGCCAGGGCGAGAGCCAGCACCGCCAGCAGCGCGAGCACACGCGCCGTCCATGCCCAG
Organism: Sphingomonas sp. TDK1; assembly: GCF_001650735.1. Classification (GTDB taxonomy): domain Bacteria; phylum Pseudomonadota; class Alphaproteobacteria; order Sphingomonadales; family Sphingomonadaceae; genus Sphingomonas. Next base: position 69,949 of record NZ_LXVY01000020.1, on the reverse strand, counting down.
CCGATGCCGGTATCGGTCAACAGCATGATCAGCGTCGCTCGGTCCACCTGCGTCACGCCGACCCCGAGCATCGCGGCCGCCATCAACAGAAAGCCCGCTGCGCTCAGCCCCAAGCCGCTCAGCGACAAGGCGACGATGGGCCATCGCAGCGAAAAGGCCGTCATACGCGCCGCGGCTGGGAGGCCGTAGCGCGCGAAGGCCGGCAAGCCGAACAATGCGCCGAGATCGAGGTAGAGACCCCAGCGCACAGCAACCAACGGCCAGTCGGACATCACCGGACCGTGAAGGTCACGCTGCCGGTAACGCGGTGGGTATCGCCCGACACGGCGTGCCAGTTGACCGCATAGCTGCCGGCGGCGAGCGGTCGACCGAAGGCGATCTCCAACGTCTTGCCATCGGCAGTGACGCTCGTCTTTGCGCCGTTGATCTTCATCGGCGGGTGATCCTTCATGCCGGGCATCGCCGTCATCACTATCTCGGCCCCGGTCATGGCCGGCATCAGCCGCTCGTTGAACGTCAACGTGACCTGACGCGGAGCACTTACCGTCGATGCGGCGGCCGGTGTGCTGCTCACCAATTTGGGATGCGCAAGCGCCGGACCGGCCAGGCCGATAGAGAGTGCCGCCAGCGCCGACAGGATGATCTTCTTCTTCATCGAACCACTCCAACCATGTTCAAGCATCCAATACGCAGCGCCGTCTGCTATCCCTCGATCCGTCGGCAGTGATTTGGCGATGAGGGATGTCACGCCCGGTTGCGTATGGCTGGGGTAGATGGAGTGATGACGATGGATGTGGATGCGGCCCTGCGACGGATGCGGGAACTACCGGTCGATCCGCGACTGGCGGGGATCGAGGGCGGCGTGTTCGACGGTATCGCGGATGCCCGCGGCAAGCCGCTTGGCGGCCGGCTGGTCGGCCTAGCCGCCAGCCTTGCGCTGCTGATCGGTCTGCTTGGCTCGACCATCCCCGGCTATGCCGATCCGGCACCCTCCGCCGCGCCGTTCGGTACACCCTCGGCGCTCGCTCCCTCGACATTGCTCGGTACCGTCGAGTGACCGACCGCCGCCGCCTGCTCCTGATCGCCGCCATCGCCTTTCTGGCAGCAGTCGCCGGCGCGTTCATCGGGCGCGCCTTCATTGCCCGGCCCGCGCCGGTCGAGAATGCGCTGCACACGCTGCTCCATCACGATCTCGATCTGGACAGCGGTCAGAAAGCCCGGATGGACGAGATCGAACGGCGCTTCGCGGTCCGCAAGCAGGCGCTCGATCTCGAGCTGCGCGCCGACAATGCCCGGCTCGCCGGCGCGATCGAGGCGGAACATGGCTATGGCCCCGGCGTCGCGGCGGCGGTCGACCGCTCGCACCAGGCGATGGGGCAGCTCCAGAAGGAAACGCTCGAGCATATCTTCGCGATGCGGGCCGTGCTCAAACCCGATCAGGCGGCGAAATTCGATGCCGCGGTGGTCAAGGCGCTCACGGCCAAGGAACGGTGAGCCTCGACCTCGCCGGCTGCTCGGACGGCGAGCTGGCGGCGCTCGCATTGGCCAGGCGCCAGGCGGCCTATGCCGAACTGATGCGCCGGCATCGCGAGAGCGTGTTCCGGCTGCTGCGCGGGCTCGTCGGAGACAGTGACGCGGCGATCGACCTGACCCAACAGACCTTCATCGCCGCCTTTGGCGCGCTGGCGCGCTATGACGCCGAGCGCCCGTTCCGCGCATGGATCGGGCGGATCGCGGTCAACAAGGCGCGCGACTGGTCGCGGCGGCGGGCGGTGCGCCGCTTCTTCACCTTCGCGCGACCGATCGAGGAGGCGCATGCCGTCGCCGATTCCGCTGCCGCCAGCGACGTCCAGATCGCCGACCGGCGCGAGCTGGAACGAACGATGGCGGCGATCGCCGAGCTGCCGGTCAACCTCAGGCAGGTCCTCGTCCTGCGGACCATCGAGGGCATGAGCCAGGCGGAGACCGGCGAGACCCTCGGGATCGGCGACAAGGCGGTCGAGACTAGGCTCTACCGCGCGCGCAAAAAGCTGGAAGAGATGCTGAGGGGTTGAGGGCGTCTCTGCGTAAACCCTCCATACGCACGCGACAGGGACTGGTATTTCATGGACTTCTCGACCGTCGATCGGCGCACCTTGCTGCGCGGCCTCGGGCTGGCCGGCGGCACCGCGGCGCTCGCGGCATGGATGCCCGCCTGGGCGCAGCCGGTATCGCAAGGCCTGCCGACCGTCTCGGGTGACGACATCACGCTGCGCATCGCCTGGCAGATGATGACGATCGACGGCCACCGTTCGCTCGCGATCGGGATCAACGGCACGGTGCCGGCACCGCTCATCCGGCTGCGCGAAGGCCAGAAGGTGCGGCTCAACGTCATCAACGATCTCGACGAGGACAGTTCGGTCCATTGGCATGGCCTGCTGGTCCCGCCCGAGCATGACGGCGTGCCCGGCATCTCGTTCCCCGGCATCAAGCCGCGCTCCAGCTATCTCTACGAGTTCCCGGTGCGCCAGAGCGGCACTTACTGGTATCACAGCCATTCGGGCTTCCAGGAGCAGCTTGGCCTCTACGGCCCGATCGTGATCGATCCCGCCGGTGCCGATCCGGCCCAGTCCGATCGCGAGCATGTCATCGTGCTGTCGGACCACAGCCAGCTGTCGCCCGAGGCGATCTTCCGGCGGATGAAGGTCAATCCGGGCCATTTCAATTTTCAGCGCCAGACGCTGTCAGGGCTCCTTTCGGGTCGCGACCAGAAGGAGAAGGACCGTCTCGCCTGGGGCAGGATGCGAATGGACCCGGCCGATATCTCCGACGTAACCGGCGCGGCCTATACCTATCTCGTCAATGGTCATGGGCCGGCCGACAACTGGACGGCCCTGTTCACCCTGGGCGAGCGTGTCCGCCTGCGTGTGATCAACGCGTCGTCGATGACGACCTTCAACGTGCGTATTCCCGGCCTCAAGCTGACCATCGTCCAGGCCGACGGCCAGAACGTGATGCCGGTCGCGGTCGACGAGTTCCAGATCGGCGTCGCAGAGACTTACGACGTCATCGTTACGCCGACCGAGGACAAGGCGTTCACGCTGGTCGGCGAGGCGGTCGACCGCTCAGGGCTGGCGCGTGCCACGCTCGCACCGCGTGCCGGCATGGTCGCGCCGGTCCCGGCGCTGCGTCAGCGCCCGCTCGCCACCATGAAGGATATGGGCATGGACATGGGCGGCGACATGGCGCCGCGCGGCGTCGATCCCAGCGCCGAGCAGTACGCCTCGCGCACGCTTGCGACGCCGGGAAGCCCCGCTGCCGCGCCCATGGCCGGCGTGGATCATGCGACCATGGATCGCGGCGCGATGGACCATTCGGCGATGCCGGGGATGGATCATGGTGGCGGCGCGATGGCCGGCCATGACATGGGCTCGATGCGCATGCGCGACTTCGGCAATGCGCCGCAGGTGAAGCGCGGTCCGGGGGTGCAGACGATCTCACCCATGCCGGTCGATCGCACCGGCGAGCCGGGACAGGGCCTAGCCGATGTCGGCCACAAGGTGCTGGTCTATCGCGACCTGATGGCGTTGGAGCGCAATCCCGACGTCCGTGCGCCCTCGCGCAGCATCGACCTCCACCTGACCGGCAACATGGAGCGGTTCATGTGGTCGCTCGACGGCGAGAAGATGTCGGACGTCCACGAGCCGATCCCGTTCACCGAAGGCGAGCGGGTGCGGGTGAACCTGATCAACGACAGCATGATGGCGCATCCGATCCACATCCATGGCCATTTCTTCGAGCTGGTGACGGGGCATGGCGACCGCGCGCCGCGCAAGCACACAGTTATCGTTCAGCCCGGCGGGATCGTCACCTGGGACTTCACCGCGGACGCGGTCGGCGACTGGGCGTTCCACTGCCATCTCCTCTACCACATGGCGGCGGGCATGATGCGCGTCGTCAGCGTGCGTCAGAAGGGAGATGCAGCATGACGCATCTCGCCTCGCTCCTGTCCGCCAGCGCCCTGATCGCGCTCGCATCGCCTGCCGCCGCGCAGGATCATTCGATGCACGATCTGCCGGGCATGGCGATGCCGTCCGCCAAGCCGGCGGCAAAACCCAAGCCGAAGCCCAATCCCGCCACCCTGGCGCCACGCAGAAGCCAGCCTGCTGCAAAACCTGCATCCCCTACGCCCGCAAAGCCCGTACCGGCTCCAAGCGGCCACGAACGCCATGACATGGGCGGCATGGCGATGCCGACGAAGCCGGCGCAGTCTGCACCGGCGCAGGATAATGGCGCCATGCCCGGGATGGACATGCCGGCCGACCATGCTGGCCATAACATGGCGGCGATGCCCTCGGGAGACCAGGCCGGCACCGATCTCCCCGCTGGCAGCGCACCCGCGCCAACGCCACCGATGGATCATTATGCCGATCGCCAGTTCCCCAAGGCCGATATTGCGCATGCCCGTGACATGATGATGCGCGAGAGTGGCGGGCAGACGATGGCGACGGTGATGTTCAACCTCGCCGAATATCAGGCGCGAAGAGGGAGGGATGGCTATCGCTGGGATGGCGAGGCCTGGCTCGGCGGCGATATCAACCGGCTGACCATCAAGTCTGAGGGCGAAGGCGTGCTGCGCCAGGGCGTCGAAGCCGCCGAAGTGCAGGCGCTCTACAGCCGCGCGATCGGTCCCTACTTCAACCTCCAGGCCGGCGTGCGGCACGATTTCAGGCCGAGCCCGTCGCGCACCTATGCCGTCATCGGGTTCGAGGGCCTCGCGCCATACTGGTTCGAGGTCGAGGGCGCGGCGTTCCTGTCCGACAAGGGGGACGTGTTCGGCCGGCTCGAAGGCTATTACGACCAGCGGATTACGCAGCGTGTCGTCCTGCAGCCGCGCATCGAGCTCAACCTGTCGGCGCAGGACGTGCCCGAGAACCGCATCGGCGCCGGCCTCAGCAGTGCCGAGCTCGGCCTGCGTCTGCGCTACGAGGTCACCCGCCAGTTCGCGCCCTATGTCGGCATCTCCCACGAGGCGAAGATCGGCCAGACGGCACGCTACGCCCGCGCCAATGGCGATGATCCGACCACGACCAGCTTCGTCGCCGGCATGCGGATCTGGTTCTGAGGAGGGCGTCATGATCAAGCCGGATATGGACGAAGTCGCCAGCAAGGTGCCGGCGGTCACGCTCGGCTTCTGGGCCATCAAGATTCTGGCCACCACGCTCGGCGAGACTGCGGGCGACACGCTCAGCATGAGCCTCGACATGGGATATCTGGTCAGCACGGCGATATTCGGCGGATTGCTCGCGCTGTTCATTGCGGCGCAGATCAAGGCGCGTACATTCCATCCGGCGCTTTACTGGACGACGATCCTCGCCTCGACGACGGCGGGCACGACGCTCGCCGACTTCGCGACCCGGTCGCTCGGCATCGGCTATAGCGGCGGCTCCTTGCTGCTCCTCACACTCGTGCTCGGCTCGCTGGCTGCCTGGAAAGCGACACTCGGCCGGATCGCCTCGGATGATCTGCGCGGCATGCGCCCGGAGCTGTTCTACTGGGTGACGATCACCTTTTCGCAGACCCTCGGCACGGCGCTGGGCGACTGGCTGGCAGACACCGGCGGACGCGGTTACCTCGGCGCGGCGGTGATCTTCGCGCTCGCGCTCGCCGGGGTCGCCGCGCTCTACCGGTTGACCCGCACCAGCCGGGTGCTGCTGTTCTGGGCCGCTTTCGTCCTGACCCGCCCGCTCGGCGCGGCGGTCGGCGACTTTCTCGACAAGCCGCTCGCCAGCGGCGGCCTCGACCTGAGCCGACCTCTCGCCTCGGCGGTGTTGCTGGGCGCAATCGCCCTGTTACTCGTTGTCATTCCGCAACGTGCCGGGCGGCATCCGGCGTGAAGCGAAACCATGGGGTTATGCAGCGCAGAGATCAGGAGAGAGGTGGAGCGATGAAGGATCAAAAACAGGGCAGCGGCATGGGCTATGGCCGGTTCGCCGCGATGATCGCGACCTCGACGGTCGTGATGTTCGGGCTCATGTATCTCAACACCTATGCGCTCGACCATGTCATGTTCAGCCAGACGCGCATGTGGATGGCGCTCCTCATGGGGGCGGTGATGGCGATCATCATGCTCGGCTTCATGTGGGGCATGTACCCCAATCGGCGCGCCAATATCGGCATCGTCGCCGGTGCCGCGGCCGTCTTCGCAGGCCCATTGTGGCTGGTGCGCAGCCAGGAGACGGTCGACGATGTCGCCTATATGAAGGCGATGATCCCGCACCATTCGATCGCGATCATGACCAGCGAGCGGGCGCACATCCGCGACCCGCAGGTGCGCAGACTGGCCGATGGCATCATCGATGCCCAGGTTCGCGAGATCGCCGAGATGAAGCGGATGATCGCCCGACTGGAAGCCAATCCGGTCGCCGCCGGGGCGCCCGACCTGCGCTCCTATCGCGACCTTGGCACGCAGCCCCCTGCACCGCAGACCGATGAGAGCACCGGCATCGATACGCGCAAGAAGGTCCGATAAGCATGGGTTCGCCACGAATGCTCGCCTGCGGATCCCGGATGGCAACTTGCGACACAAGCTTGATCGGGCCCCCGACTCTCAGCTCCTGAAAGTTGCTCTGGTCCGCGGGGACTTGGGATGGGTCAGGTCGCGTTCGTCTCCACGGTCGCACCGCGCGTAAGCATCCGATGGATCGGGCATATCTCCGCTATTTCGAGCAGACGGGCGCGTCGGTCGCCCGGAAGGTCGGCAGGGAAAGTGATCGCGCGGACGAAATGATCGGGCGGATTGCGCGTCGCATCCCGCGTGAGAACGACTTTTGCCCGAACCGCGCCGAGCGCCCAGCCTTTGCGCTTTGCATACATCCGGATCGTCTGGAGCGTGCATGAAGCCAGCGCCGCCTGGACCAGCTCGTGGGGCGTCGGGCCCAAGTCCAGTCCGCCGAGCTCCACGGGTTCGTCGACGACGAATGCGGCCGGTCCCGCGACCATGCGGAGTTGGAGCCCGCCTGTGCCCAGATCTTCGGCAGTGGTCGGCCGTCCCATTTCCGTGGTCATGCTTTTCCTCGTTAAATCCAATGGACAGTCTGCGGTCAGCCGGTAGCGCCCGAAGACTCGGGCGCCTGCTTACGCGAACTGCCCTTAACCGCCGACGCCGGTTGCTGGCCGGGCATGGCGGACAGATAGGACACGATTGCCGGCATGTCCTTCTCCGCAACCGGCGCCTTGTAGACATCGCGCATCTTGGTGACGATGCCTTTCCACTGGTCCGGCGCCAGTGCCGGCTGAGTCATCGCCATGCTCGCCGAATGGCACGAGGTGCAGCTAGCATTGATGATGTCGGCGTTGGGGCCATCGGGATATTGCTGGTCGTCGATCGGCATATCGATCGAGGACGAAACCAGCGTGAACCCACCCGCCGACACGCTGGACGGCGGGGGTGGAGGCGAATGTTCGGCGACGGTCCTGGGCGCAGGCCGCTCGGTGGGTGGCCCGATCGCCACCAGCGCGAGGACGAATATCGCAAACATGCCGACGACGATCACGCCGATCGAGGGAAATTTCATGGCGCGCCTCCTCAGCCGGCGATGATCGTGGTGGTTTCGATATTGCCGCGCATGAAGCCGCCGGGGTTCCAGATCGGCTGCAGCGGCTGGGCAACGCCGCGGGTGTTCACGCACCGCGCCATGATCGCATTCGAGCCCCGCGCCAGCGGCACTCGGCTGTCCCAGCGGCGGAAGCTATACGCTCCCTGGTCGGGCCCGAGCCGGCTCGCGTACCAGTGCCGCCCGCCATCGGGCGAGACATCGACCCGGGCGACGCCGCAGTCGCCGCCCATCGCGATCCCGCCGACCTCGATCGTCGGCTCCCAGGCGATCGCCTGCCCATCGGGCAGGCTGGTCATCCAGCTGCGCGGGATCATCCGGTTGATCGGCACGGCCGGGAAGTCCTTGGTTCCCGGCGCGACATTGGCGCCCGGCGTTGCCGGAATCTTGTAGGCCTTAGCCATCCAATATTGGTCGTCGGGTCCGGGCAGCACCTCGATCGAGTTCAGCATCTTGACCCAATAGGTCGAATACCAGCCGGGCACGATCAGCCGGCAGGGAAAGCCGTTGAGCAGCGGCAACTGCTCGCCATTCATTCCGAAGGCGACCATCACCTCGCCATCGCGGGCATGGTCGATGTCGAGCGCCTTCTCGAAATCGGGCGCTCCCGCGACCACCGGCTGGTCGAGCGCGCCGAAGCGGACCTGCACCGCGCCGGCCTTGACGCCCGCCAGATCGAGGATGTCGCGCAGCCGTACCCCGAGCCACTTGGCGTTGCCCATCGCGCCATTGCCCCACTGCGCGCCGGGGACGCGCGGCTGGAACAGACCCCGCGAATTGCCCGAGCATTGGTTGACCGCGGCCAGCTCGACCCGCGGCAGCCGCAGCAACGCGTTGAGGCTGATCGACAGCGGCTTCTCGACATGGCCGAAAACGTTGAGGCGGAAGCTGTCGACGTCGATCGAGGTCGGGATATCCGCCCAGTGCCAGCGCACGAAGAACTGGTCGTTCGGCGTGAACACGTCGCGCTCGAACACCTCCATCGGCGTCTCCAGCAGCGGCGGGTGGACGCGCTGCAGGATCATGCTGCCCTTGCCGGGAAAGGCACTGGTCATCGGCCGGGTGCCGTTGCCGCCGGGCAGATGCAGGTCGGTCAGCGTCTCCGCCAACGCCGGGGCCGCCGCCAGGCCGAGCGTGCCAAGCGCGGTGCGGCCGAGAAGCCGGCGGCGGCTGGTCTCGCCGGCAAGTGCGGCGTCTAGCGTATCCATCATCACTCTCCCTGTCGCGTTACAGGCTGGCGGATTGCGGGGCGGTTCGGCAAGCGATCGGACAAACCGTTCCGATCGCCAATGCGGATCAATTCGGCTGGGCGATGCAGGGCGATACGAACAGATGCCCGCGCCAAGCCCCGGCCAGCGTCTTTGCCCCGACGACCAGCCACATCGCGGCAAGGGCGATGGTCAGTATGGTCCCGTAAATCCCGAAGAACCCCAGTCCCAGCGTCGTGCCCAGCCGGAAGGTCGCGACCGTGTAAACCCCGAGCGGGAAGGTATAGCCCCACCAGCCCAAGTTGAACGGAATGCCGGCGCGCCAGTAGCGGATGGTGATCAGGGTCGCGAGAGCGAGCCACCACAGGCCGAAACCCCAGAGCAGCAGCCCGGCGATGGTGCCGATGCCCTGCGCCACGGGCCCGAGCGCCGCCAGTCCGTTGGCCGCGAGGATTGCCGGCGCATCGCCGCCCAGGACGAGCATGCCGAGCGCGCCGGTACCGATGGGGCCGAGCGCCAGCCAGCTCGACGCTGCCATGCTTTCGTGCGGCAGCTTGTGCAGCGCCATGCGCAGGATCAGGATCGCAAGGATGCCGAAGGCGACGGGCACCGAATAGGCCCAGAGCACATAGGAAGTGACGAGGACCGTGAACTGCGCCTGCGCGCCGGCCAGATGCGGTGCCAGCAGCCCGCCGCTGGCACCCGCCACCTCCGCGGCGACGATAGGTAGCAGCCAAACTGCCGTCATCTGGTCCAGGGAATGCTCGTGCCGGGTGAACATTAGATAGGGAATGACCACGCCGCAGCTCAGCGCCATCGCCACGTCGACCCACCACAGCAGCTCGGCGACACCGACGATGCCCTGGCCGAAGCGGCCGATACCGAAGGCGAGGCAGCCATTGATGATCGTCGCCAGCCCCATCGGGATCGTGCCGATGAACATCGACACGGTATTGTGCCCGAAGATCCGCCGGGCCTCCTGCCCGAACAGGATCCAGCGCGCGCCGTAGAGGCCGGCGAACAGGGCGAACAGGCCGATGTTGAACAACCACAGCACCTCGCCGACCGGCCGAAGCATGACACCCCAGCCGGGGATCTGCGGCAACGCCAGCGCGAGGATACCCGTGCCCATCGTCGCGGCGAACCAATTGGGCGTGAACTGGCGGATCATCTCGCGCGGGTGATCGAGGCGGCTCAGCGGCTTCAGGCCCTGAAGAACGGTTTGCGGGTCGGCGTTCATTTCGCCTGCTCCTTGATAAGGTCGGTAAGCGCATCGGCGGCGCGGGTGCGGTAGCGCTCCTTGTGGCGCAACGCGTGAAACGGGCGGTCGGGCAAGCCGAGCGGGAGCTCGACCAAATCGCCGGCCTTGAGCGCGCGCGCGACCACCAGCCGCGAAAGGACCGCGACGCCCGCGCCGGCCTCGACCGCGGTGCGGACGGCTTCGTTCGACGGCAGCGTCATCGTGACGTTGAGCCCGCCGGGATCGAACCCGCGCATGCGCAGCACATCCTCGAAGGTGGAGCGCGTGCCCGAACCCTGCTCGCGCACGATCCAGTTGGCCCGGCGCAGCCAGTCCTCGTCGACATGGCCGGCATCCGCATGGCCGACGAGCACCATTGGATCGGTGCCGACCACCCAATGCGCCAGCGCGGGCTCGTCGATCATGCCCTCGACAAAACCCAGCTCCGCCGCGCCATCGAGCACGCGCCGGGCAGCGCCCTCGCTATTGTCGATGGCTAGCTCGACCGCGATCTGCGGGTGACGGACATGGAAAGCGGCCAGCCGGGGCGGCAGCCAGTAGCTGGCGATGGTCTGGCTGGCAACGAGCCGGAGCGTGCCGCGCTGCAGCCCGCCATATTCGGACAGCACCAGTTCGGCGTGCGCCGCCTGGCCAAGTACAGCGCGGGCTTCGTCGAGGAACATCCGGCCGGCTTCGGTCAGCTCGATGCCGCGCCCCACGCGGTGGAAGAGCGGCACGCCGTGGCGTGCCTCCAGCGCCGCGATCGCGCCGGAAGCGGCGGACTGGGTGACGTTCAGCGCTTCCGCGGCGCGGGTCACATGCTCGCGCTCGGCCACGCCGACAAAGATTCGTAATTGTTCGAGGGTCATCTCGGCCTCCTGAGAACCAGAGATAGACCGTGGCAATCAATCTATCCAACAGTTTGGTATGTTCGATCCAATCGCAACATCAGATTGATTGAGTGCGAAGGATCGTCGCGGCCTGCGCCAGTAAGTCGCCAATGCGCCGCGCGACATCCGGGCTGGTGCAGACATTTGCGGGGCTTGGATGGGGGATTTCGACAATCGTGATGCTGGATCTCGCGTCCGCTATCGTCTGTCGCGCCTGCGCCGCGACGCGGCCTGCCAGAACGACGACCGCCAGCCTCGGTAGCAACGCGATCAGCGCCGGAATGGTCTCGGCACCCTCGCGGATTTCGGCGCGGGTTAGCGCTCGGTTTCTCGCGCCGGGGGCATGCACGATCCGCGGCACCGCGTTCCACAAGAGAGTGTCCTGCCGGACGATTCCCGCTTCGGCCAGGAACCGAGAGAGGTTGCGCCCGGTGCCGCTGGGATTGTCCCGGGAAACGAAGCGGATCGGCGCGTCACCGGGACCCGGCGTTTCCAGCAACAGCAAGAGGCGCGCATCAACGCCGCCGTCGAGCGGATCGACATGGGGGACGCGCCTCCCACCCTCCGCCAGTCGCGCTCGCCAAGCTTCGAGGGGCGCAAATCGCGGCGTCCCAAGGATCGCCAACCTTTCCTCGGGCGTTGGGCCGCTGATCGATCGCGGCTTCATATCGCAATGACAGGAAGGATCGGTTGGACCGGGTAAAGGCGTGCGATCATCTTTGGGCGTCATCGGGCTGTACGGCCCGCTCGTTGGAGAATTTCGATGGCGACTGAGGCATATCCTTGAGAACCCACATCGACTGTTCGATCTCCGCGCTTCCCTCACGCGAGGACATCGGGAAACCTCCTCGTCCAACTCTCATCGATAGAGGATCTACATGAAGAAGCGCTGGCCCATCACAGCGGGCGTCCTCCTCTTCGGTGGAAGCTATGCCGCAGCCGCGCAGGTCGATGGCTTTGCGGAGACCATGGAAGCCGCCATGGCCCGGATGCACACGGCGATGATGATCAAGCCCAGCGGCGATCCCGACCGGGACTTCGCAGCGATGATGATCCCGCACCATCAGGGTGCCGTCGAAATGGCCGAAGCCGAGTTGAAATATGGCAAGGACGAGCGGCTTCGCCGGCTTGCCCAGGGCATCATCGTCGAGCAGCGGCAGGAGATCGCAGTGATGCAGGCGGTCCTCGCAGAAAAGGGCGGCCCGCCCGAAACGCACAGTGCGCACGGAGCAAAGCAATGAAGAATATCAGCCTGATCGCGCTCGCGATCGCGACACCGGCCGCGGCACAGCAGGTGCCCTTCGCCGGCGCTGACCGGCCCGTCAGTGCGCAGGATCGCTTCTATACCTCGGACCAGTTCTCGAACACCGTCTCGGTCATCGACCCTTCCACGAACAAGCTTCTCGGCGTGATCCGGCTCGGCGATCCGACGCCTGCCAATCTCAGCCCACTCTATCGCGGGCAGTTGCTCGTCCATGGCATGGGCTTCTCGCCGGACCACCGGACGCTCGCGGTCATCTCGATCGGTTCGAACTCGGTGAGTTTCATCGACACCGCGACCAACACCGTGAAGCACACGACCTATGTCGGCCGTTCCCCGCACGAGGCGTTCTTCCGTCCCGATGGGCGCGAAGTCTGGGTCAGCGTGCGCGGCGAGGACTATATCGCGGTCCTCGACGGTCGAACCTATGAGGAGACCGGCCGGATCACCGTGCCGAACGGCCCCGGCATGACGATCTTCTCGCCCGATGGCCGCTATGGCTATGTCTGCTCGAGCTTCACGCCCGAGACCGTTGTCATCGACACCGCGTCGAAGAAGATCGTCGGCCGGGTGAAGCAGGAAAGCCCGTTCTGCCCCGACATCGCCGCCTCGCCCGACGGCAAGCAGGTCTGGCTGACATTGAAGGATGTCGGCAAGGTTATGGTGTTCGACGCCCGACCGCCCTTTGCCGTGCTGAAGACAATCCCCACCGGCGCGATCACCAATCACGTCAATCTGGTGCGCACGCCCAAGGGCCAGTTCGCCTATGTCACGATCGGGACCGAAAACCGCGTGAAGGTGTTCCGCACCGATAATTTCGCGCAGGTCGATAGCATCGCGGTGGGCACCCTGCCGCACGGTCTATGGCCGTCGGGCGACGGCAGCCGCATCTATGTCGGACTGGAGAATGGCGACGGCGTTGCGGTCATCGACACCGCAAGCAATCGCGTGATCGCCACCATCCCGATCGGTCAGGGACCGCAGGGCGTCGCCTATGTGCCCGGCGCAGTGCCGAGCGGCGACGGGATGGCCAACCTCCAGCCGCTCGCCAAGGCCGGCGAGAAGATGCAGCTGATGCTCGGCGGGACCGGCCAGTCGCAGGTAACCCTGTTCGACCAGGGACAGGTCCAGATTCTCCAGGCCGTAGTCGCCGGCCTGCCGCCCAAGATGCCGTTCGTGCTCGGCCTGTCGGATCGCGCCGATGGGTCGGGACCGATCGAGCCGCTCGCCAAGTTCATGACGAACCCCGCCGGCGGCGCGATCGTCAACGCGATCGGGCCGCTGCGCCAGATCGTCGCCCCGGACTCCGCGGCCCCGCGCCGCTACCTCGTCATCGTGGCGGGCGAGCCCGACAAGCCCGGTGCGGTCGTGCAGGTGCAGCAAGGGCAATAGCGCGAGCGTCGTGCGGAAGTGCCACTATGCCGGTGACGGCGTCTGGCGCTTCCGCACGACTTCCAGGATCGCGCGCATCGTCTCCTCGTCGACACCGCCCGGGATCAGATAGTCGCCGACCACCATGCCGGGGGTGCCTTGCAGTCCCAAGGATCGCGCAAGCCGGTCATTGTCGGCCAGGATGGCGTCGATGCGCGTGCGATGTTGCGCAAGGTCGCGATCGAGCCGTTCCGGGTCAAGCCCAGCCCGCGCCACGGCAGCCCGTAGAGCCGCATCGTCAAGCGGACCCTCGCGGTTCATCAACGCGGTATCGAATTCGGCGTGCCGGCCCTGAAACGCACTGGCGATCGCATAGCGTGCGGCCTTGCGCGACTGCGCACCCAGGATCGGCCAGTCGCGATAGACGATGCGGAGGTCGGGGTTCGCCGCGATGGCGCGCGCTAGGACGCCGTGCAGCTGCCGGCAATGGCGGCAGGCGTAATCGGAAAAGAGGACCAACGTGATCGCAGGCTTGTCCACGGCGCGCTGCGGCACGCCAGCGATCGGGGCACGCTGGACCTCCGCTACTTTAGCCTGCTGAGCGGCCTCTGTGACGGGGGCGGAAGTGCATGCCGCCAGGACCACCATCGCCGAAGCAGGCACCAAACATCTGAAAAATCTTGTCATCTGCGCTCCTCGCAAGCTGCGAATGATGCGATACCGCAGCGGGGGCGCTCTATGCGCAAGCTCGGCCTTTCCAATCGAGTACTCGATCCAGATCATTCCAATCGGCCGCGCCGATCCTCGTCTGATCGGGATGGCGGTCGCCGCAACAGCGGCGAGCGCGCGGCGCGGATGCCGCGCAGCGTCGTCTCGGGAAGCAGGTCGTGCGCCGGGGTCTTGGGGACCGCGAGGCGCTGGGAGAGATAGATGCCGCTATGGCCCGAGCAGAGATAGGCGACGAAGCAGGCAGTCGCGAAATAGACTGCGTGTGTCGCGCCGAAGAGCTCGATCCCCATGATCGTGCAGGCGAGCGGCGTGTTGGCCGCACCGGCGAACACCGCGATAAAGCCCAATGCAGCGAAAAGGCCGATCGGCGCGCCGAACAGTGCCCCCAGGGTGTGGCCCAGGGCAGCGCCGATGAAGAACAGGGGCGTCACTTCCCCACCCTTGAAGCCGAAGCTCAGCGTCACGACCGTGAAGAGCAGCTTGAGCGCCCAGCTCCAGTAATCAGTGCCCGGCGCGAAGAACCCGGCGATGGTCGCGGCATGGGGATCGGGCGACCAGACGCCGAGCCCAAGATAGTCGCGGGTGCCGAACAGATAGACGAGCGCGATCACGGCGACGCCACCCAGCAAGGGCCGGAGGGGCGGATAGGCCACCAGCTTCTTCACGCGGTCGCCCAGCATGTGGTTGGCTTCGGCGAAGAGCAGCCCGACCAGACCGAAGGCGATGCCTGCCACGGCTGCCTCGACGAGCAGCAGGAGCTGGACCGCGACCGGCCCGACCGACTCTGCGAGATAGTCGATCCGGTAGGGCGTGTGGTGGATGCCCCAAAGCTGGCAGGTCCAGTCGCCGGCCACACCCGCGATCAGGCAGGGGACGAGCGCGCCATATTGGACGCGCCCGATCGCAAGCACCTCTAGCGCGAAGACGGCTCCGGCAAGCGGGGTTCCGAACACCGCGCCGAACCCCGCGGCGATGCCGGCCATGAGCAGGATGCGCGTGCTGGATGCGTCGAGTCGGCACAGCCGGCCGAACGCGCTCGCCAGGCTTCCGCCGAGTTGGACAGCCGTGCCTTCGCGCCCTGCCGAGCCGCCGAACAGATGCGTCGCGACCGTGCCGATGAAGATCAGCGGCGCCATGCGCAGCGGCACGCCGCCGCCGGGCTCGTGGATCTGCTCGACGATAAGGTTGTTGCCGCCTTCGACGCTGCGGCCCATCGCGTGGTAGAGCAGGCCGATCGCAAAGCCTCCGATCGGAAGCAGCATCAGCAGCCAGGGATAGGCGAAGCGCAGCTTCGTCGCAGCGTCGAGGCTCCAGAGAAAGGCTGCGCAGAGCGACCCGACCGCGGCGGCCATCGGGACGAGGATGGCGACCCAGCGCAGCGCCGACATCGCATGGTCGTGTCGGGTCCGCAGGAAGTACGCCAGGTCGAGATTATGGACGAAAGTGTTGAACGTTGCGCGCACGATTCCTCCTTGCTGCCTTGCGGCGCCAAGTAGGAATCATCGACCCTTGCGAGGGCGGTTCGGCCGAAGCCCGGCAGAAATCCATTGCCGTGGGGTGCCTATTCCGGAGGTGCCTATGCGGGTCAAGGCTTTTCCGAGCCTGCCCATCCGACCGATTTCGCTTCAGCTCCAGCGGCAGCTTTCGGCGTGAGCCGACATGCCGAGCCCCAGGGCGGAACGGCGTATTTTGGTCGACAGCTGCCGGCGCGTTTTGGGTCACAGCGACCGTTGCCCGGCAACCTGTAGAACGGCAGGTGCTGCCAAAACATGACATCACACTCGCCGCGCAGGGTTACCAAGTACCCACTTGCTGCTGCCCCTGCGTTTTGCGATCCCGCCGTGACATAGATTCTGGGAGAAGGCATGGCAGGGGCAGAGTATAACGGCGTTGAAGGCATTCTTCGCATCAAGGATGCAGCAGGACGACAAGACACTGCCGCGCCGGAAATCCTTACGCTTCATGCAGCGGTGGAATCGGAACTCGACGTAGTTCTCAAAAGGCTGATGCCTTTCCCGGAGAAGATATTCAGCAAGGGGCCGCAACTCAGTTTTGCTCTCAAGGCTCGGCTGCTCGCTGCACTGTGGAAGAAAGACCCGGCAGACGCAGACAAGCTCAATGCGGTCCTGAAAGCCTTCGAGGATTTGCGGAACGGTATTGCTCACCCGGGCCATGGATCGACAAAAACCCTCAAGGCGAAGTTGGATGAAGCTTACCGAAAGATAGACGCGAGCGCAGGTGACGATCCTGCGATGTTCGAGATCGCCGTGGGCATTTGTGCGTTCATGACCGACGATCCTGATGCCGTTGAGGTCTTCAGGAAAGTCTTAGCCGAATACAACAAGCTAGGTGCCAAGAGGGAGGCGTTTGTGTTCGACACTTGGAACCGATTTTTGCAGAATGAGTAGCCCCTAGATTGCTGGACGGCTTCGATCCTAATTTTGAGGACAGGAGACGACGATGGGGAAGGCTAATTTCAGCGATGAGTTCAAGCGTGACGCGGTGGCCCAGATCACCGAGCCGGGATCAGCTACCCTCGAGCTGAACGATCCAGATTTGGGGCGCGTTGCTGCCAGACGGTTTGACGCCGACCGAGTGTCAGCTTTTAGCAGCGACTGCCGTTGGAGGCCCGACTGGCGAACGGCCCAAGTTGGTCGATAGCGGCGGTTATGGCGTGTTGGGCTGACATGATTTATCCCGCGCCGCCATGCGCAGCCTACCCATTCTATAGCCGTCGCGGATCTTCTCCAAGTCCGGTCCATAGTCGCGCGCATGCAATTCCTGCTGCCGGGCCGCGAAGCCATCAACCGCAGCAGTCAGCCCGGCCAGCTTGCGCGACATGTCGTTGAACGCCTGGACCGTCTGGTCCGCTTCTACGGGAGGTTCGTGGATACCCATGGCTACATTCCTATCCCAAGACCCCGATCGCGATCGCGATCGATCGAGAAGGTGAGCTGACGAATGATCGAGCGGGTACGGGCATCGTCGCCGAGCGCGCGGCCGACACCGCCGTCACGGCTGCCCGGTGCCCATTCCGGCGACCATTGCCGCCCGAACAGCTGACTGCCTCTGCGACTGAGCGTGGCGCCTAGCGCCGGGTCTTTCTCCAGCCCCTTCGCCATCGAGCGCATGGCGTTTTCGACACCGGCGCGCTTCTCTTCATTCTCCCATCCGCTCAGCTTGCCCCGCCGCGCCTGCAGCTGCTGCCAGGCCTGCACGAACCGGTCAGCGCGCAGCTCCGGATTGGCGCGCACCTCGGCCTCCAGCTGCATGTGGCGAATGGCGTTGGCGGTACGGCCATTGGCCGCTTCGCTAACCAGTCCCGGCGTTCGTTCGAACGCCATATCGAGATCGTGGGCGCCGTGGGGATGCAGCGCGTTGACCGCTTCGGCGCTGCGGGCAATCGCCGCCTTCTGAACTTCGAGCGGCGAACGGCCCTGCCCGGTCATACGGCTTGCATCCTGCACGGCACGTGCATAGCCTTCGACCGCCCGCTCCAGCTTCTGGGTCGCGGATGTCTCAGGCGCAGCCGCCGGCACCGAGAGCTTGAGCCCCTCGAAGCGCAGCTTGGTTGGTGCCCGTTCCGGCTCGGGTATGGAAAGCCGCAAGCCGTCGAACATGCCGCGGCGCTGTGCTGGTGCAGGCGCGCTGCGTTCCGGTTCGGCGAGTGGCTCCTTGGCGAGCGTATCGAGAATGCGCGACCGTTCGACGCCGCGACGTGCGGCGAAGCGCTCGGCAGCGGCATCATAGTCGAGGGCATTGTCCTTGGGCCGGTCGCGGGAGAGCGTGCGGGCCAGTTTGCCCTGGTCGGCGAAGTCATCTCGGCCATAATGAAGGTGCACCGCATCGCGGTGCCGCGACAGCGCGACATAGGCAGCGTGCCGGTCGAGCCCCGGCGTCGCCAGCACATGGACGCGGTCGACGGTGACACCCTGCGCCTTGTGGATCGTAGCGGCATAGCCATGGGTGACGTCGCCATAATTCTTGTGATCGAAGGCGACCTGCCGGCCATCGTCGAGCCGCACGGCCATGCGGGCGTGATCGATCTGTTCGATGGTGCCGAGACTGCCATTCTTCACACCCAGGCTGCGTTCGTTGCGCAGGAACATGACCCTGTCGCCAGCTCCGAACAAGCGTTCTCCTCGCGTGGTTCCGACAGCAATTTCAGTATCTAATGCCCCACTGCGCCTCATCACATCCCGGGCAAGTGCATTCAGTTCATCGCATTCCTGGTTGGTGTGGGTGAGAATCATGCGCGATGCCTGCGGATCGGCGATCCGCTCGCGATCCCAGCGCGCGATGAGTGCCGTTCGCGCCTCAACTCGCGTCTCCGAGTCGACAACCATGTCGGCTTGCGCATAGGCCTCCAGCGCCTCGGCGGTGCGCCCGGTTGCGAGCTGGCGTGTTGCCCGCCGCTGCCAGTCGTCGCGCTGCCGGCGAATGTCGGTGATCTCGATGGCGCCGTGCCGCTCGGCAACCGAACGGAACGCCGCCCCCGCTTCGATCGCCTGCAGCTGCTCGGGATCGCCGACCAGCACCACCTTGGCGTGGCGCTTCTCGGCTTCGGCGATTACCCGCTCCATCTGACGCGTGCCGATCATCCCAGCCTCGTCGATGATGAGGATCGACCGGTCGGTGAGCAACTCCCGCCCCCGCTCCCATTGATGCTCCATGCTCGCGATCGTACGCGACGCAATGCCCGAGCCGCTTTCCAGATTCTCGGCAGCAATGCCGGACAGCGCCAGCCCCTGCACCTGATAGCCGGCGATCTCACATGCTTCGCGCGCGACGCCGAGCATCGCCGATTTTCCGGTACCGGCATAGCCGACGACCACGCCCAGATCCTTGCCGCTGGTGACATGATCAAAGGCGCTGCGCTGTTCGCTCGACAGCACCAGTCCACGCATCTCTGCGCGCGCCAAGGCGAGCTTGCGATGCTGCTCGTCCATACCGTGCCGGCGGCTAGCGTCGAGCTTCACCGTCGCGCGTTCCAGCCGCGCTTCGGTTTCGACCATGTCGTGGCTGGTGAAGCGCTCTTCGCCGCGCCCGTCCTTGCCAAGTTTCACCAGCTCGGGCGACGCGCGCACGGCCGCCATTACCTGGTCGAACTGCTCTTTGCCTTCGCTATGGCGATGCACGAACATCGCCAGGTCGCGGGTAGTGAAGGTCGCCTGGGTGCAGGTGATCGCATCGAGCGCCAGCGCCGGATTGGCGAGCAGCTTCTCGCCATTGGCGCGAGCAATGTCGTGATGCTCTTCCAGCCGCTCCGACGACAGACCCTGTTCGGCCATCCGCGCCGCTGCCGGTCCGATCTTGTGCTGCGGCTCCAGCTCAATGCCCTGTGCTTCCAGCGACCGGTGATCGACCCGTGCATCTATATCCAGTTCGGCCAGCCGCGAATTGACGTGACCGGCCCAGCGCTCGCGCCATGTTTCAAGAAGGCCGGTACGATTCCAGTCGCGGTTCTTTTTACCGAACCCGTCCGCATCCACCTCGCGCAGACCAAGCATGACATGCGCGTGCGGCTTGGCCTCGCCGTCCGCACCAATATCCCAATGGACATTGAGATCAGCGACCATGCCGCGGTCCACGAATTCTGCCTGGACGAACTCGCGCGCGAGCCGAATGCCCTCGGCCTGGTTCAGCTCGCGTGGGATCGCGAATTCGATCTCGCGGGCAAGCTGCGCGTCCTTGCGTAGCTCGACGGCTTCGACCGCATTCCACAGCTTCTCCCGATCGGCGAGGTGCTCCGGCGCGCCATCTGGCAGCAGCACTTCGGAATGCACGACGCCGGCCTTGTTCGAGAAGTCGTGATGCCGATCGAGCCGCTGATCGTGCAGTCGCGACGCAGAGCGATAGGCGGCACCGGCCAGCGCCGAAGATCCGCTGGCGCGGCTGATGATCTTGGCCGAGAAATGGTAGATCGCCATAGCGGCAATCCATTTACACTAAACAAGCGACGTCGGCACGACGTATAAGCGCGCCCTCAAAAGATTTCATCTTTCTCGCGACGTGATCATCCCAAGATGTTTCACGACATTTGCGCTGATCGATGCAGTTCCTAAATCAACGAACATCACCCATCAATTACGGAGGTTTCGATGCGCAAGCCACGGGACTTTGATTCGGAACTGAAGGCGCTCGACAGCAAGGCGCGAGAGCTCAAACAGGCCAAGCTCCAGCAGCTCGGCGAGCTGGTCGTCGCGACCGGTGCCGATGCACTTCCAGTCGACCAGCTGGCGGGCGCGCTGCTCGCCGCTGCCGGCGCGTCCGACATGATCGTGCGGGAGGACTGGCGCCAGCGTGGCGCGGCCTTCTTTCAACGGCAGGGCAAAGCTGGCGGCGGCGCTCGTTCGCGTGCGGCATCGGCTGCGGCAGCTGACGACAGCGCGGCACCGGCTGGAAGCGCGACGGGCGCGGAATGATACGCGAGACTGGATGGTGAAGCGCCGCGAACGAACGCGCCAGCTGATCGAGCTGGGCGGCCTGGTGGCGAAAGCCGGGCTGGTCGAACTCACCGACGATGATCGCGCCGTGTTGTTCGGGCTGATGATTGAAGCCGCGGCAACTTTGCAGGGCGAACATCGCGACCAGGCGCTGACACTTTGGCGACGGCGCGGGCGGCGTGCATTCGCCGACAGCGCCGCAGAACTATGACGGCGGCGAGCAGAGATCAGCCCAGGTCGCGCCGACCAGTTTCGCGAGCCCCGCGGGCGTGATCTGCACGGATGCGGTGCGCGATCCAGCTGCGGGATAGACGGTATCGAACTTGCGCAGTGAAATGTCGCAATAGATCGGCAGTGGAGTCGGCAATCCGAACGGGCAGACGCCGCCCACCGGGTGGCCGGTCAGCTGCTCGACTTCCTCGGAGCCAAGCATGCGCGGACGACTGCCCAGCGCGTCCTTCACCTTGCGATTGTCGAGCCGGTAATCACCGGCTGCTACGACCAGCACCACCGCTTCGCCGACGCTCAGCGAGAGCGTCTTGCCGATCTGCCCCGGCAGCACACCAAGCGTGGCGGCAGCTTCGAGCACCGTTGCGGTGCTCTAAGCCTGTTCGATGATCGGAATGTCGGGTGCCCGCGCCTCCAGAAAGGCGCGGACGGCCTCGATTCCCATCAGCCGTTGAGCTTGTCCTTCACGGCCTTGGCGGGCGTGAAGGCGAGCTTCTTCGACGCTGCAATCTGAATCGCCGCGCCGGTGGAAGGATTACGGCCCTCGCGCGCGGCGCTTTCCTTGACCTTGAACTTGCCGAAGCCGTTCAGCGACACTTCCTCGCCGGCCGCTGCCGCTTCGGTGATGGCGGCGAAAATGCCGTCGACCAGCTTGCGTGCATCCGCCTTGGTGAGGCCATGCGCTTCGGAAACGCGGTCGGCGAGATCGGCATTGTTCATGGACGTGTTCTCCGTGTGAAAAGGGGCGTGCCCTCTAGGTGCGGGCCATCAACCTGTCCAGCGGCGGGCGCCATCATGCGGCAGCGGCACGCTCCAGCGCAGCGATACGTTCTTCGCAGATCACCTGCACCGCCTGCCCAAGCACCTCGACGCGTTCGCCCAGCCACGCCAGTTCCTCGACGCTGATGCGGTAGTGCTTCGAATAGCGTGCCTTCACATAAGCCTCTTTCAGCTTCTCGAACCGCGAACGGTCGATACGCTGGTCACGAGGCCAGGCGTCGATCAGGCGCGGATCGATGCGTTCAGCCTGGGTACGCAGGAAGGCCAGATTGTGCACATGGGGCGTATAGAAGGTGCAGACCAATAACACGCAGTGGTAGAGGCTTTCCGCGGTCTGGTGCAGGTCGAACGCTGCCTGCTTGGAGTATTCTTTCTCGATTAGGAAGCGAGCCGCTTCAAAGCGTTTGATGGCTGCGGGGAACCACTCGTCGAAGTACTCCCGCGCCATGGCCAGCGCCTGCGTCGGTGTCTTCGGCTTGGGCTGGTGTAGTTCGCTAGGATCGCTCTGGTACAGCGCAATGCCGTCACGGGCGACGTCCATGAAGAAGTAGCGACCATGCGCGAGACCATCGTTCACCTCCTGCAGCGTGTGCACGATGAAATTGACCGGCGTGCGCAGCGTCTTGGTGATCGCCAGCTCGCGGTTCAGCCGATCCTCGGCGGTCGCCCAAAACTCCACCCGATCGGTGAGCTTGTCACTGTTGACGATCACCAGCAGGTCGAAGTCCGACTGGTAGCCTTTGGCGGTATGTGGCTCGTCGACCCATCCGCCGCGTGCATAGCTGCCGTAGAGGATGACCTTGAGGATGCGCGCCTGCTTCTTCCAGTCCGACGTGGCGATGGCGATCGTGTCGCCAAACTCCTCGAACAGGATCTGGACGACGCGCTCCAGCTCGCGCTGCTTGGCTGGGGGCAGATGGTCGAGGCTGGTCCTCATAGATCGATCCTAACGCGCTGATGCGGCGGCGTACACCTCGCCCGGTTTGACCGGGCGAGGTGTCGCATCGCTCATGGTCGTTTGCCCCGCGCAGCGCGGTCGAGCGCGATCAGCACGCGGGCGACGGTCTGTTCCACCTCGGCCACCGTGCAGCCGTGCCGCCTGGCCGTTTGGATGTAGTCCAAATCGTCGAACCGCACCGATCCGAAGATCGCCCGATCGCGCTCGGAAAGCGCACGGAAGGCGCGGCGCATCCGCCGCAGCCGAAGCCAGCGCATCATTGCTCCGCCTCCCCATCCGACGTGAAACCGAGCAGGTAATCAGCCGCCTTGCTGGCAGCACTCGCCGCCCGGAAGATCGCCTTTTCGTCCTCTCGCAGCACCGCCAGCCAGCTGCCGACATAATCGGCATGCCGAACCGTCGGCCGGATCGCCAGCGACGCGCAGGTGAACGCGCTAGCCATCTCCGCAACCAGCTCCTCGCGGGCATAGGAAGCGCTGCCGAATGCGCCGGATTGGTCGCGATCGAGGCGGGAGCCGTGCCCGGTCCAGTGCCCAAGCTCGTGCAGCACGGTGCGATACCAGTTGATCCGGTTGTAGAATGCCAGCTGCGGCGGCACCGCGACATAGTCCCCCGACGGGCTGTAATAGGCTTCACCGCCGCCGATCCGGATATCCGCGCCGCAAGCTTCCATCAGCGCATGCGCAGCGGGAATGCGGTCCGCCTCCGCTACCGGCTCGCCCGGCCCCGTCACCGCCAACCGCTCGGGCAGGCCGTCGCACTGGTCCACATTGAACACGGTGAACCGCTTGAGAAACGCCAGCTGCCGCGCTTCCCGGTCCTCGTCGCGTGCCCGCTCGGCTTCGTCCTTTGGCGTGAAGCGATCCGCATAGCAGATCGTCGTCCCCCGCTCGCCGCGCCGCACGCTGCCCCCCACCGCCTGCGCCTGCCGAAAGGTTAGCCAGCGCTGCGAAGCATAGCGCCCCTCGATCACCGCCGCCCAGAGGATCAGCACATTGATCCCCGAATAGCGCCGCCCGGTCACCGCGTTTGCCGGCATCGCACAGCCACACGCCGCAGCATCCCAAGGCTGCACCCAGGGCAGCCGTCCCTGTTCCAGCTCTGCAATCACCCGTCCCGTCACCTCGGCATAGAGGCTCGCCCGGTTCTCGTGTCCAACACCCATGGTCCTGCTCCTTCCAAAACACCGCAACCGGCGCCGGAAGGGCGGGGGGAGCGGCAGGAGCGAACCGGCAGTCCTGCCGTCAGAGGCAGGCTGCACCCGCAAGGGCCGAAACAACGTGGAGGAGCCGGGCACCGCCCGGCTTGCGGCATGCCGCGGCAGGACTACAGGGAAGCGACGCTCCCCCCGCCCTGGCCGCGTGCCGGCTGCACAACGCCGCCGCGCCTCAGCGCGGCGACCATCCTGTCAGCGCGACCGCGCTGCCGGGCGCCACCGGCGCCCGGACAGGAACCGCACCCTTGCAACGGGCGGGCCGCACGGGCGGTGTGCGTGCGCCAGCACGTGCGCCAGCCGCCACCCGTGCCCCCCGCCCGAACAAGTGTGCTACGCGGGCACCAAAAGCACGCGCGCCCTGGTGTCGCCGCAGGCGTGCGCCAGCGCGCGCCCCGCACCCGCGTTCCGCTGCCGGCACTCGCCGGCTGCCGATCCGCAGGATCGGCCCACGTCAGCGATCAAAACCCGAAGGGCCGAGACGGCACACCGACTCGGCGCCGCACCAGCGGCGTGCGAGCGCGGTCACGCCGAAGGCGTGAGACGCCCTGGCATACCCGCCTTGAACCCCAGATGTTTCTTGCTCGACGATGGGGGGCCGGGAGTCCCCAGGTTGCCCCATCTGAGCCCAACCAGGCTCTTTTCCAGACCCGCCAATCGGCTCAATCTTGCCCCGGAGCGCTCCACCAACCCTCACACGATGCAAGGTGATCGCAATGCAACCCCAACCCCAAGACCGCATCCTCCGAATCAAGGCTGTCCTGGCACTGACCGGTCTCACCCGCTCCACTCTCTATCGCAAGATGGAAGCCGGCACTTTCCCCAAGAACACCCGGATCAGCACCCGCTGCATGGGCTGGCGCGAGTCCGCGGTCTCCCAATGGCTGGACAACCTCAAGGCACAGGAGGCTGCCGTCCGCCCGCGAGCCTGACGATTCCTTCCCACACGTCCGACTGCACCAATCCTATGAGGTGAAACGGCCTCGGCCCATCGAAAGATCTCCGAGCCCACCGTTTCACCTCACCGCCGCGCGATCCGCCGGACATGCTCGCCATCACAACGACAGCACATGCGCCCGCAGCACATCGACGGTCTCGGTCAGCCCATCGGCTTCCATATCCAGCAGCAACACCTCTGCCGTTTTCTCCGGACGCTTGAACCGCTCGCGCATCCGTCGAATGGCCGCCACGGCTCTGCCCGGATCGAGCGCAATGGTGTCGGCGATGAACTGATCCGCCGACCGGGCCTCCATGTTCAGGCCCGCAAGAATTGCCTCGGGGAAGTCCTTCAGATTCTCGGTGACGATCGTCGCCGCCTGCGTCTTCAGCGCCGCGGCGACGACATGCGCATCGTTCGGATCGGGCAACCCGACACACGCGCCCAGGAAGACGTCATACTCTTCCACGGCCGCATCTTCGAACGCGGCTTCCATGCTCGACCGAGCGCGCGCGGCACAATCCTCGGCATCCGCCACGCCCTTGCCGCCGAGGATCCTGGCGATCGCCGCCTCGGTTTCATCCATCACCCGTTCGGACCAGCGGACGCGGAAAAACTCGGCCTCCGCAAGTGTCAGCAACAGATTGCGCTTGAGCGTGCCCGCCAATGTACAGGCGTCGATAAACGCGGTGTACCGATTGGCGAACAACCCTAGAGGTACTCCGCGTCCAGCGTGGCGAGCGCCGATAGCGCGCTGCCGCGCTTTTCATCGCGCGCGCGCTTGTAGGCGAACAGATCCTCGGCCTTGATCCGACGATGCCGGCCAACGGTGTCGAACGCGATCTCTCCCTTCTCCAGCAACGAAATGAAGAAGGGACGGGAGACGTTCAGAATGTCCGCCGCCTGCTGGGTGGTCAGCATCTGGCTGACCGGCACCAGCGTCACCGCGTCCCCCCGTCCGACGTGCCGCAGCAGCTCCATCAGCAGCCGCGACAGGCCTGGGGTCAGCGTGATCTCGGTCGAGGTCTTGTCATCTTCCAGAACCCTGAGGGTTGCATCGCCCGAGGCGTGCGACGCCAGGATCTGACGAAGCTGATTGGCCGCTGCCTTCTCGCTCGCGGAAGGCAGGCGGCTGCCGAGTTCCTCGGCAAAGGCTGGCATGGTCATGGGGCTCTCCGTGGACCGATCCGCTATCCGATATTCGCATTAAACGCAATCAACGAAATATTCGTAACCGGGATAGGTTCCGACCTTAGACGCGACCCGCACCCGTGGCCGAGTGGGAATGGCGGGGCAGTATCCTGCAGCAACATTGGGCCAGCGCATGCTGCCATGCTCGTCGTGTGGAGAAGCGTCAGCCCGGACCGGAGGCTGCGTGACCTGCGATTGTCAGGGAACGGCCACGGTGTTGCAGCATTTTGCTGCAGATGAAGGTCGTGTCATGAAATCCGTACTCATCGTCGAAGACGAAATCTTCATTGCCATGGAGATCGAGCGGATTCTTCAGGATGCCGGCTACACCGTCGTCGCCATCGCCGCGGATCAGAGCGAGGCGCTATCCGCCGCAGCGGCAGCGGAGGTCGCCTTTGTCGACCTCAACCTGCGCGACGGACCGACCGGCCCTGGTCTTGCGCACGAATTGGCGGAGCGGTTCGGGGTGCGGATCGTCTATGTCACGGCCAATCCGAACCAGATCGACCGACCAGCACCGACCGCTATCGGCTATATTCGAAAGCCCTTCTCCGAAGAGGCAATCGTAGCAGCGGCGGCGATCGCAGCGCAGCTGGAGACGCCGGACGCCACACACCAGGATGTGATCAGCCTCTAGAGGATGGTCGCTGCTGCCGGTGCAGCGCCGCGGCCGGCAGCTCAAGATCCAGCCGCAAACCATCGGAAGCCCATTCGCGTTCGATCCGACCACCCAACTGCTTGATCGCGCTGAGCTCGATCAGCTTGGTGCCGAATCCGTCGGTCATCGGCGCGCTGACCGGCGGCCCGCCGCGCTCCCGCCACTCGATCCGGACATGCGTGTCGGTGGAGACGATCGCTATCCGCACATCGCCTTCAAGGGACGACAGCGACCCATATTTCGCCGCGTTGGTCGCGAGCTCGTGAAACAGAAGCGCGAGCGGCGTCGCAGAGCGATCGTCGATCGTCGCATCGTCGCCGACAAGGACAATGCGGCCCGCATAGGCGTCCAGCAGTTCGCCCAGCATTCCGGACAGGCTGTCCTGCACGGCGCTGGGCCGCGATGCTTCGCTGTGCGGCCGCACGAAGTCATGCGCCCGACCCAGCGCCAGGATACGCTCGCGCAACTCGTCGGCAGTCTGCTTGATCTGGGGGTGGTGACGCGTGGAGAAGCTGATCAGCCCGCTTATCACCGCGAAGATGTTCTTGATGCGGTGACTCAGCTCATGCGCGACGATCTCCCGCTGCGCCTGGATCATCTTCTGATCGTGGATGTCGGTGCAGGTGCCGAACCAGCGCGTGATCGCGCCATCCCGGTCGCGGATCGGCAGCGCTCTGCCCAGCGTCCAGCGATAGGCGCCGTCTGCATTTCTCAGGCGATATTCGATCTCATAGGGATCGCCGGTTGCAAGCGAGTGGCGCCATGCAGCCCAGGCTCTTGGCTGATCTTCCGGGTGGAACATGCCGTTCCATCCTTCCCCGTCGGTCGATCCTGCCGGCACGCCGGTGAATTCGTACCAGCGCGCGTTGTAATAGTCGTGAAAGCCATCCGGGCGGGTCGACCAGACCATCTGCGGCATCGCATCCGCCAGAATCCGGAACTTGGCTTCCTGCTCGTCCAACTCTCGGCCCGTGCGGCGCGACGCGCGCCGGGCATGCAGCAACGCCATGATGTTCGCG
The DNA here is from genome assembly GCF_001650735.1 of Sphingomonas sp. TDK1. Taxonomy (GTDB): domain Bacteria; phylum Pseudomonadota; class Alphaproteobacteria; order Sphingomonadales; family Sphingomonadaceae; genus Sphingomonas. Next base: position 42,225 of record NZ_LXVY01000020.1, on the reverse strand, counting down.
GCCAGCACGGTCAGGCCGTCGCGCTGCAGCTGGGTCAACCCGGCGCGGGGCGCACGATCGATGACGCACAGCGCGCCGAGCTGGACCTGGTCTTCCGAGACAAGCGGCGCCCCTGCGTAGAACCGGATATGCGGATCGCCGGTCACCAGCGGATTGTCGACGAACCTCGGGTCCTTCGTCGCGTCGGGCACGACCATGATTTCCGCACCCAACATCGCGTGCGCGCAGAACGAGGTCTCGCGCGGTGTCTCGCCGACATCCAACCCGGTGCGCGCGGGAAACCACTGCCGCTCGCCTTCGACGATGCTCACCAGCGCCATCGGAGAAGCACACAGTGCCGATGCGAAATCGGTGATGCGCGTCAATTCGACGCTGCCGATCAAGTCTGCCAGCCCAAAGCCCTGCAGTGCTTCGTGCCGCTCAGCCTCCTCCAAGCAGAGCGCTCCGTCGATTTCGTCAGTCATGCGCGGAGCATTCTCTTCCTAATAGAGTCGCCGGGTTGAAAGTGGAACAGAAGGCGACCCGCGCAGCCGGAAACGGCTCCACGACATCGTTCGCGGGGAATTGCAACTGGTCCGAGCGGCGTTGAAGCAACCTACCGTCTCCCTGGCGGCAGACGACACCCTAAGGTGCCTGCGCCTCTGATCATCCTTCCCTCGGCCGTTTCGAAGACCGTATTCGTTAACGGACTTACCTAGATCAGGTTCCTCTCGATCCCATGCCCGCGGTTCTGCAAATGGCGGGGCTGAAGAAGGCCGAGACGCTAGCTATCGCGCGGCTGGGTGCCCTGGCCCCGTCGACCCGGCGCCCCTTTTTCAAGCCCCTGCGTTGACCAATAAGTCTACATATGTTGATATGATGCGGTCGGCGTGAGCTTCTGGGCGGGCACTCCGTACCGCCGATCGACGCCGCTGGAGATGCAGCAATGATCTACGCCCTGACTGCGATGTTCGCATTTCTGGCGGGTACGGGCCAGTCAGGGCCGGCCATGGCACAAGCCTCGCCATTGCCTTGCCCGATGCCGGACCGCGCCGCAGGTGGCCGCAGCAACATCCATACCCGCGTCGTCGAGACCAACCTGACGCCGCCGGTGCGTGCACCGGGGGAAGCACCGTCCAGCCTGGCGGCACGCATGCGCCTCTATGGCGTACCGGGGATCAGCATCGCGGTCATCCACCAGGGCCGGATCGACTGGGCCCGCGGCTGGGGCGTGCGGGATACGGCCAGTTGCGCGCCCGTCACGCCGGATACGGCCTTCCAGGCTGCGTCGATCAGCAAGGTTGCCACCGCCGTTATCGCCCTCCGCTTGGTGGAGCAGCACAAACTGGCGCTCGACAGCGACATCAACCTGTCCTTACGCGGCTGGCGCCTCCCCAGCGACGCCCGTCTCGCCCCACGGGGTGTCACGCTGCGACAACTGCTGAGCCACACGGCTGGGCTGAGCGTGCATGGCTTCGACGGCTATCTCCCCGGAGCGCCGTTGCCGACGACGGTGCAGATCCTGGAGGGCGCGGCGCCGGCCAACAACATGGCGGTGCGCAGCGTGCTGCCGGTGGGCGCGCAATTCCAATATTCCGGCGGTGGCTATGTCGTCACGCAACTCGCCCTGCAGGATGTTACCGGCCTGCCCTTTGCCGAGCTCGCGCAGCGCGAACTCCTCGGCCCCTTGCACATGACGCGGAGCGCGTTCGCGCAGTCGCCGTCCGCCGACCTCCTCGCAAACATCGCCTTCGGCCATGCCGCGGGCCAGCCGGTGCCCGGCAACTATCACGTCTATCCCGAGCTGGCGCCGGCCGGGCTTTGGACGAGCGCCGGCGATCTCGCGCGCCTGCTGATCGACCTGCAGGCGTCTGCCGTCGGCCGACCGGGCCACCGGCTGTCCCCGGCGATGGCGCGGGCGATGCTGCGCCCGGTCAAAGATCATTGGGGGCTGGGCGTCGAGCTCTACACCACCGCGCCTGAACGCTTCGGACATGACGGGGTCAACGAAGGCTTCCAGTCGTACATGATCGCCTATGCCGGCAAGGGCGAGGGCATTGTCGCGCTCACCAATGGCGGGCAGGGACGGCGGCTGATCGACGAAGTCGTCCGCGTGGTGGCGACCGACTATGGGTGGACGGACATCGCGCCGCCCGCGGTGCCGGAACAGCAGCTCCCGCTTGCCGTGCTGGCGAAGGCGGCGGGGCGGTTCGAAGGTGGCGGCCTTTCGGTGCGCCTTGAAGCCCGTCCGGACGGTTTGTTCGCCGATGCGGGGGCGCCCAGTCCGGAGCGGCTGATGGCGCTGTCGCCGACGCGGTTCTTCTCCAACGCGCTCGGCGTGGTGATTGCCTTCGATGCGGACTATGCAAGTTTCACGATCGTCGAAGGCGGCCCGCCGATACGCCTTGTCCGGACGACCGCGGCGCCGGCCGCAACGGGCAAGGACCGCTGACCCGAGCAATATGGCGCGCGCTTGACTCTTAAATCTACATATGTTGGTATCATCTCATGGTTCGGAATCGAAAGCCCTCGAAGCAGATGTGTTGCCTCCTGGACGCGCTCTCGGAGACGCAGGGCGAATGGCGACATGGCTATGATCTGATGAAGGCCACCGGCCTGTTGTCCGGGACGCTGTATCCGCTGCTGATGCGGATGACCGAGCAGGGGCTCGTCGAGGCCGAGTGGCGCGAGCCCGCCCAGCCCGGACGACCCGCCCGCCACGCCTACCGCCTGACCTCGGCAGGTACCGCCCTTGCGCGCGACCTCGCGGGGAGTGCGCCGGGCCAACCGTTCAAGGGAGCGCTGGCATGAAGGCATGGTTCGCACGCGCGCTGCTCCGCCTGGCGGCCGCTTGCCTCGGCGAGCGCAAGCGCGACTGGGCCATGGCGATGGAAGCGGAGCTGGAAGCGGCGATCGCCGAAGGCGCGCCGGTGCAGTTCGCGTTCGGTTGCCTCCTGGCAGCAGGGCGCGGGTTGTTTGCGGCCGAGGAAGGACAATTCGTCCTCACCAGCTATGCCGTGGCGATCGGGGTGCTACTGCCGATGGCGGCGCTGCAGATCGGCTGTGCTCTGTTCGGGCTGCCCTATCTCTATCCCGGCCGGCACGGGCTGGGCGGCGCGCTGATCGACGGCGGGCTGCAGGAGAGCCTGCTGCGCGGCGTCTACCAGGCAGCGATCCCGTCGCTGGCGCTGCTGCAGCTGTTGATCGGGCTGGGGCATGTGCGGATCGCCTGGGTGGTGCTGGAGCGCGATTGGGCGGCTGCACTCCGCTGGGGCAGCCTGAGCCTGGCCGCATCGGCGACACTGGTGACGTTCCTCAGCGTGTTGTTCATCGATGGCCGGCAGGCGCTGCTCCAGGGTGCGGTGCTCGCGATCGAGCTGGCGATCATTGCCAGCGTGGCGCGCTGGCACGCGCATTTCTCGCCCGGTTCGGCACCCACGCCGGTCCGGTAAGCACGTCGCACCGCGACGAAATTCGAGTTGGTCTTCGGGTGCACCGCCCCGGAGCGCGTGGCCGCATGGCCACAAGCGGTGCCATGAAGCGACGCGTTCGTCGCTGCGGAGCCCCCGCCGCCTCCTCGGGGCAAGGAGACGATGCATGCGAACCGCAGCCCTGCGTTTCATCCTGCGATGTTCAGCGACAGCCTTATTACTGATGCCCGTCGGGGCGGCCATCGCGGGGCCGGACGATCCCGCCGCCGCCAACCGGTCCCCCTTCCTGGGAACCTGGGAGCTGGACCTCAGCCGCATGCCTGCCAACTATGGTCCGCCGCCCCGCCGGGTCCTCTACACCTTTGAGGATGTCGGCGCCGGTCAGTGGCGGACGACCGTCGACATCACCGCGCCGGACGGCAGCGTCCGGCACATGGCGGTGCGCTACGCACGCGACGGATCGGCGTCGGCAGGCGAAGGCGACAACTCGGAGGCGGACAGCGCGGCGATCAACCAGCCGGCGTCCAACGTGCTGGTCATGAGCCTTGCGAAGAACAAGATGCTGGGCTCGGTGCGGGTGTATGCAATTTCATCGGACGGCAAGGAAATGACGGAATCTGCGGCGGCGGCCGACGCCGGTGGCGCGCCCTTCGTCAGAAACTTCTATTTCCGCCGCCTGCGGTGAGCCGGCCGCGTCGGCAGGAAGGGGCATAAAGCCAGCCAGGCGGAACCGTGGCGGCCGCTCTGCGGCGCAATCGACGTCAATCTGTAGACACACGATCCAGACTTCCGTTGATCGATCGCTCGATCGCCTCGCGCACCGCGGCGGCCGAGGTCAAACGTCTCGCACCGTCACGCGCACCGGCTGAACGAAGCTCGGACCCTCGCGGTCGATGATGCCTCGGGCTACCTGCTCGACGACATGTCTTTTGCCAACGAGGGTGGGCGTCGTCGCGTATTTGGCGGATCCCGCATAGCTCAGGCTTAGCAGCGCGCGTACGTCCACCTCGACGTCGACGAGGCGGCCGGACGCCTCGTCGGCATAGGACCAGACCGGATGCCCAAGCGGCATCTGAAAGGTGAGAGTGCTGGCGCTTATGGTACCTTCGCGCTGACCTGGATGGGCCATGGAGCAGCGCCCTCCGAACCGGATCGCTGCGACATTGCCGATGGGCTGCCAAGCGTCGTAGCGGCGGTCAGGCAAGCAAGCCAAAACCCAAGTGAAGAGCGCAAAACGAGACCTCCCGCATGTGTATTATGCGTATAGCACACGTGAAAGGGTCAACGTCAACTTCGTCCAGACTCCGCCGCTTCCACCTGCTTGCTGATCGGTCGATCGCGCGCCTTCGTACAAAAGGCACTCCAATCACGCATGAGGAACCTTCGCTTGTCGAGGAAGTCGGTCCGGCGATAGGCGGCCTCGACCTTGTTCGAGACCGTGTGGGCAAGCGCCGCCTCTGCAATCTCGCCCGAATAGTCGGTCTGCTCCGCAACCCAATCACGAAATGCCGAGCGGAACCCGTGCACGGTCACCGCGAGATCCATGTCCCGTAGGATCTTGAGGAGGGTCATGTCCGAGAGCGGCTTCTTCACGTTCTGACCGGGGAACACCAAGTCGCTAGCGCCAGCCTTGAACTTCTTGGCGCGCTCGAACACGGCCACTGCTTGGGGTGCGAGAGGCACGACGTGCACTCGCCCCATTTTCATCCGTTCGGCCGGGATCGTCCACAACGCTGCTTCCAGGTTGAGTTCCGACCAGGTCGCTCCCCGAATTTCGCCTGATCGCGCCGCTGTGAGGATCAGCGCTTCCAACGCGACGCGGCCCACCGATTCACGCGCGCCCAGCTTCTCCATGAAATCCGGTACCGAGGCATAAGGCAGAGCCGCGAAATGGTTGTCCTTCTTGGGCTGGCGAGGCAGCCCCTTGGACAGCGAACGCATCGGTGCTTCGGTCGTGCGAAACCCGCGTGCATAGGACCAGTCGAGAACTGTGCCGATGCGTTGCCGGACGCGGCGCGCTGTTTCCGGCTTCGCCAGCCAGATCGGCGCCAGCACATCGCGGATCAGCGGCCCTTCGATCTCGCTGACCAACCGATCGCCCATCTTGGGGAAGGCGTAGGTCTTCAGCGTCGCGATCCACTGGTTTTGATGCTTGCCGTTCTTCCAAGCCTTCTCGTGTTCCTCATGGACCATTTCGGCAGCTCGTCGGAACGTCGGAATGACCTGCCGCTCCTGCTTCCGTTCAGCGACAGGGTCGATGCCCTGCGCGATCTTCTGGCGGGTAGCGAAGGCAGCTTCCCGAGCCTCTTTGAGAGAAACGGCCTTTGAGGAGCCCAGCCCGATATCCTGGCGCTTCCCATTATTCTGGACCCGGAGGATCCAGCTGGCTGCTCCCTTGCCATTGATTTCGAGGAACAGGCCATCCCCATCGGAATAGCGACCGGGTTCGGTAAGCGACCGGATCTTGAGCGCAGTGAGCTTTCCCATGCCACCTCCACCTCATTCTTCCCCACACTTTTCCCCACACTTCGCGTGAGATCGTGTCGGATCGAGTGAAACGCAGCGGAACGAAAAAACCGCTGATTTCTGCGGCTTTTTAGCAGTTTTTAGCGGGTTTGGGGAGGCCCAAAAAGGGCGCAGGTGGCGGAGCGGGAGGGATTCGAACCCTCGATACGGTTTTGCCGTATACTCACTTTCCAGGCGAGCGCCTTCGACCACTCGGCCACCGCTCCGCAGAATACCTGGAAGGCGCGTGCCCTACCGTCCCTTGGCGGCCTAGGCAAGCGCCCGTTGCCATGCCAAGCTCTTCCGATGGCAAAAACCCTGCTTGTCCTCGCCGCCGCGACCCTTACCGCCGCGCCGCTCGCCGCCCAGAATGCCCGGCAGACCGCCGCGCCGCCGCGCCCTGCCCCCTCGGCGGCCGAACCCGTCCCCGAGGACTGGCACGCCATTCCCGATGACGAAATCCTGCTGATCCAACTTGCCAGCGGCAAGCAGGTCGCGATCCGCCTCGCCGCGCGCTTCGCGCCTGCGCATGTCGCCAATATCCGCAAGCTCGCCGCCGCGCGCTGGTGGGATGGGGAGAGCGTCTACCGCGTGCAAGAGAACTGGGTCGCGCAATGGGGCGATCCCACCGAGAAAAAGGCGCTGCCGCCCGAGCTTCTTACCCGCCCGCCCGCCGAGTTCGAGATCGGCGCCTTCACTCCCGCCCAGCGCCTGGCCAAGCCCGATTCCTATGCTAGCGCGACCGGGGTCACGGCCGACGGCTGGCCGATCGCCAGCGACGGCAGGGCCGCATGGCTCACCCATTGCTACGGCATGGTCGGCGTGGCGCGCGATGCGCTGCCCGATACCGGCAGTGGATCGGAGCTGTTCACCCCAATCGGCCAGTCGGCGCGGCGGCTCGACCGCAACTACACGGTGGTGGGGCGGATCATCGAGGGGATGCAGTATCTCTCGGCGCTGCCGCGCAGCGATGCGGCGATGGGCGTCTATGCGACCGAAGCCGAGCGTACCGGCATCGCATGGGTGCGGCTCGCCAGCCAGCTGCCCCCCGACGAGCGGCCGCACTTCCAGGTCCGCGCGACCGACAACCCGCGCTATGCCGCGATGCTGGCGCTGCGCGAGAACCCCGCCCCGCCGACCGTGGCGACGGGGCTCAACGTCTGCGACCTACCGGCAGCGATCCGCCGCCGGCCCTGATCGCTTACTTGCCGACCCAGTCGGCGACTTCGGCGGCGACCTGGTTGGCGGCCTGGTTGAGCGCGGGGCCGATGGCTGCGGTGGTGACCGCGGTGATCGGCACGTGCGCCTCGAAGCGGCGGCGCTCGAACGCCTGGGTGCCCTCGCGGCCGAGCGAGGCGTCGAACACCACCACAGCTTCCATCTTGCTTGCATCGACGCCGAAGCTGCGGACGTCGCCGCCCAGGCTGGCGCTGGGCGTGCTCAGTGACTGGCGGCGGCTGAGCACGATGCGGCCGGTGCGCGCGGCGACGGTATCGGCGAGCAGCCGGCCGAACAGGCTGGCGGGACCTTCCACCCATTGGGCATTCTTCACATAGGCAATGGTGGTGCCGCCCGGGCCGGAATGCACCGGCACGCGGGTGGTGGCCAGTTCCTGCGGCGCGTTCACCGGACCGATGGTCACAGCCTTCACCGTGCCGGATTCCTGCACCGTACCCGCCGGCAGCACCGCCGTCGGCTGCAGCGTCAACAGCGAGGCGGGCGGCTTGGCCGCGAAAGAGATGCATCCGGACAGCGGCACGGCGGCGAGCAGCGCTGCGATGACAGATTTGTTCATCCGGAACCTCACTTCTTCGGCTTGTAGGTGGGCAGCGCAGGCGCCCCGATCAGGCTGGAGGCTCCGCCCTGATCAAGCTTGTGCGCAACATTGGTGAGCGCCAGCGACATCTCGCGCAGATCCTGCACGAGCTGGCCGACCTCGGGCATCGTCTTGTTCGAGAAGGCCTGGATTCCCGGCCGGGCATCGCCGATCGTCGCATCCAGCGTCTCGACGCTCTTGCGCGCCGAGGTGATGGTGGCGTTCAAATTGGCAATGGTCGGCTTGATGTCGCTAGCCATCATGCCATTGGTAGTGGCGGCGAGCTGGCCGATCTGCTGCGCGGCGGCGCCGGCCTGCTGGATGGCGACCCGCGTTTCGGCCAGCGTGGCGGCGATTTCCGGTCCGCGATCCGCCAGCGACTTGGTCAGGCGGTTGGTGTTGGCGAGGATGCCCGAGATCGACGCCTGGTTCTTCTCGTCCAGCAGGTCGGACACGCGCTCGGTGAGCGTGGTCAACCGCTCCAGCAGCTTCGGCGCCGAGCTAAGCAGCGCGCCAAGGCCGCCCTGCTTGGTCGGGATTACCGGCACGCCCAGCGGGCATGCGGCGCGGGGATTGTCCTTGGGGCATTCGATCGGCGGCTGCCCCTTCACGGCGCCGTCGAGCTGCACAGTGCTCGGCCCGGTGAAGCTGCCCTGGATGGTCGCGTTGGTGCCTTCGAGGATCGGCACGTCGGGCCGCACGCTGATGCGCACGCGCACCAGGCTGGGATCCGGCCGCCAGAACTGGATTTCCTTCACCTGCCCGGCGGGCACGCCCGAGAAGCTTACCGAGGAGCCGGGGCTGAGGCCGTCCACCGACTGTTTGAAGAAGATGTCGTACTGGCGCTCGTCCCCGCCGCCCAGCCGCGACAGCCAGACGATGAACAGCGCGAGCACCGCCAGCAGGATCAGCACCACGGCGCCGACCAGCACATGATTGGAACGCGTTTCCATCAGCCCCTCTTATCCTCGTGCACGCGCCGGTTCGGGCCCGCGACCGCAGCGCGGCCGCGCGGTCCATTGAAATATTCCTGGATCCACGGATGGTCCAACGCCAGCAGCTCGGGAATCGTGCCCACGGCGATCACCCGCTTGTCGGCCAGCACCGCGACGCGATCGCAAATGGCGTAGAGTGTGTCGAGATCATGGGTGATCAGGAACACGGTCAGGCCCAGCGTCTTCTGGAGCGAGGCGGTCAGCTCATCGAACGCGGCCGCGCCGATCGGATCCAGCCCCGCGGTGGGCTCGTCGAGAAACAGGAGCTCCGGGTCCAGCGCCAGCGCCCGGGCAAGCCCGGCCCGCTTCTTCATGCCGCCCGACAGCTCTGCGGGATATTTGGGGCCGGCCTCCGGCGGCAGCCCGGTCATCACAACCTTGTAGGCAGCGATTTCCTCGAGCAGCGCCTGATCCAGGCCCGGATAATATTCCTTGAGCGGCACCTGGACGTTCTCGGACACGGTCAGCGTGGAGAACAGCGCGCCGCCCTGGAACAGGATGCCCCAGCGCTTGCGGATATCGACCGCTTCGGTCTCCTCGCGGCCGATCGTGTTCTCGTCGAACACGTCGACGGTGCCGTCGAGCGGCATCTGCAGCCCGATGATCGAGCGCATCAGCACAGACTTGCCGGTGCCCGATCCGCCGACCACGCCGAGTATCTCGCCGCGATGCACGTCGAGGTCTAGATTGTCATGAACGATCTGATCGCCGAAGCCGTTGCGCAGGCCGCGGACGCGGATGATCGTTTCACGGTCCTCGGTGGTGCTGGTGTTGTCGCTCATATCCAGCCAACATTGGTGAAGAACACCGCGAAGAAAGCGTCGAGCACGATCACCAGGAAGATCGCCTGGACGACCGCGGTGGTGGTGCGCTGGCCGACCTGCTCGGCATCGCCTTCCACCTGCATGCCGTGGAAGCAGCCGGCGATCGCGATGATCGCGCCGAACACCGGTGCCTTGACCAGGCCGACCCACAGGTCGGTCAGCGGCACAACCTCTCGAACGCGTTGGATGAACGTGATCGGCGGAATGCCGAGATCCACCCAGCAGAGCAGTCCGCCGCCCATGATCGAGATGATTGACGAATAAAAGCCGAGTAGCGGCAGCATGAAGACCACGGCGAAGACGCGCGGCAGCACTAGCGCCTCCATCGGCGACACGCCGATCGTGCGCATCGCATCGATTTCCTCGGTCAGCTTCATCGTGCCGATCTGTGCGGCGAAGGCGGATCCGGAACGCCCGGCGATCATGATCGCGGTCATCAGGATGCCGAGTTCGCGCAAGGTGATGCGGCCGAGCAGATTGATCGTGTAGATCTCCGCGCCGAACTGGCGCAGCTGCACCGATCCCTGCTGGGCGATGACGATGCCGATCAGAAAGCTCATCAGCCCGATGATCGCGAGCGCGCCGACGCCCACGACTTCGAATCGCTGCACGGTCGCGTTGAAGCGGAAGCGGCGGGGATGGGTGATGACGTGCCACAGGGCGAGGACGGTCGCGCCCATGAAGCCGAGCAGGCCATACAGGGTCCGGCCCGAATTGACGACGGCTGCGCCGATTTCGTTCAGCGCGAAGGTGAAGGATCCCGGCGGCGGCGGCGGCAGCTGAATGGGATGTTCGGCGGCGACCACCTGCTCGAGCAGATGCTGCTCGTCGGCGTTCAGGCCGTCGATCGTCGCACCGCGGTCGCGCGCGAAGCGATGGACCACCCATGCACCGACCGTGTCCATCCGCCCGACTTCGCTGAGATCGAGTCGGGCCACGGGGCCCTCAAGGGTTTCCAGCCGATCGGCCAGGTCGCCCAGGCAGGCGAGCGAAAGGTTGCCGGAGAAGCGGAGCACCGCCTCGCCGTTGCTGTCGGACCGTTCAAAGTCGGCGGGTGCCCTCATCGGAACCCCCTTTCCGCGATTCTGGCTGGAACGGCAAGTTCCTCCGTGGCTAGAGAGCGCAATGCAACGCCTCGCCATCTACGACATGGACAAGACCATCACCGCGAAACCGACATGGACGCGGTTCCTGCTGCACGTCGCCAGCACGCGCGCGCCATGGCGGCTTGCGCTGTTCCCGGTGGTGGGGCTCGGCGGGCTCGCCTATCTTGCCCGTCGGATCGACCGGGCGGGCCTCAAGCGCCTGTCGCACCGGTTGCTGCTCGGGCGCGCCCTGCCCCCGGCCGAGATGACGGCGGTGGCGGAAGCGTTTGCCGAGCTTGAACTGAAGAAAGGCGTGCTGCAGGGTGCCCGCGCGCAGATCGAGGCGGATCGCGCCGCCGGCTACCGACTGGTGATGGCAACCGCGTCGCATCGCTATTATGCCGAGGCTATCGGCAAGCGGCTGGGCTTCGACGACGTGATCGGCACCAATGCGAAGCGGGACGGGCAGGGGCATATTCTCTCCGAACTCGAGGGCGAGAACTGTTACGGGCCCGTAAAGCTCCATATGATCGAAAATTGGCTGGCGGCGCAGGGCCTCCTCCGGGCGAACTGTCATGTTCGTGCCTATTCAGACCATGTTTCCGATGCGCCGCTGCTTGGCTGGGCCGATGAAGCGTTCGCGGTCAACGCGCACGGGCCGCTGGCGAAGCTGGCGCAGACGCGCGGCTGGTCGCGGCTGGACTGGCGGCACAGCTGACAATTCCCTATGCTTCCAAAAGGTTCGAAACCGAAACGGCGTTTCGCGCATTTTTCTGGCGGGTTGCTGTGATCACGAGGAAGCCAGACGCGTGCAGAATGACGACGAGCATAAGCCCGCCGCGACCGGAGAGCCTGCCGGCGATTTGAACGATTCGACCTCCTACAGCCCGACGGGCAATCATCCCACGCATCATTGGAAGCGGTCGATCATCGGGACTCCCGGCCTGGGCGACCGCAGCACGGTATTCTTCGCAGCGTTGCAGATGACGCGGATGCCGATGATCCTTACGGATCCGCGACAGGACGACAATCCGATCGTCTTCGCCAACAAGGCGTTCCTCGATCTCACTGGCTACGAGGAACATGAGATCCTCGGTCGCAACTGCCGCTTCCTGCAGGGCGCGGAGACAGATCGGGATGCCGTCGCGGAACTGCGCGAGGCGGTTGCGCGCAAGGAAGCTATTGCGCTTGAACTGATCAACTATCGCCGCGACGGCTCCTCCTTCTGGAATGCGGTGTTCATCGCTCCCGTCCTCAGCGAGGAGGGCGAGCTGCTCTATTTCTTCGCAAGTCAGCTGGACGTGACGCGGCGGCGCCAATCCGAACAGGCCTTTCGTCAGGCGCAGAAGATGGAGGCGATCGGCCAGCTCACCGCCGGCCTGGCGCACGACTTCAACAATCTGCTTCAGGTCGTGTCGGGCAATATCGACATCGTCGCGACCCAGGTGGCGGACGAGCGGCACCAGCGTCTGCTCAACAACGCCGCCCGTGCCGCCGATCGCGGATCGAAGCTGACCCGCCAGCTGCTCGCCTTCGCGCGCAAGACGCGGCTCGAGCCCAAGACCGTCGACATGAATCAACTGATCAACGATTTCGGCGACCTACTCGACAACACCGTCGGCGCGCAGATCCGGCTGGTCACCGCGCTCGAGCGGCGGTTGCCGGCGGTGCAGATCGATCCTACCCATGTCGAGATGGCGATACTCAACGTATTGCTCAACGCGCGCGACGCCATGCCCAGGGGCGGCACCGTCACGATCGGGACGCGGCTCTGGAAGCTCAACGGCGATGCGCCGATGCACCAGCTGCCGGAGGGCGACTATGTGGTCCTCACGATCCGCGACGAAGGCACCGGCATGACCGAGGATGTGCGCCGCCGCGCGATCGAGCCCTTCTTCACCACCAAGGGCGCCGAACGCGGCACCGGCCTGGGTCTGGCGATGGTGCATGGGTTCGTCCAGCAATCGCTGGGACGGTTGGAAATCGACAGCGCGCCCGGCGAGGGCACCGAGATTCGCATGTTGTTTCCGGTCGCCAATGCGATGGGCGGGACGGCGCCGTCTTCCCCTGCGCCGAAGCACGAGCCCGGCGCGGGCGCGACCGGCGGCAGCGAGACGATCCTTCTGGTCGAGGACAGCGACGACGTCCGCGCGCTGGCGCAGGAGCAGATCGCCGCGCTCGGCTATCGCGTCGTGCTCGCGTCGAGCGGCGAAGAGGCGCTGGAACGGCTCAAGACGGAGAAGATCGACCTTCTCTTCACCGATATCGTCATGCCTGGCGGCATGAGCGGGCTTGAGCTGGTCGAGCAGTTCCGCGCGATCCATCCGGACACGCCGGTGCTGATGACCACCGGCTATAACGAGGATCTGGTCGCCGACATTCCGCGCGGCTCGAATCTCGACGTGATCGGCAAGCCCTATCGCCGCGAGCAGCTGGCGGATCGTATCCGCGCGGCGCTCGACCGGCGCACGTCGGGGCCCCGTCGCGACATCAACCCGATCGTTCCGGCGGAGGGATGAGCACGCCTCCGGGCATCGTCGACGCGGGCGGTCGCACCCCGATGGACCGGCTGATCGCGTCACGCGACTGGTCCGGTTCGCCGCTGGGCGCCCCCGAGACCTGGGACTTGAGCTTGCGCAACGCGCTGGCGCTGATCCTGCCGTCGCATGCCCAGATCGCGCTGTTCTGGGGGCCGGACTATATCGCGGTCTACAATCCAGCCTACGCCCAGACGATCGGCAACAAGCACCCGCAGGCGCAGGGAAGTATCGCCCGGGAGCATTGGGCAGAAACCTGGGACGATCTTGGGCCGATGCTCCACTATGTCCGCGAAACGGGCAAGACGCTCTCCGCGCATGATCGCCGGTTCTACACCGAACGGCACGGCTATGGCGAAATCGTGCATTTCGACATTTCGCTATCCCCCGTGTTCGATGCGGCGGGCGCGGTCGGCGGGGTGATGTCCGTCGTCTCGGAAACCAGCGAGCGGGTGAAGACCGAGCAGCGGCTGCGCGACAGCGAGGTGGCGCTGCGCGCCAGCGAATCGCTCGCCCGCCAGCAGGCGGACGAGCTCGCGGTCATGTACGACAATTCGCCGGTCGGGCTGGCGGTGCTCGATGCCGATCTGCGCTATGTGCGGGTCAACCGGCAGCTGGCGGAATGGAACGGCTTTCCCGTGGCGTACCATATCGGTCGCCATGTCAGCGAGATCGTGCCCGAGCTGACCGATCAGGTCGTGGCCGCGCTGTACCGGGTGCTCGCGGGGGAGGCGCTGCTCGGCATCGAGATCACCGGGCCCACCCGCGGCCGGCCCGAGGGCACCTCCACCTGGCGGCAGAACTGGGTACCGGTCCATGACTGGCAAGGGACGATCCATCAGATCGCCATCTCCTGCGAAGATGTGAGCGAGGAGCGCAACGCCCAGCATGCGCTTGAAACGCTCAACCGCGTCGGCGCGGCGCTGTCGGCGGAGCACGACCTCGAGCGGCTGGTGCAGATGCTCACCGACGCCGGCGTCGAGCTGACGGGTGCGAGCGTCGGCGCCTTCTTCCACAATGTGATGGACGAGAGCGGCGAGCGGTTGCACCTGTTCACCCTGTCCGGAGAGGAGCGCCGCCGCTTCGAGGGACTGGGCCGGCCGCGGGCGACGGGGATCATGGATCCCATCTTCCGCAACGTGGTGATCCGCTCGGACGATGTGACGCGCGAGCCGGCCTATGGGCAATTCGCACCGCATCACGGGATGCCGGACGGACATCCCCTGATCGCCAGCTATCTGGGCGTGCCGGTCGTGTCACGCGACCGATCGGTGCTGGGGGGGCTGCTGTTCGGCCATGCCCAGCCCGGCCGCTTCACCGCCCGGCACGAGGCGCTGGCCCGCAGCCTTGCCGCCCAGGCCGCGGTCGCGATCGACAATGCCCGGCTGCTCGCCGACGTCCGCGCCGCCAACGAGACGCTGGAGCGCCGCGTCGAGGAACGCACCGCCGCGCTGCACGAGACCGAAGCGGCGCTGCGCCAGAGCCAGAAGATGGAGGCGATGGGCCAGCTGACCGGCGGCGTGGCGCACGACTTCAACAATCTGCTCACGCCGATCGTCGGCAGCCTCGACCTGATCCTGCGCAAGCGCGGCGACGATCCGATGCTTCACCGGCTGGTAGACGGTGCGATGCGGTCGGCGGAGCGGGCGAGCACGCTGGTACAGCGCCTGCTCGCCTTTGCCCGCCGCCAGCCGCTGCAACCGGCGCCGGTGGACATGATCGCGCTGGTCGACGGCATGGTTCCGCTGCTCGCCAGCACGCTGGGGCCGAAGATCGCGCTGTCGATCGCCAAGCCCGATACCCTGCCGCCGGCCCATGCCGATGCGAACCAGCTGGAGATGGCGCTGCTCAATCTCGTGGTAAACGCGCGCGACGCGATGCCCGACGGGGGTGCGCTCGACATCCGCTTGGGTATCGGTGCCGCCGCCGAGGCGCCGAGTGCACTGGGCGCGGGGCGTTATGTGCGGCTTGCGGTCTGCGATATCGGCCACGGCATGGACGCGCCGACGCTCGCCCGTGCGATCGAGCCCTTCTTCTCGACCAAGGGCGTGGGGCGCGGGACCGGTCTTGGCCTGTCGATGGTGCACGGCCTGGCGAGCCAGCTCGGCGGTACGATGGGGCTGGAAAGCACGCCCGGCCGCGGTACCGTGGTCGAGCTTTGGTTGCCGGTCAGCGCCGATACCGTCGCTGCGGTCGAGGCACCGCAGCGGCACGAGCCGCACGACGGCGTCGGCACCGTGCTGCTGGTCGATGACGAGGACATCGTGCGCGGTACCGCCGCCGAGATGCTGCAGGCGTTGGGATATCAGGTGCAGACCGCCGATTCCGCCGAGGCGGCGTTACGGATGCTGGACAAGGGCTTCGTGCCCGATCTGCTGCTGACCGACCATCTGATGCCGGGGATGACCGGCACCGAACTGGCCCGGGAGGTCCGGGCGCGGCTCGGCGACGTGCCGACGCTGATCGTATCGGGTTATGCCGATGTGGAGGGGCTGGGGCGGGACTATGCACATCTTCCCAAGCCCTTCCGTCAGGCCGATCTGGCGCGCGCGCTGACCCTGCTCGGGGTGCGCTAGGCGTACCCTAGGCGTCGCCGTCCAGGATGCGGTGATAGAGCGCGATATAGGCATCCGCCATCGCCCCCACCGAAAATCGCGCTTCGACGGCCGCACGACAGGCGGCGCGGTCGATGGCTCCGACGCGGTCGACGGCGGCCACCGCCTCGTCTGCCGAGCGGACCAGGATGCCGGTCGCGCCGTCGTCGATCAGCTCCGGCATCGATCCGCGGCGAATCGCGATCACCGGCGTGCCGCACGCCATCGCCTCGATCACCGACAGGCCGAAGGGCTCGTCGAAGTTGATCAGGTGGAGAAGCGCGCGGGCGCTGCCGAGCGCGCGGAGGCGTTCCTCGCCGCCGACGGGGCCGTGATAGACGATGCGGTCGTTGAGGTGCGGCTGCACGTCCCGCTCGAAATAGCCCTGGTCCTGGACGATGCCGTAGAGATCGAGCCGGCGGCCGGTCGCCCGGGCGACGGCGATCGCTTCGGCCGCGCCCTTGTCGGGGTGCATGCGGCCGAAGAACAGCAGGTCGTCGCTGCCCTCGGCGTCGAAGGCGAATTCGTCGAGCCGGATGCCGTGGTGGATGGTCGCGGCATAGCGCAGCGCCGGGTGCCGATCGGCATCCGAGATCGCGACATAGTGCACGCGCTCCTCGAACGGCTTGTACATCGGCAGGATGCGTTCGGAGGAGAAGCCGTGGATCGTCGTCACCATCGGCGTGTCGACCAGCGGCGCATAGGCGTGCGCGGGGAAATCGGCCTGGTTGTGGATCAGGTCGAACTCGCCCGCCCGGGCGAAGAGGTGCGACTGATGGGCATATTCCCACACCTTTGCGTCGATCGCCGGATCTTCCTCGTAGCCGCGCGGCACAACCCCGGCGAGGCGCGCGGTGGTGACGGAATCCTGCGTGGCGAACAGCGTGACGTCGATGCCCCGGGCGACCAGCGCTTCGGTGAGCAGGCTCGTCACCAGCTCCCAGGGCCCGTAATGCCGCGGCGGGGTGCGCCAGGCGATCGGCGCGAGCATGGCGATCTTCATGCGGGGGTGCCCCTTTCCCGCCCGTACCCCTGCGAAAGCAGGGGCCCAGGGTAGGAGCGCGAATCGCTTGGTGCTCTGGGCCCCTGCTTTCGCAGGGGCGCGGGGAGGATGATCATGCGAGCAGGATGCCTTGGTTCGGGGCGAGGGGGAGGGTCGTACCCTCCACGCGGAAGTCGTGACCGGGCGTGGTGAGCGCGGGCGTCAGTGCCATGGCCCATTCCGGCAACGTCAATGTCTGCGGCGCATCGGACAGGTTGAGCGCGATCAGCACGCGCGCGTCGCCATGCCGGCGTTCATACGCCAGCACGGCGCCATCGCTCGACACCGAATGCCAGCTCCCCATCGACAGCGCCGGATGTGCCCGCCGCAGCTGGAGCAGCGCGCGGGTGTAGGTCAGCATCGAGTCCGGCGCGTCGCGCTGCGCCATCACGTTGCGCTCCGCCCAATCGGGGTTGAGCGGCAGCCAGGGCTCGACCGTGCTGAACCCGGCATGCGCGCTGGCATCCCAGGGCATCGGTGTGCGGACTTCGTCGCGATTGAACGCGGTGTCCGGCTCGCGCAGGGCCTGGGGGTCGCGCACGCGGTCGGGCGGGATGGCGACATTGGGCATGCCGAGTTCGTCGCCCTGGTAGAGCGTCGGCGTACCGCGCAGGGTGAGCAGCAGCAGCATCGCCACCGCCGCCTGCTCGGGACCCACCCGCGAGGCGACGCGCGGCTTGTCGTGGTTGCCGAGCACCCAGTTGGGCCAGCCATCGACCGGGAGCGCGCCTTCATAGTCGCTGATCAGTGCGGCGAGCGCCGCGGCATCCCAGCGGGCGTCGAGCAGGTGGAAGTTGAAGGGCAAGTGCACGCCGTTCCCGCCTTCGCCATAATAGGCGACGAGGCGCGGGATCGGCAGGTAGATCTCGCCGATCAGCACCCGCTCGGGATAGGCTTCCGCCACGTCGCGCATCGCCGCGATGATCTCCATCATCTCGGGCTGGTCGGCGGAATGAACCGGCAGCAGCCGCTCGATGTCCTGCATGCCTTCGCGCCAGTCCGGGTTGGCGGGGTTGTCGGGGAAGTCGGGGTGCTTGATCGCCAGCCACAATACGTCGATGCGAAAGCCGTCGACGCCGCGATCGAACCAGAAGCGCATCGCGTTGAGCATCGCCGCGCGCAGCGCCGGGTTGCGCCAGTTGAGCTCGGGCTGCTCTTTCAGGAACTGGTGGAGATAATATTGGCCGGTGGCATCGTCCCACTCCCAGGCGCTGCCGCCGAAATAGCTCTGCCAGTTGTTGGGCGGGCCGCCGTCGGGGGCGGGGTCGCGCCAGATATACCAGTCACGCTTGGGGCTGGTGCGCGCGGACTTGCTCTCCAGGAACCAGGGGTGTTCGCTCGAGCTGTGGTTGGGGACGAAGTCGAGCAGCAGCTTGAGGCCGCGGGCGTGCGCGGCGTCGCGTAGGCGATCGAAGTCGGCGAGGGTGCCGAAGCGCGGATCGATCCCGCAATAGTCCGCCACGTCATAGCCGAAATCGGCCATGGGCGAGGGGAAGATCGGCGACAGCCATACCGCGTCGACGCCGAGATCGACCAGATAGTCGAGCCGCGCGGTGATACCCGCCAGGTCACCGATGCCGTCGCCGTTCGAGTCGGCGAACGAACGCGGATAGACCTGGTAGATCACGCCCTTTTGCCACCACAGCGGTTCGGTCATTGGGGGAGTCCTGTAGCTCGTGCCCCTGCTTTCGCAGGGGCACGGTGGAAGGCAGGGAGGCTCACCGGAATCGCGCCTTCGGGATATGCGTGATCCGGCAGGCCAGATCCGCCTCGCCGCTCGCGACGATGTAGCGGTCGCCGGCATCGACCAGCCCGGTGGTGAACACCACCGGCGTCGGCAGATACAGCTGGTGCGCGATGTCCGCGGTCAGCGCCGGACTGGCCTCCAGCAGCGGCACCGTGTCTTCCTGCCGCAGGATCACGCTGGGATCGTCGCGGTCGAGCAGCGCCCAGAAGCTGCGGTAGATGCCGACGGAATCGCGCTTCTCGACACCGTGGTAGATCAGCAGCCAGCCCGCATCGGTCAGCACCGGCTGGCTGCCGCCGCCGATCCGCTGGTTCGAGGTCGAGCCCTTGCGCGCGCGGATGCCCGGCCGGTCGAGCGGCTTCCAGTGCAGCCCGTCGGGCGAGCGGGCGAGGTTGATCGAGGGGCCGCCCAGCCAGGGAGAGTCGTCCGGATAGGCGAAATACACCTCGCCCAGCGGCCGGGTGAGCGCGTGGAAGAACCCGCCGATCCGCCCCTCGAACAGCAGCATGTCCTTGTTCTGGTGGTCGAGCACCACCCCGAGCAGCTCCCAGTCGAGGCCGTTGGTGGAGCGATACATCGCGGTGCAGTGCCGCTCCGCCGAGACGCCGCACACGGTCATCCAATAGGTGCCGTCGATCAAACTGATCCGCGCATCCTCGACGCCGTAATCGAGATAGGAGGCCGAGGGCGCGATCGCCTTGTCGTAATGCGCGGCCACCACCGTGCGGGCATCGGCATCCAGCTCCACCGGAAGCAGCCAGGACAGCGAGGTGAGCCCGAGCAGCCGGGGGGTGCGATCCTTGAGCGCGAACTGGCGCGGATCGGCCATGTCGAGCCCGGCTACGGCATGGGCATCGAGCACATAGCCCGACGGCGTCCAGCGAATCGCTCGCGCATGGCCCTCCACCACCGGATCGCGCAGTGCTTCCGCAACGCGCACCATCAGCAGCAGATTGCCGTTGGGCAGCCGTGCGAATCCGGGGTTGAACGCGCCGAGCACGTACGTGCCGTCGTCGACACCGGCCCGCAGCGGCGAGCGGCTGAGGTCGACATCGTCGGGCCGGAAGATCAGATAATCGTCGCTCAAGCGTTTGCCCCCTCGGGTTTCACGCCCAGCAACGGAGTCAGGCCCCGGGGGTTCCGGTATCGCTCTCGGCTTCCTGCGCCTGGCGATGGTGGCGGATCACCTCGTCGATGATGAAACGCAGGAACTTCTCGGAAAATTCGGGGTCGAGATCCGCGGTCTGGGCCAGCCCGCGCAGCCGCGCGATCTGCGCCTCCTCGCGGCCCGGATCGGCCGGGGGCAGCCCGGCTTCGGCCTTGTAGCGCCCGACGGCCTGCGTCACCTTGAACCGCTCGGCGAGCATGAAGACGAGCGCCGCATCGATATTGTCGATGCTCTGGCGGAAGCGGGTCAGCGTCGCGTCGGTCATGGCATTCTCTTTTGCCGCTGCGGCACGGCCATGCAAGCGCCTCTTGCCTTTGCAATGCACAAAGGCCAGAGGCACCTGCATATGAGCGCTACCGTCCACCGCCTGGGGTCGCGAACCCAGCCCTCGCTCGATCCGATCATGGCGCTGGTCGCCCAGGACATGAACCTGGTCAACGCGGTGATCCTCGATCGCATGCAGTCGGAAATCCCGCTGATTCCGGAGCTTGCCGGTCACCTGATCGCGGGCGGCGGCAAGCGGATGCGGCCGATGTTGACGCTCGCGAGCGCCCGGCTGCTCGGTTATTCGGGCACGCGCCACCACAAGCTGTCCGCCGCGGTGGAGTTCATCCACACCGCGACGCTGCTCCATGACGACGTGGTCGACAGTTCCGACCTGCGCCGCGGCCGCCGCACTGCCAACATCATCTGGGGCAACCCGGCCAGCGTGCTGGTCGGCGACTTCCTGTTCAGCCGCTCGTTCGAGCTGATGGTCGAGGCGGAGAGCCTGAAGGCGCTCCACATCCTGTCGAACGCTAGCGCGGTGATCGCGGAAGGCGAAGTGAACCAGCTGACCGCGGTCCGCCGGATCGACCTGTCCGAGGACCGCTATCTCGACATCATCGGTGCCAAGACCGCCGCGCTGTTCGCCGCTGCCTGCCGCGTCGCTGCCGTGGTCGCCGAGCGCCCCGAGGCGGAAGAGCTGGCGCTAGACGCCTATGGCCGCAACCTCGGCATCGCCTTCCAGCTGGTCGACGACGCGATCGATTATATTTCGGACGCGTCGACCATGGGCAAGGATGCCGGCGACGATTTCCGCGAAGGCAAGATGACGCTGCCGGTGATCCTGGCGTACGCGCGCGGCGACGAGACGGAACGCGGCTTCTGGAAGGAAGCGATTTCGGGGCGCCGCATCTCGGACGAGGATTTCGCCGAGGCGATCCGGCTGGTGCGCAGCTGTCGCGCGGTGGACGATACGCTCGCCCGTGCCCGGCATTACGGCCAGCGCGCGATCGACGCCCTGGGCGGCTTCCGCGCCTGCGAGGCGAAGGACGCGATGGTGGAAGCCGTGGAATTCGCGGTGGCGCGCGCCTACTGACGCGCGCCGGCCGGAGCATTTTCCAGTGGATCGCTCGCGATCCGCGACTCGGAAAATGCGGTCATCAAAAGGTGCCGACGGATTATTCGTCGGTCGTCTTCTCTTCTTCGTCCGCGTCGACTTCGAGGGCGTCTTCCTCGTCCATGTCGAGCACGTCCTCGATCGCTTCGACGATCAGGTCGAGCTGCTCGTAGCTCGCCGTCATTTCGATCGTTTCGCCGTCCTCGTCCTCGAGGTGGAGGGTGTAATCGCCGTCGCTATCGGGGGTGATGGTGAACTGGGAAAGGATTCGTGCCATGTCGCGCTCCTCTGGCGGTGAGTCCGCCTAACCACGCTTGTCCCGAATGGTTGCAGCCGAATGACGTCACCCCTGCCGATCCACGCGGTTTTGCCGGCGCTGCTCGCTGCATTGCGTGGGGATAGCAATGCCGTGCTGGTCGCGCCGCCGGGTGCGGGCAAGACCACGGCGGTGGCACCGGCGCTGCTCGGCGAGGCGTGGTGCACCGGAGAAATCCTGTTGCTGTCCCCCCGCAGGCTGGCGGCGCGCGCGGCCGCGGAGCGGATGGCGGCGCTCGCGGGCGAGGGGGTCGGCAGGACCTTCGGCTATGCCACGCGAATGGACACCAAGCGCACGGCGGCGACGCGGGTGACGGTCGTTACCGAGGGAATCTTCGTCAATCGAATCCAGTCCGATCCGGAGCTGGCTGGCGTTTCCGCCGTGCTGTTCGACGAAGTGCATGAGCGCAGCCTCGACAGCGATTTCGGGCTGGCACTGGCGCTCGATGCGCAGGGCGCGCTGCGGCCCGACCTGCGGCTGGTGGCGATGTCGGCGACGCTCGACGGTACCCGCTTCTCGGGACTCATGGGCGATGCGCCGGTGGTGGAGAGCGAAGGCCGCAGCTTCCCGCTGACGTTGCGCCATCTCGGCCGCGCGGCGGAAGCGCGGATCGAGGATAGCGTGGCGGGCGCGGTGCGGCTGGCACTGCGCGAAGAGGAGGGGGGCATCCTCGCTTTCCTGCCGGGTGTGGCCGAGATCGAGCGGACAGCGGAGCGGCTGGGCGACGTAGGCGGCGCGGTGTTGCACCGGCTGCACGGCAGCCTGGAGCCCGCGGCCCAGCGCGCCGCGATCGCACCCGATCCCGAGGGGCGGCGCAAGATCGTGCTGGCGACGTCGATCGCCGAGACCTCGCTGACGCTCGACGGCATCCGCGTGGTGGTCGATTCGGGGCTGGCGCGGCGGCCGCGCTATGATCGTGCGGCGGGGATGACGCGGCTGGTGACCGAGCGGGCCAGCCAGGCGGCGGTCACGCAGCGGGCGGGGCGTGCGGCGCGGCAGGGATCGGGAACGGCCTATCGGCTATGGGAAGAGGCGGCTACGGCGGGGCTGCCGCGCTTCGATCCGCCGGAAATTCTCGAGGCCGACCTGTCGGCGCTGATGCTCGATTGCGCGCTTTGGGGCGTGACCGATCCGCGCCAGCTGGCCTGGCTCGATCCGCCGCCGGAAGCTGCGATCGCCGAGGCGCGGGCGCGGCTGGGGGCACTGGAGGCGATCGACGGCGACGGTCGCCCGACCGACCACGGCAAGGCGATCGCCCGCCTGCCGCTGCCGCCGCGGCTGGGCCATATGCTGGTCCGCGCGAGCGAGCGCGGACTGGCGCGGACCGCGGCCGAGGTCGCGGTGTTGCTCGGCGAACGGGGGCTGGGGGGCAGTGACGCCGATCTCGAACTGCGCCTGCGCCGCTGGAAGGGCGAGCGCGGCCAGCGGGCGGAAAATGGGCGGCGCCTGGCGGAACGGTGGAGCAGGCTGGTCCCCCCTCCCGCGAGCGGGAGGGGGCTAGGGGGTGGGCCCCCGCGCTCCACACGGGATTCCGGTGCGGCGGCCGGGGGGCCACCCCCCGGCCCCCTCCCGCGCGCGGGAGGGGGAGCGCAGGGAGAAGATGTCGCCCTCTGCGTCGCGCTCGCCTTCCCCGATCGCGTCGCCAAGCGCCGCGACGGCTCGGGCGAGACCTGGGCCTCGGTCGGCGGCCGCGGGTTCAAGCTGGACCCGACTTCGCCGCTCGCCCGCGCCGACTGGCTTGCTGTCGCCGAGACGCAGGGCATGGCCGCCGGCGCGCGCATCCTTTCCGCCGCGCCGATCGACGCGGCCACGGTCGAATCGCTGTTCGCCGATCGTATCGAGACTCGCCGCGCCGTGACCTTCGATCCGACCACCGGCCGTATCGAGGCGCTGCGCGAACGCCGGCTGGGCGCCGTTCGCCTCTCCGGCGGCAGCGACTCGGGCGCGACACCCGCCGAGATCGAATCGGCGCTGCTGGAGGGCGTTCGCACCCACGGCCTGCATCTGCTCCCCTGGTCCGACACCGCTCAGGCGCTCCGCACCCGCGGCGCCTATGCGCGCATCGACGCGCTGACCGACGAAGCGCTGCTCGCCACGCTCGACGACTGGCTCCCCGCCGCACTGGCGGGCAAGCGTCGGCTCGATGCGGTGGCACCCGAATCGCTCACCCAGGCGCTGCAGAACCTGCTCGGCTGGGACGGGCTGAAGACGCTCGACCGGCTCGCCCCGGCGCGCTTCGAGACGCCT
Source organism: Sphingomonas sp. TDK1 (assembly GCF_001650735.1). Taxonomy (GTDB): domain Bacteria; phylum Pseudomonadota; class Alphaproteobacteria; order Sphingomonadales; family Sphingomonadaceae; genus Sphingomonas. Next base: position 18,558 of record NZ_LXVY01000020.1, on the reverse strand, counting down.
GCGGGCTCGTCCCATCCGATCGACTATGCCGCCGAAGCCGGTCCCACCGTGGAAGTGCGCGTCCAGGCGCTGTTCGGCCTCGCCGAGCATCCGATGATCGGCGGCCATGTCCCGCTGGTGCTCAGCCTCACGTCGCCCGCGGGCAGGCCGATCCAGACGACGCGCGACCTGCCGGGGTTCTGGAAGGGGAGCTGGGCGGCGGTCGCCAAGGAAATGCGCGGCCGCTATCCCCGCCACCCCTGGCCCGACGACCCGGCGGCGGCCTCCGCGACGCTACGGACGAAAAACGCTGATGCAAGGGCGCGCGGGGCGCGCTAAAGGGTGCCCCCATGAAGTCCGCTCGCATCTATCAGCGCGTCAAGAACGCGATGCAGTCCGGCCGCGCCCGGACCGACAACTGGGTCCTCGAGTTCGAGCCGCACACGCCGCAGCGGCCCGATCCGCTGACCGGCTGGGCCGGCGGCGGCGAGACCGCGAACCAGGTCCGCATTTCCTTCCCGACGCTGGAAGCGGCGAAGGAGTATGCCGAGCGCGAAGGCTATGCCTATCACGTCGTGCCGGCGCCGCAGCGCAAGCTCAAGCTGCAGGCCTACGCCGACAATTTCCGCTGATCGCAGGGCTTAGCCGGCGCGCCCGAGCAGCGCGCCGCTGAGTAGCAGCAGCATCTTGACGTCGACGCCCATGCCCTGCGCGCGGCAATCGGCGATGAATGCGGGCAGCTCGGCCATCGGCACATGATGGACGTTGATGTCCTCGCCATCCACGCCGCCGCCGTCACCGATTCGCGTAAGGCCGTGCACGCGGACCAGCGTGAAGCTCTCGCTGACCATGCCGGGCGAGGCGAAATACTCGCCGAGTTCCTCGACGCGTTCGCAGGCATAGCCGGCTTCTTCCGCAAGCTCACGACGCGCCGCGGCTTCGACCGTGTCGCCCACTTCGGTATCGCCGATCAATCCGGCCGGCAGCTCGATCGAACGGCGGCCCATCGGCACGCGATACTGGTCGACCAGGATCACCCGGTCCTGATCGTCGATGGCGACGATCACCACCGCGCGGATGCCCCTGGCGCGGGCGACATATTCCCATTTGCCCTGGCGGCGCACAGTGATCCACTTGCCCGCCCAGGGGGTCTCGATCGGTTCGTCGGTCATGGGCCGTGCCTTAAAGCTCGATCAGGCGATCGGGAAGCTCGTTCACATCGTCTGCGGCGCGGGGGAAATGCTCCGAGAGCACGATGCCGATCTGGGCGACCGCGGCCGCCATGCCCTCGGCCGGGCGACCTTCCTTCACGTCCGCGAGCAATGCCGCCATCGCCCCGCCCCATACCTCCGGCGTGACCCGCGAATGGATCGCCGAATCGGCGAGGATCTCGGCGCGGTGCTCGGCCAGGCTCAGGTAGAGCAGCACGCCCGTCGAGCCCGTCGTGCGCTTCTCCGCCGCCGTGCGGAACAGCGCCAGCGCGCGGGCATGGACCCGGCGCGTTTTGGTCGATCCCGGCGCAAGCGCGATCCTGAGCGCGTCCTTGGCGAGTACCACCCGCACGAGCAGGAAGGTGAGTGCGGTCACCACCAGCGCGGCGGTGAGATACCAGTGCGCCGGCACGGTCTGCGCCCAGGAATCGATCAGCCGCGTGTGCAGCCACTCGATCGGCCAGGGCTGCCAGGCGAGCAGCGCCAGCACCAGCAGCATGGCGAGGACCGCCCAGTGGAGCGCGACATCGGCATAGTCGTCCGAACGCCGGGCGAGCACCGTGACGATCTCGCCGCTGGTACCCCGTTCGGCCTGCGCCACGGCTGCCGCGACTCGCGCGCGGTCCTGATCGGTCAATCGCATCTTCACCAGCTCCCCGAAGCGCCGCCGCCGCCGAACGACCCGCCGCCGCCGGAGAAGCCGCCACCGCCGCCGCCTCCCCAGCCGCCACCGCCGCCGCCCCAGCCGCCATGGTCGTCGTCATCGTCGCGATGGCTCGCCGCGCGGCCGATCTCGCTGGCAATGGTCCACAGCACGATGGGCAGCACGCCGCTATCGTTGTCGCGCCCGCGATACGCCTGGCCGTCCCACGGTCCGGGCCGACGCCGCCCGCCGAAGCGCGCGAGCATCGGCACCAGGATGACGACGAGGATGATGAACCAGAACAGCAGCCCGATCGGCAGCCCACCGCCCTGCCGCTTTCGCGCGGAGGATTTGGTCGCCGCATCCTGCGCGGCCTTCGCCTTCTGCTCCGCAGCCTCGAGCGGCTGCTTCATCTGCTCTGCAATGGCCTGCGCGCCGGCGACGATGCCGCCCGCCATGTCGCCGGCCTTGAATTTCGGCACGATGACCTGGCTGATGATCTGGTTTGAAAGCGCGTCGGTCATGATCGGTTCGAGGCCATAGCCGACCTCGATCCGCACTTTCCTGTCCGCTGGCGCGACGATCAGGATGATGCCGTTGCTCGCCCCCTTTTGCCCGATCCCCCAAGCGCGGCCGAGCTGATAGCCATAATCGGCGATGTCATAGCCTTGCAGGTCCGGAATCGTCGCTACGACCAATTGGCGGCTGGACGCCTGCTCGACCTCCGTCGAGAGCCGGGTGAGCTGCGCCACCTGCTCGGGCGAAAGCAGATGCGCGTCGTCGACCACGCGACCGGTAAGCTTGGGGAAGGTCGGGTCGGCCAGCGCCGGCAACGGCGTCAGGACGAGCAGGGCCAGAAGCAAACGCAACAGGATCATCAGCTGATCTCACGAAGAATGGAGGTAGCGCCGGCATCGATGCCATCGGCCATCGCGCCTTTCCGGAAACGCGGCAGGATGTCGTTCTGGATAATCCGCGCGGACTCGGCGTCGGTCAGTGCCTTGTGCAGGCCATTGCCTACCTCGATCCGTACCCGGCGTTCGGCGGGGGCTACGATCAGCAGCACGCCATCGTCATAGCCGCGCCTGCCGATCCCCCACCCATCACCCACTCGCTGCCCGAAACGTTCGATCGGCTCACCCGCGAGGCTCGGCACCGTCACGATCACGACCTGATGGCAGGTGCGCACCTCGGCCTGCGCAAGCCGCCGGGTGAGGGTGGCCACCTGCGCGGGCGAGAGGAGGTGCGCACTATCCATTACCCTGCCGGTCAGTCGTGGCAAAGGTCGCTGGAGCTCGCGGCCGCCGGCGACCGGCGGTGCCGGTGTCACCTTCGCGACGGGGCAGCCGTGCAACAGCACGGCGCTCGCAAGGAGCGCCGCGTGGATCAGTTGCCGTTCCCGAAGTTGACCGTCGGCGCCACGTCCGCGCCGGCCTTGGCCTGGAACGGCGTCATCGGCTTGGCGCCGTAGAAGATCTTGGCGCCGACCGCGTCGGGGAAGGTGCGGATGCGGGTGTTATAGTCCTGCACGGCCTGGTTATAGTCGCGGATCGAGATGGTGATCCGGTTCTCGGTACCTTCCAGCTGGCTCATCAGCGTGGTGAAGTTTGCCTGGCTCTTGAGGTCCGGATAGGCCTCGACGCTCGCGAGCAGGCGCGAGAGCGAGCCGCCGAGTTGCTGCTGCGCCTGCTGGAACTGCTGGACCTTGTTCGCGTCGGTAAGGTCGTTTGCGGTGACCTGGATCGACGTCGCCTTCGCGCGGGCATTGATCACATCGCTCAGGATCTTGCCTTCGGAGGCGGCGGCGCCCTTCACCGTCGCGACCAGGTTCGGCACCAGGTCGGCGCGGCGCTGATACTGGGCCTGCACGTCCGCCCATTTCGCCTTGGCATTCTCCTCGGCGGTGGGAACACTGTTGAGTCCGCAGGCCGAGAGCGAGAGCGCTGCAATCGGCACGAGTGCGGTACGAAACTTCATCGGTTCCTCCAAATCCCATCAACGGGGTGTCTTATACGACGCCCACACCGGCAGACGGAAGCGAAATCGGTCGCCGGGGGTTGGCGTCCGCACGGGACTTCGGCAAGGTCGCGACGCCTTCGCAAAGGGAGAGGTGGCGAATGTTGAAGGAATTCCGGTCGTTCATCGCACGCGGCAACGTGCTGGACCTGGCGGTGGGCGTGATCATCGGCGCAGCGTTCGGCAACATCACCAAGTCGCTTACCGACGATATGATCATGCCGCTGGTCGGCTGGATCTTCGGCGGCGTCGATTTTTCCGGCTATTTCCTGCGTCTCGGCGCCATCCCGCCCGGTTACACGGGTTCGCCCTCCAACTATGCCGCACTCAAGGCGGCGGGCGTGCCGCTGATCGGCTTCGGCCAGTTCATCACGGTCGTGATCAACTTCCTGATCCTCGCCTTCATCGTATTCCTGCTGGTGCGCACGGTGAACAAGGTGCTGGCCGCCGCCGAGCGCGACAAGGCCAGCGGCGTCACGCCGCCCGCGCCCGATCCGGCCGATGTGGTGCTGCTTCGCGAGATTCGCGACGAGCTGAAGAAGCGGAACGAGGCGGCCTGAACGGCGACCTCGGCTCAAGCCTAGTCTATTCCGCCTTGCGGAAGGGGGTCAGCGCCTCGAGATAGTCCTGCTCGCGTTCGACCGCCTGCTGCTCGCGCACCAGAAAGTCGGCGACGGCGCGGCGGAAGCCTGGGTCGGGTAGATAGTGCGCCGACCAGGTGGTCACCGGCACATAGCCGCGCGCCAGCTTGTGCTCCCCCTGCGCACCCGCTTCGACCCGGGGCAGGCCGCGCGCGATCGCGGCGTCGATCGCCTGGTAGTAGCAGAGCTCGAAATGGAGGAACGGCACGTCCTCCACACAGCCCCAATAGCGGCCGTAGAGCGCATCGGCGCCGATCAGGTTCAACGCGCCGGCAATCGGCCGACCGTCGCGTTCGGCGAAGATCAACAGCACCCGATCGCCCAGCGCCTCCCCCAGCATCGAGAAGAAGCGGCGGGTGAGATAGGGGCGGCCCCATTTGCGGCTGCCGGTATCCTGGTAGAAGGCCCAGAAGGCGTCCCAATGCGCTTCGGTTACCTCCGCGCCGGTCAGGTGGCGGATGGTCAGGCCTTCCACCGCGGCGGCGCGTTCCTTGCGGATCGCCTTGCGCTTGCGGCTGGCGAGGGCGCCCAGAAATTCTTCGAAGTCCGCATAGCCGTCATTCTGCCAGTGGAACTGGGTGCCGGTTCGGATGAGCCAGCCCGCCGCCTCGAACAGCGGGACCTGCGCTTCCTCGACGAAGGTCGCGTGACCCGAGGACAGGCCGTGTTGGTCCACCACCGCCTCGATCGCGGCGATCAGCGCGGGTGCCTGGGCGGGGTCGCGCAGCAGCAGCCGGGGCCCCGGCACCGGCGTGAACGGCACCGCCACCTGCAGTTTGGGATAATAGCGACCGCCCGCCTGTTCCCAGGCATCGGCCCAGCTGTGGTCGAATACATATTCGCCCTGGCTGTGGCTCTTCCCATAGGCCGGCGCGATGGCAGCGGGCGCGCCGTCCGCCCCGTCGACGACAATGGGAAGCGGTTGCCAGCCGGTCTGCGCAGTTGCCGAGCCGGAGGTTTCGAGGATCGAAAGGAAGGCATGGCTGAGGAACGGGTTGTCGCGCCCGGCACAGGCATCCCACTGCGCCGCCGGGATCGAGGCGACGCCATCAGCGAGGCGAGCGGAGACGGTCGGGGATCGCACGCCGACAAGATAGTGCGTGGGGCGTTTCGTGCCAGTGGTTTCGTCACCTTCCCCGCCGCTTTGCGGAGGGCGCGCGCGCCGTGCCGTGGTTGCGGCGTCAGAGGCAGGCCAGCGTCGCGGCGTCGATCGCGCTCGCCGCCCCCTGCAACGCATAGCCGTCGACGAACGGCACACCTGCCGTGTCGACGCTTTCGACGCTCAGCGCCCGGCCCTCGCGCATCGCCGCGACGATCGCTGCATCGGTGCGGGCATCGGGTGCCCAGGCATCGCGGCGGCTGGCGGTGAGTTCGAAGCGCCGCTCGCCCGCGACCAGCATTACCCGCGCATGGTCCGCCCGCGCGCGGCTGAGACGGACATAGAGTTGGTGCCGCACGCCACGTGCCGGCCAGCTCGCGATGCTGACATAGGCCTCGCCCCGCCGCGCGATGTCGGCCGGTCGCGCCACCGCGAAGCAGCGCGTCGGCGCGACGTCGCGAAACGCCCCCCAGCGCTCGAAAATCCCGATCGTCTCGCGCGGCCCCGCCAGCGCGAGCAGCGCGAGGACCAGAATCATGCTGGCGCCGCGCCGCGCCCGGTGCCGAGATGTACCACCGTCTCCACGCCGCCCTCGATCCGGACGATCGATCCCTGCGGCAGGTCCGGTGCGACGGGCGCGTCGAACTGGGGCAGCACGTCGCGGCCGGTCATCACCCCGCGCAGGATGCGGCTCGACATGCCGTGCATGATCACCAGCCGGTCGCCGGGATCCTCGTCGGTATCGGCAAGCCAGGCGGACACGCGTGCCGCGATCGAATCATACCATTCGCCGCCCTCCGGCGGGCGGGTGTAGAGACCGTGCTCGGCATCAAGGAAGCTGCCCACCTCGCGCTCCAGATCGGCATAATAGCGCCCGCTCCATGCGCCCATGCCGATCTCGACCAGCCGGTCGTCGGTGCGCGTCTGGTGCCAGTCGAGCTCGAGATGCTCGGCGATGATCGCCAGCGTCTGCAGCGCGCGGCCCGCGCTGGAGGCCCAGAGCGTCAGCTTGGGCTTGGGCCCGAGCAGTTCCCGCAGCGCCGCGCCCATCGCATCGGCCTGGGCGAAGCCGGCGCGGGTCAGCGGGGTATGGGGATGGTCGCCCTGCATTCGCCGGGCAATGTTGAACACGGTCTCGCCATGCCGCGCGACAAAGTCGCGGCCTTTCCGGGTGCTGGCCATGGGCCATGTCTCTCGGGCGAAACCCCGGGAAACGCAATGCCCCGTTTTGGCCCTGATTCGTTCATGCCCCCGACAGGGCGCGGGGTGCATCCGTCCCCCCGCTCGCGGAGCACGCCGGGAGCGAATGGGAGGAAGAACAGGTCGCGGCGCCCGCGTTGGCCCGCCCCTTCCCCTCGATACCGAGCGTCCAGCCAAAGCCTCCCGAGGGTTGCGGTTGAAGTCAGGCCGCACCCTGTCGGTGCGGCTTCAGTGAGGAGTAACATCATGCGTACCAAGCTTTTCATCGCCGCTCTGATCGCGTCGTCGGCCTTTGCCGTGCCGGCCTTCGCCCAGTCGCAGGACCAGAGCTTCGCCGGATCGCACGCCGAGGCGATCGTCGGCTGGGACCGCGTCAACGACAAGTCGAGCTATGATGCATCGCGCGACGGCGTCACCTTCGGCGGCAATATCGGCTATGACATCCAGCGCGGCAGCACGGTGTTCGGCGTCGAGGGCGAAGTGACCGGTTCGAGCATTAGCGACCGCACCAGCAACGTGCTCAATCCGGGCGACCGGCTGCGCGTGAAGGCGGGCCGCGATCTGTATGTCGGCGGCCGTCTCGGCTTCGTCGCCAACCCGCGCACGCTGATTTACGCCAAGGCCGGCTACACCAACGCCCAGTTCATCACCGATTATGACTCGCCCGCCACCACCCCGGCGCTCTCCTTCCGCGAGCGCGACAATCTCGGCGGCTGGCGTCTGGGCGCCGGTGCCGAGTTCAAGCTGACCAACCAGGTCTTCGCCAAGGCGGAATATCGCTATTCCAACTATGGCTCGCAGACCAATGGCGTCGATCCGGAGCGTCACCAGATCATCACGGGCCTCGGCGTCCGCTTCTGATCGCCGAAAAGGCAGTTTGACTGTGGAAAAGGGGGTCGGAGCGGCTTGCTCCGGCCCTTTTTCGCGTTAAGGGTACGTCATGGCGCATTGCCACCGGCCGGGTCGCGCCGGGTGAGAAGTAGGGCGACGGCCCGGGGGTTTGAGGTACATGAAGGCGACGATCGAACGCGCAACTCTGTTGAGGGGCCTGAGCCACGTCCAGTCCGTGGTCGAGCGGCGCAACACGATTCCGATCCTGTCCAACGTGCTGATCGATGCGCAGCTGGGCGGCACGATCCGGCTGATGGCGACCGATCTCGATCTGCAGATCGACGAGACGATCCCCGCCGCGGTCGACCAGGTCGGCGCGACGACGGTGTCCGCGCACACGCTGTTCGATATCGTGCGCAAGCTGCCCGAGGGTTCGCAGGTGGTGCTCACCGCGGCCGAGGGCAAGCTGACGGTGGTCGCCGGTCGCGCCCGCTTCCAGCTCGGCACGCTGCCGCGCGACGATTTCCCGATGATCGCCGAGGGCGAGCTGCCGACCACGTTCGAGCTGCCCGCCGAGACGCTCAAGCAGATCATCGACAAGACCCGTTTCGCGATCTCCACCGAGGAGACGCGCTATTATCTGAACGGCATCTTCTTCCACGTGACCGACGATGCCAGCCGCATGCTGCGCGCGGCGGCGACCGACGGCCACCGGCTGGCACGCGTCACCGTGCCCTGCCCGGACGGCGCCGATGCGATGCCGGGCGTGATCGTGCCGCGCAAGTGCGTGGCCGAGCTGCGCAAGCTGCTCGACGAGGTCGATGGCTCGGTGGGCGTGTCGCTGTCGCCGTCGAAGATCCGTTTCGACCTGGGCCAGGCGATCCTGACCTCGAAGCTGATCGACGGCACCTTCCCCGATTACAGCCGCGTCATCCCGACCGCCAACGACAAGCTGCTCAAGCTTGATCCGAAGAGCCTGATGCAGGGCGTCGACCGCGTCTCGACGATCGCGACCGAGAAGACCCGCGCGGTGAAGATGGCGCTGGAGCGCGACAAGGTCGTGCTCTCGGTCACCAGCCCCGAGAACGGCGTGGCGGCGGAAGAAGTGCCCGGCGAATATGCCGCGCAGGGTTTCGAAATCGGCTTCAACAGCCGCTACCTGATGGACATTCTCGGCCAGATCGAAGGCGATCTCGTCGAGGTGCACCTCGCCGATGCGGCTGCGCCGACGCTGATCCGCGAGAATGACAGCTCGCCCGCGCTCTACGTATTGATGCCGATGCGGGTCTGATCCCGCACCGGTTTTTCGTTAGAATTCAGCGGTATGTCCATGGTTGACGGCCGCTTTCCAGTGCCCCCCGCGCTTTCCCCGGCTTTGCCGGTCGCCAGCTTGCGACCATAAGGAGGGCCAAGCCCCGAGGGTCGCACTTCCGGGACTTGGGGTCGGGCGGCGGATCTCCCTGGATCCGTCGTCCGCCTCAAACCGGATGCAGGCCCGGCGTTGAATCCGCGTCGCCGCTCTGCTATTTACATGCCTGTCAGTTACACGGATCGAACAGCATGGCGACTCAGGCACCGCAACCGCTGATCAACCCGGGCGTCCCGCTCAAGCGCGAATGGGGCACCGCCCTGTCCGCGCTTCGCCGGCTGCTCGCCAATGGCGACGATACCGAACAGGTCTTCCGCATCATGCGCGCGCTCAACGGCGATGTCAGCCAGCGCAACTATCGCAAGCTGCTCAGCATGCCGGGTGGCGGCAGGCTTGCCTATCGCAGGTTGGAGTTGTCCCAGCGGCTCTCCGACCGCGGCTGGATCGACAGCTTCGCGCCCGGCACGCTCGGCGCCGCCTATCGCGATTTCCTCGACTCGACCGGCTATTCGGCGGACGGGTTGGTGCAGGTCAGCATGGTCGAGGGCGGCTTCCAGGGCATCGAGGTGGAGCATCCCTATGCCTGGATGGGCCGGCGCGAGCGCGACATCCACGATCTCTGGCACGTGCTAACCGGCTACAAGGCGGACGAGCATCTCGGCGAGCTGTGCCTGGTCGCCTTTTCCTATGCGCAGACCGGCGGCACCGGCTGGGGTTTCATCGCGATCGGCGGTGCGCTCAAGAGTATCCGCACCACCGGGCGGCTCGATTGCGTGAAGGCAATCTGGGAAGGCTATCGCCACGGCAAGCGTGCCGGCTGGCTCCACGCCGAGGATTATGAGCAACTGCTCGAGGAGCCGCTGGACGCGGCTCGCGCTCGGCTGGGGATCGCAGAGCCGAAGCGGTACCGCGTTGCCCAGGCCCGGCTGGCCGAGGCGGGGATCGGGGCGCTTTAGACTGGGGCGCCTTCCCGGCGGACAACAGAAAAAGGGCGCCCGGCCGAAGCCGGAGCGCCCTTTTTCATGGTCGACGGCGATTTACTTCGCGGCCGGAGTCGCTGCCGGCGCGGCGGGAGCGGGCGCAGCAGGCGCACCCTCGGCCGGTGCGGCACCGGCCTTGTCGCCAGCGGCCTTGGCGGCTTCGAGCGCCTTGTTGGCCTGGTCCTCGATCCGCTTGCGGAGCGCGGCACGGTCAAGAACGGTCGGCAGCGCGAACTCGCTGGCGGGAATCGCGCCCGGCTTCACGTCCTGCAGCGTCAGCGCTTCGCCGAGGCGGAGCACGGCGCCCTTGGCGATCACGTCTTCCAGCACCTTCTCGGCCTTGGGGACGCTGGTGAACACGGTCGCCATGCGCGCGCCGGTCAGTTTGGTCTGCATGCTGATCGCCGCGGCGATGTTCTTCAGGCGTGCGTCGTCGCTGACGACGATGCGGATCGAATCGCCGTTGGGGTTGCCCTTGGGCTGGACGCTCCAGATCGTGCCCTTCTGGTCGCCGACCTTCTCCTCGCCGACCTGGACCGCTTCATATTCCGGATCCTGCGGCAGCGCCTGGGGCTTCATGCCCTTGGCCTTGGCGATGTCCTGCGTGGCGCCGACGAAATCGGCGAAGCTCGCGGCGAACTTGTCGTTGCCGTCGGTGATCACGACGTAATCGGTGCCGCCCTTGTGGATCAGCGTTTGCGGGCCGGCTTCCACCTTGGCATCGCCATTGGCGGCAGCCTTGACGGTGATGGTGCCGCGGCCACCGGCGGCAGCGTAATGCGCGGTCACGTCTTCGGGCGCCTTGGAACAGGCCGCGACCAGCGCGAGCGTGGCAATGGTGAGAGTCTTGCGGATCATGTGTTTCTATCCCTTCGCCACGATCTATCTGCCAAGCGGTGTTCGTGGGCAAGGTGCTGCGCTACAGCCGCTGGCATGTCCGTCAAGCGTCTCCTTCTCACCGACTTCCGGAACCACGAAGATGCCCTGCTGACGCCCGGTGCGGACTTCGTCGTGCTGAGCGGCGAGAATGGCGCGGGCAAGACCAACATCCTGGAGGCGGTATCGCTGCTTGCGCCAGGCCGTGGCCTGCGCGGGGCGCCACTGAGCGAAATGGCGCGGCAGGGCGGGCCGGGCGGCTTCGGCATCGCCGCGACGCTCGACGCGGCCGAGATCGGCACCGGCACCCGTGCCGATGCGCCGGAGCGGCGGATCGTGCGGGTCAACGGCGCGACGGCGGCGGCGACCAGCCTCGCGCAATGGCTGGTGGTGTTGTGGCTGACCCCGGCGATGGACCGGCTGTTCCTCGAAGCGCCGGGGGACCGCCGCCGTTTCCTCGATCGGCTGACCCTCGCGCTCAATCCCCGTCACGCGCATGAGGCGACCCGCTACGAAGCGGCGATGCGCGAGCGCAACCGCCTGCTGGCGGACGAGCTGCCGCCCGACCCGGCCTGGCTCGATGCGCTGGAGGCGCGGATGGCAGAGCATGGCGCCGCGATCGACGCGGCTCGCCGGGAGGCAGTGGCGGCGCTGGGTGCCCGGCTTGCCGACCAGCCAGTGGGGCCGTTCGCGCGTGCGGGTCTCGCGCTGGAAGGCTGGCAGGGCGACGCCCCCGCGCTCGCCGCAGCGCTGCGCGAGGGCCGTCGCCGCGATGCCGCCGCCGGGCGGACGCTCACCGGGCCGCACCGCGCCGATCTGCAGGTCGCGCATCTCGACAAGGCCCAGCCCGCGCATCTCTGCTCCACCGGCGAGCAGAAGGCGCTGCTGCTCGGCATCGTCCTCGCCCATGCCGAGCTGGTCGCTGACCGCGTCGGCACCCCGCCGATCCTGCTGCTCGACGAGGTCGCAGCCCATCTCGATCCCGGCCGCCGCGCGGCGCTGTTCGAGCGGCTTGCGGGGCGCGGGCAGGTATGGATGACCGGCACCGAACCCGCGCTGTTCGAGGCGGTCCCCGCCACTGCCACCCGCTACCGCGTGGCGGACGGCAGGGTGGAGCCTGCCTGAGCGTCACTCCTGCTCGGCGTACGCCTTCACCAGATCGAACAGATAGTCGCGGCCGGTGTAGAGCGAGCGGATCTCGATCCGCTCGTTCAGCCCGTGTACGCCATTGCCGTCGGGATCGCCCCAGGCGCCCGGCACGCCATAGGTAGGGATGCCCACGGCGGCGAGGAAGATGCCGTCGGTCGCGCCCGTCGACATGGTCGGCACCAGCGGCACGCCGGGAAAGTATTTCGCTACCAGCGTCTCGGCGGGCTTTATCACCTTCGGGTTCAGTGTCGGCGGCTTCGCGATCGGGCGCAGCGGCGGCACCGGGGTGATGCTGACCTTCGCGTCGCCGATCGCAGCGGCGAGCGCCCGCTGCGTCTCCTCGCTGCTATGGCCAGGGAAGATGCGGCAATTGACGTTGGCTGCCGCGCGCTGCGGCAGCGCGTTGTTGGCATGGCCGCCCTCCAGCAGCGTCGCGACGCAGGTGGTGCGCAGCATCGAGTGATAGACGCGGTCGCCGTTGAGCAGGGCTTCGGCCGCCTTGTCCTGCGGGTCGACCGCGATCGATACCATGGCCTTGCCCAGCGCGTCCTTCCGCGCCGCACCTGCCGTGAGGAAATAGGCGCGGGTAGTGTCGGAAAGCTCCAGCGGGAAGTCATAGGCGCGAATCTTCACCAGCGCATCGGCCAGTTCGTAGATTGCATTCTCCGGCACGGGGATCGAGCTGTGGCCGCCGGGGTTGGTGGTCTCGAGGCGGAAATTCTGCACCGCCTTCTCGCCGACCTGCATGCTCTGGACGAGCACCTTGCCATGCCCGTCCGACTTGCCGCCGCCGCCTTCATTGAGCGCGAATTCGGCGTCGATCAGGTCGCGCTTGTTCTTGGCAAGCCATTCGGCGCCGTTGAACGCCCAGGTCGTCTCCTCGCCGCAGGTCAGCGCCAGCTTCACGGTACGCGTGGGCTTGTACCCCGCCTGCTGAAAGCGGATCAGCGCATCCGCCCAGACCGCCGCCATCGCCTTGTCGTCGGCGGTGCCGCGGGCGTAATAATAGCCATTCTCCTCGATCAGCTTGAACGGATCGCGCGTCCAGTCCTCGCGCTTGGCGGCGACCACGTCGAGATGCGCGAGCAGCAGCAGCGGCTTGGCCTTTTTCGACGTGCCCGGATAGACCGCGACCAGCCCGCCATCCTTGGGATGCTCGGGGGTGGAGAACAGCGTGAGCTGCTCGTCCTTGAAACCGGCCGCCTTCAGCCGCGCGGCGATCTGCTCGGCCGCCTGGGTGCAGCTGCCGACATTCACCACGGTGTTGGTCTCGACCAGTTCCTTGTAGAGTTCGAAGAACTTGGCTTGGTCCGGCCGCGTCTGCGCAGCGGCGGGTGCGGCGAGCGCGAGCGCGAGCGCGGCGGTGGCGAGAAGCATCTTCATCCGGTTTTCCCCATTTGCCCTGCGCGCAATGGAGCATGGGAAGGGCGAGAAGGGAAGCGCCTCCACAGACGCTTGCGCGCTCCCTACATAGGATCCGTGCCCGCCGATCTCCCCGCACCTCTGGCCGACTGGTTCACCGCGCGCGGATGGGCGCCGCGGCGGCATCAATGGTACATGCTCGCCGCCGCACGCGCGGGGCGGCATGCGCTGCTCGTCGCGCCCACGGGTGCGGGCAAGACGCTGTCGGGCTTTCTGCCGACGCTGGCCGATCTGATCGAGGCGCCGGCCGAGGGGCTGCACACGCTTTACATTTCGCCGCTCAAGGCGCTGGCGGTGGATGTGCAGCGCAACCTGCTGACCCCGATCGAGCAGATGGGCCTGCCAATCCGGGTCGAGACGCGCACCGGCGACACGCCGCACGAGAAGAAGGTCCGCCAGCGCGCCCGCCCGCCCCAGGTGCTGATGACCACCCCCGAATCGCTCGGCCTGCTGCTCTCCTATGAGGACAGCCTGACGATGTTCGCCGGGCTGAAGACGGTGGTGATCGACGAGATCCACGCCTTCGCCACGGGCAAGCGCGGCGACCTGCTGGCGCTGGCGCTCGCCCGGCTGGAGCGGCTGGCGCCGGGCTTCCGCCGGGTCGGGCTCTCCGCCACCGTTGCCGATCCGGACGGCTATCGCGCCTGGCTCGCGCCCTATGGCGATATCGATGCGGTCACCCTGGTGCAGGGCGAGAAGGGTGCCGATCCCGACATCGCGATCCTGCTCCCCGAAGGCCGCGTGCCCTGGGCCGGGCATTCGGGCATCTATGCCATCCCGCAGGTGATGGCGGAGATCGAGACGCACAGGACGACGATCGTCTTCTGCAACACGCGCGGCCTCGCCGAACTCGTCTTCCAGCAATTGTGGAAGGTCAACGATCTCAAGCTGCCGATCGGCGTGCACCATGGCAGCCTCAGCCTGGAGGCGCGGCAAAAGGCCGAGCAGGCGATGGCCGACGGGCGGCTGCGCGCGCTGGTCGCCACCGCCAGCCTCGACCTCGGCGTCGACTGGGGCGATGTCGATTGCGTGATCCAGATGGGCGCGCCCAAGGGCTCGTCGCGGCTCCTCCAGCGGATCGGCCGCGCCAACCACCGGCTCGACGAGGCGAGCGAGGCGGTGCTGATCCCGGGCAACCGATTCGAATATCTGGAGGCGCGCGCGGCGCTCGACGCTGTCGAGGCGGGCGAGCTCGACCCCGACATCTTCCGCCCCGGCGCACTCGACGTGCTGGCCCAGCATGTGATGGGCTGCGCCTGCGCCGCACCCTTCCTCGCCGCCGATATGCTGCAGGAAGTTCGTGCAGCATTGCCCTATTCGGCGCTTTCGCAAGAGGTGTTCGACCGGGTCCTGAACTTCATCGCCGATGGCGGCTACAGCTTGCGCGCCTATGACAAGTTCAAGCGGCTGACCCAAGGCAAGGACGGCGTCTGGCGCGTCACCCAGCCCAATTTTGTTGCGCAACACCGGCTCAACGCCGGGATCATCGTCGAATCGCCGATGCTCGAGGTGCGCTTCAAGAACGGCAAGCGGCTGGGCAAGGTGGAGGAGGGGTTCGCCGCCGCGCTCTCGCCCGGCGATACCTTCTTCTTCGGCGGGCTCGCGCTGGAAGTGGAGCGGGTGGAGGCGACCGACCTGATCGTCCGCGCCACCGCCAAGCAGGCGCGGGTGCCGAGCTATATGGGCGCGCGCCTGGCGATCACCGCCAACCTTGCCGACCGGGTGCGGACCTTCCTGTTCGATCGCAGCCAATGGGCCCGCTTCCCGACGGACGTGCGCGAATGGCTGGAGACGCAGGACCGTCGCTCGACGCTCCCCGCGCCCGGCCAATTGCTGGTCGAGACCTTCCCGCACGAAGGCCGCCACCACCTCGTCATCTACAGCTTCGAAGGCTGGAACGCGCACCAGTCGCTCGGCATGCTGGTCACGCGGCGGATGGAGGCGATGGGGCTGAAGCCGCTGGGCTTCGTCGCCAACGACTATGCGCTGGCGGTGTACGGACTGGAGAAGATCGCCGATCCGCACCCGCTCTTTTCGCCCGACATCCTGGAACATGAGTTCGTCGACTGGGTGCAGGGCTCGGCGCTGCTCAAGCGCGCGTTCCGCGAAGTGGCGATCATCGGCGGGTTGGTCGAGCGCCAGCATCCGGGCAAGAGGAAGACCGGGCGGCAGGTAACCTTCTCTACCGACCTGATCTACGACGTGCTGCGGAAATACGAGCCCGACCACCTGCTGCTGCGCGCCGCCTGGGAAGATGCGCGCGCCAAGATGACCGATGTCGGCCGCCTCGCCCGGCTGCTCGACGAGGCGGGGGAGCGGATGCTGCATGTCGATCTGGAACGGGTGAGCCCGCTGGCAGTGCCGGTGCTGATCATGATCGGCCGGGAATCGGTAGCGCAAGGCGCCACCGAAGATGCGCTGCTCGAAGAAGCGGAGGCCATTGCCGCCGAGGCGATGCGGCTCGACTAAGCCCGTTCTTTTGCGGGATTGCTGCGCAGCATGGACAGGCGTATTTTCCCGCAATGTTCGGAGTCTCTTCCTCGCTCGTCCTTTGGGCCCTGCCGCTTGGCCTGCTGGCGAGCGGACCCGGGACGCCCACGGATCCGGCAGGCGCGCCTGCCGCGGCGCAGCCGGACGCCATCCAGCTGGCGCTCGGCGAGACCAGCGCCCGGCTCACGGTACCGGTCGCGATCACGCAGCAGGGGCCCTATAACTTCATCATCGATACCGGGGCCGAACGCACCGTCGTCTCGCGCGAACTGGCCGGGCGGCTGGGGCTTGCGGCAGGCGGGACGGTGCACGTCACCTCGATGACCGGGCGCAGCGTAGTCGCGACCGTCATTGTCCCCGAACTGAAGATCGAGTCGATCGGCACGGCGCATGCGATCATAGCGCCGGCGTTCGATGCGGCGAACATCGGCGCGGCCGGGCTGCTCGGCATCGATACGCTGCGCGACCATCAGGTCACGATCGACTTCGATACCGGCACCATGGCGGTGCGGCCGAGCGTGAAGCGGAAGCGGAACGAGAAGCACGATCCGGACGAGATCATCGTTTCCGCCAAGGATCAGTTCGGGCAGTTGATCGTCACCGACGCCTATTACGCCAACAGTCGGGTGCAGGTGGTACTCGACACCGGCTCGCAGGTGACGATGGGCAACGAGGCGCTACGCCGGAAGGTCGGCAAGAGCGTGGGCGTGCTGCAGACGATCGAGCTGACCAGCGTCGACGGCGGCAAGACCCAGGCGCAATATGGCCATGTCCCGGCGATGCGGGTGAGCAACGTCGCATTCGATGCGCTACCGGTGGCCTTTGCCGAAGCGGAGCCGTTCAAGCGGTTTGGCCTCGTCAAGCGACCGGCGATCATGCTGGGCATGGACGCGATGCGCAGCTTCCGCCGGGTGGAGATCGATTTCCCCAACCGGCAGGTGCGCTTCTTCCTGCCGCGCGGCACGCGGGAGAAGCGTCCAAACTTCGAATCGCCCTTGCTGCCCGGTCTCCACCGTCCTGCGCGCGATTGACTTTACCCGTCGGGTCTGATTGGCCTGACCATATGACCACGCTTTCGCGCGCGACGCTCGCCGGGCTTCCTGCCGGCATCCTCCGCCCCGGCCACGACCTGGCCGCGATCCGTACCGGTATCGTCCATTTCGGCCCCGGCGCCTTCCACCGCGCCCACCAGGCGGCGTTCATCGACAGGGTGCTGGACAGCGATCCGCGCTGGGGCATCGCCGCGGTCTCGCTGCGCAGCGGTACCACCACCGATGCGCTCAAGGCACAGGACGGTCTCTATACGCTGGCGGTGATCGACCGCGCGCCTTCGACCCGCATCATCGCGGCGCATTCGGACGCAATCGGGCCGGGCGAGGGCGCCCGCCTCCGCGCCCTGCTCGCCAGCCCCGAGGTGCGGATCGCCACCAGCACGGTGACCGAGAAGGGCTATTGCCTGGGTGGGGACGGTACGCTGGACATGCACCATCCCGACATCGTCCATGATCGCGCGCGTCCGGAGGAGCCGGCGAGCGTGATCGGCTGGATCGTGACCGGCCTCGCCGATCGCCGCGCGGGCGGCGTGCCGCCCTTCGCGATGCTGTGCTGTGACAATATGACCGGCAATGGCAGCAAGCTCCGCGCCGCCTGCGTCGCGCTCGCCCGAGAATGGGACGCGGGCCTTGCCGACTGGATCTCGAGGGAAGTGGCCTTCCCGGATTCGATGGTCGATTCGATCACGCCGGCGAGCGACGCGGCCTTCCTCGCCAAAGTGGCGGGTGCGCTCGGCGTCGAGGACAAGGGCGCAGTGCAGCGCGAATCCTTTACCCAATGGGTGCTGCAGCGCTTCGACATGGTCGACGGCCCGGATCTCGCCGCGGCGGGCGTCACGCTGACCAGCGATGTGCGCGGCTATGAGCAGGCCAAGCTGCGCATCCTCAACGGCAGCCATTCGAGCCTTGCCTATATCGGCCTGCTGCTCGGCCATGAGACGGTGTTCGAGGCGATGTCCGACACGGCGCTCGGCGGCTTCGTGACGCGGCTGGCGCATCAGGATATCGCGGCGTCGCTGGGCACGGTCGATGGGCTCGACGTGCCCGGATATGTCGATGCCGTGCTCGATCGATTCCGCAACCCGGCGATACGGCACCTGCTCGCGCAGATCGCCTGGGACGGGTCGCAGAAGCTGCCCTACCGTCTGCTCGACGCGACGGCGGCGGCGCTGGATGTCGGGCGGCCGGTCGCGCGGCTGGCGGTGCCGGTGGCGGCGTGGATCGCCTTCCTCGCGGCCAAGGCCAAGGCGGGGGAAACGATCACCGATCCGCTGGCGGAGGTTTTGGCGGCAGCGACCACCGATGCGGCACCGGTCGACGCGGTGTTGGCGCTGCGGCAGGTCTTCCCGGCGCGCGTGGCCGAGGATGCGCGGTATCGCGAAGCGCTGGGGTCTGCGTTCGAAGCGATCCAGGCCGGCAAGCTGGGCGATCTGCTCGCGGGCTGAGCGGGCCTTTGTTCTAGAGCAATTTCACATTGACCGTTGATATCCAGCGGCCTGGAAGAAGTTGGGACATTCGCGGTGCGGGAAGCGATCAAGCAGTTCGCCGATGCGCTCGACAAAAGCATCGACGGTTCGGGCTGGCTGCTGGCGCAGGAGCG
>NZ_LXVY01000019.1 GCF_001650735.1 Sphingomonas sp. TDK1 | reverse complement strand
AGCAGGTGAAGCAGGTGAAGCTTAACCTGTGCCTGATGGGCGACACCGGCATCTCCGGCGTGCGGGTTGCCCGGGAGTGGGACACGCTGGTGCGACTCTACGGCCAACCGACTTGCAACGTCAGTGACAACGGGACCTAGTTCACCAGCGGGGCAATCCTGAAGTGCGCCAGCGAGAACCAGGTCGCGTGGCATTATATCGATCCCGGCAAGCCGCAGCAGAATGCCTTCGTCGAATCGTTCGATGGGTCGCTGCGCGACGAACGCCTGAACCAGCAACTGGTCGACAGCTTGGCTGACGCCCGACGCAAGCTGGCGGACTGGCGCTACGACTACAACAACGTCAGGCCGCACTCGTCGCTGCAGAACCAAATACCGGCACAAGCGCGCCGGGCGTTCTTTCAGAATGGAAGCGTCACCCCCGGCGCGCTTGTGCCGGCGAGCATGCCAGAATATCAAACCAGCGGACTCTCATTATGATCGCGGGACCGATGGGGGGCAGGTCAGCCTCGGAGATAAACCATCGAGGGCCCCATGCTTTCCCAACGCGCGCGTTATACCGTCAAGGCGATGCTGAACATCGCCCGCACGCCCGAGAGCGCCAGCCAGGTGCGCAGTATCTCCGACGAGGAAGGCATTCCGCGACGCTTCCTCGAAGTCATCATGGTCGACCTCCGGCGCGCCGGCCTGATGGAGAGCGCGCGGGGGGAAGACGGGAGGCTATCGCCTGGCACGTCCGGCCGGCCTGATCTCGTTCGCTGAAATCCTCCGCACCATCGATGGTGCCGCTTGCGCTACTGCCCTGCGCCAGCCGAAACTTCTATGCGCGCTGCGCGGACTGTACGGATACGGTTCGCTGTGCGCTCAGTCTCGTCCTGGCCGAGGCACGCGACCGAATGGCCAGCGTGCTGGAAGGCACGACCCTGGCCGACGCGAACGCGCTGGATCG
Organism: Sphingomonas sp. TDK1; assembly: GCF_001650735.1. GTDB lineage: Bacteria > Pseudomonadota > Alphaproteobacteria > Sphingomonadales > Sphingomonadaceae > Sphingomonas. The sequence continues at coordinate 57,866 of NZ_LXVY01000019.1, read as the reverse complement.
GCGCTTCCAGCTGCTGCGCAAGGTTGCGTGAGATCCAGGTTCCGGGTCGAGGAGATGCGTGGCGTCGCTCTCCCCACCGAAGCCCCAATTTAATTCCTATTAATGTGTAGGTTTATGGCATAGTGCGGGACTGGTTCTCGCACCAGCCCGCGCGCGCAAAGGGGTCGGCATGGCCACCGCGTCACAGGACGTCCCGCTCCGCCCACGACCCGAGCAGGTCACGCTCCGCCAGGCCTTCTGGGTCTGGCTGCGGATCGCCCTGCTGTCGTTCGGCGGCCCCGCCGGCCAGATCGCGGTGATGCACCGCATCCTGGTGGAGGAGAAGCGCTGGATCGGCGAGCAGCGATTCCTCCACGCCCTCAACTATTGCATGCTGCTGCCCGGGCCCGAGGCCCAGCAACTCGCCACCTATATCGGCTGGCTGATGCACCGCACCAAGGGCGGGATCGTCGCCGGGGTGCTGTTCGTCCTGCCCGGCGCGGCGGCGATCATGGCGCTGAGCTGGATCTACGTCCTTTACGGACAGGTCGGCACCGTGTCGGCGCTGTTCTTCGGCCTCAAGGCGGCGGTACTGGCGGTGGTCCTCCAGGCTGTGGTGCGAATCGGCAGCCGGGCATTGCGCAGCGGACCCGCCCGGCTCCTGGCCGCCGCCGCGTTCGTCCTGATCTTCTTCGCCGGCGTTCCCTTCCCTGCCATCATCCTCGGCGCCGGGATCCTCGGCTGGTGGTCGGCGCGGCGAGGCAGCACCGCCTTTCGCGCCGGCGGGCACGGCGGCGCCAAGGGCATGATCGTCGCCGATGCCGATACGCTGCTCGGCGAGGAATTGCCGAATCATGCGCATCCGCGCTGGTGGGAGACGCTGCGCACGGCGCTGGTCTGGCTGGCGCTGTGGCTCGCGCCGGTCGCCGCGCTGGTTGGGGTGCTGGGACCAGAGAACGTGTTCAGCCGGATCGCGACCTTCTTCTCGACGATGGCGACGGTGACGTTCGGTGGCGCCTATGCAGTGCTCGCCTATGTCGCGCAGCAGGCGGTCCAGGGCTATGGCTGGCTCGATCCCAAGGAAATGCTCGACGGCCTCGGCATGGCGGAGACGACGCCGGGGCCGCTGATCATGGTGCTCCAGTTCGTCGGCTTCCTGGGCGCCTATCGCGACGCCGGCGGGCTGTCGCCGCTGCTGGCCGGCACGCTCGGCGGCCTGCTCGCGACCTGGGTAACGTTCGTGCCCTGCTTCCTGTGGATCTTCCTCGGCGCACCGTTCATCGAACGGCTGCGCGGCAACGCCGCGGTCGCCGGCGCGCTGTCGGCGATCACGGCGGCGGTCGTTGGCGTCGTGCTCAATCTGGCGATCTGGTTCGCGCTGCACACGCTGTTTCGCGCGACGATCCCGGTTGGCGCAGGGCCCATCCGCTTCGACGCACCCGTGCTGCACAGCATCGATCCGGCGGCACTGCTGCTGGCGCTTGCCGCCGCCTATGCGATCTTCAGGATGCGCGCCGGCGTGGTCACGACGTTGCTGGCGACAGCGACCGCCGGCCTGGTGCTGCACGGGCTGGGTGCGATCAGCTAAGCTCGGCGCCGCCGGCCATCGGTCAGCGAGGCCCATGGCGTGTCAATGCCAGCTTTCACCGACCCGCATTTTTTATCCTACCAATCGTGTAGGAAATACGCCATCGTTACGGCTGTGATCGGAACCGAGGCAGGGGCAGCGATAGGGCGTGCCCGGGGGATCGGCCGACACCTGGAGATTCATCGATGAAGAAGTTCGTTACCATTTCGCTGATCGCCGCAACGGCGCTCGGGCTCGCCGCATGCAACAAGTCGGCGGGCGATAATGGCGCGACCAACGTCGAAGTCGCCAACGAAGCTAATGTCACGGACGCGCTCGCCAATAGCGAGGCGACCAACGAAGCGGCACCGGCGGGCAATGTAACGGGCAACGCTACGGCACAGTAAGGATACCGCGAAGCAATGCTGCGGATCCACCAATCGCACGCACGCCTGTAGCTCCCTAGGCTAGGCGCTCCTCGGGTCCGGTGCTGCCACACCGGACCCGTTTCCTGTTACAGGCCGCCGCCGACCGTCAAGATCTTCACCCCAGCGGCACCGGCCAGCGTCATCGAGCGGGATACGCGGCACAAAAGAAAAACTAGGGGGGGCCTTCTCTCAGCCAGCTTGCGGAATGCAATCCTATCGTTGCACTAGGGATTGGCCGCGGCGCAATTGCGCGACGGCGGCGACGTAAGGAAGGAGAGGCCATGGCGCCGGTCGACATCCATCGCGGGCTCGATCCCGTCATCGACGCGCTGCAGGCGGCGCGGCTCGAATGGCGCGCGGCCTATGCCCGCCATGCTGAGCACGGCATCCAGTTCCCCTCGCGGCGCGCGCTCGCCAAGATCCTGCGCCAGCTCGGTGCTGCGCTGTTCCCGCTGCGGCTGGGGCCACCCGAGCTGACCGCCTCCAACGAGAATGCCTGGGTGGCGGCGACGCTCGAATCCACGCTGTCGCAGCTCGGCGCGCAGGTCGCGCTCGAGCTGCGGATCGCCACGCCCGGCATCACCGCGCAGGACGAGGGGCTGGAGGCCGAGCGGATCGTAGGCGAACTGGCGGCGGCCCTGCCCGAACTGCGCCGGCAGCTCGACGCCGATGTCGAGGCCGGGTTCGCGAGCGACCCCGCCGCGCGCAGCGTCGACGAGGTGCTGCTCTCCTATCCCTCGCTGGGGGCGATCATCCACCACCGGATCGCGCACCGGCTGCACCTGGCGGGCGCGCCGCTGGTCGCGCGGGTGATCGCACAGGTCGCCCATGCCGATACCGGCGTCGACATCCACCCCGCCGCACAGATCGGCCGCAGCTTCTTCCTCGATCACGGCACCGGCATCGTCATCGGCGAGACTGCCGTGATCGGCGACCGGGTGCGGCTCTACCAGGGCGTGACGCTGGGCGGCGATCCGCAGGCGATCGGCACGCGCGCCGCATCCTCGGGCCAGCGTCGCCACCCCGCGATCGAGGACGATGTCGCGATCTTCCCCGGCGCGGTCCTGCTGGGGCCGATCACCATCGGTGCGCGTTCGCAGGTCGGCGGCAATGTCTGGCTGCGCCGTGACGTGCCGCCCGACAGCGTCGTCGAAGCCTCCGAACCGGCCGTCCGGCCGCAGCTTTCAGGACCCCAATGACCGATCTTGCCCTGCTCTACGAACACCCCGCCTGGTTCCAGCCGCTGTTCGCGGCGCTGGACCGGCGCGGCATCGGCTATCTGGCGCTCCATGCCGATGGCCATGCCTATGATCCGGCCGACAGCACGCCCCCTGCCCCACTGGTGTTCAACCGCATCGCCATGTCGAGCTTCCTGCGCCAGCGGGAGCATCCGATCTTCTACACCCAGGCGCTGATGGCGCATTGGGCGGACGCCGGTGCGCGCGTGCTCAACGGCGCGGAGACGCTGGCCGTCGATGCTTCCAAGGCCCGGCAATTGTCGCTGATCGCCAGGCTCGGCCTCGCCATCCCCGCGACTCGCGTCGTCCACCGTGCCGCCGACCTGCCCGCTGCTGCCGCCGACTTGCGCTTCCCGATCGTGGTGAAGGCGAATATCGGCGGCTCGGGCGCGGGCATCATCCGCTATGACGATGCCGCCAGCCTCGCCGAAGCCATCGCCGCCGGGACGGTGCCCGACAGCATCGATCGCGTGCTGCTGGTGCAGGAGTATGTCCCCGTCCGCGGCGGCAAGATCACCCGCATCGAAACGCTGGGCGGCCGCTTCCTCTACGCGATCGACGTAGATGGCGGCGGCAGCTTCGACCTCTGCCCGGCGGATGTCTGCCTCGCCACCCCCGGCAAGCCCGCGATCACGCTCACCGAGGCCCGGCCCGATGCCGCGCTGATCGAGGCTGCCGAGGCCATCGCGCAGGCGGCCAAGCTCGACATCGGCGGAATCGAGGTGATGATCGACGATCGCGACGGCACGCCGCGCTTCTACGACATCAATGCGCTGTCCAACTTCGTCGCCAACCCGCTCGACATCCTCGGCTGGGATCCGCACGAACGGCTGGTCGACTGGCTCGAAGCGCAGCTTGCGGCGGTGCGCGCATGAGGTACGGCTATTGGATGCCGGTGTTCGGCGGCTGGCTGCGCAACGTCGTCGACGAGCAGATGGAAGCGAGCTGGGACTATGCCCGCGACCTCGCGATCCGCGCCGAGCAGATCGGCTATGACCTCACCCTGATCGCCGAACTGAACCTCAACGACATCAAGGGCGTGACCGAACCCGCGCTCGATGCCTGGTCGACCGCGGCGGCGATCGCGGCGGTGACGCGCACGCAGGAGATCATGGTCGCGGTGCGGCCGAACTTCCACCAGCCGGCGCTGTTCGCCAAGGCGGCGGCGAATATCGACCGGATCTCGGGCGGACGGCTGTCGCTCAACGTCGTCTCCTCCTGGTGGGCCGACGAAGCGCGCCAATATGGCCTGCAGTTCGACCAGCATGACGATCGCTATGCCCGCACCAGCGAGTGGCTGGACGTGGTGAAGGGGCTTTGGCGCGAGGAGCGGTTCAGCTTCGAGGGCCAGTTCTACCGCACCGATAAGGCGATCTGCGCCCCCAAGCCGCTCCACGCGCCCATCCTTTATGCCGGCGGCGAGAGCGAGGCAGCGAAGACGATGATCGCCGGGCGCTGCGACGCCTATGTGATGCACGGCGATCCCGTATCGGCGATCGCACCCAAGATCGCCGACATGCGCGCCCGCCGCGCCGATGCCGGCGGCGCGCCCATGACCTTCGGCATGGCCGCCTATGCGATCGTCCGCGACAGCGAGGCCGAGGCGCAGCGCGAGCTGGCCCGGATCACCGACGTCCAGGCGCTGCCCGCCGGCTATGCCAATTTCGACCAGTGGCTGTCGGGCACCCAGCTCGAGCGCGAACTCAAGATCCAGGAATATTCGGTGTCGAACCGGGGCCTCCGCCCCAATCTGGTCGGCACGCCCGAGCAGCTGCGCGAACGGATCGCCGAATATGAAGCGGCGGGGCTCGACCTGCTGCTCCTCCAGATGAGCCCGCAAAAGGAAGAGATGGAACGCTTTGCCGCGCAGGTGATCGCCGCATGATGCGCCTGGAGAATGTCCATAAGCAATACGCCGCCGGTCGCGCCGCGTTGGCCGAGGTGGATCTGGAGATCGCCCGCGGCGAGGTGTTCGGCATCATCGGCCGCTCGGGGGCGGGCAAGTCGACATTGGTGCGGCTGCTCAACGGCCTCGAACGGCCGAGCGGCGGCCGGGTACTGCTCGACGGCACCGACCTCGCCACGCTCGACGGCGCCGGGCTGCGCGCGCTGCGCCGCCGGGTGGGGATGATCTTCCAGAATTTCGGGCTGCTCAGCGCCCGCACGGTGTTCGACAATGTCGCGCTGCCGCTCCGCATCGCCGGCGCCGACGCCGCGACGATCCGGGCGCGGGTGCCGGAGCTGCTCGCCCGCGTCGGCCTTGCCGACTATGGCGCGCGCTACCCTGCCCAGCTGTCGGGCGGCCAGAAGCAGCGCGTCGGCATCGCCCGCGCCCTCGCGACCGGGCCGGACATCCTGCTGTGCGACGAAGCGACCAGCGCGCTCGACCCCGAGACGACGCGCAGCATCCTCGCGCTGATCGCCGATCTCAACCGCGAGCTTGGCCTCACCATCGTGCTGATCACCCATGAGATGGAGGTGGTGCGCCAGGTGTGCGACCGCGTCGCGGTGCTCCATGCCGGGCGGCTGGTCGAGCGCGGCGCGGTGGCGGACATCTTCCTCGCCCCCGGCACCGCCGAGACCCGCGCGCTGCTCCACGAGGACGAGGCGGCGGCGGCACCGATCCCCTTCGACGGCCCCGTCCTGCGCCTGACGCTCCGCGGCGATGCGGTGGCGGCGCCCGTGCTCAGCCGCATCGCGCGCGAGACCGGCACCGATGTCGCGATCCTCGACGGCCGCGTCGGCCAGTTCAAGGACGAGCGCTTCAGCCAGCTGACCCTCGGCCTGTCCGGCGGCGACACCAAGGCGGCGCTCGCCGCGCTCCACGGCCTGGGGGCGGTGGCGGCATGAGCGGGTTCTTCGCGCATGTCGACTGGGCGGAGATCGTCCAGGCGACGCTCGACACGCTGGTCATGCTCGGCGGATCGCTGCTGCTCACCCTGCTGATCGGGCTGCCGCTCGGCGTGCTGCTGTTCCTTACCGGGCCGGGCGGGCCGTGGCGGAGCCGGGTGGCGAACGGCGCGCTGGCGCTGCTGGTCAATCTGCTGCGCTCGGTGCCGTTCATCATCCTGCTGATCGTGATGATCCCGCTCACCGTGTTGCTCGTCGGCACCTCGCTCGGCGTTGCCGGCGCGATCCCGCCGCTGGTGGTTGGCGCGGCGCCCTTCTTCGCCCGCCTGGTCGAGACGGCGCTCCGCGAAGTCGACCGCAACACGATCGAGGCGGTGCAGGCGATGGGCGCCACCACCCGTGACCTGGTCTTCCGCGCGCTGCTGCCCGAGGCGCTGCCCGGCATCGTCGCAGGCGCGACGGTAACCGCGATCGCACTGGTCTCGTTCACCGCGATGGCAGGCGTGGTCGGCGCCGGCGGGCTCGGCGATCTCGCCATCCGCTTCGGCTATCAGCGGTTCCAGACCGACGTGATGCTCGTCACCGTCGCGCTGCTGCTCGCGCTCGTCCAGCTTCTCCAGATGGCGGGCGATGCGCTCGTTCGCCGCTTCACCCGCAAATAGGATCGCCCATGCACCGTCGCCTGTTCCTGTCGCTCGCCACCGCGCTTTCGCTCGCCGGATGCGGCAATGCCGCCAAGCCCGCCGACCCGAACACGCTCAGCGTCGCCGCCACCGCGGTGCCGCACGCCGAGATCCTCGATTTCATCAAGCCGACGCTCGCGAAACAGGGCCTCAAGCTCGATGTCCGCGTGTTCAACGATTACGTCCAGCCCAACGTCCAGGTCGCCGAAGGGCGGATCGACGTGAACTATTTCCAGACCGGCCCCTATCTCGCCGAGTTCAACAAGGCCAAGGGCACGCACCTCGTCACCATCGCGGGCGTGCATGTCGAGCCGTTCGGCGCCTATTCGCGGCGCTGGAAGTCGCTGGACGCGCTGCCCAGGGGCGCGACGGTCGCGATCCCCAACGAGCCGAGCAACAGCGGCCGCGCGCTGCAGTTGCTCGCCCGCGAGCATCTGATCACGCTACGCGACCCGAAGAACGTCACCGCCACGCCCAAGGACATCGAGAGCAACCCGCGCGGGCTGGTGTTCCGCGAGCTAGAGGCGGCGACGCTGCCGCGCGTGCTGGGTCAGGTCGACCTCGCGCTGATCAACACCAACTATGCGCTCGACGCCAAGCTGAACCCCACCCGCGACGCGCTGGCGATCGAGGACAAGAACAGCCCCTACGTCAATTTCGTGGTGGGGCCGGAAAGCGCCAAGAACGATCCGCGCGTGCAGAAGCTTGTCGCGGCGCTGCGCAGCTCCGAGGTGAAGGCGTTCATCGCCAAGAAATATGACGGCGCCGTCGTCCCGGCCTTCTGACCGGGACGACGGGCCGAAGGATCAGACCTCCAGCGGCAGGGTCGGGCGGATATTGGGATAGATCCGCTCGACCGGCTCCGCGCCGGGCTCGCCGGCCTTCTTCCAGTTGAAGGCGTTGACCGGCTGCGAGCGGTTCACCCACAACGTGTAATAGAGATGGTCCGCCCGGGGATCGTCGGTGTTCGGATGCAGCAGGATGGTCAGCCCCAGGCTGTTGAGCTGCAGCCACGGGACCACCACCGGCAGCAGATCGTTGGTGAAACCGAAATAGAAGGACGGCGTCACGTGCGGCCCGCGCGGCGTGCGGTTCCAGTTGCCAAGCTCCACCGGAAACCGCTCGATCACCCATTGGCGCAGCCGCGCGGCCTTGGGGTAATTGTCCTCATCGAAATAGATATGCGCGTGATAGCTCTTCACCGCCGTGTAGGGCCGCGGACGCTCGGGCAGGCCGTCGCCGCCTTCGGGACGGATGCTCGGCGGGCGGGTCGCCGGCTCGAGCGCCGTCTTCTCGCCCCAAGGGCTCTTGCCCACGTCGCGCGGCGGCAGGACCGGACGGAAGTTCGGATCGCCCAGCGGCGCCTGGCTCTGCGCCTCCGCCACCCCGGCACCCAACCCGCTGGCGGCGATCCCCGCCGCCGCAAGCGTCGAGCCGGTGATCAGCCCGCGCCGCGTCGGCGACAGCAGGTCGGCCCAGGCCTGATCCTCGGCGCTGTTCGGAACGATGGATTCTTCGTGCATGCTTCCCCCCGGAAACGGTTGGCCTGAAGGGCGCATCAGCGTGTCCACTGTGCCAGCCAGTCGGCCAGCGCCTGCGGCGTGAGACTGCGGGCATCGGCCAGCGCCGAAACACGGCCGCCGTTCAGCAGCTTGTCGGTCTTCGGATCGATCACGAGCAACGCGGGCACGCCTTCCGGCCGCGACCCGACACCGTAGCGGACCGGGATCGCAAGGTTGCGATCGAACCGGCCGATGTCGACGGTCACCAGTTCATAGTGGCGCTCGACCCAAGGCTTGAGCTTGGGCAGCTCGATCGTCCCGGCGAGCAGACGGCAATCCAGGCACCAGTTGCCACCGAGGTCGATCAGCAGCAGCTTGTGCCCCTTGAGCGCCCGCGCCTTGGCCGCCTTCACCGCCGCCTCGGCATCGGCCTTGTCGTCATAGGGCAGCGGCAGCGGCTTGGGCAGTGCCTCAAAGCTGGCGACACCCACTGCCGGGGCGCGATCCGGCGGCGGCGCAGCTGCGGGCCGCGCGAGGACGCATGCGAACAGTGCGGCGGTAATGGAAAATTGCATATTGCCCCCTTTTGGCGCGCGACACGCGCGACGTATCGAGAGGCAAACTCCCATTCTTCTAGTGGGATTTGAACATATAAAAACTGCGCCCGCCTACTAGAGCATCTTCACGATGGGCGGAATCGCGAGGGATTCCCTTTTCGGTGGCCGTGTGATTCATAGCCGTCCGTCACGACGGAGGCGGCGATGGGTTGGCGATCTGGGCAGAGTTACTCGCAGGATTTGCGCGATTGATGGATGGCGATGCCTTCCGGGTCTATGTCCGCGACGTCCTGGCCCCCACGCTCCGGCGCGGCGATGTCGTGGTGCTCGACAATCTGCCCGCCCACAAGGTCGCCGGCATCCGCGAGGCGATCACCGCCCGGCGCGCCCAGCTCTTCTACCTGCCTCCCTACAGCCCCGACATGAACCCGATCGAGATGGCCTTCGCCAAGCTCAAGGCGCTCCTGCGCCAGCAGCCAGCGCGAACCGTCGATGCTCTTGTCGAGCGCATCGGCGAACTGCTTGATCGCTTCCCGCCCTGCGAATGTGCCAACTTCTTCCAGGCCGCTGGATATCAACGGTCAATGTGAAATTGCTCTAGGGGATAAGTTAAGGAAAACAGGCATAAAAAAACCGCCTCAGGATGTCCTGAAGCGGTTTGGTATGTGTGCGTTTGGTTGCGGGGGCAGGATCTTTTCAAAGATCAGCGCACCTTATAAGCACTTGACTTATAGTGGTAAACGTCAGCTCATCGGACGTGGCACCCCCGATTATACCCCAAGTTTTCTTGAAATCGATATATCGCCCGCGACGCGCGACGAGCTGCGCGGGTAAACATAACTAAGCTTTTCGTTCGCGAAAAAATTTCAAATTGTAAGCGCAACGTACAAATGTCACTCTCCCGCCAGATAGAGATGTCACAATCTCTGGTCGGCGCCTTCCGAGTGGCATGCCGCCCGAGCAATTGGGGGCACGCTGATGACGGTGGTCGCGATGAGCCGGAGCGAGTTGTCACGGTACGAAACGCTGCAGCGGGTCGAGCGCTGCGAGATCACCGCAAGCGAGGCTGGCGAGCTGCTCAGGCTATGCCGGCGCCAGGTGTACCGGCTGCTCGACCGGTTCCGCGCTGACGGCGCCGCTGGCCTGATATCCCGGAAGCGCGGTCGGCCGAGCAACCGCCGGTTGAGCGAAACCTTCCGCAACCAGATCCTCGGCATCGTCCGTGAGCGCTATGCTGATTTCGGCCCGACGCTGGCGGCTGAATACCTGGCCGAGCGCCACGGCATCACACTCTCGCACGAGACGCTGCGGCAGCTAATGATCGGCGCCGGCCTGTGGAAAGCCAAGGCCGCCAAGCGCGCCAGGCTCCATCAGACCCGCAACCGGCGCGAGCGCCGCGGCGAGCTTATTCAGGTCGACGGTTCGGACCATGACTGGTTCGAGGGCCGCGGCCCACGCTGCAGCCTGCTGGTCTATATCGACGATGCCACCAGCGAACTGATGCACCTGGAGATGGCCGAGGCGGAGACCGCCCTCTCCTACATGCAGGCCACGCGCACCTATCTGGAGCGGCACGGCAAGCCGATCGCCTTCTACTCGGACAAGCACAGCGTGTTCCGCAACAACCGCGCCGCCGCCGACAGCGACGGGATGACGCATCTCGGCCGCGCACTGGATGCGCTGGATATCGAGATCATCTGCGCTAACTCGCCGCAGGCGAAGGGCCGGGTCGAGCGCGCCAACAGCACGCTGCAGGACAGGCTGGTCAAGGCGATGCGGCTCGAGGGCATCTCCAGCATTGCGGAAGCCAACCGCTTCCTCCCCTCGTACCTCGCCCAGCACAATGCCCGCTTCGCGTGCGTGCCGGCGGATCCGCGCGACGCCCATCGGCCTCTCGCCCCGCACGAGAATGTGGAAGCCGAGATGGTCTGGCGCGTCGAGCGCTCCGTCACCGGCGCCTTGGCGCTGCATTACAACAAGGCAATGTTCATCCTGGAGCCGACGCCGCTGGCGCGGACGCTCGCCCGCAAGCGCGTCCACGTATGCGAATTTCCCGACGGCCGCATCGAGGTACGGCACGGCGAAGTGGTCCTGCCCTATCGCGTCTACGACAAGATGCAGCGGGTCAACCAGGCCGAGATCGTCGAGAACAAGCGTCTCGGCGCTGCGCTCGCCATGGCGCAGGCGCTGCAGGCGGCGAGACCGCATCACCGCAAGCGGAACACCAGCGAGCCGGTGCGCAGTTCGAAGTCGGTGGGCGTGTTCGCGTCCCCTCCCCCTCCCCCTGCGCAACCGAAGATCGACCCCAGGACGCTATGCACGCCGAAGCTCAAGCGCGTTCGGCCTACCGCGGAACTGTGCCCATCTGGCGTGCATCGGGGCTCGTAGCTGACGGAAGTAGATCAATTAGGCTTCGAAAATTGGCCTCAATAAAAGTTGCGCGCGGTCAATCGACGTATGGATCCATCGCACATCTTGAATTTCAGTTTCGTTCCCGGTGAAGATACACCCCAAGTAGTATTCGTTCCTTGTGGTATCGTTTTGTTTCGCTCTACGCGACTCACAGCACAAATACGTTCGCCAGATTTCCATCCTGCTCCGGCCGCAGGGCTGTTGGCCATGACGTGGATTATACGCCATGCTCCATCTTTTCGCTCTGATTGAATGCCTATGGTTGCGCGATCTGGCGCTTGGCTAACTTCCGTCGACGGGAGGTAGAAAAATGTACTCGCTGGGAAGTCTAGCACTGCATGTAGTTGACGCAGCAGGTCTATGCCAATCAGGCCATCCAATTTCCATTGGGTAGGCAGTCCACCATCGGCTTCGATCTCGGTCGGGATATTTGATAGCTCGGACACGCCGAATTTCATTTTGGTCGGAACGGCCAGTGTGCTGATCGCGATCCCACCCAAGCCTGCACTTGCAACGGTCGTCGTCGGGTTTCGATCGAAGAGGCCTGTGATCGTGGCTGCATTCTTCGTCAGCATCAAGCCGCCATCGTAACCGGTGTCTACACCCAATCGCAGCACATGACCCTCGATATCGATAACGATGTAGCTGTGATAGCGATCGGGCGTGTAGAGTAGCCGCGCCGTCGCCGCTTGCGGCCATCGAATGCCTGTCGGCGCAAACCGCCAGTGGCCGGCCCCAAGATCCAGTTCCAACGAGCCCGCACCGATAACATTCATACCGAGCGCCATGTCGACAGGTCGCGAGAGCGCGCTCTTGATTCCCGAAAAGTCCGCTGCGAGCGTCTGCAAGCGGTGCACGTCGTAGCTTGGCAGCGACAGCTCTACGACAGGTCCAAGCGCCGCGCTTGTCGTTCCCCCGGTCGCAGCAACGCGCAAAGTTGGCTGGGCTTCGGCGCCGTTGGAGAATTGCTTGATCCACCCAAGATCGAGCGTCGTAAACGTAACCCCGGTATCGACCATGACGGCAGCACGACGCCCTTCGATCGTCGCTTCGGCGAACAACGGCCCTGCCTTGGTGCGATCATAGCTCGACCAGGACGCGGCCGGATCGGCGGGGGGGCGATAGGAGATCGTCGTCTCGGGCTTCGGCGCATTCTGTGCCAGCCCGCCGCTTGCCAATAGCAAGAACGGCGAAGCGAGCATGGCTTTCCTGATCTTCATGTCGCTCCCGCAGCAAATCTAGCCGCATCGTGTGACTCAGGTGTCGACAAATTGGCAAGTCCCGCCCTGATAGCACGAGCACCGGCGGCTGAGCCGATGTGACCGGGCCCGCTGCGTGCGCAGCGGGTCCGGGGACAGGAGCCGGGAGTGTGGGGCATCAGCGGGGGCAGCGCTGCGCTGTGTGGAGGGCTCCACGCAGCCCCCGCTGCCTCGAGCGGGTTGTGCCATTTCTATCTGGCTGCGGAATGTGCCTTTTCTAACTGGCGGCAACAAAAAAATTTCAAATTGTAAGCGCAACGTACAAATGTCACTCATCCGCCAGATAGAGATGTCACAATCTCTGGTCGGCGCCTTCCGAGTGGCATGCCGCCCGAGCAATTGGGGGCACGCTGATGATGGTGGTCGCGATGATGACATTCCAGCCACGTTCGCCGAAGAGCCGGGCAGACGCCAGCCCGAAGCCTGACGAACAACCGGTGATGAGAACTGTTTTTGCCACGCTCGGCTCCTGATGCTGAATATGGGTACCGCTTGAGAAGCCGGCGCTTGGCGCAACAGCCGTTCTCTCGGGTCCCGGATGACGGTATCGTTCCCCGTCGAGGCGCGATCATTTCCGACCGCCGCGAGACCTCATTCGGTAATCTTGACGAACCCCTGCTGAACAAGCTGCGTCGTCCGCGCCATGGCGTCGGTATTGACCTTGATGTCGGGGAGCAGGTCGGCGTTGACCCAACCGTGCGCCTTTGCCGTGGCGCCGCACAGTTCGACCCGGACACCGCGCTGGATAAGGCCAGCCACGAGCACTCTATAGGGGTTGCCGGTGGCGATGTTCCGGTTTCCGTCATAGGCGTGGTCGTGGAGCGTGACATGGCCGGCATTGGTGTGAAAGACGGCGACCAGATCCGATTTGGCGCCCCAGGCGGCAATGTCGTCAACGATCAGTTGGAGATGGAACAACGACGCGGGCAAGTCGCCTTCGAACGCGAGCGCGCCGATGCTGAAGACCATATTCACATCGGTAAGCTTTACCGCAATATCGATATGAAGCGTGCGGACGGGCGTGGTCATAGGAAAATCCTTATTGGGGCGATGTGCCCGATGTGGATAATTTGATCTTCGGGGCGTGCGGTCGGGAGGGGGGCGACGGGTCAGCCCCGACGATCTCCCTCATCCCTGTCGGGCCTCGGAACTCAGGAACAGGGTCTTGGCGCAGGGAACGCTACCGTCAGAGCCCCCCATGTGCGGGAAACTCTATCCGGGAGGCGTTTCAGACGCCGCGATAGACGAGCGCCGTGAAGAGCTTGCCGCTGATGACGGACTGGCCCCATTTCGCATCGAGATCCTTCGTCGGCGTGGCAGCCTGGGCCTGCTCGACCGTCAGGCCCTTGCGCTTCAGCGCTGACACCCGGTTGCGGATCGTCACCAGCATATCGCGAAAGGCGGTCTGCGACTTCAGATCGCCAACCGGGCCATGGCCAGGCACGATGATGGTGCGCGCCGTCGCCATCGCGATGTTTGCATTGGCCGAAGCGATCGCCCCGTCGATGCTGCCACCACCGACATAATCGATGAACGGATATTGCCCGTTCCAGAAGGTGTCGCCGGTCGAAAGCACATCGGCCTTGACGAAATAGACCGAAATGTCGCCATCGGTATGACCGGCCTTGTAATGGCGGATACGAATGGTCTCGCCATTCTCCTGCAATGTCCTGTCGCCCTTGATGACGATGTCGGGAAGCTCGGCGACGGGCTTCGGCCGGAACGTATTGCCCCATTCGACGACGCGGATCGTCTCCTTCAGGCGTTTAAGGGCAACCGGATCGGCCATGATGCTCGCGCCCTGGGCGCGCACCCAGCCGTTCCCGTCGGCATGGTCCCAATGCCAATGGGTATCGACCGCCACGCGGATCTTGCCTGGGCCGATCGAGCGCAGTGCATCGAGGATCATCGCCTGCGAGACAGCAATGCCGGTGTCGACGAGGAAAAAGCCATTGGGTCCGGCCATCACGGTGATGTTACCGCCCGAACCATCGAGCATGCTGATGCCGCCGCGCAGCTTATGAACATTGATCGGACCGGCCTTTGCGGCGGCGTTGATCTGGCTGAACGGCGTCGAGATAGGCGTCTCGGTCGGTGCGACCTGGGCCAGCGCCAGAATGGGAAAGGTGAGAGACAGCGCCACAAAGATGCGGCTAGCGCGCTGAGAATTAAGAGAGTTTTTCATGGTGTATCCTTGGTTCCGACAGAAGACCTGCCACATCGAGTGAGGTTGAGGACGCCGCACCAGCGGCGATCAGTTTGGTCTCAGCTGCTGCAGGCGTTCGAGCGCGTCGCGAACACCGTCGCCGTAGGCAGGGTCGGCGCGTGCGCAGTTGGCGATATGGCGGTCCTGCACTGGGTTCGTTGCCCCGCCGATCGCCCGCGCAGTGTCCGCGAACAGGGCCGCCTGCTGGCCGGCGTCCATCATCCTGAAAAGATTGCCGGGCTGTTCGTAATGATCGTCATCGAGGCGGTGATCCCAGTGCGCGGCGGCACCGTGTATCTCGACCGGCGGTTCCGCGAGATCGGGCTGGTCGCACCATTCGCCGCGGCTGTTCGGATAATAACTCGTCGCACCACCCATGTTGCCGTCGGTGCGCATCTGGCCATCACGGTGATAGCTATGGAACGGGCATTGCGGCGCATTGACCGGAATGTGGTTGAAGTTGACGCCGAGCCGGTAGCGCTGCGCATCGGCATAGGCGAACAGCCGGGCCTGCAGCACCTTGTCGGGCGAATAGCCGATACCGGGAACGATATTGGCAGGCGAGAATGCCGACTGTTCGGTGTCGGCGAAGAAGTTCTCGGGGTTGCGGTTCAGCTCCATCACGCCGACCTCGATCAGCGGGAATTCGCTGTGCGGCCACACCTTGGTCAGATCGAACGGATTGAAGCGGTGCACGCCGGCCTCCGCCGTGGTCATCACCTGGATGTACAGCGTCCATCGCGGGAACAGCCCGTCCTCGATGCTGTCGTAAAGGTCGCGCGTATGCGTCTCGCGGTCGCCGGCGATCAGTGCGCCGGCCTCGGCATCGGTCAGGTTCTCGATGCCCTGCTGCGTCTTGAAGGTGAACTTGACGAATGTCCGCACATTGTCGGCGTCGATGAAGCTGTAGGTGTGGCTGCCGAAGCCGTTCATGTGGCGAAAGCTGCGCGGAATCCCTCGCTCGCTCATCGTGATCGTCACCTGGTGCAGCGCCTCGGGCATCAGCGTCCAGAAGTCCCAGTTACTATCGGCGTTGCGCAGGCCGGTGCGCGGGTCGCGCTTGATCGCGTGGTTGAGGTCGGGGAAGCGCAGCGGATCGCGCAGGAAGAATACCGGCGTGTTGTTGCCGACGAGATCCCAGTTGCCCGCCTCGGTGTAGAATTTCAGGGCGAAGCCACGAATGTCGCGCTCGGCGTCGGCCGCGCCGCGCTCGCCGGCAACGGTCGAGAAGCGGGCGAACATCGGCGTGCGCTTGCCGATCTCGGAAAATAGCGCTGCCTTGGTGTAGCGCGTGATGTCGTTGGTCACGGTGAAATGACCGTGCGCGCCGCCGCCTTTGGCGTGCATCCGGCGCTCGGGAATGACCTCGCGGTGGAAATGCGCGAGTTTCTCGAGCAGCCAGACGTCTTGCAGCAGCGCGGGTCCGCGCCGGCCGGCGGTTTGAATGTTCATGTTGTCGATGACCGGGCTGCCGGTCGCGTGGGTCAGATGGCTCGGCGGCTTGGCGTCGGTCATGGCTATGCTCCCACAGCGCCTTGGCGCTGTATCAGGTCTCGACGGTGGCCCGGGCGAGCGAAGCCGATGCTCCGCCCGCCCCGCCGGCTCAGCTGCGGATGAACGCCAGGATGTCGGGGTTCAGCACGTCGGCATGGATCGTCGCCATGCCGTGCGGATAGCCGGGATAGGTCTTGATCGATCCGTTCTTGAGCAGCTTGACGGCCATCCGCCCGGTCGTGTCGATCGGGCAGATCTGATCGTCCTCGCCGTGCAGGATCAGCACGGGTTGATCGATAGACTGCAGGTCGGCGGTGAAATCGGTGTCGGCGAACGCGGTGATGCAGTCATATTGCGCCTTGATGTCGCCAACCATCGCCTGCCGCATCCAGTTCTCGGAGACCGCGGGCAGTACCTTTGCACCCGCCCGGTTGAAGCCGTAGAACGGTCCGGTCGCGAAACCATTGTAGAAGTCCGCGCGGTTCGCGGCGGTGCCCGCGCGGATGCCATCGATCGCCTCGGGTGGAACGCCGTTGGGGTTGGTCGCTGACCGCGACAACCGTGGCGGGATCGCGCCGATCAATACCGCCTTGGCGACGTGGCCGCCACTACCGTACTTTGCAACGTACCGGATCGCTTCGCCGCCACCGGTCGAGTGCCCGATATGGATCGCATCGCGCAAACCGAGATGCGCGGTGACCGCCGCGACATCGGCGGCGTAGGTGTCCATGTCGTTGCCGCTCGAAGCGGGACTCGAGCGACCGTGGCCCCGGCGGTCGTGCGCGATAACGCGAAAGCCCTTCGCCGAGAAATACATCATCTGCGTATCCCAGTCGTCGCCGCTGAGCGGCCAACCGTGATGGAACACGATCGGCTGACCGGTGCCCCACTCCTTGAAGAAGATCTCGGTGCCGTCCTTGACTTTGATGGTGGTCATGATTTTTGCTCCTGAGGTGCGTAGGTGGGCGCGTCGGGGCAGGGAAAGGGCCGGCTGTGCCAAGGCCATGCCAGCGACAGCAGTGGCGCCAAGCAACACGTCGCGACGTGAGCCGACCATGGTAGCGGCAGTGGCTTGATCGGCGTTGTCTGGCATATTCCGAGCTCCGAAAGATTTGCGACGACCATGCCGCCGCCAATCTCCTATCGTGCTCACCCCGCGGGGGATCGAACGCCCGCGCTATTCTGGAACAATACGGCTGTTTTCATTGCCCGGCACGCTGGGCACGCTGCCACGACCCGGGGGGCGTACCCACTTGGCGTGCGAACAACCGGCCAAGATGGCTCTGGTCGGCAAAGCCACATGAGATGGCAATTTCGGCCAGGGAAACGTCGGTGTGTCGAAGCATGTCCTTCACCCGCTCGACACGATGGCGTTGAAGCCAGGCAAAGGGCGACAGCCCGGTCGATGCCTTGAACGCGCGCGAGAAATGACTGGGGGATAAGGCGCAATGCTGTGCGAGGTCGGCTAGAGAGATGTTGGTGCCGAGGTCGTCTCCAAGCGCCTCTTTCGCTCGGCGAACCTGCCAGGGGGCAAGACCTCCGACGCTTGCCCGCCGCGACTTCATGCCCCCGTAGCGCGTGGCGACGTGGGACAGCAGTGTCAGCATAAGATGCTCTCGCACGAGCCGATGATGCGCATCGGGATGGGAAAGCAGATGGAGGACGCTCGGGTGCAGGCCGTCCAGCACCGGATCCTGCTTCGAATCCCTGGACTGCGTGGCAATCCAGTCAATCGGCGGAACATCGTTGGAATCTGCGAGCGCAATTAGAGCAGGTCGTGGAACATGAATGAGCAGGAAGTCGAAGCTCGTGTCGATATGCGCCAGGGTATCGAGATGAAGATCGAAAATCTTGAACGCTGATTTCTTTTCAGCAGGTCTTTGCGTGTGCCGACCGTCGTTCCAGACCTCATAGCTGGGCAAGTCGCTCAGCTGGTACGCGATGACAAAAGCGTCCTCCGCCTTGGAGGACAAATAGATCCCAGTCCCGAGTTCCAGGGAGTTGACGCGACTGATGATCATATCCGCCCCCCCTATGCCGGTCACCAGCGAACGGATGGGTCCGTGGAAAGGGTTTATCGACTCCGGTAGCGCGCTCATAAGCTAGCCTTCCCGATGATCGCCTTTTTGCTCCCATCAGACGGGAAAGGCGATTTTTGCTAAGTCCAAATTTCGGTCGAACAAACCCGATACGAACAGGCCTGGTCGCGGGTCTTACTGCCAGCGCGAGCGACTACGCTCCGGACTGGGGGCTCCGGCGATCACGCTGCGCGCGCTATCGCTGAGAGTGCTGCGCGCGCGTCTACCATGGCCTCGACAAGCGCCTGGATATCGGCCTCATCGTGCGCCGGCGTCGGCGTGATACGCAACCGCTCCTGCCCAACCGGTACGGTTGGATAGTTGATGGGCTGGACGTAGATGGCGTGCCGTTCCAGCAGGAAGTTGCTCAATCTCCGGCAGTGGTGTGCGTCCCCGATCAGAACCGGGACCAGATGGCTTTCCGTGGCGCTCAGCGTGAAACCCGACGCGCGCAATAGCGTCTTTACGCGCGCCGCATCGGCTTGCTGGCGTTCACGCAGGGTTGGATCCGCCTTCAGATGGCGGGTCGCTGCGGGCGCTCCCGCGGCGAGATGCAGACAGAGGGACGTCGTGAAAATGAAGCTGTCGGCGAAGCTGCGGATCACGTCGATCAGCAGTTCTGGCCCGGCGATATAGCCACCCATCACACCGAACGCCTTGGCGAGGGTTCCTTCGATCAGCGTGATCCGGTCGCCTACACCCTCACGCTGCGCGACCCCACCGCCGGTCGCGCCGTACATGTCGACGGCATGGACTTCGTCCAGATAGGTCAGCGCTTCATAACGGTCCGCGAGGTCGCAAATTGTGGCAATCGGCGCGATGTCGCCGGCCATCGAATAGACGTTTTCGAAGGCGATGATCTTCGAGCGATCGCAATCCACCGACTGGAGCAGCCGCTCGAGATCGACGAGGTCATTGTGCGCGAAGATGAAACGCTCGGCACCAGAGCGCCTGATCCCCTCGATCATCGAATTGTGGTTGAGCGCATCGGAAAAGATCGCGCAGCCCGGCAGCAATTTTCCGAGCGTGCCGAGGCTGGCGAGGTTCGAGATCCAGCCAGAGGTGAAGATGAGCGCCACCTCCTTGTCGTGCAATCCGGCCAATTCGGCCTCGAGCTCCACATGGTGACGGTTGGTGCCCGAGATGTTACGCGTTCCGCCCGCCCCGGCGCCAGCAGACGCGATCGTCTCGTGCATAGCGGTCAGTACTGCAGGGTCCTGGCCCATGCCAAGGTAGTCGTTGCTACACCAGACAGTCACTTGCTTGGCGCCGGCCGCGCTGTGCCAGATGGCATTGGGAAAGGATCCGACGACGCGTTCGAGCTCGACGAACGTGCGATAGCGTCCGTCGTTTTCGCGGTGTGGAACACCTGACCGCTTTCCCATCCGCTCAACCTGCCGTCATTCGCGAATGACCTCAACTGGGCGGGAGCCGCCATGGCGGAAAATGGTGGAAAGCCGCCGGTCTGCTCACGCCAAAGTAGCGGCACCCGCTAAATCATCAGCAGCTTCCGTAGCCCGGCGCCGCAGCCGTCCCCCACCCTGAGGTGCAGGGGTGACCTCCGCGATCAGGCGATAAGATGCTTCAACAGCCAAGTTCGCAAGCGGGGCGAAAGGAAGGTGCATAGGTAGAGGATCAACAGGCACCCCGCGGGCAAAATCCAAACTGCCAGCACGAGCCACAGCAACCGGATCATGAGTTGGCGGGCTCATGAGCCCTATCAGAAACGTCGTGATATAAGAGAACGCCCGGTTCCCACGCCGGCACGCCGTGCAATCGCGCCGGGGCCGCGTCCAAGGCCCTAATACGATCGGCGTAGGCTGCCGCAAGCGCGTGATGCGCCAATCGCGCCTCTGGGCAGGCAGCGCGCGCTGCATTGGCAATCGATAGTTGATATCTAAGATAGATTTCGTCGCGTCGCATTGGCGAGCCCTCCAAACCACCAGCGGGAGCGCACAGTCTCTCAGCCGTCTGCGCCTAGGTTCGCTTGCCGACGATATATGGTAAGTCGGTAGGAGCACTTCTATCTACAAGGACTAAGCCAAAGAATAATTAGGCGGTGCACCAGATTTATGCGCATATTAGTTTGACAGACGCAAATTAGGTTTTTGGCGCACCTGTTATATCGAGCTGCGACGCCGCCAAATTTGACGATATGGTTATGGTTTGTCCGAGCAAGCTGTGTTGGCGGCCAAGCTGGCTTAGAAAGGTAAAAACGTTGTGTTCGACTTGAGCGCGGCCAGGTGATGTCGCAGCGCTTGCAGCCAGAAGTGCTGGGCCCTCGGGCATGGCATCGAGCTGGGCTTCGCCTTCGCGGCGCCCGTGGACGTCTCCGCCAGTCAGGCGCAGTATGACCGGACGGCCGTCAACGTCGACGATGGCATGGGCCTTGATCCGGAGGCAGCCTCGGCGAGGCGCCATGCAGCGGTCTCCATTTCCCCTGTGTTTATCCATCTTACCGTACTGGTCGACCAGATACAGGTCGAAGATCCGCTTAAAGGCGGCGTGCGAATTTCCTACTTGCTGATATGGAGGGCGGTTAGTCTCGATCGGTTCGGCTAGCGGCGCAACCGCATTTGGCTTCAGCAATATCAATCACGCGAAGAAGGTCTTCGAATGCGTTTTTGCTGTCGATGGGGTAAAGGCGGCTTAGCGAAACCCCAATGCGGTCGTACGCTCTTTTGCCTTCGAGGCTCTGGCCACGGCACGCTCCCACTCGGACATGTTGACTTTGCACCATCTATCAGCGCGGGGTGCGCCTTTCGAACGAACAGACAGGTTGTCACAAAGGTCCGACCATTGACGAGTTGTCGGACCGATCGCGTAAGCCGGCACGTTGAAATGTTCGATGATGCGCACGACCTGCCATGGCGCAAAATTGGCCTGAAAGCTTTTGATGACGATCTCTACAATTTACCGGTGCCGCGGATCGTTTTTCTTTGGACATGAAGCGTAGTGGCGTGATTGCCCCAAGAAAAACGAGTATCGCTGTGCGTCTTTTGTTCAAATAATCTTTTCCGTATATGAAACGTAAAAATAGGACTGGCACCCAGGCCAATGTCGTTCAATCCTTATTATAAATGCTTTTCTGAAGATGATTTGCATCAATTTATGGGCTAGCTTATATCGTAGATTCAACGCATATAGAAAGCTCGAGCTTTTATTCGCTCTCTGAAGTGGATTATTTATGCCTGAGTTTCGCTTATATCGCCTTCGAGCCGATAATAGCGTAATCGATCGCGTTGATTTTATCGGCCCCGACGACGCAGCTGCAACCGCGGAAGCCATTCGCATTGATCATGCTGAATATATAGAAATCTGGAATGGTTCGCGGATGGTGTCGCGAGTCGCGCCGAAGGAATCTCGGACAGCCGAAATCACTTGATAAGCGGATTCGCAGACGAAACATAATCGGTTGTGAAAGCGAAGTAATTTTTAGTGATTAAAATGACAACTGCATGAAGCATGAGTATGTAATTCCGACTTTCCGATACATCACGAATACGTCGACACCGTCTACTAGCATTGAGTCTGTGGATCTGCCAGATACCGATTCCGCGAGGAATAATGCGGTTGTTATTACAGGCGATATGCTTGCCAAAATTGACGGGGAGTTTTGGGAGGATAGCGAATGGCAGCTCGACGTGACCGATGAGCGCGGACTGATACTCTGTAGCATCGTAGTTCTTGGTATCGCATCGGCGGCGGGTCAGCCTCCGAAAGAGCGAACAGACGAATGAGCCTGCCTCTCGCCTGGTCAAGATTGAGTGAATCTCATTTGAATCGTCAGCCCATTGCTGCAGGGTAAGCCCTTCCTTCAGTGCAGTTCAATTGATGTCGGCTTTTGGCTAGCGACGCAGGGATCTGAACGTCGGCAGTTGGGCGCGAGCTGCCGGTCCGCTTTCTCTCCCGAAGCTGCCATCGACCCCCTACCCGATAGCACGAGCACAGGCAGTTGAGGCGGTGTGACCGGGCCCGCTGCGTGCGCAGCGGGCCCGGGGTCGGGAGCCGGGAGTGTGGGGCATCAGCGGGGGCAGCGCTGCGCTACGAGGAGGGCTCCACGCAACCCCCGCTGCCAACGGCGTTTGTGCCATTTCTATCTGGCTGCGGAATGTGCCTTTTCTAACTGGCGGCAACGAAGGAAAATCTTCAATCGAGCCTAGCGTTCGAAATTTTGATGGAGCAGTTCACCGTGCCACTGAGCTGCTCGGCGCGTTTCCGGCACCCTTGAAGAACGTCAGCGTTATCCTTTGAAAGCCGCGCTGCCTCAGCCAACGCACGCGCCTCCGGCGGGTTGGCAACCTGCATGAGCCGCACGCCGGCGTCCCAAGGTGTGCGCCTGAGCAACGCAGCGGCCCGCGCCTCTGGCCAATGCCAACTCTCGGGCGCGAGCTGAGCGATAACCGTTGGGACGGCGGTGCCGGAAGCGAAGCCCACCAATAGTGCCAAAGCCGCCGCCCCCGCGATCCACAGCCGCTGGGTCTCCGCGGCGTGGGCCGACGCGACAATCCCCTTCAGTTCTCGCACGGTGCCGGATAGGGTCTGGCTGGCGCCGCTCCACGCCCGATGGTCGTCCGCACGCCCCTGCGCGCCAGCCGCTTCGATCTGCTTGGCGACCTCCTGCGGCGTCAATGTCATCGCCGGGCGCTTGGCGAGGATGTTGATCGCACCGCAAACCTTCTCATAGCCGTCGCGGATCTTCTCCAGATCCGGGCCGTAGTCGCGCGCATGCAATTCCTGCTGCCGCGCGGCGAAGCCATCGATTGCAGCGGTTAGCCCCGCAAGCTTGCGCGACATGTCGTTGAACGCCTGGACGGTCTGGTCCGGCTCTACGGGAGGTTCGTGGATACCCATGGCTACATTCCAATCCCTAGGCCCCGATCGCGATCGATCGAGAAGGTGAGCTGGCGGATGATCGAACGGGTGCGGGCATCATCGCCGAGCGCCTGACCGACACCGCCATCGCGGCTGCCCGGCGACCATTCCGGAGACCATTGCCGCCCGAACAGCTGACTGCCTCTGCGGCTGAGCGCGGCGCCTAGGGCCGGGTCTTTCTCCAGCCCCTTCGCCATCGACCGCATGGCGTTTTCGACGCCGGCGCGCTTCTCTTCATTCTCCCACCCGCTGAGCTTGCCCCGCCGAGCCTGAAGCTGCTGCCAAGCCTGCACGAACCGGTCCGCGCGCAGTTCGGGGTTGGTGCGCACCTCGGCTTCGAGCTGCATCTGGCGGATGGCATTGGCGGTGCGACCATTGGCCGCTTCCCTGACCAGGCCCGGCGTTCGCTCGAACGCCATATCGAGAGCTTGGGCGCCGTGGGGATGCAGCCCGTTGATCGCCGCGGCGGTGCGCGCAAGGGCCGCCTTCTGAACTTCGAGGGGCGCACGCCCCTGCCCGGTCATACGGCCTGCATCCTGCACGGCACGCGCATAGCCTTCGACCGCCCGCTCCAGTTTCTGGGTTGCTGATGCCTCGGGCGCAGTCGCCGACGTCGATAGCTTGAGCCCGTCGAAGCGCAGCTTGGTTGGCGCGCGTTCGGGCTCGGGGATGGACAACCGCAACCCGTCGAACATGCCCCGTCGCCGTGCAGGTGCAGGTGCGCTGCGCTCGGGTTCGGCGAGCGGCTCCCTTGCAAGCGTATCGAGGATGCGCGACCGCTCGACGCCGCGCCGTGCGGCGAAACGCTCGGCAGCGGCATCATAGTCGAGGGCATTGTCCTTGGGCCGGTCGCGCGACAGGGTGCGGGCAAGCTTGCCCTGGTCAGCGAAGTCGTCGCGGCCATAATAGAGCTGCACCGCGTCGCGGTGACGCGAAAGCGCGACATAGGCAGCGTGCCGATCAAGGCCCGGCGTTGCCAGCACATGGACGCGATCGACGGTGACACCCTGCGCCTTGTGAATCGTGGCGGCATAGCCATGGGTGACGTCACAATAATTCTTGTGGTCGAAGGCGACCTGGCGACCATCGTCGAGCCGCACGGCCATGCGGGCGTGATTGATCTGTTCGATGGTGCCGAGACTGCCATTCTTCACACCCAGGCTGCGTTCGTTGCGCAGGAACATGACCCTGTCCCCGGCGCCGAACAAGCGTTCTCCGCGGGTGGTTTCTACTGCAATATCAGCATCTAATGCCCCACTGCGGTTCATCGCGTTCCGGGCCAGCGCATTCAGTTCATCGCATTCCTGGTTGGTGTGGGTCAGAATCATGCGCGACGCCGTCGGATCGGCGATCCGCTCGCGATCCCAACGCGCGATCAGCGTCGATCGGGCATCCACTCGCGTCTCCGAGTCGACGACCATGCCGGCCTGGGCATAGGCCCCCAGCGCCTCGGCCGTGCGGCCGGTGGCAAGCTGGCGCGTTGCCATGCGCTGCCAGTCTTCGCGCTGCCGACGAATGTCGGTGATCTCGATTGCACCATGCCGCTCGGCCACCGATCGGAACGCCGCCCCCGCCTCGATCGCCTGCAACTGCTCGGGATCACCTACCAGCACCACCTTGGCGCGGCGCTTCTCGGCTTCGGCAATCACCCGCTCCATCTGGCGGGTGCCGATCATGCCGGCTTCGTCGATCACGAGGATCGACCTGTCGGTCAGCAGCTCCCGCCCCTGCGCCCATTGATGTTCGGTGCTGGCGATGGTGCGCGACGCGATGCCGGAGCCGCTCTCCAAATTCTCGGCGGCGATGCCGGAAAGCGCCAAGCCCTGCACCTGATAACCGGCACTCTCCCATGCTTCCCGCGCAACGCCGAGCATCGCCGACTTGCCGGTACCCGCATAACCGACGACGACGCCCAGATCTTTGCCGCTGGTGACATGATCGAAGGCGCTGCGCTGCTCGCTCGACAGAATCAGCCCGCGCATCTCGGCGCGTGCCAAGGCAAGCTTGCGATGCTGCTCGTCCATGCCATGGCCGCGACGGGCGTCGAGCTTCACGGTCGCGCGCTCCAGCCGCGCCTCGGTCTCGATCATATCGCGGCTGGTAAAGCGTTCTTCGCCGCGTCCGTCCTTGCCCAGCTTCACCAGGTCGGGCGACGCGCGCACCGCCGCCATCACCTGATCGAACTGCTCTTTCCCTTCGCTGTACCGATGCACGAACATCGCCAGATCGCGGGTGGTGAAGGTCGCCTGGGTGCGGGTGATCGCGTCGAGCGCCAGCGCCGGGTCGGCGAGCAGTTTCTCACCATTGGCGCGCGCGATCTCGCGATGCTCTTCGAGCCGTTCGGGCGACAGCCCCTGTTCGGCCATACGCGCCGCTGCCGGGCCGATCTTGTGCTGCGGCTCCAGCTCGATGCCCTGCGCTTCTAGCGAGCGGTGATCGACACGTGCATCGATATCCAATTCGGCCAGCCGCGCATTGACGTGCCCGGCCCAGCGCTCGCGCCATTTCTCCAGCAGATCGGTGCGGTTCCAGTCGCGGTTCTTGTTGCTGAACCCGTCCGCATCCACCTCGCGCAATGCCAGCATGACATGCCCATGCGGCTTCGCTTCGCCATCGGCGCCGATATCCCAATGGACATTGAGATCGGCGACCATCCCGCGGTCGACGAACTCGGCCTGGACGAAGTCGCGCGCGAGCCGAATGCCCTCGGCCTGGTTCAGCTCGCGCGGGATGGCGAATTCGATCTCGCGGGCAAGCTGCGCGTCCTTGCGCAGCTCCACCGCTTCGACGGCATTCCACAGTTCTTCGCGATCGGCGAGATGCTCGGGTGCGCCGTCCGGCAGCAGCACTTCGGAATGCACGACGCCGGCCTTGTTGGAGAAGTCGTGGTGCCGATCGAGCCGTTGGTCGTGCAGCCGCGAGGCGGAGCGATACGCGGCAGCGGCAAGCGCCGACGATCCGCTGGCGCGACTGATGATCTTGGCCGAGAAGTGGTAGATCGCCATAGCGACACTTCACGTACACTAAAACAAGCGACGTCGGCACGACGTATAAGCGCGCGCTCAAAAGATTTCATCTTTTTCGCGACGTGATCATCCCAAGATGTTTCACGACATTTGCGCTTATCGACGCAGTTCCTAAATCACCACGCATCATCCATCAACTGCGGAGGGTTCGATGCGCAAACCGCGTGACTTTGATTCGGAGCTGAAGGCGCTCGACAACAAGGCGCGACAGCTCAAACAAGCCAAGCTCCAGCAGCTTGGCGAGCTGGTAGTCGCGACCGGTGCCGATGCACTGCCGGTCGAGCAATTGGCAGGCGCGCTGCTCGCCGCTGTCAGCGTGTCCGACATGATCGCTCGGGAGGACTGGCGCCAGCGTGGCGCGACCTTCTTTCTGCGACAGGGGAAAGCTCGCGGCAGCACTCGTTCGCGTGCGGCATCGCCTGCGGCAGCTGACAGCGGCGCGGCACCGCTTGGAAGCGCAGCGAGCGCGGAATAACACGCGGGACTGGATGGTGAAGCGCCGCGAACGAACGCGCCAACTGATCGAACTGGGTGGGCTGGTTGCCAAAGCCGGATTGGTCGAACTCACCGACGATGATCGCGCCGTATTGTTCGGCGTCATGATCGACGCTGCTGCCACGCTGAAAAGCCAACGACGCGATCACGCGCTGACCTTATGGCGAAGACGTGGGCATCGGGCGTTTGAGCAGCTGCAGAATGAGTAAAGGCGTAGCGTTTTCCAATATATTTTAGCAGACGGAAGACGCACGCTCCTATAATCAAACTGCCGGCAGCATGCCGCAAAACAAGGAGCAGGGACGCAGAATGTCTGAGCAGAGCAATACCAACCCCGTTGAACTCGCAAGCGACCTCACCATTGCCTGGCTATCGAACCCGAACAATCGCGCGACGATGGACGATGTCTCCACGTTTCTGCGGAAGATGCATGCAGATGTGATTGAACTTTCAGGTGGTGTCACGAGCGCAGAAGTTGCGAGCGAAGAAACTGCGTCGGAAGAATTCACGCCGGCCGTCTCGGTCCGCAAATCGCTGACCTCGAAAGACCACATCATCTCGCTGATCGACGGCAAGCCATACCGGACACTGCGCCGGCATCTGAGCACGCACGGCCTGACGCCCGAGGAATATCGGGCGCGCTACAATCTGAAGGCCGATTATCCGATGGTGGCGCCGACCTATTCGGAGCAGCGTCGCGCGATGGCGCACAAGATCGGGCTGGGCGCCAAGGGCCGCGCAGCACGCAACGCGCCTGCCGAAGCGCCCGCACCTAAGCCCGCGCGCAAGCCGCGCGCAAAGGCGGCACCGACTACCTGAATTCAATCGCGCGCCGAGGCTCAACGCCTCGGCGCGCGACGATCATGCGGCGGCAGCTTGCTCCAGCGCGGCGATGCGTTCTTCGCAGATCACCTGCACCGCCTGCCCCAGCACTTCGACGCGTTCGCCCAGCCACGCCAATTCCTCGGCGCTGATCCGATAATGCTTCGAATAGCGCGCCTTCACATAGGCTTCCTTCAGCTTCTCGAAGCGAGAGCGATCGATGCGCTGGTCACGTGGCCAAGCGTCGACCAAACGCGGGTCGATGCGTTCAGCCTGGGTACGCAGGAAGGCCAAATTATGCACATGGGGCGTGTAGAAGGTGCAGACTAGCAGCACGCAGTGATACAAGCGCTCGGCGGTCTGATGAAGGTCGAAAGCCGCGTCCCTGTTGAGGCCTTCTGCCATGGCATACCGCGCTAGCTTGAAGCGTGACATCGCAGCCGGCAGCCATTCTTCAAAATACTCTCGGGCCATCGCCACTGCCTGCGGCGGCGTCTTGGGCTTCGGCTTGTGCAGTTCGCTCGGATCGCTCTCGTAGAGCGCGATGCCGTCGCGGGCGACGTCCATGAAGAAGTACCGCCCGTGCGCCAGCCCATCGTTCACCTCCTGCAGGGTGTGCACGATGAAATTGACGGGGGTGCGTAGCGTCTTGGTGATGGCCAGTTCGCGGTTGAGCCGATCCTCGGCCGTCGCCCAGAACTCTACGCGGTCGGTCAGCTTGTCGCTGTTAACGATGATCAGCAAGTCGAAATCCGACTGATAGCCCTTGGCCGTGTATGGCTCGTCGACCCAGCCGCCGCGCGCATAGCTGCCGTACAGGATGACCTTGAGAATGCGCGCCTGCTTCTTCCAATCCGACGTTGCAATGGCGATCGCGTCGCCAAACTCCTCGAACAGGATCTGGACGACGCGCTCCAGCTCGCGCTGCTTGGCTGGGGGCAGATGGTCGAGGCTGGTCCTCATGCGTTGATCCTAACGCGCTGATGCTGCGGCGTACACCTCGCCCGGTTCCCCGGGCGAGGTGTCCCATCGCTCATGGCTGCTCGCCCCGCTCCGCTCGACCCAGCGCGATCAGCACGCGGGCGACCGTCTGCTCGACCTCCGCCACGGTGCAGCCATGGCGCTCGGCCGTTTCGATGTAATCGCAATCATCGAACCGCACCGATCCGAAGATCGCCCGATCGCGCTCGGGAAGCGCCCGGAAGGCGCGGCGCATCCGCCGCAGTCGAAGCCAACGCATCATTGCCCCGCCTCCTCGTCCGAGACGAAGCCGAGCAGGTAATCGGCTGCCTTGCTGGCAGCGCTCGCCGCCCGGAAGATCGCCTTTTCATCCTCACGCAGCACCGCCAGCCAGCTGCCAATATAATCGGCATGCCGCACCGTCGGCCGGATCGCCAGCGACGCACAGGTGAACGCGCTCGCCATCTCGGCGACCAGCTCTTCGCGGGCATAGGCAGCGCTGCCAAATGCCCCCGACTGGTCTCGCCCCAGTCGCGAGCCATGCCCGGTCCAGTGCCCCAGTTCGTGCAGCACGGTGCGATACCAGTTGATGCGGTCGTAAAATGCCAGCTGCGGCGGCACCGCGACATAGTCGCTACCCGGGCTGTAATAGGCCTCGCCGCCTCCGATCCGGAAGTCGGCGCCGCATGCTTCCATCAGCGCATGGGCAGCGGGAATGCGGTCGGCCTCCGCCACCGGCGTGCTCTGCTCGACCGTAGCCAACCGCTCCGGCAGCCCCTCGCACTGGTCGACGTTGAACACGGTGAACCGCTTGAGGAAGGCCAGCTGCCGCGCCTCCCGGTCCTCACCGCGCGCCCGCTCGGCCTCGTCCTTCGAGGTAAAGCGATCCGCATAGCAGATCGTTGTCCCCCGTTCGCCGCGTCGCACGCTGCCACCCGCTGCCTGCGCCTGCCGAAAGGTCAGCCAGCGCTGCGAGGCATAGCGTCCCTCGATCACCGCAGCCCAGAGGATCAGCACATTGATCCCCGAATAGCGCCGCCCGGTCACCGCATTCGCCGGCATCGCGCAACCACACGCCGCTGCATCCCAAGGCTGCACCCAGGGCAGCCGTCCCTGTTCCAGTTCGGCAATCACCCGTCCCGTCACCTCGGCATAGAGGCTTGCACGGTTCTCGTGTCCAACACCCATGGTCCTGCTCCTTTTCAAAACACCGCAACCGGCGCCGGAAGGGCGGGGGGAGCGGCAGGAGCGAACCGGCAGTCCTGCCGTCAGAGGCAGGCCGCACCGAAGGCCGAAACACCGTGGAGGAGCCGGGCACCGCCCGGCTTGCGGCATGCCGCGGCAGGACTAGAGGCCAGCGACGCTCCCCCCGCCATTTCCGCGTGCCGGCGCACCAGCGCCGCCGCGCCAAGCGCGGCGACCATCCTGTCAGCGCAAACGCGCTGCCACGGTGCCCCCGACCAAAACCCGCACCCTTGCACCCGGGCTGGCCTCGCGCGGGCGGCGTGCGCGCGCCAGCACGTGCGCCAGCCGCCGCCCGCGCCTCCCGCCCGGGCAAGTGTGCCACGCGGGCACCAGCAACCTGCAAGCCCTGGTGTCGCCGCAGGCGTGCGCCAGCGCGCGCACCGCACCCGCGTTCCGCTGCCGGCACCTGCCGGCCGCCGATCCGCAGGATCGGCAGCGTCCGCGATCAAAACCCGCAGGGACGAGACGGCCAAGCCGACTCGGCACCGCACAGCGGCGTGCGAGCGCAGTCACGCCGAAGGCGTGAGACGCAGTGAGACATCGAATTTGAAATCGGGGGCCTTCTTGCCCGGACGCATGGCGGCGAGAGTGACCAATTGGCGGCCGTTGGCGGTGTCTGGCACCTTTTCCCCATCCGCCACTCGACGCAAACTTATCCTGGGGCGCTCCACCACTCGCAAACGATGCAAGGTGATAGCAATGCAGATCCAACCCGAACCACTGGACCGCATTCTTCGGATCAAGGCCGTGCTCGCATGCACCGGCCTGACCCGCTCCACCCTCTACCGGAAAATGGTAGCCGGCACCTTTCCCCAGAACACGCAGATCAGCACTCGCTGCATGGGCTGGCGGGAATCCGCCATCGCTGAATGGCTGGATAACCCGATGTCTTATGACGCTGCCAATCGCAAAGGAGGATGACGAGGCCCGCGACGGCCTTTCACACGGTGCCCCCATCCTCCGCCAGCGCCGACTGATTCGGATAATAAACCCGTTCGCTGTTCGGCCGCACGTGGGACATTTCTGCCGTTCGCCAAGGCATTAGGGAACGGCGGGTTGAGGTTAAAGCAGCCTTTGGAGGTCTGCGGCAGTTGTCTCCGCAGGAGTGAGTTGGGTCAATGAACATCCATGGCAATTTTCCATCGGCGAGCCATACGGGTGGGCAAACAGACGCCACCGTCCTGCCCATCATATGAAGGCAGTCCGCTGGCATTGTTCCTTCAGATTAATACTCCCGGTCGAGCAACTCCCGCACCTTGGCGGCCAGCGTGGCATAGGTGAACGGCTTGGAGAGAAGATCGACATCGGGGTCGAGCCGGTCGTCCCGCATGATGGCATCGCGCGTATAGCCGGAGGTGAAGAGCACGCGCAGTTCCGGATGCAACGCCTTCGCACGGCTGGCCAATTCGGGACCGGACATGCGGGGCATCACCACGTCCGTCAGCAGCAGCGTCGCGCCGACGTCGTGGCCGCCGAGCAAGCGCAGCGCGCCATCGCCGTCCTGCGCCTCGACCACCTGATAGCCCAGTTCGCGCAGGATGCCGACCGTATAGGCGCGGACGTCATCGTCGTCCTCGACCACCAGGATGGTCTCGTCGGCATTGCCCATCCGCGAGGACGGGCGCCGCTCCTCGATCTCCAAGAGGACGTCCTGCTGCTTCCGGGCAAGGTAAAGCCGCACGGCCGTGCCGCGTCCTTCGGCGGAGTCGATGGTGATGTGGCCGCCGGACTGTTTCACGAAGCCATAGACCATCGACAGGCCCAGCCCGGTACCCTTGCCGACCTCCTTGGTGGTGAAGAACGGGTCGAACACCTTGGCGACGGTTTCCGGCGACATGCCCGTGCCGCTGTCGGTCACCGAGACGACGACATAGGCGCCCGGCAGGCACCCGCCAGGGCGTGCATCCTGCACCTCCACATTGCGGGCCTCGATGGTCAGCCCGCCACCGCTCGGCATGGCGTCGCGCGCGTTCACCGCGAGATTGAGGATCGCGTTTTCGAGTTGGTGCGGATCGACCTCGACCTTCCACAGCTCCGCGTCGGTGTCGATCCGGATCGCAATCGTCTCGGTGATCGAGCGGGTGAGCAGGTCCGACATGCCGGCCAGCACGCGGGCGATGTCGATCGTCTTGGGTTCCAGCGGCTGGCGACGCGAAAAGGCAAGCAGCCGCTGCGTGAGCGACGCTGCGCGCTCCGCCCCCTTCAACGCATTCTCCAGCGAACGCCGCATCCGCGGATCATGCTCCATGTCCATTCGGCGAACGACCGTGTCGATATTGCCGATGATGACGGTCAGCAGGTTGTTGAAGTCGTGCGCGATGCCGCCGGTCAGCTGGCCGACGGCCTCCATCTTCTGGGCCTGGCGGAGCGCTTCCTCGGCTTCCCGGCGCTCGGCCACCTCCTGCTGGACGCGCATCTCCAGCGTATCCGCCAGCTCGCGCAGCTTGGCTTCCTGCTCCTTGGCTGCGGTGACGTCATAGATCACGCCGATCAGGCGATAGCCGGATCCTTCGCGGACGACCTCGCCGCGGCGCGCGATCCAGCGATGGCTGCCATCGTCGTTGCGGACGATGCGGAACACCGCATCCAGCGTATCCCCGATCGAATCGCTGCCGGGTTGCGGCAGCAGCAGCGGCTCGCCATCGCACAGCACGCTGTTGATCGTCCGCACCGGCAGCACCGCGGCGGGATGCAGGCCGAGCAGCTGGCAGAACTCGGTGGAGACGGTGGCCGTGGCGAAGCCGTCGCTATATTCGAACGTGCCGACGCCGCCCGCCGACTGGGCGATGCGCAACCGTTCCTCGGTTCGCTTGCGTTCGGTGACGTCGATGAGCAAGCCGGTGAAGCGCACCGGCGCGTCATCCTCGTCCAGATGCGCCTGGCCGCGACCGTGCATCCACAGGGTCGATCCGTCGGGCGCGAGCACCCGGAATTCCTTGGAGAAACGCTCCGCCCCGGCGAGCATGCCGGCCACGGCGATGCGGATCCGCGGTCGGTCCGCCGGGTGGATCGCGGCGAAGAAGGTCGCCGTCGGCAGATTCCCCGCGGCAGCCTCGGGTTCCAGCCCGTACAGCTCCGCAAAGCGCGTATCGATGCGCAGGGCGTCGGCCGCGATGTCCCAGTCCCAGCTGCCGCTTGCGCCGGCAGCGGCGAGGATCGAGCGGACCTGCTCGGCGCCTGCCTCAGCCATCGTCCCCGACCACCCGGGCGATGAATTCGTCGAGCAGTTCCTTCAGCTTTTCGAGCGAGGGGATGTCCATGATCATCGCGATATAGCCGCGGATGTCGCGCTTGCGCACGGCGAAGTCGATATAGAGGAACAGCACCAGCCCGTCCTCGTCCTCGGCATTCTCGATCTCGAACAGCGCCGCGCTGTTGCCGTGCAGCACCTCTGGAATGGTCATCGCCAGCGAGCGCTTGAGCATGTTGGCGATCGTGGCGAGGCAGGCATTGAGGATGACGTTGCCGGTTTCGGTCAGCGCCTCGCGCTCCATCTCGGCCAGGTCCTCGGCGGAGAGGCTTTCGCCGGTGACGGCGCGGACCAGCTCCAGGCTGTTGCTCTCGGGGAAGATGAGAAGCGCGCGGCCGGCAAACGCGCCGTCGAAATCCTGCCGCACGGCGACCAGCTCGGCCGCCTCGCGCTCACTGATCAGCCGGGCCGCGCGACGCTGGCTGACGATGTCGATCGCCGGGACCGACAGGGTCACCTGGTCGCCGATCATCTTGCGCAGGCTGGAGGCGGCGCGCCCCACGCCGATATTGACGATCTCGGTCAGCGCATCGCGCTCGAGTTCGCCGAGCGTCACGCTGTCGCGGATCACGCCTTCGCCGATCGCAGGCGAAGCGCGGCGCCCGAGAGAAACGCCTCGAGGCTGTCCGCGCTGACCGGCTTGGGGACGAACGCGGCCCCGATCGCACGGGCGCGAGCGATGATCTCGTCCTGGATGTTGGCGGTGATGATCGCGATGGGCATGTCCGGACGCATCTCGTGGAGCTCGCCGGCAAGTTCCAGCCCGTCCTTGTCGGCCATGTTGAAATCGATCAGGCATACGTCCACCGGCTGGGCGGCGACCACCTCATGCGCCTGCGCTGCGCTGCCCGCCTCGGCCTTCTGCCACTCCGGCTGCAGCTCCGAGAGCGCCTTGCCGGCGACGATGCGCGCAAGCTTGCTGTCATCGACGATAAGGACGGTAACCGGCATTCGGAACTCCAGATCAAGGCGTGCGCAGCACGAAGCGGTTCGGCTGCGCAACAGTCCTAGCGACGAATCGTCCCGATGTCATTGCAACAGATTAAGCAGGTATCGTGCCAGAAAGTCGCCGGGCGGCACGCCGCGTATCGGCGGCCGCGCGGCAAGCAGCACCTGCGCCACCGCAAGATGCAGCCGCTGCGCCGCGCCCAGATCGACCGTCCGCCCGGGCGCTTCCTGCACCGCGACCAGCAACGTGTCCGCATCCTCGGCCGCGCATCGGCCCACCAGATGGATGGCATCGGCATCGATCCGGACGGTCATGCGACCAGCGCCGGCAGATCGAGGACGAGCAGCACGCCGCCATCGCCGAGCAGGGTCGCGCCGCCGATGCCCGACACGCCCGCGAGCAGCCCGCTGGGCGGCCGCACCACCGCATCGATGCGATCCGCGAAGTCATCGACCCGCAGCGCGACGCGTTCGCCCTCGGCGCTGGTGACGAGCAGCTTGGCATGGGCGCCGGGCACCTCCGCACCACCCAACAGGCGGGCGAGGCTGAGCACCGGCACGGTGCGGCCGCGCAGGACACAGGCGGTACCCTCGCCGATCGGCAGCAGCGCCGATTGCTCGACGCGGACGGTCTCCATCACCTGATCGAGCGCCACGCCGTAGCGATCCCCGGCCGCCTCGACGACGAGCAGCCGGGTGGTGAGCGCGTTGGCGGGGAAGCGCAGCCGGAAGCGGGTGCCCTGGCCAGGCGTGCTGTCGATCGCGATCGTGCCGCGCAATTTCTCCACCGCCGCCTGGACCGCATCCATGCCGACCCCGCGCCCGGAGACGCCGGTGACCGTCTCCGCCGTCGAAAAGCCGGGCGCGAAGATCAGGCGGAGCGCGGCGGCGTCGCTCAGCTGGTCGGCGGCCTCGGCCTCCAGCAGGCCGCGGGCCGTGGCGGTCGCGCGGATTCGCGCCGGGTCGATCCCGCCGCCGTCATCGGCCAGGGTAATCGCCACCGCATCGCCCTCCCGGGTCGCGGTCAGCGTGACCCGGCCCTCGGCGGACTTGCCGGCGGCGACGCGCGTCGCCGCATCCTCGATGCCGTGGTCGATCGCGTTGCGCAGCAGGTGCAGCAGCGGCTCGGACAGCCCTTCCGCGATCTGCTTGTCGACCTCCAGCCCGTCGCCCTCGATGGCGAAGGCGATCGGCTTGCCGAGCGTCGCGGCGATCTCGCGGGCCAGCCGCGGCAGGCGGCGGAGCGTCGGCGCGAGCGGCACCAGCCGCACCGCCGCGACGCTGCGTTGCAGGTTGGCTGCGCTGCGTTCGATGCCCGCCTGCGCGGTACGGATGGCAGCGGCCAGCGCGCGGTCCTGCGCCTCGACGCGGGCGGCGAGCGGCGCAAGGGCGTTCACCGCGACCAGCAGTTCGCCGAGGCCGTCGGCCAGCGCGTCGATGCGCGCGGCGTCGATCCGCAGCGTGGTCGTGGGGCCTGCGTCGGCGGGCGCATCGGTGGCGGGCGCCGGGGCGGCAGCCTCGATTCGATGCAGCGCGATCTGGTCCGGCATCATCCGGAAGGCGGCGCGCACCGCCTCCGGCGAGGCTGCGCTCAGCCCTTCGAGGATCGAGATGCAGCGGAAGGGCTCGATCACATCGAGCGCGGGCCAGCGACCTCCAGCCGGACGGATATCGAGCCTGAGCAGGTCCGGGATCGTAGCGACGATCGCCAGCGGATCCTCGCCGCGGAAGAAGCAGTCGGGATCGGGCGTGTAGCGGAACGCCACCACGGGGCCCTCGGCGACGTCGGCCAGCTGCCGGGCCCAGTCCGGTATGGCGGCGGAGGACGACATGGGTGCGGCGGCCTCCCGCCCGGGCAGGCCCGCAATCAACGACGCTGCGATGCCGTCCGCGTCCTCGCCCAGTGTGCCCCGCAGTTCCACTTCGTCGATCCAGCGGTCGACGCCGTCCAGGCACGCGACCAGCGCGACCGTCGCCGCGCCGTCGAGCGTCATGCTGCCTTTGCGGGCGCGTTCGAGCACGTCCTCGGCGGCGTGGAGCGTGCGTTCCGCCGCGGCCATCGGGAAGATCGCGACCGAGCCCTTCAGCGTGTGGATCGCGCGAAAGGCGTCGTCGATCGCGGCGGCGTTGCCGGGGTCGCGCGCCAGCACATCGAACGCCGCCGCCGCCTGGGCGACCAGGTCGCGCCCCTCGACCAGAAATTGCGCCAGCAGCTCGTCCATCACGGCTTACGATAGACGATTGCGTCTTCAAGGCGAGCCATTGTGAACCGGTCCGTGATCCGCGCCATGGATTCGCTGTGCCCGAGGCAGACGAAGCCGCCGCTGTTGAGGCTCTCGAACAGGTTGGATGCCGCCAGCTGCCGCGAGTCATCGTCGAAATAGATCAGCAGGTTGCGGCACAGGATCACATCGAACCGGCCGAGCCCGGTGAGCGTCGCGCGATCGACGATGTTGGCGGGGGTGAAGCGCACCGATTCGCGCAGATCGTCGATGATCTTGCGGCGGTGGCCGCGCTCGGGCTCGAAATAGCGCTCGACCACGTCCGCCGGCAGCCTGGCCAGCGCGCGTGCCGCGTAGCGCCCCGCCTGCGCCTGGGCGAGCGCGGCGGTATCGAGGTCCGAACCGACGATCTCGATATGATAGGCGTCGACCAGCGGCCAGTTTTCGAGCAGCCAGATCGCGATCGAATAGGCCTCCTCGCCCGTCGAGCAGGGCATCGACCAGATGCGGATCAGGTCGCCGGGGCGCCGCGTGCGGATCAGCTCGGGCAGGATCTGCCGGGCGAGCGCGGCGAACTGGTGCTCCTCGCGATAGAAATAGGTCTCGTTGATCGTGAAGGCGTTGATCAGCGCCTCGCGCTCGGCGGGGTTGGCGGCAACGAAATCGAGATAGCGCGTCGCCTCGGTGATCCCGCTCCGCGCCATCCGCGCACCGATCCGCCGCTCGATATAATAGCGCTTGTTGGCGCCGAAGATCATGCCGGTCCAGCGATAGAGCAGCGCCCCCACCCGCGCGACCTCGTCGTCGGAAAGCGCCGCCGGGGGCGCGCTGGCGAGGGTGCTTTCCCGCGTCACCGTGCGAAGCAGGCGAGCAGTTCGGCCGCGAGCCGGTCCAGCGGTGCCACGATCGTGGCGCCGCCAGCGGCGACCAGCGCCCCCGGCATGCCCCAGATCACCGCACTCTTGGCAGATTCCGCAAGCGTCGTGCCGCCCAGCGCCTTCAATTCCGTCATGGCGCCGGCTCCGTCATTTCCCATACCGGTCATCAACACGCCAACCAGCCGCTCGGGTGCGACGCTCTTCATCGCGCTCGCCACAAGGCGATCGACGCTGGGATGCCAGAAATGGTCGGCGCTACTCGGCGCGGCAGCAGCGGCGAGCGCCCCGGCACGGCGGGTAACGACCAGATCGGCATCGCCGCGACCGATATAGACGTTGCCGGGCGCAAGCACCGTCGTGCCCGTCACCTCCTGGACGCTCAGCGCGCAGAGCTTGTCGAGCCGCCGCGCGAGCGGGCCGGTGAAGCTCGCCGGCATGTGCTGCGCGACAAGAATCGGCCAGGGGAAATCCTCGGGCAAATTGCCGAGCAGCGCATCGAGCGCTGGCGGCCCGCCGGTCGAGCAGCCGACCAAAACGAGCCCCTCGGGTGGCAGCGGCGCCGCGAGCGGCGCGGTGCGACGCGGCGCGGCGGGCTTGGGTTCGGCGGCACCCTCTGCCCGTGCCCGAACGCGCTCGCGCAGCCGCGTCGTCCGCGAGATCCGCGCGCCCGCTGCGCTACGGACCTTCTCAACCAGCGCGGGGACGACGGAATCGATTTCCAGCGACAGCGCGCCCCGCGGCTTGGCGATGAAGTCCACCGCGCCGAGCTCGATCGCCTCCAGCGTCTCGTCCGCCCCCTCCGCGGTCAGCGCCGAGACCATCACCACCGGGCACGGCCGCGTCACCATGATCCGGTCGAGGCATGCAAGCCCGTCCATGCCGGGCATATGGATGTCGAGCGTGATCACGTCGGGCGCGACCTCGGCGAGCAGATCGATCGCCTCGGCGCCATTCCGTGCGACCGCCACCTCGAACCCGCCGGCCTCGGTGAAGATGTCGACCAGCAGGCGCCGCATCAGCGGGGAATCGTCGACGACGAGCAGCTTGATCACGATGCGGCGGCCATGCCCCGCAGCAGATCCTGTTCGGCGCGGTCGAGCAGTTCGCGCGGCGAGACGATCAGCACAATCCGGTCCTGATCGGGCAGATTGGCGACCCGTTCGAACACGCGCGTCTCCGCACCGCCGAGGTCGGGCGCCGGGCCCACCGCATCGGCGGCGATGCGCAGCACCTCGGAGGCGGAATCGACGACGAAGCCCACCTGCAGATCGCCGATGCGGACCACCACCACGCGCCGCTTGCCGCCCGCCGCCATGGCCGCGCCGAAGCGCTCGGCCTGGTCGATCACCGGCACCACCGCGCCGCGCAGGTTCATCACCCCCTGCACGAAGGCGGGCGCCTTGGGCAGGCGGGTGAGCTTGCGCGGCAGGGGGGCGACTTCCCCTACCGCGGCGATCGGCAGCGCGAAGTCGCTGTCGCCGATCCGGAACAGGAGAAACTGTTCGCCCGTCGCGTCCATGGCGCTTTCCTCGATCTCGTTCGCGGTGCTGGCTTGCGTGAGCCGAGCGGTGATGTCCTCGCGCAGCAGATGCTCGGCGGCGAGCAGCGATACCAGCCGCCGTCCCCCGTCGAGCCGGCACATCGCCTGAATCCGCGCCTCGGCACTCCCCCGGGTAAGCACCTGCGGGATCGCGTCGATCGCGGTTTCGGGCACGCGCTCGACCCCGCGGATCGAATCGACCACCAGGCCCACGCGGTGCGGCCCGATCCGCGCGATCACGACGCGGGTGCGCGAGGTCGCTGCCGCCGCCGGCATCGCGAGCAGCGCGCGGAGGGAGAGCAACGGCAGCAGCGCGCCGCGTACGGTGGCGCTGCCGACGACCACCGCTTCGGCGTGCGGCATTGCCGCGATCGCCTCGGGCAGCCGCAGCACGCTCTCGACGGCGCCAAGCGGCAGCGCGAATTCCTGACTGCCGAGCGCGAAGACGACGAGCGGCAGCACCGCATGGTCCGCGGCTTCGGCCACCATTTCCTCCGCTACGGCGCGACCGACGCCCCGTCGGCTGCCATCCGGGGCCAGGCTCGCCGCGATCAGCGCGGGCAGATCGAGCATGCGGGCGCCGCTATCGCCGTCCTCCGCCAGCGCATCGACGGCGTCCACCGCCAGCCCGAACAGCGCGCCGTCGTCGACGATCACCACCCGCCGCGCGACGCCGACCGGGCGCTCCACCATTTCGGCCAGCGACAACACCGGCACCACCGCCCCGCGGATATTGGCCAGCCCCAGCAGCGCCCTGGGCGCATGCGGCACCCGCGTCAGCCGCGGAATCCGGGCGACCTCGCGGACGATCGGCGCGGGCACGGCAAGCCGTTCGCCGCCGGCTTGCAGCGTCAGCACCCGAAGCCCCGCCTCGCCCTCGCTGCCCATCGCGCTCAGGCCGCCTGCGCGGCGATTGCGGTCGCGATCTGGGCGATTTCCTCGATCGCGGCGGCCAGCAGCTCGGCACCCTGCGCCTGCTGGCGCGCGGCGGCGCCGGCCTCGCGCGCGGCGCCGTTCGCGAGGTCCGCCGCTTCGGCGATCTGGTTGGTACCGCTGCGGATCTCGCGCACGGAGCGCAGGATGTCCTGCGTGCCCGCGAGGATCGCATCGTTCGCGCCGCGCGCCGCCTGCAGGTCCTCGATCATTGAGCGGAAGCGCTCGACGAACGCACGGTTGCGGCCGATTTCCACTTCGGCCGCGCCGATCACCTGCTCGAGGTCGCGACGCACCGTCGCGATCTGGTCCTGCATCGTGCGCACGATGTCCGCCGCGTGATCTGCGCGCGTCCCCGAATCCTGCGCGAGCTTGCGGATGTCGCCCGCCACCAGGGTGAAGCCGCGCCCGGCCTCGCCCGCGCGCGTCGCCTCCACCGAACCGCTCACCGCGAGCATGTTGGTCTGCACCGAGATCAATGCGAGCTTGCCGATGATCTTGTCGATGCCGCGCGCCGTATCCGCCAGGGCCCCCAGCAGATCGAGCACGGCGCGAAGCTCCGTCAGCCCGTGCTCGACGCCGCCCGCCACCCGCTCGATCGCCAAGCCGCTCACCACGACGCCCTCGACGATGGCGCCGATCCGTTCGGCGGCCGCGGAGGCGCGCGCCTGCAGCACCTCGGCCAGGCCCTCGATCTGGCCCATCGCCGTATCGGCCTGCATGGTCGCGGACGCCTGGATCTGGGTGCCGCGCGCGATCTGTTCGAGCGCGACGAGGATCTCGCCCGAGGCACCCGAAAGCTCCTGCACCGTCGCCGACAGCTCCTCGGCCGCGGCAGCGATCTGCTCGACCGCGCCCTGGTTCGCGCCGTTGCCTTCCAGCGCCTGGATCAGATCGCCCAGCATCTCGGCGGTGCGCTGGCTTTCCTCCAGCGACGTGCCCTGCTGCTCCACCGCCTGCTGCGCCTGCGCGGTGGCCGCCGATTGCTCCTCGGCGGCGCTTGCGACCTGCTCGGCGCCTTGCTCGGCCTCCGCGGCGGCAGCCTCCGCCTCCGACGAGGCCTGGACGATCGCCGCCGTGCCCGCACCCAGCGCCGACAGCTCCTCGCGCGCTTCCTTGAGCTGCACGACGACCGCGCGGCCCGACTGCGCCTCGCGCGTTGCAAGTTCGGAGGCCGCGCGCACCTGCTGCACCACGCGGTTCACCTCGCCGACGACGCTTGCCGCCAGCTGCTGGATCTCGCCCGCGCTGGCTTCGGAGCTTTCGGACAGCGCGCGAACCTCGTCCGCGACCACCGCGAAGCCGCTGCCGGCGTCCCCTGCCCGCGCCGCCTCGATCGTCGCGTTAAGCGCGAGCAGGCTGGTTTCGTCCGCAACATCGGCGACGCTGACGCCGACCGTGCCGATCTCCCCGGCGACCTGCTCCAGTGCGTCGATCACGGTGACGGTCGCAAGCTGGCGCTGGGCGTTGAGCTCGATCGCGACGACCGACACCTCGATCTGCACCCCCACCTCGGTAAAGGCGTTCTGGACGATCTCGATCTGGCGGCGCGCGTCCTCGGCCCGGTTGCTCGCGTCCCTGAAATTGGTGTTGAGCGAGGCGATGAGGCCCTGCGATTCCTGGGCCGCGCCGGCGGCTTCTTCGGCGCCGCTCGCGATATGGTCCATCGCCCGCTGCAGCTCGCTTGCGGCGGCGGAGGCCTCGGCGATCCCGCTCGCGAGTTCCTGGACGGCCCGGTCCATCCCTTCGACGGCATTGGCGGGGCGACGCGCCCGGCGGACGGCCCGCGCCTGCGGCACGGGCGCCGATACCGGCTTGGCCTCAGCCGCCGCAGATTCTTCCCTGTCTCGTTTTGCGCGAGCGCCAAGGGTCGATTTCTTCACCAGCGCCATCAGAACTCCAGGGATATTGGGCTTTCAGCCTGCTTAGAGCACAGCAGACGATGGCGCCAGCATCCGCGTAGCTGCGGCCACCTGCCGCCAAGCGATGCGGGGACCGACTGCGTTTGTGGCAGCGCGCTACCGCCGATTTGGGGACTATGGCGGAGGGTCATCAAGCGCTTCTGACGATCCGTTCGGGCCGGACTAGGCCCTCCTTTCGACGGGTGAAGGGCGATCTTACCAGTCCCATCGGCTGCTTTCGGCAGTATCGGACGTTCAATCGTTCGAAAGGCATCGACCGATTGTGGTCGGCATAGGCCCCCGAGCAATACCAGACCCTCATACCCGCAAGCGTTCTTCCGAAGGCCGATCTGGCCATTGGAGAACGATTATGGAGATGCCTGAAACCGAGCGCACCGTCACAAAGCGGCAAGTCTGGAATGCCGGAAGAACCGTCGGTGCGAAGCGTGCCCTCAAACCGAAGCAGATTTGGGAAATTCGGTTCTATCTCAATCAGCGTCGACGCCTGCGAGATCGGGCGCTGTTCGATCTGGCGATCGACAGCAAACTCCGAGGCTGCGACTTGGTGCAGATGAGGATCGGCGACCTTGTCAGCGGTGGGCAAGTCCGAACGCGAGCGATTGTCATGCAGCAGAAAACAGGCCGACCGGTTCAGTTCGAGCTGCTTCCAGACGCTCGCGCCAGCCTGCTGGCTTGGCTGGAGCGGCGGGGCGGCACGGTGGACGACTACGTCTTCCCCAGTCGGGTCGATCGTAATGGGCATCTCAGCACTCGCCAGTACGCCCGGCTTGTCGATGAATGGGTGACAGGGGTCGGTCTGATCCGAAGTGAATACGGTACGCACTCGCTCCGCCGAACGAAGGCATCGATCATCTACAGGGCAACCGGCAATCTGCGTGCCGTCCAGATCCTGCTCGGCCA
The DNA here is from genome assembly GCF_001650735.1 of Sphingomonas sp. TDK1. Classification (GTDB taxonomy): domain Bacteria; phylum Pseudomonadota; class Alphaproteobacteria; order Sphingomonadales; family Sphingomonadaceae; genus Sphingomonas. The sequence goes on along the minus strand of NZ_LXVY01000019.1, from coordinate 15,597 downwards.
TAGCAAGATCGAGAACACGGTCCGCTATCTCGGCATCGATGTGGAAGACGCACTTGCCCTCGCCGAGAACACCGAGATTTGACCTGTCGGCTCCTCGCTCGGGCGAGGGGCCGACCTTACTGCGCATGGGACTTTTCTGCCGTTCCGTGGCGCCGTGTTGAACGTCAGGTCTGGCCAGAAGCCGACGGCCCGCGCTTGGACGACCGGTTCCGCAGAACGACGGAGATTGGGCCGTCAGTGGACTGGCAGCTTCCAAACTCAAACAGCGCTAAAGCCGACAGCCAATATGCGGTCGACTGAAACCGCGCGGTCGCCGTGTTCGCGCGGACCAGTTTCGCAACGAAAATTTCAAGCAGTCCGAAAATGGTCGCGGATATAGCCTGTCGCCTCGCTGAGCTTCAGTTCCTGGGTGGAGTTTCCCGATCGAACATAAAAGCGCTCGGCCACGCTACCAGAACGGTCTGCCACGTTGATGAACACCGGTTGCGCCGACGCGTCCATGTCAACGCGACATAGGGCCATCCCGTCGACTTCAGGAAAGGTGATCCTGATTTTCGAGGCCCGGCAGGCCTGTCCGAAGTGCTTGGCGAAGAGGTTTGTGAGGTGGAGCTCGAACTTGTCACGATTTCCGCCGAGGCATGAGAAGTCGCGCTCGAGGCCGTTTGCCTCGCCTTCGTCCGAGACGCCAATCAAAAGCGTGCCGCCCACCCGGTTGGCGAAGCCGGCGAGCGTTTTCAGCACGATGTCCTCGAGCTTCCTATTCTCACCTCCCAGCCGAACGTCCCAGCGGATCGTCTCCTTGAATTCGAGCCGTTCGTGTTCTCCTTCGGCGATCAGCGTCTGGATCGGCGATGCGGACCGCGGCGGCTCGGCGACCGGCGCCGCGGCACCCAGGACAAGCAGGCCGTCGCGTCGTGCCAGCCAGTCCTTGGCGATCGCCTTGATCCAGACGTCCGCGACGATCTTGCGCAGTTGCGCGCTGGTCGATTTGAAGCCGAAGGTGCGGCAGACGACGGTGCTGACCTGCTCCTCGGTCGCTCCGAAATTCGCGCGAACGACGTCCATCACGGCGGCTTCGATCTCGGCCGGCGGCAACATGTCCGGTTTGCGCAGCGTCGCCGACCGGACGGCACCGCGATCCCGGACCTTCGGCTTGCTGCCCGGAATCGAGACGAAGTCGCCGTCCTCCGACAATCGACCGACCTTAACCGAGACCTCGACCGCCCGTTCGATCGCCTCCTGGATGCGACCGCCCGCCCTCTTCAGGCCCCAAGCCTCCCGGATCCTGTTCACGATCTCGTCGATGTGGATCGGGCCTTCGACGGCCACGACTTCTTCGGCCAGCGACGACAGGATGCCGCGCGGCGTGCTGTGGAGTTCGGTGGTCACGTGGGCGGGTATCGTAAGCGCCGCCTCCTGATAGAAGGAGACCTCCGGCTGATCGTCGTTGGCGACCAGGCCGATCTCCGTGAGCCCCTCGCGCTCTACCGATACGATCTCGATCGGGACCGCACGGGTCGAGCGCCGTCCTTCGGCCTGAGCGTCGTATTCCGCCTTAGCGCTTTCGATCCGCGCGATGACGAGGTCCAACTGCTCGTTCGGCCGCTGAAACCAGTCCGTGCTCCAGATTCGATGGATGTTCCAGCCGTGGCTCTCCAGCACCGACTGCCTGAGCCGATCGCGGTCGCGGGCGGACCGTGCTCCGTGGTAGGAGGCGCCGTCGCATTCGATGCCGAGCAGATATCGGCCCGGCCGGTCCGTGTCCGCCACGGCCAGGTCTATGAAGAAGCCTGCCAGTCCGACCTGCCGGCTCACCTGATAGCCACGAGCCTGCAGCGCCTTGGCGACCTGTTCCTCGAAGACGCTGTCGTGATCCCGGCCGGTGCTCTCGGCCATCGTCATCTGCCCGGTGCGCGCGAAGTGCATGAAGAGCCTGAAGGCGAACACCCCCTTGCGGGTCTGCGCGAAGTCGGGCTCGATGTCCTCGTCCGTCATCGAGGAGAAGACCTCGCAGCGCTGCTTCGCGCGGCTGATGAGCACGTTGAGGCGACGCTCGCCCCCCTCGGTCCCGAGCGGGCCGAAGCGCATGGGCACGCGACCGCCGGGAACCGTCGGTCCATAGCCGACCGAGATGAAGATCACGTCGCGCTCGTCGCCCTGCACGTTTTCGAGGTTCTTGACGAAGAACGGTTCGGAAGGGTGCGACTGGAAGAAGTTCTCAACCTCCGGCGACAGGGACCGACGCAGCACTTCGAGCTGGTCGAGGATTGCTCTACGCTGTGAGGTCGAGAAAGTCGCGACGCCGAGCGAGAGGTGCGGGTGCTCGCGCGCATGCGCGACGATCGCCTGCGCCACCATCTTGGCCTCGACCGCGTTGGTCCGCGTGCCGCCGGCGTCCCAGATGCCCTGCGGAATGTGGTGGAAGCGCAGACCCATGCCGGCCTCCGCCGTGTAGGGGCTCGGCACGATGAACAGCTTGTTCTCGTAGAATTGGCGATTGCTGACGGCGATCAGGGACTGGTGCTTGCTGCGGTAGTGCCAGCGCAGCATTCGCGTCGGCAAGCCGCGAGCGGTGAATAGGCCGAGCACGCTTTCGATGTCGGCGACCCTGCTGCCGGCATCGTCGTCCTCGTCGTTTGCCGCGCCGGTCATCTTCGAGAAGAAGGCCGTGGGCGGCAGCTGCTTGGGGTCGCCCACCACGACGACCTGCTTGGCCCGCGCCACTGCACCCAGTGCGTCGACCGGCTGGATTTGGCTCGCCTCGTCCATGACGAGAAGGTCGAAGTCGAAGATTCCCGGCGCAAGGAACTGGGCGACCGAGAGCGGGCTCATCATGAAGACAGGCTTCAGCGCCTGCACCGCAGGAGCAGCCCGCTCCATGAGCTTGCGGATCGGCATGTGTCCGCGCCTGCGCGCGATCTCGGCGCGCAGAACGCCGAGCGGCCCGACCGAGCCGCCGTCGCGCGGCGGCACTGCCTGATGGTGCGCCTTCACTACCTCGTAGCTCGCGGCGGCGATGCGCTGGCGATCCATGTCGGCGAACTCGCGCGCAAGACGACCATGCGCCGTCCCGTCGAACGTGCCGAGCTCGGGATCGGACTGTACCTGATCGGCATAGACCGCCTCGTAATAGGCCATCTCGTAAGCGCCAATCGCAGCGTCCGGCGCCAAGCGCCCGTCGGCGAGCCGCCGCACTACGTCACCGCACCCCAGCGCAGCGGCTCGTCCGGCTCGGTCGCGATAGGCGACCCACTGGAACAGCTTCTCGTCGGATGCCGTCCACAGGGTGAGCTTGGCCTGCAGGGCCGAGATTTCGGTCGCCTCGGGGTCGGCCGAACCGAGCGCCAGCTGGCGATCCAGCTGCAGCAGGTCGAAGAGGGCGGACAGGTTAGAGGACAGAGTAGCACGCTCCTCATCAAGTTGGCGCACCCTACGCAGCGGTTCGCCCCGGTCTTCGATCCGGCCGACGAGCAGGCGGATGTCGCCATTCCGCCCGACCCAGTCGGCGACCTCGCGCAGGCACGTCCAGTCCGACGCCTGCCCGCTCCAGAGCTCGCCGAAAGCGGAGCGGCCAATCGCCTCGCCTTCTTCGATCGAGGCGGCAGCCCGCTGCCCAGCGACGGCCGTCTGCAGCACACGAATACGCGCCTCGATCCCGCCCGGCTCAGCCTTCAGCAGGCTTGCGGACACCCGGCGAGCTGTTGCGATCCGGTCAGCGAACGCGAGAACTGCGGCGAGGTCTGCTCGTCTGGCGTCGTCAGCATCGCCGAAGGCAAGCTCACGGACATCTGCCAGATCGTCCCACAGCCGCGATATGGTAGCGGAAAGGCCTGCCTCGAGTTGGGCGACGCGGGCCGCGCGGTTCGCGACCTCGGGCTTCTCCGGATGCTTCGCTGCGATCAGCCGTGGTTCGGCACCGAGTCCCCGTAGCGAGCGCATCCACTCGACCAGCGCCAGCAGCGGAGCCGAGGCGGAGCGCTCGCCGCGCCAATCAGCGCCAAACGCGCTCCGGCCGAATTCCTCGTCGGCGTCGATTGCTCGCATGGCCTTCTGCCCCGCTGCGAGCGAATCCAGAAGCGACAGGACATCGTCCAGCGGAATGTCGGACCGCGTCAGTACGGACCTCACCAAGCGGTTACGGCGCCGCCACTCGCCGCTGAGAAATCTGAAGAGGCCGCTTCCATGCGAGGCCAGGACGGCACGCGCTTCGGCGAGGTCGAGGGACCACGCGGCATCGGATAGCCGCCCGTCGATCTCCACCCGCGAACGTTCGAGGAGGGCGACCGCCTGGGCGAGATCCGCAGCGCGTTCGACGCCGTTGTCCCACAGATCCGCGGCGAAGGCTTCGGGGCTGGCGTCGGGGGCCGCCGCGACCCGTTCACCCACGCGCGCGAGCATCCCGGCACCGGCGAGCGTGATGGGCGCATCGCGGCCGAGCGCGCGGGCGAGCGCCGCGCTGTCCGCGATCAGACGCGGCAGGTCGGCTGCGGATGCTGCCATCCGGTCGAACGCCTCTAGCGACCAGGAAGCCGGGAGCAGCGACAGCGCGGTGATGGTCTCGTCGAGGTCGGCGGCCCACGCCGCATCGTAAACCGCCGGCTCGAGCTCGAGCTTCAGGTCTGCATGCCGGGCGCCGACCGTGAGCAGGTTGCCGATGCGGGCCGCATCCACCTCCCAGACGGCGGCGGACAGGGCGTCGGCCGCTATCGCCGGAGCCGCATCAATTCGCGCTGCCAGGTTGGTGAGCGACGACAGGCCGGCGAGCGTTGCGGGCCTATCGGTCTCAATCTTGGCAGCAAGATCCCCCTGCGCGGCATCGTATGCGCCGATCCTCGCTACAAGGTCCGACAGCCGCACCATGAGTCGCTCGACGTCGGTCGGCAGGATGGATGAAAGGCCGACGCCCAGCCAGGGGTGTTCGTCCGGTCGTCCCAGCGTGACAACCCTCTCGGCAAGATCCGCCAGCAGGGAATGGCGCTCTGCGAAATCGCCGGCAGTCCAATCTGCGGCGCCTTCAAGCTCCAAGTCGGAAGGCTTCTCGCCGTCGAGCCGCAGACGGCTCAGCTGACCGACGACTTGGAACGGCGTCAAACCGGAGGTGCCGTGGGCCGCGTGCATTCGCTGGACATGTGCGTTGAGACGATCGCGCGTCTCGGTGAGCCTCGCGTTCAGCGTCCCCGGAGCCTGGCCGCGTGGAGCGCCCAGTTCCCACGTCCGGCGCAGCTCCTCCAGAAGGGCGCGCTTGTTCGCCTTGTTGCTGTGGAGCTCGAGACAGGCGTCGCCGACGCCGGTCGCGTCGAGGCGCCGCTTGACCACCTCCAGCGCCGCCATCTTCTCGGCGACGAACAAGACCGTCTTGCCGTCCGCCACGGCCGAGGCGATCACATTGGCGATGGTCTGGCTCTTGCCGGTTCCGGGCGGACCCTGGATGACGAGGTTCCTGCCCCGCCGGACCTCGTGCACCGCCAGCGCCTGCGAGCTGTCGCTATCCACGATATGGAGCATTTCGCTGGGCGGGATGAACGGGTCGATGTTCGAGTCTTCGGGAATCATCGCGTCGGATCCCTCGAACCCGTCCGAGATGAGGCCCCTGATCAGATCGCGGTCTACAATCCTGCGACCCTCCGGCCAGACATCCGGGTCTAGGTCGCGATACATGAGAAACTTGGCGAAGGAGAAGAAACCGAGGACAATGTTGTCGCTGATCACCTCCCAACCCGGCTTCGCGGAGATCGCTTCCGCGACCTCGTCGAAGTAAGATGTGATATCGAAGGCGTCGCTCGCTTCGAACCCCGGCAGCCGGATGCCGTGCACCTTCTCAAGGAAGGCTTCGAGAGACAGATTGGAGGCGTATTCCTCCTGACGCGCGCGCAGCTTGAACTTCTCGCCGGCGTTTCCGCGTTCCAGCGACACAGGGACAAGTACGAGGGGAGCGTAGCGGATGTTGGCCGCGTTCTGAGGATCGATCCACTTGAGCGCGCCAAGCGTCAGATAGAGGATGTTGACGCCCTGCTCCTCCTCCAGAGTGCGTGCGTCGAAGAAAAGGTCGAGCAGGCGCTTCTGCAGTCCCTTCGGCGTCAGCCGGGTCTGCAGCCGCGTGTCGGAGTGTCGGACATGGACGCCGCGCTCATCGACCTCGTCGTCCTCTGGCTGCGCGAGGTCGACGATTTCGTCGACCTCCTCCTGTTCCCCGTCCGCAGCCTGTTCCTCGCCCGCCGACTTGCCGGCAACGAAAGTGAAGGGTCGGTTTTCCCGCACCAGCAGCCGGAACACCTCCGCGCTGATCTCGTCGATCACCTCGAGGGCGCGGACACTCTTCGACGAGCGCGGCATGTTGAGAAGCCGATTCCTGGCGGACAGATCCAGTAGCTCGGTGCGCGCCCTGTCGAGCTTCTCTCGTAGCGGCAGATTGCTCTGGAACACTGACGGGATCTCACCCGTCTGTTCGTCAATCGGATTCGTCGCCACCCCAACCCCCTGCAGATCGCCCGAAGTCGATGATTCCGCGTCAGAAGTGGTATGTCGAGTCGAATTCCATCCTTATTGGCAATGGCGGGTACGGCGATGAGGCAGCCCCGGTTACGATGGTCAAAGGCTGAGTGACCACCGCGCACTTCGCCGGATAAGGGGTAGCCGGCGAGAGAAACTCATAATCCTACGCATGGCACGAGCCGTCAATGGTCTGTGCGCTTTCAGAATTACCACCGGTTAAAGCAGACTAGCCGAGTGAAAGTTCGACGGATGAATGCTGAGCCTGCGGCGGGCTGGAAGCTGTCAAATCGAAAAATTCGGTACTACGCAACCGCTGCCTTAGGTGCTTGCTCTAGCTCCTTGCGTCGCTCCTCCGCCGACCGCGCCTTCTTTCGATGAGTCGCGATGAAACCGCGTAGCTCAAGGAGGTCCGCCTCCATCTGTTTCTTGTCCGGCGGATCGATCTGCTTGGCTGCGGCCTGGTCGTGCCCGGAGCGTTCCGACGCTCGCTTCATCGCAAAGAAAATCGTGCGGTAATCCTGATCATCGATATCGACGAGCTTTAGACTCTGGGTCTTAACGTCGGTGCCGAAGCGCTCGACAACCCCGCCGAGCACCACTTCCTCAACCGCGCGCTCCCAAGTCTCGCGCAAATCGGTATAAAATTGTTTCGCGAGGAGACGCATCTTCTCGCTGTCGACCGCCAAATCATCAGGAATGGCCGTGACCTGAGCATCGAGTACACGTTCGCGCTCCTTGACCTTCTTGGCAATCCAAGGCTGGTCGTCAACTGATACAAAGCCGAAGCCCTCCTGCGATTGCTGGACAAGGCAGGGAAGCGCACTGACCTGCGGATCTCGATCAGCGCAAGCTCGCAAAACCTCCTGATAGAAAAGTAGATTATGAGTGAAGATGATTACCTGCCGCCCCCGTGCGGCTTCCGCCGCGAACCGATTGGCCACGCGGCGAATTCGCTGATGGTCGAGGCTAGTTACAGGATCATCGACAATGATCGCGCCCCTGCTCGCGCTGACATGAGCATCTGCAAGAAAGCAGGCGATCGCCAGGGCGCGCTGCTCGCCCTCACTAAGCACCGTCGCCTTTTTCGCCTTGCCCGCACTCGCAAGCGCCATTTCGAAGAAGCTCTTGCCCGATGCGCTCTGTTCGGTGAAGCGCAAGGGGATATGATCGATCCCCAGCGCGGCGATCTCGCGTTCGATCCGTTGACGCAATTCGGGCGTCACTAGTTCGCCGCGAACTGACGAGGCGAGCAGGGAGATTGGTCGGGTTCCCAGCGCCGCGACGCAGGCGAGATAGCGCTGGCGGTCGGCAAGTCCGTCACGTCGCGCGGTCATCAGGTCGATGCAGCTGGCGAGGGTTTCACGATCGCGAAGCTCCAGTTCCGCCGCGATGGCTGCAGAGTCAGCGCTGCCGCCTTGCGCAAGTGCATCGGCGCGCACGACCATATCATCCGCTATCCGCGACAACTGCACTATCGAACCGATCGCCGGTAGGCCGTCAACGACGGCGCCACCTTCAAGATGTGCAATCATATAGTCGCGGCGGACACGAAGCTCCTGCGATTCATGCGCAGCGTTTTCGACAGCAATGCGAACCGGCTCCTCCCGAGCGCGATGCTCGGCAAGCGCCAGCAGGATCTGGTCTGCGCTGTCCAGATCGAGAGCCCGCAGCAGCTCGATTCTGGCATCGATCTCGGCTTCCGCCGTCGAGACAGCGGCAGCCACCTCACCTGCCACGAACGCGTCAAACGCGTTCATCCGGTCGCTTGCGGCTTCGTCGAGCGGACGTTGGCACAGCATACAGGGGTCGCCGACAGAAAACGCGCCATCCTCGGGCACAAGGTCGGCTTCTGCGGCGAACTTTCGTGCGATCATGAACAACTGACGCCAAGTGTCGCTGCCGGTGGCGACGATGGGGAAACGCCCCGTTTGCGCTGCGGCAAAGGCTTCTGCAGCCGCACGAGCTTGAGCTAGAGCTCCCAGCAGCTCGGCATCACGATCGAGCTGCGGCTTGCCCAACGCGACGATCGCGGCGAGGGCCTTGTCGGTGACCGCTTTGGCAGTGTCCCCTAATCGCCGCAGGGTTCGTGCTTGGCCGGCGGGTCCTTCGGCGAGCTGGATCCGAATCTCAGAGAGCTGGGCGGCAGCCGTATCGTCCCACGTGGCGGCAGCCTGAAGTTGCTCTGCCGACGGTAGTTTCGCCAAAGGCGTGACGGTTGTCAGCAAGGCCACTAGTGCTCCTGCGCTGGTGCTGGAGGCGAACTGGACGCCGATCGCGGACCCATGGGTAGCCGAAAGCAAGTCAGCCGCCGCTTGGCAGCGCTCGGCCGCAAGCACATAGAGTTGGCCGAGAGTCGTGAGACATCGAACTTCGGGCGGAAGAAACAAGATCTCAGTCTTGTCCTCGACATAGGTCCGCGCATTGGCAGTATCGAGGAAGCTCATCTGGCGGCAGCAATCGGGCAGCGCCGATCCCTCAGCCCATTGATGCGGGACAGGTTCGGCATTCCCGGCCCTGACCTTGAATGTAATCGTCGGGGGCGCTTCCGTTTCCGCAAAGACATTGCCCTGCAGCGTGATTGGAACGCGAGACGTACAAAGCCGGCGTGCAGCACGCGCGTAGCCGCTCTTACCTGAGCCATTCTCACCGAAGATGATCGTGAGCCCGTCGAGCGCAAACTTGAGTTCCTGGCCGTCGGCCAAGCGGTCAACGTGATTGACCGGACCGATCGAGCAAAGTAACTCTACATCCGCTGCGGCCCTGCTGGGCGCGAGGCATTGCTCGTCAAATGCGATGCACTCGGGCGCGCCGGCAGCCGCAATACCGTTGGCGGCCTGAACCCTTGCCGCCACCGCATCTGCATCAGACGCCGTTGCGCTGCCCGCCAACGCAGCGCGTCGTAGAGCGTCGCCTACCCACGTATCCTGCCCCGCGACCCAATCTTGTAACTTGCCCATGTTATTTCTCTGGGAGCACCGTACCTCCGCCGGCGGGAGGCACCGAAGCCACCGGATGGGATCCTCCAGCCGAGCCGAAATATCGTTCGAACTCGTCCTCTCTGTAGTCTCTGAGGAACGCATCGATCTCTGCGCCCCAACGCGCCTCGCTCGAGCAAATGACACCGTCGGCCGTGATCAGATCCGACACAGCTCCGCATAAGATCCGCGTCGACGTGCGGCTCCCCGCATAGTGCCGCAGCGCGTGGAAGAAGGTGTTGGCATCGGGCGACAGGCGCTGTGCGTGCGCAACGATATCAGCCAACGGCGGCTCGCCTTCCCACTCCTTGCGCAGCCACATGGAGCATATGAATCCTTCCACCACGTCGGCTTCCAAGGGATGCCAGTAGCCGTCGCAGCGGGCCATGAAGGCAAGCACGTTCAGCCCTGCAACCAGCGTCGCCTTCCGTGCAGGCGAGAGGTTCCAAGTCGCGGCGCGCTCGCGCTGCGAGTCGACCGAGAAGCGTTCGAAGTAGCTGCCATCACCCAATACTTCGCCGGTGGCCGCATCATATACAGCGCTCACTCTGTCGGACCTGAACTGACGGTACGCGCGCGCTGAGTGGCATATGGCGCCCACATAGACCGCCTCTCCGATTCTATCGAAGCGTCGGCAGGTGATAAGGCGCGTGTTACCCTCGTATTCGATTATACAGACGAAGGCTGAGATGGGCTGCGGCTCCGCCGCCCCAATTGCCGGTAGATCCCGATCTGGATCAAGGGGGACCGCGTCAATGATGAGCGTGGGGGTGACGGGCGGTAACGCGCTTCTATGGCTCGCCCATCGTGCGATGTTCGCGAAATCCGTCATGATCAATTCCCCCTCAGGGTCGCGAGGCTGCACTAGTGGGAGACGCATGTAAATACGGCCTACTGGATCGAATCAGATTCCTTTATCCCTTTTTGTCCGACTTTTCCGAGCATTGGGTGTGGATCGACGAGAGTTTGAATGGCCGACTATAAACGCTGTACGTCTAGAAAGACTTTTGCTCATCATCTTCGGATTAAGTCAGCGACCAGGATCCCACTTCGACCTACGGCGGCTTTCGAGAACTATGGTTCCACCACGCAGCGACCGCTATTGGGGCGCGCAGCTGCCAAGCGTGTTCACGTCGGGCGAAAGGCAGGTCTTGGCAGAAGCTGCCGTTGTTAGCTCAACCCGCGAACGTCCCATTCTGGTCGAGAGCAGACTCTCGGCTTTTGGGAAAAGTTGCGCTGAACGGCCGTGGAAGGGGAGTGGAACAGCGGCTAACGACCCTGATCAGCAGAGAGTTGCCTCGCGCAAAGCCCCCGTGGCTTCCACGCCTGCGTCAGTGTCGTGGGAGGCTGGCTTGCGTCATGTAAGATTAGCGCGAAGCCCTTCCGAGGAATTCTCCCGATCGCCATCAGCAGCATTGGCGGCCCAGCCTCGATCATCATCTGGTTGCCAGTACCCCGCCCGATTCGGATTCCTTGGGGTGTTTCGAGGCAAGTGTCCCCTTCAACTGCAAAGAAAGCTTCCGGGCCAGAGTGCACATGCAACGGTGCAGTCGTACCAGGCTCAAACACGGACCGGATATACTCCGTCGCGTAGGTAGCTGCTGGCGCAATGGGAAGCGGTCCAACGGTCGACACGTGTTTGCCGCCGCGAGCGTGCCATCCGGATTTCGTGATAGTAAAGAGCCAGACTGAGCTGAATGCCTCCACAACAACGCTGGTCGAAATGGCAGCGCGTTCTGCGTCCGATTTCGACGAGAAGCGATCGAGGTGCCAGTATACCTTACCGGCCGGCAAGGATGGGAGTTGGCTGTGAGCGAGCAGGCAGGCCGGACCCGCAATCTCGATCGCGCTGCACGGTCGTGTAGTCGCTTGCGCAAGTACTAGCGACGGCCACGCCAACGCTGCAGTTAGTACGAAACCACCGAGCATCTTCAGCATAAGTCTGCCCTAATTCGGTAGAGAAACCAGAGCATGTCGGCTTTCGCGAGCAAGAACAAGTGATGCTTTCGACGAACATCAGGCGCTAATGGCGGGGAAGACCATAGGCACCGCCAACGACTGGTTTCGGCCTGAGCGGACATTCCCGCTGCCGCCTCGGAATGGCGTGTGTTGGTCGGCTGCCGCCGGTTGCCCTGAATGGGGCGAAGTGGGGCTTTGCTGCCGTATGCGCCACCTGCAGACCGGCGACTATTGTTCCAATCGGTCCTTCAGCGTCCAGCCTTTAGGAACCTCCACGTAAACCTTCTATCAAGCACTGCACCGATATTGCCCTAAGTCTTTAGTACTGATATCATACTATCATGATTCGGGACTAAATGGTGTTCCATGACAGATGCTCCCACATACGAGACTGCGTCCATTCCGGTTCTGTTGCGCCATGCGCGTACAACTTACGGCACGTTCATGCGTAAGGCGTTAGAGGTCGAGGGCTATAACGACATTCCCCGCAACGGCCTTTATGTGATTGGCGGGCTGGCGCAGGCAACGCGCGATATCCCCCTCGCGGACATTATTGAGGATCTGGGCCTGTCAAAGCAGGCGGGGGGGCAATTGGTCGATACGCTGGTGACGCGCGGCTATCTGGAACGCCAGACGGACCCGCAGGATCGGCGACGTCTGGTCATTTCCCTGAGCAAGCGCGGGCGAGATGCGGCGCTTGTGCAAGCAGAGGCGCGCCAGATGGTTGATGACTCTCTCGCGGAGCGCACCAGCGAAGCGGGCATGTTGGCACTGCGCAAAATGCTGGCTGCCCTGATCGGTCTGGGGCGAGGTGGGGCGCCTGATCAGGATCGCGCGGGACAGGTACGCGTCAAAGGCGTCGTTCCCATCCTCCTCGTCAGCGATGTGCGCCGGACCGCGCAGTTCTTTAGCGAGAAGCTCGGCTTCGCAACGGACTTCCTACACGGTAACCCGCCCTTTTACGGGTCTGTATCGCGTGGCGTAGCCTGCCTACATCTGCGCCACGTCGGTCAGCCCAATTTCGCCGAACTGGCCGCGAAGGAACGGGATCTGATACTGGCGACTATCGAGGTATCGGACATAGAAGCGCTTCATGCTGAATGTGAAAGCCGGGGCGTGACCATTTCCCGAAAGCTGGTCGATCAAGCCTGGGGCGGAACGGATTTCCACGTTCGTGATCCGGACGGCAACGAGATTTCTTTTGTGCAATATCGTCAGGTTGCGGCGGGAACTCGAGAAGCTCAGCGACCCTGATCGCGGATATACAGACGGAGAGCTGACCTTCGCCGCTGTGCCCTGAATGGCCGCACCAGGTCGGCAGCAGACGGCTGAATTTAACGGCGGCCCAGGCCCGAAGACCGGGATGGCGGACCCCCGTCGTGGCGATCAGCGGGCGACCTCGCCGTGACCTGCCCCCGCGCGCTGCGGCACGAACAGGATCAAAAGGATGATCGCGATGGAGAGCGTGGCCGTGGCAAGCGGACGACTGAAATCTAACCCGCCCTTCGCCACTGGCTTGTCGAGGAAATCTCCGACGACTGCCCCCAGTGGGCGCGTAAGGATGAAAGCTGCCCAGAACAACATCACTCGGGAAACGGTGCTGCTGAAATAGAGCAAGGCCAACACGCCAAGCGCCGCCCCGAAAAGGATCGCGGCTCCGGAATAACCGAGTGAGCCGTCGGCTACCCAATCCCCTAACGCCGTGCCGAGCGTTTGGGAAAAGGTGATCGTGACCCAATAAAACGTCTCAGCACGGGCATTATCGATGGCGTTGACATCGACCGTGCCGAGGGCGCGATACCAGCTGAACAGCGATGCGAGCACCAGCCCGAATAGCAGTGTCGAGCCGCCGGGATACCCCAAGCCTAGGGACCGGGTGGCAAAATCCGCGAGCGTGGTGCCTGCGGTGGTGGACGCAATTATGGTAGCCCAATAGAGCCAAGGATTGAACCGCCGCACCCTGATCTGCAAAAAGGCCAATGCGGCCAGTAGCACGCCGAAAATGGCGGTGCCGACGAGATATCCGTTGACTCCGTTGCTGCCAGCGTCAGGCGTCGTCTCGCCCAACCAGCTCATGCTCACCGCGTCCCCGCCCGTCTCGCCAAGCGTTGTGGCGAGTATCTTGATGACCCAGAAGGTGATTGTCACCGCCGGAACTTTGCTGGTTGTCGGCTTTGTTTCTGGCACGTCTGCGATCTCCACGACACCGAGCACCTATTGTTATAGGCGAACGCAGCAGGTCCGCAAATTGGGCGCGAATCAGGAGCTATCAGCGCCGCGAGCGACCGCTTCCGGGCGAAGCGGTCGTTTCCGCTCGCCCGTCGGAACGGCGTACTTTGGTCGCGAGCGGCCCCCCTGGGCATTATTGGCTGCGGCAGCCTATCGTTGATCCGAAGCTTGTCAGCAGGTGGATGTCAGCACCGCATGAGCCGGTTCGAGATCGTTGAGGTGGGGCGTGTCGCTAACTTGCTTCAAAAAGCAGAACACGTGATCGGCCCAATCCTGCAGCATGCGCCTGCGGGGTGAAAGGTACAGCGCGCTGTTATACGCGCTGCGGACGTCATCACGATCGTCATGGGCAAGCGACATCTCGATCCAATCAGAGCGATAGCATTCGGCTTCGTTCGCCCAAGTCGATGCGAGCCCGCGGAAGCCGTGGACGGTCTGCCTCCCCCGATAGCCCATGCGATAACAGCCATAGATCATGGTGTTCTGCGAAATGGGCTGGCCGAGTTTGTCGCCTCCAAAGACATAGATCCCAGCCGCGTAGGTTCGAACGTCTTCAAGCAGAGACACGACTTGGCGCGAAAGCGGCACGATGTGCTCGCGCTCCATCTTCATCCGCTGCGCTGGCACGCGCCAAATCGGCTCCGATCCATCGAGCCCCTCGAACTCGTCCCATCGGGTAAGCCGCGTCTCGTTGGTACGTGCCCAGGTCAGCAGCGTGAACAGCAATGCTGCACGGGTAACGGCACGCCGCCGAGGGTTCTCCTCGCCGTCATAGTTGTCGATCGCCTGCACCAGTGCCGGCAACTCCTGCAGCCCCACCCGTGCCATGTGCCGCACCCGCGGCTTAGGCTTCAACAGGTCGGAGAGATAGGCCGCAGGATCCTGATCGGCCCAGCCCTGAGGAATGGCGAAGCGATAGATCTGGCTGACATGCTGCTTGATCCGCCGGCTGACGTCGAGCGCGCCGCGCGCCTCCACGGTCCGAACCATCGCCAGCACGTCGGCGCTGGTGATAGACCGAAGCGGCCGATCGCCAATCACCGGAAAGGCATCGCGCTCGAGCCGCGTCATCAGCCGCCTGGCATGGCCGTCGTCGAGATTGCCCTCGCGGTTCTCATGCCACGCACGCGCCGCCTGTTCGAAGGTCTTGCCGGCTGGCGATTTGTTGTTGGCACCGGGGTCCCTGCCCTGCCCCAGCGTCACCCTGGCCTCGGCGCGGCGGAGGCGCGCCTCTGCAAGGCTGAGATCGGGATAGCGACCGAAGGAGAGCAGCTTCTCCTTGCCGTCGAAGCGGTACTTCATGCGCCAGAGCTTCGAGCCATTGGGCCGAACGAGCAGGTACAGACCCTCGCCATCGGCGAGCTTGTAATCCTTCTGCCGCTTCGTCGCGTAGCGGACTTCGAGTTCCTTGAGTGCCATCTGGGGGTACTCCGCTGGGGTTGCGGCAACTACCCCAGAAAATACCCCCAAAAGCAAATCGACGTCCTGGCGTCCGATGGGGTCCAAAGGGGCCGTATGAGACGACGCGACTCGGGGATAAGCCACGGGAAACAGGCACAAAAAAACCGCCTCAGGATGTCCTGAAGCGGTTTGGTATGTTTGGGTTTGGTTGCGGGGGCAGGATTTGAACCTGCGGCCTTCAGGTTATGAGCCTGACGAGCTACCGGGCTGCTCCACCCCGCGCCAAAGCTGGATGCCTCGTGTGAGGCAGAACGGGGGACGACTGTGAATGGGTTTTTCCTGTTTCCGTGCGTGCGACACCGGCTTCAATGCCTGGCGGCGACCTACTCTTCCATTGCTTGAGCAATAGTACCATCGGCGCTGTCTGGTTTCACGGCCGAGTTCGGGATGGGATCGGGTGGGTCACAGACGCTATGGCCACCAAGCAATGAAGCCGGTGTGGCGCGCATGGGAACAGGTTTTTTTCAAATCGTGCACTGTC
>NZ_LXVY01000018.1 GCF_001650735.1 Sphingomonas sp. TDK1 | reverse complement strand
AGCGCATCGGCGAACTGCTTGATCGCTTCCCGCCCTGCGAATGTGCCAACTTCTTCCAGGCCGCTGGATATCAACGGTCAATGTGAAATTGCTCTAGGATTGCAAGCGCCTACACTTAACCTGTGCCTGATGGGCGACACCAGCATCTCCGCTGTGCCGGGTACCCGGGAATTGGACACGCTGGTGCGGCTCTACGGCAAGCCGACTTGCGTCGTCAGCGACAACGGAACCGCGTTCACCAGCCGGGCGATCCTGAAGTGGGCCAGCGAGAACCAGGTCGAGTGGCATTATATCGATCCCGGCAAGCCGCAGCAGAATGCCTTCGTCGAATCGTTCAATGGGTCGCTGCGCGGGGCAGGTCAGTCGGGGAGATAAGCCCTGGAAAACAGGCATAAAAAACCGCCTCAGGATGTCCTGAAGCGGTTTGGTATGTGGGTGTTTGGTTGCGGGGGCAGGATCTTTTCAGAGACCGCACGCCTTATAATCGCTTGATTTATATAGATAAATGTCAGATCGTGGGATCTGGCACCCCTGATGATACCCCAAGTTCTTGTGAAATCGATGTGGCGCCCGCGACGCGCGACGAGCTGCCGCAGGTAAACATAACTAAGCCTTTCATTCGCTAAAATTTTTCAGAATGTAAGCGCAACGTACAAATGGCACAGCTCAGCAAATTAGAAATGGCACAATGGTGCCTTCGCTGAGGCGATCGTGTCCATGGGCGCCCTCGACAATGAGGGTGTGCAGCGATGGCGGTGCTGGCGATGAGCGATACCGAGATCCACCGGTTCGACACCTTGATGCGGCTCGAGCGCGGCGAGCTTCGGCCGGCCCGGGCTATGGAGCTGCTTGGACTGGAGCGCAGTCAACTATATCGGCTGCTCCGCCGGCTACGCGCGG
Organism: Sphingomonas sp. TDK1; assembly: GCF_001650735.1. Taxonomy (GTDB): domain Bacteria; phylum Pseudomonadota; class Alphaproteobacteria; order Sphingomonadales; family Sphingomonadaceae; genus Sphingomonas. Next base: position 58,140 of record NZ_LXVY01000018.1, on the reverse strand, counting down.
ACGGCGCTGCTGGCCTGGTATCGCGGAAGCGAGGCCGCCCCAGCAATCGGCGGTTCAGCGATGCCTTCCGCGAGGATGTCGTTGCCATCGTTCGCGAGCGATATGCCGATTTCGGCCCGACGCTCGCGGCCGAGTATCTCGCCGAGCGCCACGGCATCACGCTGTCGCACGAGACGCTGCGCCAGCTGATGATCGGCGCCGGCCTCTGGAGAGCCAAGGCTGCCAAGCGCGCCAGGCTCCACCAGACCCGCAACCGGCGCGAGCGCCGCGGCGAGCTTATCCAGGTCGATGGTTCGGACCATGACTGGTTCGAGGGCCGCGGCCCCCGCTGCAGCCTGCTGGTCTATATCGACGATGCGACGAGCGAGCTGATGCACCTCGAGATGGCGGAGAGCGAAAGCGCCCTCTCCTACCTGCAAGCGACGCGGACTTATCTGGAGCGGCACGGCAAGCCTATCGCCTTCTATTCGGACAAGCACAGCGCCTTTCGGAACAACCGCGCGACTGCCGACAGCGACGGCATGTCGCACCTGGGCCGCGCGCTCGACAAGCTCGGCGTGGAGATCATCTGCGCCAACTCGCCCCAGGCCAAGGGGCGAGTCGAGCGGGCGAACAGCACGCTCCAGAACCGCCTCGTCAAAGCGATGCGGCTCGAAGGCGTCTCCTCCATCGAAGAGGCCAACACCTTCCTCCCCTCTTACCTCTTGCGCCACAATGCTCAGTTCGCCTGCCCACCTGCGGATCCTCGTGACGCCCATCGGCCGCTTGCCCCGCACGAGAATGTGGGGGCCGAGATGGTCTGGCGCGTTGAGCGCTCCGTCACCGGCGCTCTGGCGCTCCACTACAACAAGGCGATGTTCATCCTGGAGCCGACGCCGCTGACGCGGACGCTCGCCCGCAAGCGCGTCCACGTTTGCGAATTTCCCGATGGGCGCATCGAGGTGCGGCACGGCGAGGTCGTCCTGCCCTTCCGGGTCTACGACAAGATGCAGCGGGTCAACCAGGCCGAGATCGTCGAGAACAAGCGGCTTGGCGCGGCCCTTGCTATGGCGCAGGCCTTGCAGAGCGCCAACCCGCACCACCGGCAGCGGAACAACAATGCGCCAGCTCGCAGCTCACAGTCGGTGGGCGTTTTCGCTACGCCGCGCGTGGCTCTGGATGACGGTCGATTGGGGAACGAGCCCCCAAAGCGACGGGGAAGACCGCCCCTCCCCCGCGTTAAGCGTCAGCTGGACACCGCCGCCGGGGAAAAGCAGACTGTCCGCTGATGATGGAAAAACTGCCGGTCCGCTTCCGCCCAATCCAATTCGTTCAGCGTCGCATTTGCTGAACTCGACACCTGCCGTTTGTTCACCTTCGACGGCGAAACCTGGAATGACGATGCATGGGACGAAGTGGTCGTCCCGAAACGGCTTACTAAACGACGATCTCTGGCGGGCAGCCTTGTTCTCACACCCGAAACCCGTCGCGGAATTCCTCTGCCAGATGATCAACGAAGCTCCTGACCTTCAGCGTGACATATCGACTGGTGGGGTAGACGGCATGGATCGCCAGATCTGCGGTCTCGCTGCCCGGCAGTAGCGATACCAACCTGCCGAAGGCGAGATCTTCGTCGAAGACGAAGCTAGGCCCGTAGGTGATGCCGAGGCCGGCGCGTGCGGCGGCGAGCAGCATCTTCATGTTGTTCGCCCGCATTCGAACGGGTCCGTCGATCCGGTGTCGCCCCCCATCGGAGGAAGCGATGGTCCAGTCGTCCCGGGACACCGCGTCGCTGAACACCAGCCGGGGCGCACGCCGCACCGCCTCGATGGTTGGTAGAAGCGCGTGCCGCTCGATACAGTCTGGTGACGCGCAGAAGACCATCTTACACGGTGCGAGACGACGCGCGACCAGATCGGAGTCGCGGAGCTGACCGATCCGGATCGCGACATCGATGCCTTCCGCCAGCAGATCGGCATACCGATCGTCTAGCATCACCTCGATCGACAGCTCGGGGTGCAGGGCCATATAGCGTCCGACGGCCCCGCTCAGGTGCATCTCGCCGAAGGTGACCGGCGCAGCGACACGGAGCACGCCGCGGACCGTCTCCCTCGCGTCCGAGGCTTCGCGTCGCGCATCTTCGTACGCTTCCAGTATCCGCTTGCTCCGATCGTAATAGGCGCGCCCGGCCTCGGTCAGCGCCAAGCTTCGGGTGGTTCGCTGCAGGAGGCGCACGCCAAGGTCGGCCTCGAGGGCCGCAATGTGCTTGCCTGCCATCGAGGCGGACAGTCCAAGGCGCCGCGCTGCAGCGATCAGGCTGCCCTCCTCCGCAGCGGCGACGAATACGCCCATGCTGGCAAGCCGATCCATCAGGCAACGATCCTATCCAATTGTTATTAGCTGATGATAGAAATTGATGGATTATAGAAGATTCAGATAGGCCATACATCGCTGAGGGCGGCAAGGCGCCGCAGCAACAAGATGAAGGCACATCCATGAAGGTCGCATCCAACGGCATCCACATCAACGTCGAGGTTCAGGGCGACGGCGAGCCGGCGCTGGTCTTTCTTCATTATTGGGGCGGCTCGGCTCGGACGTGGCGCCACGTCGCGGCAAAGCTCGCCCCCGCCTACCGCATCGTGGCGACAGACCATCGCGGATGGGGAGACTCCGATGCACCGCAAAGCCGATATGCGCTGGCAGATCTCGCCGCGGACGCGCTGGGCGTGATCCACGCCCTTGGCCTCAAGCGCTATGTCCTCATCGGACACTCGATGGGCGGCAAGGTGGCCCAGTGGATCGCGGCGCAGCGCCCGGACGCGCTGATCGGCCTCGTCCTCGTCGCACCCGCGCCGCCGACGCCGATCGTCTTGCCCGATCTCGCCCGAGAGATGATGGCGAGCGCCTATGATTCCCGCAGCAGCGTGGAGGCAACGATCGATCAGGTCCTCGCCGGAACCCCGCTTTCTCCGGTAGATCGCGCCCAGGTGATTGCCGACAGCCTGCGCGGTGCGCCGCAGGCGAAGAAGGCTTGGCCTGGCGCGACGAGCCTGGAAGACATCACGGCGTTGGTACACCGGATCGACGTGCCGACCCTAGTTATCAGCGGTGCGCTTGATCGCATCGACACACCCGCGACGCTGGAGGCCGAATTGCTGCCGCGCATCCCACATGCGACGCTTCATATCTTGCCGAATGCGGGGCATCTGTCCCCGCTGGAAGCACCCGCGGCTCTCGCGACGCTGATTGCGGGCTTCGTCGATCACTTGCGTTGAGGCCCAGAGATTTGCCTCTGCGCTAACGGTAAGCGCCCGGTGGCGGCCGTCGGTCAAAAAATTGAGCGTCGGTTTCCGCCCAATCCACGTCGTTCAGCGTCGCATTTGTGGAAACCGAAACCTGCCGTTTGTTCATCTCCGGCGACGAAGCTTGGAATGGCGAGGCCTGGGACTTACCTGCCGTTCCCAAGTGATATGCGGAACGGCAGCTTCGTTCAGGAGCCGTCGTTCCAACGTCCGCCCGATCCGTATCGTAAACGACGCCGTAAGCCCAATCCATTAGAGTCGCTTTGATGCAAACAAGGTGGGAGGCAAATCGACTTTACGTACCGGACTGTTGCTTTGAGGTAGCCCATCGCGAGGGGAGCTCAGCCCTGACGCGGCGATTTGCATACTGCCCCCGACAGCAAGTGCTTCGCCCACCAGAATGAGAGTCGGCTGATCGTTGGAAAAGGCCGATATTGCGATATGGAGCAGATCAAGGCGAGTGTGCAGGAGCCGCTCGCTGGCAAGGCTCACATCGCATGCAACCAGCACCGGCGTGGCACCCGAAAGCCCCGCGGCCGTGAGATTGCGGCTGATCTCTGCAGCAGCACTACGCCCCATGTAGAACACGGTCGTGCAATGCGGGTCCGCCAGCGCTACCCAGTCCAGATCGAGGGGCGCATCGCCGAGCTTGTGCGCGGTGGCGAACTGCACGCGCCGTGCCAGTCCCCGCAGCGAGAGCGAGACGCCCGCCGAGGCCGCCGCCGCGCTGGCGGCGGTGATGCCGGGGCAAATTCGCACCGGCACGCCGGCCTGAACGAGGGTCGAACACTCCTCCATCGAACGGCCAAAGATTGAGGGATCGCCGCCCTTCAGCCGGACCACCCGTTCGCCCGCCTGGGCCGCGGCGACGAGAAGCTCGTTGATCGTCCCCTGCGCCTTGGAATGCCGGCCGGCGCGCTTGCCCACCGGCACCCGCCGCACCGATGCCGGGATCAGCGCCAGAACATCCTCGCCCACCAGCGCGTCGTAGAACACGATTGTCGCGGTGCGCAGCAGCCGCTCGGCCTTGCGGGTCAGCAGGTCGGGATCGCCGGGGCCCGCGCCGACCAGCCAGACGCTGCCTGCGGGAAATTCGTCAGCCATGCACGGCCTCCATTGGCGTGGCGGTAAGAATGCGGGCGAGCGCCGGGCGGCACGATCCGCAATTGGTGCCGGCCCCCAGCGCAGCGCCGATCGCAGCGACGTCCTGCAGCCGCTGATCGCGGATGGCCGCAGTGATGGTGTGCAGGCCGACGTCGAAACAGGCGCACACGACGGGCCCGCGATCACTCCGCCGCCCCGGCGCGCGGCCGGCGAGGACCTGCGGCCCTTGGGGCTGGTCGAGCTGCGCGATCAGCCAGTCGCGGCTCGGCAGTTCGCCAAAGCGGGTGGCGAATAGCACCGCAGCCAGTTTGCCCTCCCGCAATACCGCCACGCGCAGGGTACCGCGCGCAGGATCGCGCGCCTCGATCCGCTCACCCGGGGGCAGAGCTCGCTCGAGCGCGTCCGCGTCGCCGGTTCCGGCGAGTTCGTAGAGCGCGCCGCCCGGCACCGTCACGCGTGTCGCCCAGAGACAGTCCGGCGCCTGCATCTCGCCGCGCACGATCAGAAAGCCGCGCCAGTCGACCGCCACCGGCAGGATCCGCGCGGGCGAGAGCTTGAACCCCGGTTGGCCCGAATGCGGATCGGCGAGATCGCGGGCGAGCAGTCCGGTGCGGCCGCCACGCGCCTGCTGGTCCGTCCAGTGGATCGGCGTAAACAGCTCGCCCCGGCGCTGGCCCGGCTGATGGGCGACACGGAACAGGCTCTCGCCCTGCGGCGTCGCCACCCGTGCGAGCGCGCCATCGGCGAGCCCCAGGGCGGCGGCGTCTTCCGGGTGGATTTCGACCAGCGGCTCCTCCCGATGCCGGGCGAGCTTGGGCGACAGGCCTGTCCGTGTCATCGTATGCCACTGGTCGCGGTAGCGGCCGGTGTTCAACGTCATCGGCCAGTCGCGCAGCGGCGGCTCGAGCGGGCGCTGCGCCACCGGGACGAGCCGGGCGCGGGCGCTCGGCGTGGGATAATGCCCCTCGGCGAACGGCGCGGCATTCCACTGGAACGGCGCCATCGCATCATAGGCATGATTGCCGATTGCGGCCTGCGCCTTCAGGTCGAGCATCCGTGCGCCATCGTTGCGATAGGCGGTCAGCCGGGCGTGCTCGCGCCAGATCTCGGCAGGACGATCATAGGCGAAGGCGGTGCGGAACCCCATCCGCCGGGCGACGTGGGTGACGATCCACCAGTCGGGCTTTGCCTCGCCGGGCAGCGGCAGGAAGCCGCGCTGGCGGCTGATCGTGCGTTCGGAGTTGGTGACGGTGCCATCCTTCTCCCCCCAGGCGGCGGCGGGCAGGCGGACATGGGCGTGGATGCTGGTATCGGTTTCGGCGATCACATCGGACACGACGACGAAGGGACAGCCGGCCAGTGCCTCGCGCACGCGACCGGCATCGGGCATCGACACCGCCGGGTTGGTCGCCATGATCCACAAGGCCTTGATCCGGCCTTCGCCCACAGCGCGGAACAGGTCGACGGCTTTCAGGCCGGGCTTGGTCGCCATGCGCGGAGCAGCCCAGAAACGGCCGACATCGGCAATGTCCTCCGCCCCGAAGCCGCGATGCGCCGCCAGCGTCGAGGCCAGCCCGCCCACCTCGCGCCCGCCCATCGCATTGGGCTGACCGGTGATCGAAAAGGGCGCCGCGCCGGGCGTGCCGATCCGACCGGTGGCAAGGTGCAGGTTGAGGATCGCATTCACCTGATCGGTGCCGCGGATCGACTGGTTGATGCCCTGGCTGAACAGCGTGACGGTGCGCGGGTGCGCCGCGAAAAGCTGGTAGAAACGCTGGAGATCTGCAGGCGCCAGATCGCAGGTCTGGGCGGTGGACCAGAGATCGTGCCCCTCGCCCAGCGCCTCCCAAAACCCCTCCGGCACGTCGAGGTTCGCGGCGTCAGCCAAGCCCTCGGCGCGGCAATGCGCGAGCAGGCCGTTGAACAGCGCCACGTCGCTGCCGGGGCGCAGCGCCAGATGCAGGTCCGCTTCCTCGACCGTTTCGGTGCGGCGCGGGTCGATGACGACCAGCCTGGTTCCGCGCTCGGCCCGCGCCGCCATGATACGCTGATAGACCACCGGATGGCACCAGGCGGTGTTCGATCCCACCAGCACGATCAGATCGGCGGCTTCGAGATCGGCATAGCTGCCGGCAACCACATCCTCGCCGAAGGCGCGCATATGCCCCGCCACCGCGCTCGACATGCAGAGCCGCGAGTTGGTGTCGATGTTGGCCGAGCCGATGAAGCCCTTCATCAGCTTGTTGGCGACATAATAATCCTCGGTCAGCAGCTGGCCCGAGACGTAGAAGGCGACGCTGTCCGGGCCGTGTTCGGCAATCGCCTCGCGGAAGCGGCGAGCAACGAGGTCGAGCGCCTTGTCCCAGCTGGCGCGGCGATCGCCGATCATCGGGTGGAGCAGGCGCCCCTCCAGCCCTACGGTTTCCCCGAGATGCGTGCCCTTGGAGCAGAGCCTGCCGCGATTGGCCGGGTGGTCGGGATCGCCCTCGATGTGGACCGTCCGCTCGGCGGTGACGGTCGCGCGGATGCCGCAGCCGACGCCGCAATAGGCGCAGGTGGTGCGGGTGGCCGCGCTCACGCCGCCGCCCGCACCGGGCTGGCGAGAAGGATCCGCTCGCCCTCCATTCGTACCGGCACCACCGGCGTGCAGCCGGCATCCTGTTCCAAAGCGGTGCCGGTCGCGAGGGAGATTCGCAGATTGTGCAGCGGGCAGGCCACCGCATGGCCATGGACGATGCCTGCGCTCAGCGGTCCGCCCTTGTGGGGGCAGCGGTCGATCAGCGCGAAGACCTGGTCGTCATGGGTGCGGAACACCGCCACCGGTTCCCCGGCAAGGGTAAGCGTGCGGCTGCCCCGCAGCGGCAGGTCGGCGAGCGTGCCGATATCGGTCCAGACGGTCATCCGGCTTACTCCGCGGCGGCGAGAAGGGGCTGGTGCAGGCCGGCATCGGCGCCCGCCACGCGCTCGGCCCAGGGGTCGTCCTGGCTGAAGGACTGGGAATGCCAGAAGCGCTGGGCTAGCGCGTCGCGGCCGGCTTCGTCCTCGACGACGCGCGCCTTCAGATAGGCGAGCCCAACCCGCTCGATCCACGGCGCGGTGCGCTCGAGATAGCGCGCCTCCTCGCGGTAGAGCTGCACGAAGGCGGCGGCATAAAGCATCGCCTCGTCCTCGGTCGTTACCTTCGCCAGCAGGTCGGTGGCGCGGACATGGATGCCGCCATTGCCGCCGACGTGCAGCTCGTAGCCGGAGTCCACGCAGATCACACCGAAGTCCTTGATCGTCGCTTCGGCGCAGTTCCGCGGGCAGCCGGAGACCGCCATCTTGAACTTGTGCGGCATCCAGCTGCCCCAGAAACCGCGCTCCAGCTTGATGCCTAGCCCGGTCGAGTCCTGCGTGCCGAAGCGGCACCATTCGGAGCCGACACAGGTCTTCACCGTGCGCAGCGCCTTGGCATAGGCATGGCCGGAGACCATCCCCGCCGCGTTCAGATCTGCCCACACCGCCGGCAGATCCTCCTTGCGGATGCCGAAGATATCCAGCCGCTGGCCGCCGGTGACCTTCACCATCGGCGCGTTGAATTTCTCCACCACATCGGCAATCGCCCGCAGCTCCTGCGGCGTGGTCACCCCACCCCACATGCGCGGCACTACCGAATAGGTGCCGTCCTTCTGAATGTTGGCATGCAGCCGTTCGTTGACGAAGCGGCTCTGCTGGTCGTCGATATATTCGCCCGGGAGCGCGCAGAGCAGGTAATAGTTGAGCGCCGGCCTGCAGGAAGAACAGCCGTCGGGCGTCGTCCAGTGCAACCGCTGCATCACCTCGGGGATGGCGCGCATGCCCTCCTCGACGATCGCGCGGCGCACTTCGTCATGGCCATAGCTGGTACATTTGCACATCGTCTTCGGCCCGGCCTGCACGCCCTCCTCGCCCAGCGTCAGCGCGAGCAGATGCCCGACGATGCCGGTGCACGATCCGCAGCTGGCCGAGGCCTTGCAGGTCGCGCGGACGGCATCGAGGCTGCACGCGCCGCCCGCGATGCTCGCGACCACCTGCCCCTTGGAAACGCCGTTGCAGCCGCAGATCTCGGCATCGTCCGAGAGCGCCGCAACGGCCGCCTTAGGGTCCGCCAGCCCCCCTCCCGAGGCGAACGCCTGGCCATAGATCAGCACGTCGCGGATGGGCGCGACGCCCTCGCCCTTCTTGAGCAGGTCGAAATACCAGCCGCCATCGCCGGTATCGCCGAACAACACCGCGCCAATGATGCGATCATCCTTGAGCACCACCCGCTTGTAGATGCCGCGCGCCGCGTCGCGCAGCACGATGTCCTCGCAACCTTCGCCGCCGGAGAAATCGCCCGCCGAGAATACGTCGAGCCCGGCGACCTTCAGCTTGGTTGAGGTCACCGATCCGCGATAGGGATTGGCGCGCGCGACCAGCCCGTCGGCAAGGCTGCGGCACATGTCCCACAGGGGTGCCACCAGGCCGTAGCACTGCCCGTCATGTTCGACGCATTCGCCTACCGCGAGCACGTTCGCGTCGCTGGTCACCATGTGATCGTCGACCTGGATGCCGCGGCCCGCCGCCAGCCCCGCCTCGCGGGCCAGCTTCACCGAGGGGCGGATGCCGACCGCCATCACCACCAGCTTGGCCGGGAGCACGCGCCCATCCTTCAGCTGCACGCCCTCGACCTTACCATCGCCGAGGATCGCAGCGGTATCGGCGCCGGTGAGGATGGTCTGACCCCGCGCCTCGAGCGCGGACTTGAGCAGCCACCCGGCCGCCTCGTCGAGCTGGCGTTCCATCAGCGTCGGCATCAGGTGAAGCACGGTGACCTTCATTCCGCGCAGCGTGAGGCCGTGCGCCGCCTCCAGCCCGAGCAGGCCGCCGCCGATCACCACCGCTTCGCCGCCGCCGCACGCTGCCGCCAGCATCGCGTCGACATCGGCCATGTCGCGGAAGCTGATGACGCCGGGCAGGTCGTGCCCCGGCACCGGAATGATGAACGGATCCGAGCCGGTGGCAATCAGCAGCTTGTCATAGCCAGTGACGCGGCCAGACTTCGCCGTGACGGTCCGCGCGGCCCTGTCGATCGCCACCACCGGATCGCCGACAACCAGCTCGATGCCGTGCTGCGCATACCAGGCATGATCGTTGATCACGATCTCCTGGAACGTCTTCTCGCCGGCGAGCACCGGCGACAGCATGATGCGGTTGTAGTTCACATGCGGCTCGGCACCGAAGATGGTCACGCGGAAGCGCGTGCCGTCGCGCGCTAGTAATTCCTCCACCGCGCGGCAGCCCGCCATGCCATTGCCAATGACGACCAGATGCTCGCGCGCCTCCGGCGGCGGGACGGTCCCGACGGGACCGTCGTCGGCGAGGATTGCCGTGCGTTCGAGAAACTCCATCCGCTTCGCTCCAAAACGAAAAAAGCCGCCATCCGGCGCCCGGTCTATTGAACCGAGTGCTGGATGGCGGCTTTGCCATCAACAGGACCACGTTGCGCCCATCCTCGGGCTGGCGTGGCTATGTGCGAAGGACAGCCTTGTCCTTCGCGTTGCAACATAAACCGATTCGCGGAATCGCTCAAGCGATTCCGCTCAATAGCTCCAATCCAGCTGCAGCCAGAACTTGCTGGTATCGGTAGCCAGGTGATCGGCGTCATACCGAGCATAGCGCGCCGACAGCAGCGTCTTCTTTATCTTCACCGTGGCGAGCAGGTCGATCTCGTCGCCATAATGCCGTTCCAGCCGGTCGCTTTCGAACCGATGCCATGTCGCCTGCAACGTCAGTGCATCGACCCTGCCCAGCTTCTTCCAGCCATAGCCGCCCCCGGCATAGAGGTCCCGCACGCCGTCCGGCGGCGTGGTCAGGAACTTGTCGGCCCAGCCCTGGAACTTGAAGTTGGTGCCGAGCGGCGTCTGGAAACTGGTTAGCGCTGCGCCTTTGTCCGCGCCTAGGACTTCATAGCCGCCGTTGAGCTTCCAGCCACGCACGTCCAGCGTCGCGTCCGCCAGCCAATAGTCGGCGGTGTAGCGATTGGGGTTGCGGTGATAGTCCGACTGCGTCGCCCAGCTGAGCTGGTAGCTCAGCTTCACCTTCGGCCCCAAGGTGCGGCTGCCCGCCAGCCGACCGCCATAGGTCTGGCTGGCGAGACGATAGCCCTGCACTTCGGGCTCATCCTGGTCGACCAGATAGGCGAAACCGGTCAGCGTGCCGATCGGGGTTGCTGCCGCGAGATTGGCGAACACATTGTCGCCGCCCACGCCCCGCTGCCGCGCCCCGCGCCCGTCGGTGCCCCAGATGGTTCGCACGCCCCAGGCATAGGCGAGGTCGAGCTTCACGCCCTTCAGCGGCACCAGCTCCGCGCGCACTGCATCGAAGGTCTGGGCATTGTTGCGGAAGCCGACATTGCCGACGAAGCGCTCGTCATCCAGCGTGATCCGCTGGCGTCCGGCGGTCACGGTAAGCGGCGCGGTGCGGTATTGCAGTTGCGCGCGGTAGATCGCGACGTCCTGCGGATCGGCGACCAGCGGCCGGGTCGCGGCCCCATGCAGCCCGTCATAATAGTCGTTCACCGCCGCGAGATTGCCCTGCGCCTCGCCCAGTGCGGCCCAGGGGCCGCTGCGTAGCTCGGCACCGGCGCGTACGCGCAACGTCCACGCATCCGCCGCCTGGTCGAGCCCGTCCTGATCAACATGCTCGTATCGGCTGCGCGCCTCGATCAGCGGCTTTATCGCGATCTCCTGGGCACAAGCCGGCCCTGCGACGGCCAGCGCGGCCGCCGTGATGACGATCGTTCGCATGAAAGTCCCCCAAAAATGGGGCGGCGCAATTCGTGTCGCGCCGCCCTCCTCTCCGATCAGATGCGCGCGCCGCTCGTCCAGCGGGCGCGCCACGAAGCCTTGACCAGCATCAGCCCCAGCAGCGCGATGAGCGCCAAGCCGGCGAAGATCAGAAAGCCCGGCGCGAAGCTGCCCGCCAGCTGCTTGGCGAGGCCGAGCGAGGAAGCGAGGTAGAAGCCGCCAACGCCGCCGGCCATGCCGACCAGCCCGGTCATCACGCCGATCTCGGCCTGGAAGCGCTGCGGCACCAGCTGGAACACCGATCCGTTTCCGGTGCCCAGCGCGAGCATTGCGACGACGAAGCAGCCGAGCGCCACCGGAAGCGTGGGCGCGACGCTCACGCCCGCCAGCGCGGCGGCGGCAACCACGAACACACCCGTCAGCGCCTTCACGCCGCCGATCTTGTCCGCCAGTGCGCCGCCTAGCGGCCGTACCAGCGAACCAGCGAAGACGCAGGCTGCCGTGCAATATCCGGCAACGATCGTGGTGAGCTTGAACTGGTCGGTGAAATAGATCGGCAGCGATGCTGCGAGCCCGACGAACCCGCCGAAGGTGACCGCGTAAAAGCCCATCAGCCACCAGGCGTCCGCCGACTTCAGTGGGTGGAGATACTCGACCAGCGTCTTCGGCGCAGGCGCGTTCGGCGCATCCTTGGCCATCGCCAGGTAGAGCAGGAAGACGATGCCGAGCGGGATGCAGGCCAGCCCCAGCACGGCGTTCCAGCCGAACAGCTTGGCGAGCGTTGGCGCGAACAGCGCGGCGAGCACGGTGCCCGAATTGCCCATGCCGGCCAGCCCCATCGCCTTGCCCTGATGCTCGGCGGGATACCAGCGGCTGGCGAGCGGCAGGGCGATCGCGAAGCTCGCCCCCGCAAAGCCCAGGATAACGCCTAGCGCCAGTGTGCCGCCGAAGCTGTTCACGCCCAGCAGGTACGCGCACAGCAGGCCTGCAATGACGATGATCTGGCTGATCGCGCCCGAGCGCTTGGGTCCGATGCGATCGACCAGCAGCCCGTTGAGAACGCGCAGAAAAGCGCCGGCGAGCGTCGGCGTGGCTACCATCAGACCCTTTTGCGCGGCGGTGAGGTGCAGCGTCTTGGCGATGTCCGGTGCCAGTGGCCCGAGCAGCACCCATACCATGAAGGCGAGGTCGAAATAGAGAAATGCTGCGACCAGCGTCGGCCAGTGCCCGCTTAGCCAGAAGCTGTCACTGTTCGCCTTGGCGGCTCTTTTTCCCACGCTTCGATCCAGAAATGCCGTTGCCATGAGGTTTTCCCCAATACCGATCTGAAATGGACAAGAAAAAAGCCGCTCGCCAGACGTTCGCACAGGGCGAAGTCCGGTCAGCGGCTTTGCTGCGTTCAGAGGGGGAGGATGGCCCCGGCTTTGGGGTGCCCTCCCGATGGGCGCGCTTCCTTGCGCGACTCAAAAACTATTACGCGAAACCACATTTGCTGCAAGCGCGAAGTTTCGTGCTGCTCAGGAGCCCTCAGGTGACCCAGCTTCCCGTGCATTTAGCAGACCAAGACGCACTGCTGCGCCGGGCGATGCAGAACATGCCATAGCCGAACCCGCCCGCCTCTTCGCGGAACGAAACCTCGGTGACCGCGATGCTGCCGTCACTGGAAAAGATTGGGCTGGTGAACGACGAATGTTGCACATGCCCTTCCGCATCCTTCAGCACCGTGGGCACGGATGCGGGGACACAAAGCGGCCGATAGGCCTCCACGGCAAACAAGCCTTGCCTGCTGACAAGCTCGTCAAACTCTGCGGGATGCAGGGGTAGAGCTGCCTTATACTCTGCGTGGAAGTCTTTGAGATCAATAGTGCGGCGAGATTGCACGATGTTGCGCGGATAGGCCGGCACGCTGCTTTCGATTGCCGCAGTATAGGCCGCTTCAAGAACGCGACAGGTCTGCCTGACCATTGCATCCTCATCGGAAAGCGACGCTGCAGCCAGCAGTATGATCGGCATGACGGTCATGACGACCCAATCCCCGTTGCATTCGACTTAAGGATACAGCTATTCGCCCATCGCGCTATCTGCAACACGCCGCAAATGTTGCGACTGCCTGCAGATACACCTAATCTCTTTGCTGAAGAAACCCGGCGAGGTACGCCTCTAGCCGATCGGGATCGAACACGCGTCCGTCGAAGAACCGATCCGGCCCGAGCGTCAGCGCGCCGCGATGTGCGCCCACGCCGATCGGCGCCGTCACCGCGCCTTCAAGCTTCATGCTCGCCCCCGGCATCGCTTCGCCGCTGGCGCCCAGCGCGCGACGATAAATGTCGGGCCGGAAGACCGCGCCGGCCGCGGCCTCTGCCTCGGCGCTCGGCTCGGCCTGCTCCCAGCGGACGAGCTGCGAATAGATCCACAGCGCCTGGCTGCGCCACGGAAAGGCGGTCGCCTCGCGGTGGAACAGGAGGAAATCGGGTTGCTCCACCGCAGGCACATGGGCGCGCGGAAGCACTTGTCCCGCAAGCCCCGCCTCGATCAGCTCGGCCGGTTCGCCAACATAGGTGGGCCGCGCCAGCAATGCCGCCAATTCCTCTCGGTTCGCAGGGTCGTCGCACCAACGCGCCGCTGCCGCCAGCGCCAGCAGCAGTCGGTCGACCGTCTCGGCATTAGCGTCCATCCAGTCTGTGCGCAGCGCCAGCACCTTCTCCACGCCGCGCTGCCAGATCCGCGCGCCGATCGCCACCGCCTCGGCCAAGCCTTGCGCGATCGCCGCCGCCGGCCACGGATCGCCGGCGATGAACCCGTCGATCTCGCCCAGCCGCATCGCCTCCACAGTCAGCGAGGGCGGCAACACGCGCAGCACTACGTCGCGATCGGGGTCGATGCCCACGCTGCCCAGCCAGTAGCGGAGCATCAAAGCGTGGCCGGAGAAGCGGTGAACGATGCCGATGATCGGCTTGCGCTTGAACAGCCCGATCGCCGCGGCGAAATCATGCCCCGTGCCCAGCGGATCGGCGAGCCGCGCCGGCAGGTCCTGCTCCAGCGCCGCCGCGAATTCGCCCGACATCACCAGCATGTTGCCGTTGCTGTTGAGCTTGAACGGCGCCGATAGCACCGCCGGCTGCTGGCTTAGCCCCAGCGTCACCGCCACGGCGAGCGGGGCCAGCATCTGCGCTGCCTGCACCTGGCCATAGACCAGCCGGTCGCGCAGGGTCGCCCAGCTGGTCGTCCGTACCAGTTCCAGATCGATGCCCTGCGCCTCGGCGAACCCCTTTTCGCGCGCGGCGACCAACACCGCGCTGTCGGTAAGCGGCAGGAAGGCGGCGCGGATCGGCGTCATGCATTGCCTCCACCGAGCAGGCTGCTGGCGGTGATCAGCGCCTCGGCCACATCGACGAGTCGGCGGCCCTGGTTCATCGCCGTCGAGCGCAGCAGCGCATAGGCGTCGGCTTCGTTCAATCCGCGCTGTGCCATCAGAATCGCCTTCGCCTTGTCGATCGTCTTGCGGTTGGCGAGCGCCGTGCGTGCCTCGTCCAGTTCGCTCTGCATGCGGGAAAAGGCCGTGAACCGCCGCACTGCCAGTTCCAGAATCGGCTTCACCCGATCCTTGCGCAATCCGTCCACGACATAGGCGGACACGCCCGCATCGATCGCCGCGCCAATCATCGTGTCGTCAGACTGGTCCACGAACATCGCGATCGGCTTGGCGAGCGCACGGCTCACGAGCAGCATTTCTTCCAGTGTGTCGCGGCTCGGGCTGCCCAGATCCATCAGAACGACGTCGGGCGCCATGCGCTCGATCCGAGCGACAAACGCCCCACGCGGCGGGACGAAATGGATATCGTCATACCCCGCCTCGCGCAGGCCCTCTTCCAGGACCGATGCGCGGGCTCCGCTGTCATCGACAATGACGATCCGCACCCCAGCGCCTTTCGCAGTTGCAAAATGAACTGGCAGCAAAGCGCAGGCGCGTCAAATGGGCGCCGACCGAGCAAGAAACATAATGAGTGCAGGCGGCGTCAACCTCGATACCGATTTAGGTCGCTAAAATCGGAAACTTGATACCCACGCCTCCGCGCAAATGCTGGCGGCGGCGCACGGCTAGGCAAGCCCCTAGAGTGCCAAATGTGGCGTTGAAGATGCGGCCTGCTTCTACCAACAAAATGCGGGCTTTCAGAACTTTTTGGGAAGACTTGAATGAGTGACGACAGGCGCTTTGCCAAGGTCAACGTCGGACTGAGAGGGGCCGCTTTTGGCAAGGCCTGACGTTCACTAAGCAAGTCCGAACGACCGGCTCTGGTCGACTGCGGCCGAAGGTCCGATCGGCGCTTCGTGGGACGAAGCCGTCGTTCAATTTCGACTACCTGAAGGTCGGTCGGCTTCGGCCAAAAGCGGCTGTCCAGAGTATCATTTTGAGCCGATGCATCAAGATGTGGGAGTGCGCGGGACAAGTTCGGGGGAAATCGCGTAACGTCCCGCCAACTTTAACGGCCTAAGAAGTCGTTCTCGAAAAAATTGAGTGATACGCGCCTATGATAGTCAGTTCGGTTTCACGCCCTACAATCCACCCAAAGTGCGCCGGCATTCCGCCGCATCGGGCTGTCTGATCCGCATTTGTTGGACGGCAATACTTTCCGCGCCCTGCGGTAGGTAGCGAATGGTGCGCTTCGTGCCCCGATCCTCGACCAGCAAGGCATAGGGAACGAGTGCATTGTCCGGCTCGCCCTCGGTACGCTCGAGGATCTTCATGCCGTTGCGAAGGCCAGCCGCATAGGCGGGGTGGCGCGGATCGATGCCGGTCACGACATTGCCCGCCGCAGCGGTCGCTTCCGCATCGAATCCCCGTGAGAAGACAGGGCGCTGCTCGGTTACGATCGTCGCACAGGGGCCGAAGGTGTCCTCGGAGATCCGTAGCGGCTCGCCGCGAACCAGATGCCGCGCCTCGTCGGCGTCGATGCGCACGCCGCTGCGCGCCGCCAGCCGGCGGAATAGGTCCGTCGCGTTCTCGCTGGACGACCGTGCCGCCAGCAACTCCGCATGCAGCACCGTATCGAGATTCGCCCGTCCCCCACTCGCCGCCAGCAGCCGGCGGTTCCAGATCGCCGCCAGGAGCGCGCCGCGCTGATACGCAAGCTTCTGCGTCGCCTCGTTTTCCCAGAATGCCGTCGCTGCCTGCGCGCCCGGCAGCGATCGTACCGGCGACCCGGCATAGGCGGCCAGCATCTCGTTCCACTGCGCGGCGAACTCGGCCGGGGAAATCAGTCCAGCGCGAACCATCAGCGCCCGCGCGTAATAGTCGGTGAAACCTTCGCTGAACCAGTAGTGCGCAGGTCGCGTGTCCCGATCCTCCGGCATCGCGCCGAGCCGCACAGGGTTCCAGCTGTGAAAATACTCGTGGGCAAGCAGCCATTTCATACGGTCGAGAGGGGTGCGCTGATCGATCCAGAGGGCAAAGGCATCGCCCCGTCCGGTGCCGCCAAAGCTGATCACCGTCGGGTCGCCGACGATGGGAGTAGCCGTGACCAGGAAAGGTGCCCCGCGATCCATCCCCCAGAAATCGCGCTCGACAGCGATGACCCGCCGGGCGAGGTCGTTCAACTGCTCCGGCGTGAAGGCATACCTGCCGATCGTCGCCACGCGCACGCCTGAGCCGTCTCCTGCCGGGTAGGTGCGGAGATCGTGCCCGCCGATGACGATGCTTTCCAGTGCATCGGCAACCGTTCCTGCGCGAAGGGCGAGGCGGCTGCGGCCGGCGAGATGCTCGAGATCGGACGCGAATCCGATTCCCGGCGCACCGCGCCAGTCGAAGGTCGCGGGTGCGCTTTCCTGATCGCCGGGGAAGCCGAACAGCGCGTTGCCTGCCGCATAGAACCAGCGCGGGCGAACCACCGGCCGTGCCTGGTCGCTATCCTGAACCGTAGGATCGTGGTCGTAGGCGGATACCACGCGATAGGTCACAGTCAGGGTTGCACCGGGAGCGGCCTGGATCCGCCAATGTCCGTCGGCGCCTTGCTCTACGGTGCGTGCGCCCGCAACGTTGAGGTCGCGCGTCCATTGCCACAGGCGGTGCTCGCCGTTCCAGCCGTCGTCCCATCGAAAGTCGGTGGTGCCCGACGCGCCTGCGCGGAAGCGGACTTCCACCCGCAGTGCGGTGAGTTCGCCGCCGGAAACCTCGGGCGCCAAGGTGTAATGAACGGTCTGCGACACGGCCGGAGGTGCGCCAGACAGCAGCGACAGGGTGGCGATACTTAGAAGAAGCCGCATGTCATTATCCTGCTCTCACAAATGCGCCTGAGGTTCGATTACTGCAGCGTGCAGAGAGTGTCGGAGCCCTTGGCCGCGACGCGGATTGCTGAAATCGGGTCCGCTACTGAACCCAGTTCGGGTGCTTCCACGCGCAGGTGTTCCACGCCGCTTCCCCATTGCCGATGCCACCATTTGCTCCCCAAGCGGACATCGATTGCCGGTAGCATCTTGCGCGCATGGCGAAGGCGTTCATCGGGCGAGATTAGACCGCGGCCATCGGCGACAGCATGGGAAAGGTCCTTCGCTACGTCGACATTGGGCATGCCCGGCATCGCCGCCGCGCGATGCGCGAGGTCTGATAGCAGGTTCTGCTTGGCCAGGGCCCATTCCTTCTCGGTAAAGCCGTCGCTGCTGAGCGTGCACATCGCCCCCTTTAGGCCTGCGACTGCCGACGGCCATTGATCGCCCGCATACCTGTCCCAGACCATGATCTGACGATGACCTTGATCCCCGTTTTCGATGAACATCCCTGTTTTTTCAGCTGCGCTGTGGGGCTGAAGCGCCTGAAGCCGGCTGTTCACGGCGCGCGCGACGAGGAGGTCCATCAGGTCCGCCCGTAACTGGCTGTCCCGTGACGATGGCGCCGCCGGGGTCGGCATGACGACCGTCATCAACACGGCCCGGCGCGCTTGCGGGAGTGCAGAGAAGCTGATCGGGCGAATGTGGTCGCGTCGGACCGTTGGAACGGCTGTGGGGCGGGAAGCGGGTACCGCCTGCTTCCAGTCGCCGAACCGCTTCTCGATCAACGTCCTGACCGTGCCTGCATCGATATTGCCAACGACAACGATCATCATGTTCTGGGGCTGATACAAACGATGATAGAGCGCACGAATGGTGTCGATGCTTGCAATTGGCACATCAGCCGAGTTTTGGGCATCGATCACGTCGTTTGGTGATCCGGGGGCGACTGCCGCGATGTAGCGCGCGTAGATGTCGTTACCGGTTTTCTTTTCGGCCATCTCTCGCACCACTTCGCCGCGCGAAGCGTCGACGGCGTCCGTACGAAGCGTCATGTTCGTGGCGGCGTCCCGGAACAGGCCCAGCAGGACGTCAAGATCCTTCGGCGCGGCGCTTCTCGTCGAGAGATAGTAGTTCGTCTCTCGCCAAGAGGTTGAGCCGGCCGTTGGCGCCGGTAGCGTCAGCGGCATGCCGAGGCGCTCCAGATGGTCGAAGTCGTCGGGCGCATCGGCCACCGGACTGTGGAACACGATATGTTCGATCAGGTGCGCAAGTCCGCGCTCGCCCGGACGATGCTCGGCGATGAAACCGCCTTCGTTGCGCATCAGCAGCGCGACCCCCGGTTCGCTGCCCCGTCGCGACAGGATCGCGAAGCGGACGCCGTTGCGCAGGCGGCCGAGCAAGGGCGCCTTCCAATCCGAGGGCCGTTTCGCGGATGCCGAAGCGGGATCGTCGGAAGCGGCTGCCCGATCCGCAGTGCCCCCGGCAAGCAGCAGCGCGGAGGCTGGAGCGGCGATCGACCCTATCCACAAGCGGCTGCGCCAGCACATTTGAACGGTCCGATCCGCTAGCGCTGCGCTGTCCATCAACGCAGCAAAACCATTTGCTGCGATAGCTTTGCGGCAACAAGTTGACACGTTGTGCTGGGTGGCATGTGTCACCGATTGGCCGGCCAAGAACGCCGGCGCGCAAGATGGCTATGGTTATTAGCAGACCATGCGGCGTCCCCTTCCATCGGCGGCAATCACGTCACCGATCGCTCCTGCTTCTTCGACTATGCTTGAGCAACACCGAAGGTCTGGCACTCGTGCACGGCGAGCGAGGCGCCCGCTGTCGCAAAAGGCTAACGCCGAGAACGCGGCAGGTGCTGGCAGAAGCTGCCGTTGAGGGTCGACGGCGAACGGCGTATTCTGGTCGGATGCCGTCACAGACACTGTGCCGCAGGGGGACGCCAGATCGGTAACCGATGGGAAAATGGCTTGCGGCAGCTGCCTCCAATAATGAGAATGGGGTCTAGTGGGAGGAAAGATTGATGTTGGGCGGGGGTGATCCTCTATATGGATCAGTCGATTTTGATCATTGGCATCCGTGCAAGCCATCCGCGGTTTGCGAAGCATCCCCGCCACCCGCGCGGATAAGACTCATGGAGGAGGAGTTCATTGGTACGCCAAAGCTGCTTCTCCGGCTCGCCTCCAGGGCGGCAGCGACGCTTCACTACAAAATCGACGGACTAGACGAATCTTCCTGCTTCATAAGCTTTGCAACAGGATCGGGGCTACGGAGGTTCATTGCTGCGCCAGGTGCGCTTCAGTTCAATGAGGTCGGCGCCTATCGGTTCCGAGTGGCACAGCCAACCGATGCGCCCGGCACTAGGCGCAGCTTCCGTGCTACCCGGAAAATTCTAAGACAGATGCGACGCCTCGCCCGATAGACGAGCAGTGTTACCGGGGAAGTTGGCCAAACGGTAGCTACTGGGTCGCGCCTCCGAGTTCATGAAGGCGAGAGCTGGCGCGCAGTCGCCAGGCTACCGTATGATTCCCCCCCATTGGGCGCTCACCACTTCCAGCTGCAGGCGGCACCAATCGGGCGCGTTCCTGCCAAGCGGTCGCGCGCTGAGCCATCGGCAGGTTTTGGCAGGCGTGGCCGTTCGACGCGGGATCGGCGAACGGCGCATTTTGGTCGACTTCTGCCGGAAGCCTGATCGACTTTTTTTGGGACAAAGGCACCGTGCGGGTACCCGGCATTCGATGCCGGGTTCGGATACACTAGCTATTCCGAGCGCCGTGGAGACAGCCCAGCGACCGCTAAGGCCTTATCCGCCACAATGTCCAAACATATCATTTAGATAAGCCGCAAGATGCAGCCCGGATTTCGTCATCTGCGCGTGGAGCAGCGGCCGGGCATTGTAGAGATAGTCGCCATCGATGATCTTCGACTTGGGGTAGACCCGCGGATGCAACGCCCTTGCCTCTTCGACCCATGCCTCGGGATCGGGGCTAGACCAAGCGATCGCCTGCTTGCTCGTGACCCGGGCGAGCAGATAGTCGGCCCACTCCGCGTAAGACATCTGCTCGCCGTCGATCAGCGTCGAATCCCATATCGTGTGCAAATTGGTCTGTTGGCCGCGCAACGTTACAATCTCATCATTGCCGCCCCGGTCGTGCGCGTTACCCGAATGCAGCGGCTGGCCAAGATCGCCGACAATGTGGACGATCATCCGCAGCGCATCGCTCCGCGCCGCGACTGGCGCCGTTCGGTCGAGAACTAAAGCGCGGAACTTGGCCAACGCCGAGATGGCGTCCCCCTCGGGTGGCACGCCCGCCTGTCGATACGTCTTTCCGTCAGGTATGGTGACGAAATGCCAGTTGAAGGTCGTCTTGCTCCAATACGAATCGGACTGCATCCGCATATAGTCTGCCCAGTTGGCGGCATCGGCGAGCGTTTCGACACCAAGTAGATCGCGGATCTCCAGCCGGGTCGTGCCGCAGATGAAGCGGTCTGCGATCGCGCCGCTGACGCGGTGGCCGGTCGGTCCCCACGCCATTGCCGTTGTCGATGTCAGCGCAAGTGCCAGTGCGCCGGCGAGAAATGCCATGACGAATCGCATGCTGTAATCCTCGTTTGAGACGGGGAGGCATCGCCACCTCCCCGTCCATTATTCAGAAGTCGAAGCGGAGGCCGACCCGCATCTGCCAAAGCGAGGCGCTCTGATAGGTCGTGGCGGTCTGTCCGCTCGCGTTGGAGTAAAGATAGCGAGCACACGGGTTGCCCGGAGCTGCGACGCACGAAACGTTGGCTATGCTGACCGAGTCTGAGAAAACCTTGTAGGTGTTCCAGTTGCGATTGAGCAGGTTCAGCACGTTCTCAACGTCAGTGAAGATTTTAGCCTTACCGAATACAAAAGGAATTTCCTGCGAAACGTGGAGGTCCACTTTCGAGAATCCCGGAGAATTGCCTAGATTGCGCGGTGCGATCGCACCGTAATATTTGCGCAATTTGCTGCCGTCGACGGTGGCACGCACAGCGTTGAGCGTCGCCTGATCGGCGAATTCCACCATACCAATCTGGGGACGACCCGCCGCATTGACGATTGCCGATTGGTTGAAATCAGGAACGTAGAGCAAATGCCGGCCGTTGCCTCCGACGGTGCCGAACACCTGTGACCGCCCATTACTTGCGTCGGTAAAGGTGTAGCTGTACGGCCGCCCGCTGCGGAACTCGCCGAACAGGTCGATCCGGAACTCGTTCTTGCCGAACAGGTCTGCGCGATAGCCGATCTGCACCTTGCCATTGTGCCGCGTCTCGAAGCTCGACCGGCCGAGCGTGCCGCGGTTCGGATCGGCAGTGGTAACGCCGAGCAGTTCGGTGGGCGTGTAGCCGGTGAAAGAACCCACATCCTTTACGTCGGAATAAATGTAGTTCGCGCCGAGCGAGAGCCCGCCTATTCGCTTGCCGAGCCCCAGCCCGATGACGCGTGAACTGCCCAGGCTGGTGTTGCGCAACAGGATATCCCAGTTGGCACCGACTGCGGCATTGTAACGTGGGCGGCCATCCGGAAGCACGCCGATCTGCGCGGTGCGGACGTCGGTCGCGACAAAACCGTTGTTCACTTCGCTGGCGAGCGCACTGAGGTTGAACTCCCAATTTTCGGCGACCCATCTGGGGCCGAACGGCAGACTGCCCGACCAGTTGAGCGCGATGTTGGCCTTCCAGGTCGAAGCGAGCTTCAAATTGGGGTCGAGCGCTCCGACTGATGCCGCCGCCGGCGCTCCGACACCTGCCAAATACTGATCGATAATACCCGGAATGCCCTTGCCGGTGACCCCGTTGAGCGCCACTGAGCCGAGAGAGGCAGCGATGTTCGCCGCGGAGCCGTTCTGCGTGGCATCGACAAAGCTGGTGCCGTTACGCTGAAACAGCAGAGAATTCTGCCGCACGCCGTCGTTCGAGAACGAGTTGGAAAGCCAGACGTCCGGGGTGCCGCCGCCGAAGAGGCCGGCACCGGCCGACAGGTGCAGATTGGGCCTTGCATCCCAAGTGACCCCCAAACGCGGCTGCAGCACGCCGCCGGTCGGCATCACGGCATTGCTAAAGCCGTACGCAGCGAGGAACCTCGCGTTGCGTTGCGGTCGATCGGCATTGACCCAATCATAGCGCACGCCGCCGGTCACTGTGACATCCGGCAATACCGACCAGCTGTCCTGTAAACCGAAGGTATACGACATGTAGTTGAAGCGCGCTGCCGCGCCCGCCGGGTTACCGGATAGTGCATTGGCATAGGTCAGCTGATTTGCGTTCCCCGCTTCGAGATCGGCGATCGAATCAAAGTAGTATTTTCCCTTGGAAGCAGCGACAAACAGATTGTTGATCTTGACCTGCTTCCCTTCGGCAAGGAGCTTGATGACATGTCCGCCGCCGGAATATTGCCCCGACCATGACACACCGGTGTTCTGGATGCTGAGATAGTTGGACTGGCGAAACTGATCGGGACCGAGCAAGACACGCCCATTGGGGGTGGAGCCCGTCGGCGCGAGGCAATTCAGCCCGCTGCCGCGAGATGCGGCGTCGAGGCACACCTCGAACTCAGGAAAGTCGTTGCCGCCATAGGGATTCTGCGTCCGCTCGTAATCGCGACGCGTTAGGCGCAGTTCGGTCGAGAAATTATCGCTCCAGTTGGAATTCAGTTGAGCGGCGTAGGCATTGGTGGTCTCGCCGAGCAGATAGAAGTTCGATTGCAGCCCAACCGAAGGGTTCGACCCGCTCTCGCTGAAGCCAACATCGCGCGGCACCTCGTTCTTATGATAGATGTACGTAAGCGCGAGCCGCTGCCTGTCGCTGATATTCCAGTCGAGCTTTGCCGATGCCTTTCTGTCTTTTTCTGGCAGCGTCTTGGCGATGTTGAGCGGGTTGAAGCCGTAGCGGCTGCTGAGGATGCTGCGGACCCGGTCGACGTTGGCACGGGTGACGAACGGGATCTCAGTGCTTGCACCCTCGCCCGTCAGGCCGCGCGCGCTAACCTGGCTCTCTTCTAGCTGCTCATAGGATACGGCGAAGAACAGTTTATCCTTGACGATCGGGCCGGACAAATTGCCGCCGAAGTCGCGGAAGCTCGGCACCGGGGTGAGCCGGCCGGAAGTGGCCGAGACGACCGATCCGTCCGAACGCACATTGTCGTAGGGCTTTGTGCCCTGAAGCGAGTCGTCACCATATATGCCGAAGGCGCTGCCATGGAACCGGTTGCTACCCGATTTCAGGATGATGTTGACCGATCCTCCCTGAAGATCGCCCTCGGAAACATCGGTCGGAACTGCCTTTACGTTAAGCTGATCTATCGCATCGAGCGAGACGATACCGCGTGCCGAAGGGAGCCCGCCCGCGTTCAGGCCGAAATCATCGCCGATCGCGACGCCGTCGATCGTGAAGCGATTGCCGCGTGGGCTGGCGCCGCCGATCGAGATTGCCCGCCCGCGAGGATTCGGATCGAGGCTGGTGAGCGGGTCGCGGCGGAGCAAATCGCGCAGGTCACGATTGACCGAAGCAATGCCCTGGATCGCATCGGCATTCAGCCTTGTCTGCCCGGCGGTGGCGAGACTTTGCCGCCTGGTATTGGCGGTAACGACGATGTTGTTGCCGGTCTGCGGATCCAGCATGACGTTCAACGTAAACGTGCTGCCAGCGGCGGTCTGCACACCTTCGATGGCTTTGGCGTCGAACGACGGTGCCTCAACGGTCACACGGAACGGTCCACCGGCACGCAGACCAGAGGCATTGAAGTTACCCGTCATGTCGGTCGATTGGTTGACCTGCGTGCCCGACGGCATGTGTACGATCGTGACCGACGCGTTCGCGATAGGCTGTCCACTCGCATCGGTGATGCGACCGCGAACGGCGGAGGTTGTTTCCTGTGCCAATGCGGGCTGAACGCAAGCGATGGTAAGCGCCAGGAAACTGGCGCCTAAGGCGTTTAATCTCATGAATTCTCCTATAAGTGCTTGCCGCTTAGGCTCAGCAAAGCTCTTATTATTGGAGCTTATGTCATCATTGTTACAAACTGAAGATTTATATATTGTCGTTTACAATAATAGAATTTTGTCACAACACACACCTTATGGCACGGGCACTTGAGCGCGCCATAATTGCAATATAATATCGACGGAATCGCCACAGCGCTTTCGCGTACGGCGCAGGCTATATTAGCTGTATTCGGATTAGCTGACGATCGCGACATACCCATACCGGTCGCAACTCTGCAGTTTGGTCATGAGGGTGCCGTCAATTTACTCATCACGCTCGCAATTGCCTCGGTCGCGCATCGTTCGTCATTGGCCGATCCGCCGGAACCGGCGACGCCGATACCTCCGATCACGTCGCCATCAATGACAATCGGTACGCCACCGCCCAACAAAAGCAGTTCGGGAATTGTGAGGAGGTTACGGGACATCGGATCGGTCGCGGCGCGCGCCGCCAGCACTGTCGTGTTCGCCTTGGTCGACAGGGCGGTGAACGCCTTGCGCTGAGCGGCGAGCGTGTTGTGCGGACCGATGTCGTCGCCGCGCTGGAGCGAGACTAGATTCCCGCCGCGATCGACCACAGCCACCACGGCCTCCCGGCCTATCATGCGGCAAGACGCGAGCGCGGCCTGCGTGAGGCTGTTGGCGAGCGCCAGCGAAACGGTCTTTCGCTCCAGCGGCACCGCAAGCGATGGTTCAGCGAACGCCGCTGGCAGGAGAAGAACGAGGCTCAGCACAGCGGTGAGACCTTTCGCGGATAATCGTTGCGCGGGGATTTCCGGCACTTGCCGCAATCAGCGCTGCTCAGCCGGCGAGGCATGCAAGGCATGTTCAGTTTCCCCGGTAGGTCGAATAGCCATAGGGACTGACGACGACAG
Organism: Sphingomonas sp. TDK1; assembly: GCF_001650735.1. Taxonomy (GTDB): domain Bacteria; phylum Pseudomonadota; class Alphaproteobacteria; order Sphingomonadales; family Sphingomonadaceae; genus Sphingomonas. The sequence goes on along the minus strand of NZ_LXVY01000018.1, from coordinate 32,800 downwards.
GCACATGATAGTGCCCTGCCTTGTCGCTTACGCGGAACGTCAGCGTAATCTCCGGAAAGAATGGGCTTGCTGACGCATCGGGGTAGCCCGACATGTCGAACTGGAGCCGGTAGATTCCGGCGTCGAACAACTGGGAACCCCCAAAGCTGCGAACACGACCATCGGCATCGGTAATTGCGGCGCCGACCTTCTCCCAGCGGCCGTCATCGCCGCGCTTCGAGAGAGTTACGGGCACAGCCTTGCCACCAACACCGCGGGCGAGATCGAGGACATGGGTAGAGATATCCGCAGCGGCGGAGGGGGTAGCGATGGCGCCGAGCAACAGCGCGAGAGCGATGGCTTTCATGGACGATATCCTTGCTGCGTTTGATAGTGGGGAAAGAGGGCTTCCAGTCGGCTTGGGGTCGACGGCACGATCGCGCCACGCTGGACAAGGCGACGCGCACGCGGCGGTGCGGCGACTGCAGCCGCTGCGTTTGCCGCATCGACGATGACGAAGGTCGCTTCATCGCCGATGGCCATGCCGTAGCGATCGAGACCCACAACCGATGCGGCGTGCGTCGTGGCCATGTCCAACGCCGTGCCAAGGTCTTCGTCGCTGAAGAAGCCCGAACGGTATCCGATCATCATCGCACGGCCTAACATGTCGGCATCGCCATACGGCCACCACGCGTCGCGGACATTGTCGTTGCCGGCAAATACCCGCACGCCTGCAGCACGCAACAGTTTGATCGGCGGGAATGCGCGGTTGCCGGGCGCATTTGTCATGATCGCAATGCCGGCTGCCGCCAGGATATCGGCGGTGCGGGCGGCTTGGTCGGGTGCGACATCTCCGAGCGCGTAGGCGTGGCTCACGACGACCTTGCCCTGCATCCCAATTGCGGTCGTCCATGCAGCGATACGGTGCAGTTGCACTATCCCCTGCGGGCCGGGTTCGTGGAGGTGGATGTCGATCTTCACGCCGTGGCGTTCCGCCAGGCCGAACACCACGACCAGATGCGCGTCAGCATCTCCATCGAATGCCGACGGATCCAAACCGCCAACGACGTCCGCGCCTTCGCGAAGGGCAGCATCGAGGAGATCCGCAGTCCCGGGCGAAGCGAGGATTCCGGCTTGGGGGAAGGCGACGATCTCGACGTGGATCCGGTCCTTCCAGAGTTCGCATGCCGCCATAACGGCGTGAAGGTTATCGAGACCGAGCGAGGCATCGATGTCGACATGACTGCGCATCGCGATCGTGCCGAAGTCATGTGCCTGCGCCAGCAGCGCCTCCGCACGATCGGTGATCGGCAATGCCTCTGCCAGCATCTGCTTCTCGATGTTCAGGCGCTCGCCCAGGCTGGCGGCTGGGCGATGCGGGCGCCAGTCACCACCGACGAAGCTTTTGTCCAGATGGATATGGCCATCGACGAACGGCGGTAGAACCAGAAGCCCTGACAGCTCAATGACAGCCGCATCGGCCGCCAGGGAAGCCGGCTCGACGAAGCGACCATCCGATACCGCCAGATCGCCGATCCGGCCATCTTTGAACAGGGCATTTCGGAACAGGCGGGGTGCGACAGCGGTACGCAAATCAGCGGTCCTCGAATTGACGAGATTTCCTAATGGAGGGGTGGCTCGACATTTACGAATGAGATATTCGCATAACAAACATTCAGGAATAGAATGCCGCCATGTTGGACCCGAGATTGCTCCGCACTTTCGTCGCGATCGCCGACGCCGCGAGCTTCACCACCGCAGCCGATCGTCTCCATTCCACCCAGTCGACAGTCAGCCAGCAACTAGGCCGCCTGGAAGCGGCCGTCGGTCAATCGCTGATCGATCGGTCTGCGAGGCCCATTTCGCCGACTGCTTCCGGCGAGCGATTGCTGGGCTATGCACGGCGGTTGCTCGCCTTGCAGAACGAGGCGGAGACGTTGCTGGCCGATCCATCAGGTACGATCACGATCCGCATTGGGGTGCCCGACGACGTCGTGACAATGGCCATGAGCCGTCAGTTTGCTCGCTTTGCCGAACGGCATCGCGAAATCCGGCTCGATGTGACGACAGGCCTCAGCCGCGATCTGACGCGACGGTTCCGTGCCGGCGAATTCGACATCGCCATCGTCAAGGAAGCGGTCGCCGATGGAGACGCCCGCGCCAGCTTTTCCGAACCTCTTGCCTGGTTCGAGGCCCGCGACGTTTTCCGTGATTGGCCGGATCCCATCCCGCTCGTGACGTTTCCACCCGGCGGATTATACCGCGACCTCATGATCGACCGGATCGAGCGCGAGCGGCGGAATTGGTACATCGCATTTACCGGCAACAGCCTGGCCAGCGTCCTGTCTGCGATCGAGGCCGGACTGGGCGTATCGGTTTTGCCGATCAGCACGACGGGTGCACATGCCGTTCGCACCAGCGCCATTTTCTCCGCGGAAGCGCCACTTCTATTGTCCATCTACGCATGGGAAGCGGCTGGAGCGACCGGCGAACTCCTGGCCGCAATGATCGATGTGATATCTAGGCGCTAGCTAGCATCGAGCCTCGACCCGTGGCTGGGACCGACAAACCTTATGACACTGGCGTGGAGGTGGATTCTGGCGAGGAAGATGGCGACCGTTCGGTCGGCGTCGCCAGACCTTGCGGTGGCGAAACGTGCGCTCAATAGCGTCGAGGCTCCCTTGTAGTAAGGTGCGGCTGAACCGGCCCGCTCAAGGTCGGTTGGTCCCGACCGGAATATTGAGGGTCGCGTCCCTTCGCTTGATCAGGTCGCGATCAGGGTTCGTTCCTAGGCGCAGTCGCCTGGACGCTGTGGCGAGATAGCAGGCCATCCAGGAACGCCTCAACTTCTCGACCCATGCCGCGTCCAAACCGCAACCTGCGAGTTGCTTCTTCAAGAGAAAAGCGTCGGCCAAGTCAAACGAAGCGAGCGAACAGCCGCGGCGGGCGTTGCGAGGGAGCATGCCTGAGCGCCCCCCTTCGGACCGAGCTGATAAGGATCGGAGCATCGCTGTGCCGAGAAGTTCTTGTGGCGAGCATGGGAGGGGTCTGGCAGAACCCGTCGTTTAGCGGCGAACTAGCGAATGACGCAATTTGGTCGGATGCGGCTACGCATCCGACGGAAAACACATGATTTTCATGATGCCGGCGCGCAGCTCCTTGGGATTTTGCCACCCATGGGATTGCGCGGCTCCCCAATCGCCATAATGTCCGAAAAACACTGTCGGAAAGTAACGGTGTCCGACAATGTCTTCCTGGGGGATTTTCGTCATGCTGGTTGGCTACATGCGCGTATCATCCACCGATGATCGGCAATCCGTCGACCTTCAGCGGGACGCGCTCACCGCCGCCGGCGTCGATCGAAGGCACCTCTACTCGGCTACCCGCAGGGGCCGCTAAGAGGAAACCGCGGCTCCTCCGCCGACGAACGGGTTGGGCGGGATCTGCCTGTCTGCTTTTTTCGCCGAAGCGACCGGCGACGCGATAGCCGATAGCACGAGCTGCATCGTTGAGGCGGTGTGACCGGGCCCGCCGCGTTCGCAGCGGGTCCGGGGACAGGAGCCGGGAGTGTGGGGCATCAGCGGGGGCAGCGCTGCGCTATGAGGAGGGCTCCACGCAGCCCCCGCTGCCGGCGGCGTTGTGCCATTTCTATTTTGCTGCGGAGTGTGCCTTTTCTAACTGGCGGCAACAAAAATTTTTCAGAATGTAAGCGCAACGTACAAATGTCACTCAACCGCCAGATAGAGATGTCACAGTCTCTGGTGGGCGCTTTCCGAGTGGCATGCCGCCCGAGCAATTGGGGGCACGCTGATGACGGTGGTCGCGATGAGCCGGAGCGAGTTGTCACGGTACGAAACGCTGCAGCGCGTCCAGCGCGGCGAGATCACCGCAAGCGAGGCTGGCGAGCTGCTCAGGCTATGCCGGCGCCAAGTCTGTCGGCTGCTCGACAGGTTCCGCGCTGACGGCGCTGCTGGCCTGATATCCCGGAAGCGCGGTCGGCCGAGCAACCGCCGGTTGAGCGAAACCTACCGGGAGCAGATCCTCGGCGTCGTTCGCGAGCGCTACGCCGATTTCGGCCCGACGCTGGCGGCCGAGTACCTCGCGGGGCGCCACGGCATCTCGCTGTCGCATGAGACGCTGCGCCAGCTGATGATCGGCGCCGGCCTCTGGAAGGCCAAGGCGGCCAAGCAAGCCAGGCTGCACCAGTCCCGCAACCGGCGCGAGCGCCGCGGCGAGCTCATCCAGGTCGACGGCTCGGATCATGACTGGTTCGAGGGCCGCGGGCCGCGCTGCAGCCTGCTGGTCTATATCGACGATGCCACGAGCGAGCTGATGCACCTCGAGATGGCGGAGAGCGAGAGCGCCCTCTCCTACCTGCAGGCAACACGCACCTATCTCGAGCGGCACGGCAAGCCGATCGCCTTCTATTCGGACAAGCACAGCGCCTTTCGGAACAACCGCGCGACGGCCGGCGGCGACGGCATGTCACACCTGGGCCGCGCGCTCGACAAGCTCGGCGTCGAGATCATCTGCGCCAACTCGCCCCAGGCCAAGGGGCGGGTCGAGAGGGCCAACAGCACCCTCCAGAACCGCCTCGTCAAAGCGATGCGGCTCGAAGGCATCTCCTCCATCGAAGAGGCCAACACCTTCCTCCCCTCTTATCTCCTGCGCCACAATGCTCAGTTCGCCTGCCCGCCTGCGGATCCTCGGGACGCCCATCGGCCCCTAGCTCCGCACGAGAATGTGGAAGCCGAGATGGTCTGGCGCGTCGAGCGCTCCGTCACGGGCGCTCTAGCGCTCCACTACAACAAGGCGATGTTCATCCTGGAGCCGACGCCCCTGGCGCGGACGCTGGCCCGCAAGCGCGTCCACGTCTGCGAATTTCCCGACGGTCGCATCGAGGTGCGGCACGGCGACGTGGTCCTGCCCTACCGGGTCTACGACAAGATGCAGCGGGTCAACCAGGCCGAGATCGTCGAGAACAAGCGCCTTGGCGCTGCACTGGCTATGGCTCAAGCGATCCAAGCTGTGACGCCTCATCATCGGCAGAGGAACAACAATGCGCCGGCGCGCGACTCTCGCTCGGTCGGCATTTTTGCCCCTCCCTCTCCAACTGAACCGAAGATCGACCGACGGACGCTCTGCACTCCAAAGCTGAAGCGAGTCCGGCGCAATGAAGCCGGCGAGCCAATCGCCAACGCTGCACCGTAGGGGCTCCAGACAGCGCGACGGCAGCTCTGGCTGAAAAAGCTGCCGGTCCGCTCCCGCCCCACTTGCGGCGGTTTACCAGTCAAGTATCCTGCGTCGACGAAGAGGGATTATATGAGACGCTTTGTGCTCTTGGCTGCGACCACAGCATTGATCGCTCTATCCTCGCCACAGGTTGGCGCACATCCCGGCCAGAGTCGTTTTGATGTTTTCAGTATACTGGCGACGACTGGCGGTTATTACCTCCGTATGATCTCAGAGAAAGGCGATAGAATTATCGCTAGTTGCTCTTTGATCCGTAAAAGCGGGTGGGATTTCACTGTAGCAGTGTATCCCACAGAACATGTAGCCGTTCGCCCGCAGGCAACCCCGACGCTGAGATTATCGAACAAGTGGTCATACCCGCTACGGTCGCGGAGTGACGGCGGCTTCGCCTGGACGGCACCCAACTCCGCGGCGTTTGCACTTTTCCTCCGTCGGGCCAGTAGCATGGGGTGGGGAGACAGGTTCGCATCTCGTGAGCTTAACGTCGACCATCAGAGCCACGGGTCCGACGATGCAGGGACAATCTCCGCTTTCGAGCATCTTTGCCGCTTACCGGGGATTTTACCCAACGCGTACTGAGCCGCTCGACACTCTGCATGTCGGCTTTCCACCCAATCTCGGAGGCCCCCGACGAGGTTAGCACTAAAAGCGGCCGTTGGCCGGCGACCAGCGGCGAATGACGGCTTTTGGCTCGACCGCTGGGCCGAATGACCGAGAGTGGGTGGAGAGCGGACAGGCAGCTTTCAGGACGTAGGCGGCAATAGCTGCCATTCCCGAAAAGGATGATTGATCGAGAACGGAAAACGGTTCTCGAAACTTACCGCTGGTGAGAATGCCGACGATCAGGCGGTCACAGACGGGCGAGGTGGCTTGGTGCCGCGCCGTCCCGTATCGTGACGGCATGAACATTGGCCAACTTGACGTCGCGATCCGGGCGGGTGCTGTCGGCACGATCCTCCTGCTGGCATGGCTCCTGTTCGGCGCGCGTCGGCGGGTTGGCCTACCTGCGGCACTGTTTGCACCCTTGGCGCTCTGCCTCTCCGGCTTCGTCATCGGCAACACGCCGATTGCCGCGCTGGCCCCGACCGGTATTGTCGGTGCCATTGCTCACACCGTGAGTGGTTTCGCGGTGGTCTTCCTGTGGTGGTTCTGCTTATCGTGCTTCGATAGCCGGTTCAGATTGAAAGGGGGCGTGCTGGGCGTCGGTTTGGCCTGGGCCGCCATCGCCTCAGTGGACCGCGGGCTGCTCGGCGATGCACTGGCGGGCAAAGGACTGTCGTTGCTGCTGGTCCCTCTGGGTTTCGCGATCGTCGGCCATATGGTCTGGCGCCTGATGGCCGAACGTCAGGGCGATCTCATCCAGCACCGTCACGACGCCCGGATCATGGTCGCTGTCCTCCTTGGCGGGATGCTTTTCATCGACCTGGCGGCCGATGCGCTGTTCGGCTTCGCTTGGCGTCCGCTCGCGTTCGCCATGACGCAGAACGCGATGACGCTCGCCTTCGGCCTCCCCTCCCACGCTCCATCACGTTCGATCGTGGGACCGAGTTTGCGAGATATCCGAGGCTCGCCAGCGCCCTAAACATCGTCTCCTATTTCTGCCAGCCCTCGGCGCCGTGGCAGAAGGGCAGCGTCGAGTGAGTAGCCCCTAGATTTCTGGACGCCTTGGATCCTAATTTTGAGGACAGGAGGCGACGATGGGGAAGGCCAATTTCAGCGATGAATTCAAGCGTGACGCGGTGGCCCAGATCACCGAGCGCGGCTATCCGGTAGCGGAGGTTTCGCAGCGTCTCGGCGTCAGCCAGCACTCGCTGTATTCGTGGAAGCGGCAGCTGGCGAAGGCGGGGTCAGGCGATGCCGGCAAGGATGCGGAGATCCGCCAGCTGAAGCGCGAGCTGGCCCGGGTGACCGAGGAGCGCGACATCCTAAAAAAAGCCACCGCGTATTTCGCTCGGGATGCAAAGTGAGATACGCGTTCATTGCCGAGCATCGCAATCGTTTTGGCGTGCGGGCGATGTGCCGGTGCCTCGCCGTGCGGCCAAGTGGCTTTTATGCGTGGCAGAAGAGCCCGCTGAGCCAGCGGGCTCGGGAAGATGCTCGGCAGACGGAGCTGCTCCGGCGGGCGTGGAACGACAGCGGCAGGGTCTATGGCTACCGCAAGCTGCACGACGACCTGTTGGATCACGGCGAGACCTGCTGCCCGAACCGGGTTGCCAGGCTGACCCGGCTGGCGGGCATCAAGGCGCAGATCGGCTACAAGCGCAGGCCCGGCAGCCATGGCGGCAAGCCGTCCCTGGCGGTCGACAACACGCTGGACCGCCAGTTCGACGTGGCTGCGCCCGACCAGGCCTGGGTGACAGACATCACCTACATTCGCACCCTGGAAGGCTTCGCCTATCTGGCGGTCGTGATCGACCTGTACTCCCGCCGCGTGGTCGGTTGGTCGATGCAGAGCCGGCAGACCACCGATGTGGTGCTGCAGGCGCTGCACATGGCGGTATGGCGCCGTAAGCCCAAGAAAAGGGTACTGATCCACTCGGATCAGGGTTCGCAGTTCACCAGCATGGACTGGGCTGCCTTCATACGCGCTCACAATCTCGAGCACTCTATGAGCCGCCGCGGCAACTGCCATGACAACGCCGTCGCCGAAAGTTTTTTCTCCTCGCTCAAGCGGGAGCGCATCCGGCGTCGAACGTACAAAACCCGCGAGGAAGCCCGGCAGGACGTGTTCGATTACATCGAGATGTTCTACAACCCGGTGCGCAAGCAGGTCAGGAACGGGATGCTGTCGCCCGTCCAGTTCGAACGGCAGCAGGTTCTGAAGGCGGAACGCGTCTAGAAAACTAGGGGCTACTCACAACTTGGCGCTGCCGCGCACTCCATTCAGGCCACTTCCAGGTGATCAATGACGAAAAACCGGGGACAAGCGGCCTGTAGGTTCGCCACCCATCCGGCCATTCCCCGAAACTGCCGAGCCACGGCGCCGAATGTCTTGAGGTGGGTTGAGAGCCGTCCGTCGGCTTTGGTGCAATCGGATGCGGTTAGCTGACATCGCCGAGTACCGCTGGCTTTCGCCAAAAGGACGGTATTTTAGGAGTTTAGCGGTTGATCAATTGGCCTGTGCGCAATCAGCCAAAAGGGATTGCAACAAGACGATTAGCCCCAACATCCAGAATAAAGTCGAACTTAGTTAGAAAGCCTGTCCCCAAGAGTCCGTCTGCGCTCGTAGCAATTCGATCGCCAACAGCCACTCCAACGCCGTCAGCACTAATCCCGCCGACTTTTAACGTAGCATCTTTCACGGACCGACTCGGGCGCAGGACTCCATCAGCAGAGCTTGTCATGCCATCGACCGTTGAAACTTTGGATGAAATTACCCTTTCCCACACTTCTTTCTTTAGCTGTACGACGCCATTGAAACCCAAGTCGATCGCCAGATTTACCGACTTGCCGTTGACCTCCGCCGCTAATTGCGCGCCTTTTTGCAGCGGAATAATTGCAGCCTTCCCCTTGGGAATTATGTCACCAGTCTTGGCAAAAATAAGCGTATTGTTACTGGAGGCAACCAGAAATGAAAGCTTGTCAAGATAGTCCCCTCCGATAACAGCATCAATCGGGTGCCCTACGGTATTTGAAAAGGATTTCAGGTCTACTGACAGGCCCATCCCAGACAATATGAGCTGACCAGGCACATCAATCTTCATGCCTTCTATAAGCCGTTCGGGGGCGGATGCAGGCCCAAGATCAATAGTACCTACGATAGGCCCGATCTTTAGGCCCGCAACCTTGGCAAAATCGAGGTCGATCACGGTATGCCCGAAACCGTTGTCGAGCATGGCCCATCCGTCCCGACCGTTTATCTTTACCTTGATTAAGATAATGCCTTTAAAACTCTGAAATGGCGTTGGGGCTGATTGTTGAGCCGGCAATATGGTAACCGTATGCTCGATGCTGGAAATCGAGCGATTATCGGGTGAGGCGCCTTGCCGAGCTGGAACCTGCGCTTGGAGACTGGCCGTTGGCGCCAGTGCGACCAATGATGCGAGCATGACAATACGCAAAAAAGCCCCCAACATAATTAGTTATTTTGTATTGTTGCGCCCTCGCACTGATGAGGCAAGGGCTGCGTAGCATAGCCTCGACAAACAGTTGCTTGGAAGCGTGGAAAAGGGAAATTTCGCGCTGAACGACCGCTTTCGAGAGGCCGAAGCTATCATCTGATGACCGGGTTTGGGACGGGAGCTGCCTGTCCGCATTTTCTGGTCGAAGCGACCGCCGGCGCAATACCCGATAGCACGAGCAGTGCCGCAAAGTGGTGTGACCGGACCCGCTGCGTGCGCAGCGGGTCCGGGGACAGGAGCCGGGAGGTTGGGGCATCAGCGGGGGCAGCGCTGCGCTATGAGGAGGGCTCCACGCAGCCCCCGCTGCCGGTGGCGTTGTGCCATTTCTATCTTGCGGCGGAATGTGCCTTTTCTAACTGGCGGCGACGAAGGGAAATCTTCAATCGAGCCTAGCGTCGGAAATAGCTATTGAGCACTTTACCGTGCCTCTGAACTGCTCTGCGCGTTTCCGGCACCCTTCAAGAACGTCAGCATTATCCTTCGAAATCCGCGCCGCCTCGGCCAGCGCACGCGCCTGCTGCGGGTTCGCAACCTGCATGAGCCTAACGCCCGCGTCCCAAGGTGTGCGCCTCAGAACTGCTGCAGCCTGTTCCTCTGGCCAATGCCAGCCCTCTGGCGCGAGCTGAGCAATTACCGATGGAACGACAGTGCCAAAGGCGAAGCCCGCCACGAGCGCCATAGCGGCAGCTGCGGCGATCCAGAATTGCTGCGTCTGAGCAGAGTGGGCCGACACGACCATCCCCTTCAGCTCTTGCACCGTGCTGCCCAAGGCATGGCTAGCACCACTCCAGGTACGATGATCGTCAGCGCGGCCCTGCACGCCAGCCGCCTCAATCTGCTTCGCGACATCCTGCGGCGTCAACGTCATCGCCGGACGCTTGGCCAGGATGTTGATCGCACCGCAAACCTTGTCGTAGCCGTCGCGGATCTTCTCCAGGTCCGGCCCGTAATCACGCGCATGCAATTCCTGCTGACGCGCCGCGAAGCCGTCCACCGCAGCGGTGAGCCCCGCCAGCTTGCGCGACATGTCGTTGAACGCCTGGACGGTCTGGTCCGCTTCGACGGGAGGTTCGTGGATACCCATGGCTACATTCCAATCCCAAGGCCCCGATCGCGATCGATCGAGAAGGTGAGCTGCCGGATGACCGAGCGGGTGCGGGCGTCATCGCCGAGCGTGCGGGCGACACCGCCATCGCGGCTGCCCGGCGTCCATTCCGGCGACCACTGCCGCCCGAACAGCTGACTCCCTCTGCGGCTGAGCGCGGCACCTAGCGCCGGGTCCTTCTCCAGCCCCTTCGCCATAGATCGCATCGCATTCTCGACACCCGCGCGCTTCTCTTCATTCTCCCACCCGCTCAGCTTGCCCCGACGCGCCTGAAGCTGCTGCCAGGCCTGGACGAACCGGTCTGCGCGCAGCTCGGGATTGGCGCGTACTTCGGCTTCGAGCTGCATCTGGCGAATAGCATTGGCTGTTCGGCCATTGGCGGCTTCGCTGACCAGGCCCGGCGTCCGCTCGAACGCCATGTCGAGATCGTGGGCGCCGTGGGGATGCAGCGTGTTGACCGCCTCGGCGGTGCGCGCAAGCGCCGCCTTCTGAACTTCGAGCGGAGTTCGGCCTTGCCCGGTCATACGGCCAGCTTCCTGGACGGCACGCGCATATCCTTCGACCGCCCGCTGCAGCTTCTGGGTTTCGGATGCCTCGGGCGCAGCCGCCGGCACTGAGAGTTTGAGCCCATCGAAGCGCAGCTTGGTTGGCGCTCGTTCGGGGTCGGGGATAGATAGCCGCAACCCGTCGAACATGCCTCGGCGCGGTGCTGGAGCAGGCACGCTGCGCTCGGGTTCGGCAAGCGACTCCCTGGCAAGCGTGTCGAGGATGCGCGACCGTTCGACACCGCGCCGTGCGGCGAAGCGCTCGGCAGCAGCATCATAATCGAGGGCGTTGTCCTTCGGCCGGTCGCGCGACAGCGCGCGCGCCAGCTTTCCTTGGTCGGCGAAGTCGTCGCGGCCATAGTGAAGGTGCACGACAGCGCGGTGCCGCGACAGCGCGACATAGGCAGCATGCCGGTCCAGCCCCGGCGTTGCCAGCACATGCACCCGGTCGACGGTGACACCCTGCGCCTTGTGGACCGTGGCGGCATATCCATGGGTGACGTCACCATAGTTCTTGTGGTCAAAGGCGACCCGGCGGCCATCGTCGAGCCGCACCGCGATGCGGGCGTGATCGACCTGTTCGATGGTGCCGAGACTGCCATTCTTCACACCGAGGCTGCGTTCGTTGCGCAGGAACATGACCCTGTCGCCGGCCCCGAACAAGCGTTCTCCGCGCGTGGTTTCGACAGCGATATCAGTACCTAATGCCCCACTGCGTTTCATCGCATCCCGGGCCAGCGCATTCAGTTCATCGCATTCTTGATTGGTGTGCGTCAGAATGATGCGCGACGCGCCCGGATCAGCGATCCGCTCGCGATCCCAGCGCGCAATCAACGCCGTTCTCGCCTCAACTCTGGTCTCCGAGTCGACGACCATGCCGGCTTGCGCATAGGCCTCCAGCGCCTCGGCCGTGCGGCCGGTAGCGAGCTGGCGCGTCGCCAACCGCTGCCAGTCTTCGCGCTGCCGGCGGATGTCGGTGATCTCGATGGCGCCGTGCCGCTCGGCGACCGACCGGAACGCCGCCCCCGCTTCGATCGCCTGCAACTGCTCTGGGTCGCCGACCAGCACGACCTTGGCTTGGCGTTTCTCGGCTTCGGCGATCACCCGCTCCATCTGACGGGTGCCGATCATGCCGGCTTCGTCGATCACGAGGATCGACTGGTCGGTCAGCAGCTCGCGGCCCTGCGCCCATTGATGCTCGATGCTGGCGATCGTGCGCGAAGCGATGCCCGAGCCGCTCTCAAGATTTTCCGCGGCGATGCCGGACAGCGCCAAGCCTTGCACCTGATAACCGGCGCTCTCCCATGCTTCGCGCGCAACGCCGAGCATCGCCGATTTGCCGGTACCGGCATAGCCGACGACCACACCGAGATCCCTGCCGCTGGTGACATGGTCAAAAGCGCTGCGCTGTTCGCTCGACAGCACCAGCCCGCGCATCTCGGCGCGCGCCAGCGCGAGCTTGCGATGCTGCTCATCCACGCCGTGACGGCGGCCAGCATCGAGCTCCACGGTGGCACGCTCCAGCCGCGCTTCTGTGTCGATCATGTCACGGCTGGTGAAGCGGTGTTCGCCGCGCCCGTCCTTGCCCAGCTTCACCAACTCGGTCGCCGCACGCACCGCCGCCATCACCTGGTCGAACTGCTCCTTCCCTTCGCTATGGCGATGCACGAACATCGCCAGATCGCGGGTGGTGAAGGTCGCCTGGGTGCGGGTGATCGCATCCAACGCCAGCGCCGGGTTGGCGAGCAGCTTCTCGCCATTGGCGCGCGCGATCTCGTGGTGCTCTTCCAGCCGCTCCGACGCGAGCCCCTGTCCGGCCATTCGCGCTGCTGCGGGACCGATCTTGTGCTGCGGGTCGAGATCGATGCCCTGCGCTTCCAAGGAGCGATGATCGATCTGCGCATCGATATCCAATTCCGCCAACCGCGCATTGACGTGCCCCGCCCAGCGCTCGCGCAATTTCTCGAGAAGGTCGGTACGATTCCAGTCGCGGTTCTTCTTGCCGAAGCCGTCCGCATCCACCTCGCGCAATGCCAACATGACATGGGCATGCGGCTTCGGCTCGCCATCAACACCGATATCCCGATGCACATTGAGATCGGCGACCATGCCGCGGTCCACGAACTCGGCCTGAACGAACTCCCGTGCCAGCCGAATTCCCTCGGCCTGGTCCAGTTCACGCGGGATTGCGAATTCGATTTCGCGGGCAAGCTGCGCGTCCTTGCGCAGTTCCACCGCTTCGACGGCATTCCACAGCTTCTCGCGATCGGCGAGATGCTCGGGCGCGCCGTCCGGCAGCAGCACTTCGGAATGCACGACGCCGGCCTTGTTCGAGAAGTCGTGGTGCCGATCCAACCGCTGGTCGTGCAGCCGCGAGGCGGAGCGATAGGCGGCAGCGGCCAGCGCCGACGATCCGCTGGCGCGGCTGATGATCTTCGCCGAGAAGTGGTAGATCGCCATAGCGGCAATCCATTTACACCAAACAAGCGACGTCGGCACGACGTATAAGCGCGCCCTCAAAAGATTTCATCTTTTTCGCGACGCGATCATCCCAAGATGTTTCACGATATTTGCACTTATCGATGCGGTTCCTAAATCACCGAGTACCACCTATCAACTATGGAGGTTTCGATGCGCAAACCGAGGGACTTCGATTCGGAGCTGAAGGCGCTCGACGACAAGGCACGACAGCTCAAACAGGCTAAGCTCCAGCAGCTCGGCGAACTGGTGGTCGCGACCGGCGCCGATGCACTACCGGTCGAGCAACTGGCAGGAGCGCTGCTCGCCGCTGTCGCCGCTTCCGACATGATCGCACGGGAGGATTGGCGCCTGCGTGGCGCGGCTTTCTTTCAACGGCAGGACAAAGCTCGCGGCGGCGCTCGTTCGCGTGCGGCATCGGCTGCGGCAGGTAACGGCGGCTCGGCACCGGCTGGAAGCGCAGCGGGCGCGGAATGACACGCGGGACTGGGTGGTGAAGCGCCGCGAACGAACGCGCCAGCTAATCGAGCTGGGCGGCCTGGTGGTGAAGGCCGGACTGGTCGAACTCACCGACGATGATCGCGCCGTATTGTTCGGCGTGATGATCGATGCCGCTGCCAAGCTCAAAGGCGAACAACGGGACCAGGCGCTGACATTATGGCGAAGACGCGGACGTCGCGCGTTCGAGCAGCTGCAGAATGCGTAATGCCGCCGCATCTTCCAACATATTTTAGCAGACGGAGTACGCACGCTTCTATAATCCTGTTGTCGGCACTATGCCGAAAAACAAGGAACAGGGACGCAGAATGTCTGAGCAGAGCAATACCGACCCCGTTGAACTCGCGAGCGACCTCACCATTGCCTGGTTATCGAACCCGAACAATCGCGCGTCGATGGAAGATGTCTCCACGTTCCTGCGGAAAATGCATGCAGATGTGATTGAGCTTTCAGGTGGTATCGCGAGCGCGGAAGTTGCGAGCGAAGAACCTGCGTCGGAAGAATTTACGCCGGCCGTCTCGGTCCGCAAATCGCTGGCCTCGAAGGACCACATCATCTCGCTGATCGACGGCAAGCCGTACCGGACGCTGCGCCGGCATCTGAGCACGCACGGTCTAACGCCGGAGGAATATCGCGCGCGCTACAATCTGAAGGCCGATTATCCGATGGTGGCGCCGACCTATTCGGAGCAGCGCCGCGCGATGGCGCACAAGATTGGCCTGGGCGCCAAGGGCCGTGCAGCACGCAACGCGCCTGCCGAAACGCCTGCTCCGAAGCCGGCGCGCAAGCCGCGCGCGAAGGCTGCTCCCACTGCCTGAACTAAATCTCGCGCCGGGGCTCCAAGCCTCGGCGCGCCACGATCATGCGGCAGCCGCTTGCTCCAGCGCCGCGATACGTTCTTCGCAGATCACCTGCACCGCCTGCCCCAGCACTTCGACGCGCTCGCCAAGCCACACCAGTTCCTCGGCGCTGATCCGGTAGTGCTTGGAATAGCGCGCCTTCACATAGGCTTCCTTCAGCTTTTCGAAGCGCGAGCGGTCGACGCGCTGGTCACGCGGCCAAGCGTCGATCAGCCGCGGATCGATGCGCTCGGCCTGCGTGCGAAGAAAACCGAGATTATGGGTGTGCGGCGTGTAAAAGGTGCAAACCAGCAGCACGCAGTGGTAGAAGCTCTCGGCAGTCTGATGGAGCTCGAATGCGGTCTCGCGAGAGTGTCCCTTCTCTAGGCCGAAGCGGACAAAGTCATGCCTGCGCATGGCTGCCGAGAACCACTCCTCGAAATACTCCCGCGCCATCGCCAACGCCTGCGGCGGCGTCTTCGGCTTAGGCTGGTGCAGTTCGGTGGGTTCGCTCTCGTACAGCGCGATGCCATCGCGGGCGACATCCATGAAGAAATAGCGCCCATGTGCGAGCCCGTCGTTCACCTCCTGCATGGTGTGGACGATGAAGTTGACGGGCGTGCGCAGCGTCTTGGTAATCGCCAGTTCGCGGTTGAGCCGATCCTCGGCGGTCGCCCAGAACTCCACCCGATCGGTGAGCTTGTCGTTGTTGACGATCACCAACAGGTCGAAGTCCGACTGATAGCCCTTGGCGGTATGTGGTTCGTCAACCCAGCCGCCGCGCGCATAGCTGCCGTACAGGATGACCTTGAGGATGCGCGCCTGCTTCTTCCAGTCCGACGTGGCAATGGCGATCGCGTCGCCAAACTCCTCGAACAGGATCTGGACGACACGCTCCAGCTCGCGCTGCTTGGCTGGGGGCAGATGGTCGAGGCTGGTCCTCATGGATCGATCCTAACGCGATGATGCTGCGGCGTACACCTCGCCCGGTTCCCCGGGCGAGGTGTGGCCTCGGTCATGGTGACTTGCCCCGGAGAACGCGGTCGAGCGCAATGATTACGCGGGTGATGGTCTCTTCCACCTCCGCTACGGTGCAGCCATGCCGCCTGGCCGTTTCGACGTAGTCCAAATCGTCGAACCGCACCGATCCGAAGATTGCCCGGTCGCGCTCGGGGAGGGCACGAAATGCGCGGCGCATCCGCCGCAGGCGAAGCCAGCGCATCATTGCCCCGCCCCCTCGTCCGAGACGAAGCCGAGCAGATAATCGGCCGCCTTGCTGGCAGCGCTCGCCGCCCGGAAGATCGCCTTTTCATCCTCGCGCAGCACCGCCAGCCAGCTGCCAACATAATCGGCGTGCCGAACTGTCGGCCGGATCGCCAACGATGCGCAGGTGAACGCGCTCGTCATTTCCGCGACCAGCTCTTCCCGGCTATAGGCGGCGCTGCCGAATGCACCTGACTGGTCGCGATCAAGCCGCGAACGATGTCCGGTCCAATGCCCCAGTTCATGCAGCACGGTGCGATACCAGTTGATGCGGTCGTAGAAAGCGAGCTGCGGCGGCACCGCGACATAGTCGCCGCAAGGACTGTAATAGGCCTCGCCACCCCCGATCCGGATATCTGCCCCGCATGCTTCCATCAGCGCATGCGCAGCCGGAACGCGCTCCGCCTCCGCCACCGGCTCGCCCTGCGCCACCACCGTCAGCCGCTCGGGTAGCCCCTCGCACTGGTCGACATTGAACACGGTGAACCGCTTGAGAAAGGCCAGCTGCCGCGCTTCCCGATCCTCGTCTCGCGCCCGCTCCACCTCGTCCTTTGGCGTGAAGCGATCCGCATAGCAGATCGTCGTCCCCCGCTCGCCGCGCCGCACGCTGCCCCCGGCAGCCTGCGCCTGTCGAAAGGTCAGCCACCGCTGCGAGGCATAGCGCCCCTCGATCACCGCTGCCCAGAGGATCAGCACATTGATCCCAGAATAGCGCCGCCCGGTCACGGCATTGGCCGGCATCGCGCACCCGCACGCCGCGGCATCCCAAGGCTGCACCCAGGGCAGCCGTCCCTGTTCCAGCTCGGCTATCAACCGTCCCGTCACCTCGGCATAGAGGCTCGCCCGGTTCTCGTGTCCGACACCCATGATCCTGCTCCTTTTCAAAACACCGCAACCGGCGCCGGAAGGGCGGGGGAAGCGGCAGGAGCGAACCGGCAGTCCTGCCGTCAGAGGCAGGCTGCACCCGAAGGGCCGAAACGAAGTGGAGGAGCCGGGGATCGCCCGGCTTGCGGCGTGCCGCGGCAGGACTAGAGGCGAGCGACGCTCCCCCCGCCCGTCCGCGTGCCGGCTGCACAACGCCGCCGCGCATCCGCGCGGCGACCATCCTGTCAGCGCAACCGCGCTGCCGAGCGCCACAGGCGCCCGGACCAAGAACCGCACCCTTGCAACCGGGCGGGCCCGCGCGGGCGGCGTGCGCGCGCCAGCACGTGCGCCAGCCGCCGCCCGTGCTGCACTGCGCGATCTTCGACATCGTCCAATGCGGCGAGGCGCTGGCTAAGGTAGGTGTGCGGGCGCCGGTTGGGCTGCTCAACGCACTGGTCGAAGAGTGGTGGGCCTGCGTCCGGCGCACCGGCATCCTCGGCGACGCACCGCGCTGA
The DNA here is from genome assembly GCF_001650735.1 of Sphingomonas sp. TDK1. Classification (GTDB taxonomy): domain Bacteria; phylum Pseudomonadota; class Alphaproteobacteria; order Sphingomonadales; family Sphingomonadaceae; genus Sphingomonas. The sequence continues at coordinate 15,340 of NZ_LXVY01000018.1, read as the reverse complement.
CGGGATGCCGGCTAGCGAACGTAGCTGGCGCCGCTGACCGACATGCGCAGACTGGGATCCTGCAGGCTCAGCGGCTCGTAATAGCCGAGGCGCGATACCGTCTCCTGGTTCGCATAATGGCGGGTGCGCGCGTTGAGCATCCATATCGCCTTGTCAGGGACTTCGACATAGTCGAGCCCCGGCGTGCCGTGCCGCAGCAGCAGCGCGCGGTTGGGGGTCAGCGGGACCGTGATCTCGAGCTCCTCGTCGATGAAGCTCGGTCCCCAGAAGCGCGTCTCCTGCGTCTGCTCCTTCTCGGCGTTCATCCAGACCACGGGACTGTCCGAGGTGATAAAGCCGGTGTCGCTCTCGATGCACAGGATGCGGGCATGCATCTGCATCATCAGCGGCGTCTCCGCGTCGATCGCGGCGGGAACCGTCGTCGGCATCGGATTCTCGACCAGCTCGCGAATGTCGTCGACGTGAATATAGCTCGGCGCGTCCGGGTCGGTGGTGCCGGCGCGCCACTCGATACGCCCATCCTCGGGCGCGCCGCGCTCGGCGATGTCGAGCAGCCGCTTCCACTGCGCGCTATGATGATCGCGCATCTTGAGCGTGCGCGCATGCAGCGCCGCAACGAACAGCATCAGCTTCAAGCGGGGTATCGTCGGCAGCGGGCGCCGCGGCACGATGAATTCGCGCACGACCCGCATGAAATTGTCCTCGAGCTGGCTCAGGCCATGCTCGAGTGTGAGGTCGCGGACCCCGCCGGCCATCTTGATCGTGTAGAGATCGGTCTCGCGAAAGATCTTCGCCGGCGCCTTGCGGCGATAGCCCGAGCCGTCCTTCGTCAGAAGGTGAACATAAGGCTCCTGGCCCGACGGCGTACCGGGATCGGTCCAGAAAGCGAGATAGGACTTGGGGACGAAATGCTGCCGCTTGTGCGTCGCCTGCGCGCGCTTGCCCGATCTCACCAGCGCGACTCCGCCGCAGGTCCGTTGAGGCCGACACCCGCTTCGGGCCGGTCCATGTCTGTCTCGGGAACGGGCAGGACGGCCTCGCTGCCGACGGCATCTCGCTTTACGAATCTCGCCGTCTTGGCGACCAGGCTGCCCGCGTCGCTGGATGGAACCTTCTCATCGGCGATGAACCGGCCATCATTGTCGAACAGGAAGGACAGCTTGTTCTGGCGGAGCAGCTCACGGCTTTCCTCGCGCGTTCGGCCCTCGACATTGCCGGTCGCGTGCTGGAGCAGGAAATGCTTCACGAACCCCACCAGGTCGTGATCCTTGTCGGCGAAGACAGGTCCCCCGGCGGGGACGCGCGCGACGATCCGCAGGTCCGCGCCGTCCTCGTCCGACATCAGCGTGTGGAAGGTCGGGCGGTTGCCGAGATGCATGTTCGCCGCGGCCAACTCGGCGGCGAGCTCGCGGGCCTGCAACGGGTTCAGCATGTCCGTGATGCAGTCCAGCACCGGCTCGATCGCGCCAACACAGGCTTGGGCATCGTTGAACACCGCATAGAGCGCAAGGTCGCCGGCGCGCAGGTAGAGGGTGAATCCATCGGTGACCGAGGCGAGATCGAACGGCTCGTCGCCCGTGTCGGGATCGACCTGGATCATCAGCACCGATCCCAGCACATAATCGCCGATCGCGGCGCCGCTATAGTGGGCGCGGATCAGGCAATGGATGTGGTGGAAGGTCCTCCAATCGTACGTCTCCGAAATCCGTGCATTACCATCCCGGCGATCGAGATGCTTGTAGAGCCGCCGGTCCTTGAGGTGCATCTTGAGGAAGATCAGCGCCATCCAGTGGAACAATCGCTCGGGCCCTTCGCGCTCGACCAGCGCCTGGACGCCCGCGAACCCGTACGCGAACGCCTCGCTTATCGGCGTCTCGAAATGCTGGCTCAGCCGCGTGTTGCAGTCGACGCAGCAGGGGATCCGATAGGTGCCGTAGCCGTGCAGCACGCGATTGGGCAGCGTCACCGATTTCCCGTGCAGGCCGAACTGGTGGAGCAGCCAGTTTGGCAGCACATGCTCGCGGTTGAATGCGATCTCGCGCTCGGTGCGGTCGCAGATGAAGCAATGGTCGCCCTCGCCGACATGCGCGACGAAGCGATCGGTGCTGCAGTAAAGCAGGCGCCCTTCCTGGTTGTGAACGGAACCGTCGGCGGCAATCGGCATAGCATTTATATAGGTGCGCCGCCATCGTTTGGCAGCCGGTGGCAATCGCTAGCGCCAAATCGGATCGATCGTCTCGCCGGATTGGCGGCGTTGCTTGATGCTGCCGGCAAAGCCGCCGATACATGCGACCATGGCAGAGCAGGAAACCAGTGCCGGGCGCAGCGACCTCACGGATCTTGTCGATTATCCGCGCGAGACGCTCGACATCGAACTGAAGACGTGGATCGACCTCGGTGACAAGATCGCGCAGGCTAAGCTCGCTCGCCATATTGCCGCGCTCGCCAATCATGGCGGTGGCTATCTCGTCTTCGGTTTCCGCGATGACCAGAGCGTCGCGGAGGAGCGGCCGGCCGAGCTTTCCGCCTATAGCCGCGATACGTTCGGCAAGATCGTCACCCGCTACCTGACCCCCGCCTTCCAATGTGACGTCAAGCTGGTTCGTTCGAGTGCTGGGCTCGTTTTTCCGGTGGTGCGAGTGCCTTCGCATGGACCGGTGCCTGTCGGCGCGAAGGCTGACGGCCCGCACGACGCCAGGGGTCAGCCGCAAGGCATCCGCGCCGGGACCTATTATGTCCGCAAGCCCGGGCCGAAGAGCGAAGCGGTGCTCGGCATAGAAGACTGGCAGCCGCTGATCCGGCGCTGCATCCTTTCAGATCGCGATAGCCTACTCGCTGATATCGGCCGCGCGGTCCAGCCGCGCGCCGAAGGACCATCTGTGGCGGAGACCGATCGCCTCACGGCCTGGCATGATGCCAGCGCGGAACGCTGGCGTAGAATCGTCGCGGGTGCTGCGGCTTTCCGCTGGCCAGTTCCCATCGTGGCCAACCATTGCCAGCTTAGCTACATGCTGCTGTCGGAAGCGGGCGTCGCTATTCCGCCAGGCGAGCTGCGGCCGCTGCTCGAGCAGGCCAATCGGGAAGTGCGCCAGACGGTGTTTACCGGCTGGAGCATGTTCTACCCGTTCACGCGGCCCGAAATCGCCGCCGCCCTCCATCCCGAGCACGACGACGGCACTGGGATCGATGTGCTCGAAAGCAACCTCATCGGCGATGGCAATTTCGACACAAGCCTGCCCGACTATTGGCGATACGCCGCCGATGGACGGGCGACGATTCTACGTCCCTATCGCGAGGACCGCCCGCGCAGCGTCCAGGAGCAGGGCCGTTCGGCGGGTAGCTGGCTGAGTCCGGAAACCGTCATCCGCGAGACTGCCGAGCTGGTTGCGCACGCGCGTACGATGGCGGAGCACTGCGGCGGCGACCGTGTCGCCTTTCGGTGCAGCTGGCGCGGTCTTACCGGGCGGGAGATCGACGATTTCGGCGGTATTTATTGGTCGCCCGGGCGCAGCGCGCGGGCCGACCAGCGAACAACGGGGGGCACCTGGGAGGTCCCGGTCCTCGTCGCCGACTGGCATTCGGTTGTCGCCGAGCTTTCCTGCCCCGTATTGAGCCTGTTCGGCTTCCGCGATTGCAGTGCCGAGCTGGTTGCCGGCCTCGCGCCGCGCTTCGTCAAGCTTTGATCCCTGCCGGCGGAACAGTGCCATGATGAGCCTATGCACATCCCCATATCGTCCGGTCCGCGATGCCGCTGTATAAGTATCTCGCCGAGGAGGCCTATGCCCGCGCGCTTATCGACAAGGGCGAGATTTTCATGCGCCCGCTCAGTTATTTTCGTGTTTTCGAGGACGAACTGGTCCGCGGCGACCCCGATGACGGCAAACTTTGCCATGCCCCTGAAGATGGATTGGTTATAACCAAGTCGACCGGCGAGGTTGTCGAGATGAAGGGTTGGCGTTTCAGGGCGTCGGTCAAGGCCGACGACATCTTCGTCTATTGCCTCAGCACCGAGCTTTCGGCCGAGATCGCCGCAAAATTTGAATGCCCGTTTTGCGTGGAAATTTCGGAGCCCGTCCGCCTGCTCGGCAGAATTTCGAGCCATGTCCGGCTGCGCTCGAGGCTCGATCGCCAAGTCTATAGCCACGCGATTGATTATCGGGACCTCGCTGCGGCGCCCGGCATCGATTGGGCGCTTCCCGAACGCGTGGCCTTCATCAAGCCGGATGGCTGGGCGTGGCAGAAGGAGCATCGCATCGTGGTTGGGCGCAAGGGTGCGTTCGCCGTCGAGCATGTCGACCTCGCGCTCGAAACCGGGGGTGGGGTGCCGACGCCCGCGGCGGGTGTGGCCGACCCGCTTGTGCTGCATGTCGGCGATCTGTCTAAAGTGACGACCCTCCATCGCCTTTAGCCGATGTCGGGCACGCGCGCGGCAACGTTGATTGCGTGCCCCCGGACCACCGAGTAGACAGCTCGCGATGGCACGGATCAATCTCAAGAAATTCATCGCCGAGCATTATAAGGGCGGTGTCACTGCCCGCGACGTCATCCGCGAAGGGGTGACCAATTCGATCCATGCCGGTGCCAACGCCATCACCGTCGACCTGTGGTTCGATCGGCAGCCTGGCCTGTTCGGCGACGAGGTGCGCAACGTCCTCGAGAAGATCACCATAACCGACGACGGCGAAGGCTTCACTCAGGACAATCTCAATTACTTCGATGAGATCTGTACCGGCCACAAGGACGATATCGGCGGCAAGGGCGTCGGCCGGCTGGCTTTCCTGAAATATGCCAATCGAGTCGAAGTGCGCAGCCAGCTGGCGAGCGAGCTGGTCGAATTTCGCTACACGCCGGATTTCACCTTGGACGACGTGCAGCGGACCGCTTCGGCGGGCCGCCGGGAAACGACGATCACGATGTCGGAGCTCAAGGAGAAAATCAACACCCAGGTCACGAAGCTGGTCAACGCGATGTGCGACGACCTGCGGCTGCTCCTGTTTCTCAAGAAGCAGGCCGGGCGGACAATCGCGATCCGGTTCACCCACAACAGTAAACAGCCGTTTCCCGACGACTTCACGTTCTCGGGCGAGGCGATCGAGGCGCAGAAGACCCGCTCGTTCGAGCTGCAGGGCGAAACCTTCGACTGCTATCTGTTCCGCGACGAGGCGCCGCGCCGCGGCATCGTCGCGATGCTGTGCGCTGACGAGCTGTGCGTCGAGGAATATCAGATCAGCAAGCGGTTCGACATCTGCCGCTATCTCATTTCGATCACCTCGACCTATCTGAACCGGAGCTCCAACATCGAGCGCCAGAAGCTCGAAATCCCCAAGTCCGACGCCGAGGCCGACATGGCCTCCCCGATCAGCCGGGAAGCGCTTATGCCCCGCATCCATGCCGAGTGCCTGGCGATGATCAACGAGGCCGCGGAAGGCGACATCGATGCGTTCAAGCTCGCGAACGTCGACAAGCTGCGCAAATATTATCCGTTCATCCAGGTGGACTCGCTCGGCGGCGAAGCCGCGATGCTCGATGCAGACGAGATCGTACGGACCTACCGCGCGCAACAGGCGCGGCGCGAAGACCAGCTGGTCGAAGCGCTCGAGGAAGGCCGCACGGTCGCCTTCGACGACATCTCGCACCTCGCCAGCGACGACCTGGCGCGCTTCATCGTCCACCGCGCGCTGGTCATCGACTCGCTCGCCAAGATGCCGCGCGATTCGGCCGAGGACGTCCTGCACAACGCCATCCTGCGCAAGCACAGCGACGGCAGCGACATCCGCGAGAACAATGTCTGGCTCGTGGACGACAAGTTCCTGTCCTACAGCAACATCTACAGCGACGAGACACTGGCGCGGATCGTTCGCGAGGTCGGGGTCGAGACCGAGTCGAAGCAGCAGCGCAAGCCCGACGTAGCCGCGTTCTTCTCCAAGGATAATGAGGGCCGCCCGAACAAGCTCGTCATCATCGAGTTCAAGAAGCCCGGCGCCGACATTTTCGAGAACAACAAGGCCTTGGTGCAATGCCGGCTCTACGCGAGCGAGCTGGTCGATCGCATCGCCACCGTGCGGGAGGTGTTCGCGTTCTCCGTCGTCGAGATCGACGACGAATTCTACAAGGACATGAAGCGCACCGGCTTCAAGGACGTGTTCTCGCTCAGCGAACGGGTGGTCTATGACGATTTTGTCATCGGCGCCTCCGACGATATCCCGCTACACCTCTATGTGATGCCGGCCGCCTCGCTCATAACTGACGCCAAGGCGCGCAACCGTGTCTTCGAGGAAGTGCTGCGGTTCAACATGGACAAGGAGATGCCGGCTGCGAACGGGTCCCAGCCGCATCCCTGACGCTGAGCCTCTGGCGGCCATAGAGAACCCGGTAGCGCCGGACATTTGGCCGGCGCATGTTGAACCAGCGAGGCTCTGACGCCGATCGCGGCTTCCGCAGAGTCTCAGGCAGGTCCGCCGCCTTTTACATTTCTGCCTAACGGCTTCGCGCCGGGCAAATGGCTGGTTTTGGCCAGAACAGCCGCTCAAAACACGATAGGCGAACGACTTAAGCTGGTCGACAGCCGCCGGCTGATCGTGGGACAAAGCCGTCGTTCGCAGACACTGTGACGAATGGCGGGTTTTAGACAAGCCAGCCATTCGCTTAGTGGCAGAGATCGACGGATAGGCGACTGGAGCGCCTATTCAGCACTCCTGCAGATTGCTTCTCGTGCTTTTACGGAAAATAAGCCCCCCGGATCGCCCCGGTGAGGCTTGTAGTTGAAAGGCAGCCTCCGACGGGGGTGTCAGATCTGGGTCATGCCGCCATCGGCAACCAGATCGATGCCAGTTACAAAGCTGGAGTCGCTCGACGCAAGGAAGAGTGCGGCTTTGGCCATCTCTTCGGGACGACCGATGCGGGCCAACGGCACACTAGCGATGATCTGCCCCATGAAGGAAGAGACCTCCTCCTCCGTAAGGCCGGACGTGCCCATGATCGGCGTGTCGATCGGGCCTGGGCTCAACGTGTTGACCCGAATGCCGCGATCCGCGAGTTCGGCCGCCCAGGTTCGCGCAAAGGAGCGGACCGCCGCCTTGGATGCCGAGTAAGGCGCAAAGCCGGGGATGCCTTTGTAATGCGCGTTGGAGGCGGTCAGGACGATCGATGCGCCGTCGCTCAAGAGCGGGATCGCCTTCTGCACGGTGAAGAACACGCCGCGCGCGTTGACGTTGAAGACCCTGTCGTAATGATCCGGTGACGCTGCAGCGCCTTCCGGAGCCAGGCCGCCCACGGCGGCATTGGCGAAGATGATGTCGACACGGCCCTTTTCGCGGCGAACGATGTCGTAGAGCCTGTCGAGGTCGTCCATGCTGGCGACGTCGCCCTGAATCGGGGTGACGTTTCGTCCGATTGCCTTGGCGGCCTTGTCCAGTTCCTCCACCCGTCGGCCAGTGATGAAGACATAAGCGCCTTCGGCGACAAATGCCTTGGCCGTCGCCAGACCGATGCCGCTGGAACCACCGGTGATGACGGCGACCTTGTCCTGAAGCTTGTTACCCATGGTTGAGACCTTCTTTGGAGGGATGCAGTTCTGGGGCGAGGCGCAATTCCGCAACTTCGCTCGGCGGAAAATGCTCAGCGTCGCGGTGCTGAGTGAGATTGGAAGCACTGGTTAGCAGGGCGGAGCAGGCAGACGGCCGGGCAATCGGCCCGCCGACCCCAAGTCACCAGGGTTGTCGTCCGTGACTCGCGAAGAAGCCCCCGGTGGGACCGGAGGAGTCCAAAAGGGCCATCCGGATCGCAGTGGCCGCACCTTCATCCGGCGTCAGGACCCCGGTGTTGTCGTTCAGGTCGGTTCGGACGTTCCCTGGATCGACGATGTTCACTTTGATCCCGAAGGGCTCGAGCTCCTTGGCGAACGAGACGGTCACAGCGTTGAGGGCGACCTTCGATGCGGAGTAATCGAGCAGGTTGACGCTCGAGTAGATCGAGGCGGGATCTGTCACGAGGGCAAGGGATCCAAGGCCGCTCCCGATCATCACCACGCGGGCGTCTCCCGCCTCCCTCAACAGCGGCGTGAGGCTCTGGGTCACTCGGATGGGACCGAACAGGTTCACCTCGAAAGTCTCGCGGATGTCCTTCATGGCAAGCCCGCTCGGTGGCGTTGTGGCGTCGACCAGTACGCCCGCGTTGTTCACCAGCACGTGCAGCGCCGCGATCTGGTCCGACAGCCATGCAGTCGCACCCGTGACACTCGTGTCGCTGGCGACGTCCAGTTCGATCAGGCGTACGTCGTGCCCGTCGTCCTGAAGGCTCTTGACCGCGGCCTCGCCACGCTGTGGATCCCGTGCCGCCATCCAGACCGTCATGCCGGCCTCGGCTAGCCCCTTCGCGATGGCGAGGCCGATGCCCTTGTTCGCGCCGGTGACCAGCGCCTGCCGCTTCTCGGTCATGCGCTCGCCTTCGCCGGCTCGGCGTTCGATCCCATCACATGATGCTGCAGATCACCCAACGAATGAGCCGTGACGGCACGGCGAACGAAGCGCCATTCTCCGTCCACACGCGCGAAACGATCGAGATACTTGCCGGTCACGATCGGCTGAAGGGGAAAGCCGTCGAGTTGTTGAAACACGGTGTAATAACTCGACGACGAGGCCTGCTCACCCGAGCCATCGACGTCGATGAGCGTGTTGGTGACCGTATGCCAGGTACGCGGCGTACCGTCTGCATGACGCTGTATCCCGGCGTCGAGGAACGCTTCGATCGCGTCACGCCCGGCGACGACATTGCCGACGACATCGAACTCGGCATGCTGGAGGAGGTCCGCGACCTCGCCGAACTTACCCTCGTCGAGGTGGTGCGCGTACCGAGCGATCAGTTGTCGAACAGCCCCTTCAGCATCGAGCCGGTTGATCGTTTTCGTCTGGGCGTCGGTCATCATTCCATCCTGATCATTCGCGAAGGCCAAAGGGCCACGGCCTTTATAGCGATTGCTATATATCGATCGCTATAAACGACAATCAGGGCTACGCAAGGACTTTTATAGCGGTCACTATATGAGTGACGGGTGTCGCGTTTTCGTATAGAAGGCAGGAATGAGCATCGGAGATCAGCAAACAGTGGCGCCGGCGCGCAAACGCCGCGCAGCGTTCGATCGCGAGAAAGGCGTGGCGATCGCGCGGGCGCTTTTTCACGAACGTGGCTACGATGCGGTCAGCATCGCCGATCTCACCGCCGCGCTGGGAATCGCACCGCCGAGCCTCTACGCCGCCTATGGAAGCAAGGCGGAGCTGTTTGAGCGTGCGATGCGGCTTTACGCGACGGATGAGTCGCTGCCGCTCGATGAGATACTTTCGTCAGATGGCCCTCCTGCCGAGGTGCTTACCAAGCTGCTGATCGAGGCCGCGCGGCACTATGCGCAGCACGTGACGCAGCGCGGCTGCATGATCACCGAGGGAATGCGTGCAGACGATCCGGTTGCACGCGACATGGCCACGATGTTGGCCGAGCCGGGCGCCGAGATGATCCGCACCTATGTCGCCCGACACGCGCCCTATCGCGCGGACGCGATAACCGACTACATCCTTTTGACGCTGCGCGGCCTGTCGTCCTTCGCCTGTCTTGGACGGGAGCAGGAGAAACTGGTCGGATGCGCCCAAATGGCTGGCAAGTCGCTGGAGCATGAGTTTGACTGAACCCAGCGCCCCGGCACTTGATCATCCGCTCTGGCAGACCGCCTCGAGATTGTTGCCATCGGGATCGAGAACGAACGCGGCATAATAGCGGGGGTGGTAGCGCGTGCGAATGCCCGGCGGACCATTGTCACGGCCGCCACTGGTAAGCGCCGCAGTGTGAAACGCGTCGACCCGATCATGCGTCTCCGCGGTGAAGGCGATGTGCATGGAGCGACTGGCGCCCGTCTCGCCATGGATCCAGAAGCTGGGATAGCCGTCACGGCCAAAGCCGAACCGCGCCGTACCGAGTGCGGTGTGGGCTGGATCAACGCTGATGACCAGCGAGAGCCCTAATGGTGCCAGCGCCGCTTCGTAGAAGCGCCGTGCGGCATCGACGTCGGTGACTCCGATCTCGATGTGATTGATGACGTCCACGTTGTTCTCCTTCATGCCGGGTCGCGTCGATCTTTGCGCCGACGTGGCGTGCTCATTCTCCCCGCGGCGCAGGCGGCAAGTCGATGATGCGCGTGTCCGCGATCGTTTCAGCAAAGCCGTCGCCGAACAGTCCTGCCGGTGTCTGGAATCCGGCGCGGACCTCGCCTGCCAACACGCGCCGCGCGGCTTCGGCCGCGGCCATCGGCGTGAAGCTGTAGCCGTTCACCGTGTCGAGCACTGAGCGCGCGATGGTGCCGTCTGCTGCGGTGACAGCAACAGCGGCCTGGTAGCGATTGGCCTCGCGCTCGGCCGCATCGGGACCGTCCGGAAGGGCCGTCAGGTCACCCTCGGGAAAGGCGCTGCCGGACACATGCACATAGGTTTCCACGTCGGGGATGCCGGTCGACCGGCCGATCGTGATGATGTCGGGCAAAGTGACAGCGAAACAGGTCACCTCACCATTGCCGAAGTCAAACAGCGCGGTCTGACCGGCCGGGCGCGCCGTGACCTCGCCCTCATGCAGCATCAATGTTTCGGCTACGAGGTTGCGGCTCGCGCTGATCGCCGAACCGCGTGACATGGAGCCGGTGACATGCAGGGCGACCGCCACCTTGCGGGGGTTCCACACGCGTGCGGCGGCATGGCCGGCGAGGCAGCCCAGCATCGCAACGCTGCCGCCGCTCCCGGGCAGGAGCATCACGCCTGCCGCCTTCGCGTCTTCTTCCAGCTCTTCCGCCAGGCGGTAGCTGTCCAGCTCGGCGGCAATATCGAGATAGTGCACGCCCGATCGGATCGCCGCGCCCATCAGTGGCTTGGCCGTGTCCATATACGGACCGGCGCAATTCAGCACGGCCGACACATCGGCCAGCGCTTCGTCAATCGCGTCGGGATCCGAAAGATCGAACACGCGGCAGTCGGTGCCCAAGCTTTCGCCGAGCTGGATGAGAGAGGCCTGGGAACGCCCGCCGAGAACCAGCGGCAGTCCGGCGGCGTGCGCCCGCTCGGCGGCCATGCGGCCAGTATAGCCGCTGGCGCCATAGATCATTAGCTTCTGCATGATCGTCTACTCCAGGTCGGCGTCGATGCGGGTGATGCGGCGATCGGCGTCGACCGTGAGGTCGAGCAGACCAATCTCGTGGCCGAAGTCGCCGGTGAAATCGACGCGTACCCTGGCGCGGCCATCGTGCAAGATGTCGATCGAGAGGAACCGGGTGACGGTGTGATAGCCGACGAAGTACCGCTCGACATAGCTGCGGATGCCCGCATGGCCATCGAAGCGATGGCCGGTGGACGGATCATCGATCACTGCGTCCGGCGTGAACAGCGCGACGACGGCATCGGCATCGCCGGCATTGGTGGCGGCGATCAATGCATCGGCCACGTCGCGCAAGGGGTGGTCGGTCATGGCTGCTGCCCTTCGTGCTGCCAGCTTTTGTGGACGAATTCGAGGGAATAGCCGTCAGGGTCGCGGACCTGTGCGGCGTAGTAGCGGGGGTCATAATGAAGCTGCGGCCCAGGCGGGTGAATCTCGCTTGCCCCGGCCGCGAGCGCCGCGTCGTGCGCCGTATCCACCATCGCAGTCGAGGTCGCGACCAGGCCGACATGCACCGCGCCGGGCGAGGCAACGCCCTGTCGCAGCCACAAGAACATGCGTCCGTTCGCGCCGAAGCCCTTGAGGTCCGGATGCCCCGGCGGGCCGTCTTTACCGTCGTAGTCGAGCCGGGCCGTGATCCCGAGAACCGGAAGCACCTGTTCGTAGAAGGCGATAGACCGATCGAAGTCGTTCACGGTCAAGAAGATGTGGTCGAGCATATTGCGTCCCTCAGATCATGTATCCGCCGCCGACCTCGATATTCTGGGCGTTGACCCAGCGATGATCGTCCGACAGCAGTCCGGCGATCAGGCAGCCGACATCATCCGGCTCGCCAACACGGCCGAGCGCGGTCTGGCCGGCCAGCAACGTTTCGAACTCCTGGCTCATCCCGCCACCGAGATCGGTCTTGATGGGGCCCGGTGCGATCGAGTTGGCGCGGATGCGGCGATCGCCGAGCTCCTTCGCCATATAGCGGGTCAGCACTTCCAGCCCGCCCTTGAACGCGGCATAGGGCGCGACGCCTGCCGTGGCGACGCGCGTGGTCGCGCTGGCGACGTTCAGGACATGGCCGCCGTCCGCCATCAGTGGAAGCAGTATTTGGGTCAGGAAGAAAGGCCCTTTCAGGTGAACGCGGTAGAGGCCGTCGAACGCGTCCTCGTCGACCTCGACCATGGGGCGGAAGAGGCCATAGCCGGCATTGTTGACGAGGGCGTCGAACCGATCGGTTTGCCAGCTTGCCGCCAGCGTCTCGCGAACGGTCTCACGGAACGCGGGAAAGCTCGCGCTCTCGCTGACGTCCAGCCGCAGCGCGACCGCCTTTCCGCCTTCGGCTTCAATTGCGTTCACGACATTGGCGGCCGCATCGGGATTGCTGTTATAGGTCAGGATGACGCCCATGCCGCGCTTTGCGCATTGTACGGCGGCGCTGGCGCCGAGGCCGCGGCTGCCGCCGGTGATGATGACGATGCTCATGGATAAACTCCCTCGATCTCGCTGAGAGAGGTAGCCGCCCTGTGTCGCAGCCGCCCACCCAATCCTGCCTGCATGTTGCCTATTTCTGCTTTCCTGTTGTCTGAGAGCGCGATCCGTGGAAGCGAATGGATATGGAGACACAACTCGCCGAACTACGGGCGCTGGCGGCACGCGCCGAGAACCGCCGTACCGAAACCGGCATCCCCCGCGTCGCGATGGTGCAAGGGACGATCCCCGAGCATCAACTCGCAGCCGTCTACGAGCCTATGGTCAATCTCATCCTGACGGGGTCCAAGACGATGACCGTGGGTGACCGCACGCTGCGTTACGATCCCGCGACCTACTTCGTCATGTCCGTGGACCTGCCTGCGGCAGGCGCCGTCCATCCGTCGGACAGCGGCGCGCCCTATCTTGCGGTCAGCCTCACGATCCGGCCCTCGGTTGTCGCCACATTACTGACGGACATGCCCAAAGCTGCTGGCGGCGAGCTGTACAGCCCGGGCTTTTCGGTCGCTCCGGTCACGGCGGACCTGCTCGACGCTTGGGTGCGGATGCTGCGCCTCATCGACCGTCCCGGCGAGATCGCTGCGCTTGCGCCGGCTTATGAGCGCGAAATCCTGTTTCGCGTCCTGCAGGGACCGATGGGTTGGATGCTGCGGGACATCGCCATGCCTGATACCGCGCTGTCCAGGATCGGGGTGGTGATCCAATGGATCAGGGAGAATTTCGCGCGTCCGATCCGTATCGAGGCGCTGGCGGAGATGGCGGCGCTCAGCGTTTCGGCCTTTCATCGTCACTTCAAGGCAGTGACGGCGCTCAGTCCGTTGCAGTACCAGAAGCACGTCCGCCTTATCCAAGCCCGGTCCATGCTGATCGCGGGTGATGGAAATGCAACGGCCGTGGCGTTCCGCGTCGGCTATGAAAGCCCTACGCAATTCAGCCGGGAGTATGCGCGGCAGTTTGGCCTGCCGCCGTCACGGGATGCCGCGAGATTACGGCAAGGGTGATCCTTCCACGCAAGTTTACGAAACGGCTGGAAGCGCTGTAGCAATCATCAGGGCTGGTAGGCGCTGCCTGGCTGAAGACCTCAGGCTCGCCATGGTTGAGCGGTTACTTGGACATCAGCGTCTCAACAAGCGATCGACGACTTTCGGCAAAACTGGACGTTCATTGGATTAGGCACGAACGACTGGGTCTGGTCGCGAGCGGCCCCCCTGGGCATTATTGGCTGCGGCAGCCTTTCATTGATCCGGAGCTTGTCAGCAAGCGGATGTCAGCACCGTATGAGCCGATTCGAGACCGTTAAGGTGGGGCGCGTCGCTAATCTGCTTCAAGAAGCCGAACAGGTGATCGGCCCAATCCTGCAGCATGCGCCTGCGCGGCGAGAGGTACAGCGCGCTATTATAGGCGCTGCGGACATCATCACGATCGACATGGGCAAGCGCCATCTCGATCCAATCAGATCGATAGCGCTCGGCTTCGTTAGCCCAGGTCGATGCGAGCGCGCGGAAGCCGTGGACGGTCTGCCTCCCCCGATAGCCCATGCGATAACAGCCATAGATCATGGTGTTCTGCGAAATGGGCTGGCCGAGCTTGTCACCACCAAAGACATAGACGCCAGCCGAGTAGGTTCGAACGTCTTCGAGCAGCAAGACGACCTGACGCGAAAGCGGCACGATGTGCTCGCGCTCCATCTTCATCCGCTCGGCTGGCACGCGCCAAAGCGGCTCCGACCCGTCGAGCCCCTCGAACTCGTTCCAGCGGGCGAGCCGCGTCTCGTTGGTACGAGCCCAGGTCAGCAGCGTGAACAGCAACGCTGCACGAGTGACGGCACGCCGCCGGGGGCTCTCCTCGCCATCGTAGCTATCGATCGCCTGCACCAGCGCCGGCAGTTCCTGCAGCCCCACTCGTGCCATGTGCCGCACGCGCGGCTTAGGCTTCAACAGGTCGGAGAGATAAGCTGCGGGATCCTGATCGGCCCAGCCCTGCGGAATGGCGAAGCGGTAGATCTGGCTCACATGCTGCTTGACTCGCCGGCTGACGTCGAGGGCGCCGCGCGCTTCGACGGTCCGAACCATTGCCAGCACGTCGGCGCTGGTGATTGACCGCAGCGGCCGATTGCCAATCACCGGAAAGGCATCCCGCTCGAGCCGCGTCATCAACCGCTTGGCATGGCTTTCGTCGAGATTGCCCTCGCGGTTCTCATGCCAGGCGCGGGCCGCCTGTTCGAAGGTCTTACCGACTGGCGACTTGTTGCTGGCGCCGGGGTCCCTGCCCTGCCCCAGCGCCACCCTGGCCTCTGCGCGGCGAAGCCGCGCCTCTGCCAAGCTGAGATCGGGATAGCGGCCGAAGGAGAGCAGCTTCTCCTTGCCGTCGAAGCGGTACTTCATGCGCCAGAGCTTCGAGCCATTGGGCCGGATGAGCAGGTACAGGCCCTCGCCGTCGGCGAGCTTGTAATCCCTCTGCCGCTTGGTCGCGTAGCGGACTTCGAGTTCCTTGAGCGCCATCTGGGGGTACTCCGCTGGGGGTCGCGGCGATTACCCCAGAAAATACCCCCAAAAGCAAATCGACGTCCTGGCGTTCAGTGGGGTCCAGAGAGGCTTTCTGAGATCGCACGACTCGGAGATAAGTCACGGAAAACAGGCATAAAAAAACCGCCTCAGGATGTCCTGAAGCGGTTTGG
>NZ_LXVY01000017.1 GCF_001650735.1 Sphingomonas sp. TDK1 | reverse complement strand
CGTGCATCCGCCGGACGGATACCTCCCCTCCGATCCCCACCAACCTTCCACATGTTCCCTTTACGTTCTACCATCGTAGCCTTTCCGAGTCGCCAGGGAGGAGCAGATATGTCGATCAGAATCGAACCACTGGAGAACGGCCGGCTGAAGCTTTCCGGTGACGTCGAGGACGAGATTCGCCTGTCCGCACGGGCGCTCGACGAGGGCTTCGCCATCGCGATCTCGGACGGCACGCTGGTGCAGGGACGCTTCGATAATTGGGTCGACGAATGCCGATTTTCGGTGATCGTCGAGGGCGCCGGTATCGCTACAATCAGCCGCGCGGAGCGCGGCGACGTGCTCGATCTGGCGTGGAAAATCGAGTGGATCAGCGTCGCGATTGCCCGCGACATGCGCTGCGCCAAACGCAGCGAAGCGCCGCAGATGCAGCGCGAATTATCGTTCATCGACGCCGGGAAAATCGCCGCCTAGATTAAGCGGCGGCGCTGCGTTCCAGTGCCGCGATCCGCTCTTCGCAGATCACCTGCACCGCCTGACCAAGTGCCTCGACACGCTCGCCGAGCCACGCTAGTTCTTCCTCGCTGATGCGGTAGTGCTTCGAATAGCGCGCCTTCACATAGGCCTCTTTGAGCTTCTCGAAGCGGGCACGATCGGTGCGCTGGTCACGCGGCCAGGCATCGACAAGGCGTGGATCGATGCGCTCTGCCTGGGTCCGCAGAAAGCCCAGATTATGCACGTGCGGCGTGTAGAAGGTGCAGACCAGCAATACGCAGTGGTAAAGGCGTTCCGTAGCCTGATGAAGCATGAAGGCCGATTCTTTCAGCCACCCCCGCTTTAGATCATCCTCGAAATTGATGTGTGCGCGCATCGCAGACGGGTACCACTCGCTGTAATACTCCTGCGCCATGGCAAGCGCCTGCTTGGGCGTTTTCGGCTTGGGCTGGTGAAGTTCGGTGTCGTTGCTCTGGTACAGCGCGATGCCGTCTCGGGCGACATCCATGAAAAAATAGCGGCCATGTGCGAGCCCGTCATTCACCTCCCGCAGCGTGTGGACGATGAAATTGACCGGCGTGCGCAGCGTTTTGGTGATCGCCAATTCGCGGTTGAGCCGGTCCTCGGCAGTGGCCCAACATTCGACGCGATCGGTGAGCTTGTCGTGGTTGACGATGACCAGCAGGTCGAAGTCCGACTGATAGCCCTTGGCAGTGTGGGGCTCGTCGACCCAGCCGCCGCGCGCATAGCTGCCGTAGAGGATGACCTTGAGGATGCGCGCCTGTTTCTTCCAGTCCGAGGTGGCAATGGCAATCGCGTCGCCAAACTCCTCGAACAGGATCTGGACGACACGCTCCAGCTCGCGCTGCTTCGCTGGTGGCAGATGGTCGAGGCTGGTCCTCATGGATCAATCCTAACGCGCTGATGCGGCGGCGTACACCTCGCCCGGTGTCGCCGGGCGTGGTGTCGCATCGCTCATGGCTGTTCGCCTCGCTCTGCACGACCGAGCGCTATCAGCACGCGGGCAACGGTTTTCGTCACCTCGTCCACCGTGCAGCCATGCAGTTCGGCCGTTTCGATGTAGTCCAATTCATCGAACCGCACCGATCCGAAGATCGCCCGGTCCCGTTCAAAAAGGGCACGAAAAGCGCGGCGCATCCGCCGCAGGCGAAGCCAGCGCATCATAGCCCCGCCTCCTCGTCCGAGGTGAACCCAAGCAGGTAATCAGCCGCCTTGCTGGCAGCGCTCGCCGCGCGGAAGATCGCCCTTTCATCCTCGCGCAGCACTGCCAGCCAGCTGCCGATATAATCGGCGTGCCGAACGGTCGGCCGGATCGCCAGAGACGCGCAGGTGAACGCGCTTGCCATTTCGGCAACCAGCTCCTCGCGGGCATAGGCCGCGCTGCCGAATGCGCCGGACTGGTCGCGAGCCAGCCGCGAGCCATGCCCGGTCCAGTGCCCAAGTTCGTGCAGCACGGTGCGATACCAGTTGATCCGGTTGTAGAATGCCAGCTGCGGCGGCACCGCGACATAGTCGCCGCCTGGGCTGTAATAGGCTTCGCCACCCCCGATCCGGATATCTGCCCCGCATGCTTCCATCAGCGCATGCGCGGCCGGAATGCGGTCGGCTTCTGCCACGGGCTCGCCCTGCGCCACCACCGTCAGCCGATCGGGCAATCCCTCGCACTGGTCGACATTGAATACGGTGAACCGCTTGAGAAACGCCAGCTGCCGCGCCTCGCGGTCCTCGTCGCGTGCCCGTTCGGCTTCGTCCTTTGGCGTGAAGCGATCCGCATAGCAGATCGTCGTCCCGCGCTCGCCGCGCCGCACGTTGCCCCCGGCCGCCTGCGCCTGTCGAAAGGTCAGCCAACGCTGCGAGCCATACCGCCCCTCGATCACCGCCGCCCAAAGAATCAGCACATTGATCCCCGAATAGCGTCGTCCGGTCACGGCATTGGCCGGCATTGCACAGCCACACGCCGCAGCATCCCAAGGCTGCACCCAGGGCAGCCGTCCCTGTTCCAGTTCGGCAATCACTTGTCCCGTCACCTCGACATAGAGGCTCGCCCGGTTCTCGTGTCCGACACCCATGGTCCCTTCTCCTTCCAAAACACCGCAACCGGCGCCGGAAGGGCGGGGGGAGCGGCAGGAGCGAACCGGCAGTCCTGCCGTCAGAGGCAGGCCGCACCCGCAGGGCCGTAACGGAGTGGAGGAGCCGGGCACCGCCCGGCTTGCGGCATGCCGCGGCAGGACTAGAGGCGAGCGACGCTCCCCCCGCCCTTTCCCGCGTGCCGGCGCACCAACGCCGCCGCGCATCCGCGCGGCGACCATCCTGTCAGCGCAACCGCGCTGCCGGGCGCCACCGGGGCCCGGACCAAGAACCGCACCCTTGCAACCGGGCGGGCCTCGCGCGGGCGGCGTGCGCGCGCCAGCACGTGCGCCAGCCGCCGCCCGTGCCTCCCGCCGGGCAAGTGTGCCACGCGGGCACCAACAACCCGCGCGCCCTGGTGTCGCCGCAGGCGTGCGCCAGCGCGCGCACCGCACCCGCGTTCCGCTGCCGGCACCTGCCGGCCGCCGATCCACAGGATCGGCCCTGCGTCAGCGATCAAAACCCGAAAGGGCCGAGACGGCCACGCCGACTCGGCGCCGCGTGAGCGGCGTGCGAGCGCAATCATGCAGCAAGCATGAGACGCCCAGAATGGTCCACCAAGCCGCCCGTCGATCAAATGGCGCGGCTGAACAACAATCGGCCCGCCCTCATTCAAATCCGTCTCGCCAAGGCGCTAGGACCACCACAGCACTGCCGAAAGCGCAGGTTAAATCGCAACGGAGCGACACATGGTCACGCGTGAGGACCTCTACCGCCTTATCTGGGCGATGCCGATGACCAAGGTCTCGGCGCAACTGGGCATCTCCTACGGCAAGCTGGTACAGATCTGCACCGCGCTGGGCGTACCAAGGCCGGCGCAGGGCCACTGGACACGCCTCGAGCTCGGCAAGGCCGATCCTGTCCCACCGCTACCCGCAGCAGCGGAAGGACAGCCCACCACATGGACCGGCGACGGCATGCCCCTCCCAAAGCCACGACCCGCAGCCCGCGCACCTCGGAAAAAGGCAGTAACCGGCACCACGCCTCCGGCGATGCACACGCTCCTGCGCGGCACGAAGGCACAATTCTTGAATAGCCGCCCGGCCAGGGATGATGGCTTCCTCCGACCGTACAAACGCGCCCTGCCCGACCTGCGCACCTCCTCCGCAGCGCTCGATCGTGGGCTGCTGCTGGCGAATGCCCTGTACAATGCCTTCGAAGAGGCTGGTCACCACGTGGTCCTCAGCGGGCTCAATTCTGCCGCCCGCCGCCTGCAGATCGACCCGAGAGAGGCACCAATAAAGGGACGGCAGTACGACCCGTATCCGCAACCATGGCGGCCAGATCGACCCACACTCGTCCAGACAGACGGGGTGAGCATCGGCCTCATCGTTCTCGAAATGACCGAGCACGTAAAAATGCGCTATACGAACAACGCCTTCGTCCGAGACAGCGCCGAGCTTGCCGCACGCCTGGAGCGGTCCCACGTCTCCGGCTGGACAACATTCGAGGATGTGCCGTCGGGTCGGCTCCGTATCGTCGCCTATGCTGCAGACTCGGGCATCGACTGGTCGCAAAGCTGGCAGGAATCGGAGGATCAGACAGCATCGCTATCCCCCGAAACCATCGTCAAAGCCGTGCTGGCGCAAAAGCGCCAGCTTTTGGATATGGCAGAGGAAGCCGCGCGCCGGGCCGAGCTTCGACACCGCGCATGGTTAGAGGAACAGGAGAAATGCCGCCGCCGCGAGGACGAACGCAACATCGCCAAATCATACGAGGAAAGCCTGGCAACTCTACAAAGCGCTATCCAGCGATGGTCGAGAGTGATGGAGATCGAGCAGTTCTTCTCTCAGGCCGAACAGCGCGCAGCAACACTCCCCAGCGAAGCCCGAACGAACGTGTTGGAGCGGGTCAGCCTTGCCCGAAACCTGATCGGTCATCAGGATCCCCTCGATCTCCTTCGAGAATGGAAGGCGCCTGCCGAGATATACCAGCCGCTACATGCCGACTCCGCCGATACCGTGCGGCAGCGAACGCGAAGCAAACTTTGAGCGGCCGATTGGCGGAAGCCGTGCTCTGGAGTCGGCTGAACATGAGGCCAGCCAGGGAGGCAGCATCCGACCAACTTACGACGCTCGACCAGATGCATTTGAAAGACAGCTTCCATAAAAAGCTGCCTCGCGAGCAGAAACGCTTCGATCACCGTGAACCGGTCCGACTAGATGAGCCGTGGCTCTTTAGATCGGCAAGGTTTCCCCGTCTGCGGGGATGAGCAGGCGCTGCGCATACCCGTCTCGCTTGGAGAAGGCACGAAGATCGGCGCGGCTGAGGATACAGTGGTTCACGCCCTCCATGTGGCTGGCGATCAGCATCGCGTTCGGCGCGGCACGATGCACCGCAAGAACGTCCGTCGGCCCCATGATGATCGGATCCAGTCCGATCACGGTCGCCATGCCAGCGTTCAGGATGATGACGTCGGGCGCGTAAGTGGCGATGGCGCGCTCGACTTCGC
Organism: Sphingomonas sp. TDK1; assembly: GCF_001650735.1. Taxonomy (GTDB): domain Bacteria; phylum Pseudomonadota; class Alphaproteobacteria; order Sphingomonadales; family Sphingomonadaceae; genus Sphingomonas. The sequence continues at coordinate 148,424 of NZ_LXVY01000017.1, read as the reverse complement.
GGTTCCAGATCGTGTCGCCGGCGACGTACAGCGTCTTGTGCGCCGGGTGACGCATGACGAAGCCGCTGACAGGCCCGAGGATCTGCGGCAATGCCTTCAGGTCGGCGTCGGTGCCGTGCTGGCCGCCCGTGCGGCTCAAGCGCACGCCTCGGAACTCGGTGTTCTCGGTCAGAATACGGACATCTGCGAAGCCTGACGCATGGAGTTGGGCGGCATCGCTGGCGTTCTGCGCGAAAATCGGCAGCGCCTTGTTCAGCTTGGCCTTCGCCGCCTCGTCCCAATGATCGGGATGCAGGTGCGTGACGATCACCGCATCGACGTCGAGGATCGAAGCAAGCGGTATGGGCAGCGGCACGAGCGGGTTGCGCCTCTGGCTGTTTGCCGTCCCTTCGAAGCCGGGATAGGCGTCCTTGTCCGCCAGCACCGGGTCGACGAGGAAGCGGATGCCGCCATAATCGATGCGCAGGGTGGCATTGCGGACCTGTGTAAGGCTGGCGCTGGAGGCCGGGCGCGCGATGGCACCACGGATCGACAAGGGTGCAGCGAACAGCGCGGAGGCAAATAGCGTGGCGCTGGCCAGTGTAATCGCCTGGCGACGGTTAAGTGCATCGGGTGTGTCGGATGCATTGGCCATTCTACCATCTCCCTCAACTACATTGGATCAACCATCTGGCGAGTCAGCCTTTAAGTCGCACGCGGAGCTGGCCGCGCCGCAGGCGGAACGGCCCGTACGATGCATGGGCATGGCAGCGCCTCCTCCTGGCTGAGATGGGTTCCTCAAACCCCATCTCGGCAATCTCCGAGGGAGACGTCGGTATGCCGCCCCCGGGCCATCGGCCTAGTTGGCCGCGGCTGCGGCGGCCTCGATGAAGGCGGCGACATCCTTGGGGTGGGACAGCATGACGGCGTGGCTGCTGTTGATCTCGGTCAGCTTGGCCTTGGCGCGGGTCGCCATGAAGCGCTGGGTGGTCGGCGAGACCATATGGTCCTGCGTCGTCAGCATCCAGCGGACCGGCTTGTCGTGCCACGCCGCCGTATTCAGCTTGGTCTGCACGGCAGCCAAGCCCCAGGGGACCTGCGACACTGCCATGAAGCCCGTGATGGAAATGTCGACGTCCGCCGCGAAGGCCGTCGGGAACTTGACCGGGTCGACGAGGATGAACCCGTCTTCCGGCGGCAGTAGCGGCGGACCGGATTCGCCCGGCACCGGCCGGGTCGCCAGCTCGAACACCGATTCCCCGGCATCGGGCGCAAGCGCCGCGATATAGGCGAGGCTCTTCACCTTGGGATCTGCGCCCGCTTCGGTGATGACCGCGCCGCCATAGCTGTGGCCGACCAGCACGACCGGCTTGCTCGCCTTCGCGATCACCTGGCGGGTGGCCGCGACGTCCCCGTCGAGCGTGACGGTCGGGTTCTGGACGACCAGCACCTCATAGCCGTCCTTGGTCAGAATGTCGTAGACCGGTTTCCAGCCCGAGGCATCGACGAACGCGCCATGCACCAGCACGATCGAGACGGGCTTGTTCGGCGCGTTCGGGTGGGCGGTGGCGGAAACGGTTGTGGCCATAGCGAGGAGCACTCCTGCAATAAGATGTTTCATCGACGTCACTCCAGGTTGATCGGGGTACGCGCTCGCCGCCGGGGGCTCGTGAAAGCACCCAGACCGAAGCGTGCGCGCGGCGTGCGCGTTCAGATCGCGTTCGGCCGGCGGTCAGGCATGGCCGAGCTTGCGATCCAGCGCCGCGATGAGGGCCTCGGCGATCGGGTGGTCCGAGCGCGGATTCTGGCCGGTGATCAGTTCGCGATCCTCGATGACATAGGGCTCGAAGTCCGGACCGGTATCGACGACCGCGCCCGCGAGACCGAGCGCATAGGGCATGTCGAAATAGATTTTGGCGTGGAGGATCGTGTCCTCGATCACCTTTTCCTCGGACTTCTGGAACACGGTCATGCGGTAGCCGGCATATTGCCAGCCTCTGGACCATTCCTTCGCCTTGGCGTGGTCACCCGCAATCAGTGCGGCGCGGAACTCGCGCGCATAGGGCATGGCGGCGGTCGCGGAGATCGGGCCGTGACAGAGCATCGCCGTCGGCTTCTGATGCGCGTGGAAATGGCGAAGGATTTCGCCGAGTTCCTGCTCCTGCATCAGGTCGACGATGGGGGCCTGGCCGCCAGGGATAAAGACCCCGTAATAGGATTCGATACCCTCGTCGAGGATCGAGCGGAGCGTACGGGCCTGCATCGCCGGGGCGTCGATCCAGAACAGCTTGGCGTGCTCGTAGGCGTGCACGTCGCCCCCGAAGTGCGCGGGCGAGTCCGACGCCTTGTCCATCGTCGGGCGGGCACCATTGGGCGTTGCGAGCACGACGTCGTAGCCGGCATCGATGAGCGCCAGCATCGGGACCACGGTCTCGTTCAGGTAGTTGCCCGTGTCTCCCCAATATCCACCTTGGGTTTCGATGCGGTTCGCATTGGAACCGATGACGACGACCTTGCCTTTGCTCATCCTGTCCTCCCTGGCCTCCATCGGCACAGCAGCAGTGCAGGCGTATCTAAGCCCATTGATCCTCCAGGAGGCGTCAATTGCGGTAACGTCGCGTAAAGGGAGGTAGGTCGCTCCCTGAACTGCGCATTGCGCTACATTCTCCACATTTGACCGGGCTTAACTGCGATCCGGAGACGATCTGCGCTACGTCGGCCTTCGCCCGGCACAACCCCGTCTGGCGGCACGCTGCACCAGGAAATTGCACCGCAGCTGAAGAGGAAGCGAGATGACCAGCAACGTAAAGACCGTCGCCGTGCTGACCGCGGGACCGGGCAGGGAAGCGGAATTGCGGACGCTGCTCGAAGGTCTGGTGGAACCGAGCCGGGCGGAGCCGGGAAATCTGCGCTACGACCTATGGGCAGATCAGGCCGAGCCGGGAGTTTTCGTCCTCGACGAGCTCTATGTCGATGCCGCGGCGCGGGAAGCGCACCGCGCGACGCCGCACTTCCAGCACTATCTGGCGACCATCGCGCAGCTGGCGGAACGGAAGGCATTCAACCTCGAACCGCGCATCGTCGCCTGACCAGGAGGAATTCGATCATGGCCCTCAAAGATATCCTGCCCGGCAGGCTTGGCTTCGGCGCTGCACCGCTCGGCAACATGTTCCGCGCGATCCCCGAGGACGAGGCGCTGGCGACGGTGGAAGCGGCTTGGCAGGATGGGATCCGCTATTTCGACAATGCGCCTTTTTACGGCGCCGGGCTGGCGGAACTGCGCATGGGCATCGCCCTCAAGGACAAGCCGCGCGACGACTATGTGATCAGCACCAAGGTCGGCCGTATCGTTCTCGACGAGGTCGAGCAGGGCGCTCGCGACAATGGCGAAAAGGGCGATGTGTTCGCTCATGGTCGCGCGAACAAGGTGATCAACGATTATTCGGCCGACGCAACGCTGCGCTCGATCGAAGACAGCCTGAAACGGCTCCAGACCGACCGCATCGATATAGTCTGGGTCCACGATGTCGCCCAGGACTTTTACGGCGACGCTTGGCTCGAGCAATTCGAGAGCGCGCGCATGGGTGCCTTCAAGGTGCTCGACCGGCTGAAGGGCGAGGGCGTGATCAAGGCTTGGGGTCTTGGCGTCAATCGCGTCGAGCCGATCGAGATTCTTCTCGACCTCGACGCGCCGCAGCCGGATGGGTCGCTGCTCGCCGGCCGCTACACGCTGCTCGATCACGGCCGCGCGCTGCAGCGCCTGATGCCCAGGATCCTCGAACGGGACCTCGGCATCGTCGTTGGCGGACCCTATAGCTCGGGGGTGCTCGTCGGCGGGCCGAACTTCGAATATGCGCCGGCCAGCGCCGAGATCCTCGCCAAGGTCGCGTCGATCAAGGCCATTGCCGATCGCTACGGGATCAGCATGAAGGCTGCAGGATTGCATTTCGCGCTGGCCCAGCCGGCGGTCGCGGCGGTGATCCCCGGTGCGAGCAGGCCTGCCCGCATCGCCGAGGACCGCGCGGCGCTGACGGAGAAGGTCCCCCCGCAGTTCTGGGGCGCGCTGCGCGACGCAGGTTTGATCGATCCCGCCGCGCCTTTCGGCGCAGGGGGGTGAGGCTGCAGCCCGTGGTCTGGCCAGGAGTCGAGCCTTGCTGATAAAGGCGCTATTGTTCGGCGACGATATTTCTGGTGCCCGGCGGCACGAGGTCGATTACGAGGAGTTCGGCCGGCCGAGTCTCCAGGTTGCGGGCATCGTGCCATGTCTCCGTGTCCTCGACGATGAAGTCGCCTGCCTTGAAGACGCGGAAAATGCCTCTGCCCGCCGGCTGTCCCACAGCGATTGCGCCTGACAGAACAAAGCCGAAGCGGGGATAGACATGCTTGTGCAACGGCAAAACGGCGCGCGGACCGATGCGGTATTTCGTGACAACGGTCTCGATCTGCCCTTCGGGCATCACGATGGGCTTGCCCGATGTCGTCAGCGTCGTGCGTACGATTTCCCGGGTATGCACCGAGGCTGATCGAGGCCGCTCGCCCACTGCCGCATGCGGCACCTTTGCCGCAAGCGTGAGGGGCGCCGTCGCTAGAGCAAGTGCTGCCGCTACAAGCTGAAAAACTCGACTGTGGTGCAAGGCTCTTCCTCCCACGACGATGCTCGATCCAAGTGCCGGGGATGTCGACGCGTGTCGAGTTAACTGGGGTAAAAACCGGTGTCGGGGCGATGACCACGCATCTTGTCGCAGTCTCCCTGCTGCCTCGCAGCGCATCGGCGAACGCAGTAGGATGGTCATGGCTATCGTGGACAACACAATAATGGCCAGAAATGACGCAAGTATATGTTGCCTACCGACAGCACTTGCCAAAACCTGCCATTGCGGCGTCATTAGGTAAACGACAGCTTAGTCCCACTTTTCGCCATCGCCAGCGGGTGAACTCCGACACGAGCGCAAGTCTGGTGCAGGCGCCTCGCCGAGTCCACGCACGGATGGGATCATTGACTTTACAAGCGCCGGTACCGCGGAAGTCGAATACCCGCCGTTTCTTGCTCAGACTTGCATTTCTGGGCGCCAGATGCCAATGTCTCATCCTGCGTTAGACCCAAACAAAGCTGGAATCGCCAGCCATTTTGGAATCGAACCCACCCAACATTTGCCGGTGACGGTATATCGCGCGGTATCAGGGCTGACGGTATCTTGTTCAATTCTTTGAATTAACTTTCATATTTCAGCCAGTTCGATTCCGTCCCCGGCACCATCCACCTTTCCGCAGACATCCAGCAACGTTGTTGTCGCTTCGCCCATAAGAGGTGAAGTTCGCTCCCATATGTGGTCACATCCTCGCGACCCTCCGGAATCCGCCATTTTCCTGACGTTTCGCGTAATGGCGCCTTATGGGAAAGGCGGCACGAAGGCCCGCCGAGACTGCAGATACGGCTTGCGGAACGCCCGCTTTGGGCCCCCTGAGGTTTCGTCCGGACCCGCCTGAACCTTCGTCAGCTGCTTTGTCCGTCAGGATCTTGAACGGTCTCATGCGGAGGATTGGTAAGCGCCATCAACGATTGACGCCCGTTCTGATGGATTGGCACGTTGGCTTTAGACATTACTGACACGATGACCCCAAACGGCACGACGGGCGTCGGCCAGAGCCGGTCGTTTATGTGCGTCTGTTCGTACCGAAACCGGCCGCTGAACGTCCCTTGTATCTAGGCATCAGCCGTCGGCGACGGCGACATTCGATGGTTCGAGGCGGCCCCCGATTTCCGCTTCACGCAGCTTGCCCATGATCGCCTCCGGCTTGTACTTGTGACTCATTCCATTCCTCCCGCGTTGTCCCAACCGGGATCGTCGACGGGGCCCTCGGAAGGGGGCAGATCATAACGATGTCCCCATCGGTTCACCGGACCTATCACGCTTGGACATCCACGGTCGCGTACACAAAAACAGCATGGTTCGACGCTATCGGGGGCCTTGAAAGCCCTCGCCACACAGGGGGGATGACGAAGGAGGGACATATCCGACGTTTATTGCGCTCTGTCCCATCATCGGCGAGCGGCATCCCTTCCTATCTGCTGGCGCATTTTGCAAAGAGCCAACTCTGGCACGCCAGCACCCTGCTCTTCGGCTTCTTTCTCACGGAAATCAGCCGCGTCGCACCCGATGCCATGGGGTGGATATTGACAGCGTCGCTGCTGCTGAATGGGCTGGTCGACCTCGCGCTCGGCAAATGGTGGGGACAGCGTGTCGACAGTCTCGGCGCGGCCTATCGGATGCAGGCTCGCGCTGCCCCGCTGATCTGCGCCTGTTTCTTGCTGTTCTGCCTCACGCCGCTGGTGTGGGAGGCGGCCCGCCCGCTCTGGGCATTGGGGACGCTGCTCGGTTTTCGTGCCAGCTATCCGCTGCTCGACGTGGCGCAGAATGCGGCACCGTCGTTGCTGCCGATCACCGCCCGTGAGCGACGCGGGCTGATCGCCCATCGCAACATCGCTTCGGGGATTGCCGGAATCCTGGTGTGCGCGGTGGCAGCGCCGCTGCTCATCCAGTATCGCGATCCTTGGGGCTACCTGTTGTGGGCCGCGGCCGTGGCATCCTTGGCCTGCGCTTCCGCATGGCGATTGCCACGGGCCGGCGGCCGCGTGGCGCCCCTGCGGCCCGTGCTGTACCATGCGACGCCCGCGTCGGTGCCTTTCTCCACGGTTCTGGCCGCGCTGGCCGGCGTGACGTTCGCCGGCACCGTTTTTCGCGCCACCGAGCCCTATTACGCCGCCTTCGTTGGCCATAACGCGGCGTTGCTGCTCTGGACCGCGATCGGCGCCACCGTCAGCCAGCCGCTTTGGCTCTGGTGCCGAAACCGCTGGTCGATCGAGGCGATGCTGGCCGCAGCGGCCGCCCTGTCGCTACTTTCTGCCGCGGTCCTGCTCGGCACGCAGCGCGCATCGACCGCCAGCGCGATCGCCGTGGGACTGGGCTTCGGCGCGGGATCGGGCGGGCTGTGGCTGATGCTGTGGTCTGCGATGGCGGATCGGGCGGCGCAGGGCAATGCCACGCGCCATGTCGGGGCGTTCACCTGTGTGTCGAAGCTTGCCCAGTCGGCAGCGATGCTGCTGACCGGGCAGGTGCTCGCCCTTTCCTCCTATCGTACCGCGCTGCGCGACCCGTTTTCGCTGCCGTCGCTGCTGATGGTGGGGATGCTGCTCGCCATCGCCGGCATCTGCATCGCGCTCGCCCTCGACGTGGCGTTCAGGCGAACAAGGTCTGATGGAAGATCAGCGCCGCGGCGCCCAGCGGACCCGAGAGTTCGGGTTCGAGGCCGGCTACCTGGGTGAGGGTCGCGGGGGCGCGGCGCCCGCGACGGATCGGCCAATGGTTTTCCGGCCAGTCGATGCCGTCGAGGATCCGCTGCGCGAGCGCGCGGGGCAGGCGTCCGCCAAGGATCAGCGCCTCGCAGTCGAGCGTCAGCCGCAGCGCGCCGAACAGATAGGAGAAGGACGGCTGATGCGCCGCCACCCAGGCATCGACCCCCGGCCATTGGGGATCGAAGCGTGCGACCATGTCCGAAATGCCGTCGCACCGGGTGCCATGGGCGGCGAGACAGTCGTGCAGCGTTGCCAGATTGGGGGTGATCCGTCCGCTCGACAGGAACAGGCCGCCGATCTCGCCGGCATTGCCGTGGCGCCCGCGCAGCAGGGCGCCGTCGACGACGATCCCCGCGCCGAACCCGGCGGCGACGTTGATGTAGCAGAAGCTCGCATAGCGCGCACCGACGCCGAGCAGGCGCTCGCCCAGCGCCGCGGCGCTGGCGATGTTCTCGACCGCGACCGGCAGGGCGACCTGGCGGGCGATCTCGGCGTCCAGTGCGACCAGCGCCCATTCCTCCAGTTCCGGCGCCGGATTCACCGTGCCCGGATCGACGAAATAGCCCGCCACCGCGACGCCGAGCCCCAGCAGCCGCCGCCGATCGACGCCGGCCTGCGCCAGATAGTCGGTGCCGAAGCGCACGGCCGCGTCGAGCATCGCGCCGCGCGGCATGCCGGGCAGCGTCACCTCGCGTCGCGCCCGGACGGTACCGGCCAGATCGACCAGCACGACATCGGCCCGGTCGGTCATCACCGACAGGCCCAGGCTGAACGCCGCATCGGGCTCGATCTCGATCGACGTGCTCGGCTGGCCGCGGCCGGCGATGACGGGATCGCCGCTCCGTACCAGTCCCGCGGCCTCCAGCTCTTCGGTCGCGCGGAAGATCGCCGTGCCCGACAGCCCGCTCTCGCGGATCAGCACGGCGCGCGAAACCCGGCCATGGCGGCGCACCATCGCCAACACGCCCCGCGCCCGCTTGGACAAGCCCTGACTCTTCACGCCTCGTTCCTCATCGCGACTGGCTAATCGCGTCTTTCTCGCCGCGCCAGTGGCTGCTGTCAAAATAATATCATACAGAGTGATATATATCGAGTCGCGATCAACGCGAGAATCACTCAGGGGATGACAATGACGAACGGGAACGGAACGCAGCGCCTTGCGGCCTTGCTGGCGGGGACGATGCTGGCAGGATTGCCGCTCTCGGCGCTGGCCCAGACGGCGCCGGACGCGCCTGTCGCGGCGGGGCAATCGGCGGGCGAAGGCGGCGAGATCGTCGTCACCGGCTTCCGCGCGTCGCAGCGCTCGGCGGTGAAGGCGAAGAAGGACGCCGCCGTGATCCTCGACGCGGTGGCGCAGGATGATGTGGGCCGGCTGCCCGACCTCAATATCGTCGAGGCCAGCCGCCGCATCACCGGCGTCTCGGTCGTCGGCGGCGCCGACCCGACCAAGAACCGCGACATCTATCAGCGCGCCACCATCCGCGGGCTCGACCCGCGCTACAATCTCGTCACCATCGACGGGATCCCGCTCGCCTCGCCCGACTGGATCTATCGCGGCGCCCGGCTGGACATGCTGCCGGCCTCGCTCGTCGCCAGGATCGAGGCGATCAAGAGCCTGTCGCCGCGCTATGATCCGCACGCGCTGGGCGGCCAGATCAACCTGGTGTCGAAGAGCGCGTTCGACCAGAACGGCGACCGCTTCTTCGTCGTCAACGCCAATGCCGGCTATAACGACACGGCAGGCAAGCTGGTACGCGGCGGCAGTGCTGCGGTGCGTGCCGATGCCACGGCGGCGCGGCGGTTCGGGCCGGACGAACAGTTCGGGGTCGTCGCGTCGGTGGAATATCAGCGCCTTCCCTCCACGGCGCGCGCGGAGCTTCCCGGCGATACGCCCGGTGCGGGCTGGAGCTATTATACCGCCGCCGGCGCGCGCACGCCCTTCCCCGGCGCCTCGACCGGATTCCTGTCCCCGGTCCGCAACCAGGATTATTTCTTCGAGAATCTGCGGACGCGCCTGTCCGGCAATCTCAAGCTGGAATGGCACCCGGACGAGGCGACGCAGCTGTCGCTGTTCGGCGGCTATTATCACGATACCGACACGGAGACCCGCTACGAGGCGCTGACCCAGCCCACCGGCGCGCCGACCGCGACCACCGCCACCACCGGCCGCTTCGCGCAGGGCGACACGCAACAAGGCCTGACGTTCCAGCCGGTCAAGCGCGACACCTATCTGATCGACCTGAAGGGCCGCCATGACTTCGGCGCGGGCTGGGTGCTGGACGCCACGCTCGCCCGCTCCAAGGCGACCTATCGCGAGCATCGCGAGATGATCAAATATGACGTCGCCCCCAAGCCGGGCGCGGCGTCGAACGGCTTCCTGCCGGCCTATGGCTATAGCTACACGATCGTCGACGGGCGGCCGCGGCTGGCCTTCAACGATCCGGCACAGGCCGCCAACCCGGACTCCTACAAGGCGCTCTATTATCGCGACATCCACCGCGACCAGGATTCGACCGTGGACTTCGCGACGGTCAATCTCGGCTATAATGCGGCGGCCGAGGATCGCGGGTTCGGCGTCAATCTCGGTGCGGCGGTGACCCGCTCCGACGTCGCCTATGACCAGCGCTATCTGGAATATGTGCCGGGAACCGCGGCAGGCCAGGCAAGCGTCGGCACGCTGACCGGCCTGATCTATCCGCAGAAGCCCGCGACCTATGAGACGCCGGGCGTCCCCTATCTGCTGATCAACCGCGCCGCCGCCTGGGCGCGCTTCAACGCCAACCCGTCCGCCTTCGTCGCGACCAACCAGCTGGCCAATAATGTCGGCGACGACTTCCACGACCGCGAGACGGTGAAGGCGGCCTATCTCCAGGGGATTTTCCGCACCGATCGGTTCGATCTTCAGGCCGGCGTCCGCTACGATCATGCCGACCTGACCGTCGACACCAACCAGCTGCTGAGCGCGACCAGCTACACCCCGCAGCGGCGCCTGACCGACTATGGCTTCTGGCTGCCATCCGCCCTCGCCACCTATGCGCTGGGCGACGGCATGCGCCTGCGCGCGGGCGTGTCCAAGACGATCGGCCGCCCCGACTTCAGCCAATATGCGGCGCGCACCACCTATGGCGTGGGCACCGACGGCACGCTGACGATCAACACCGGCAACCCCGATCTGAAGCCGCGCGAGGCGTGGAATTACGACCTGTCCTATGAATGGTATCTCGGCAGCGCCGGGATGGTCTCGCTCGCCGCCTTCGCCAAGGACATTCGGAACGAGATCTTCACCTCGACGCAACAGGGCAGCCCGACCAGCTTCGGCGGCACGACCTACCAGACCGTGTTCGTCACCACGCCGCGCAATGCCGCCAAGGCACGGGTGAAGGGTCTGGAAGCCAGCTACACCCTCGATCGGATCGCGGCGGTGCCGGGCCTCGGCTTCAACACCAACGTGACGCTGCTCGACGGATCGTTCGACCAGCCGGTCAGCGCGGCGGGCATCGCGAGCGGTCTGCCGGCCGTTCGGCGGACCAGCGGCCTGATCCAGCAGCCCACCTATATCGGCAACGTCACCCTGTTCTACGCCACCGGCCCGGTCGAGCTGCGCGCCTCGTACAACCGGATCGGACGCGCGCTGCAATCGGCTGACGGCGATACCCCGACGCGCGACCTGTATCAGGAGCCCCGCCAGCAGCTGGACCTGCAGGCGCGATTGACGCTGCATCACGGCCTGGAACTGGTCGGCCAGGTGCAGAACCTGACCAAGGAGCCCTTCATCGTGCGCCAGGGCGTCGGGCGCGACTATGTCAATTACTTCTTCCCAGTGGGCCGGACCTTCTGGCTGGGCCTGTCGTGGAAGCCGAAGCGGTGAGCCGGCGCGGCTTCTGGGCCATGCCGCTGCTGCTCCTGACGGCGACGCCGTCGGGAGCCGCCGCGCAGCGGGCCGACGACAGCGTGCAGATCGTGCTGAAGTTCGCCAAGCGCGGCTCGCCGGGGGGCCCGGTCGCGCGCTTCGACCCAGCGTCTTGCCCTGCCTGCACGCCGGTCAGCACGCCCTTGTTCAACGCCGACAATCCGCGTGAGACGGTGGTGGCGCTGCGCGTTCCCCGACGCCGGACGCTCGAGCTTGGCTTCACGGGACCCAAGGGTGCCGTGCGCCGCGTGATCCTGTCGGGGGGCGACATTCCCTTCCGGCCCGTGGCGGGCGGCGTCCTCGTGCAACTGCCCCCGGTCGCGTCCGACGCGATCACTGCCGCCGAGGTCGCGACCCACATCGTCGAGCCGGGCATGGTGTTGCGGTTCGAGCATGCCGATCCGGCCCGCCGGGCGGGTGCCTATGCGACGGGCGTCTTCCCGGACCTGCAACGTCGCGCCGCCGACACGCTGGAATTCGCCCAGCGCGAGGTGGTGCGCCGGCTCGGCCTGGGCGAGGAGGTCGAGCGGCTCGGCCTCGGGCGCATCCAGATCATGGGGTTCGATACCAACGCCCCCCATGGCCATAGCGACGCGCCGCCGCACATCCACATGCATCTGCGCTGGCCCAGCGACACGGGAACGCAGATCGGCCATTTCTATATCGGACCGGACGGTCTGCTGTCGCACAACATCGTCGGCGTGAAGAACGGCGACGGCAGCGTGCGCCGCTATGGCCGAGGCGAGGTGTTCACCACGATCGGTCCCGACGGCCGCGCGGTCTACAGCCACCGGATCACCCCCGAAGGCTGGCTGGAGATCGGCCGCCCCGGCGCCGCCCCCTGCCGGATCCGCCCCGATGGCAGCGCGGGCTTCCAGACCGGCGGCCGCGTCGACTGCCCCGACGGATCCTCGACGCGGATCGCGGTTGCCGACGATCTTGCCGGCACGCTCACCGTGGTGAGCGGCGGCGTGACCGAGCTGTTCCGCTACGACCCCGATACCGGCGCGCTGCTTTCTCCGGCCGCCGCGCCGCCGCCGCCGCCTTCGGTCTTTTTCGGCCCGGAGACGCGCGCGCCCGGCCCCGTTCCCAACCCCGCCAGCGAACAATGAAGGATTTCCGCAATGGGTATTCGTCTACCGGCCATGACGGCCGCGCGTCTGGCGTGGGTGATACGCCATCGGCGCAAGCCGAGCGCTTGATACCGAAAGGATCGGCGCGATCTTGAAGGACACTGCGGGTTCACGAGCCGGGCGATAACGAGAGGTTGCGCGCCATATGGCTGCGAGGCACCGACATCGCCCGGCCGCCCTGTGGTCCTGTAGTCCTGCAAGGGGCCCCTGCGGGGCCCGCGATCAACCAAGGCCGAGGAAATTTCCGGCAGCAGCCTCCGCCGGCTGCCAGGACAGCCGCCGCTCCGCGAGCCACGCGTCACGATAATAGGTGCAGCTGTAGCGCTCGCCGCCATCGCACAGCAGCGTCACCACGCTGCCCTGCTCCCCCGCCGCCGCCATCTCCTCGACAATCTGCATACAGGCCCACAGATTGGTACCGGTCGACCCGCCCACGCTGCGACCGAGCGCCGCGGAGAGCGCGCGCATCGCACCGATGCTGTCGCCGTCCGCCACCGCGATCGCACGATCGATGACGCTGGCGAGGAAGCTGGGCTCGACGCGCGGCCGGCCGATCCCTTCGATACAGCTGGCACAGCCCTGGGGCAGCGTCGCCAGCGTGCGATCGGCGAAATGGCGGTGGAAGATCGAGTCGACCGGATCGGCGACGCATAGCCGGGTCGCGTGCCGCTGGTAGCGCACGAAGCGTCCGATCGTCGCCGAGGTGCCGCCGGTGCCCGCCCCGCACACGATCCAGCTGGGAATCGGAAAACGCTCCTCGGCCATCTGGCTGAAGATGCTTTCGGCGATGTTGTTGTTGCCGCGCCAGTCGGTGGCGCGCTCGGCATAGGTGAACTGGTCGAGATAATGGCCGCCGGTCTCCACCGCGAGCCGCTGGGCGACATCGTAGACGGTGCGCGGATCGTCGACCGCGTGGATCTCGCCGCCGTTGAAGCGGATCGCGTCGAGCTTGGGCGCCGCCGTCGAGGCCGGGACCACGGCGATGAACCGCAGCCCCAGCATCCGCGCGAAATAGGCCTCGCTCACCGCCGTCGACCCCGACGACGCCTCGATCACGCAGCTGCCCGGCCCGATCCATTCGTTGCACAGCGCATAGAGGAACAGCGAGCGGGCGAGCCGATGCTTGAGGCTGCCGGTCGGGTGCGAGCTCTCGTCCTTGAGATACAGGTCGATCCCCGGAAACCGGGGCAGCGGCACATGGATCAGATGGGTATCGGCCGAGCGGTTGAAATCGGCCTCGATCTTGCGCACGGCCTCGTCGAGCCAGGCGCGGCCCGCGCGTCCGGGTGCGTTGTTCATAGGATCGTCCGTACCTGCCATAATTCAGGGAAGAGCACGACGCCGAGCATCCGCTGCAGATAGGCGACGCCGGACGTGCCGCCGGTGCCGCGCTTGAAGCCGATCACCCGCTCGACCGTGGTGAGATGGTTGAAGCGCCAGCGGCGGAAATAGTCTTCGAAATCGACGAGCTTTTCGGCCAGTTCGTAGAGATCCCAATGCGCTTGCGGATCGGCATAGACCTGCGCCCAGGCGGCGACCACCTCGTCGCTGGCGCTGCGCGGATCGCGGAGATCGGCTCGCTCCGGCCCGATCGCGAAGCCGCGGCGGGCGAGCAGCCGCAACGCCTCGTCATAGAGGCTGGGCGCCGCCAGAAGGGCGCGCAGCGCATCCTCCAGATCGGGGCGATGGCCGTGCGGCTTCAGCATCGCGGGATTGCGATTGCCGACGATGAATTCAATCGCGCGATACTGATAGGACTGGAAGCCCGAGGACTGCCCCAGCGACGGGCGGAACTCCGAATATTCGCTGGGCGTCATCGTCCGCAGCACGTCCCAGGCGCCGTTGAGCTGTTCGAAGATCCGCGTCACCCGCGCAAGGTGCTTGAACGCCATGCGGGGCCGGTCTTCGGCGATCGCCATGGTCGCCGCCCGCAGCTCGTGCAGCGCGAGTTTGAGCCATAGCTCGCTGGTCTGGTGCTGGACGATGAACAGCAGCTCGTCATGCGCCTGCGACAAGGGGTGCTGGGCACCCAGGATGCCGTCGAGCCCCAGATAGTCGCCATAGGACATGCGGTCGCGGAAAGCGGTTTCCGCGCCGTCGGTCGCCGGATCGAAGGCTGCCTGCATCAAGCCAGCCCGCGACGCATCAGCAGCGCCTCGATCTCCGGGTCGCGCCCGCGAAAGGCGCGGAAGCTCTCCGCCGCGGGGCGGCTGGCGCCATGTGCCAGCACCTGGGCGCGGAACTGGTCGCCGATTGTCCGGTCGATTCCGCCGGCGGCGACGAATCGCTGGAAGCCGTCGGCCGCAAGCACCTCCGCCCAGAGATAGCTGTAATAACCGGCGGCATAGCCGCCCGCGAAGATATGGCTGAAGGCGTGCGGAAAACGGTGCCATTCGGGCGGGCGGACCACCGCCACTTCCTCGCGCACGATCTCGAGCACCTCCATCGGGTCGCTACCCAGCGTTCCGAGATGGAGCACCAGATCGAACAGCGCGAACTCGATCTGGCGGACGATCGACAGGCCGGACTGGAAACGGCGCGCCGCCAGCAGCTTGTCGAACAACGCCTGGGGCAGCGGCGCGAAGCTCTGGTAATGGCCGGACATGCTGGCCAGCACCGCGCGATCCCAGCCGAAATCCTCCATCAACTGGCTGGGCAGCTCGACCGCGTCCCATTCGAAACCGTTGACCCCGCCGATGTTCGGGCGATCGACCTGCGTGCAGAGATGGTGCAGGCAGTGGCCGGTCTCGTGCAGCAACGTGAGCACGTCGCCATGCGCGAGCAGCGGCGGCACGTCGCCGCCGCGGGGCGCGAAATTGCAGACCAGATAGGCGACCGGCATCGCGACCTCGTCGCCATCCCGCAGCCGGGGGCGCGCATCGGACATCCACGCTCCGCCCCGCTTGCCCGCGCGCGCATGGAGATCGAGATAGAGCCCCGCGAACACCGTGCCGGCCTCGTCCTCGACATCGTAATAAGCGGCGTCCGGATGCCAGAGCGCGATGTCGTCCCGCGCCGTGAGGCGGATGCCGAACAAGCGCTCGAGCAGCGCCCTCCAGCCCTGGAGCACGCAGTCGATCGGGAAATAGGCGCGTACCGCCTGCTCGTCGAGCGCATAGCGCGATACGCGCAGCTGCTCGCCCGCATAGTCGATGTCCCAGGGCTGGAGATCGTCGATGCCGAGCTCGGTGGCGGCGAAGGCGCGCAGCGTGTCGAGTTCGCGTTCGGCGATCGGCCGGGCGCGCTCTGCCAATTCGCGGAGGAAGTCGAGCACGCTCCCCGCATCGGGTGCCATCTTGGTGGCGAGCGACGCGGCGACGGGATCGGCAAAACCGAGCAGCCGCGCGCTTTCGTGCCGCAGCGCCAGGATCCGCGCGATGCGCGGGCCGTTGTCGAACCGGCCGGCATCCGGCCCCTGGTCCGAGGCGCGCGTGCCCGACGCCCGATAGACGCGGGCGCGCAGGTCACGATTCTCGGCGAACGTCAGGATGGCGCGGATGCTGGGAAAGTGCAGGGTCACCAGCCATCCGTCCAAGCCTTTCGCTTCGGCCGCGGCCGCGAACATCGCGCGATCCGCCTTGGACAGCCCAGCGAGCAGGCGCGGATCCGTAACATGCTCGGACCAGTGATCGGTGGCGTCGAGCACCGCACTGCCGAACTCGGTCGCCAGTTGCGACAGCTCGAGCGCGATCTCGCCATAGCGTTGCCGCGCCGCCGGTTCGAGCGCCACGCCGCCCAGGGTGAAATCGCGGATCGCGCGCTCCACTGCCACACGATCGGCCCGGGGCAGCGCGGCGAAGGCCGGCGTCGCGGATAGCGCGACCAGCAGATCGTACAGAGGTCGGTTCTGGTACAGGCGGGTCTCCGACTCCACCAGCCGCCGCATGCCCTCGGCATAGACCGGCCGCAGCGCCGGGCTGTCCGCGACACTGTTCAGGTGCGACACCGCCGACCAGAGCGCCCGGATAGCGCTGTCGGCGCGCTCCAACGGCATCCACAGGCCTTCGAACGTCGTCGGCTTGGTGCGCAGCAGCAGCGCGACCACCATGTCCTGATCGGCGATGACGCGGTCCAGCGTGGGCAGGATCACCTCGGGCGTCAGCGCATCGAAGGGCGGCAATTCGGTCGGACGAGTCAGTGCGGCGAGCGTCATGACAAGGTTCCCTTGATCCACGCGGCGACATCGGCCGAAAACTGGCGGTAGGCCTGGTTCGACGCCTCGAGCTGCGCGACGAAGCGTTTCGCCAGCGCGGGATGGCTGACCTGGAACAGGCCCGGGATTTCGTGCCGTTCGGGAACCCGCGTGCCGTCGCCGTCGGCGATGCCGTTGAGGATGGTCTCGGCCTCTTCCTGATCCCGCGTCGTCCACCCGCTCGCGCGCGACGCCTGGAAGGCGCGCAGCTGGCAGATGGCGCGCAGCAGCTCGACCAGCGCGGAGGCGGAGTTCCCCAGCGGCCAAGCGGCCGCCTCGGCAACCCGACCCAGCGCCGTCAGGTGCGGATCGCCCTCGTCGCCCAGTGTCACCGCCGCCCGACGCAGGCCGCGCCAGGCGGCGGGATCGGCCTGCCCGCCGCGATGTGCATCGAGCAGCGCCTGGAGCGTCGCCTCGGCCTGCGCGGGCCAAGGGCGGGTCGCCTCCAGCATCCAGGCCAGCAGCGCCACATCGGCATCGTCGCCGACCGGTGTCGATGCATCCAGTTTCACCGCCGGCAGCAGCGCGGCCATTGCGTGGCTGGTCATGCCGGCCGGTTTCCGTCTTCCAGGGCGGCATCCAGCATCATCGCCAGGCGGGTGCGAGTCAGCGCGCCGACATGCCGATCGATCGTCTCGCCGCGGCGGACGATCAGCGTCGGCACGCCGCGCACGTCGAACGCCTTCGCGATTTCGGGCGACTGTTCGATGTCGATCTTTGCCACGGCGACCTCGGCGGCATAGGCGGCGGCGATGTCCTCCACCACCGGGGCCATCGCCTTGCAGGGGCCGCACCAGGTCGCGCTGAACACCAGCATCTGCACCCGTTCGCCGGCCGCCGCATCGAGAGGCGCGAGGTCGTCGCCTTGGATCAGGATCAGGGAATTGCTCACAGCAACGTCTTTCACTTGGAGAGGGGGGGGAAGGGTCATGCGGTGCCGCCGCCGACCATCATCTGGTCGATGCGGATGGTCGGCTGGCCCACGCCGACGTCGAGATTCTGGCCCTGCTTGCTGCAGCTGGCGACGCCGTCGTCGAGCGCCAGGTCGTTGCCGATCCTGGAGATGTGCCGCAGCGCCTCATGGCCGACACCGATCAGCGTCGCACCTTCGACCGGCGCGGTGATGCGGCCATTCTCGATCCGCCATGCCTGGGTAGTGCTGAAGTTGAACCTGCCCGTGACGATGTCGACCCGCCCGCCGCCAAAGGCGGTGGCATAAATCCCGTCCCGCACCGAGGCGACGATGTCGGCCGGATCATCCTGCCCGGCGACCAGGAAGGTGTTGGTCATCCGCGGCATCGGCAGATGGGCATAGGATTGGCGGCGACCATTGCCGGTCGGCAGGCCGTTCATCAGCCCGGCGTTCAGCCGGTCCTGCAGCAGCCCGGTCAGGAAGCCGTCTTCGATCAGCGTCGTGCGCGCGCCGGGTACACCTTCGTCGTCGACGCCGAGCGAGCCGATTCGTCCGGGAAGGCTGCCGTCATCGACCACCGTGACGCCCGGCGCGGCGATCCGCTCGCCCATCTTGCCGTCGAACACGGAGAGTTTCTTGCGATGGTGATCGGCTTCCAGGCCGTGCCCGATCGCTTCGTGGAACAGCACGCCGGGATAGCCCGGCCCCAGCACCACCGGCATGGTACCGGTGGGCGCGGGGCGGGCGTCCAGATTGGTCACCGCCATCGTCACTGCCTTGGCGAGCATCGCATCGAGCCGGTCGCCGAGCAGTTCCGCTGCGCCGTGCCGTCCGCCGAGCCCGCCCTGGCCGCGCGCGCGGCGTCCGCCGGACTCGGCGACGACGTCGACGAAGAGCTGCACCATCGGGCGAAGGTCGCTGGCGAACCGCCCGTCGAGATCGGCGACGAGGATCGCCTGGTCGACCACGCGGACGAAAGCGCTGACCTGCACGACCCGCGGGTCCGCCGCCCGCGCCTTCGCGTCGATCGTGCCGAGCAGCGCGATCCAGGTGGCAGCATCGCCTGCCGCGTCGAGATCGATCGGCGGATAGAGCGCATGGTCGGGCGCGCGGGCGGCCAGCGGTACCCGCGCCTCGCCGCCGGACCCGCCGTCGAGACCGCGCACCGCCTCCGCCAGCGTCGCCAGCGCCGCCGGGCGCATATCGGCGGAATGGGCGAACGCCACCTGCCCGCCGCGCGCGACGCGGGCCCCGACGCCCTGGTCGATCTGGAACGATCCACCCGCGACCCGGCCGTTTTCGAGCCGGAAGCTGCGCGAGCGCTTCGATTCGAAGAAGAGATCGGCCAGGTCGATCCCGCCCATCGCCAGCGCGCCCAGGGTCCGCGAGAGATCGGTGGGGTCGAGGTCCGAAGGCGTGAAGATCCGCGCCGCAACCGCTTCGAAATTAAAGGGCGTCGTCATGCCGCGCCTCCGATCTGCAGGCCATCGATCAGCAGCGAGCCGGTGCGGATCGCGCCGTTGCGCTCCACATCGGTGCCGACCGCCAGGACCGCCTTCCACATGTCGCGAAGATTGCCGCCGACGGTCACGTCGGTCACCGCATGCACCGGCACCCCGCTCTCGACCCAGAGGCCGGAGACCGCCTGCGTCCAGTTGCCGGTCACCGGATCGGTCGCGCCGCCCATCATCCGGGTGATTACCAGCCCCTGCCCCATCTGTTGGCAGAGCCCGTCGAAATCGACGCCCGGCAGGCGGCTGCCGAGCCGCAGGTTCCACGGCCCGTCGGCATTGCCGGTCGACACCATCCCCAGCCGCCGCGCGGACCGCGTCCCAAGGAAATAGCCGAGCGCGAGCCCATCGTGCAGGATCGCCCGGCGCTGCCCCGCCACGCCCTCGCTGTCGAAGGCGCCGCTCGCCAGGCCGAAGGGCTCGTGCGGATCCTCGTGCAGTTCCAGATGCTCGGCGGCAACCACCATGCCGAGCGCCCCGGGGAGAAAGGTCCGCTTCTGGTCCTGGGCGCTACCGGTCAGCGCGGTGATCAGGTCGCCGAGCAACGCCGCCGCGATGCGGGGTTCGAGCAGCACCGGGCCGCGATGGCTCGCCACCGCGCGGGCACCCATCTGCCGGGCCGCCCGCGCCGCGGCACGCGCCGCCAGCGTCTCGACCGGGACCAGATTCTCGAAGCGCCGATCGTGGCTGTCGGCGAATTCGTTGCCCGCCCCGTTCGCGTCGCGCGCCAGCGCGACCGCCCAGGCGCTCTGGTTGGAGAATTCCTGGGTACGGCAGAAGCCGGCGCTGGTCGCCAGCGCCGCGACGCTTTCGCTGGTCGAGACGCCCATCGCGACGGTTTCCACCGTGACGCCGGCGGGCACCGTCGCCGCGCGGATCGCCGCGTCGCCTTTCAGGGCCAAGGCCCGCAGCGCGCCCGGATCGCGCCGGGATGGCGCATTGAGCAACGGCAGCGGCACTTCGGTCGCCATGTCGGCCAGCGATGCCGGCAGCCCATCGGGATCTTCCGGCATCAGCGCGGCCAGCGCGAGCGCTTCCTCCGCGGCGCGGCGCACCGAGTCCGGATCGAGCGCGGCGGTCGTCGCGACTCCGACCCGGGCGCCGCGATACAGCCGCAGGGTCAGCGACTGGCGGGCGTCACGCAGCGCGGTATCGATGGCGCCCTGGCGTGCCGTTACCTGCACGGCGGCGGTGGCGCGGGCGGAGACGACCGCATGCTCGGCGCCCAGCCGGCGAGCGGTATCGACAGCGGCCGCGGCGACGGCGCGCATCTGCACGGCATCGGTGGTGAGCAGGCTCATGATACGCGCCCTTCGATCGGGCCGGTGGTGGCGCGGCCGTTATCGATCACCAGCGCATGGTCGTGATAGCGGTGGAGCCGCTCGTCATGCACCACGCTGATCAGCGTCACGTCGGGCAGATACCGGTGGAGCTGTTCGTGGAAATGCTCGGTATTGGCCGGGTCCAGCGCGCTGGTCGCTTCGTCGAGGATCAGCAGCGACGGCCGCTGGAGCAGGATACGGGCCAGCGCGATGCGCTGCTGTTCGCCCGGTGACAGTTCCTCCTGCCACAGGCGCTCGGCGTGCAGATCGTCCCCGAGATGGGCAAGATGGACCTGGTCGAGCAACGCGAAGATTTCGCCGTCTTCATACGTGTCCGCCGGGTCGGGGAAGCAGATCGCCGCCTTGAGCGATCCCATCGGCAGGTACAGCCGCTGCGGCACGAACATCGCGCTGGTGCGATCGGCGAGTGCGACCTGCCCGTCGCCGTCTGGCCACAGCCCGGCAAGCGCGCGGAGCAGCGTGCTCTTGCCCGCGCCCGAGGGCCCGCGGATCACCCAGCGTTCGCCGGGGCGTACCTGCCAGTCGCCGACCTCGACCAGCGGCTCGCCATGCGGGCGCCGCAGCAGCAGGCCCGAGGTGGCGAGCGCGACAACGGCGGGCGCCGCCGTGCTGGTGGTGATCCCCGCCGGCCGCTCATAATCGATCGCCTGATCCAGCGCGCGGATACGCACAACGTACGAGATCTGGGTCGCGATCCGCGGATAGGCCTGCACGAAGAAGCCGAGCCGGGGGGTAAGATTCTGGAATGCGTCGCGCGCGCCCATCACCTGGCCGAAGGTGATCGCACCGGCAAAATAACGGGGGACGAGAACGAACAGCGGAACGATCCCGACAAGGCGATCATGAAGGCCGTTGACCGTATTGAGGCCGATGAGCGACAGGATGACCGACCGCCACCTCCGCCGGATATCGGCGATATGGCCACGCAGCGACGCGCGCTCGATTGGCACTGCGTCGGCAAGCCCGATCTGCGCCCCGTTGCGGCGGACATGGACAAGGTTGGAGCGGAAATCAGCCTCGCGATGCTGCCACCGGACCATCGCGCGGATATAGGGCCGGCCGAGCAGCACGATGGCGACGCCGCCGACCAGTTCATAGGCGACCGCGTACCAGACAGTGCTGCCAGGGATCGACACCGACATGCCAAACGCGGCGAGGTAGAGCGGCGGCGCGGTTTCCAACAGGATGCGAACGATCACCCAGACGCCAACCACGGCGTCGATGGCGCTCAAGAAGATGCCCATCGATCCCACCTCGGGATCGGTGATGAAGCGGATGTCATCGGCAATGCGCTGATCGGGATTGTCGATCATCCGCAGCCGCTCGATCTCGGCATAGCGATTCCGCGACAGCCAGCGATCGACATATGTCTCGGTCAGATACACGCGCCAGTTCAGGCACAGCAGCCGCCGCATCGCCGGCTCGACGACCACCAGCACCATCTGCAGCGCCAGGATGCCGAGAAACGCCAGCATATATCCCGCAAAAGCGGAGACTTGCCGCTGCTCGACGCTGTTGAAGAAGTTCTGCTGCCAGCGATTGGCCAGCAGGAAGACATAGACCCCACTGAACTGGAAGGCGATCTGGACGAGCAGCAACGCCCAGGCCGCCTTCCAATGCTTCGAGGTCCAGTAGCTGGTGTAGAAATGCCATGCGTGCCGCCAGCGCCCGGCGCTCGGCGGGGAGGAGATACCCCCCGTCAGGCGACGGGGGGTATCGGAGGGAGCGGGCTGGGACGGCATGGTCAACGGACCTTCTTCAACGGAAACGATAGCCGAGCGTCAGGCGCCAGGTGCGCGGCTCGCTGAGCGGGACATAGTTGGTGGCGATCGTGACGCCCTGGTTCACGCGATCGAACACGTTGCGCACGCCGAAATTGACGTCGAGCTTGCCGACCGTGAGGAAGGTGTTGAGGTCGACCTGGTTGTTCGGCCCGATCCACACCTTGCCGAGATTGTCGACCGCAGCGCTCGATCGGCCATAGACGCCCGCGCCCAGCCCCGCCGTCACCTGGTCCGCGACGCGGTGGCGATAGGAAGTATAGAGGCTGTACTGGTCGCGCGGCACCAGATTGACGACGGTGCCGACAGCGCCGCCCTTGGGATTGGGGACGAGATAGCTATACTCGGTACGGGTGAAGCTGCCGCTCAGCAGCCAGCCCTTCAGCGGCTCGCCCGACACACTGAGGTCGATCCCCTTGCCCACCTGGCCGGGCAGCGCGATCTGGAAGCCGCGATGCACCGGATCGGCAACGCGGACATTGCTCTGGCGCAGGTTGAAATAGGACGCATTGACCAGCACGCTCTTGTGGAACAGGTCGAGCTTGATGCCACCTTCCGCATTGCGCGTGCGCGTATCCGGCAGGAGGGTCACCCGGGTATAATCGGTCTGGAAGCTCGGGATGAAGCCATAGGCGAGCGAGCCATAGGCCGACAGGTTCGGGGTGATGTCCAGCACCGCACCGAAGCTGGGCGTGGTCGCGCCGTTCGAATGCGTGGTGAGCGTTGGCCGCCCCACCACCTGTGAAATCGCATCGGCATCGGTCTTGCGAACACTCGCCATCAGCGCCAGCTTCCACACCTTGGCCAGATATTGGGCGTAATAGCTCTTCTGCTTGCCCGACACGGTGAAGGAGGGTGCGTAATTGGTCGGCAGCGCCAGCGGCGGGCCGCTCTTGGTGATGAAATTATAGGGGAACATCCGGCCGTCGGACGCCTGATCGGCAGCGACCGCATATTTGTAATACATGCCGCCGACGATGAGCTTATGTTCGATCGGGCCGGTCTTCACCTTGATGCGGACATAGCCGTCGATCGCATCGTTCTTGCTGCGCTGCCTCACGCCGCTGGTGGAAACGAGTAGCAGGCCGGTGGGGTCCAGCACCACGAAGGGCGAAAACTGGCGCAGCAGCAGCGTCGTGTCCTGATGCTGGTAATGCGCCGAGACGGTCAGCCAGGAGGCGACTTCCTGCTTGGCCTGCAGGTCATAGGTGCTCGGCTTGATCTGGATGAACTGGTTCTTGTCGCCCAGGATCGGCTTGCGGCGATCGACCGGATAGGGCTTGTTCGTCTGGGGATTGAAGATCGTATAGGGCGACATGCCCATGACCTGGTTGCCCAGGGTGATGCCGGCGATGATGTCGGTATGCGCGTTCTTGAAGCGCAGCGACGGGGCGAACAGGTAATCGCCATTGCCGCGATAGCCGCCGTAATTGTGATTGGCATCCGCCGCCGTCGCGACGATGCGCGCGCTCAGATGCTTGTCCGCGGTGATCGCGTTGTTCGCGTCGATCGAAACCCGCCCGGAGGTGAAGGAGCCGCCCTCCAGCGACACGTAGAGCCGCTCCTCGGCGCTGGGCTTCTTGGTGACGATGTTGACCGTGCCGCCCAGGCTGTCGCCGCCGAGCAGGATCGCATCGGGGCCCTTCAGCACTTCCAGCCGCTCGACATTGGCCAGCGGCTGGGTGCTGCCCGCGGCGAAGTTGCTGTTCGACGGGGTCGGCAGGCCGTTGATCGCGCCGCCGGTGGAGAAACCGCGGACGGTGTAGGTGGTGCCGCTCTGGACGTTGGCGGTGTTGACCGTCACGCCGCCGGCATTGCGCAGCGCGTCCGGCAGGCTCTGCGCCTGCTGTTCGGCGATCAGCTTGGCGGAGATCACCTGGGTATTGCGCGGCTGGTCGCGCAGCGACTCACCGGTGCGGCTGGAGCTGGTGTCACCGCGGACGAGAACGTTGAGCTCCGCCTCGTCGGGCCGCGCGAGCACCGTGATCTCGTTGGCGACGATAATACGGCCCTTGCGCTCCACCTGGACGCTGACGGCCTGCCCGCGGGTGGCCTCGCGCACCGCGGCGATCGCGTCGTGTGCGCCTTCGACCGGGTTGGAGGTGAGGTCCCGCACCGCATCGGGGTCGATGTCGATGACCGCCCCGGTCTGCTGGCGAATGCTGTCCAGCGCTTGCTGCAGCGGCATGGCCGGCAGCCAGATGCCGCGCTGCTGCGCGATCGCCGTCGTCGGCGCGAGCAGGCCGATGGCAGGCAGCACCACCAAAGCGGCTGCGCTCGACAGGAAAAATCCGCGACTCCCCTGCATGTAGTATCCCTCCCATTTGCGTGCGGCAGGCGACAGGGCCCTGCGAATCGACCAGATTCACAGATGCCGGCGGATCGCCGCTGCACGTTGATGCAGTGAAGCACCCCGACTATTCGGAGCGCTCGGTTGCCGGCCGCGCTCGGCGCGACGGCTGTTTCTTCTGCGGGGTCGAAGGCCTTCGTCTTTTTCGGGAGTTCCCGTTGCGCCGGCTCGTCTCGACCTGGGGAGAAACTGCGCGCAACCCAAGGCGTCATCAAATTGTAAAATCTTATGCCCTCATCCGATTTGCGGATGGGGGGCGCCAATCGCGCGCGCGCCGCGCATCAGCGCGTCGATCAACCAGGCGATCACCGGCTCCCGCGCGCGATAGGGCTGCCATTGCGCGACCAGTTCGGAGGAGGCGTTCAGGAACGGCAAGGTCACCAGCCGCAAGGGCAGGATCGCGGCATTATATTGGGCGAACCAGTCGCTGGCCGTGACGATCAGTTCCGATCCCAGCGCGAGCAGCGGCAGCATCGAATAGAGTCCCGTGCGGATCACGACGTCCCGGCGGGCGAGCACATGCTCCGGGCCATAGGCGCCGAACATCGCGCCCTCGATCTCTTCGGAAGCCGCGCCATGCTGCGCGGCGAGATAGTCGGCCTCGTCCATGCTCAACGCGGTAAAGGGATGCTCCCGCCACACCATGCCGGTCAGCCGGTGGCTGAACAGCGACTGCGAGGACAGATCCGGGTCGACCATCGCATCGGGCACGATCGCCATGTCGACGCCGGCGTCGAACAGGCGGTGGACCGACCCATGGACGAAGGGCACCGTCCGAATCCGAAGGCCGGGCGCGCGTGCCCGCATATTGGGGATGACCCGGCTGAGGAACATGAGCTCGATCGCCTCGGGCGCGGCGATCGTGATCGTCTGGCGGGCAGTGGCGGGATCGAAATCCAGCGTGAGGTTGAAGGTGTCGTCCACCTCGCGCAGGAGCCGCCCGGTGCGCGCGCACAGCGCCTCGCCCAGCGCGGTGCGCAGCTTGCGATCGCCGTAGATCACCAGCTCGTCGCCGAAATGGTCGCGCAGCTGGCGCAGCTTGGCGCTCATGGCCGGCTGGCTGAGCGCGACCGATCGGGCCGCGGCGGTCAGCGTCGGCGCCTCCAGCACCGCGTGGAGCGCATAGAGCAGGTTGATGTTCAGGCGGCGCAGCCTGGTGCCGGTTTCCCCCATGGTTCGATCCCTACTCCAAAGACCCGATATGGCTTGTTCTTTGGCCACCGGATCGCGCGGACCCGCAGCAAGGGGATCGTGCAATCCCCGCCGCCGTCCGGCAAGCCCGGGTCGCTACGGGGGCGAATGCAGGCCGGTGCCCCAATGATCGCCACGCCGAACCTGTCAGAAAGCGATCCGGTCAATCCAAAGCCGGAATCACCAGCGATGTCGGAATCGAACCAATCCAGCATCGCACGATGCTCGTATGCCGCATGACATCAGGCCTGACGGCACCTTCTACATATTTGAATCAGCGTTATTTTTTTACAGCCAGTGCGATTCCGCACCCGACATCCGGGATGCTGTCGAACACTGCGTGGCGTGCCGCCCTTCGCGTCAACCCGCTCGGCATCCGATCGTAAAGAGCACCGTTCCGGCGACCATCCACGCCTGCGCGCGGGGCGCATCCGGAAGACGGACGATTCCCAGCGCGGAACGCCCTCAGTTGTATGCCGCCGATACCGTGAGCACGCCCGTATAGGTGCCGGGCTCGGTCGTGCTCGCGAGAGCCACGCTGCCGCCCACGCGAACCTCCAGAGACCCCGTCGTTTCGGGCGTGCCGCTGAGCACCTGGGCCGCCAGCGCGCCCGTGAGATTGCTCGTCGTGGTGACCAGCAGCGCATGCGTGCCGCTGCTGAGCGTGATCGACGGCGGGATCTGGATCGACAGCGCACGGCCACCCGCGCCCGCGACCGTGAAGCGCGCAGCCTGCGGCGTATCCCCGGCGCTGAGTGCCTGGACACCGTCGCTTACGCTCCGCACGCCGGCCGTGGAGATCGCGACCGACCCGCTGGCCGAAGGTTTCACGATGCTGCCGAACCGCAGGTCTGCGTCCTTGGTGATCGTGAGCGGCTGGACGATCGTCAGCGATCCTGTCGCCGTCTCGGCTGTCTGCGCCATCGCGGCGTGCGGCAGAAGAAGCGCGAGCGCCGGGCATAGTTTGCGGAGTATCATCTACCATTCTCGTTATGACGGCAGCCGATTTTCGGTCTGCCCGCGACCATGAGAAACGCGATAGACGCGCGCCGGTTACAAATGCCTGCGTGAAAATGGTTTATGCGGAAGACCTGTCCGAAAGGGCAACGCCACCCTTGTCAGACGAAATCCGCGTTCACGGTGTAGCGGGTGGTTGCCACGCCCCGCTGCCCCGCGGCGACCGTGATATCCATGCCGAATTGGATAGTGACGACGTTGCCGAGACCCATCGGGTTGAGCTGGAAATTCAGCGTGCTCGCGTCCGCCGGCGGGCCGCCGCTGAAGCTGGTGCCGGTCACCGCGCCGACGCGGAACATCGTGACCGACGCGATGGTGCCGCTCACCTGGGGTGCCATGGTGATGCGGATGTTGCGGACCAGGCACAGGCTCGCCAGGTTGAGCAGCCCGCAGGTCAGCCGCATCGTCGGTGGCGTGACCGGCGCGTTGCTGAGCCGGACGGCGTCACCTGAGATTCGCGTCACCGAGCCGTCCACGCCGATGCGAAACACCGTGGGCATCGTCCCTGCCACGATTTCGCCGAGCGCCGGCGTCGTCGAGGCCGGCAGGGTCACGGTTACCTCGGCGGCGGCGGGGCCCGCGGCAAGGCACCACAACGAAGCGGCGATGCCGCCCAACCTCCTCGAACGTTGCATCATCTGTCGTCAACCCAATGCGCCAGAATGGGTTTCACGCGCAGAAAACCGCCCTCGGCGGGCACGTCGACCGCTTCCGGCGCTTGCAGCGCCAAATGCAACTGCGCCGCCTGGGCAGGCAGCAGGCGTACGAGATAGCGGCCGGGCGGAATCCCGCCGAACACCGCCGTCCCCAGATTGTCAGTCCGCGCAGGGAAGGACGTGCCGCCATGCTCGGCGACCAGCTCGATCGTCACCGCGGTCAGCGGCTGGGTACCATCGGCAGTCGCGACGTGCAGCTTCACTTCCACTTCGCCGGCAGCGCGCAGCGGGATTTCCAGCGGCGTCGTCCGTCCGCGGCGGGGCACCAGCCGGATCGCGCCGGGCATCTCGGCCAGGTACAGTTCGCTGCTCTGCGACACGTCGACGCGGAGCTGGGCGGGCAGCGTATCGCCCAGGTCCTCCGCCAGGACCTGGCCGTGCGCATCGGTCATCACGGTACCCGCTGGGGTGTAGACCTGCACGCCGCCCACCGCCTTCTCGCCCGGCTGCCAATGACCGTCGCCATTGGCATCGAGGAAGGTGCGGATCGCCGCCCGCCCGCTCATACCCACGCTTGTCGGTGCGAGGCCATAGCCCTGCCGCACGGTCTGGGCGAACGCGAAGGTGACTTGCAGCGCCGCCCGCCAGCTGCGCGTGCGAACATCATAGCCCGCGGCCGTCGACAGATCGAAACGCCGGAAGCGATGGCGATACGAGGCGTCCAACCGAAGCCGGGACGGCGGTCCGCTCTGCCGGGACAGGATGAACTGCATGTCGCCCTGCGGCATCGCGATCTGCGTCGACACATAGGCGCTCTCGATGCCTCGCCTGCCGGTGATCCGATAGGCCAGGCCCGTGCGCAGCTGGAGCGCCGCGGCGAGCGGTGTCGAGGTCTCGACCGAGGCGAGGTGCTGGGCCCCGGCGATGCCGCCGCCCCACCCCTGGCGGCTGACCATCACGTTGACATAGCTGGTCCCGACCATGGCGGCGGCGCGCGCATTCGCCTCGATCCGGTGCGTGCCGTCCTGCTGCTCGATGCGTCTCAGATCGAAAGCGATCGGCATCCGCTGCCCCCCGGGCAGCGGCGCGACGAGATCGACCTGCGCCTCGGTTGCGCGCCGCAAGGCCACGCCGCCCGACATCGGATCGCGCGTTTCATCGACGAAGCCGCCGGCATATTCCGCGTGCAGCATCCGCACGCTGACGCCCCGGATGCGGGATCCGGCCAGCAGGCTGGCGGCACGTCCGCCGCGGCTGTCGAGGCCGAGGACGCCATCGAGCGCGGCGCCCGCCAGCATCGCCTTGATCCCGGCGGTCCCGGCAAGGCGTTCCTGACCATACCAGGGGCGAAATCGCGTGAGGCCCGCATGCGCCGTGATCCTGCGGCTCAGGCCGCGATCGACCAGCGCGACCACCCGCAAGGCGTTCCCCGTGCGGGGCCAGGGTCCGTCCTCCATCCGCAGCAGCGGCCGTTCGGGCTGGACCACGCTGAAGCGGATGGCGGTCTGCCCCGGTTGCAGCAACCCGGAACCCAGCTGGAACGACCGGACATCCTCGCGCACCTGCCCCTGCGGGCCATAGAACAGGATGCGGACCTGGTGATCCCCGATGCCGAGCGAAAGATTGTCGAAGCGGTAGCGGCCACCGCTGGCTGCGGCACGCCCCGCGCGGAGCGTGCCGTCGACATAGACTTCGATCTGCTCGCCATCGGCCACATCGCCCTCCAGGACGAGCGGGTGCGAAAAGTCGAAGGACTGGAGTGGCGCGGAGGAATAAAAGATGCCGCGCCCGGGCACGCTCCGCGCGCCGAGCTGGGCATCGGGCGTCGCCACATCGCCGATGGCGACCCGGCTGCCGCCGAGCATGCCGAGCGCGCGATTGTCCGCACTGGTACGCTCCAGGGTGAGCTGGACGTTGGTCGCCCCCGCCGAGTCCAGGCCCACAAAGCCGCGAAACCCCGCAAAAGCGAGATCGCCGGCCGCACGCACGCCCAGCCATCGCGATTGCAGCGCCGCATCGCTGCCGAAGCGTTGCCCGGCATTTACCTCGACCGCAGGGATGCTGAGCAGCCGATAGGGATCCCTGGCCAGCACCGCGGTTTCGGCACGCGCCAGCTGCGACAAGGCGGCGCGGCGCTCGGCGACCTGCCGGTTGCGGACCATCGGCAGCACCCCCATCGGGGTGACCTGCAGCAGCTGCGCGTCGGCAGCGACGCGCAGGCGCACCGGCAGCAGCGTCTCCATGGTCTCCGCGGCCAGATAGATGTCGCCCTTGCGAACGCACGCACCGGGGCCGAGCGCGACCTTGGTCGTGCCCACCTGTGCGGTGCCGGCATCGAGATCAACGGTGACCTGCGTCCGCGGATCGATGGCACCGCTCGCATGCCGGCCATCGGCGGCGACGACGATCCCCAGGTCGAGGATGCGGGCAAACTGGCCAAGCGGCAGCAACGTGCCGCCTGCGCCGGCATACGCATCCATGGTTTCCGCGAGGAGATCGGTATCGGTCCGCACCTCGAGCCAAAGGAGCATGTCCTCCGGCGGGCAGGTGGTCACGCCTGCCGGGCCGCTCGCCTGTGCGCTGGCCATCACGGGCGCGCTGATCGTGGCGAGGAGCAGCCCGCATCCGGCCGCTCGGGCGGGTTTCACGGGATCGTGAGGTTCGCCGAAGCGACCTCGACCGAAGCAGGTGCTTCGCGATTGCTGAAGATCAGCCGTGCGGCCTGGCCCGTCGCCACTGCGGGCGCGGCGAGCTGTACGGTGCGGTGATCCGTCTCCGGATAGAGCGCGATGCCGCGCATGCTGCCGAGCACGCGCTGATCGCGCCCGCGGCCGGACACCAGCTCGACATCGCCATACACCGATCCCGGACCGTCACGGACCAGGTCGAACGTCAGCATCGCGCCCGCGGACGTGCCACTGCGCGCAACCTGGAGCTTCTCGATATGCGCGGAAGCAGCCTTTGCATTGGTCCGCACCACGATCGGGATGCTGACACTGAACAGCGTCGAGATCTGCACCGCAACGCCATTTGCCACGCCATTGTCGAGGCGCGCGATCTTCGCCTCGGCGTCGACCGATGGCAAGGCGGTGATCGCCAGATGGCTGCGCAGCTCGCCCGCTGCCTCGGGCGGCCGCACCCGGATCCGTACTGCCTGGCTCTGCTGCGGGCCGAGCAGGACCCGGCGCGGCGTGAATTCCAGCACGTCGCGTGCCGAATGCTCTGGCGCGGCCGCATCGGCAGCCACTGGCCGGATGACGCCGTCGCTGGACATCGTCATGTCGACCAGGTCGATCCGGAACGCGGCGGGCACGCTGCCGCGGTTGAACAGGTAGATGGTCGCCGTCCGCGACGTACCGTCGAACACGACGCGGTGGTGCGACAGGCCGAGATTCCCGGCCTGCGCCGCAGCCGGCGACGCCGCCAGCAGCATTGCCGCCCCCACCACGAGGCTGCTCAGCCCCAACGCCCCGGAAGCCCGCAGCATCTTAGTTGTACGCCGTCGAAACGGTGAAGGCGCCGGTGTAGAGCCCCGCCGGGGTGGTCGTCGCCAGCGCGACCGTACCGCCGACGCGCACGTCCAGCGTTCCCGCGCCACCGGCGGTGCCGCTGAGCGTCTGCGCGCTGAGGGCGCCGGTGAGGTTGTTCGTGGTGGTTACGACCAGCGACTGCGCGCCATTCGCCAGCGTGAACGAGGCCGGGATCGTGACCGACAGGGCATGGCCGCCCTCGCCCGAGATGGTGAAGCGCGCGGCCTGCGGCGTGTCGCCCGAGGCCAGCGCCTGGATATCGCCGGTTACGGTGCGGGCGCCCGTCACCGCAACCGCAACCGCTCCTGCCGCCGAAACCGGGCGAACGACACTGCCGAACTGAAGATCGGCGTTCTTGGTGATCGTCAGCGGCTGAATGACCGTCAAGGAACCGGTGCCCGAAGCAGACGTCTGCGCCATTACTGCCGCAGGCATCAACGTCGCCGAAACGCAAATGAACAATCGTGCAAACATTTTCATTACCCCCGCCAAGGTCTACAGTGGAGGCACTGTCAGCCTGCACTCACAAATACTTATAGCTGGCAATTGGGAAACCTACGCTGATACGTATTTGTACGTTTCATCGTTACGGATAGGTACCAACTTATCGAATATGTCGCCCAGCCTTTGTCGCTCGGGACGCTGGAAAACTTCAAAGCTATTTTGATCTTGAGCAACGGATCACTTCAACGCTGCCGAACGTCTCACCCGGTCGCGCGACTTCTTTCCGGCGTCCCCAAAAGTTGGTTGCAAAAGGACACTGCGGTTGCAGCCGTTCGCGGGGTCCGTTGTTGCACCGCTCGATACGGCCGCACTGAAGGACGGTTTTCAGCGGGGGTCGCGCGCGGATGGGATGCTGGGCGCAGCGCGCTGGTTCTGGATCAGCTCTCGGATGCGATCGACAGCATCGGCTCTGTCGGCCAGCACAGCGGAGCCCGTGCCCAACTGGCCGAGCATGTTATTGGCGATCCGCCCGCCGTCCTAACGGTCGGCGAAGCAGCGCGTCGTTCAGCACCCGGCCCGCCGCGTTAGAACTCTTTCCCGACCACGACGCGCAGCGTTCCCGCGGTTTCCTGTCCGCCGCCGCGATAGCCGCTTTCCAAATCGACCGTCCAGTTGCGCGGCAGCGCCATCCGCGTGCCAAGGCTCAGCTGATACTGATCGCGCGACCAGCCGAAAGTGCTGATGCTGTAGAGTGCCTGGCCGGGAATGTCGGCATAATCGAGCCGCTGCGCAGCCGCATCCTGAAGCTCATGATTCCACTCGACTCGAAGCCGCGGGGTCATCGTAATCCCGCCATAGTGCCGTTCCATCTCGAGCCGCGCGCCGAGCGTGCCCGTCAGCGAGTGGACGTCGCGACTGTCGAACCGCAGATCCATGCGCCCGGCCCCGCTCTCCGTATAGCCGTTGAGATTGGCCCTGAAGAACTCCCCGCGCGCGTAGAGCGACCACCGCAGCGGCCCACCCTCCCGATCGATCCCAAGCGCCAGCGCGCCGAGGGTGAAGGTGCCGTCCCGGCTTCCGAGTGCGGTGGCGTTCGTCGTTCCCTCCAGCCGGCGCGTGGTGAAGCTCAGATCGCCAAGGCCCACCATGCCGTCGATGAAGGCGCCCTCCACGGGCATCAGGCTGGCATAGGCAGCGACCAATCGGCTCTCGCTGCGCACCCGTGCCTTGCTGCCGCCGATGCGGCTGACATCGTTACTGTAGCCGCCGCCGATGCCGACGAGGATGCCGTCCGCCAACTTGATGTCCGCGCCCGTGCTGAGGCCCGAGGTGGTCGCGGTGATCTTCGAACGATCGCTCGTCGCATCCTGGGTGCCGATATCGATGGCGCCGCCGGTCCACAGGGCCACGGAGCCCTTGCGGCGCGTGCCGTCACCACCGTCGCCATCGTCGTTCCCCTGGACGGTCGGGCGCCCGGCAGGCGCGGTGGCAGCCGGGGAGCCGGCCATCGCCATTCGCCGCGCGTCCCCATCAACCGCGTCGGGGGTGCCGCCGCCGCTCATCGCGGAAGGCCTGCGACGCGCGATGGCGCCCAGCGCGGGATCCTCACCCGACATGCGCATCCGCTCGGTGATCGTCGCGGCGTACGAATCGAAGGCAGGGTTGTCGCGCATCACCGGATGCTGATCCCGCGAAGCCAGGCTGACGCCCATCTGCGACTTGCTCGAGCCGCCACCGTTATGCAGCTGCTCGGTGCGGCGCATGAAGTTTGCCACCTGCGCGCGCCCGAAGCGACGCGCCGCTTCGGCCTGTGCGTCGCTGAGGCCACGCACATTGGGATCGAGCGTCGGGTCGGGACGCGCCGCAACCGTGACGGTAACCGTCGCCGGCGCCGACGTGCCGAAGGCGTTGCTCAAGGTATATTGGATGACGATCGTGCCGCCGAAACGCGCCGCCGGAACGATGTCGAGGCGATAGGCCTGGGTTGCGCCCGAACCGCTGGCAACCACCTGGGTGACCGCCGCGTCCGTCGGCGTCATGCCCACCACCGCCGCACCGGTGAACGGACCATTGAGCGCACCGGCAGTCAGGTCGACCGACACGCGCTGGCCGTCGCCGGTCTCCGCCGTCTTGGGCAGCGCCTGCGGCAGGGCGGCGACGACCTGGATGGTCACGGCGGCGGGCGCCGAGCGCCCGCCCGGTCCGACGGCGACGAAGCTGAAGCTGTCTGTACCGACATAGTTCACGTTCGGCGTGTAGACCGCCGTCACGGCTGTTACCGCGAGCGGGCGCACGCCGCCGCTCGGGGAAGCGTTGAGGTTCCGCAGCGTCAGCGTGCCGTGCGACGGTGGCGTCTGGATCTCGATGGTGGTGAAGTTGCCGTTGACCAGCTCGGACAAGTTGATTTCGGTGTTCATGCCGGGCTGCGCCGTGGTTGCGGCGGGCACCGTGCTGCTGCTCGGTTCCACGGCCGGCGGTGGCGGCGTCGCGACGGTGACGGTCACGGTAGCGGGCGCGGACGTGCCGCCCGGTCCGGTGGCCGTGTAGGTAAAGCTGTCCGCCCCGAACGAGTCTTTCGTCGGAATATAGGTGATCACGCTGCCCGAAACGGTGGCGGTGCCATGGGCCGGCGCACCGGCGACCGCGATGCTGGTGTAGACACCGGTCACGGACTCCGCGAGATCGATCGGCGTGCCGGGGCTGTTATAGCCCACCGCCACGCTCCGATTGGTCGCACTCGGCACCGCCGGCGCGGTCACGGTGATGCGCACGGTTCCCGGCGCCGAGGTGCCGCCCGGGCCTGTCGCCGTGTAGGTGAAACTGTCTGCCCCGGCATAGCCGGCCGTGGGCGTATAGGTGACCACGTCGCCCGCCACGCTCGTCGTGCCGTGCGCGGGCGCGGTGGCGATCGCGATGCCGGTGTGCATGCCCGTGATCGAGCTGCCGAGATCGATCGCGGTACCGGTGCTGCCATTCGGTACCTCGACGCCGCTGCGATCGGCGACCGTCGGCGCGGCCGGCGATGCGACGACGAGGCCCACCGTTGCGGGCGTCGAGGTGCCGCCGGGGCCGGTGGCCGTATAGGTGAAGCTGTCCGCCCCGGCATAGCCGGCAGCAGGCGTGTAGGTGACCACATCGCCCGCCACGCTCGCCGTGCCGTGCGCAGGCGCGGTCGCCACGCTGATGCTGGTATGCACGCCGGAGATCGATGTGGAGAGATCGATCGCGGTACCGGTGCTGGTATACGGGATCGCCACCCCGCTGCGATCGGCGACCGTCGGCGCGGCAGGCGATGCCACGACGAGGCCCACCGTTGCGGGCGTCGAGGTCCCGCCAGGGCCGGTGGCCGTATAGGTGAAGCTGTCCGCCCCGGCATAGCCGGCCGTGGGCGTATAGGTGACCACGTCGCCCGCCACGCTGGCCGTGCCGTGCGCAGGCGCGGTCGCCACGCTGATGCTGGCATGCACGCCGGAGATCGATGCGGAGAGGTCGATCGCGGTGCCGCCGCTGTTATACGGGATCGCCACGCCACTGCGGTTTGCGGCGGTGGGCGCTCCCGGCGCGCCGACGGTGATGCTCACCGTCGCCTGGGCCGACGTACCCCCCGCATTGGTTGCGGTATAGGTGAAGCTGTCGGCGCCGAAATAGCCGGCCGTCGGGGTGTAGTCGATCGCAAGGCCATTGACCGTGGCGGTGCCATGCGCCGGCGGCGTCGCCACCGCCACGCTGGCGGCGGTCTGCCCCGACAAGGCGAGCGCGATCGAATTGGCGGACGAATTATAGGCGACGGTAACGTTGACCGGCCCGGCCGTCGGCGCCGAGGGCGGGCTGACCGTGAAGGTGTAGCCACTACCGACCCGGAACGGTCCGGCGGGACCCGTGGTGCTATCCTGCGCGACAACCGCGAAGTTGAACGTTCCCGCAGAGGTCGGCGTGCCCGACAGGGTCCCGTCGGATCCAAGCGCCAAGCCTGGCGGGAGCGTGCCGCTGAACAGGGAATAGACATAGGGTGCGGTGCCGCCGCCGGCGACGAAGTGGCCGGTATAGGCCACGCCGGCCGCACCCGACAGGGTAGGCGCGGTGAGCGTGAAGAGCGGT
This sequence comes from Sphingomonas sp. TDK1, assembly GCF_001650735.1. Classification (GTDB taxonomy): domain Bacteria; phylum Pseudomonadota; class Alphaproteobacteria; order Sphingomonadales; family Sphingomonadaceae; genus Sphingomonas. The sequence goes on along the minus strand of NZ_LXVY01000017.1, from coordinate 113,022 downwards.
ATCCCGACATTCGTCGAATATGCCTGGCTGCCGCTATAAGGAGCACCGGCGCCGATCGATTGATCGGTGGCCGTGATGGTGAAATTGAACGTGTTGCTTTCCGTGGCGGTGCCCGACAGCACGCCGCTGGGCGACAAAGTCCAGCCCGGCGGCAGGGCACCTGCCGTCAGCGCGAAGGTGTAGGTGCCGTTGCCGCCCGAGGCGGTCAGCGCCTGGCTGAACGGCGTTCCCGCGCGCGCGCTCGGCAGCGTGGTCGGCGCGACCGTGACCGTCGCCGCAGCAACGGTCAGCGAATAGGCACGACTGCCGGTGAACGGCCCCGTCCCGCTCGAGCTATCCGTGGCGGTGACGGTGAAGGTAAAACTGCCGCCCGCACTGGGCGTGCCGGACAGCGTCCCGCTGCTGGAGAGGGTCAATCCCGCAGGCAAGGCCCCGGCGGTGATCACATAGGTATAGGGCGTGACCCCGCCGCTCGCCGTGATGTTCTGGTTGTACCCGACCCCAGCGGTCGCGCCGGGGAGCGAGGTGGGGGTCAAGGTGATGGTCGGCGCGCTGACGGTGATCGAATAGCTCTTGGACACCGAATAGGGACCGCCGCTACCGGCGGAGGCGCTGTCCGTCGCGGTGACGGTGAAGTTGAAGGTGCCGTCCTGGAATGGCGTGCCCGCAACCGTGCTCCCCGAAAGGATCAGTCCCGCAGGAAGGGTGCCCGCGGAGATGGCGTAGCTGTAGGGCGCGGTGCCGCCGCCCGCGGTGAAGCTTTGCGAATAGTTTGCCCCCACGGTGCCGGCCGGAAGCGCCCCGGCCGCAGGCGACAGCGTCAGAGTTGGCGAGGCGATGACGAGCGAAAGGGAACCCGTCGCCTGGGTGAAGCCCGATGGCACCGAACTGTCGGTCACGTTCGCGGTGAAGCTGAACGTGCCGCTCGCCGTCGGCGTGCCGGTGATCGTGCAATTGGTGTCGAGCTGGGTGCCGGCAGGAAGCGCGCCCGAGGCGAGCGTGGTGCTGCAGCTATAGGGCGCGGTGCCGCCGGTGGTGACGACCTGCACGCCGCTCAACGCCGTGCCGCGCGTGCCGCTGCCGGTCAGGCTGGCGGAAAGCGTGGGATTGCTCACCGGCACCGTCACCAATGCCGACCCCGAGGTGCCGCCGCTATTGCTGGCGGTGTAGGTGAAGCTGTCGTTCCCGCGATATCCGGCCGGTGCAGAATAGGTGACGAGGCCCGCATTGTTGATCGAAACGGTACCGCCATTGGCGGTGGTCGAGGATCCGACCGCGAAGCTGGTGGGGCTATTGGTAACCTGGCCTGCGAGGCTGAACGTCGCGCCCGTTGCACCATAAGCAACGGCTGGTGCGGTATAGGCCGATGCCGAGGGTGCCGCGACATAGGTGAATTGGTCGGCCGCGCTGGTCGCGCTCGTGCCGCCCGCGGTGGTCACCCGAACATCGACCGTGCCGGTGCCGGCCGGCGACGTCGCGGTGATCTGCGTGGTGCTGTTGACGGTATAGCCCGGGGCAGGCGCGGCCCCGAAGGACACGCTGGTCGCACCGCTCAGGTTCGTACCGGTGATCACGACGCTGGTGCCGCCCGCCGACGATCCGGACGTGGGCGCGATCGAGGTTACCGTCGGCGTGCCCACCACCACGGTGGAATCGGATGCGCTCGGGGTATTCGATGCGCCGCCGCCGGAAAGCTGGACGGAGGGACTGAGCGGACTCGACGCGTTACTGGCGAAAGCGGCGTTCAACGTGATCGTTGGCCCCGAGCCGGCGCTGAATCCGGTCGTGCGCGTGCACGAACCCGTTTGGCCCGACCCGCTGCAGCTCCAGCCCGAGCCCGAAGCGCTCGAATAGGTCATGCCGCTCGGCAGCGTGAAGGTGGCGGTCAGCGTCGCGCTGGTGGTGGCGCCGCCCGAGACGCTGGGCGTGATCGTGTACGCGAGCGAACCGCCCTGAACGGCATTGCCGCTGTGGTTCATTGTTACGCCGAGCGTCGTTCCCGTTGAACAGCTGATCGTGATCTGGACGCTTCTGGCGGTTCCGAAGGGCACGGGGGTGCTGCTGTTAGTCACGTTGTAGCTTGATAGTCCCAGCTGCAGATAATCGCCGCTGCTGGTCCCGTTGAAGGTGAACGACCCGCTCCCGCTCGATGCGGTAGAGTCTTGTAGCGAGTCCGACGCATAGGTGGCCCCGCTGCCGCCATCCCGAGTATAGACTATGAAGACATGGGCGGCCTGCGTGTTGCCCGACCAGGAATAGTTTACCGTCTCTCCATTGACGAGCGGCTGGGTAGTAAACTTTGAATTATCGGAATCGCCAGCCGCATTGACCGTGTAGGTACCGCTGAAGGTATTTATCTCATTGCAGGCAGCTGATGCCGCCATGGCTTGCGCAGGCGCAAAGAGAAAAAGGCCGCCCGCGACCGCTGCATGAAGTTGCCGCTGCATCCGCCAGGGAGGACGCGCGCTGCTACGCCGCACTCCAACTGCATCCGTACAAGGCTTCTCACTGAAAACAGCCTTAACAATCCGACCACAGGCGGACTGCGCCCTCCCCAAGCCCCAGATCATGTACAACGCCCCCAGCTGCCCCAGTGGACACCAAGCTACTTATAGACAACTCTATTTGCTCGCAACCGTATAAGATAAAGGGGTAAAACGAAGGTTACGATAATCGCGTCAAAGGCTTCCCGGTTTTACGATTTCGCCATTTATTTCGCGATGCAGCATAGGATATCGATTTCGGTACGCACGCGTACCGACAATTTCGTGATGCAGCACATCATTTTTTTCTTATCGTATAGGCCCGTTCGAAATCTGCTTGCGAATCGCTTTGATCGGGTATCTACAACGCATCAACTCCTATACCGAAATACTTCGATACGGTTCCGTTATAAGGCGAAGGAGGTAGGGCTTGTCCGATCCATTTATTGGCCAAATCATGCATGCCGGCTTTAATTTTGCACCGGCGGGCTGGGCTTCGTGTAACGGTCAAATCATCCCCATCAGCCAGAACAATGCGTTGTTCGCGTTGCTGGGCACCACCTTTGGCGGCAACGGCGTGAGCACCTTCGCATTGCCGAATGCCGCTGGCCGTTCTTTCCTGGGTCTCGGATTGAGCACGGCGAGCGGCCAGACATATGAATGGGGTGACGTCGGGGGCGCCGAAAACGAGACGCTGACGATCGCCAACATGCCGCAACATAACCACGCGGCCGTCTTTAACGGTGTTGCGGGGCAGACATCGGCCACCGGCTCGCTTCAGGCGTATACCGGTCAAACCACCGCGCAGGTGAACACGCCTGCCGAGGGCTCCTTCCTCGCGAATTGCGCCAATGCCGGCCCAAGCCAGGTGAAAATCTATGTGCCGGCGGGCACCACCGGCACGCCGGTGAACCTCGGCGGCGTCAACATCACGGGGGGCACCTTCACGCCGCAGGGGTCCGTTCAGGTCGGCGTCGCGGGAAACAATATCCCCTTCTCGACCATGAGTCCCTTCCTCGCCGTCCAGACCAACATCGCGTTGAGGGGGATCTATCCCACGCGCAATTGATCCGAGAGGTCCGCGTCCCCCCGGCCCAACGCCTGGACGTGGACCAAACCTCGCCCCCCGCGGTCAGGCAAAGACGGCCTCGTAAAAGCGGCGGTCGGAGGGTCGCAGCTGTGTCAGCAGGACGGCGTGCGGGCCGCCCTTGCCGCAATCGAGATCATAGGTACCGTCGACCAAGAAAACGTGCAGCGGCGACTCGAAGAACAGCGAAAATGGTTCGCGAACATCGAAGCCGCGCATCGGACTGCGCCGATCAACACGCTCCAGCGTAATTTCCACGGGCTCGGGGAGCGTTGCTACCCGGACCTTCCGGCCGATCCAGGGCTCGAAGTCTTCGGGTGTAAGCAGATGCATCTTTCCATCCCCTCCACATCGCGCGCATTGTTGTCCGCGAGACACCCTGCCGTGAAATATGTACTGTGGGAAGCGCAAGAATATCAGAATGTCATGGCGAAGATCTGCCGGTGACCGCTGCATCCCCGCGCCTTCGACCTTTTCCTCCGCGTCGTCGGGCTGCGATCGATACCGGCGCGCTGCAACGCGTCGGAATTGCGCTCCGCCCCGCCTCGTTGGACGACCTTCCCGAACTGGCTGCCTGGTACGCGCAACTCCGCATGCCCGAACTGTTGTTTCACCCTTGGTCCCAGGCGGAGAAGCAGGCCTTTGTCGACGAGCAGTTCCGGCTGCAGCACCATCATTTCGTTCGCCGATGCCCGCGCGCGGATTTCTGGATCCTGCTCCGGGACGAGGTGCCGATCGGCCGCCTGTATCTCGATCGGAGCACCTCAGAATGGCGCATCGTCGACATCCTGCTCGCGACCGGTTGGCGGGCCCAGGGACTGGGCTCGCGGCTGATCGCCTGGGTCCAGCAAAGCGCCGCCGCCGCCGGCGCGCGCGCCGTGGCGCTGACGGTCGCCGTCGATAACCGTCGCGCGCACGCGCTCTATGCACGTCTCGGCTTCAGCGACACGGATGCAGGCGACGGCCTCCACCAGCCCATGCGGTGGTGCGCGACCTCAGGCCCTGCCGCGTAGTTGGGCGTCGAGCCACGGGCTCATTTCCGCGTCGATCACCAGATGGACGCGCGCGTCGGCGCCGGCATTGTCAACGCGGTGCGGATCGCTCAGCCGAAGATACCAGACTTCGCCGGGCGCCATCACCACGGGGTCGCGATTGACCTCGAACCGCACCTGAGAATTGGTAAGGATCGGTATGTGCAGCCGCGCCAGCCCATCCTCCGCGCAGAGCCCGAGATCGCGATGCTCGCGAATGCACGATCCGGGGCCCAGCCGCATCAGCCGTACGGAGCGTAGCGTGCAGTCGAAGTGGCTGAGCACCTCGCGCAGATAGGGCGCACGCTGCAAGGCCGGCCTGTCGACGAAGTCGCGCGCGTCCGGCATCGCGGCGATCTGCAGGATGGGATGTTCGGCGCCGAGGGGCGCGCGGAGCGGCATCACGCCCCAATCTCCGCTGTAGTTTTGCGGCACGAAATGCGGCGTCCATGTGCCGGCTGCGAGCGTCGCGAGATCGGCGCGGAGCCGCACCGGATCGAACACCAGCGGCAAGCGTACGCGATCGGGATAGACGTAGCGCATTCCGGTTTCCACGCGACGATACCCTCCCGAGCATGGACTGCGCTGCTTGCAAAAGCGCCGGCGCGTGCGATCATGCAATGGGGGAGAAGAATGCGCAACGCATTGCACGCCTTTCAAACGGCAGTGATGTCGGCTCCCGAACTGCAACGGCAGCTCGGGACGTGCGAGCGCCACGAACGCTTTTCCGCGCAGGCGATGGCGGCAGCCGGTCGGCTGGGACTGACGCTGGCCCCGGATGCCTTGGCGCCCCGTGCCCGCGCCCGCGCCGCGTCGGTCGTGCCGACCCCCGCCTGGCCCCCGCTCGAATGGTTGCCGGTACGGATCGTCGATTCCGATGACGGGCCCTTGGTCGACTGGGCCTATTTTGGCGACGACCCGCTGAAGGACAGCTTCTTCGAAGATTCGATGCAGCGCGCGCTGGCGCGGCCGTTCAATCGTGTTTTCCGCCACGTCACCAAGCTCGACGACTTCATCGACAATGCGCCGGACGACGGGGCCGCCGCCCCGTTGCGCGGGCTGGTCTATCACATGTCACGCTGCGGCTCGACGCTGGTCGCGCAGATGCTGGGCGCACTCCCTGCAACATTGTCCTTGTCCGAACCCGGCCCCTTCGACGCGGCGGTGCGTCTTGCCATGGCCGGGGCTGGCCTCCGGGGCGATCGCGGCACCGCACTGCTTCGCGCAATGGCATCGGCGCTGGGCCGCGCGCGGCATGGCGAACGGCAATGTTTCATCAAACTGGATAGCTGGCACATCCTGGCATTCCCGCTGATCCATGCCGCCCTGCCGCACGTGCCATGGGTGTATCTGTTTCGGGACCCGGTAGAGGTGCTGGTCTCGCAGATGCGGATGCGCGGATATCAAACCGTGCCTTCGCTCGTGCCGGGCGGGTTGTACGGCATCGATGACGATCTGCCTGGCCCAGAGGATCTGTGCGCCCGCATCTTCGCGAAGCATCACGAGGCAGCGATTCAGGCGCTTGCCAGGTGGCATGGCCTGGTGATCGACTATGCTGACTTGCCGGAGGCTTTTGTCGATAGGATAGCCCCGCATTTCAGGCTTTCGCTGACATGTGCCGAGAGGGCGGCGGTGGAACGCGCCGGTCGCTGGGACGCGAAGGCGCCAGCCGACCTATTCGTCCCGGATAGCGCGCAAAAGCAGCACCGCGCGAGCCGGGCCGTGCTGGAAGCCGTTCGGCGCAATCTTCGCGACCTGCATGCCGAGCTGGGCCGAAGACTCATACGCCCGCAGCCACACCCGCATTGAGGCACGCCGGACCATGGCGACGCGGCAGAAGCACGTCCGCCCCATGGCGGGACCCCGTTGCGCCGCCGCTGGAGCGACCGGCGCGGGCCGACCAGCGACGCCCCCTGGGGGCGCCGCGCCGGCTCAGTCCTTGAACGGCTTGAGCGTCTCGATCGTGCCGTCGGGGCGGAAGGTCAGTTCGGTGATCTTGGCCGAGCGGAGATGGTTCTTATTCGTGAGCTGCGTGTCATGGTACGCCAGATACCATTTGCCCTGGAATTCGAAGACCGAACCATGGCTCGTCCAGCCCTGGACCGGCTCCAGGACGCGGCCGGTATATTTGAACGGGCCGTAGGGGCTGCTGCCAATGGCGTAGTTGAGGAAGTGCGTGTCGCCCGTCGAGTACATGTAATAGTATTTACCACCGCGCTTGAACGTCCACGCGGCCTCGAAGAAGCGGCGATCATGGTCGCCCCCGAGGACCTGCTTGCCCTTCTCGTCCAAGATGACCGCGTCGCGGAGCGGTTCGGCCAGATGCTTCATGTCGGGCGTGAGGCGCGCCACCTTGCCGGACAGGGCGGGCTGATCGTCCTTCTTCAAATCGGTATCGCCGGCATTGGGATCGTATTTGCCGGTGGCCCAGCGCTGCAGCTGCCCGCCCCAGATACCGCCGACATACAGATAGCTCTGGCCGTCGTCGTCAGTGAACACGGCAGGGTCGATCGAATAGGCCCCTGCGATGGGTTCGGGTTCCGCCTTGAAGGGGCCGACCGGCGAAGCCGAGGTGGCGACGCCGATCCGGAACACGCCCTGCTTATCCTTGGCCGGGAAATACAGGTAATAGGTGCCGTTCTTGAACGCCGCGTCCGGCGCCCAGGCCTTTTCCTTGGCCCAGGGAATCTGCTTCAGGTCGAGCGCGACGGGGTTTACCGTCACCGGCCCGCCCGGCCGGTCCATGCTCAGCACCTGATAGTCGTGCATCGCATATTGGCTGCCGAGATCGTCGTCGGGGATACCCGCGTCGACATCATGGCTGGGATAGACGTAGATCTTGCCGTTGAAGACGTGCGCGGAGGGATCGGCGAAGTACAGGTCCTTCACCAGCGGCTGGGCCAGATACTGCTTGCCGTCCGGGCTGCGTGCTTCGGCAGACGCATTTGCCGGGGCCGCGGCATTCGCGGCGGCATCATTCTGCGCGGAATTGCCAGACGAACAGCCGGCAAGCAGCGCGATAGCAGCCGCAGCCGTCGGAAGTTTCAGCGAAAGACGCAACAGCCTATCCTCTCGTCATTTTGCGGAGCGGCTATTGCCGCTTCCCGATAGCGCTACCATCGACCCGACGCTCCCGGCAAGAGGCTGCGATTCCAACCGCGACCGCGCCTCCGGGCGATCGCTTAAGAACAACAAAAAACCCCGCCAAGCCATGGGCTTAGCGGGGTCTTTGATGGTGGGCGCGGCAAGGATTGAACTTGCGACCCCTGCGATGTCAACACAGTGCTCTACCACTGAGCTACGCGCCCGAAACTCGGGAAGCGCGCCTTTAGCGGGGGTCCGCCCCCCGTGCAAGCGCGAATTTCAATTTTGTCCCACATTCTCCGATTCGAACATCCGATCGACCTCGAGCACCAGATCACGCAGGTGGAACGGCTTGGAGAGAACGCGGGCCTGCGGCACCTGCTTGCCGGCGCGCAACGTCACCGCCGCGAACCCGGTGATGAACATCACCCGCATCTCGGGCGCAATCTCCGCGGCGCGCTGCGCAAGCTCGATCCCATCCATCTCCGGCATCACGATGTCGGTGAGCAGCAGGTCGAATCGCTCGGACTCGAGCAGGGGCACCGCCGCCGTGCCGCGATCGACCGCGCTGACCGCATAGCCCGAGCGTTCGAGCGCGCGGGTGAGATATTCGCGCATCACGCGATCGTCTTCGGCCAGCAGAATCCGGATCATCTTCACCCCATCGGTACCAACCGCCCGCCCTTTATGGGCCAACCCCTTAAGATTTTCCAGCCAGGGCAGTTCCCATCCGTTGCCCGCCCGATCCTGCGGGCCTAGTCTCTCCGGGTGACTAGCGCCGCCAGCTTCGATCGCTACGGGCCGGTACCCCCGGAAAGCCCCGTGGTGCTCTCCGTGCCCCATGGCGGGCGCGACTATCCGGAGTCGCTGCTCGCCGCGCTGCGGGTGCCGCCTGCCGCGCTGCGCGCCCTTGAGGATCGCCATATCGACCTTCTGGCGATCGACGCGCGTCGGGAAGAGACGCTGTTCGTCGCCACGCGCGCCCGTGCCTGGATTGATCTCAACCGCGCCGAGCATGATCGCGATCCCCAGATCGACGAGGGCGCGCATCTTCTCGGCCGCCCATTGTCCACCAAGGTACGCAGCGGGCTGGGGCTGGTGCCGCGCCGGGTCGGCACGCTGGGCCAGCTCTGGCAGGGCCGCTTCGCCGCAGAGGACATCGCCGCGCGAATCCAGGCGGATCACCGCCCCTACCACCTGGCGCTTGGCGAGGCGCTGGCTGCGGCACGGGCACGATTCGGCATCGCGCTGCTGGTCGACATCCATTCGATGCCGCCCCTGGGCTCGCCGGAAACCACGCCGCGGCTGGTGATCGGCGATCGCTTCGGCCGCGCCGCCGCCGGCCGGTTCGGCACGCGCGCGGCGGCCGTGGCGCGGCAGCACGGTATCGCGACCGCTGCGAACACGCCCTATGCCGGCGGCCATATCCTGGAGCGTCACGGCGATCCGCGTCGCGGCATTCACGCACTGCAGCTGGAATTCGATCGGTCGCTCTATCTGGACGCCGCATTCGACGGCCTCGCGCCGGCAGCACCGGCCGTCACGGCGCTGCTGCGCGCCATCGTCGATGCACTGGCCGAGGAAGCGCTGCCCGGCGCCTTGGCCGCCGAGTGAACCGCACATAAAAAACCACCTCGCGGTTACCCACGAGGTGGCCAAGGTTCAGGGAGGAGACACGCCCGAAGGCGCGTCGCACGGCATCGCGAAAGGGGGGACACGAGCCGTACCTTAGAGATATAGAGACGGGGCAACCGAGTTCAAGGCAACTCGTCGCAGAAGTTTTTCGGTTGAACGGCGGTGCGGTTTTTTGGGAGCCGGCGGGCGCGATCGGGATGCGCCAGATCCTTACCGTCCATCAAGCCCCGCCCCCATCGGGGACGGGGTTGGGGCGGGACGGCGCATCATCGAAACCATGCTTCTGGCTCGGAATCCCGCCATCCCCAAGCCCCTCCCAGGAGGAGGGGCGCAAGGCAGTATGGGGCAAGGGCGAGCCTTGCCCCGGCGAGGATCAGCCGACCAGCTGCACCTCGGGCTGCCAACCCGCGCGCATCTGGCGGGCGAACAGCTCGCGCATCTGCGCCAGCGAGAACAGGTGGGCGTAGATCAGCGGCAGCATGCCGTTCTGCACGATCTTGCGGAGCTGGTCGCCGCGCATCTCGTTCAGCTTGTTCTCGTCGACCATCATGAAGCCGCGATAGATGAACGGCTGCTCGGCGCCGTCCGGCTGGATCGAGACTTCGCCGTCGATCAGCAGGTTCAAGTCCTTGAGCTCGCGCATGAACTGGCTGGTGCGGGCACCGGCCGTCTCGAACTGCTCGTTGAACTGCAGGATATTCTTGGTGATCTCGCTCGGCTCGGTGCCGTTGAACAGCGGCTCGCCTTCGTCGAACTTGCCGACCACGTCCGAAGTCGGATCGAAGCAAAGCGACAGCTCGTCGGTGTCCGGGCGCAGGCGCGCCAGCAGGAACGGATAGCGACGGATATAGGCGGGCACGTAGAAATTCTGGTCGACCAGCTTGCCTTCGGTGTCGAAGAAGGTGTTCACGCCTTCGTTCAGGCCCATCAGCGCCAGCGGCACGGGGTCCTCGCCCACCGAGAAGACGATCGGCATGAAGCGCTGCACCAGCGGAAATTCCTCGACGGTGACGGGCACCGCGTGCTGGCCGGCAAGAAACGGCGCGCGGTCGGTCGAACGCGTGCGGAAATCGGCATGGACCTGGCTCGAAAGCGGCTCGAGCTGATTGTAGAACAAGGGAAGCGACTGCGGCGCGCTGGCCATGAGGATCTCCTGAGAACTTTTTTCGTCGAAAGGCGTTTCAACCGGCCCGCGGTCTATTTGCTGACGATGGTCGGCGCAAGCGCGACCAGCTTTCCCGGATTGAGAATCAGCTTGGGATCGAGCGCGGTCTTGATCGCGCGCAGGGCAGCCATTCGCGCCGGCGGCGACAGACGCGCGAGCTCGTCGCGCTTCATCTGACCGATACCGTGTTCGGCCGAGATCGATCCGCCCGCGGCCACCACCATGTCGTGCACCAGCCGCGTGATCCGCGGCGCCTCCTCGGCATACCAGCGGTCGCGATCAACGCCCCTGGGTGCGCGCACATGGAAATGGACATTGCCGTCGCCGAGATGGCCATAGGCGATCGTGTGCGTGCCGGGGAAGCGCGCCTCGGCCTCCGCCCCGCCTTCCACCATGAAGCGTGGCATATCCTCCACCGGCACGGAGATGTCGTGCTGCACGGCGGGGCCGCTCGCGCGCTCCGCCTCGGAAATGGAATGCCGGATCCGCCAGAACTGTTCCGCCTGCGCCTCACTGGCGGCGATGACGGCATCCTGCGCCAGGCCGCTCTCAAAGGCTTCCGCCAGCATGCGTTCGAGCACCACTGCCGGTGCCTCGGCGGCCGGATCGCCGGTTACGGCCTCGATCAGCACGTGCCAGCGATGCGCACCGGCAAGCGGCAGGCGTGTGCCCGGCACATGCTCCAGCACCAGCGCGACGGTATCGTCGGGCATGATCTCGAAACTCTCGATCATGTCGGTCGCGGCCTGCAACCGTCGCAGCAACGCGAGCGCCTGCGCCGGACTCTCCACCCCCACCCACGCCACCGCCCGCGCGGCCGCCGCCGGCACCAGCCGCAGCGTGGCGGCCGTGACGATGCCGAGAGTCCCCTCGGCGCCGATCAGCAGCTGGTTGAGATCGTAGCCGCGATTGTCCTTTTTCAGCGCCGACAGCCCGTCATGCACCGATCCATCGGGCAACACCGCCTCGACGCCCGCCACCAGCGCGCGCATCGTTCCGAACCGCAGCACCTGCACGCCGCCGGCATTGGTGGAAACCAGCCCGCCGATCGTGGCGCTGCCCCGCGCGCCCAGATCGAGCGGAAAGCGCCGCCCCGCAGCCTCGGCCGCGTCACGGAACGTCCCGAGAATCACGCCCGCCTCGGCAACGGCCAGATTCGCCTCCGGGTCCATGCGGCGGATACGGTGCAGGCGACGGGTGGAGAAAAGCAGCGCCGATCCGTCCGCCGGCGGAATCGCGCCCCCCACCATGCCGGTATTGCCGCCCTGCGGGACGAGCGCCACGCCAAGGTCGTTGGCCAGCGCCACCAGCGCGCTGACCTCTTCGGTGGACCCGGGCGACAGGATCGCAGGCGCCGCGCCGTGATAGCGGCGGCGCCAGTCCGTGAGCCAGGGCTCGATGTCCTGCGGATCGGTCGTGACCGCCTTGGGGCCGAAGCGTTCGGCGGCGAAGGCAGTGATGCGTTGCTGCGCGGGTGTCATGATGGTTGCGCACTAGCATGGCGTGCGGCAGTTCATCCAGCGTTCAAGCCGATGCACCTATTGTCCGATCCCACCATGTTGAAACTGCCGATCGCCGCTGCCGGCCTTGCGCTGTTGCTCGCCGCTCCCGCGGCGCGCCCGGCCATGGCCGTCGACGCTGCCATCGCGCCGTCTTTCCAGCAGCATGTTTCGATTCACGTGCCGCGCATGACGGTGACGACCACGACGATCGTCGTCCGCGAATCCCCCTCCGTCGTCGAACGTCGCGCCAAAAGCTGCGTGGACGTGGGCCGGATCCAGGGCTTCACCGTCAACGCGGCCGACAGCGTGGACCTGATCCTCGAGGACGGATCGCTGCTCCGCGCCAAGCTGGGCGCCGAATGCCCGGCGCTGGGTTTCTATTCGGGTGCCTATCTGAAGCCGACAAAGGACAGCAAGTTCTGCGCGGGTCGCGATGCCTTGCGCTCCCGATCGGGCAGAACATGCCCTATTCAGGCCTTCAAGAACCTCGTTCGCGCACGCTGAGCTTGACTTTTGCGGTTGAATCCGCAAGCGCGATGCCTTCTGCTGAGGCGCAGTGAACGCGCCCTATTTTCCGGACAATTGCATGAGCTTTGCCGATCTCGGCCTTTCTGACGAACTTCTCCGCGCGGTGACCGACGCCGGCTATACCGAGCCGACTCCAATCCAGCGCCAGGCGATCCCGTCGGTGCTGATGGGCAAGGACCTCATCGGTATCGCCCAGACGGGCACCGGCAAGACCGCGGCCTTTGTGCTGCCGATGATCGACGTGCTCGGCGAAGGGCGCACCCGCGCGCTGATGCCGCGTTCGCTGATCCTCGAGCCGACGCGCGAGCTTGCGGCGCAGGTCGCGGAGAATTTCGAGAAATACGGCCTCAACCACAAGCTCTCCATGGCCCTGCTCATCGGCGGCGTGCAGATGGGCGATCAGGTCAAGGCGCTGGAAAAGGGCGTCGACGTCCTTATCGCCACGCCGGGCCGGCTGATGGACCTGTATGGCCGCGGCAAGATCCTGCTCACCGGCTGCAGCCTGTTGGTGATCGACGAGGCGGACCGGATGCTCGACATGGGGTTCATCCCCGATATCGAGGAAATCTGCACCAAGCTACCCAAGGTGCGCCAGACATTGCTGTTCTCGGCGACGATGCCGCCCCCCATCAAGAAGCTGGCGGACCGCTTTCTCACCGACCCCAAGACGATCGAAGTGGCGCGCCCCGCCACCGCCAACGTCAACATCGCCCAGCGAATCGTTCAGGTGCCGAACACCGCGCACGTGAAGCGCCAGGTGCTGCGCGACCTGCTGCGTCAGGACGAGGTCGCCACCGCGATCATCTTCTGCAACCGCAAGACGACCGTCCGCGATCTGAACAAGAGCCTGAAGAAGCACGGCTTCCGCTCGGCGGAGATTCACGGCGACATGGACCAGTCGGCCCGCATCGCCGAGCTGGACCGGTTCAAGAACGGCGACGTCAACATCCTCGTCGCATCGGACGTCGCGGCGCGCGGCATCGACGTGAAGGGCATCAGCCACGTCTTCAACTTCGACGCCCCCTGGCATCCGGACGATTATGTCCACCGTATCGGCCGCACCGGCCGCGGCGGCGCCACCGGCATCGCCTACACGCTGGTGACGCCCGAGGATGCCGAGAACATCACCGAGATCGAGAAGCTGACCGGCCACAAGATCGAACGCGTGCCGAGCCCGGTGGCATCGGACGATGCGCAGACCGCCGCCCCGACGCGGGAGCGCGGCAGGAAGCGTGATGCCAAGAAGGCGGAGCCGCGCCGCGACGAGGTCGCTGCGGATGCACCGGCCAAGCCGAAGTCGCGCCGCGCCGCGCCGGCCCGCGAGGAACAGGCCGCCGCCCCTGCGCCGCGCGAGGAGAGCCACGCACGTCCCGCACGCGCGGAGCGCCCGGCGCGCGAGGAGCGCCCGATCCGCGACGAACGGCCCGCCCGCGACGAACGGCCCGCCCGCGACGATCGCCGCCGCCGCCGCGACCAGGATGACGGCCCGGACGAGGGTTGGAACGGCCCGATCCCGGACTTCCTCAACTATACGATCGACGCCTGATCGCGCGGCGCGGAAACGCGCCGCAACTTGTTCTATCCATACGGTACCGCGCGGCCGGCCGTTCGTTCGGCTGGCCACCGGTTGATCGCGCGCCGAGCCCATGCCCTGTCAGCGCCTGCGCGGCGCACCCAGTTCGATCCGCCACCAGTCCGGCGGCGCCCCGAGGCGGGGCGGCATGGTGCCCGATCCCACTCCGGCCGTCACCACGATCCGGCATCCGCCATCGGCGATCCCGCCACAGCGGAGGCGCAGGTCGTACAGCCGCCGCCACTGCTCGTGCGGCAAGCGGCGGAACATTGGGCCCCAACCCGGCACTACGACCTGACCGCGATGCGGTTCGCCCGCGAGCAGCAGCGGTAGTTCGCCGGGCCACTCCGGACCAGATCCGGCGCGTGCGTCAGGACGACGGGAATGCCGCCCAGATGTCGCCACCAAGCCACCGTTTGCGCCGCATCGTCATGGCCGGAATAGGCATCATCGACGCCAGGCAAGGCGATCGCCCCCCGACGAAGCGCGGCGTGGGAGCGCACGACGATACCGGCGCGGCGTAGCGCTGTCCGGATCGCGTCGGGCGCCGTCCCGTGATCGTGATTCCCCGGCACCGCGACGCCCCCCAGCGGCACGCGCACTCCTGCCAGCGGCGAGGATCCGCCAACGACGAGTCCGTGCGCGCACGGCACCGTCGCGACGGGCCATCAAGCCGGCTCGGCCGCCTTTTGCTGCGCAGCGACCAGCGCGTCGTCCATGGCCCAAGCGCGCTGATATGCCTCGCGGCCCTGCACGCGTTCGATATAGGCCAGGAAGGAATCGCGCTTCGGCAGCATGCCGAACATCATCGTCCAGCCGATCTGCGAGCCCAGATACACGTCTGCGGCAGTGAAGCGCTCGCCGGTGGCATAGGCGCGAGACGAGAGCAGCTGGTCGAGCACCTCGACGACGAGGTCGTAATTGCCATAGCCGAACATGCGCGACTGCTCGCCCGAGTCGAACTTGGCGTAATTGTTGGTCGCCGCCTGTTCCACCGGCCCGGCCGCATAGAACAGCCAGCGATAATAATCCGCCCGCTCCGCCGGCAGCGGCGCAAGGCCCGCATTCGGGAAGGCTTCCGCCAGATAGGCGCAGATCGCCGCGCATTCGGTAACGACCTTGCCGTCATGGACGATCGCCGGCACCTTCCCCATGGGATTGATCGCGCGATACGCCTCGCCCTTCATCGTCGAGGCATAGTCCATCACCTCGACGCTGTAGGTGGCACCCACTTCCTCAAGCATCCAGCGTGCGATCCGCCCGCGCGATTGCGGATTGGTGTAGAGAATCAGCTGGTCCGTCATGGCCCCGTACCCCTGTTGCTCCCGACTCGGATGGCCGGGAACAAGAGGGGAACACGAAACCGCGGGCCGGTCAATCGGTCAGAGGCTGGCGAAGGTCTTGAGCAATCGATCCCATGCGCGATCCGCTTGGACGGCGTTGTAGACGCGGCTGTCGGGCGGGCACCAGCCATGCATGGTGCCGGCATAGACCTCGATCTCGGCGGGCAGCGCCGCAGCCGTGAAGGCGGTGCGCAATGCCTCCTTGTCGCCGGGCGCACGCGCGTCGTCATTTTCGGCGATGGCGAGCAGATAGCGCCCCTGCATCTCCGGCACGAGCTTGTGCGGACTGTCCGGTGCCTCGCTCACCAGCGGCGCGCCGTGGAAGCTGCCCCCGGCCTTTACCCGGCCGGGCAGCGCGGCGGCGGTACGGAACACGAAGGGCCCGCCCATGCAATAGCCGGTGCTGCCCAGGCCGCGCTTGGTATCCACCTCCGGCTGGGCATCCAGAAACGCGGCGAAGCTCCTGGCGTCGGCGGTGATCGCGGCGGGCGTGAGCGGATCGCGCCACGGCATGATCATCGCGCGTACCTCGGGCTGGTCGAACGACTGGCCGGCTTTCAGGAACGGCGCCTTGGTCGAGCGGTAGAACTGGTTGACCGTCAGCACCGCATAGCCCGATTGCGCCAGCCGATCGGCCATCTGCCGAAAGGCGGGGCGCAGGCCCATGATGTCCGGCCACACCAGCACGGCCGGGTGCCGGCCGCTCGCGGGTGCGACGAAATAGGCATCGGCGGTGCCGTCGGCCGTCTTGATCGTGACGTCCCGGCCCTTCACCGCCGCGGCATTGGCCGGGCTCGGCAGGATCGCCATCACGCCGGTCGCAGCGGCGGCGGCGGTGAAGCCGCGGCGGGTCATTCCGCCCAGCACACGCGCATTGTCGGCTGCGGTCTGTTCGTCACACATGGCGATCCTCCTCCTTGGGGTCCCCGCCCCGCACGAAGCCTATCGCACCGGATCACGCGAGCAAAGCTGTCCCAACAAGCAGAACGGGCTCCGGCGCAGGGTGCGCCGGAGCCCGTTCGTCTACGCCCGGGAAGGCGATCTCAATGCTTGAACAGGCTCTCCGCCGTATGCTCGATCGGCGCATCCTGCGCTTCGGGCACATGGCTGGCGGCATAGCGCTCGGCGCGCAGCTGCTCGATCAGTGCCTCGCGGTCGCCTTCCAGGCGCGTGTCGGTCGGCGCTTCGATACCGGCCGCCTTGGCGGCCTTGGCGACCAGCGCATCCAGTTCGCGCTGCGAGCACAGGCCCAGCGTCACCGGGTCCTTCGGCACGATGTTGCCGATGTTCCAGTGGGTGCGGTCGCGGATCGCGGCGATGGTGGTGCGGGTGGTGCCGATCAGCTTGCCGATCGCGCCGTCCGAAACCTCGGGGTGGTGGCGCAGGATCCAGGCGATGCCGTCCGGCTTGTCCTGGCGCTTGGAGACCGGCGTGTAGCGAGGCCCCTTGGTGCGGCGGACCTGCTCCGGACCCTTCTGCATCTTGAGGACGTAATTGGGGTTCGCCTGCCCCTTCTCGATCTCGTCCATCGTCAGTTCGTGCGCGCGCACCGGGTCGCGGCCGGTGAGCTTGGTCGCGGCGGTATCGTCAGCGATCGCCTGCACTTCGAGGATGTGGAGACCGCAGAACTCGGCGATCTGCTCGAACGACAGCGACGTGTTGTCGACCAGCCAGGAAGCGGTCGCGTGCGGCATCAGCGGCTGGGCCACGGTGGATCTCCGGAACTTGAAACAATAAGGGCCGCCCATCACGGGCGGCCACACATGGTCTTGATGTAGGGTAGCTTGCCCGCTGGGGCAAGCGTTTCCGCGTTTCAGGCGGCGACCTTCTCGCAGCCGATCGGCACCAGCGCGCTAAGAAACTGTCGGGCGCTCGCTTCCCAGGTGAAGCTGCGGCCATAGGTGGCGCAGGCGCCGCGGTCCAGGGTGAGCGCCTTGTCGATGGCGACGCCCAGATCCTCGTCCATCACGCCGGTTTCCGGCGTCAGCACATCTACCGGCCCGGTTACCGGATAGGCCGCGACCGGCGTGCCGCAGGCCAGTGCCTCGATCATCACCAGGCCGAACGTGTCCGTCCTGCTGGGGAAAACGAACACGTCCGCCCCGGCATAGGCGGCGGCAAGATCGGTCCCGAACTGCGCGCCGAGGAACACGGCATCGGGATATTTCGCCTCCAGCATCGCCCGCGCCGGCCCGTCGCCCACGACGACCTTGGTGCCGGGCCGGTCGACGCTGAGAAACGCCTCGAGATTCTTCTCGACCGCCACCCTGCCGACATACAGCATCACCGGGCCGGGCAAGTCCGCCACGCCCGGATGCGGCGCGATGCCGGGATGGAAATTGGCGAGGTCGACACCCCGCCCCCAGTGGCGCACCTGGGGCAGGCCGTGATCGACCAGCGACTGGCGGATCGATGCCGTCGAAGCGAGGATCGTCGCGCTGGGCGTGTGGAACCAGCGGATATAGCGCCAGATCCATTCGGCCGGCACGCCCGACCGCGCCGAGACATAATCGGGGAACTGGGTGTGGTAGGCGGTGGTGAACGGACGCTTTTGCCGCAAGCACCAGCGCCGCGCGGCAACGCATAGCGGCCCTTCGGTCGCCAAGTGGATCGCGTTGGGGGCGAACGCCTCCAGCATCGCACCCACGGCGGCGACGCTGGTGATCGCCAGCCGGATCTCCGGATAGGTCGGGCACGGCAGCGAATAGAATTTGTCCGGCGAGACCACCAGTACCTGATGGCCCTGGCTCTCCAACACCCGCCGCACCGATTGGAGCGTGCGGACGACGCCGTTGACCTGGGGCTCCCAGGCATCGGTCACGATTGCGATACGCACGGCCTGGTCCCCCGCCGCTGCCGTCACGCCGCCGCCAGTCTGACCTCGGACTCCGGCAGCGACTCGCGCGCTGCCATCTCGTCGGCCCAGTGGAGAATTTCCATGGATCCGTCGTAATGCTCCACCAGCGCCGTGCAACCCTCTACCCAATCACCGTCGTTATAATAATCGATGCCGTCGATCGGGCGGATCTCCGCTTTGTGGATGTGCCCGGCGATTACGCCGTCCACGCCGCGGGCACCTGCTTCCCGCGCAACGATTTCCTCGAACTTGGAGATGAAGGACACGGCGTTCTTCACCTTCTGCTTGGCGTATTTGCTCAGCGACCAATAAGGCAGGCCCATCCAGCGCCGCACCGCGTTCAGCCAGCGATTGAGCGTCATCATCATCTCGTAGGCGGCATCCCCCAGATGGGCGAGCCAGCGGTGGGACATGGTGATCGCGTCGAACTCGTCGCCGTGCAGCACGAGCAGGCGGCGTCCGTCGGCGGTGGTGTGGATCGCCTGGCGCTTGATCTTCACGCCGCCGAAATCGAGCCCGGTGAACTGGCGGAACATCTCGTCATGGTTGCCCGGGATATAGACGATCTCGGTGCCGCGCTTCGCCCGCTTCAGCACCCGCCACACGATGTCGTTGTGCGTGGCCGGCCAGTAAAAGCGCTTCTTCATCGCCCAGCCGTCGATGATATCGCCCACCAGATACATGGTATCGCTGTCGACATGGTCGAGAAAGTCGATCAGCATCTCGGCATTGCAGCCGCGGGTGCCGAGATGGACATCCGAGATCCAGATCGCGCGATATTTACGACGTTCGCCGATCGGACGTTCCGGAATCGTGGGGGTGATCGCGTGAAAGTCCGCGAGACCCGCGACATCAAACGAAAGCCTGGTGATCGTAGCCATGCCCAAGTTCCCGTGCAGCTAGCGCAGTGTAGAGAATCGCCTATGGCGCGGCATTGTTACAAATCGAATCGTTGGGATTTCACGCGACTGTCATAGTCCAGGATCGAGCAGCACCGACTGGCACCATCGGGCTGCGAAACCAGGCCCGCCTGCATCGTGCCTCTACAACAAGCGGGGGAGGATAGACGGCGTGTCGTTGCAGCAACTTCGGGCGATCGTCCGCGACATTCTGGCGATGTCCGATCAGATCCGGCGCGCCGCCGCGCCGCCGATCGACCAGCCGCACCTGGCCGATCTTCGCAAGAACCTCGCGCGACTCATTTCATTGCGGCAACGAACCCCACGCGCATGAAAAAGCGCTAGAATGCAATCAGGAAGGACCCTGATGCCATTCACTTCGCTTTTCGCCACCACCCAAGACCTCACCGACGCCGCCAAGGCCCTGCTGCTGCTCAATAGCCGACCCACTTCCGCCGCGCTGGACGCGGCGCGTACCCGGATCCTGGACGCCATGCGCGTCCATGCCCTGACGAAGGACCGCCTGCTGCTTTCCGTGCTGCGCGAAAGCGACGACTGCGCCCACCAGGCGATGGCGCGCCGCACGACCGAGCAGGACCTCGAATGGCGAGAGCGCACCCAGGATCACTTCACCGCCTGGCCGCTGCGCAACGTCCTCGCGGACCCGCAGGGCCACCGCGCCGCCGCCCAGCGTCTGCTGCGCCTGTGCGAACGCCGCGCCGCGCATCAGGAGCAGTTGCTGCTGCCGATGGCGCAGGAGGCCCTGCGCCAGCACCGCATCGCCGCCTGAGCAGGCGACCGATCAGTCCAGATTGTCGCCGATCGTCAGCACGATCTTGCCGACATGCTCGCCCCCTTCCATCCGCCGGTGCGCCGCGGGCGCCTCGGCGAAGGGATAGGTGCGGTCGATGATCGGCTTCAGCTTGCCCTCGGCGACCAGCGGCCAGACATGGCGGCGCAGCTCGTCGGCGAGCAGCGACTTGAATTCCACCGAGCGCGGCCGCAGCGTCGAGCCGGTCAGCGTCAGCCGGCGGCGCATCACGTCCCAAACCGGGATCGTCGCGGTCGCCCCGCCCTGCACCGCGATCGAGACATGGCGGCCGTCCTCGGCGAGGCACTGCAGGTTGCGCGCGACATAGTCGCCGCCGACCATGTCGATGACGATCTGCACGCCCTCGCCGCCGGTAAAGGCCTTCACTTCCGCGACGAAATCCTGCGTCTTGTAGTTGATCGCGAGATCGGCGCCGAGCGCGCGCGCCGCCGCGCATTTTTCATCCGAACCCGCCGTAACCAGGATGGTCAGCCCGAACAGCTTGGCAAGCGCGATCGCCATCGTGCCGATGCCGCTGGTGCCGCCATGGACCAGCACGGTTTCGCCCGGCTGTGCCCAGCCGCGATCGAACAGGTTCGACCACACCGTGAACAGCGTTTCCGGGAAGGCCGCCGCCTCGACCATGGTCAGCCCCTCGGGCACGTCCAGGCATTGCCCGGCCGGTGCCACCGCGAACTCGGCATAGGCGCCGCCCGCGATCAGCGCGCAGACCTTCCTGCCGAGCAGCGAGTCGTCCATTCCGTCCCCCAGCGCTACCACCGTGCCGGCAATTTCCATGCCCAGAATGGAAGGGGCGCCCGGCGGCGGCGGGTATTTGCCCTGCCGCTGCAACACTTCCGGGCGGTTCACGCCCGCCGCCGCGACTCGCACCAGCACCTCGCCCATCCCGGGCTTCGGGACAGGTCGCGCCACAGGGACAAGGACTTCAGGGCCGCCCGGCGCATCGGGGTCGATGGCCAGCATCATTTCGGCTGCGATCATTCGGTTCGTCGCTTTTTGGCCTAAGGGGAACTTCGGGGCCTTATTGACATCGACCTCCCCAGGGTCAACGTTTCCTCGCATGGACGCCGACGAAAATCTTCCGCGTCGATCCGACGATCTCGCGGTGCAGCTGGCAAAGCAGGACCTCGACCCCTTTTCGGTGGCCGAACTAGAAGCCCGAATTGCGCTGCTCGAAACCGAGATCGCCCGATGTCGAGAAAAGATTCAACGCGCCGTTCACCATCGTGCAAGCGCTGACGCTCTATTTAAGAGATGAGCGTCAAGGCACCGGAACTCGGGCGATACGCCACGATCCTCCGGTGCGGGGCCGCAGCGCTTGATGCGGGGCCTGCCACTCCCGACATAGGGGAAGACGGGCTCAGCACCCTTTCGGCCCGACTGGAGTTGTATCCGAATGCCTAGTTTCGCCTCCGCTCTCGAAGCCACCCTCCACAAGGCGCTCGAGGCTGCGTCCTCGCGCCGGCACGAATATGCGACGCTCGAGCATCTCCTGCTCGCGCTGATCGACGATGAACATGCGTCGAAGGTGATGGGCGCGTGCGGGGTGGACCTGGGCGAACTGAAAACCACCGTGGCGCACTATCTCGATACCGAGCTGGAAGCGCTGAAGGTGGACAACGCCACCGATCCCTCCCCCACCAGCGGGTTCCAGCGCGTCGTGCAGCGCGCGATCCTGCACGTCCAGTCCTCGGGCCGCGACGAAGTGACCGGCGCCAATGTGCTGGTCGCGCTGTTCAGCGAGCGCGAGAGCTATGCGGTCTATTTCCTGCAGCAGCAGGACATGAGCCGGCTCGATGCCGTCAGCTTCATCAGCCACGGCGTCGGCAAGGGCGGCACCACGCCCACCGAGGCGAGCACCCCCAAGGGCGCTGCCGAGGAAGACAAGTCGAACAAGCAGGAGGCGAAGACGGGCAAGGGTGAGAGCGCGCTCAAGCAATTCACCGTCGACCTCAACGAGAAGGCGAAGATCGGCAAGGTCGATCCGCTGATCGGCCGCGCGGCGGAAGTCGACCGCACCGTGCAGATCCTGTGCCGGCGCAGCAAGAACAACCCGCTTTATGTGGGCGATCCGGGCGTCGGCAAGACCGCCATCGCCGAGGGTCTCGCCCGCAAGATCGTCGAGGGCGAAGTGCCCGACGTGCTCAAGGAAGCGGTGATCTACTCGCTCGACATGGGCGCGCTGCTCGCCGGCACCCGCTATCGCGGCGACTTCGAGGAGCGCCTCAAGCAGGTCGTCTCGGAGCTCGAAAAGCTGCCGCACGCGGTGCTGTTCATCGACGAGATCCACACCGTGATCGGCGCGGGTGCCACCAGCGGCGGCGCGATGGATGCATCGAACCTGCTCAAGCCGGCGCTGTCGGGCGGCTCGATCCGTTGCATCGGCTCGACCACCTACAAGGAATTCCGCAACCACTTCGAGAAGGACCGCGCGCTGCTCCGCCGCTTCCAGAAGATCGACGTCAACGAGCCGTCGGTCGAGGATACGGTGAAGATCCTGGCTGGCCTGCGCTCGGCGTTCGAGCAGCATCATTCGGTGAAGTACACGCCCGACGCGATCAAGTCGGCGGTCGAGCTGTCGGCGCGCTATATCAACGACCGCAAGCTGCCGGACAAGGCGATCGACGTGATCGACGAAGTCGGCGCGATGCAGATGCTGGTGGCGCCGTCCAAGCGCAAGAAGGTCATCACGCCCAAGGAAATCGAGCAGGTCATCGCGACCATGGCGCGGATCCCGGCCAAGACCGTCTCGTCGGACGACACCCGCGTGCTCGCCAATATCGAGCAGGATCTGAAGCGCGTCGTGTTCGGCCAGGACAAGGCGATCGAAGTCCTGTCCTCGGCGATCAAGCTCAGCCGTGCGGGCCTGCGCGATCCGGACAAGCCGATCGGCAACTATCTGTTCTCGGGCCCCACGGGCGTCGGCAAGACCGAGGTGGCGAAGCAGCTGGCGACGCTGCTCGGCATCCCGCTCCAGCGCTTCGACATGTCCGAGTACATGGAACGCCACTCGGTCAGCCGGCTGATCGGCGCCCCTCCGGGCTATGTCGGCTATGACCAGGGCGGCCTGCTG
Source organism: Sphingomonas sp. TDK1 (assembly GCF_001650735.1). Classification (GTDB taxonomy): domain Bacteria; phylum Pseudomonadota; class Alphaproteobacteria; order Sphingomonadales; family Sphingomonadaceae; genus Sphingomonas. The sequence goes on along the minus strand of NZ_LXVY01000017.1, from coordinate 89,930 downwards.
ACCGATGCGGTCGACCAGAACCCGCATTCGGTGCTGCTGCTCGACGAGATCGAGAAGGCGCATCCGGACCTGTTCAACATCCTCTTGCAGGTGATGGACAACGGCAAGCTGACCGACCACCACGGCAAGACCGTCGACTTCCGCAACACCATCCTCATCCTGACCACCAATGCCGGTGCGTCGGACATGGCGAAGGAAAGCGTGGGCTTCGGCGAGCTGAGCCGCGAGGACGTGCAGGAAGAGGCGGTGAAGAATCTCTTCACCCCCGAATTCCGCAACCGCCTCGATGCGATCGTGCCGTTCGGCTATCTGCCGCCGGAAGTCGTCGCCCGCGTGGTCGACAAGTTCGTGCTCCAGCTCGAACTGCAGCTCACCGATCGCGGCGTCCACATCCATCTGGACGACGAAGCCAAGGCATGGCTCACCAAGCGCGGTTATGACAAGCTGTACGGCGCCCGCCCGATGGGCCGCCTGATGCAGGAAAAGATCAAGCAGCCGCTCGCGGAGGAGCTGCTGTTCGGCAAGCTCGTCCATGGCGGCGAAGTGAGCGTGAAGCTGAAGGACAATGCGCTGGCATTCGAGATCGTGCCGGCCGCGCCGAAGAAGCCGAAAAAGGGCAAGAAGGAAGCGCCCGCGGACGTCTGAGCCGTACGCGAAACAACGTCACAAGAGGGGACCGGAGGAGCAATCTTCCGGTCCTTTTTTGTCCCGCAGGCCGTTTCTTGGTTTAATGCACCGATAATCCAGACATTTACCAATCCCACGGCGCGGCCGTGCCACTGCCTTATGTCGGCCCCATCGTAAGTACGGCGCAGAACGGATCCAGGATACGACCATTGCGGCGCATATCTTGGCCAGTAACCGCCCGTATCATATTTTCCGCGAGAGCATATTCGCACGATTACTATGTTGCAGCCGTTTTTCTCGCGGCTACTCTGCCGTCATCGACGATGGGACACCCGGCATGAACCAGGAAGTCTGTGCGTGCAGCACCCAAAGCCCGAATGAGATACGGCGCCAGACGAGAGTATTGACGTCCGGCGTGCTCGGCATGCGCGGGGACAGTGAGCTTTCCCACATCGCAACCCGGGCGGCCAGGTCGACCGGCTTCCCCTACAGCGCCGTTTCCATCGTCGATCGATCGCAGCTCTGGCTCGCCGTCGCCTATGGCTTCGACCCGCGGGAGTTCGACCGGCCCGAGAGCTTTTGCGACGCTGCCATCCAGATGCCCAGCTTCGCGCCCTTGTGCGTCGCCGATGCCTGGTGCGAGCCACGCTTCAAATTTGCCCCCGCCGTCATCGAGATGAACATCCGGGCCTATTATGCCGCCCCGCTGGTGACCAGCGACGGCTTCGCGCTGGGTACGCTATGCCTGATGGACCAGAAGCCGCGGACCATCGACGCGGAGTCCCTGGCGCTGCTGACAACGTTGGCGAACGAAGCGATCGCAGTGATCGAGCGCGAACCGAACGCCGTCGCCTATGCCCAGTTTGCCGTTGCGGAGCTTTGCGCGCGCATACGATTCGCCATCGGCGAGCAGGATGATGCCACCGTCGCCTTGCTCGATCAGGAATTGCGGCGCCTGGAGAAGAAGCTGCGTCCCGAATGGCAATTGACCACGCCGCTCGCGCTGTCGCTTGGCAACGATGTCTTCGCCTATCCGGGCACGGGGATCAGCTACTAGTCGCCGGAGCGTCGGCGCCGGGCGGGCGCCGCCCGGACACCCGCGCCGTCAGCGCTGCTTGGCGCCGACGCGCTCGGCAACCCGTTCCGGGCGATCGCACCGCACATCGCGAACGATCGCGCGCGACAAGTCGGCGAGCGGCTCCTCCGCCAGCGGCTGGGCCGACGAGGCTACCGCGCGCTTCTCTGCGACCGATCGCACCTGCGCGTTCTGGCAGCGCGCTTCAGGTGCCGGCGCCGGCAGCGACGCGGCGGGCGTGACGTCTTCGGCAAGCGCGAACAGCAGCAGAAACAACATGGCGGCCTCCCAGCTACGCCGCCATCGGAGGCGACGTTGCCGCAAGGCTACCAGATCGGGGAAGCGTTGCCTATCGACCGCGCTCGGCCAGCTTGCGCTCCCAGGCAAGCGCGTCCTGCACGATACCGTTCAGGTCGGCATGTTTCGGCCGCCAGGGCAGCGCCGCAAGGATGGCGCTGTTGTCCGCCACCAGCGCATCGGGATCCCCGGCCCGGCGCCCCTCGAGCTTGCGCTCGATCGTCATGTTGGTCACGCGGTCGACGGCGTCGAGCACCTCCAGCACGGAGAAACCGCGGCCATAGCCGCAGTTCATCGTGTGGCTTTCCTCCGGCCGCGCGATCAGCAGGTCGAGCGCGTCGACATGCGCGGCGGCAAGGTCGCTGACATGGATATAGTCGCGCACCCCGGTGCCGTCGGGGGTCGCGAAGTCGGTGCCGAACACCGAGACATGGGACCGCTTGCCGGTGGCGGCTTCCACGGCGACCTTGATGAGGTGCGTGGCGCCCGCCGTCGACTGGCCGCTGCGGCCCTGCGGATCGGCACCGGCGACGTTGAAATAACGCAGCGCGCAATAGTTGAGCGGATGCGCGGCCGCGACGTCCTTCAGCATGATCTCGGTCATCAGCTTGGACATGCCGTAGGGATTGATCGGCGACTTCGGCGAATCCTCCCGGATCGGCACCTGTTCGGGGATGCCGTAGGTCGCGGCGGTGGAGGAGAAGATGAAGTGGCGCACGCCCTCCGCCACCACGGCCTCGATCAACGCGCGGCTGGCCGCGGTGTTGTTGCGATAATATTTGAGCGGATCGGTCACCGATTCCGGTACCACCACCGATCCGGCAAAGTGCATCACCGCGGTGACGCCATGCTCGCGGATCGCGGCGCGTACTGCCGGTATGTCGTCAATGCTGGCGACGACCAGCTTGGCCCGCGAATCCACTGCCCAATCGAAGCCGGTGACCAGATTGTCGATCACCACCACGCGCCACCCGGCGTCGAGCAGCGCCAGCACCGCATGGCTGCCGATATAGCCCGCACCGCCCGTCACCAGCACCGTACCATCGCGCATCGCCAGATCCCCTTTGTTACGCCGTACCTCCACCCTATCTTGGAGCGACAAGCAAGGAGTTCCTCGACATGACGATCGAAACGGCGACACTCGCCGGCGGTTGCTTCTGGTGCACGGAAGCGGTTTTCAACGACGTGATCGGCGTCCAGGGCGTCGAAAGCGGCTATATCGGCGGCACCAAGGAAAACCCGACCTACAAGGAAGTGTGCAGCGGCGACACCGGCCATGCCGAGGCGATCCGCGTCAGCTTCGACAGCGACGTGGTAAGCTATGGCGAGATCCTCGACATCTTCCTCGCGACGCATGACCCGACCCAGCTGAACCGCCAGGGCAACGACATCGGCACCCAGTACCGCTCCGCCATCTTCCCCCATTCGGCCGAGCAGGAGCGCGAGGCGCTGGACGCCATCGAGCGCGCCCGCCCGGACTGGCCGCAACCGATCGTCACCGCGATCGAGCCGCTCGGCCAGTGGTGGCCGGCCGAGGAATATCACCAGGAATATTGGCAGGGCGACGGCCAGCGGAACCCCTATTGCCTCGCGGTGATCCCGCCCAAGCTGCGAAAGCTGCGCAAGAGCTTCGCCAACAAGACCAAAGAGGGCGCGACCGCTTAAGGCCGCGCCCTCCCACGGGGGTGTTCGAGACCGCGGCCGGGTTGCGAAGCCGGCCGCGGATACGAAGGCGCCAGGTGTGCGGGGGCAGCACCGGCACCATTCGGGTTCCGCACTCGTCTGATGGCTCAATCGATTGGTACAGTGCCCGCAAGTCGGGCATTTGCCTCCGCCACGATCCTCCAACAGTCGCCGCACCGCTCGTCTTTATTCCGCAAGCTTTACGGCCAAGCGGAACCTAGGACCTGTGGCTTGGCTGTAAAGGCATGATCGTATACAGCATACCCAAATTGAGATAGGATAGACGTTTCATTCATTTCCACGCCATAGTTCAAGAATACAATCGTTCCCTTGATTATCCTGGCTGGTCAGGTCAGTTGTACCGAAAACGCAAAAATGCCGAGCCACAGCAGATCTGCGCGCAGATATCAGATCGTATAAGTATCCGAACGTTCGGGACCGAAGCACCGCAGTAATCGCCGGTTCCTCGATGCCGGAACTTCAGCGCGGATACGCGGCGCGCGCCAGTCGATCGCGGATCGCCAGACCCAGACCCTGCCCAGGTACCGGCGCAATCGCGATCCGTGCCCGGTCCGAGGCATCGGCGCGGTGCAACGCATCGAACAGGCGCGCGGCCGCCTCACGCAGATCCCCCGATGCCGACAGCGTATCGTCGCCCGCAATCCCGCCGAACCCGATCAGCCATTCCCCCGCCGCCGCCTTCTCCGCGTCCAGCCGCAGCGGCTTGGACGGCGCATAATGGCTGGCCAGCTGCCCCGGCGCGGTGATCGCGCCCGGCGTCGCGCCGCTGCCATAGCCCGGCAATTGCTCGGCCGTGACCGGGCCGGGCCGCAGGATGCGGCGCGTGGCCGGCTCGACGATGGTGGATTCGATCCCCGCGCTGGTCGCGCCGTCGTCGATCACGAGGGGGATGCGCCCCGCGAGGCTCACCGCGACGTGCCCCGCCCGCGTCGGGCTGATGCCGCCGCTGGCATTGGCCGAAGGCGCGGCGAGCGGGCGCCCGCTCGCCCGGATCAGCCCCTGCATCGCACGGTGATCGGGCATCCGCAGCGCGACGGTCGGCAGCCCGGCGGTGACCAGGCTGGCGACCGGCGAGCCCTCCGCCAGCGGCAGCACCATGGTCAGCGGCCCCGGCCAGAAGCGCGCCGCCAGCGCCCGCGCCTCCCCATCGAACCGCGCGATCGTCTCGGCCATCGCCATGTCCGCGACATGCACGATCAGCGGGTTGAACGAAGGCCGCCCCTTGGCCGCGTAAATCCCCGCCACCGCGTCCGAATCGGTGGCGTCGGCGGCGAGCCCGTAGACGGTTTCGGTGGGCACCGCGACGCAGGCGCCGCCGCGAATCAGTGCCGCCGCTTCGCCGAGCGCGGCCTCGCCGTAGGGTAAGATGCGCGGATTTGCTGGGGTCACGCGCAAGGCGCTATAGTGCCGGCAACAAGATCACAAGAGAGAGGCCTGATGTTCACCCCCGCCACCGCCGAGCAGCGTTTCGTGCTCGACCATATCGTCCGTCTGTCCGAGATCAGCGCGGAAGCCACGCCCGACCTGCTCGATGCCGTGCTCGACGGTGCCGGCCAGTTCGCCGCGGGCGAATGGGCGCCGCTCGAACGGCTGGGCGATACCGAAGGCGCGCGCTGGACCGAGCAGGGGGTGACGATGCCCGAAGGCTTCGCCGCCGCCTATCGCGCCTATGTGGAAGGCGGCTGGGGCACGATCGGCTCGCCCGCCGAGCATGGCGGCCAGGGCCTGCCGGTGAGCCTGTCGATCGCCGTGCTGGAGACGCTGGGCACCGCGAACATGGGCTTCTGCCTTTGCCCGGTGCTCACCGTCGGCGCGGTCGAGGCGCTGCACCACCACGGCTCGCCCGAGCAGCAGGCAACCTATCTGCCGAAGCTCGCGACCGGCGAATGGACCGGCACGATGAACCTGACCGAGCCGCAGGCCGGCTCGGATGTCGGCGCGGTGAAGACCAAGGCCGAGCCGGCGGGCGACGGCAAATGGAAGATCAAGGGCACCAAGATCTACATCTCGTTCGGCGACCACGACATGGCGGACAATATCGTCCATCTGGTGCTGGCCCGCACCCCCGGCGCGCCGGCGGGCACCAAGGGCCTGTCGCTGTTCCTGGTGCCGAAGTTCCGGCTCAGGGACGACGGCACGCCGGGCGATTTCAACGATATCAAGGTCGTCTCGATCGAGCACAAGATGGGCCTGCATGCCTCGCCCACCTGCGTGCTGAGCTTCGGCGACAACGACGATTGCATCGGCGAGTTGATCGGCCCCGAGCTGGGTGGCATCCGCGCGATGTTCACGATGATGAACAATGCCCGCCTCAACGTCGGCCTGCAGGGCGTGCAGGTCGCCGAGCGCGCCACCCAGCGCGCGGTCGCCTATGCCCGCGAGCGGGTGCAGGGCACTCGCGGCGGCGCCCCGACCGCGATCATCGAGCATCCCGACGTGCGCCGCATGCTGCTGCGGATGAAGGCGCAGACCCAGGCGGCGCGTGCGCTGGTCTATTACGCCTTCGGCCAGCTCGATCGCGGCCGGGCGAGCGATGCGGAGGCGGACAAGCGCGTCGAGCTGCTGACCCCGCTCGCCAAGGCGCATGCGACCGATCTCGGCAACGAAGTGGCGAGCCTCGGCGTGCAGGTCCATGGCGGCATGGGCTATATCGAGGAGACCGGCGCCGCCCAGCATTTCCGCGACGCCCGCATCACCCCGATCTACGAAGGCACCAACGGCATCCAGGCCGCCGACCTGGTCGGCCGCAAGCTGAGCATGGACAATGGCGCGACGCTGCTCGGCCTGCTGGCGGACATGCGCGCCGACGCCGAGGATGCGGGCCTGCGCGCGCTGATCGACGCCTGCGAGGAGGTCGGCCGCAGCCTGCTGGGCAGCGACGCCGACGACCGGCTGGCGGCGAGCTATCCGTTCCTGACGATGCTGTCGGTCGCCGTGTGCGGCTGGCTGATGGAGAAGAGCGGCCGGCTGGCGGCGCAGGGCGACGGCGAGCCGGGCTTCCTCACGATGAAGCAGGCGGCGGCGCGCTTCTATGTCGAGCAGGTCGTGCCCGAAGCGCTCGGCCTGCGCGCGGCGGCGATGGCGAAGGCGGCGGTGCTGTACGCGGTGGAGGCGGAGGCTTTCGCGGCGTGAGGGTGGTGTAAAATCCTCCCCCGCCAGGGGGAGGTGCCGCCGCAGGCGGCGGAGGGGGAGGCAGACGATGCGCCTGGAAGGTTCCAACCAAAGCCGCCGCAACGCGAAGCACCTCCGCGAAGAAATGACGTCGCCGGAAATCGCCCTCTGGCTCGCGCTACGCCGCAATGAAGCCGGCCTGCGCTTCCGCAAGCAGCACCCAGCCGGCCCCTACGTCCTCGACTTTTACTGCGCCCCAGCCGCGCTCGCGATCGAAGTCGACGGCGAAGCGCATGCCCGTGGCGACCGACCGGAGCGAGACGCCACCCGCGATGCGTGGCTGAAAGCTCAAGGCGTCCGCGTTCTCCGCTACACGGCGATGGACGTACGGAACCACACCGAAGGCGTCGTCCGCCAGATTCTCGCGGTCGCGATCGACCGAAGGGCCAAACGACAGGCCGCTCGCCGACCTCCCCCTCCGTCGCCTCCGGCGCCACCTCCCCTTGGCGGGGGAGGATAGAGGGGGCTGAAACCATCCTCCCCCGCCAGGGGGAGGTAGCCCGCGCAGCGGGTCGGAGGGGGAGGTAGGCGATGCGCCTGGAAGGTTCCAACCAGAGCCACCGAAACGCCACCCGCGATGCGTGGTTGAAAGCCCAAGGCGTCCGCGTTCTCCGCTACACGGCGATGGACGTATCGAACCACACCGAAGGCGTCGTCCGCCAGATTCTCGCGGTCGCGATCGACCGAAGGGCCATACTACAGGCCGCTCGCCGACCTCCCCCTCCGTCGCCTCCGGCGCCACCTCCCCTTGGCGGGGGAGGATAGAGGGGGCTGAAACCATCCTCCCCCGCCAGGGGGAGGTGGCCCGCGCAGCGGGTCGGAGGGGGAGGTACGCGACTCGCTCTTTACAACACCCCCAGATCCCCCACCGCATCCTTGTCGAGCCATGTCCCTGCCTCGGGCATCGGATACTTCAACCCCGTGGCGCAGTTGAACAGCACCGTGCGCTCCTCGGGATCGACCAGCCCGTCCCGCATCGCCTGCCGATAGGCCGCCAGCGTCGCGCCGCCCTCGGGGCAGAGCAGCAGCCCGTCCTTGCGCGCGCAGTCGTCCACCGCCTGGAGGATCGCGGGATCGCCCACCGCCAGCGCCCGCCCGCCGGACTCGCGCACCGCGCGCAGGATCAGGAAGTCGCCCACCGCGCGCGGCACGCGGATGCCCGCCGCCACCGTCGCCGCATTCTCCCAGCGCTCGGCATGCTCCTCGCCCGCCTCGAAGGCGCGGACGATCGGCGCGCAGCCCGATGCCTGCACCGCATACATCCGCGGCCGCTTCGATCCGATCCAGCCGAGCCGCTCCAGCTCGTCAAACGCCTTCCACATGCCGATCAGCCCGGTACCGCCGCCGGTGGGGTAGAAGATCGCATCGGGCAGTTCCCAGCCGCACTGGGCGGCGAGTTCCAGCCCCATCGTCTTCTTGCCTTCGATCCGGTAGGGCTCCTTGAGCGTCGAGAAATCGAACCAGCGCCCCTCGGCGGCGCCACGCCCGACGATCGCGCCGCACTCGTCGATCTGGCCGTTGACCCGGTAGACCCGCGCGCCCTGCGCGGCGATCTCGCGGACGTTCACTTCCGGGGTCTCTTCCGGGCAGAGGATCACCGTCTCGATGCCGCAGCGCGCGGCATAGGCGGCGAGCGCCGCGCCGGCATTGCCGTTGGTCGGCATGGCGATACGGGTGACGCCCAGTTCGCGCGCCATGCTCACCGCCATCACCAGCCCGCGCGCCTTGAACGAGCCCGTCGGCAGCCGGCCTTCGTCCTTGACGATCGCCCCCGGCCCCCCGGACTTGGGAATGTCGATCAGCGGCGTTTCGATCTCACCGAGGGAAACGATGTTCGCCGCCCGCCGCACCGGGAGCAGCTCGCGCCACCGCCAAAGGTCGGTCGGTCGTGCTTCCAGCGCCTCTCTGGTGAGCGCCGCACCCACCCCGGCCAGATCATAGCGCACCAGCAGCGGTCGACCGACGCGCGAGAGCCCGTGCAGCTGGTCCGCCGCATAGGTCTCGCCCGTCATCGAGCATTCGAGATGGGTGACGAAGCTCGGCCGCTCGGCCCGGATATTGTCCTGCATGGGCGGCAGCTTAACGCAAGGCGCGGCCAGCGGAAGCCACCCCGCCTCACCAAATCGTCATTCCGGCGAAAGCCGGAATCCATTCGCCACGCCGCCGGGGGAAAGAACCGGACTGCACAGGCCAATGGATCCCGGCTTCCGCCGGGATGACGGCGGGTCGGAGGTGGCGTTCGTCAGGCCATGTCGAGCACGATTCGGCCTTCGATCTCGCCCTTGCGCATCCGATCGAACACGCTGTTGACGTTCTCCAGTTTCTCGGTCGCCACCGTCGCGCGGACCTTGCCCTGTCCGGCAAAGTCGAGCGCTTCCTGCAGGTCCAGCCGCGTGCCCACGATCGAGCCGCGCACGGTGATGCCATTGAGCACCGTGTCGAAGATCGACAGCGGAAAGTCGCCCGGCGGCAGGCCGTTGAGCGACACGGTGCCGCCGCGCCCGACCATGCCCAGCGCCTGCTGGAACGCCTTGGTCGACACCGCGGTCACCAGCACGCCCCGCGCGCCGCCCACCGCCTTCTTCACGAATGCCGCCGGATCCTCGTGCCGCGCGTTGACCGTCAGCTCGGCGCCCAGTTTCCGCGCCAGCGCCAGCTTCTCGTCATCGATGTCGACCGCGATGACGTTGAGGCCCATCGCCTTGGCATATTGCACCGCCATGTGCCCCAGCCCGCCGATACCGGAGATCGCCACCCAGTCGCCCGGCTTGGTGTCGGTGACCTTGAGGCCCTTGTAGACCGTCACGCCCGCGCACAGCACCGGCGCGATTTCCACGAAGCCGAGATTGTCGGGCAGGATGCCGACATAGTTCGGGTCGGCCAGCACATAATCGGCAAAGCCGCCGTTGACCGAATAGCCGGTGTTCTGCTGGCTCTCGCACAGCGTCTCCCAGCCGCCCAGGCAGTGCATGCAGTGGCCACAGGCGGTGTAGAGCCAGGGCACGCCCACCCGGTCGCCCTCCTTCACATGGGTGACGCCCGCCCCCACCGCCGCGACATGGCCGACGCCTTCATGGCCGGGGATGAAGGGCGGCTTGGGCTTGACCGGCCAGTCGCCCTCGGCGGCGTGGAGATCGGTGTGGCACACGCCGCTCGCCGCGATCCTGACGAGGATCTGGCCTGGGCCCACCTGCGGCACCGGCACTTCCTCGATCACCAGCGGCTTGCCGAATTCGCGGACGACGGCGGCTTTCATGGTCTTCTGCATCAGAAGCTACTCCCCAGCATGTGCCGCCATGCTCGGCGCGCGGTCGCCGCCGCGCCATTGGGAGTTCTACGGTGTCAGGCGCCGTCCTGCCCGGCCTCGTCGCGCTGCTCGCGCTGTCTGTCGATCGTCTCCATTGCCTCGGCCTTGGCGGGATCGAACAGATGGCTGAAGGCCAGCCCCAGCATCAGCGCCGCCCCGCCGAGGCGACCCCGCGCCTGCCGCCGGCCCATCCGCACCAGCAACGGAATCGTCGCGATCACCACGAGCAGGACACCAAGGGTGACGAGCGGGTGCATCCCCTCAGCCGAACCGGAAATTGACGGGCCGCGCTGTCTCGGCGCGCGCATCGAAAGCCTGCGCCGCGTGCGGACCGTCGCGGCGGACCCAGTGGCAGAAGAGGTGCGCCGACCAGCCATTCGGATTGGCAGTGATACGGCCATGTCGCCGCTCCACGCCTTGGTAGAGCACGGCGTCGCCCGGTTGCATCTCCACGGCGCCATAGGGCAGCGCGCCGAAATCATCCTCCACCAGCGCGCTGGGCGGCACCGCGACCTTGGCCATTTCGAGCGGCCAGGGCACTCCGTCGCTATAGTCGAGCGTAAGGGAAAGACTCACCTCACAGGCATAGCGATCGCAGTGCACACGGCACACATCGCCTTCGCGGTAGATCCGGAAATAGCTGTAGCTCGGCAACAGGTCGAGCCCCAGCAGCGTCGAGATCGAAGGCGTCAGCCCCCAGAGAAATCCGAGCAGCGGGGGATAATGGAAGCCATATAATTCCACCGCCTCCCGCTTGAGGAGGTTCGGCTGACGCATCAGTCGTTCGGCTGGTCCCTGGGAGACGACGTCCCCGTCGATCTGCCGCAAGAGCGCGTTGCACACCGCCGGCGGCACCAGACCGCGCACGAGCGCATAGCCATCCTGCACATAGTCGCCTTCGACTTGCATCAGTCGTGCTTCGGCCGCAGGCTGGTGAAGCTGCGGTCCCAGCGGATCGCCGTCACATAGGCGAGCGGGTTGAACCACGAACCCTCGCCGTCGAAGCTGTGCGTGACGAATTCGGCGCGACCCGCCAGCGTCTCGATCGGCACCGGGCCGCCCAGCCCCAGTTCGTCGAGCCCGAAACGGCTGTCCGCCGACTGGTCGCGATTGTCGCCCATCAGGAACACATGGCCGGCGGGCACGGTCACCGGCCCATATTTGTCACCCGGGCTGAGAAAGCCGTTCGGCAGCACCGTGTCGCCCAGGTCGATCACGTCGTAGCTGGCGCCGTTCGGCAGCGTCTCACGATAGAGCGGCGGCTCGCAATAGAGCTTGCCGTCCGCCTCCTGCTTGCGGAATGCGGCCAGCGGCCCCTCGTCGCACGGCACCGCCGCGTCGACCGGGATCCTGGCATGCCCTTCCGCCACGCGCGGCACCGGCTTGCCGTTCAGGATCACCTGACCGTGGCGGACCTCCAGCGTATCGCCCGGCAGGCCGATCACCCGCTTGATCAGGTCCTCGCCATCCCCGCGGCGCACGACGATGACGATGTCGCCGCGCTCGGGCGTGCGGCCGAACAGCCGCGTCGACGCGATGTCCTTGCCGTGGAACATCAGCGAGGCCTGCGAGAGCCCATAAGGGAATTTGCTCGCCACCAGCCGGTCGCCGGTGCGCAGCGTCGGCATCATCGAGCCGGAGGGAATATAGTAGGGCCGCGCGCGACGGCGCTCTGGAACAGGAACAAGATGCCCAGCGTCGCGGCCCAGCCGGCCAGCGTGCGCACCCAGCCCGGCTTCGGCTCGGCCATGGGATCAGGCGATCTCGTGGCTGCCATCGAGTAGCGCGCGCACGTCAAGACCGAGCAGCGCGATATGGTCCCGCACGCGCGGCCAATAGCCGGTCAGGAACCGCTCGCGCTCCGCCTGCCGCAGCCGCTCGACCGCGCCGGGGACCACGAACATGCCCACGCCGCGGCGCACCTCGACATAGCCGTCGTCCTGGAAACTCTGATACGCCTTGGCGACCGTCAGCGGGTTCGCGCCATGCTCCGCGGCGAGCGCGCGGACCGAGGGAAGCTGGTCCCCGGCGCGGTACTGGCCGCGCAGGATCGCCGCGGCGATAATCGCGCGCAGCTTGAGGTAGACCGGGCTGTCTTCGTGCTCCAGGGCTGTCATGCTGCCATAATACAGCACATGGCTTGCGAGTCCATACTCAGGGATTCCACCGATGCACGATCTGGGACAATTCGCCGCGCGGGCGCTCCTCCAGCGGGCGCCCCGGCGTGCCCAGAAAGACGAAGCCCGCGATGCGCTGCCCCTCGGTGCCGAACAAATCGCGCACCGCGTCCGAATAGGCCGGCCATCCGGTCAGCCAGCCGCCGGCAAAGCCCATCGCATGCGCGGCATGGAGCAGGTTCATGCACGCGGCGCCTGCCGACAGCTCCTGCTCCCACAGCGGCACCTTGTGCGGCTGGACAGGGGCGGAAAGCACCACCACCAGCGACGGGGCCTGGGTGGCGAACTGCGCCGCAGCCTCTTCGTCGCGCGCCGTGGCATCGGGCTTTTCGGCCCGCAGGATCTCGACCAGCTTCAACGCCAGCGCCGGGCGCGCCGCGTCGGGCACGATCACGAACCGCCAGGGGGCAAGCTTGCCATGATCGGGGGTGCGTGCGGCGATCGTCACCATCTGGTCGAGCTGCTCGGGGCTCGGCCCGGGCGCGCCCAGATCGCGCGGCTTGCCGGAGCGGCGGGTCTGGAGGAGCGTCAGCGGGGTGGTGCGATCGTTGAAGGTCATCCGCGCCATCTAGGGCGCCGCCGCGCGCGCGCCAAGCCGTGCGACTTTACAGCGGCGACGCAGGCTCTAGTCTGCGCCCCCATGCACCGGGCCCATGCGCCCGGCTCCCAACTTTAGGACGACAATCTGCATGGTCGACACACCCACTGCCGATTCCCCGGCAGAACCGGATATCACCCACGTAAATCCAGCCGACGAAAAAACCTGGTTCGGTCATCCCCGCCAGCTGGCGCGCCTCTTCTCCACCGAGATGTGGGAACGCTTCGGCTTCTACGGCATGCGGGCGTTGCTGACGCTCTACCTGACCCAGCATTTCCTGTTCGGCGATCGTGAAGCGACCGGTCTGTACGGCGGCTACACCGCGCTGGTCTATCTCACCCCGCTGGTCGGCGGCTATCTGGCCGACCAGTTCCTCGGCTCGAAACGGGCGGTGAAGTTCGGCGCGATCCTGATGTCGATCGGCTATTTCGTGCTCTGCTTCGGCGGTCAGACCGCCACGCCCTACGCCAAGATCGACGGCCAGCGCTACGAAGTCGCGGTCGAGAAAAGCGCGGCCGGCGAGCAGCGCTTCGTCCTGGATCAGGGCCACAGGCAGCTGATCAAGGGCAATGACGACGGCTCGATCACGCTCAGCGAGAACGGCCAGACGGTCCGCACGATCGCCAAGGGCGGATTCCAGTCCGAAGCCGATCGCAGCCCCTTCTACGTGATGGTCATGCTCATCGCGCTCTCCATGGTTTCGGTGGGCAACGGCTTCTTCAAGCCGAACATCTCCACCATGGTGGGCGAACTCTACCCCAATGGCGACAGCCGGCGCGATGCCGGCTTCACCATCTTCTACATGGGCATCAACCTGGGCTCGATGCTGTCGCAGGCGCTGTGCCCGTTTCTGGCGGTCGCGGTCGGCTGGTGGGCGGGCTTCGGCCTGGCGGCGATCGGCATGCTCTGCTCCTGGGCGCTGATCCAGCTCGACGGCGGCAAGCTGAACGGCATCGGCGAGCCGCCGGCCAAGGCAGCGACCCGCCGTCAGCAGATCCTGATCTATATCGGCGCGCTCTGCGTCGTGCCGCTCTTCTATCTGTTGTATATCAACCTGATGGCGGCGGAGCCCGCGCCGGCCGGTTCGGGCCTGCTCGGCTATGTCGCCTCGCTGTCGCTGATGGGCAAGCTGCTGTTCGGCACCTTCCTGATCGGCGTGCCCGCGATCCTCGTCTGGTCTTTCATCGCCGGCGACCGCCGCGAATTCCAGATGATGATGGCGGCAATGGTGCTGATCGTCTTCAACGTCGTCTTCTGGACGCTGTTCGAACAGGCGGGCTCGTCGCTCACCCTGTTCGCCGATCGCAATACCGATCTCTCCGTCTTCGGCTGGTTCAGCATGTCGGCGGGGCAGACGCAGAGCTTCAACGCGCTGTTCATCGTGCTGCTGGCGCCGTTCATGTCGATGATGTGGAGCGGGCTTGCCAAGCGCGGGCTGGAGCCGAGCATCCCGGTCAAGTTCGGGATCGCGCTGGTCGCGGTCGGCTGCGGCTTCCTGTTTCTGGTGTGGGGCTCCAACTGGGCGGACTCGAGCTTCAAGCTGTCCGTCTGGTGGCTGGCCGGGCTCTACTTCATCCACAGCTTCGCCGAGCTGTGCATCTCGCCGGTGGGCCTCAGCATGATCACCAAGCTGTCGATCGCGCGGATCGTCGGCATGATGATGGGCGTGTGGTTCCTGTCGATCTCGGTGGCACAATATGTGGCCGGGGTGATCGCGCAGTTCGCCAGCGTCGAGACGGTGGGCGGCCAGGTGACCAACCTGAAGGTCAGCCTGGAGACCTATCTCAGCGTGTTCACGCTGATCTCGGAATGGGCGATCGGGCTCGGGCTGCTGTTGCTGCTGCTCAGCTGGCCGCTCAAGCGCTGGATGCACGGCGTCAAGTAAACGCCGGGAAGAAAGAGGGACGGGGCGCCGCGGAAATTGGGGGGACTGCGGCGCCCCTGTCGTTCGCCCGAGGGGGGAGTGGGCGAACGAGTCTCGGTTCAGGCCGCGAGCGGCAGGATTGCCAGCGCGTCCTGCTCATTGGCCGCGGCGAGCGCGCGGGCGTCCGCCGCCATCGGCTGGCCGGCTTCGGCAGCCAGGCGGCGATGGGCGAAATAAAGCGCGATCAGCGAAAACATGACAACCTCGAAACAGCTTTGCTGCAATGCAGCGCGGGCGCCGCATCTGGTTGTGCGGCGCTGAGTCTGCAACTGCAAAGCCCCTCCCCCGCACTTGCAGTTGCTGCAACTGCGAACGTTTTCCCTCCCAGAATGCAAAAGGCCCGGCGTTTCCGCCGGGCCTTTTCCGTAGAAATACGAATGGCGCTTACCAGATGTGCACGCGCTGATCGGGCGCCAGGTACAGCTTGTCGCCCGGCTTGACGTCGAACGCCTTGTACCAGGCATCGACATTGCGGACGATACCGTTGACGCGCGCGGTCGCCGGCGAATGCGGATCGGTGAGCAGCGCCTGGCGCTGCGCATCCTCGCGCACCTTCACCCGCCACGCCTGGGCATAGGCGAGGAAGAAGCGCTGATCGCCGGTCAGCCCGTCCACCGTCTTCGCCTTGCCGTGCTTGGCCTGGTACTTCTGGTACGCGCCATAGGCCGCCTCGACGCCGCCCAGGTCGCCGATATTCTCGCCCAGCGTCAGCTTGCCGTTGATCTTGGTGCCCGGCACCGGTTCATAGCTGTCATACTGGCCGGCCAGTGCCGCGGTGCGCGCGGCGAAATCGGCCTTCACCTTGGGCGTCCACCAATTCTCGAACTTGCCGGTCGGGCCGAACATGCTGCCCTGATCGTCGAAGCCATGGCCCATCTCGTGGCCGATCACCGCGCCGATCGCGCCGTAGTTCACCGCCGGATCGGCATTGGGGTCGAAGAAGGGCGGTTGCAGGATCGCCGCCGGGAAGGTGATCTGGTTGGACAGCGGGTTGTAATAGGCATTCACCGTCTGCGGGGTCATTGCCCACAGGCTGCGATCGACCGGCTTGGGGAAGCGCGCCAGCTCCAGCTGGTGCTGGAATTCGCCCGAGCGCATGATGTTGCCGAGCAAGTCGCCCCGCTCCACCGTCAGCGCCGAATAGTCGATATATTTTTCCGGATGACCGATACGCGGCTCGAACGCGGCGAGCTTCGCCAGCGCGCCCTTGCGGGTCGCGTCGTCCATCCAGGTCGAGGCCTCGATCCGCTCGCGATACGAGTCGCGCAGATTCTCGATCAGCTCGGCCATCTGCTTTTCGGCTTCGGGCGGGTAGTATTTGGCGACATAGGCCTTGCCCACCGCTTCGCCGAGCGCGCCGTTGACCAGCTGCACGCCGCGCTTCCAGCGCTCGCGCTGGACCTGCACGCCGGCGAGGGTCTTCGAATAGAAATCGAACCGCGCCTGGTCGAACGCCTTGGGCAGATAGGTCGCGTGGTCGCTGACGAAGCGATAGGCGAGATACTCCTTCCAGCTCTGCAGCGACGTGGCGGCGAAGATCTTGCCCAGCGCTGTCAGCGCCGTGTTCTGCGTCATCAGGATCTGCGGCGAGCTTTCCAGCCCGGCGGTCTTCAGCAGCACCGCCCAGTCGAAGTCGGGCGCCTTGGCGCTCAGGCCGGCGATCGACTGGGGATCGTTGAGCTTGGCGATGTCGCGGCTCTGCTCGGGGGACCACTGGACCTTGGCCATCGATGTTTCGAGCGCGACGATCGCATCGGCCTTGGCGGCGGCATCGGGAATGCCGGCCAGTTCCTGGATCTGCTGCACATAGGCGCGATAGGCCTTGCGCACGGCGTCGAACTTGGGGCCTTGGTTCAGGAAATAATCCCGCGGCATGCCCAGCCCGCCCTGGCCGACGGCGGCGGTGTACTTGGTCGGGTCGACGAGGCTCGGCGTCATGCCGACTTCGACGGGCGAGGCGTAGCCGACGCTGGCGAACAGCACCTGCAGCGCGGTCTTGTCCTGCACGCCGCCGATGCGGGCGAGATAGGGCTTCAGCGGCGCGGTGCCGCGCGCCTCGATGCCGGCCTCGTCCATCCAGCTCGCGTAGAAATCGCCGATCTGCTTGCCGCTCGCGCCATAGGCGGCGGGGTTCTTGGCCATATCGTCGAGCAGCGCGCGGACATTGGTCTCGGCCGCCACCACCAGGTCGACCGAAACGCCGGCCGAACCACGGTCCGCCGGGATCTGGGTGCGCGTGTCCCAGCCGCCGTTCGCGAACGCCCAGAAATCGTCACCGGGCTTCACGCCGGTCTTTTGCGCGGTCAGGTCCACGCCGAAGCTGCCATATTTCGGCTTGCCCGTCTGGGCGAGGGCCGGCGCGGAAACAAGCGCCGCAGCAACGCCGGCCAGCAGGAAAGAGTGACGCAGCTTCATGATGTTAGATTCCCCCCACATCGATGTGTGTTAGGGGAGTGTATCGGGCAGTTTTCCGCTCGGCAATGGGTTTCGTTACAAGTGAAACCGGGCCGCGCATCCCCTGCCCGGGGGCAGCGGCGCGGGGCCCGGTGCGGGTTCAGGCGACGCGGTTCGCCACTAGGTCGTCGACCACGGCAGGATCCGCCAGCGTCGAGGTATCGCCCAGGCTGCCCACCTCGCCCTCGGCGATCTTGCGCAGGATGCGGCGCATGATCTTGCCCGACCGCGTCTTGGGCAGGCCCGGTGCGAACTGGAGCGCATCCGGGGTCGCGATCGGCCCGATCTCGCTGCGGACCCAGTCGCGCAGTTCCTTGCGCAGCGCCTCGCTCGCCTCCACCCCGGCGTTGAGGGTCACATAGGCATAGATACCCTGCCCCTTAATGTCATGCGGCATGCCGACCACGGCGGCCTCGGCCACCTTGTCATGCAGCACCAGCGCGCTCTCCACCTCTGCCGTGCCCATGCGGTGGCCCGAGACGTTGATCACGTCGTCCACCCGGCCGGTGATCCAGTAATAGCCGTCACCGTCGCGGCGGCAGCCGTCGCCGGTGAAGTATTTCCCGCGATAGGTGGTGAAATAGGTCTGGAAGAAGCGCTCGTGATCGCCCCAGACGGTGCGCATCTGCCCCGGCCAGCTCCGCGCGATGACGAGATTGCCCTCGGTCGCGCCTTCCAGCAGCTTGCCGTCGCCGTCGACGATCTGCGGCTCGATCCCGAAGAAGGGCATCGAGGCGGAGCCAGGCTTGAGCGCGGTGGCGCCGGGCAGCGGCGTGATCATGTGACCGCCGGTCTCGGTCTGCCACCAGGTGTCGACGATCGGGCAGCGCCCCTCGCCCACCACGTCATGATACCAGCGCCACGCCTCCGGATTGATCGGCTCGCCCACCGAGCCGAGCAGCCTAAGCGACTTCCGGCTGGTCGCGGTAACATAGCTATCGCCCTCCTTCATCAGCGCACGAAGTGCCGTCGGCGCGGTGTAGAGGATCTCAACCTGATGGCGATCCACGATCTGCCACATGCGGCCGGCGTCGGGCCAGGTCGGCACGCCCTCGAACATCAGCGTCGTGCCGCCATTCGCCAGCGGGCCATAGACGATGTAGCTGTGCCCGGTGACCCAACCGATATCCGCCGCGCACCAATAGACCTGCCCCGGCCGGTAGTCGAACACCACTTCGTGGCTATAGGCCGCCCAGAGCAGATAGCCGCCGCTGGAATGGAGCACGCCCTTGGGCTTGCCGGTCGAACCCGAGGTGTAGAGGATGAACAGAGGATCCTCCGCATCCATCGGCTCGGCCGGGCAGTCGGCGGAAACCTTCGCCGCCGCTTCGTGATACCAGAGGTCGCGGCCGGGCTGCATCGGCACGTCGCCGCCCGTCGCCTGCACGACGATGACCTTCTCGAGCAAGGGGGCATGCTTCTGCGCGGCGTCGACATTGGCCTTGAGCGGCACCCGCTTGCCGCCGCGCCGACCCTCGTCCGCAGTGATGACGATGCGGCTATCGCAATCGACGATACGACCGGCCAGGGCTTCCGGAGAAAAGCCGCCGAACACCACCGAATGGATCGCGCCGATCCGCGCGCAGGCGAGCAGCGCCACCGCCGCCTCGGGGATCATCGGCATGTAGACGGTAACGCGGTCACCCTTCTTCACGCCTTCCGCCTTCAGCACATTGGCGAAGCGGCAGACCTCTTCGTACAGCTCCAGATAGGTGATCCGGCGCGTTGCCTCCTTGGGATCGTCCGGCTCCCACAGGATCGCGGTGTCGCCGCCGCGGCTCGCCAGATGGCGATCCAGGCAGTTGGCGGCGACGTTGAGCTTGCCGTCGGCGAACCAGCGGATGCGGAAATCGGCCTCGTCGAACGACCAGTCGCCGGCCGTCTGCGGCGGCACGATCCAGTCGAGCCGCTTGGCCTGCTCGAGCCAGAACCCGTCCGGATCGGACAGGGACTGGGCGTGGAGACGTTCATACGCTGCGGCATCGACGCGGGCGGTGTTCGCCCAGCTTTCCGGCACCGGATACAGATTCTCGCTCATCAAGACCCCTCCTGGTCGGCGGGCATCTAGGAGCGCAAGGGGTAGCTAGGCAAGGCACCCCTGGGCGCAAGATCGTTTCGGAGGCACATGTTTTTTTGGTGGATCCCCGCAAGCGTATCAGTCATATAAAACGCTATGGCACGACCTGCGCTTGCTCTGTTGCTCTGTGCGGCACTGCCGCTCGCAGCCTGCTCCACCGGTTCCGTCCGCCCGCAACAAGCCGAAGCGCCGATCGATTTGCCCGATCAATTCTCGGTGGATCCGCAGGTACAGGCGCGCGAGGATCTGTCTCGCTGGTGGGACAGGTTCAACGATCCGATGCTCGGCCAGCTGATCGGCCAGGCGCAAACGGCCAATCTCGACATCGCCCAGGCGGTGATCCGGCTGCGTCAGGCACGCGAATCGCTGCTCCAGTCGCGCGCCGCATTGCTGCCGACGATCAGCGGTTCGGCCGGCTATTCGCGCAACGAGCCCCTGCGCGGCGGCACCACCACGACGCAGCTGCCCGACGGGACCATCGCCTCCTTCTCGCAGGGCGGCAGCAGCAACTTCTCGCTGGGGCTGGACGCCAGCTACCAGGTCGATCTGTTCGGCGGGGTGCGCAGCAGCGTGCGCGGCGCCCGCGCAAGCTACGAGGCCGCCGGATTCAACCGCGCCGCAGTGCTGCTCACGGTCGAGTCCGAAACCGCGCGCAACTATGTGCTGGCACGGCTCGCCCAGGCGCAGCTCGCCAATGCGCGCGAGAGCCTTGCCATCCAGGAAGAAAATCTCAGCATCGCCCAGTGGCGCGTGCAGGCGGGCCTCGTCTCCTCGCTCGACGCCGAACAGGCCCGCGCGCAGCGCGCCCAGACCGCCGCCACCATCCCACAGCTGGAAAGCAGCTATGCCGCCAATGTCGCGCGGCTTGGCGTGTTGACCGGTCAGGCCCCGGGAGCGTTGCGCGGCACGCTGGAGGCCCCCAAGCCGATCCCCCGCGGCCCCGCGAGCGTTGCCGCCGGTATCCCCGCCGACGCGCTGCGACAGCGGCCCGACGTCCGCGCCGCCGAGCGCAACCTTGCCGTCGCCACCGCGCAGATCGGCGTGTCACGCGCCCAGCTCTATCCCAGCCTCAATCTCGGCGGCAGCATCAGTTCGGGCAGCGGTTCGGTCCGTTCGCTGCTCGACATCATCACCGGCCGTGCTTTCGCCAATGTCGCGCAGACGATCTTCGATTCCGGCCGGTTGCGCAGCCAGCTCCGCTCGGCGCGGATCGGGGCGGACGGCGCCTTCTACAGCTACAAGGCAAGCGTGCTGCAGGCGATGGAGGAGATCGAGAATGCGATCGTCGCGCTGCAGGCCGCCCGCACCCGCGAGACCGAGTTCCGCACCGCGCTGGAAGCCGCCAACAACCAGGCGCTGCTCGCCCGCTTCCGCTACCGCTCGGGCCTCACAGATTTCACCACGCTCAACCAGTCCGAAAGCGCGCTGCTTTCGGCCAAGAACGGCCTGTCCCAGGCCGAATCCGAACAGGCGACCGCGCTGATCCAGCTCTATGTCGCCCTCGGCGGCGGCTGGGACGAAGCCGCGCCGATCCCGCCCCTCCCTCCAAGAACAGGCAGCGCCACCGATGGCCAGTGAACCGCAGGACCTCAACGCCTTTCTGGGCACCAAGCGGCGCCCCTGGTGGCGGCGCAACCTGCGCTGGATCGGCGTGGCGCTGGTCGTGGTAGTGCTAGGGCTGCTCGTCTCGCGTTGCTTCGCACCCAAGCCGCCGCCCAATTACATCACGGTGGGTGCCGAAAAGGGTGCACTGGCGGTCACCGTCTCCGCCACCGGCCGGCTCGCGCCGATCCGGCAGGTGACGGTGGGCTCGGAAATCTCGGGCCTCGTCCTCAAGGTGTTGGTGGACGTCAACGATCGGGTCACCGAGGGCCAGCCGATCGCGATCATCGATCCCTCGCGGCTCGACGATACGATCACCCAGAGCCGCGCAACGCTTTCGGCCAACCAGGCGGCCGTGGCGCAGGCGAAGGCCACGGTGGACGAATCAACCGCGCAGCTGCGCCGCATGGAAGAAGTGAGCCGGCTGTCGGGCGGCAAGGTGCCCGCCAAGACCGAGCTGGATACTGCCCGCGCGGCGGTGGCCCGCGCCGTCGCCAATCTCCGCTCCGCAGAAGCCAATGTCGTCTCCGCACAGGCGTCGCTCTCGTCGAACCAGACGCAACGCTTCAAGTCGATCATCCGCTCGCCAGTGAACGGCGTGGTGCTCGCCCGCCAGGTCGATGCCGGCCAGACCGTCGCCGCGCAGTTCAGCACGCCGAACATGTTCGTGATCGCCCAGGACCTCACCCATATGAAGCTGGAGGTCGCGATCGACGAAGCCGATGTCGGCTCGGTCAAGGTCGGGCTGCCAGCCAGCTTCACCGTCGACGCCTTCCCCGGCCGCACATTCCCGGCGCAGATCACCCGCGTCGACCTCGGCTCCAACCTCACCGCCTCCACCGCGACGACGAGCGCCACGAGCAGCACCACCACGGCCAACCAGGTCGTCTCCTATGCGGCGGTGCTGTCGGTCGCCAATCCCGACCTGACGCTGCGTCCGGGCATGACCGCGACCGCGACGATCGGCGTCGAGAAGCTCGACAACGCACTGCTGATACCCAATGGCGCGCTGCGCTTCACGCCACAGGATGCCGGCGCCAAGAGCGGCGGCGGCGGGATCCAGTTCGGCCCCCGCCGCGAGGAACAGCAAAAGGCGATCGGGCGCGGCAGCAAACAGGCGGTCTATGTCGTTGGCAAGGACGGCAAGCCGCAGAAGGTGGAGGTCGTCACCGGCCCCAGCGACGGCAGCCGCACGGCGGTGACCAGCGCACAGCTAAAACCGGGCATGAAGGTGATCGTCGGCGTCCAGGCCAACGGCCCGGCCAAGCCCGCCAAGGACGATCAGGACTGATGACCGAGCCGCTGATCCAGCTCCAGGGCATCACCAAGACGTTCGGCGAGGGGCCGACCGCGTTCCAGGCGCTGAAGGGCGTCGATCTGACGATCGAGCCCGGCGCGTTCCTGGCGGTGATGGGAGCCTCGGGCTCGGGCAAGTCGACGACGATGAACATCCTCGGCTGCCTCGATGTGCCCACCGGCGGTAGCTATCGGTTCCGCGGCGTGCATGTCGAGCAGCTGGACCGCGACCAGCGCGCCTATTTGCGCCGCCGCTATCTCGGCTTCGTGTTCCAGGGCTTCAACCTGCTCGCGCGCACGACGGCGCTGGAGAATGTCGAACTCCCGCTGCTCTATCGCGGCGAGCATCGCAAGGTGCGGCGCGAAGCGGCGATGGCGGCGCTCGAACAGGTCGGGCTCGATCGCTGGGCCGACCATACGCCGTCGGAACTCTCGGGCGGTCAGCAGCAGCGCGTCGCCATCGCCCGCGCGATCGTGACCCAGCCCGACGTGCTGCTGGCGGACGAACCGACCGGCAATCTCGACAGCGAACGTTCGGTGGAGATCATGAAGCTGCTCCAGCGATTGAACGCCGATCTCGGCATCACCGTGCTGATGGTCACCCACGAGCCGGACATGGCGTCCTTCGCCAAGACGATCGTGCATTTCAAGGACGGGCTGGTCGAACGCACCGAAATCCCCGCGGGCGCGGGGGCCTGAGGCGATGCTGTTCACCACCCTCCTCCTGTCGCTGCGCGAAATCCGCCGGCACCTGCTGCGCTCGTTCCTGACGACGCTCGGCATCATCATCGGCGTCGCGGCGGTGATCACCATGGTGACGCTGGGCAACGGCGTGTCGGCCTCGGTGCAGGCGTCGATCAGCTCGCTCGGCAACAATACGCTCACCGTGTTCCCCAGCGGCGGGCGCCGCGGCGGCGGCAATGCGCCCCCCAGCTTCGAAAATGCCGATGTGCTGGCGATCCGCCAGCAGGTGAGCGGCGTCAGCGCGGTCGCACCTCAAGCCTCGTCCTCTGCGCTGGCGGTGCGCAACGCGCAGAACTGGACCGCGTCGGTCACCGGCACCAGCAACGACTATTTCGACGCCCAGAACCTCGAATTCGCCGGCGGCCGCCGCTTCAGCGATGCCGAGCTGACCGCCGGCAAGTCCGTCTGCGTGATCGGCGACACCATCCGCGCCAATCTGTTTGCCAACGAGGATCCGGTGGGCGAGCGCTTCCGCCTCGGCACGGTCAGCTGCGAAGTGATCGGCGTGCTGAAGAAGCGGGACAATGCCGGGTTCAGCGATCCCAATTCCACCGTGGTGCTACCGCTCAAGACCGTGCAACGCCGCTTCGTCGGCAACCAGAACGTGCTGGCGATCCAGGTCGCGGTGGCGAAAGGCTACGACACCGCCACGGTCAAACAGTCGCTGACCGGCCTCTTGCGCGAACGCCGCCACATCGCCCCCGGCCAGCCCGACAATTTCGACATCTTCGACAGCGCCGAATTCGCCTCGACCATCCAGAACCAGACACAGCAGCTGACGCTGTTCGTCGCCGCCATCGCTGCGGTCAGCCTGCTGGTCGGCGGCATCGGCATCATGAACATCATGTTGGTGTCAGTGACGGAGCGCACGCGCGAGATCGGCATCCGTCTCGCCATCGGCGCATTGGGCAAGGAAGTGCTGCTGCAGTTCCTGGTCGAGGCGGTGGCCCTGTCGTGCCTGGGCGGGATGATCGGGATGGTGCTCGCCTTCTTCGCCTCCTGGGGCCTGGCGACGCTTGCTTCCCTGCCCTTCCAGTTCGACCTGTCGATCAACCTGATCAGTTTCGGCATTTCGGCGCTGATCGGGATCGTGTTCGGCTTCTTCCCCGCCCGGCGCGCCGCGGCGCTCAATCCGATCGACGCCTTGCGGCACGAATAGCGGCGGCCGCCTCGCGCCCGCGGAGTTCCTCGAGATCCTCCCGGGTGTCGATGTCGACCAGTTCCTCGGGCCGGGTGATGACATGGTGGCCGCGCAGGATCAGCGTACGCGCGCCCGCATCGCCCTCCAGGCTGCACAGCTCGGCGAAATGGTCACGCCCGATCAGCGCCGGCGGCATCGGTTGCACGCCGTCGCTCGACGCGACCAACGTCGCGCCATTGTTCGAGGCATCGAACAGCCGGTAGCAATGCGCGACGGTGACGCGCGGCATGTCCGCCAGCGCAATCAGCACCGCCTCCGCACCTGCCTTCTCCGCCGCCTGGACGCCGAAGCGCACCGACCGCGCCTGGCCCTTCGACGGATCGGGATTCTCCACCACCTGGAACCCGCGCGACGCGAAATCGAGCGTGGTGTCCGACACCACCGCGATCCGGGCAAGGAACGGGATCTTCTCCAGCGCCGTCACCACGTGGAAGGCGAGGGGATGGCCGAGATATTCCTCGGTCAGCTTGTCGCCGTCGGCGAACCGCTCGGACTTGCCTGCGGCCAGCAGGACGAGCGCGGTCTTTTCAGGAGTCAGCATGGAAGGTCTTCACCATGGCGGCGGCAATGGACAGGGCGATCTCGGACGGACCGATCGCCCCGATCGAAAGCCCCGCCGGTCCTTCGATCCGCGCGAGATCCTGCGCTGAGACGCCCGCGGCGCCAAGTCGTTCCAGCCGCGCCGCCTGGCTGCGCCGGGAACCCAGTGCCGCGACATAGCCGGTCGAGTGGGCCAGCGCCGCGATCAGCGCGGCATCGTCGATCTTGGGATCGTGGCTCAGCGTGACCACCGCGGTTGCCGGATCGGGCTTGAGCGCGGTAACCGCCTCGTCCGGCCAGCGATCGTCGAGCGTGACGCCCGGGAAGCGCTCCTCGGTGAGGAACCGGCCGCGCGGATCGATCACCGTCGTCGCGATGCCCAGTTCGCGGGCGAGCCCAGCCAGCGCCTGCGCGATCTGCACCGCGCCGACGATCAGGAGCCGTCGCGGCGGATCATAGCGGTTTACGAACCCCGTGCCCCCGACCGCGCTCTGCCCGGTGGCGAGATCGGTGCCGACCTCGATCGGCCGCCCCTCGGCACGGGCCTCGCGGATCGCGTCGAACAGCGCGGGCGGAAAGCCGCTGGCCGCGACCGGCTGCACCAGCACCGCGATCTGCCCGCCACAGGGCAAGCCTACTTCCCACGCCGCCGCATCGGCGACGCCGTACTCCTTCACCACCGCGGGCGCGCCGGCGATCACCTCGGCGGCGGTCTGCAGGATGTCGGTCTCGACGCAACCGCCCGAGACCGAGCCTTCGAAGCGGCCGTCCTCATGGACGAGCAAATGGCTGCCGCGCGGGCGCGGGGCCGATCCCCAAGTGGTCACCACCGTCGCCAGCGCCATCTTCGCGCCCCGCCAGGCCTCGGCCGCTGCCAGAACGCCGTCGTTATCCGCCACTTGTCGCGCTCCCGTCACATCCGCTTTCTACCCGCCTAGCCGAAGGAGACGACCGTGACGAGACTGATGCTGTTGGCGATGGCACTGCTGGTGCCCACCGTCGCTTTCGGACAAGGAAAGCCCATGCAGAAACCCATGCCCCGCATCATCGTGATCGGCCATCGTGGCGCCAGCGGCGAGCGACCCGAACACACGCTGCTTTCCTATCAGCGCGCGATCGACCTCGGCGCCGACTTCATCGAGCCCGATCTCGTTCCCACCAAGGACGGCGAACTGGTCGCCCGGCACGAGAATGCGATCACCGACACGACCGATGTGGCAGCGCATCCCGAATTCGCGGCCCGCAAGACCACCAAGACGATCGACGGCCAGACGATCACCGGTTGGTTCACCGAGGACTTCACCCTCGCCGAGCTCAAGACCCTGCGTGCCAAGGAGCGGCTGCCCAAGCTCCGTCCGGGCAACACCGCCTATGACGGCCAGGCGACGATCCCGACGCTCGACGAGATCATCGCGCTCGCCAAGAAGGAATCGGCACGGCTCCACCGGGTGATCGGCATCTATCCCGAGACCAAGCATCCCAGCTATTTCGCCTCGATCGGCCTGCCGCTCGAAGCGCGGCTGGTCGCCAAGCTCAAGGCCGCCGGTTGGGACCGTGCCGATGCGCCGGTGTTCATCCAGTCGTTCGAGGTGAACAACCTCAAGCAGCTCCACACCATGACCAAGGTGCCGCTGATCCAGCTGATGGCAGGCAGCGAAGGCCCGGCCGATCACGCCTATGCCAGCTACAAGGAGATGGCGACGCCGGAGGGCCTCAAGGCCGTCGCGCAATACGCCGCCGGCATCGGCCCCGAGCTGACCCAGATCATCGCCAAGGACGGTACGCCCTCCACGTTGGTCGCCGATGCCCATGCCGCGGGGCTGAAGCTCCACCCCTGGACCTTCCGCGCCGAGAATTTCTTCCTGATGCCCGCCTATCAGGTCGGCACCGATCCGGCCGCGCATGGCCATCTGGCGGAGGAGATCACCGCCTTCCTCAAGGCCGGGATCGACGGCTTCTTTACCGATTTCCCTTCCATCGGCGTACCGGCTAGGGATAGCTTTCTGAAAACCAGCGGCAAGTAAGGCTATTCCTATGCGCATCCTCCCTGTTCTGCTCGTGCTGCCGCTGCTGGCGGGGGGATGCGTGGTGAAGACCGCCGCCAAGGTCGTAACGCTGCCGGTCCGCGCCGGCGGCCAGGCGGTTGACTGGGCCACCACCAGCCAGGACGAGGCCGATCGCAATCGCGGCCGGAAGATGCGCAAGCACGAAAAGGAATGCCGCAAGCATCCCGAGCGTTGCCAGAACGAGCAGCGTTGAACGCTCCCCCGCCCGCAGGCGGGGGGCTTATCCCGCCAAGAACGTCATCAGCGCTCGCTCGAACACATCCGGCTGGTCGAGCATGATGAAGTGCCCGCTGTCACCAACGCCGCGAATCGTCACGTGCGGCGCCCCGGCATATTGCGCGCGGTAAAGGCCCAGCATCTTCTCCTCGCCGCCGCGCGCCTCGGTCCAGGGCACCAGCACGGTGATCGGCGCGGTGATCTTCGGCAGCTCCGGCCGGAGGTCGGTCAGCATGTCCTCGTAGATTGCCTGTCCGCTTACCCGCATGTCGGCACGGCCAGACCAGCCCGCAACCTTTTCCTGCGAGGCGGGCTTGAGCGCGTTCTGGCGCGCGATCGACTGCGCGAGCAGCGGCGGGAAGGGCTTGCCGTACAGCCCGGCCATCTGCGCGCGCATCATCTCGGCGGGCGCCTTGGCCGCCTCGACGTTCGGCAGCCCGCCCCAGACCACGCCAAGAAAGGGCAGCGCATCGACGATCAGCGTCTTCCGCACATCCTCGGGATGTTCGCGCGCCAGCCGGAGCGTCACCAGCCCGCCCATCGAATGGCCGACCACCGGCACCGCGCCCAGCTTCTTGTCGGCGATCAGCGTGTGGAGGTCGGCCACGATGCCGTCGAGGATGCCGGGCTGAAGGTTGGCGCGCGGATCGTCGCCGCCGAAGCCGTTGACCTGCACCAGATAGACGCGGTGGTTCTTGATCAACTCCGGCACCACGCCGTCCCAGGTAGCGCGCGGGCTGGACAGGCCGGGGATCAGCACCACCGGGCTGCCGCGGCCGAGCACCTGCACCGATATATGTGCCATCTGCACCAGCGTCTCGGCTGCGCCAGCGACAGGCGCCGGCACCCCATGGCTATGCGCCGACACGTTGGAAGCCGCGATCGCAAGGGCGATGGCCAAGAAGCGGCCTGCGGGAACGCGGGATGCGGCAAGGCAAAGGTCATGCATCATTGGTCCTGCTCCTTGGCGGGGTTGAGGAAGATGTCTTCGATGGCGAGGCCGAACAGATCGGCGATCTTGAAGGCGAGCGGCAGCGAGGGATCGTAGCGCCCGGTCTCGATGGCATTGACGCTCTGGCGCGAGACCTCCAGCCGTTCGGCGAGATCCTGCTGGCTCCAGGCGCGCTCGGCGCGGAGCACGCGGAGGCGGTTGTTCATGCGTCGGCGCCCGCGTTCCGGTAGCGGTGCCACAGGACGCCTTGGCTGAGCCCCATGCCGAGCGCCCAGAGCGGGAAGGTCCCCCATAGCGGGAAGCCCGGCACCAGGCCGCCATCGGTTAGGAAACCCCACACCGTGCAGAAGGCGAGCACCACGCCCAGCCCGCCCAAGGCGGCGGTCGCATTGATGTTACGGAGGAACTCGTCTTTTTCCTCCAGGAGATACAGGCCATAAGCGGCGATGGCGGCAAGCAGGGGTAGGGCGGGTGCGAGCGCCAGCAGGAACAGCGATACACCCTCCGGATGCCATGCGCGAGCCGCCAGCTTGCAGGCGATGAGCACCACCGAATAAGCGCCCATCGCGCCTCCGAACCGCCAGCTGTAGCGACGCTGCGCCGGGTTCATCGAGCCGTGCCCCATGTAAAGCTCCCTTGCGAATAAGACAAGCGAGCTTTACGTAAACCACGCTTTACATGTCAAGCATGGTTGACATGTACCATTCCTCCCCGGCACGGGGAGGGGGACCATGTGCCGCAGCACATGGTGGAGGGGGCGCCGCGAACGCGGCGGTATCCGATGCTATCGACAAGTACCGTGCCTGCGGCACGGCCCCTCCACCACGCGGCGGTGCCGCGCGGTCCCCCTCCCCCGTGCCGGGGAGGAATTTACGCGCCGAGCCGCGCCACCATGTCCTCGGCAAGCTGGCTCAGCGTATCGTCGCGCGCGCCCATCACCACGATCCGGTCACCCGGGCGGGCCTGCGCCACGAGATGCGCCGCCGCCGCCTCGCGGCTGGGGATGTGGATCGCCTGCGCGCCGGTCGCCGCGACATCGGTGACGATGTCGGCGCTGGTAACCTCACGCGACACCGTGCCGCCCTGATAGACCGGGTCGGGCAGCACCAGCAGGTCCTCCGCGCCCAGCTTCGTCGCGAACATCGCGACCAGTTCGCGCCGCATCACCTTGAGCGGGCCATAGCCATGCGGCTGGAACAGCAGCAGCAACCGCCCCGGAAAGGCGTGGAGCGTATCGAGCGTCGCGGCGATCTTGTCGGGGTTGTGCCCGAAATCGTCGATCACCGACACGCCGCCCGCCGTGCCGACCAGCTCGAAGCGCCGCCGCAAGCCGGTGAACCCCTCGACCGCCTTGCAGGCCTCCTCCAGCGACACGCCCGCCGCCGTCGCCGCGCCGATCGCCGCCAGCGCATTGGCGACATTGTGCCGCCCCGGCACCTGCAGCCGCACCCGCCGCACCGTCTCACCCATCACCAGGTCGAAGCGACAAGCGAACGCCTCCGGCGCGAGGTTGCGCGCCATCAGGTCCGCCTCGCCCTCCACCGCGAAGGTGAGCGTCCGTCCGCGATCCAGCCCCGCCGCCAGCGCCGCGCTCTCGGCATCGCCGACATTGACCACCGTCGTCGCCGCCTTGCCCGCGAACGCCCCGAACAGCAGCCGCAATTCCTCCAGCGACTTGTGGTCGAGGCTGACATTGTTGAGCACCGCGATGCGCGGCCAGTAATTGGCGATCGAGCCGTCGCTCTCGTCCACCTCGCTGACAAAGGCGTCCCCCGCCCCCACCAGCGCGCTGGCGAACGGCGCGTCCGGCGTGGCGAAATTCTTCATCACCGCGCCGTTCATCACCGTGGGATCGCGCCCGCAGGCGTGGAGGATCCAGCCGATCATCCCCGTCACGGTCGACTTGCCGCTGGTCCCCGCCACGCCGATCGGCAGCGGGGAGGCGTTGAACAGGCTCGCCAGCAGCTCGGCCCGTGACATCCGCGCGCAGCCCAGTTCGGCGGCGCGCACCATGTCCGGCACGGTCGGCTCGATCGCGGCGGAGGCGACCACCACCTGCTCGGCCGACTGTACGCCGCTGCCGTCCTGCGGGAACAGGTCGACGCCGCGGCTGCGCAGCCAGTCGAACTTGGACGCCAGCCGCCCGCCGTCGAGGCTGCGGTCCGAACCCGAGACCCGGGCGCCCCGGCCGGCGAGGATCATCGCCAGCGGCATCATCCCCGATCCGCCGATCCCTACGAAGAAGGTTGCTTTGCCATGCTGCATGGGCACGCTATCGGCAATTCGAGGAGACCATACAAGCATATGCGGATCGGAGTCGTCGCGCCGGCGCGGCCAGTCACCCGGGAATCGTCTGCCCGCATGGCGGCGTTCATGGCGCTCACCTACCCGGAGCACGAGGTGGTGTTCCACCCGCAATGCTATCTCTCGGCGGGCCATTTCGCCGGGTCCGATGCAGAGCGCGCGGCGGCGTTCCTTGAGTTCGCCAACGATCCGGCGATCGACGCGATCTGGTTCGCGCGCGGCGGCTATGGCTCGAACCGCATCCTCGACGCGGTGATGCCGCATCTCGGCGAGGCGGCGCGGCGCAAGACGTACATGGGCTTTTCGGACATGGGCTTCCTGCTCGGCGCGCTCTACGCCCGCGGCATCGGCCATCCGGTCCATGCCTCGATGGCGAGCAGCATCGGCAGGAACGATGCCGGGGTGGATACCGGCTGGGCGCTCGGCTGGCTGATCGACCGCGACCGGCGCGGGCTAGACCCCAGCTTGGCCGACGGTCGCCCCGCCGCCGCCTTCAACCTCGCGATCCTGACGTCGCTGATCGGCAGCAAGTACCTGCCCGACCTCACCGACCATGTGCTGATGATCGAGGAAGTGGACGAGCCGCTCTACCGGATCGACCGGATGCTGTTCAACATGGCCCATGCCGAGCAACTGAAGGGCATCGCCGGCATCCGCCTCGGCGCGGTGACTGCGATCGCGGAGAACGACCCGCCCTTCGGCGAGACGGTGGACGAAATGATCCTGCGCTGGTGCAAGGAGATGGACGTCCCCTATCTCGGCCGCTGCGCGATCGGGCACGTCTCGACCAACCATGTCGTGCCGTTCGGCGTCGCATGAGCCCCGACCCGCAAGCCCTGCGCGCACGCCACGGCGCGGTATCGCTGCTCGCCCACCCCTCGCCGATCGAGCGGCTGACGCGGCTGGAGGCGGCGCTCGGCACCGGCGTGCGGATTTATGGGAAGCGCGACGATGTCGCCGGCATCGGCGGCGGCGGCAACAAGCTGCGCAAGCTCGAATTCCTGCTCGGCGACGCGATCGCACGAGGGTGCGATACCTTCGTCACCACCGGCGGCCTGCAATCCAACCATGCCCGGCTGAGCGCGGCGGCGGCGGCGCGGATGGGCCTCGGCTGCGAGCTGGTGCTGGCCGATGTCGTGCCGCGCCACGACGCCGACTATCGCGGCAACGGCAACCTCCTGCTCGACGCGATCTTCGGCGCGACCGTCCACCACGTGCCCGGCGACACCGACCCGCTGGCCTTCGCCCACATCCGCGCCGAGGCGCTGCGAGCGGAGGGCCGCAAACCCTATGTGGTCGGCGCGGGCGGATCGTCGCCGGTCGGCGCGCTCGGCTATGTCGCCTGCGCCTGGGAGATACTGGACCAGGAGGCGGCGCTGGGCGAGCGCTTCGCCCGCATCGTCGTGCCCAACGGCAGCGCCGGCACCCATGCGGGCCTCGCCGCCGGCATGGCCGCGGCGGGCGCGGACGTGACGCGCGTCCAGTCCTACGCCGTCCTCGCCACCCCCGAGCGCGCCCATGCCGAGACGCTGGCGCTGGCCCAGGCGACGCTCGCCGCCAACGCCCTGCCGGGCAGGGTGTCGGCGTCGGAGGTGGTGATCGACGGCAGCCAGCGTGGGCCCGGCTATGGCATCCCCACGGAGGCGATGCGCGAAGCGGTGGAACTGCTCGCCCGCACCGAGGGCCTGCTGCTCGACCCCGTCTATAGCGGCAAGGCCTTTGCCGGGCTGCTGGCGGCGATCCGGGGCGGCGCGTTCCAGCCGGGCGAGGCGGTGCTGTACGTCATGACCGGCGGCGTGCCGGGGCTGTTCGCGTATCGGGGGGCATTTAACCAAGAGACGAGCGCACGTTCTTTAGATATCGATGGCAAATCGGCCGCAGCATGACCTCAAAATTCGCAGCCGACCCAATCAACCGACACCCTACGCATCAATTCGGGGGAAGCGATGAAGATCAACTGGTTTGAAGGGGGGCGTCGCATTACGCGCCTTGGGCAAATCCTAATCGTGCTATTTGCCTCGGCCATTTTGCTAATCAGTTTACCTCATCCAACGCTGACGCTCGAAACTGCTTCGCCATCCGATTCATGGAAGCTATCTAAGACCGCGTGCAACTACGGCAGCGACGCTACAGCTACGACGTATGGCGTGAACGTTGGCAGCACATCGACCGATATCGAACTCTGCTTTCGTTCTTCAAAAGCGGATGATGGCCGCTCACTCGTAGCATTCGCTGCAGCAGGTAAAGACAACTGGTATGTTGACGAACCTTACAGCAGTGCTGTCAGCACCTATACCGAGAGACGCAAACAGAGCTTCGCCTTTCCGGAGAATCTTAGAAAAGAAGCAAGCTTCGAGGTTAACGCCCAATGGTGGGGCGAATTTTGGCATCAATTTCGAGCATTCGTCCTTTCAGTTTTAATCGGCGTCGGGATTTTACAGGCGTTATCATGGGTCGTCGGATGGATAGTTCGCGGCTTCCTTGGAATACCGACAAAGAAGGACCGAAAAGAAGTTGTAGAATCTGATTAAGGCTCCGCAAGAAAGCAAGCAGAATAATACAACAGAGCTGAAGCTCCGCCTCAAATCTACCGTCATCACGCTGGATCGGCTGAGTTCAAATCAGTCGGTGTGGACAGTTCACCCTTCCAGTACCCGCCCCACCCGCAACAGCGCGCCATCGGGGTCCGACACCGCGAACTCGTACGTCCCCCAGGGCATCGCATGCGGCGTGTCCGGCTGGATGATCGCCTCGCGCACCCGATCCGCCACCGCGTCGACATCCTCGACATAGAGGTAAAGCCCGAAGGGATTGTCCGGCGCCTGGGGCGTGTTGACCTCGTGCCGCAAGTGCAGGTGCCAGCCGCGGCCGTCTTCGAGGATGCGGTAATGGCCGTAGTCGCTGGCCACCTCCAGCCCCAGGCGGCGGTAGAAAGCGGTGCTCGCGTCGAGGTCGCGGCAGGGCAGGATGGCGACGATGTGGTGGCTGGCGTCCATCCCCGCAGGCTATGCCCGCGCCGCCCTCCGTACCACCCCGAAATCCCCGCGCCCCTGCCCTTTCGCCAAAGCCTTGCCTATATCGCACCCGCGCGGGCATAAGCCGCGCTCCATTCACACCCAAGAGAAGGGTTCTTCCCGTGTCCGAGATGTTCCGCATTACGCTGCCCGACGGTTCCGTCCGCGAGGTAGCCCCGGGGACTACCCCGGCGGACATCGCCGCGGCGATCGGCCCCGGCCTCGCCAAGGCGGCGCTCGCCGCGCGCGTCGATGGCGAGCTGCGCGACATCGGGCGTCCGTTCGAGGGCGACGCCCAGCTCGCCCTCGTCACCGCCAAGGACGAGGCCGACGCGCTCGAACTCGCGCGCCACGATTATGCGCATATCCTGGCCGAAGCGGTGCAGCACCTGTTCCCCGGCACGCAGATCACCTTCGGCCCGTCGACCGACGACGGCTTCTACTATGACTTCGCCCCCAAGGACCGCCCCTTCACCGAGGAGGACCTGCCGGCGATCGAGGAGGAGATGCGCCGCATCATCGCGCGCGACGAGCCGCTGATCCGCGAAGTCTGGTCGCGCGCCGACCTGATCGCGCGCTGGACCGCGCAGGGCGAGACCTTCAAGGCCGAATGGGCCAAGGAGCTCCCCGAGGGCGAGGAACTCACGGTGTACCGCGCCGGCAAGGGCGAGGACGCCTGGCTCGACATGTGCCGCGGCCCCCACCTCGCCTCCACCGGCAAGGTCGCGGCGGATGCGTTCAAGCTCACCCGCGTGTCGGGCGCCTATTGGCGCGGCGACCAGAAGAACGCGATGCTCAGCCGCATCTACGGCACCGGCTGGCTGAACAAGAAGCAGCTCCAGGAGCATCTGACGCGCCTGGAGGAAGCCGCCAAGCGCGACCACCGCAAGCTCGGCGCGGAGATGGACCTGTTCCACCTCCAGCAGGAGGCGCATGGCTCGGTGTTCTGGCATCCCAACGGCTACGTCATCTACCGCGTGCTCGAGGATTACATGCGCCGCGCGGTCAACGGCGCGGGCAGCAAGGAAGTGAAGACCCCGCAGGTGATGGACGCGCGCCAGTGGGAGCAGTCCGGCCACTGGGGCAAGTATCGCCAGAACATGTTCGTCATCCCCGACGAGACCCCGAACATCGAGGACGAGGGTCCGATGGTGTCCGAGGACGCGCAGTGGATGGCGCTCAAGCCGATGAACTGCCCCGCGCATATCCTGATCTTCAAGCAGGGCATCAAGTCATATCGCGACCTGCCGATGCGGCTGGTCGAGAATGGCTGCTGCCACCGCAACGAGCCGCACGGCGCGCTGCACGGGCTGATGCGCGTCCGCCAGTTCACGCAGGACGACGGCCATATCTTCTGCCGCGAGGACCAGATCGTCGACGAGGTGAAGGCGTTCTGCGCGCTGGCCGACCGGGTCTACAAGCATTTCGGCTTCACCTATGCGATCAAGCTCGCACTGCGCCCCGAGAAGCGCTTCGGCACCGAGGAGATGTGGGACCAGGCCGAAAACGAGCTGCGCGACGCCGTCGTCGCCGCCGGCCTCGCCACGCCGGAATATGGCTGGGAGGAACTGCCCGGCGAAGGCGCCTTCTACGCGCCCAAGCTGGAATGGCACCTCACCGATGCGATCGGCCGCACCTGGCAGGTCGGCACCATCCAGTCGGACCGGGTGCTGCCCGAGCGGCT
This sequence comes from Sphingomonas sp. TDK1, assembly GCF_001650735.1. GTDB lineage: Bacteria > Pseudomonadota > Alphaproteobacteria > Sphingomonadales > Sphingomonadaceae > Sphingomonas. The sequence goes on along the minus strand of NZ_LXVY01000017.1, from coordinate 54,900 downwards.
CGATGCGTCCTATGTCGGCGAGGATGGCGAGCGCCACCGCCCGGTGATGCTCCACCGCGCGATCTTCGGCTCGTACGAGCGCTTCATCGGCATCCTGATCGAACATTTCGCCGGCAAGCTGCCGACCTGGCTCGCGCCGGTGCAGGCGGTGGTCGCGACGATCGTGTCGGATGCGGACGACTATGCCCGCGAGGTGGTGGCGAAGCTCCAGGCCGCGGGCATCCGCGTCGAGAGCGACCTGCGCAACGAGAAGATCAACTACAAGGTGCGCGAGCACTCGCTGGCCAAGGTGCCCAACCTGCTGGTGGTGGGCAAGCGCGAGGCCGAGGAGCGCACCGTGGCGCTCCGCGTGCTCGGCAGCCAGGGCCAGACCATGCTGACGCTGGACGAGGCGATCGCGCGGCTCAAGGCCGAGGCGCTGGCGCCGGATCTGGCCGCGGCGCAGTAACAGGCGGCGGGCGGCGCCGAAACGCGCCGCCCGCCCCTTGCCTAGAACCGGTACTTCAGCCCGAACTGCAGGATCGGGTACACCTGATAGTCGTTCGCCGAGTCCTGCAGCTTCTGGCGCTGCTTCGCGAGTTCGTTGCGATAGGTGGTCCCAGCCACCGTCGGGTCGGTCGCCAGCGTGCCGTTCGACGTGAAATCGCGAATCCGCACGGCGCCCTGAAACAGCGCACCCGCCTCAACCGTGAACACCAGGCCCTTGCGCAGCTTGCCGCCATAGCCGAGCGTCAGCTGCGGCGCGAACTCGCGAAGGTCGGCTCGGCCGGTGATCGTGCCGATCTGCTGCGGCGTGAACACCAGGCTGCCGATCCTGGTCGGGCCGTTCGGCGTCGCGCGGACATTGCCGTCCGTGCCGTTGTAGCGCGCGCCAGCGGAGATGCGGAAGCCGCCGCCGAACGGATAGAGATCGACGACCGCGCCTACCGAAGAGAGCTTGGCATGGCCGTCATATTCAATGCCGCCCGAGCTGAAGCTGTGGTCCACGCCCAGAAAACCGCCATTGGCACGCACGCCGACATGCTGGTTGAATCGGTAGCCGATTTCCGGCCCCACGCCCAGCGAGCCGGCGGTAACGCCGAGGCTCACCTTGCCCTGCTCGGCCCCGGCATCGGTCTGCGCCAGCGCCTGGCCGGCAAGCGTGATCGCGGCGAAACCCATCGCCGCACGAAACAGTTGCTGCATTACGCTTCCCCCTGTTGCCGGCACGCGGAAAGAGTCCGCCGGCACCCGGGGCATTATAGAGAGATCAGGAGCCGGAGGCGGCCGTCGGGGGAGTTTTCCGCAGGCGCGCGGCACTTGCCGCGCAATATCGCCGCAATATGCCGCCGGGGGGACCTTCTCTCGGCGCGCGTTATTGTCTATATAGGGCGCTGATCAACTACAGGAGCCAGTCTTATACGTTCTCCCATGCCCCGGCGCCCGATGGCGCCCGCGATGCCGCTGAACGGGCCGCGGTTTAACGAATTCATCCAGTCGCCCAAGGTTCGCGTGATCGACCAGGACGGCGAAAACCTTGGCGTGATGTACACGCGCGAGGCGATGGCGCAGGCTGCCGAGGTCGGGCTCGACCTTGTCGAAGTGTCGCCCAACGCCGATCCGCCCGTCGCCAAGTTCCTCGATGTGGGCAAGTTCAAGTACGAGGCGCAGAAGAAGGCGAACCTCGCACGCAAGACCCAGAAGACGCAGGAGATCAAAGAGATCAAGATGCGTCCGAACATCGACGATCACGATTACGACGTGAAGATGCGCAACGTGCTGAAGTTCATCGGCGAAGGCGACAAGGTGAAGATCACCCTGCGCTTCCGCGGTCGTGAGCTTTCGCATGGTCAGCTCGGCATGCAGCTTCTCCAGCGCGTCCAGCAGGATGCGGCGGAAGTGGCAAAGGTGGAGAGCTATCCGCGCATGGAAGGCCGTCAGATGCTGATGGTGCTCTCGCCCAAGTGATGCGCCGGCGGCGGTTCGCGCAGGCGGCCGCCGCCGCAGCCTGGTTCCTGCCGGCAACGGCGGTCGCGCAGACCGCCGCCTTGCCACCCGCGCCTGCTGCCACCAGCGAATCGATCGCCGTGCCCAAGGGCGCGCGACTCGTGTGGGCGGACGCGTTCGACTCGGGGCGGCTGCCCGACGCCAAGCGCTGGGCCTATGATACCGCCCGCAACCGCCAAGGCTGGTACAACCAGGAGCTGCAATATTACGCCGCGAATCGCGCCGAAAATGCGCGGATCGAGAACGGCCGTCTCGTGATCGAGGCGCGCCGAGAGCGGCTCGCGCGCGAACCTGATTATGGCGGCCAGGACTATAGCTCCGCCCGCATCCGCACCCGTGGCCTCGCCAGCTGGACCTATGGCTTTGTGGAAGTCCGCGCGAAGCTCGCCTGCGGCAAGGGGCTATGGCCGGCAATATGGCTGCTCGGGACGGACGGCAGCGGCGGCTGGCCGCGACTCGGCGAGATCGACATGATGGAGCTGGTCGGCTGGGACCCGCAGACGGTCCACGGCACCATCCACACCGGCGCTTTCAACCATGCCCAGCACACCCAGAAGGGCGCAACGACGCAGGTGAAGGACGCCTGCACCGCCTTCCACAGCTATCAGCTCGACTGGAACAAGGACCGCATCCTGATCGGCGTCGACGGCCATGCCTATATGCGCTTCGATAACGACCATAAGGGCGATCCCGCCACCTGGCCGTTCGACAAGCCGCAATATCTGCTGCTCAACGTCGCGGTCGGCGGCTGGGGCGGCACCCATGGTATCGACCCCGCCGCCTTCCCGTCGCGGATGGAGGTCGACTATGTCCGCGTCTGGCAAACCGCGGACCAGGCAAAGGGGCGGTGATCTGCCCGCCCCTGCCTTCGCTCAATCCTCGGCGGCGATCCGCACGCGCAGGCCATCCAGCGCATCGGTGAAGGGCAACTGGCACGAAAGCCGCGAGGTCGCGTCGCGATCGCTCGTGCTGTCGAGCAGATCGTCCTCGTCCATGCTCATCTTCGGCAGTTTGTCCGCAAATTCCGGGTCGACATGGACATGGCAGGTGGCGCAGCTGCAGCAGCCGCCGCACAGCGCCAGCAGTTCGTCGAAGCCATTGTCGCGAATCACTTCCATCACACTGAGACCGGCCTCGCCGGTTACCGTGCGTTCGGTTCCATCACGCGTCACGACCGTAAGCTGGGGCATCTGCATCTCCTTGGTTCCCGGCGTCCATGCCGGTGAACCGAGCCCGTTTCAAGGAGCCAATCCATGGGCCTGACCGCCGACCAGCTGAAGGGGTCGATCGACGCATTGGCGGCGCTCGAACCCGCCTTCGCCGCCGCGCTGGAACGCGCCGGCTATCCCGAGCCGCGCATCCGCGAACCCGGCTATGCCACGCTGCTCCGAACGATCCTGGGCCAGCAGGTAAGCGTGGCCTCCGCCAAGGCGGTATGGAACAAGCTCGATGCGGCGCTGGGCGATGCCGAGGATCCCGCCCTGCTGGTCGCAGCCAGCGACGAGCTGCTGCGGAGTGCCGGCTTGTCGCGCCAGAAAATGGGCTATGCCCGCAGCCTCGCCGACGAGGTGACCAGCAGCACGCTCAACCTCGATGCACTGCCGGCGGACGACGAGGAGGCGATCACCGCACTCACGCGCATCAAGGGCATTGGCCGATGGTCCGCGGAAATCTATCTGCTGTTCGCCGAGGGGCGGCCAGACATCTGGCCGGCCGGCGATCTGGCGGTGCAGATCGAGATCGGCCGCATCCTCGGCCATCCCGAACGGCCGAGCGAGAAGCAGACGCGGCAATGGTCCGAAGCCTGGCGTCCGCACCGGGGCGCGGCGGCGATCTTCGCCTGGCATCATTATGGGATGGTGAAGAGCGCCATCTGAACCGTCGCGGGCGCGCTTGGGGCATGCGCCGCCGCGCCCACGCGTCCCGTGTTCACACCAGCCCGTCGCCCTCGACAATCAACGCGACGCCGATCGGGTTGCGCCGTTCATCAGGCAGGGTGACCGCCAGCGCATCCCCCTCGATACGTGCCGCAAGCGGTGCCGATTGTCCCGGCAGTGTCACCCGCGCCACCGTTCCCCGCTTGGCGAGCGCCGGCAATCGGGCCACGCCGTCCTCGGGCCAACCCAGGACGAAAGCGTGCACCGCGGCACCCTTGCGGACATAGCGGATATCCTGCGCGGTATAGGGCGATGTCGGCGCCCCCTCGTTGAAGTCGCCGCTCTTGGGGCGCGTAGGGCCCTCGCCGAACTGGTGCCAGGGCCGCGTCCCGTAGATGGCCGCGCCATATTGCCCCATCCAGGCGGCGATGCCTTCCACCACCGCCTCTTCCTTTTCGTCGATCGTGCCGTCGCCGCGCATCGGCACGGACAGCATCAGATTGCCGTTCTTGGAAACCACGTCGCACAGCGTGTGCAGGACCTTGGCCGGGGTCTTGTACCCGTCGCGCTCATACAGCGCGCGATCATAGTGCCAGTTTCCGAGGCATGTGTCAGTCTGAAACGGATAGGGTTGAATCTGGTCGTGCACCCCGCGTTCGACATCGTCAACGATGCCGCCGCGACGCTCCGCCGCCGTTCCCTTGGCGGTCACCACCGCTTCGTTGCGGCCATCGTGCCAGCGCATCGACTGGTTGTAGAAATGCGCCGTGATGTCGAGCCCGGCCTGGCCGAGGGGCAGATCGAAATTGTCGAAATAGATCATGTCGGGGCGATACCGATCGATCAGATCCTTGCAGCGCAGGAACCAGTTCTGCGTGAACCACGGATTGGCCGCGGGGGGCGTTTCGGTCCAGATCCGGTCATGCGCTTCATGCCAGGCATTGGCTGCCTTGATGGTGGTGACGCCATCCGGCATTTTCATGGTCGCGCCGGTGTAGAGCTGTTGCGGGTCCAGCCCGTCCCACCATTTTCCGTGCCCGGCGGCCTTGGTCAGCCAAGCCGCGTCATAGCGCCGGCCCGCCTGCGGCCCCTCCGGATCATAGCCATAGGCAGGCTGTAACCAGTGCCATGCATGGGCCGAATGGTTGGAGACACCGAAGCGCATCCCCCGCTCGCGCACCAGCTTGCTCCACCGACCGATGATGTCCTGCCGAGGGCCGATCCGAACCGCATTCCAGGCGTGGTGGCTGGAGGCATAGGTATCGAAATTGTCGTGGTGATTGGCGAGCGCCATGAAATATTTGGCGCCTGCGCGCTGATACAGGCCAATCAGCCGCTCCGGATCCCACCGCGCCGCCGTCCAGCGCGGGTACATTTCCATGAAACCGGTCTGCGAAGGGTGTCCGTAATGGGCGATGTGATGCTGATACGCACGCGTGCCCTGGAGGTACATTTCACGGGCATACCAGTCGCCCGACTCTGGCACGCACTGCGCCGACCAATGTGCCCAGATTCCGAACTTCGCGTCGCGGAACCAGTCGGGCGCCTGGTAGCCTTGCGTGAACGACCGCCAATCGGCGCTGAAGGGTTCCCTGCTTGCCGCCGCGCGCGCTCCGCTTGCCACCGCACCCAGACTCAACCCGGCTGCGGAAAGCATCGATCGGCGATCCAGGCGCATATCACCCTCCTGTCTGTTGTCGGCCCTACCGAACCGACAGGAGGCGCATCATGATCGACCGCTTGGATTGCGCAAGCGGATTTCAATTTCACCTGTGCAATAAAGCTTGGGCCGCCAGCCCCTTGAGGGCGGCGGCGCGGGTTTACGTAACGGCAAACCCGCGCGCCCGTGGCGCGCGGTCGGTCGGGCTCAGCCCTCCGCGCCGTCCTCGCCCTTTACCTCTTCCTGCGCCGCATCCGCCGCCACGTCGCCGCCGCTCTGGAACCAGGCTTCCACCGGACCGACCAGCTTGATCGTCAGCGGGTTGCCCTTGCGGTCGGTCTTCTTGCCCAGTGCCACGCGCACCCAGCCTTCGGAGATGCAATATTCCTCGACATCGCGGCGCTCGACGCCCTTGAACTTGATGCCGACGCCGCGCTCCAGCAGTTCGCGGGTGAAATAGGGGCTGCTCGGGTTGACCGACAGACGATCGGGAGGAGTATCGCTCATGCGCGGCTCATGCCGTCATTCGGGCGCGGGTTCAAGATAGCGGTGGATGGCGGAAACCACCACCGATCCCTCGCCCACGCCGGAGGCCACGCGCTTGACCGAACCGGAGCGCACGTCGCCCACCGCGAACACGCCCGGGGCCGACGAGCAGAAAAAGGTATCCCCGCTTCCCGTCCGCACAAAGCCGCCGCCGTCGAGATCCACACAGCCCTCCAGCCAGCTGGTGTTGGGCACCGCGCCGATCATTACGAACAGCGCGCCTACCGTGCGCGCCTCCGATGCACCGGTCTTGCGGTTGGTCCAGGTGACGCCGCTCAGTGACCGCTGGCCCTGCAGCGCAGTGACTTCGGTAAAGGGGTGCAAGGTGATCTGGTCCGATGCCTCGATCCGATCGATCAAATAGCGCGACATGGTCGCGGCAAGCCCGGGTCCCCGCACCAGCACATGAACATGGGCGGCATGTCGGGCGAGGAACACCGCTGCCTGTCCCGCCGAGTTGCCACCGCCGACGACCACCACGTCGGAGCCCGCGCACAGCCCAGCCTCCATCGCCGTGGCGGCATAATAGATGCCGTTGCCCTCAAGCTCGGCATAGCGCGGCAGGTCGAGCTTGCGGTAGCGCGCGCCCGTCGCGACCACCACCGCGCGTGCCTGCAGCGTGCCGCCGTCGTCGAGATGCAGCCGCAGCGGCCGCTGCTCGCATTCGATCCGGACGACCGATCGCGAGACGAGCAGCCGCGCGCCGAACTTCTGCGCCTGCACCTGCGCACGGCCGGCCAGCGCCTGCCCCGAAATGCCGGTGGGGAAGCCCAGATAATTCTCGATCTTCGAGCTCGTCCCCGCCTGCCCACCGGGCGCGACCGCCTCGATCACGATCGTCTCCAGCCCCTCGGACGCGGCATAGACCGCGGCTGCCAGCCCGGCCGGCCCGGCGCCTACGACCGCGACGTCGTGGACCTTTTCGGGATCCAGCGCGGTCGCCAGGCCCAGCGCATCGGCCAGCGCGGCATTGGCGGGGTTGCGCAGCACCTGCCCGGCCAGCACCACCACCGGCAGGTCGGCATCGGTCAGAGCGAAACATTCGAGGAAGCCCGCCGCATCCGGATCGGTATCGGTGTCGATCCGACGGTGCGGCATCGCGTTGCGGGTGAGGAAGGTCTCGATCCGGCCCATGTCCGCGCCATGTCCCGGCCCGGCCAGCGCCACGCCCGCATCGCTGTGGCGCAGCAATCCGACGCGGCGGAGGATGAAGGCGCGCATCACGATCTCACCGATATCGGGCTCGGCCACCATCATCCTGCGGAAGGCGGCACGCTCGATCCGCACGACGCGACTGCCCGGCAGTGCCCGGGCGCTGACCAGGATCTTGCGGTCGTTGAACAGGTCCAGCTCGCCGGTGAACTGGCCGGGTCCATGCGTGTGAAATACGTGTTCGCGCCCCTCGGCGTCGGTATCGATGATCGCTATCCCGCCGCCCAGGCACAGGAAGAAATCGACGCTATGGTCGCCGCGCGCATAGAGGACGGCGCCCTCCGCCACCGCCTCCTCGGTGCCGAAGGCGGCCATGCGCGCCATCATCTCGGGTGGCAGGACCGGGAAGGTCTGGGCGGATCGCGCATAGGGATCGGCCGGGTCGAGCGATTCGGAAGGTGCCATGCGCCCACCCTAGCGCCCCGCGTGCAACGCGCGACCCATCTCATCAGATGGTCGCGCGTCGCGCTGGCTCAGTCGCAATAGCGAACCAGTACCGGGCGGCCGAGATACGGGTCCCACACCCGCCGCACGTCGCAATATTCATAATAGCGATATCGCGGATAGTTATCCCGGTACCAATAGCCGTCCGTCGGGTAGTAGCCGCGCTCGCGATAGAAGCGGCGATCATAGTCATAGCGGCGGTCGTTCGAGATCGCGGCGCCGATCGCCAACCCTGCGATGCCCGCCACCAGCGCAGCACCCGCTACGTCGCCGCCGCGATCGCGGTAATAATGGCGATGCCAGCGCCAGTCCTGCGCCTGGGCGGGCGCGGCGGCGGCCAGCAGGCTCGCGGCACCCGCGATGCCCAGGACCAGCTTCTTGGCCAGATGGTTCATCCTATTTGCTCCTCACCTCCAGGGCAGCCGCGAGTCGTGCGGGCCCGATACCAGCCTTGTGCAGGATCGCGGCTTAATCGGTGCGGAACCGGCTATTCAGCCGCGGTTTAGCTGGGTAACGGGCGGCATGGCCTACTGGATCCTTCGCTCCGAACCCGATGTCTATGGCTGGCACGACCTGGTGCGCGACGGCAGCACCGAATGGAACGGCGTGCGCAACTATACCGCGCGCAATTTCCTGAAAGAGATGGTCCCCGGCGATCAGGCGATCTTCTACCATTCCAACATCCAGAAGGCCGCGGTCGGCATCATGGAGATCACCCGCGCCTGGCAGCCGGACGGCGACGACGGCAAATGGGCGAGCGTCGAAGTGAAGGCGCTCCACCCGCTCGCCACCCCCGTGCCCCTTCCCGATATCAAGGCCGAGCCGCGGCTCAAGGATCTTGAGATGGTGCGCCAGTCGCGCCTGTCGGTGACGCCGGTGCGACCGGCGGAATGGACGGTGCTGCTGGAGATGGGCGGGTTGGCGGCACCGGATCGCTGAGGTCGATCGGCACGCGGTTCGACTTGTCGGGCTTCTTCTTGAAGGCACGCCCCACGCCCTTGCCGGCATCGCCGACCAGCTTGAAGATATTGGTCGATTCCCCCGGCTCTTCGCAGCAGCTGTCTGGGCTGATGATCTTGCCGACGCCACGCACCAGCGTCGTCGCCGCGCCGAAGAGGTCGACGCCGACCTGGCAGCCGCCCACCCGCGCCGCGCACGGCGTGGGCACCGCCTCCAGCGCGCCGATCCCGGTCAAATTGGGGTTGCTCGGCATCGGACGATCAGGCGGGCCGCGCTCGTCCGGCAGCGGCAGGCGCGGCGCCTGCTCGCCCGTGCCGCACACCACGATCTGATTGCCGCCGGTCTGGGCCGAGGCGCAGGGATCCGCCAGCACCGACCAGCGCTGCGACCCGTCCGCCGTCCGTTCGGGCGCGGCCAAGGTGGCGCCCGGGGGTACCGCAGCCGCCCGGTCCTGCAACGACATTCCCAACAGCAACGCGGCCAGCAACATCGCAGACTCTCCCGGCAAGACCGGCCCCCCTTAGATCATGGCCGCGGCGGAATCGGAAGCCCGTTCCGCCGCCGCAGTCCGCCTCAACCCTGCGCGACCGCGTGCCCATGATCGCAGCCGGGCAGATGGCCCAGCATCCTCGACGCCGGGGCCGGCTGGGTCCGGCCCTCCAGTGCCTCCGCAACGCGCCGCTCTTCAACCGGCGAGAGGAAATAAGGGTAGAGCGAATGCTTGCCCATCGCCTGGTTACGGCGCACGGCCTCAATCTGCTGCCGGATCGCGTCGACGCTCAGCCACAGCAGGTAGGAAGGCGCGTTGACACTCCGGTTGGTCCGCGGTTCCGCCACCGCCCGAAATCCCAGCGCCGCCTCGTAGAACGCCTTGTGCCGGGGGTTCACCTCGATGAACAGATCGGTGCAGTTATATTCGGACGAACCGAAGATCAGCACCGTGTGGAACAGCGCCGCAAGCCGGCTCTTGGCGGGCCGGGACGTATCGAACGCGAATTTCGCCAGTTCGCAAAGACTTGCCCCCGGCGTCTTGCGGAATTCGTCCAATATGTCCCGAAACGTGTGGTCCGCCGCCAGTCCGCCGGAATGGTCCACCGCCAGCGACAAGGTCCCGATCACCGCATGCTCGGTTTCCGCCAGGAAGGTGGTGCAATGCTCGCCCGTCGGCAGTGCATGGCCCGACCCATAGCCGCGCCACCCGTACATCCGGTTGAGCAGCCCGGCCGCGCGCGCATGATCGGTCGCGCCCCGGGCTATTCCGATCCCTACGCCGTCGTGAAAAAAGCGCTCCCCTGAAGGCGGAGCGACGACGTTATTCTGATGATTTCCATGGCACGCGCACGCCTGCGCGGCCGGTATATGCGACCCGTACCCCACCCGCTTTTCTCCTCCACCGCTCGCCTTGTTAGGCACCCCCAGCGGTGAAGATTTTCCCAATGCGTAAAAGGGTTTAGCGGCAATATGAGGGTTTCCCGCGCCAAATTGTGTGCCATAGTGGAACTTTCGCGCGTCAACTCCGCAAAGCCCCGCACAGCCTTTTCTCAAAACCCGGGAACCATCAAGAACTCAAGAGGTTAGGCCAGCGCGAAGTGATTAACGACGCATTAACCAAGCGGAAGGTCAACTGTATGAAGCGTTCTCTCCTCCTGTTCGCGGCGGCGCCCGCGCTCCTCGCGTCGGCGACCGTCGCCAACGCCGCCACGATCATCACGCCGAGCGTCCAGCCGACGGGCACGACCTTCGTCGTCGCCGGTGACATCTTCAAGGGCCCGATCGCGGCAACCTTCGGTCACACCGGCATCGCCGCCGGCGAATTCACCGACATCTTCCAGTTCACCATCCCCCAGAACGGCGTCGGCAGCGGCTCGGTCACGACCGGCGTGACCAAGGGCGGCTTCGGCATGATGACCGATCTCGACATCACCTCGGTGATGGTGAACGGCCGTGCTGCCATCCGCACCCTGACCGACATCAACGGCGTTTTCTGCACCGATCGCAGCGTGGGCACCTGCGGCGCGGGCGAGACCTTCTCGGTCACCGACGCGATGGTCAAGTTCGGCGAGCTGAACTCGGTCACCGTGACCGGCATTTCGCGCGGCCTGGGGTCTTATGGCGGCAACGCCACCTTCATGCCGTCGGGCGTGCCGGAGCCGGCTTCGTGGGGCATGATGATCCTCGGCATGGGCGGCATCGGCTTCGCGACGCGTCGTCGTCGTGCAGTCAGCACCCGCGTTGCGTACGACGCCGCGTAACAAGCGGAACTTCCGTTGACCTTAAGAGCCGCCGATCCCCATCGGCGGCTCTTTTCTTTATGTGCAGGAGGCAGCAGCCCATCGCACCGGACGCGCCCCGCTCAGGTGGCTTTGTCGGCAAACCGATCATAGCGCGCAGCGCATCAGCCGCATCCATCAGCGCCGGGCAACCGCCCATATACACGCACATTGCCATGACGTCCGCCACCTCGGCGCGGCGGGTGCCCATGCCGACCAGCGCCCTGGCATGAAAGCCGATACGACCGTCACAGCGCTGCGAGACGCCGATCGCCAGCGCGATCAGTGCCTTGGCCTTGGCCTCGACCCGCGCCCTCCGCGCCCTCCGCCCCCGCAGCCTTGGCCATGGGGCGCCCCTATTGATTTACATATCCATGAATTGATATCATCATGGAATGAACGCAAGCTCTCCCGAGAATTTCCTGATGAAGGCGATGGCACCCAAGGCCGCCGGTGCCGCCGCGCTGCTTTCCGGCCTCGCCAATCCACACCGGCTGCTGATCCTCTGCGCACTGGTCGAGGGGGAGCGCAGCGTCGGCGCGCTGATCGGGGCGACGGGCATCGCGCCCACCTCGATGTCGCAGCACCTGAACAAGCTGAAGGAGGAGGGCATCGTCGCGGCCCGGCGCGAGCATCGCACCCTCTTCTATACAATCACCCACCCGGCCGCCCGGGATCTGATGGCGGTGCTCCACGCGCATTTCTGCGGAAAGGAAGACGCATGACCGCCACCATTGGCGCCCCCGAGGCGCACCGCCTGCTCGCCCGGGGTGAGGCCCTGCTGATCGATGTGCGCGAACCCGACGAATTCCGGGCCAGCCATATTCCCTATGCCGCCTCGATTCCGCTGGGCAGCCTGCCGGCGCTGCTTGCCGATGCCGATCTGCCGAAGCACCGGTTGCTGATCTTCCAATGCCAGAAAGGCGCGCGCGGCGCCCGGGCCTGTACGCTGGCGGAGCGCAGCCTGGGGGAGCGCGTGCGCAACCTGGACGGCGGCATTGAGGCCTGGACCGCTGCCGGGCTGCCGCTGGCGGGTGCCGGTGCTCCGCGCGTCTCCATCTTCCGTCAGGTGCAGATGATCGTCGGGCTACTGGTGTTCGCCGGCACGCTCGCGGGGCTGGTCGGGTTCGCGCCGGGCTTCTACGCGGCGGGGTTCTTCGGGTGCATGCTGGCCTTTGCGGGGGTCAGCGGCTGGTGCGGGCTCGGGATGGCGCTGCAACGCATGCCGTGGAACCGCGTGGCCTAGCGGCGCGACGACGGCGCCCCACCACGAGGCATTTCCTCCCCCGGCGCATGGTCGCGGCGCAGAAACGCCCTGCAGGCAAATGCCGCCCCAAAACGAAAAAGCCCCCGCCGTTACCGGCAGGGGCCCTTTCTTCGTCCTGGCGCCGTCGCTTACGCGGCCGACTTCGCCCGGCTCGCGCGCTTGCGCTCGTTCGGGTCGAGGAAGCGCTTGCGAAGACGGATGTTCTTCGGGGTCACTTCCACCATCTCGTCGTCGTCGATGTACGCGATGGCCTGTTCCAGCGTCATCTTCTTCGGCGGGGTCAGGCGGATCGCATCGTCCTTGCCGCCCGAGGCGCGGAAGTTGGTCAGCTGCTTCGCCTTCATCGGGTTGACCTCGAGGTCTTCCGTCTTGGCGTTCTCGCCGATGATCATGCCTTCATACAGCGCTTCGCCATGGCCGACGAACAGGATGCCGCGCTCTTCGAGCGGACCCAGCGCATAGCCCTGCGCTTCGCCGGCGCCGTTGGAGATCAGCACGCCGTTCTTGCGGCCTTCGATCTTGCCCTTGTACGGCCCGTACTTCTCGAACAGGCGGTTCATGATGCCGGTGCCGCGGGTGTCCGAGAGGAACTCGCCGTGATAGCCGATCAGGCCGCGCGACGGTGCCGAGAAGGTGATGCGGGTCTTGCCGCCACCGCTCGGACGCATGTCGGTCATCTCGGCCTTGCGCTGGTTCATCTTGTCGACGACCGTGCCCGAGAATTCCTCGTCCACGTCGATCACGACGGTTTCGTACGGCTCTTCACGGCCGTTCTCGCCGTCGCGGAACAGCACGCGCGGACGGCTGATGCCGAGCTCGAAGCCCTCGCGGCGCATCGTCTCGATCAGCACGCCCAGCTGAAGCTCGCCGCGGCCGGCGACTTCGAAGCTGTCCTTCTCGTCGCTCTCGGTGATCTTGATCGCGACGTTCGATTCCGCCTCGCGGAACAGGCGGTCGCGGATCATGCGGCTGGTCACCTTGCTGCCCTCGCGGCCCGCCATCGGCGAGTCGTTGACGGCGAAGCGCATCGACAGCGTCGGCGGATCGATCGGCTGCGCGTGCAGCGGCTCGCTCACCGAGGTGTCGGCGATGGTGTTCGACACGGTGGCGACGGCGAGGCCGGCGAGGCTGATGATGTCGCCTGCCTTGGCTTCTTCCACCGGCACGCGATCGAGGCCGCGGAACGACATGATCTTGGAGGCGCGGCCGGTCTCGACGATGTTGCCGTCATTATCCAGCGCGTGGATCGGCTGGTTGAGGCGCACCGTGCCGCTCTCGACGCGGCCGGTGAGGATACGGCCGAGGAAGTTGTCGCGGTCGAGCAGCGTCACGAGGAACTTGAACTCGGCCTCTTCGTCCACCTGCGGCGGCGGCACATGGTCGACGATCTTCTGGAACAGCGGGGTCAGCGTGCCCTCGCGTGCGTCCTGGTCGGTCGAGGCATAACCGTTGCGGCCCGAGGCGTAGAGCACCGGGAAGTCGAGCTGCTCGTCGGTCGCTTCGAGCGTGACGAACAGGTCGAACACTTCGTCGAGCACTTCCTGCACGCGCGAATCGGCACGGTCGATCTTGTTGACGACCACGATCGGACGCAGGCCCAGCTTCAGCGCCTTGCCGGTCACGAACTTGGTCTGCGGCATCGCGCCTTCCGACGAGTCGACCAGCAGGATCACGCCGTCGACCATGCTCAGGATGCGCTCCACCTCGCCGCCGAAGTCGGCGTGGCCGGGCGTATCGACGATGTTGATGCGGATGCTGTTCTCTTCCGTGCCGTCCGGCGACCAGTCGACCGAGGTCGGCTTGGCGAGAATCGTGATCCCGCGCTCCTTTTCGAGATCGTTCGAGTCCATCGCACGCTCTTCGACGCGCTGGTTGTCGCGGAAGGTGCCGGACTGGCGGAAGAGCTGGTCGACGAGGGTGGTCTTGCCATGGTCGACGTGTGCGATAATCGCCACGTTACGGAGGTTCATGCGATTTCCTGATTGGCGCGGAAGCGCGCGTACGGGCGGGCCCATAGCCGAAATGGTGCGTCGCGGGAAGGCCCCTGCTGCAAACGGCATTCCCGTTGAAACACATAGTGCCATAGCCATATACCACACTTGCGGGATACGTGCTTCGCCTGCATGGTTATCCCTACGGAGTTGGAGAGAGAGCGACGATGGCGACTGTGACGGAAACCGCAGAACAGGGTCTGGTGCTCACGCCCCCGGATCCCGTCCCCACCGTGGCGCCCGAAAAGGCGGCCGGGCTGGTGCCGGTCGAAGACACCAAGAAGTCCGAACTCGACAAGCGGGTCACCGGCTTTATCGACGAGCTGATCGCGCAGGACGTCAATTCGCCGGAATTCGGCAAGCGCGTCGATGCGATCGCGGCGATGGGCCAGAAGGAAATCCGCGACGCCGCCGGCCAGTCCAACCGTTTCCTCGATCGCCCGGTGCGCGCGATGGGCAATGACAGCGGCGTCGGCGCCGACCTGCTGGCACTGCGCAAGACGGTGGAAGAGCTCGACCCCTCGCGCAACGGCAAGCTGATCGGCGGCAAGGACGGCTTCCTCTCGAAGATCTTCGGCGGCGGCGCGCTGACCAACTATTTCCGCAAGTACCAGTCGTCGCAGAGCCACATCAACGGCATCCTGAAGAGCCTTGCCAACGGCAAGGACGAGCTGCTGCAGGACAATGCCGCGATCGCCACCGAGCGCGCGAACCTGTGGAACGCGATGGGCCGGCTGGAGCAGATGATCTATCTCTCCAAGGCGATGGACGAGAAGCTGGAGGACAAGGCCAACGAGCTGGATCACACCGATCCCGCCAAGGCCAAGGCGATCCGCGAGACCGCGCTCTTCTATGTCCGCCAGCGCACCCAGGACCTGCTCACCCAGATGGCGGTGACGGTGCAGGGCTATCTCGCGCTCGATCTGGTCAAGAAGAACAATGTCGAGCTGATCAAGGGCGTCGACCGCGCCTCCACCACCACCGTCTCGGCACTTCGCACGGCGGTCACCGTCGCGCAGGCGCTCAACAACCAGAAGCTGGTGCTCGACCAGATCACCGCGCTCAACACCACCACCGCCAACCTGATCGAGTCGACCGGCCAGCTGCTCAAGAGCCAGACCGCGGCCATCCACGAACAGGCGGCGAGCTCCACCATCCCGGTCGAGACGCTGCAGCGCGCTTTCCAGAACATCTACGACACGATGGACGCGATCGACACCTTCAAGCTGAAGGCGCTCGACAACATGAAGGTGACGGTCAACACGCTGTCGAACGAGGTCGAGAAGTCGAAGGGCTATATCGCCCGCGCGGAGGGTGCCGAGCAGAACCGGCTCGGCGGCCCGACGGACGGTTTCAAGCTGGAGGCGATGTAAACCGCGATGCCGAGTGACGTGGACCGCCTGCTCGCCCGCGGCGAGGAACTGATCGAGCGCTCCCGCGCCCGCACCGAAGGCGCGCTCGCCACCCGCACGCGCAAGCGGCGCGAGGCGGAGATTCTCGCGCGGCTGGGCCGCATCGCGGCAGCGGATGCGGTGATCGTCATCGCCGCGATCGTCATCGGCATGTTCACGCCGCTCGGCATGTTCGGCGCGCTGGCGGTAATGGCGCTGCTGATCCTGGCGACGCTGGTCTTCGCCTCGCTGCCCGTGACCAGCGCGCCGCGGGTGGAGCAGCTGGTGCAGGTGCCGCTCAAGGCGTTGCCTTCCACCACCGAGCGCTGGCTGGAGACGCAACGGCTGGCCCTGCCGGCGCCTGCGCGCACGCTGGTCGATTCGATCGGGGTAAAGCTGGAGACGCTGGCGCCGCAGCTCGCCCGGTTGGACGAATCCTCGCCCGCGGCCAACGAGGTCCGCAAGCTGATCGGCGAGCAGCTGCCCGAGCTGGTGAAGGGCTATGGCCGGGTGCCAGAACCGCTGCGCACCGTGCCCCGCAACGGCATGACGCCGGATCAGCAGCTGGCGCAGGGCCTTCAGGTGATCGACGAGGAGATCGCCGAGATGACCGCGCAGCTGGCGCAGGGCGATCTCGACGCGTTGGCGACCCGCGGCAACTTCCTGCAGATCAAGTACAAGGACGACGAACTGGGCTGAGCGTTCAGAGCAGCGCGAGCAGATAGCGGATCAGATCGGCGATGCCGCTCGCGCTGACCGGCAACAGCAGCAGGATCAACGCATAGAGCAGGAACATCCGCGTCAGGAATCGTTCCCGCTTGCCCGGCGGTGCGGGGATCGGCCGGGGTGGCTCGGGCCTGGGCCAGACGCGATTCTCGTCAAAGAACATCGCGCGCAAGGGTGCCGCATCGCCGTGTCTGCGGCAATGACCCCTTGGACCAGTCGGTCACCGCACGGGTTTGCACGCGACCTAGGGGGTTTGCGTAGAGACGCGACGCCCGGCGCGTGCGACACGGGCGGATCAAGCCCAGCCCATGACCATGCAGCATCCCACCCAGCGCCCCAGCGTTCTGCTCGTCGAAGATGATGACGGCGTGCGCCGGTCTACCCAGCTGCTGCTTCACGGCCAGGGCTATGACGTGCGCGCCCATAACGCCGCCGCGCCTTCCCTCGCGGATCCGATCGCGTCGGTGGCGGACTATCTGGTCGCCGATTATTGCCTGCCGGACGGAAATGGCATCGCCTTGCTGCGGGATCTGCAGGCGAAGGGCTGGTCCGGTCGCGCCGTGCTGATGACCGGCTACCCCAGCCCCGCGCTGTCCGCGGCGGCGGAAGCCACCGGCTATGCGGCACTGCTGGAAAAGCCGCTCCGCACCCATGAGCTGATCGACGCGCTGGGCGCGTGACGGCACCCCCGATCCTCCCCCGCCAGGGGGAGGTGGCGCCGAAGGCGACGCAGGGGGAGGACGCACCATTGCGGGGGGTCGCCTACCTCCCCCTCCGTCAGGCTTCGCCTGCCACCTCCCCCCGCCAGGGGGAGGACAAGGGGTTCAGGCCACCACCTCTGCGTCCTCGCGCTTTTCAGGCCGAATATAGATCGAACTGAGTTGCGGCAGCGCGGCCTTGAGCTTGGCTTCGATCCGCTCGATCAGCGTCTCTGCATCGCCCATCGCCAGGCTGTCGTCGAAGTCGGCGCTGATCGCCACGAACACGCGGTCGGGCGCGGTGTGGATGGTGCGGACATGGTTGACGCCCGTGATGCGCGGCTCAGCCTCGATCATCGCGCGCACCTGGGCGATCAGGTCCGGATTGGCGCGCTCGCCGATCAACAGTCCCTTTGCCTCGCGCGCCAGCAACGTCGCCACCGCCGCAAGGATCAGCCCGATCGCGATGGAGGCCATGCCGTCGATCCGGGGGTCCCCCCAGGCTTGGCTGGCCCACACGCCCACGCCTGCGACGATCAGCCCGGCCAGTGCGGCCGAATCCTCGAACAGGACGATGAAACCGGCGGGATCCTTCGATTCCCGGATCGCCTTCCACCAGCCGCAATCGCCCTTGCTTTCGCGGAACGCGCGGATCGCGATCACCCAGCTCGTGCCTTCCATCGCGGTGGCGATGCCGAGAACGATGTAATTGACCAGCGGATCGCGCAGTGGCTCCGGTTCGATGATGTGGAGATAGCCTTCATAGACCGACACGCCGGCACCCAGCCCGAAGATCAGGATCGCAACGACAAAGGCCCAGAAATACAGCTCGCGGCCATAGCCGAAAGGATGCTCGGCATCCGGGGGGCGCTTGGCCCGGCGCTGGCCGTAAAGCAGCAGGATCTGGTTGAAACTGTCGACCAGGCTGTGCACGCCCTCGGTGAGCATCGAGGACGATGCGGTAATCGCCGCCGCGACGAACTTCGCGACGGCGATACCGATATTGGCGGCGAGCGCCGCATAGAGAACCAGATTGGCGCGCCAGCCCGACGCGGGAGACGCGGCCATCCGTTGCGGCCTCAGTCGAGGCCGAGCTTGTGCAGCGCCTTGTCGATCACGCTGCGATCTTCCTTCGGCGCATCTGCCTTGCCCTCGGCGCGCGCGGCTTCTGCCTTGGGATCATAGCCCGAGCTTTCCGGGATATCGTTGTTGTGCACCGGCTGGGTCGACGCGGGCGGATCCGACGCGTCCATCGATTCGTCGAGCGCGCGGTCCAGCCGTGCTTCCTTGCTCGCGGGATCGCGGGCGAGCCGCTCCTCGATCGAGGAATCGGTGCCGGCATCGGCGGAATGCACTGCGCCCTTGGCGTCGTCATCGGCGCGGGGGTCGGGAGCGACCGACATCCGGTCCATCGCGGGGTCGAGGGGATTGTTGGTCATGCTGCACTCTCCTGAGCGTTACCCGGATTAAACGGACATGTCGGGATCCGCGTTCCGTCTCCTGCAAGCCACGCAAAACAAAAGGCCCGGCGGATCGCTCCGCCGGGCCCATGTGTCTTCCGTTCCGCGCGAGGATCAGTCGCGCGAGCTGCCGAACAGGCGCAGCAGGAACAGGAACATGTTGATGAAGTCGAGATAGAGGTTCAGCGCCCCCATGATCGCGACCTTGCCCTGTTCGCGCGTGCCCGCGACAACGCTGTAGATGCTCTTGATCTTCTGCGTGTCATAGGCGGTGAGGCCGGCGAAGATCAGCACGCCGACGGCGCTGATCACCAGGCTCATCACACCCGACTGCAGGAAGATGTTGACGATCGACGCGACGATCAGCCCCACCAGACCGATGATCAGGAAGGTGCCGAAGCCCGACAGATCCTTCTTGGTGGTATAGCCATAGAGGCTCAGCGCGCCGAAGCCGGCGGCGGTGCCGAAGAACACCTGGGCGATCGACATGTCGGTATAGGTGACGAAGATCGTCGAGAGCGACGCGCCCAGCAGGCCGGCATAGGCGAAGAACAGCGCCTTGAGCGTGCCCTCCGACATGCGGCTCTGCCCGAAGCTCATCGCGAACACGATCGCCAGCGGCGAGATCATCACCACCCAGCCGAGCAGCGTCGGCTGCAGCGACAGGCCGCGGGCGGTTTCCACCACCTGGAACAGCAGCGCCTGCAGCGAGGCGACCTTGCCGAACGCCAGCGCGACGATGCCGGTCAGCAGCACGCCGGACAGCATGTAGTTGTAGACCGACAGCATGTACGACCGGAGCCCCGCGTCATGCGCCGCGGCGCGTGCACTCGCGGTCGCGAAGGGCGACTCGCTCGTGCGGGGATCGGACCAGTTAGCCATTCGAAAAACTCCTTTGACCGGCGCAATGCCGGATGGCTGGAATATCGGCCTCGCCACAGGGGTTTTCAAGCGAAACCGGGCCCAGCAACGTTTCGATACACAGCTCGCGAAGACTTCTCGTTCGCTTTGAACAAGCTAGCCCGCACGCTAGAACGCGCCTGATGCATCGTCTGTTCGTCGGCTTCCGCCCTCCCTCCGCGATTCGCGCGCAATTGCTGGCGCTTGCCGGCGGTGTCTCCGGCGCGCGATGGCAAAAGGACGACCAGCTGCACTGCACGCTACGCTATATCGGCGAAGTCGAGCGCCCGGTGGCCGAGGATGTGGCGACCGCGCTGGGCGCGGTCCGGTTCGCACCGTTCGAGCTCGCGCTCGCCGGCGTGGGCGAGTTCGACTCGCGGGGTCGGCCCAACGCGCTCTGGGCAGGGCTTCGCCCGCACGATAAGGTGGCGCAGCTGCACCAGAAGATCGACCAGGCGATGGTACGCCTGGGGCTGCCGCCCGAACGGCGCGCCTATCTGCCGCATATCACGCTTGCCCGAATGAACGCACCGGCGGGCGCCAATGCCCGCTTTCTCGATACGCATGCCGGCCTTGCCAGCGCGCCCTTTCCGGTCGACAGCTTCCTCCTGTACGAAAGCCATCTCGGCCGCGAGGGCGCGAGCTACGAGGCGATTGGCCGCTATCCGCTGCGGGTCTGAGCGCCCGCCACGCCATCCGCCACCAGCGCCATCGCCGCCGCAACGACGCCATCCTCCGCGGGCACCTTGCCGTCGAGTGCCAGTGTCGACAGGCCATGCACCACGCCCCAGGCGGCCAGCGTCGCGGGTCCGGGATCGCCGCCCGCCAGGCTGGCGACACGCCGCGACAGGATCGCGAACGCCTCGCCATATTCCTTGGGCGCGACGGTGCAGCCGGGATTGCCGCCGAACATCAGTCGGAACATCGCAGGATGCGACTGGGCGAATCCGAAATAGGCGAGCCCCTGCGCGACCAGCGCCGCCTTGGGCGACTCCGCGCGATCCGCCGTCGCCAGCACCGCCGCGAGTTCGGCGAACCCCGCCTCCGCCACCGCGCCGAGCAGTGCCGCCTTGTCCGGGAAATGGCGATAGGGCGCCATCGCCGACACGCCCGTCGCCTTGGCGAGCGCACGCAGCGTCACGCCCCCCTCGCCTTGCGCATCCAGGAGGGCCGTTGCCGCGTCGATCAGCCGAGCGCGCAATCCGTCTGCAGGTTCCATCTTGTTTACACCGTAAACTCACTGTACTGTGTACATCGTAAACAAGGAGAGTAGCCATGCAAGCCATACCGCGCCGCGAGACGGTCGATCTCGCAGCCTATCCCGACCTGATCGTCGTGATCCTGGGGTTCAAGCTGCGCCGCTGGCGGGCGCTTCCTGCGATGATGCGGATCGGCCGCGGCCTCGCCGACATCAAGAAGAACCCGCCCGACGGACTGCTCGCGGAGGATGGCATGCTGTTCGGCTGGAACCATGTCGGCTTTCGCCAATATTGGCGCGACCTGCCGAGTCTGGAGGCCTTCACCCGCAGCGCACCGCACAGCCATTGGTGGCGGGATTTCCTGAAAGATCCGCAGGGCGCCGGCTTCTGGCACGAAGCCTATAGCGCCCGCGGCATCGAAGCGGTGTACGTCAATCTGCCGGGTCAGCGCCTCGGCCTTGGCATGTTCGCGCCGGTCGCGGAACCGGTGGGGGCGCTGCTAACGGCCCGCCAGCGACTCCATGCCCATGCCGGAGCGGAGGGCTGAGCCGGCAGCGCCGTCAGAACGATGCCCAGTCGCCATCCGCCATCGCGGGCGCCGGTGCGGGGGTGCGGGCGCGAGAAGCCCCGCTGTTTTTCGCGAGGACCGGCCGGCGCAGCGGCATGCTCATCCGCGAATTGTGCGCGCCATCAACGGTGAACGCCTGTGCCTGACGCTTCAGCGCTTCCACCTCGCTGCTCAGATTGCGCGCGGCGGCGGAGGTCTCCTCCACCATCGCCGCATTCTGTTGCGTCGCCTGGTCCATTACGGTGATCGCGGTGCTGATCTCGCCGATGGACGATGCCTGCGCCTGGTTTGCCGACGCCATCGTGCCGAGCAGGCCATGTACTTCGCGCACATCGGTCGCGATCGCCGCAAAGGCTTCGTCGACGCGCTGGACCATGCCCACGGCGGCGGTCACATCGGCCTGGGTGGTGGTCAGCTGGTCGCGGGCGCGGCCGGCCTCCTCCTCGGCGCGCATCGCCAGCGCGGAAACGAGATCCGCGACGACCGCGAAGCCACGGCCTGCCTCACCGGCACGACCGGCCTCCACGGCGGCGTTCATCGCCAGAACACGCGTCTGGAAGGCGATCTTGTCGAGGCCCTCGATCACGTCGTCGATGCCCTTGGCGCTTTCGGACACGCGGCTCATCGCCGACACGGCCTCGTCGGCGACGTCGCGACCGGCCTGGACCGAGGTGATCGCACCATCGGCGCGCGCCACCGTCTGGCTGGCGCTGCCGGCGGTGCTGCGCAGACGCTGGTCCATCTCGCCGATCGCGTGGACGGTTTCCTGCAGGCTGGCGGCGGCGCTCTCGGTCCGACGCGAAAGATCCTCGGACGCGCTGGCGATCTGCGCCGAACCCGTGCTGATGGTTTCCGCCGACAGCGTCACCGACCGCACCAGCTCGCGAAGCGCGGCCAGGGCTTCGTTGAAATTGGTCTTCAGCACCGCATTGGCACCCGGAAAATCGGCGGTCACGTCTGCCGTGAGGTCGCCCTTTGCGAGCTGCTCGAGGGACTGGCCGAGCACGCGCACGACTTCCGCCTGCTGCTCGGCAGCCTCGCGCTGCGCTACCGCCGCGTCCCGGAAGACCAGCATCGCGCGCGATATGCGGCCCACGCAGTCCTCATACTCGGTATGGGCGATCGGCGCTTCGAGATTGCCGGCCGCCAATCCTTCCATGCGCACCACGGTGGCGACATAGGGATCGGCGATCATCCGGCGAAACATGCGGGTGACGCCGAACGCGGCGGCGATCACCACCACGTCCAGGCCCAACATCACCCAATGCGGCAGGATCTGGTTCAGGACAGCGAGCACCGCCATGATGCCGAGCATCGCGCCGAATGCGACCTTCAGCTTCTCCCGAATTGGAGCCTTCACCTCGAACCAATGCAGCATACGTCAACCCTCTCGCTTTTTTCGCCTGGGGAAACCGTTCCCGCATGGCGTTGCGTTCAGCGCACCCGGATGCATTGTAGATGGCGATGGGGCTGGTAGGTCCGTTGTGACAATTATTAGAAACAATATTTCACAATGACCTAGGTATCGTTACGGGGTAGACCCGGCAATCAGCCCAGCCCGGGATCGATCAGGAACTTCTCGCCCGTCGCCTTGCGCTCATAGGCACGCAGCACGTCGGGATCGAGCGCCTCCGCCAGACCGATGGTCCGGGTGTATCGGCTGGCGAAGGTGGTGCTCAGCTCGGCCAGGATGCGCTTCCGCATCGCGCCCAGCGTCTCCATCCCGGCCCGGCGCAGGAAGGGCATCAGCAGCCAGCCGGACACGCTCCACTGGAAGCCGAAGGCCAGGCGGTTCAGCGTCGTCGGCGCCATGTCGAGCGCGCCATAGATGTAGAGCTGCTTGAACTGTTCAGATCCATAACGGCTATATTCGGACATCTGCCGCACTGCCGCCGCTTCCATCGCCTGCAGGATGTCGCTGCCGAGCGTGCCGCCGCCGATCGCGTCGAACGCCACCGTCGCGCCTGTCTCCGCAATCGCATCGGTCAGCTTGGCGCGGAAATCCTCGTCGCGGCTGTTCACGATATGCGTGGCGCCGATGTCGCGAAGGATCCCCGCCTGCTCGTCCGAACGCACGATGTTCACCAGCGGCACGCCGTCCGCGAGACAGACCTTCTGCAGCATCTGCCCCAGATTCGAGGCCGCCGCAGTATGCACGATGGCGGTGTGGCCGTCGCGCCGCATCGTCTCGACGAAGCCCAGCGCGGTAAGCGGATTGACGAAGATCGCCGCGCCGTCCGCCGCGCTGGCGGATTCGGGCAGTTCCACCACGTCGCGTGCCTTGAGCACACGATAGTCTGCGAACATCGCTCCACCGATCGCGGCGACGCGCTTGCCCATCAGCTGCGCCGCCTCGGCGCCGGCGGCGACCACGGTGCCCGCGCCTTCGTTGCCCACCGGCATGGACTGGCCCAGCCGTGCCTTCATGCTGCCCAGTCGGCCCTTCTGTACCTCGAACAGCAGCGCATCGCCGTCTTCGCGCAGCGTATCGACCTGCGCCGGGCCCAGCAGCAAGCCGAGATCGCTGGGATTGATCGGCGCGGCTTCGATGCGGACGATCACTTCGTCCGGCGCCGGCGCCGGATAGGTTACCTGCTCCAGCGACAGGCGAAGCGTGCCGTCCTCGCGCAACGTCGAGCGCAGTTCGCGTCCGGTAAATGCCATGTGCCTCTCCTTCTGTTGGTTCAACGGGTTCGTACGAGCGCGTCGACCAGCCGGTCGGCTGCCGTACGCACCTCGTCCCAGGTGCGTTCAAAGCCTTCGGGCCCGCCATAATAGGGGTCGTCGACGGCGCGCCCTTCCCAGCCGGGCACCGCATCGAGCAGCAGCCGTAGCTGCGCACGGGCGCCCGGTGGCGCGATCCGCCGCAGATCGGACAGATTCTGGGGATCGAGCGCGAGGATATGATCGAACCGCTCGAAATCGTCGCGGGTCACCTGACGGGCGCGCAGGCCGGAAATGTCGATGCCATGCTTCGCCGCGACCGCGATCGAGCGGCGGTCGGGCGCCTCGCCGGCGTGCCAGCCGCCTGTTCCGGCGGAGTCGGCAAGGGCGGGAATGCCTGCGGCATCGGCTGCCGCACGAAAGGCGGCCTCTGCCAATGGCGATCGGCAGATATTGCCCAGGCAGACGAACAGGAATGCCGGTTCGGCCATAGCGCACATCATCCTTTCGTAAATGGGGTACGCAGTCCCGTCCGCGCTGGCAATGCCCGAAGCCTTTCCGGGTGCGGCGGCAGAACGCCGCGCGGCCAGGCGCGGGACGGGGTCGGGGCGCGAGGCACCGGCCCCTTCAGGCCCCAGGCAGGACCCGCGCAGACCCGCGGGTCGGGCGACCCGCCCGACCCGCCGACGTCACCGCGCGCGGATCAGACCGTTTGGAACACGCCGCACGCGATCCGGCCGCCGCTGTTGCCGGCCGGATCGGACTTGTAGTCATCTTCGCCGGCATGGACGACCAGCGCCGCACCGTCCTGGTCCATCAGCTGGTCGAACGTGCCGCCGCTGAGCGTGAAGCTGATATGGCCATGGCCCTTCTCGTCGACCTTCATGTTCGGCAGGTCGCCGGCGTGGGGACCCATCGGGTTCTCCTTGCCGTGCTTGGTCGCGCCCGGGTTCCAGTGGCCGCCGGCGCTGGTGAAGTCCGGCGGAGTGCAGACGCCGATCGTGTGGACATGCACGCCATGCGGCCCCGGCGAGATGCCGTTCACGTCCACCAGCACGCGAATCGAACCTTCGACCTGCTCGGCCACGGCGGTGCCCACCACCTTGCCGCCGGCATCGTGCAGTTCGGCCTGCGCGCGGAAATGGCCGGCCATATAGCGTTCGTTGCGCGCCTTGGTGACGCATCCGCCCAGCAGCACCGCGCCGATCGCGACCGCGCCCACTGCGATTCCCCGAGCCTTCATCTTCAGTCTCCCGACCATGTCCCTATTGCAGCCTAATGGACCGTACGCGCGGCGGTTCCAAGGGGAGGCAGCCCATACTTCCGTTCATCTGCCGGCCGCGCGGGACGGGCCGCTTCGGTTCGCCGCACCAGAAAGCACGCCCACCGCAGCTTTTACCTTTCGTTAACATTCGTTTACGATTTTGATCCACAGGACCGGCGCGGGACCGCGCGTCCTGATATTCACAGGGGATAGATGATGGTCCGGCTCGCCTGCGCGATGCTCGCTTTGCCCATGCTTGTCGGCTGCCATGCCGGGAGCGCCGGAACGGATATGCACCCGACCGCGATCGTCGAAGCGGCCCCGCCGCCGCCGCTCTGGCGCACCCGTATCGCCGATGCCGATGTGCCGAGGCTCGAGAGTCTGCCGGCCGATTGGCGCCAACTCTATGAAGGCGTGCGGCCGCCCGTGCGCAAGGTGCAGGGCGCCGTGCTGGATCCGGACGCCGGCCAGCCGCATCCGGCGCTTCCGCCCGGCTCCTATCGCTGCCGCACGCTCCATCTGAAGCGCAGCCCCACCGGACGCGCGCTGGTGCAGCCGAGCCCGACCGGCTTCTGCTACATCTCGGCGGCGGACGCGCAGGACGACGAAGCCCCGCTCGGCCTCGCCAAGCAGACCGGCACCGACATCGTCGCCGGCTATGTGTTCCCGGACGGCAAACGCTATGTATTCCTCGGCGCGCGCCAGGCGAAGGCGGGCGCAAACGACATCGGCTACGGCAATCCGGGCGCGCGCGACGTGGTCGGCATGGTCGAGCGGTTCGGCGCGTTTCGCTGGCGGCTGGCGGTGCCCGGCGCCCTCCCCGGCAGCGTGGATGTCTATGAGCTGACGCCGGTTCCCGCCGAGGGCCAGCCCAAGGGCTGAGCGCCCGCACTGCGCAAACGTTCGTTCATCGGAGCGACAGAAACCGTTGCCGCAGTGCAACACTCCGGCACCAAAGCTTCGCGGCGATGCAACCTTGCCGATCACCCGGGCATTGTGCGCCCATCTCCGGCCGGCCCGCCTGTTGCAGCGGCATGTGCCGGGAGATGTGTGTTTCACCAGCGTAGAGGTTATCCCCCCATGCGTAAGATCATTGCCGTCGCGGCAGCAGCTGCCGCGCTTCCCTTCGCCGTCCCCGCCTTCGCGCAGGACACCACCACCACCGGTGCCGGCACGATGTCGACCACGAGCGCGGACACCAGCGGCACCATGTCCACCACTGCCGCGCAGGACAGCGAAGCGCCGCGCTCGCCGGACGGTTCCAAGGCATTCGGTATCGAGCCCTATGTCGGCGTGCTCGGCGGCTGGGAGCGTTTCGACCGCCAGCAGAATGCCGGTATCCCCATCCTGCCGAACAAGTATCGCCTCGACGGCGCGATGGTGCAGGGCGTGGTCGGCGTGAACGTGCCGCTCGGCCCGGTCTTCGTCGGCGCGGAAGGTAACGTCGCCAAGGGCGTCAGCGGCGACATCGACTGGGAATATGGCGCCGCCGGCCGCTTCGGCCTGCGCGCCGGTGACAGCGGCCTGATCTACGGCAAGGTCGGCTACCAGTGGGTCAATTTCGACAAGGTGCCGAACGCCAACCGCGACTATCACGCGATGACCTACGGTATCGGCGTCGAAGTCGGCCCGAAGGACATCGGTCTGGGCGGCATCACGGGCCGCAGCGGCCTGCGCTTGCGCCTCGAAATGAACACGTTCAGCGACGCGAAGAGCTTCCGCCCGATGGCGGGTGTGATCGCGCACTTCTGATCCCTGTGCCGCCCTCCTCGCAAGAGGGGGGCGGCATCGGCTTGATTACCGTCAACCCGCAGGCGGCGCGTTTCGGCTATGGTGCGTCCATGTCCGAGTCTTCCCTGCCCTTCGACCGCGTTGGCGGCGAAGCGTCCGTCCGCGCCATCGTCGACCGTTTCTACGACCTGATCGAGCAGGATCCCGCCTATGCCGCGCTCCACGCGATGCATCGGCCGGACCTTACCGCGCTCCGCCATTCGCTTACCCGCTTTCTGGTCGCCTGGCTCGGCGGCCCGCGCGACTGGTTCGATGCGCGGCCGGGCATGTGCATCATGGGCTTTCATCGCCAGCTGCGGGTCACCGGGCAAACCGCCGCCCAATGGGCGCACGCAATGGATCGCGCGATCGCGGCGGATCCTGGCATCGAACCCGAAACGGCACGCCAGATGAGCGACGCGCTGCACCGCATGTGCCGGGCGATGGCGGTGCAGGCCCGTACCGCAGCCGAGGCCGCGGCTTCCTGATCCGGGCGGGCGGGCGCCCCCATCCGGCGCGCGTCCGGTCCGGGTGGCGCGCCTGTATGGCTGGACCTCCCCGCATCCTGCGCTAAGGGAGGAAACCAGCACCCGAACCGTAGGAGCGGCGAGCATGAACGAACAGGTTTCCCAGAGCTTCGGCGCGGTCGCCGCCACCAGCGAGACCGGCTGGCTGACCATATCCTTCGTGCTGATCGCGCTCGGCGCCGCGCTGGCGGTGTTCGTGCTGATCTGGGGTACCCGGCTCGCCATCCGCCGGCGCCATGCACGTGCGGAACTGGAAGAGCGGGGCGAGCTCGAAATTGCCGACGCGCCCGAGCCGATGGCGACGATGACGCCGCCGCCCAGCACGCCGGAAGCACCGCCCGCCGTGGCGGAACCGGCGCCGCTCGCCGACGAACCCATCGCTGCCGCCGCACCGGTCGCGGCCCCCAGCGCCGCGCTCGCCGCCGACACCAATGCCGCTCCCAGCCCGGCCCCGGCAGGCGACGACCTCACCCGCCTGAAGGGCGTCGGCCCGAAGCTCGCCGCCCGACTCAACGAGCTGGGCATCACCCGTTTCGCGCAGCTCGCCGCACTCGACGCCGCCGCGGCCCGCGCGCTCGACGCGCAGCTCGGCAGCTTCCAGGGGCGGATGACGCGCGATCGCTGGATCGAGCAGGCCCGCTTCCTCGCCACCGGCGACACCGCCGGCTACGAAGCGGTGTTCGGCAAGCTCTGAGCGGCTGGCCGCCCAGGCCCCCGCGCCTACGGCTTGAGGATATCCAGCGCCGCCGCGGTCAGCGCCTCGGTGGCGGTGCCCACCACCGCTTCGGCATCGGGCGCCCATTCGGCGCTATGGAGCGACGGGAGCATCGCCTTCCCGCCCTGCGCCGCATCCCATTTCGCCTGCGGCACCCCGCCGACCCAGAAGATCGTGCTCTGGATGCTCTTGTCGGCGAGCCAGTAGCGGCTGAAATCCTCGCCCCCCATCACCGCCTTGGTCTCGATCACCCGGTCCTTGCCGAAGCGGGCGGTGAACAGCCCCTGCAGCCGCCCGGCGAGGGGCTGGGTGTTGAAGGTCGCCGGGGTATATTCGTCCTTCACCTTCATCACCGGCATGTGATCCTCGGGAACCCCCGCCGCGATCGCCTCGCCGCGGGCGATGCGGGCGATGCCGTCGAGCAGTTGCTGCCGCGATTCCGGCGTGAAGCTGCGCACGGTGAGCAGCATGGTCACGTCGTTGCCGATGATGTTGTGCTTCGATCCGCCATGGATCGCCCCCACCGTCACCACCGCGGGCTGCTGCGGGTCCATCTCGCGGCTCACCAGCGTCTGCAGCGTGGTGACGATCCGCGCGGCAAGCACGATCGGGTCCTTGGTCGTGTGCGGATAGGCGCCGTGCCCGCCCACGCCCTTCACCACCAGATCGACCGAGTCGACATTGGCGAGGGCATAGCCCGGCGTGATACCGATCTGCCCGGCGGGCAGGCTGGCGCTGTCGTGAAAGGCGATCGCGTAGCCGGGCTTGGGAAAGCGGGTGAACAGCCCGTCGTCCAGCATGTCCTTGGCGCCGCGCCCGCGCTCCTCGGCGGGCTGGGCGATCATCACCACGGTCCCGTGCCAGCGATCCTTCATCGCGGCGAGGTTGCGCAGCGTGCCGACCCAGCTCGCCATGTGCGTGTCGTGCCCGCAGGCGTGCATCACGCCGCTCTCGATGCCCTCGTCGGTCGTCGCGCGCACCTTCGAGGCGAAGGGCAGGCCGGTATTCTCGATCACCGGCAGCCCGTCCATGTCCGCGCGGATCAGCAGCACCGGACCCGGCCCGTTGCGCAGCACCGCCACCACGCCGGTGCCGCCCACCTTCTCGGTCACCGTATAGCCTGCTTCCCGCGCGGCAGCGGCGAGCTTCGCGGCCGTCTTCACTTCGTGCAGGCTGAGTTCGGGATTGGCGTGAAGCTCGCGATAGAGCGCCATCAGCTGCGGCATCGCCTTGGCCGTGGCATCGCGCACCGGATCGGCGGCGGCAGCGGCGGGCGTGCCGAGGGTCATCGCCCCGGCCAGCAGGAAAGACGTGAACATCGGACCCCCTTTGCGATCATGGGCCCGAGTGTCACGCCTGCCGCGCCGCCTGTCAAACCGCCGGGACGATCTCGATCACGTCGACCTTCGATTCGAATGCCGGATAGGGGATCACCAGCCGCCAACGCTTGTCACCGATCCGCTCGCCATAGCCGATCATGTCGCGCTTGCGATCGAGCCCGTAGCGCAGCGGCGCGCTGTCGTCGCCGACCTCCAGCGTGCCGAGAAACACCGCACGCGCGGCGACGTCGGGGAAGAAATTGCCCTCGGGTCGCTGCACGCCGCCTTCGATCCGGAAATGCCGCACCTTGCCCTGATCGGCCAGCAGGCAGGGCCGCCAGTCATAGGTCACGATCGCGCTCACCGCCGTACCGCCGCCGCCCAGCTTGAAGACGCGGCAGCGATAGGCGCCTGCCGGCGGCAGCGCATCGGGCTGGGCGCGATCCGGATCGAACAGTTCGGGATCGCCGTCGATCCGCTTCGCATCCGCCGCACGCGCCAGCGGCAGCGCTTCGCTCCACGCCTTGCGCCAGTCGCGCAGCTTGTTGCGGTCGGCGTCGGTGGCGACCCGGCGCCAGGCGAGACTCGTGTCCATGCCCGGCGAGGTCGCCTCGCGATAGACGCTGCACCCGGCCAGCGCCGCACCCAGACCGATGGCGAGGAACGCGCGCAGCATCATTCGGCGGTCCAGCCGCCGTCGATCGAATAGTTCGATCCGGTGATCTGCGCGGCTTCGTCGCGGCACAGGAAGAGGGCCAGCGCCGCCACCTGCTCGGGGAGCACGAACTCCTTGGTCGGCTGGGCATCGAGCAGCACGTCGTTGATGACCTGCTCGCGGGTCAGCCCGCGGGTCTTCATCGTGTCGGGAATCTGGTTCTCGACCAGCGGCGTCCAGACATAGCCCGGCGAGATGCAGTTCACCGTGATGCCGTGCGTCGCCACCTCCAGCGCCGCCGTCTTGGTGAGGCCGGCCAGGCCGTGCTTGGCGGCGACATAGGCGGCCTTGTTCGGGCTCGCGACCAGGCTGTGCGCGCTGGCGGTGGAGATGATCCGGCCCCATTTGCGCGTCTTCATGCCGGGGATCGCCGCCCGCATCAGGTGGAAGGTCGAGCTGAGGTTGATCGCCAGGATGGCGTCCCACTTCTCGATCGGGAATTCGTCGATCGGCGCCACATGCTGGATGCCGGCATTGGAAATCACGATGTCGACCGCGCCGAACTCGGCTTCCGCCCGCTGCACCATGCCGGCGATCTGATCGGGCTTGGTCATGTCGGCGGCGTCGTACAGCGCCTTCCCGCCGCTGGTCTCCGCAAGGGCCGCGCGCTCCTTCTCGATCGCCGCCGCGTCGCCGAAGCCGTTGATCAGCACGTTCGCGCCCTCGGCCGCCAGCGCCTTGGCATAGGCGAGGCCGATGCCCGACGTGGACCCGGTGATGATCGCGGACTTGCCCTTGAGGAACATCGGCATACTCCTTTTAACGCTGGGTGAGATCGAAGGCGGCAGTCTTGCCGTCGAGGATGTTCTGCGCGACGAGCCGCGAATTGGCCATGGTTTCGGCGACCGCGATGCGGCCGGCTTCCCAATGCTCGTGCATCGTCCGCGCGGAGAATTCGAAATCGCGCGAGCCGCCTTCCCACAGCTTGGCGCGGTAGATCAGCTGCACGACATTGACCGGATATTCGGTCACCAGTTCGCGCACCGCCTTCACCTCCGGCGTGTCGGCGACATGCTCGGGCAGCTTGTCGAGCAGCCGCCGCACCGTCTCGCGCGCCTTGCGCAGCCGCAGCCGCTCGTCGGAAATGGCGCGGGTGCGGCTGGAGAAGCGGATTTCCTTCTCGCGGCCCATCACGTCCATGATCGTGCGCGGCAATTCGTTTTCCGCGGGGAAGAGATCGACCTGGAAGACGAGCATCTCGGCCTCCTGCCGATCGAGGACATGGGTAAGCGGGGTGTTGGAGACGAGTCCCCCGTCCCAATACCAGCAACCGTCGATCTCGACCGGCGGCAGCCCGGGCGGCAACGCACCAGACGCCATGATGTGCCGTGCATCGATGCGTTCGTCGCGCGTATCGAAATAGCGGAAATTGCCGCTGTGCAGATTGACCGCCCCGACCGACAAGCGGACCGGCCCTTCGTTCAGCAGGTCCCAGTCGATGAGCCGGTCCAGCGTCTCGCGCAAGGGACTGGTATCGTAGAAGCTCAGCGCACCCGGCGTGCCCGGCACCGCGAAGGCAGGCGGGATCGGGCGCGGGCGGAAAAAGCCGGGAACGCCGCCCAGCATCACCGCGCCTGCAGCCCATTCATGGCTGATTTCGCGCGCCTGGTCGTTCATCGGCAGCAAGAATTCCGGCAAGGCGGACGTCACCTGCGCCCAGAATGCACGGATCGCGCCGAGCCGTTTCTCGGGGGGATTGCCGGCGAACAGCGCGGCGTTGACCGCGCCGATCGAAATGCCCGCCACCCAGTCCACGTCGATTCCGGCGGTGGCGAGTTCTTCGATGACGCCGGCCTGGAAACTGCCGAGCGCCCCGCCCCCCTGCAGCACCAGCGCGACGGTATCCGGCAGCGGCATGCC
Organism: Sphingomonas sp. TDK1; assembly: GCF_001650735.1. Taxonomy (GTDB): domain Bacteria; phylum Pseudomonadota; class Alphaproteobacteria; order Sphingomonadales; family Sphingomonadaceae; genus Sphingomonas. The sequence goes on along the minus strand of NZ_LXVY01000017.1, from coordinate 22,911 downwards.
GGGTCCGGCATGGCGGCGACGGTGCGGGCGGGACTCAGCATCGGCCATGCGGTGCGATGTGGCGCATCCCATGCTGCGGAGCAATACGAACCTTGGTAGCGAGGCGTGCAACGCGCGGACGACTGGCGCATTGTTACGGCAACCAAATCAAGGGGAGGCCCAATGCGGCTCGACGATCTCGATCCTACCGACAATGCGCAGGACCTGGGCTCCGGCGGCGGGGGCGGCGGCGGTTTTCCGCTGCTGGGGCTGCTGCCGATGTTTCTCGGCCGGGGCATGGGCTGCGGCGGCATCGTGCTGGTGGGCATCATCGCGCTGGTGATGTTCGGCCTGGGCGGCGGTGGCGGCATGCTGGGGCAGAGCGGCGGCGGCAGCGCCGGGCGCTCGCCCACCGCGGGCCAGTCCGGCCAGCAGGTCTGCCGGGTCAACGAGCGCCGGCTGGAGGCATGTCGGGTGATGCGCAGCACCGACGATACCTGGGCGAAGATCTTCCAGGAAATGGGCCGCAGCGACTATCGCCCCGCGACGATCAAGTTCTTCCAGGGCGGCGCGAACACCGGCTGCGGCGCGGCGACCTCGGCGGTCGGCCCCTTCTACTGTCCGAGCGATGACGGCGTGTATATCGACACCGCCTTTTTCGACGAGCTGCAGAACCGCTTCGGCGCCAAGGGCGATTTCGCCCGCGACTATGTGATCGCGCACGAAATGGGCCATCACATCCAGGATCTGCTGGGCACCTCCACCGAGGTATCGCAGGCCCAGGCCCGCGCTTCCAAGACCGAAGGCAACCGGCTGTCGGTGAAGCTGGAGCTTCAGGCAGACTGCTATGCCGGCGTCTGGGCGGCGCGCAATCGCGACCGGCTCGAACCCGGCGACATCGAGGAAGGCCTGACCGCCGCCAACGCGATCGGCGACGACACGCTGCAGAGAGAGGCGCAGGGGACCGTGGTGCCCGACAGCTTCACCCATGGCACCTCGGCGCAGCGCATGGCCTGGCTGAAGCGGGGACTCGAAACCGGCGATCCGCGCAAGTGCGACACCTTCAACAGCCCGCTCTGATTGTTACTTGACGTGAACCCTTGGCCGATATTGGGTGTCGGCCAAGGGGGAAGGTCATGGATGAGCAGGCCGAGCGCGGTGCGTTCGAATTTTATGGTTCGTGGCGTGAATATGCGCCCATCGCCTTCACCAATCTGCTGCTGACGATCGTCACGCTGGGGCTCTACAGCTTCTGGGGACGCACCCGCACCCGCCGCTATCTGTGGAGCCAGACGCGCTTCATCGACGACCGGCTGGAATGGACCGGCAGCGGGCGCGAACTCTTGTTCGGCTATATGCTGGCGATGGCGCTGGTGTTCGTGCCGATCGCCTTCGTGAACCTGGCGATCGGCCTGCTCGCCATGCGCGGCACCGCGGCGGGGGCGGCGACTGCGGCGCTGCTGTTTCTTCTGGTCTATCTGTTCATCTTCGCGCTGGGGGGCGTCGCGATCTTCCGGGCGCTGCGCTATCGCCTCAGCCGCACCTATTGGCACGGCATCCGCGGAGGCAGCGACGCGCAGGGCTTTCGCTACGGCCTCTCCTATCTCTGGCGGACGATGCTCGGCAGCGCGGCGTTCGGGCTGCTGGTTCCCTGGGCGCTGGTGACGCTGTGGAACGAGCGCTGGAACGCGATGAGCTTCGGCCCGTACGCCTTCCGCTCGGGCGCCAGCTCGGACGGGCTGATGCGCCGCTATTTGCTGTTTTACCTGATGCCGGTGCTGCTCGGGATCGGCATGGTGGCGCTCCTTGTCGCCACCATGGTGATGGGGGTCGATCCGCGGATCGCGCCGGGGCATGTCGCACCGCTGTTCCTGATCGCCGGCGTCGCGATCCTCTACCTGATGTTCGTGGTGTTGTTCGGGCTGATCGCGCTGTCCTTCTACGCGGCCTATTTCCGGCAGGGGATCGGCAATCTCACGCTCGGCCATCTCGAATTCGAGTTCACCGCGCGCACCATGGATTGGCTGAAGCTCGCGCTGGGCACGATCGCGCTGGTCGTCTGCACGCTCGGCATCGGGTCGATCTTCATCGGCTATCGCAACTGGGCCTTCTTCGTCCGTCATCTCCGCGCCTACGGCACGCTGGAGCTCGACCGCTTCACCCAATCGACCACGCGTGCGCCCGGCCAGGGTGAGGGTCTGTTTGACAGTCTGGACATGGGCGCATTCTAAGGAGAACAGAGGGTGGAAACGCTGGTCTGGCATTATGATGGTCGCAGCGGCGAACGGCGGATGCCCAGGATCACGCCGACCGCCGACGAACGGTATTTCACGCTCGACGGCGATGGCGCCGAACCCGGCCCCTATGCCTTTGCCGACCTGACGCCGCACGGCACGTCGCACCATGAACGCGCCTTCGGCTTGAAGGGCAAGCCCGGCTGGCGCATCACCTTCCTCGAATTTCCTCCGTCCGACATCGCCGTGCAGCTGCCCAAGCCCGCCCGCTACGGCGCCTGGATCGATCGGTTCGGGCTATGGCGCTCTGCCGCCGTGCTGGCGATGCTGGCGGTGCTGGTCGTCGGCTTTACGCTCAAGCTCCCGCCGCTGATCGCGCGCCTGATCCCCGAATCGGTGGAACAGCGCATGGGGCGGCTGATCGTCGGCAACCTGGGCAGCTATGCCTGCTCCAGCCCGCAGGGCGAAGCGGCGCTGAAGGCGCTGGGTGCGCGGCTTCGGCAGGGCGACAACATCACGATCCGGGTAGTGCACGCGCCGATGATCAATGCCGTCGCGTTTCCCGGCGGTCAGGTGGTGCTGTTCGACGGGCTGATCCAGAACGCGACCTCGCCCGACGAGGTGGCCGGCGTCCTCGCGCACGAACTCGGCCATGTCGCGCACCGTGACGGGATGGAATCGCTGATCCGCCAATATGGCCTCAGCCTGTTGCTCGGCGGGTTCGACAGCAACATCAGCGGCTATGGCAACGCCCTGCTCAACGCGCGCTACTCGCGCAAGGCCGAGGCGGGCGCCGACGGCTACGCAATCGGCAGGCTGCAGGGTGCCAATATCTCGCCGCTTCCGACCGCGGCGCTGTTCGCGCGGCTCGCCAAGCAGGATGAGGAACCAGGGCAGGCGGGCATGTTGCTCAATTATCTGTCGTCGCACCCGCTCTCCTCGTCGCGCGAGCGGGCGTTCAGGGACAGCTTGCGCACCGATGCGGCGTATAGCCCGGCCCTGAATCAGGCGCAGTGGCAGGCCCTTCGCGCGATGTGCGGCGACAAGCCGGCGCCGCGCCGTTAAGCGAGCGCGCCGATCAGCTTGCCGGCCAGTACCGACAGGCCCGACACCGCGATCGCGGCGCCGAAGGCGAGCTGCGTGTTGGGAACGAACCGGCGGACCGGCAGGGCGATGGCTTTTTCTACGGTGCTCATGGCGCCTATGTGCTCCTTCGGGGCAGCGATGTCCTATGATCAATCCCGATCGCAGTGATCGGTTCCGTCGCTGGCGGCGAAAGGCCGGAGCAGCTACACCCCAGGGATGACCAGCCAGCCGCTTGCCCATAACCACACGCCCGGCGCGTCCCCCACCATCGTGTTCCTGCCCGGCTATCGATCGGACATGCAGGGATCCAAGGTGCTCGCGCTGGAAGCCTGGGCGCGGGACCGGGGTCGGGCGTTCCTTCGTTTCGATTATGCCGGTTGCGGAGAGAGCCCCGGTGCGTTCGAGGACCAGACGCTGGAGAGCTGGCGCGACGATGCTCTACGCATAATCGACACGATCGTAGAGGGCCCCGTGGTGCTGGTCGGCTCGTCGATGGGCGGCTGGCTCATGCTGCTCGTCGCCATCGCGCGGCCGGCGCGGATCGCGGGCCTGGTCGGCATCGCCGCCGCGCCGGACTTCACCCGCTGGGGCTTTTCAGATGCCGAGAAACGCACGCTCGCCGAACAGGGCCGGCTCGAGCAGCCGAGCGACTATGGCCCGGAGCCGATGATCACCACCCTGCCCTTCTGGACCTCCGGCGAAGCGAATCTCGTGCTGGAGGCGCCGATTCCGTTCGACGGTCCGGTCCGCCTGCTGCAGGGGCAGCGCGATGCCGAGGTGCCGTGGGAACTGGCACTGCGCCTTGGCGATACGCTCCGTTCAGACGATGTGCAGGTGACGCTGGTCAAGGGCGGAGACCATCGCCTGTCCCGGGAAACCGATATCCGCCTGCTGCTCCGCGCTACCGAGGACATACTGACCGCATGCTTTTCCCCCTCCTCCTGCTGATCGCCCAGCAGAACGCGGCGATCGCGCCCAAGGCCGGCCCGGTCCTGCGCGATGCCGAGCGCGCCCGCGCCGCCGCCAAGGCCGCCGCGCCCGCCCCGGCCGGCGAGCCGCCCCGTTTCACCAAGTGCATGGATCTCGCCACCGGCGATCCTGCCGCGGCGGTGGACGAGGCGGTGAAGTGGCGTACCGACAAGGGCGGCATGTTCGCCCGGCAGTGCCTTGCCGTCGCCTATGCCAACCAGGGTCGCTGGGATTCCGCTGCGGCGGCGTTCGAGGAAGCCGCCGGTGAAGCAGAGGGCGTTAAGGACGGCGCTCGCGCTGCGACCTACTGGACCCAGGCCGGCAATGCCTGGCTTGCCGCCAAACAGCCACCCAGGGCGCGTGCCGCGATCAACGCAGCGCTCGCCAGCGGCATGCTGAAAGGGCTTGCGCTGGGCGAGGCCTATCTCGATCGCGCGCGCGCCGCCGTCGCCTCAGGCGAGAACATGGGCGCCCGGGCCGATATCGACGTGGCGATCGCCAAGGCCGGCGACGACCCGCTCTCCTGGCTGCTCTCCGCCACGCTTGCGCGGCGCATGAACGATCTGCCGCGCGCGCGGAAGGACATCGCCGAAGCTGTGAAGCGCTCGGGCGACGATGCCGCCGTGCAGCTGGAGGCGGGCAACATCGCCGCCGCCAGCGGTGACGAAGCCGGCGCCAAGACCGCCTGGAACAAGGTGGTCACCGCCGCCCCCGCCAGCCCCCAGGCGACCGCCGCCCGCGCCGCGCTCGCCCAGTTCGAGGCCGCCCCGGCCAAATAGCCGGGTGGCACCGGGCGGCCCCCGCGCCTATCTCGCGGAGGAAGCCAATCCAGGGAGTTGCCCCGTGAAGTTTCTCCACACCATGATCCGCGTCACCGATCCGGGCGCGAGCATCGCCTTTTTCGAGCTGCTGGGCCTGAAGGAGACCCACCGCATCACCAGCGAGAAGGGGCGCTTCACCCTCATCTATCTGGCAAGCGAGGCGGACATCGATCCGGAAACCGGACGCGGCCGCGCCGAGGTGGAGCTGACCCACAACTGGGAACCGGAGGAATATACCGGCGGCCGCAACTTCGGCCACCTCGCCTTCCAGGTCGACGATATCTACGCAACCTGCCAGCGGCTGCAGGATGCCGGCGTGACGATCAACCGCCCGCCGCGCGACGGCCACATGGCGTTCGTGCGCACGCCGGACAAGATCTCTATCGAGCTGCTTCAGAACGGCACGCTGCCGCCGCAGGAGCCCTGGGCATCGATGCCCAACACCGGGGAATGGTAAGCGCATGACCCCGCTCCAGATCGTCCGCATTCCCGCACTCAGCGACAATTATATCTGGCTCGTCCATGACTCCGTCTCCGCCGAGACGATCGTGGTCGATCCGGCACAGGCGGATCCGGTGCTCGCGGCACTGGCCGAACGCGGCTGGACGTTGCGGGCGATCTGGAACACGCATTGGCACCCCGATCACACCGGCGGCAACGCCGCGCTGAAGGCAGCGACCGGCTGCACCGTGATCGCCCCTGCCGCCGAAGCCGCGAAGATTCCGACCGCGGACCGGCCGGTCGGCGAGGGCGATACGGTGGCGATCGGCAGCCACCACGCGACTGTGCTGGACGTGCCGGCGCACACCGCCGGCCATATCGCCTATCACTTCGCGGAGGATGCGACGATCTTCGTCGGCGACACGCTGTTCGCGATGGGCTGTGGACGGCTGTTCGAGGGCACGGCGGAGCAGATGTTCGCCAACATGCAACGCCTCGCCGCGCTGCCGGACGAGACCCAGGTCTATTGCGCACACGAATATACGCTGTCGAACGGCCGCTATGCGCTGGTGACCGAGCCGGACAATGCGGCGATACGGGACCGCATGGAAGCGGTGGCGCGACTTCGCGCGGCAGGCGAGGCGACGGTGCCGACCACCATCGGTGCCGAGCGCGCCACCAACCCCTTTCTCCGCGCCGCCGATGCGCGCATGCTTGCCGAACGCCGCGCCGCGAAGGACAGTTTCGCGGGCTGAGTCGTAAGTAGCGTGAGGAGAGACGGGATGCGCTTCGCCATCATTGCCGCGGGGGCCCTGGCGCTCTCCGGCTGCGCGCAGAATGCCGAATATCAGGCGCAGCGCGACGCCCAGGCGCGGCGCGAACTTGCCGGCGCGCTGGGGAACCGGGTGCCGGGCAAGCCGCAGGACTGCATCAACCCCACCTTTACCGATGGCCCCCAGATCATCGACCGGCGCACCCTGATCTACCGCCAGGGCGCGACGCTGTACCGCAACGACCTCGTTTCCGAATGCCCGTCGCTCGCGCCGCTGACCACCGTGATCGTCGAGATGCGCGGCAGCCAGCTCTGCCGCAATGATCTGTTCCGGGTGCTGACGCCCGGGACGAGCATCCCCGGCGCCTATTGCCGCATGGGCACGTTCACGCCGTACACCCGGGCAAAGGGCAGTTGAGGTCGGGCAAAGCCCAAGCCCCTCCCCGAAGGAGAGGGGCTTAAGAACCGAACGTCACAGCACGTAGCGGCTCAGGTCCGTGTTCCGCGCCACGCTGGCTAGCTGCTTGTCGACATAGGCCGCGTCGATCACCACCGCGCTGCCGCTACGGTCCTCGGCTTCGAAGCTGACTTCCTCCAGCAGCTTTTCCATCACCGTCTGCAGCCTACGGGCACCGATATTCTCCACCTCGGCATTCACCTCGGCGGCGATCTTCGCCACGGCGCGGATGCCATCCTCGGTGAAATCGATCGAAACGCCCTCGGTGCCCAGCAGCGCCGCGTATTGCCGCACGAGGCTCGCCTTGGTGTCAGAAAGGATCGCAACGAAATCCTCCTCGGTCAGCGCCTTCAGCTCCACCCGGATCGGCAGGCGGCCCTGCAGCTCGGGCAGCAGGTCGCTGGGCTTCGCCACATGGAACGCGCCGCTCGCGATGAACAGGATATGGTCCGTCTTCATCGGGCCGTACTTGGTCGCGACGGTGGTGCCTTCGATCAGCGGCAGCAGGTCGCGTTGGACGCCCTCGCGGCTCACCGACCCGCCGCGCACATCGGACACCGCGATCTTGTCGATCTCGTCCAGGAAGACGATCCCGTTCGCCTCGGCGTCCGCCAGCGCCACCCGGCTCACCTCGTCCTGGTCGAGGCGCTTGTCGGCCTCTTCCTCGACGAGCTTTTCCCAGGCGGAGCGGACGTTCAATTTGCGGCGCTTTAGCGGCGTGCCGGTCAGCCCCTTCATCATTTCCGACAGGTTGATCATCTGCGGCGCACCGCCCGGAATGTCGAACGGCATCTGCGGCGCCTGCTCCACCTCGATCTCGATCTCGGTGTTGTCCAGCAAGCCCTCGTTGAAGCGCTGCTTGAACGCCTCGCGCGTCGCGGTGCTCGAATCCTTGCCGGTCAGCGCGTCGAGCAGCCGGCCCATCGCCGCCTCCTCAGCCTTGTCTTTCACCGCCGAGCGGCGGCGCTCCTTCTCCAGCCGGATCGCTTCCTCGACCAGGTCGCGCGCGATCTGCTCGACATCGCGGCCGACATAGCCGACCTCGGTGAACTTGGTCGCTTCCACCTTCACGAAGGGCGCATCGGCCAGCTTGGCGAGGCGGCGGCTGATCTCGGTCTTGCCGCAGCCGGTGGGCCCGATCATCAGGATATTCTTCGGCGTCACCTCGTCGCGGAGGTCGGCCGAAAGCTGCTGCCGGCGCCAGCGATTGCGGAGTGCGACGGCGACGGCCTTCTTGGCGTCTTTCTGGCCGATGATGTGCGCGTCGAGCGCGGCGACGATCGTCTTGGGGGTGAGATTCTGGTTCATGTTGTTCTCGCAAGCCCCTCCCCTTCAGGGGAGGGGTTGGGGGTGGGGCAGTCAGGGTAGCGGGCGGGTCGCTCGTGGAGAGCTCCCCACCCCAACCCCTCCCCTGAAGGGGAGGGGCTTAAGGAAGGTCACGCCGCGGCCAGCGTCTCCACGGTCAGCCGGTCGTTGGTGTAGACGCACAGCTCGCCGGCGATCGCCATCGCCTTGCGGGCGACCACTTCGGCATCGGGCTCATATTCGATCAGCGCGCGCGCCGCGGAGAGCGCGAAATTGCCGCCCGAGCCGATAGCCGCGACGGTGCCATGCTCATGCGCCTCGGGCTCCAGCACATCGCCATTCCCGGTGATCACCAGCGTCACGTCCTTGTCGGCGACGAGCAGCATCGCCTCCAGATTGCGGAGATATTTGTCGGTCCGCCAGTCCTTGGCGAGTTCCACCGCCGCGCGCAGCAACTGGCCGTGGTGGCGCTCCAGTTTGGCCTCCAGCCGCTCGAACAGGGTGAAGGCATCGGCGGTGGCGCCGGCGAAGCCCGCGATCACCTTGCCGTCGCCCAGCGGACGCACCTTGCGGGCATTGGGCTTCATCACGGTGTTGCCGGCCGAAACCTGGCCGTCGCCCGCGATCACCACTTTGCCGGATTTGCGCACGGAAAGGATCGTCGTGCCGTGCCACGCAGCGTTCTTGTCGTTCATGGACGCGCATATGGGTGGCGGGTGCGGGCGTGCAAAGGGGGCGTTCCCCTAAGGCCGCGTCACCGCAACGATACAGCGATTTTCAGGATTTCTTGGGTGTGGCTTGGTCGGGGCGACAGGATTCGAACCTGCGACCCCCACACCCCCAGTGTGATGCGCTACCAGGCTGCGCTACGCCCCGACCGAGGGTGCGCCCTGTATGCCGCTTGGCGGCAGGACGCAACCCCCAAACGCCTGTCGCTCAACGATCGAGTGCTTCGAGCCCCATTGCGATCGCGCCCAGCGGCCCCGCCATGTCGCCCAGCCCGGGCGGGCCGACGCGGGTATCGAGCTCGGCGCAATAGCCGGCGAGCGCGCCATAGCCGTTGATGCTCGCCGCCACCTTGGCGCGCACCGCGCCGAACAGCTGCGGCCGCCGCGTCATCACCCCGCCGCCGATCGCGATCCGCTCGGGCGCGAGGCTGACGATCAGATTGTGGAGCAACGCCGCCAGGTCGTGCGCGAAATAATCCCATTCGGGTGCATCGTCGCCGACGTCCTGCCCCGGCCGGCCGAATCGCGCCGCCAGGGCGGGGCCTGAAAGCAGCCCCTCCGCGCAATCGCCATGATAGGGGCACCAGCCTGCGAAACTGTCGCCCGGCGCCCGGGCCGAGCGCATGTGCCCGGCCTCGCCATGCGCATAGCCCATGATCGGCCGGCCATTGGCGACCAGCCCCACGCCCACCCCGGTGCCGATGGTGATATAGGCATGCGTCGACAGCCCAGCCGAGGCACCCCAGCGCGCCTCGGCCAGCGCCGCGCCGTTGACGTCGGTCTGGATCGCCAGCGGCTTGCCGTAGCGGGCGGACAGGCGGCGGGTGAGATCGGTATCGTTCCAGCCCGGCTTGGTGGTGGCGATGATCGAACCGAAATTCGGCCGTGCCGGGTTGAGCTCGATCGGGCCGAAGCTGGCAATGCCGATCGCGTCGAAGGTCCAGCCATCGAGCACCGACTCGATCGCGGCGAGCGTGGTCGCCGGGTCCGTGGTCGGCACGACATGCTGTTCGCGCACGTCACCGGGGCCGCTGCCCAGCGTCGCCACGCATTTGGTGCCGCCCAGTTCGAGGCCGGCGATCGACAATTTTGCAGTCATGCAAAGGCGCTAGCGCGTGGCGCCACGCGGGGGAAGCCCGTGCGGCTCAGCGATCGCGCGGATGGAGATATTCGCTCAGGCTGACGGACGCCAGCGCGATTGTGAAGATGCCCATCGCGGCCATGACCATGTAAAGATAATTGCTGCCGATAACTTCCAGCATGACGGCCTCCACCAAGAAGACTGGAAGCATCCCGTAGTTACCCGGTGTTTACTTTGATCCCGATCAAATTCAGGTTTACGTGTAGCGGGATTGATGCAAACATGTGATGAAAAGCATAGACGCGTTTTCTTTTATGATCGATCGCCCGGCTCAAGACATTGCGGCCAATACGCTTCTTATCGAAGCGGCGAGCGATCGTGGCGTGATCTTGCTCGATCCGGAAGGCCGCATCGCGAGCTGGAGCCGCGGCGTGGAGTTGCTGGACGGCTGGGCGCCTGCGGAACTGGCGGGCGCCAACCTCGCCTTGCACTATCGTCCGGCCGATGCCGCCGACGCGAAGCCGGCCCGCGATCTGGAACAGGTACGCACGGAGGGACGGCTGATCGAGGAAGGCTGGCGCATCCGCCGCGACGGCAGCGAATATCTGGCAGAGATCCAGCTCACCGCTCTGATCGACGCGGACGGTATCCTGCGCGGCTATACCGAGGTGTTTCACGACGTCGCCAGGGAAAAGGCTACCCGGGGGGCGCTTGCCGGCAATGCGCTGCACCTGCGATCGATCCTCGCAACCGTCCCTTCGGCGATGGTCGTGATCGACGCGCATGGCGTCATCCTCTCGTTCAGCGCCGCCGCCGAACGGCTGTTCGGCTGGGAGGAGAGCGAAGTCGTCGGCCACAATGTCAGCATGCTGATGCCGACGCCGCACGCCCAGATGCACGACGGGTATCTGATGCGCTACCTCAACACTGGCGAGCGCCGGGTGATCGGCATCGGTCGCATCGTCGTCGGCCAGCGGCGCGACGGGACCGAGTTCCCGATGGACCTGCAGGTCGGCGAAGCCAACAATGACGGACACCGTATCTTCACCGGGTTCATCCGCGACCTGACCGAGGAGCAGCGCACCGAAGTTCGCCTGAAGGAGCTGCAATCGGAACTGATTCACGTCTCGCGCCTGTCCGCGATGGGCACCATGGCCTCGACTCTGGCGCATGAACTCAACCAGCCGCTCACCGCCATCGCCAATTATCTCGAGGCGGGTCGCCACCTGATGTCGCAGCAGAGCGACGATCCGGAGGACCAGGCGATGATCGAGGAGGCCATGGAGGAATCGGTCAAGGAGGCGCTCCGGGCAGGCAATATCGTGCGGCGGCTGCGCGAGTTCGTTTCGCGCGGGGAGGCAGACATGAACCTCGTCGATCTGCCGCGGGTGATCGACGATGCCGGCCGACTGGCGCTTGCCGGCACGCGCGAACTGGATGTGCGGGCCTTCTATGCGCTGGACCCCCAGGCCACGGCCGTGCTGTGCGACCGGGTACAGATCCAGCAGGTGCTGGTGAACCTCATCCGCAACGCCATCGAAGCCATGGCGGACAGCCCTGTGCGCGAAATCACCATCGGCTCCGAAGCAAGTCCGCAGAACCAGGTCCGCATCTGGGTTGCCGATAGCGGCCCGGGAATCGCCGCCGAACAGGTCCCGCGCCTGTTCCAGGCCTTCGCCACGACGAAGGAGCGCGGCATGGGTCTGGGCCTTTCGATCTGCCGTACCATCGTCGAAGCGCACAACGGTCGCATCTGGGCCGAGTCGCGTCCCGAGGGCGGCACCATATTCAACTTCACTCTGATGTCCGCGAACGAGGGATCGGCATGAGCGACCGCAAGCGCATTCATCTGGTAGATGACGAGGAATCGGTTCGCCGATCGACCAGCTTCATGCTGCGAACCTCCGGATACGAGGTGGAGACCTACGCCTCCGGCATGATCTTTCTGGAAAAGGTGGAGGAGGCGCGTCCCGGCTGCATCCTTCTCGACGTCCGCATGCCTGGGATGGACGGGATCAAGGTACAGGCCGAGCTGAGCCGACGCTGCGTCGACTTCCCGGTGATCGTGCTCACCGGGCATGGCGATGTCGTCACGGCGGTTGCGGCGATGAAGGGCGGGGCGGTCGACTTCCTGGAAAAGCCCTTCGATCGCGGCGTCCTGCTGGACGCGATCGAACGCAGCCACCAGCGGCTGGAGACCGGCGAGCACGTCGTCGCCTCGGGCGGTGAGGCGACCCGGCGGATCGCGATGCTCTCGCCGCGCGAGCAGGACGTGCTGCGCGGGCTGGTGCGCGGCCATCCCAACAAGACCATCGCCTATGATCTCGGCATATCGCCGCGCACCGTCGAGGTCCACCGCGCCAACGCCATGGCCAAGCTCGAGGCGCGCAGCCTTTCGGAGGCGCTCCGCGTGGCTTTCGCCGCCGGCCTCGACGGCTAGACGGCCCCGCCCCTGTCCCGCGGCCGGCGCGCAAGCGGCTGGCAAGACGCGCCATCCCGTGTATGGTCGATGGGTTTGCTGGCCGCGATTCCGCCGGCGATGGGGACGAACACTTCAGAATGACTCATTTCCCGATCGGCATTTTCGGGGTGCTGGCGATTTTGGGTATCGCCTTCCTGCTTTCCAGCAATCGCCGGGCGATCCGCCTGCGCGTGGTCGTGCCTGCCTTCCTGCTTCAGGCCGGCATGGCGATCATCGTCCTGCGCACCGGCTGGGGCCAAGTGGCGCTGCACGGCATGGCGAACGGTGTTTCGGCGCTACTCGGCTATGCCAGCGCAGGCACCCAGCTGCTGTTCGGCAATCTCGCCAAGCCCGAGCTGGGCGGGCAGAGCCTAGCCATAGCGGCCCTGCCCGTGATCATCTTCTTCGCGGCGCTCGTCTCGATCCTCTACCATGTCGGCATCATGCAGCTGGTCGTGCGCTGGATCGGCGGCGCGATCGAAAAGGTGACCGGAGTCAGCAAGGTCGAATCGCTCTGCGCGGCGGCGAACATCTTCGTCGGCCAGAGCGAGGCGCCGCTGGTGATCCGCCCCTATCTCGCCCGCCTCACCCCCTCGCAGGTGTTCGCGGTCATGAGCGTCGGCATGTCGGGCGTCGCGGGGACGATCCTAGCCGCCTATGCCAGCCTGCTGGGTCCTGCGTCGCTCCCCTACCTCCTCGCCGCCTCGTTCATGGCGGCGCCGGGCGGGCTGATGATGGCCAAGATCATCATGCCGGACGAGCCTGCCGTGATCGACGCGCCCATGTCCGGCGAGGACGAGGTGATCCGCGTCGCCGAGGAAGATTTCCAGGAGGAACGCGCCGCCAACATCATCATGGCGGCGGCCAACGGCGCCTCGACCGGCGTGAAGATCGCGGTGGCGGTGGGCGCGATGGTGCTGGCATTCGTCGCGCTCGTCGCGCTGGCCAACGGGCTGCTCGGCATGGTGGGCGGCTGGTTCGGCTATGCGCACCTCAGCTTCCAGGCGATCATCGGGGCGATCTTCGCGCCGGTGATGTACCTGCTCGGCATCTCGTGGCACGAATCGCTCACCGCGGGCGGTCTGTTCGGCACCAAGGTGGTGCTCAACGAATTCGTCGGCTTCATCGAGCTGGGCAAGGCGACCGACCTCGCGCCGCGTTCCAAGGCGATCATCACCTTTGCGCTGTGCGGCTTCGCCAATTTCAGCTCGATCGCGATCCAGATGGCGACGACGGGCAGCCTAGCGCCCAACCAGCGCCCGGTCATCGCGCGGCTGGGGATCAAGGCGCTGATCGCCGGGAGCCTGGCCAACCTGATGTCGGCGGCGCTGGCGGGGCTGTTGCTGCCGTAAGCCACCGCAGTACGGCGCTTCTGCCCTTTTCGTGCTCCTGCGAAAGCAGGAGCCCAGGGTAGGAAAGGGAATCCCTCGTAGCCCTGGGCCCCTGCTTTCGCAGGGGCACCGCTGGGGTTTCGCTGGTTAGCCCCCGCCAATCCCCTCGATCACCTTGCCGCTACCGCCGCAGTTCGGGCATTCACCGCCGTCGATCCGGCTCGAGCCGCCGCAGCGGCGGCAGACATCCTCGCCGGTGCCGGGCGTGCCCGGCGCCGCGTCGTCGCCGGGATTGAGGGGTTCGGCCATGGGTCCTGCTCCTATCCGTCCAGATGTACGGCCAGCCAAACGCTCGGCCGGTCGCGCGCGGTCCATGTGACCCAATGTTTCTGGCCGGCGGCGATCAGCAGATGATCGCCCGGGGCCAGCCGCACCTCCGCCGAATCCTCGATGCGGAGGCCGGCCGCTCCCTGCAGCAGCACTACCCATTCGTCCCAGTCCTGCACCATCGGAGCATCCTCGGGCGTCGCCTGCCCGCGCGAGACGATCCGCTCGATCCGCACGCCCGGGCGCTTGAGCAGATCGGCGAACACCTCGTCGTCCTTCGCCTCGGGCAAGGCACGCAGCAGGTTCGCGACCTCGGGCTTGAAGCGCGGTTTGGGCGGCGGGGCGGACTTGGGCTGGGGCTTCGATTTGGGCGCGGGTTTCGGCTTGGCGGCGCCCTTGCGCCCCGGCGTGGCCGCGACGGAGCTGCTCCAGTCGCTCCGCATTCCGCCGCGCAGGAAATCGCGGATCGCCCCGGCATCCGCCGTCAGCCCGTCCGGGCCGAAGCCGAACACCTCGGCGCCGCCCGCATCCTTCAGCCCATACCGCCCGAAGTCGCCGCCGGCCTTGCGCCGCCGTGACTTGACCAGCTTCAGCCCGCGATGCGTCGCCATCGCCCGCAGCGTGTCGTCCTGTTCCGCCAGATGGCCCTCCCTTGGATTCCCGGCCCAAACGCGCCAATAGCAGCCGATGCCCCGTTTTCAGTTCACCATCCACACCACCGACGGCAAGGCGCGTCGCGGCACCATCGCCATGCAGCGCGGCGAGATCCGCACCCCGGCGTTCATGCCGGTCGGCACCGCCGCCACCGTGAAGGCAGTGAAGCCGCAGGACGTGCGCGCCTCGGGCGCCGACATTCTGCTCGGCAACACCTATCACCTGATGCTGCGCCCCACCGCCGAGCGCGTCGCGCGGATGGGCGGGCTGCACAAATTCATGGGCTGGGACCGGCCGATCCTCACCGATTCGGGTGGCTATCAGGTGATGAGCCTGTCGGAACTGACCAAGCGCAGCGAGGAAGGCGTCGCCTTCGCCTCGCATCTCGACGGCTCGCGCCACATGATGAGCCCCGAGCGTTCGATGGAGATCCAGCGGCTGCTGGGTTCCGACATCGTCATGGCATTCGATGAGCTGGTGCCGACCACCTCGACCCGCGAGGTCCAGGCCAAGGCGATGGAGCGCTCGATGCGCTGGGCCAGGCGCAGCCGCGCCGGCTTCGATTCGGGCGAGGAGCATGCCGCCCGCGCCGCGCTGTTCGGCATCCAGCAGGGCGCGCTCGACGAGGGCCTGCGCAAGGTAAGCGCCGACGCGCTGAAGGACATCGGCTTCGACGGCTATGCGGTCGGCGGGCTTGCGGTCGGCGAGGGCCAGGAAGCGATGTTCGGCGTGCTCGACTATGCCCCCGGCCAGCTCGACGAAACCAAGCCGCGATACCTGATGGGCGTGGGCAAGCCCGACGACATCGTCGGCGCGGTCGAGCGCGGCATCGACATGTTCGATTGCGTGCTGCCGACCCGCTCGGGCCGCACCGGCCAGGCGTTTACGCGCGAAGGGCCGATCAACATCCGCAACGCGAAGTTCGCCGAGGATCAGGGCCCGCTCGATCCGGCCTGCCCCTGCCCGGTGTGCGGCACCTGGAGCCGGGCGTATATCCACCACCTCGTCCGCGCCGGCGAGATCCTGGGCGCGATGCTGATGACCGAGCATAATCTCTGGTTCTACCAGACCCTGATGGCGGACCTGCGCGCGGCGATCGAGGAACAGCGGCTCACCGCCTTCGCCAACGACTTCCGAGCGAAGTACCAGGCGAAGCAGGGCTGAAACCGCCAGCTTTTCCGTGACAGGCGCCGCCCCGCCCCTCTAGGCTCCCGCCAAACGGGAGAGGGGCGGGCGCATGCGAGGGTTCGGCATCGGTTTGGCGGCGGTGATCACCGTGGCGGCACCTGCGCAGGCGGTGGGCGATCCGGTGGTCGAGAAGCAGCGGCTGATCGTCCTCTCGGACATCGAGGCCGAGGCGGACGACAGCCAGTCGCTGATCCGCCTGCTACTCTACGCCAACGAGATCGACATCGAGGGGCTCATCGCCACCACCTCGATCTGGCTGAAGACCGATCCGCAGCCCGAGACGATGCGCCGGATCGTCTCGGGCTATGGCAAGGTCCAGCCCAACCTGCTGCGCCACGCGCCCGGCTATCCCTCTGCCGCCCAGTTGCTGGCGCTGATCCAGACCGGCCAGCCCGGCTATGGCATGGCCAGCGTCGGCACGGGCAAGGACAGCGCCGGGTCGGCGCTGCTCCTACGCGCGCTGGAGCGCCCCGATCCGCGGCCGCTCTGGGTGGCGGTGTGGGGCGGCGCGAACACGCTGGCACAGGCGCTCCACACCTTGCGCGCTACCCGCAGTCCGGCCGAGGCGGCCCGGCTGATCGCCAAGCTGCGCGTCTACACCATCTCCGATCAGGACGATTCGGGCGCCTGGCTGCGCCGGGAGTTTCCGACCCTCTTCTACATTGTCAGCACCGGCCCCTACAGCAACGGCAGTTGGACCGGCATGGGCACGCCGGTCGAGGGTATCGACAACGGCTTGGTCTCCAACGATTGGATTGCCCGCAACGTCCAGCAGGGGCGCGGTCCCCTGGGCGCACTCTATCCCGACGTCGCCTGGACGATGGAGGGCGACACGCCCTCCTTCCTCAACCTCATCCCCACTGGCCTCAGCGTGCCCGAGCATCCCGAATGGGGCGGCTGGGGCGGCCGCTACGAAAACTACCTCCCCCGCCCCTTCCCGCCCGGCGAGACGGTGACCGGCGGCGTCCCGCTCGCGCCCGAGACGCGGCCGCTCTGGACCAATGCCGACGACGCCTACACGCCGATGCTCCCCACGCCTTTCTCGCGACCGATCGCTTCGAACAAAACCTTCCGCGGGCCGACGGTGACGGTGTGGCGCTGGCGGGAGGCCTATCAGAACGACATGGCCGCGCGGATGGCGTGGACCACCCGGTTGTTCGCCGACGCGAACCACCCACCGGTTCCCCGCCTCGCCCATCCCGATCGGCTGACGGTGCGTTCGGGTGAGAAGATCCTCCTCGACGCCGCGCCGAGCACCGATCCGGACAGCGACAGCCTGTCCTTCGCCTGGTTTCCCTATCCGGAGGCGGGCAGCTGGAAGCAGCCGGTGCCGATCAACCCGCCCGAAAATGTCTATCGCGCCAACGCCACCGCGCCGGTGGTCGACAAGCCCGAGACGCTGCATTTCGTCCTGGCGGTGACTGACAAGGGCAAGCCCGCGCTCACTCGCTATCGGCGGATCGTCGTGGCCGTCGTGCCGGCGGCGAACTAGGCCCCGGGCTCAGCCCAGCGGGTAGAGCGCGCCGGCGACCCAGCGCAGTTCGGCGCGCAGCACGCCCCAGGCGCGCGCTGCCGCGCGGCTGTCCATCGCCTCGATGCCGATGCCGCGCGCTTCCAGCGCCTTCACGAGCGCAGCCGGCGGGCGAATCAGGGTCGCCCCCGTGCCGAGCAGCAGGAATTCCGGCTGGGGATCGAGCGCGAAGGCCGGCGCAAGGTCGGCCTCGGTCAGCGCTGCGACCGCCGGTGGCGACCACCCGTCCGCACGCTGCGGCGTGATGATCAGCCCCTGATAGACATTCTCGTCGACCCGGAAGCCGCCGCCGGAAAAACCGGAAATCAGCGGACCTTCGGCGCTGCGACGCTCGATCTTCACCTTACGGGCGCTCGCGCGGTGCCACGCGCTCGGCATTGCTGGCGACCGAGTCCGCCTTTTCGGGCTTCACGCCGGGCTTGAGGCCCAGGGTAATCAGCAGCGACGAGGAAACGTAGATCGACGAATAGGTGCCGACCACGATGCCCAGCATCATCGCCGAGGTGAAGCCGCGCAGCACGTGGCCGCCGAATACCAGCAGCGAAGCCAGCGCCAGCAGGATGGTGAGCGAGGTCATCACGGTACGCGGCAGCGTCTCGTTGACCGACAGGTCGATCAGCTCGCTCATCCCCATCTTGCGGTACTTGCGCATGTTCTCGCGGATGCGGTCGTCGATCACCATCTTGTCGTTGATCGAATAGCCGATGATCGTCAGCACCGCAGCGACGATGTTCAGGTCGAACACCATGCCGGTCACCGCGAAGAAGCCGAGCGTCATCAGCACGTCGTGCAGGATGGCGACCGCGGTCGAGACGCCGAACTGCCATTCGTAGCGCAGCCAGGAGAAGATCGCGATGCCGATGATCGCCAGCACCACGGCGAGAACGCCGTTGCGGATCAGCTCGTTCGAGACCTTGCCCGAGACGGTCGAGTAGGTGGAGAAGGTCGCGCCGGGGAACTTGGCCGCCACCGCGCCCTTCACCCGTTCCACCATGGCGTTCGTGGCCGCCGGATCGCTCGACTTGGGCACGGGCAGGCGGATGGTGACGAGGTTCTTGCCGCCCATTTCCTGCAGCGTGGTTTCGCCATAGCCGAGCTGGTTCACCGTCTCGCGCAGTTCGTCGAGCGGCGGGGCCGAGGCGAACTTCTCTTCAATCGACACGCCGCCGATGAAGTCCACGCCAAGGTTGAGGCCGTGCACCGCGACCAGCCCGATCGCGGCGATCGTCAGCAGCGCGGTGATCGCGAACGCGACGAACCGGATGCGGACGAAGCCGATATTGGTGTTGTCGGGAACGATCTTGAGGAGCCGCATGTCGGCGCTTCCTTAAATATGGATCTCGCTCGGGCGCTTGCGGCGCAACCAGAGCGTGACGAGCATGCGCGTGAACACCACGGCGGTGAAGACGGAGCTGGCGATGCCGATCAGCAGCACCACCGCGAAGCCGCGGATCGGGCCGGTGCCCAGCACCAGCATGATTGCGCCGGCGATCGCGTGGGTGACGTTGGCCTCGAAGATGGTGCGGCTGGCTTCCTTATAGCCGAGCTCCACCGCCTGCATCACGCTGCGGCCGCGACGGCGTTCCTCGCGGATACGCTCGTTGATCAGCACGTTGGCGTCGACCGCGGTGCCGATGGTCAGCACGAAGCCGGCGATGCCGGGCAGCGTCAGCGTGGCATGGAGCATGCCCATCACTGCCAGGATCACCAGCACGTTCAGCGTCACGGCGAAGTTCGCATAGACGCCGAAGCGGCCATAGGTCAGCACCATGAACACGATGACGGCCACGATCGCGATCACCGACGCGGTGACACCGGCGCGGATCGAGTCGTTGCCCAGTTCCGGACTGACGGTCGATTCCTGAATGACCTTCAGGTTGATCGGCAGCTTGCCCGAACGCAGCGCGACGGCGAGCTGGTTGGCGCTGTCGACCGTAAAGCCGCCCGAGATCGAGGCGCTGCCGCCGAGGATCGGCGTGTTGATGTTCGGCGCCGAGATCACCTTGTTGTCGACGATGATCGCGAACGGCTTGCCGGTATTTTCCTGCGTCACCCGGGCAAAGCGCTTGGCGCCCGCGCCGTCGAGCTGGAGGGTCACGTCGGGGCGGCCCTGCTCGTCATAGCTCTGCTTGGCATCGACCAGCATGTCGCCGGTGATCATCGCGGTACGATTAACCACGATCGGCGCGCCATTCTCGTACTGGAGCAGCTGCGAGGTGACGGGGATGTCGTTCGAAGCGATCTGCTGCGGCGTCACGCTCAGATCGACCAGCTTGAACTCGAGCTTGGCGGTCTTGCCGAGCAGCGCCTTGAGCTGGCTGGGATCCTGCAGACCCGGCACCTGCACGACGATGCGGTTGCTGCCTTCGCGGATCACGGTCGGCTCGCGGGTGCCGAGCGCGTTGATGCGCTTGTCGACCACTTCGCGCGCATCGTTCATCGCGGTTTCGATCTGCTGCGCCAGCCCCGCCTGGGTGGGGGTCAGCACGAAGCGGGTCGAATCGACGACCTGGATTTCCCAGTCACGCTGGCCGGTGGTGCCGACACCGTTGGTCATCGGCAGCAGCTTCTCGCGGGCCGCGTCCACCTTGCCCGGATCGCGGACCATGAAGCTCAGCTTACCGCCGGCGATCGAGATATCGCCGATGTCCACGCGCGGATCGCGGCGCATCGCCAGGCGCACCTGCTCGCGCATCTGCTCGAGCTTGGTCTGCTGCACATCGCTCGTATCGCCCTCGAGGAGCAGGTACGAACCGCCCGCGAGGTCGAGGCCGAGATTGACGGCGGGCCTGGGCACCCAGCTCGGCCAGCTGTTGCGGATGCTCTCCGGCACCAGGCTCGGCACCGCGAGCAAGACCATCAGGGCAAGGCCGAGGGTGATCGACCAGACCTTCCAGCGCGGGAAATCCAGCATCAGTCGTTCGCGGGCTTGGCGCCGTGCGGGCGCACTTCGGCGAGCGTCGACTTGATCGCGCGGACCTTCACGTTCGGGCCGAGCTCGATCTCGACCTCGGTCTCATCTACCTTCGTGACCTTGCCGATCAGGCCGCCCGCGGTGACGACCGTGTCGTTCTTCTTCACCGCCTTCAGCGAATCCTGCAGGGTCTTCATCCGCTTCTGCTGCGGACGGATCATCAGGAAGTAGAAGACGACGAAGATCAGGACGAGCGGCGCTACCGACGCGATCCCGGCCAGAGTGCTTCCCTGACCAGCCGCGCCTGCGGCCTGTGCATATGCTGGAGTGGCGAACATGGGTTCCCGAAAAGCCTGAAGTTAGGGACGCGGAATGGCCCCATTCAAGCGGCGGGCGCTACCATGCGGCGCAGTGGGGCGCAACTATAAGGGGCGCGGCGGGATTTCCGAAACTGGACGATACTCTCCATGCACCTCCCGTAGAGCGTCCCCTCCCCCGCCAGGGGAGGGGGGTGCCGAAGGCGACGGAGGGGAGGATGCCAGAACGGAGCGTGCGTGCTTCCGCCCACACCGAGCCACTGCGCGGCCCACCTCCCCCTGGCGGGGGAGGATACGCTTTCAAATCTACGCGCCCTCGCGGCTGACCAGCAGCTTGTCGATCTTGCGGCCATCGAGGTCGACGATCTCGAACCGCCATCCCTGCTGCTCGAACACCTCGCCCTCCACCGGCAAATGCTTGAATACCGCCAGCGCGAGGCCGGCGACCGTCGCGTAATCGCGATCCTCGGGCAGATCGATTCCCAGCCGTTCGGCGAGCTGGTCCGCCGGAGTCGCGCCGGCGACGAGCAGGGATCCGTCCTCGCGCTCGACGATATTGGGATTGTCGCCCGGCTCGGCGTCCGACGCGAACTCGCCGGCAATCGCCGCGAGCAGGTTGGCGGGCGTGACGATGCCTTCGAAATGGCCATACTCGTCATGCACCAGCCCCATCGGCACATCGGCCTGGCGAAGGGCGGTGAGCGCATCCATCGCATCGACCTGGTCGGGCAGCACCGGCGCCTTGCGCATCAGCTTGCGCAGGTCGAGCGGCTCGCCCCGAAACAGCGCGGCGGCGATGTCGCGCGCCTGTACCACGCCGATGACCGCGTCGATCGAGCCTTCCGCCACCGGCAGGCGGGTATGCGGAGTCGCCAGCAGTTCCTCGCGAATGCCCGCGCCATCCAGATTCACGTCGAGCCAGTCGACCTGGGTGCGCGGCGTCATCACCTCGCGCACCGGCCGATCGGCCAGGCGCACCACGCCCGAGATGATCGAGCGCTCATGCTCCTCGATCACGCCGGACTTACTGGCTTCCGCCACGATCAGGTGCAGTTCCTCGACGGTGACGCGATTCTCCGATTCGCGCTTTAGGCCAAGCACGCGAAACACCAGCCCGCTCGACGAATCGAGCAGCCACACCACCGGGGCGGTACCCCAGGAGAGCCAGCGCATCGGCAGCGCCATCGCCGCGGCAATCGGCTCGGGCGAGCGGAGCGCGAACTGTTTGGGCACCAGCTCGCCGATCACCAGCGACCCGAAGGTCGTCAGGCCGATCACCAGCGTGATGCCCAGCGTATGCGCGAGACCGGCGGAGATCCCGAGCCCCTCGATTCGCTGCGCCACCGGCTCGCCCAGGCTGGCGCCGGAATAGGCACCCGAAACGATGCCGATCAGCGTGATGCCGATCTGCACGGTGGAGAGGAACTTGCCCGGATCCTGCGCCAGTTCCATCGCGGTCTTGGCGCCGCGGTTCCCCAGCCGGGCCAGAGCCTCCAGCCGCGCGGGACGGGCGGATACGATCGCCAGCTCCGACATGGAGAAAATGCCGTTGATTGCGATCAGCACAAAGATGATCGCTACGTCGATCCAGGGAAAAGGTGCGCTCATGGTGCACCGCCCTCATATCCGCAGCGGCGCCCTGTTCACAACCTTTTGCGGTGCAAAAGGCAAATGCGCCCGAAAAGGCTCAGCGGCGGAGGCGAAAAAAGTCGCGCAGCAGCGCGCCTGCCTCCGCCTCGCCGATGCTGGCGTAAATCTCGGGGCGATGGTGGCAGGTCGGCTGTCCGAACAGGCGCGGGCCATGCTCCACCGCGCCGCCCTTGGGGTCGCTTGCGCCATAATAGAGCCGGGCGATTCGGGCGTGGGCAATCGCGCCCGCGCACATCGCACAGGGCTCGAGGGTGACCCAGAGATCGCAATCTTCCAGCCGATCGCGTGCCAGCACCTGCGCGGCGCGGCGAATCGCAAGAATCTCGGCATGCGCGGTCGGGTCCTGCAGGGCCCGCGGGGCATTGGCCGCCGTCGCGATCACCTCGCCCCGCAGCACGACCACCGCGCCGACGGGCACTTCTCCCTGCCCGGCGGCAGCCTGGGCGGCAGCAAGGGCCGCACGCATGGGAGGGGGCACGGGGAACATCGCGGCGGGCTTAGCGCGCCGGCGATTGCGGGTCACCTGTCGACAGGCAACGCCGCGCGGGATCGGCGTAGCAGCCGCCACAAGGCATATGCCGCCCCCGGCAGGAAACCGAGGACCGTCAGCCCGCATGCGACCTGGAAAGGGCGCCCGGCCCCCTCCTCCCGAGGCTGTGTAAAAA
>NZ_LXVY01000016.1 GCF_001650735.1 Sphingomonas sp. TDK1 | reverse complement strand
TCCGCTGCCGCGAAACGAAGGGATTTCGAACGCTGGTTGAATCTGAAACCGGCCTCTTCGACCGTCCGCTTGTCGATCTCGGCGGCTTCGCCGCTCGAATATGGTTCCGGCAGCGGGACTTGAAGATCGCGTCCGCTCTTAACCGATGGTGATGATGGCATTGCCAATATGTTCGGCATGATCACCTCTAATATTGAGACGACCATAAGTAGAAATACTTATTTCCGCCCCGCTATTACGACATACTCGCAATTGTAGAGCGATTTCGGCGAGTGCGGTTGCTGGAAAGTTCAAAATTACCGCAAACGATCTGCATTTTTATTCGTTGTCGTATCGAAACGTAATAAAAAATGGATGTTAATCGTGTTTGATATGTAATTTATGATGAACGGAAACGATATGTAGAAAACTACGTATTTGACAACCGGTTCGCGTATTCATCGAATCGGGATGTGTGATTGTATTTTGACTGTGACTTCGGTGGTTATCCCAGGGCGCCGGACGTAGCGAGGATATGCAAACGATTTGCGCCGCGTGCTGCACGTTGGCTTTTCCGATATGTGTGTCGGAGATGGGAAGGTGCGTGCATCCGCGCGACGCTGCGCGCCGCGCTTATTGCGGGCACGCAGCTATCAAACCCACGTCACCTACCCTTCGTGCCAACCGCCCCCAGTCGCGCCGACAAGGCGGATGCAGGCATCGAGCCGGCGTGTATCGAGATCCAGCGCCTTCCGTCGCGCCTGCAGGGCCGCTGCCTGTGCCGTCGCCACATCCAGATAGGTGACGACACCCTTCTCGTAGCGGTTCAGCGCCAACTGCTCTGCTTTCCCGGCTAGACGCACCGCGTCGTCTTGGGCGTCGGCTTCCTCCTGGAACTGCCGTAGCTGGGCAAGGCCATCCTCGACCTGCTGAAACGCCGTAAGCACGCGCACGCGATAGTCCGCGGTCGTCTCGGTCCAGCGCGCACGGGCAACCGCCAGTGCGGCGCGGCGCCTGCCTCCGTCGAAAATGGAAAGCAGCGCACTGGGCCCAATGGACCAGATTGTATTGGGAGCGGCGACCAGACCAGCCAGTGCGGTGTTCTGGACGCCTCCGCTGGCCCCCAGCGTAATCGAGGGGAAGAAGGCTGCGTGCGCGACGCCGATCTCTTCATTGGCCGCGAACATGCGGCGCTCGGCGGCGGCAACGTCCGGGCGGCGCTGCAGCAGTGTCGAGGGCAGCGCGGGCGGCGGCGACGGGAGCGCCGGTTGGCCAGCTGTGGGTGCAAGGGAAAAGCCGCTTGCCGACTGGCCCACCAAGCTGGCGATAGCATGCTCGACCAGGGCGCGGGTGGCGCCGATGTCCGCGAGCTGGGCGCGGGCGTCCGCGAGCAGCGCGCCGGCGCGTGCCACGTCGATTCCGGAGGCGATCCCGCCGGCATAGCGCCGCCGGATCAACGCATCGGCATCGGCATAGGCTTTCACCGTATCCGTGAGCATCCGGGTCTGGGCGTCGAGCCCGCGCAGCTCGACATAGCGCTGGGCGAGCGTCGTCTCGAGCGCGAGCCGGATCGCCGCCAGATCGTCGCCGCTCGCCTGCGCCTCGGCTCGGCTGGCGGCGACGCGCGCGTGGAGGCCGCCCCACAAATCGGGTTCCCAGCCGACCCCCGCCGACAGCGTATCGGCAGCATAATAGTCCGGCTGGTTGTTGCCACGCAGCGGGCGGTTGTCCGACTGGCGGTTTTGCGTCACGTCCGCCCGCGCGCCAATACTGGGAAGCAACGCCGCGCCCGCCCGACGCACATAGGCCTGCGCCGCCTCATAGCGGCCGAGCGCAGCTTGCAGCGTCGGGTTGCCGGTCGCGATCCTGCGTTCCAGCCCGTCCAGCACGGGATCGCCGAAGATCGTCCACCAGCTTCTGTCCGCCGGGAGCGACGGTGCGGCGGCGACCCACGGCCCGGCCTCCTTGAACACCTGCGGCGGGGTGATCACCGGCGGGCGATAGGCAGGGGTGGTGCCGCAGGCGGACAGCGCCGTCGCCATGGCCAGGCAGGCGAGGGTGAGGCGCTTACGCATGGCTCTGCTGCACCCGCACCAGTTCGCCCTCGCTCACCGAGTCTGGCGGATTGTCGACGATGCGGTCGCCGGGCTTGAGACCGCCCAGCACTTCCACCGAAGGGCCCAGATCGCGGCCGATGGCGATCGCCTGCAGATGGACATGGCCATCGGGACCGACCAGCGCGACACGCGCGCCCTGCGCCCGGAAAACCAGCGCGCTCGACGGGATCTGCACCGTGCCCGGTTGTCCCGCGACATTGAAGCCCACCTTGGCATAGCCGCCGGGCTTGAGCAGCGCGCCCGGATTGTCGGTCACGAGCTGCACCTGGAAGGCGCCGCTCTGCTGGCTGATCGCGCCCGATTGGCCGACCACCTGTGCGGTGAAGCTGCGACCCGGATAGTCGGGCACGCTCAACGTCGCCGCGAGGCCGGGGTGAATCGCCGAGGAATAGACCTGCGGCACGCTCACATAGATACGGATCCTGCGCACATCGGCGACCGAGAAGAGCGGCTGCTGGTTGCCGCTGCTGGGACCGACCAGATCGCCGATGTCTGCGGCGCGCTGGGTCACCACGCCGGCAAAGGGCGCGCGGACCGTGGCGAAGCCTTTCATCGCCAGCAGGCGGCCGAGATTGGCGCGGGCGGCGTTCACCGCGGCGTTGCGCACTGCCAGCTCGCCATTCTTCTCGTCCGCCTCCTGCTGCGAGACCGAGTGCGTGGTGAGCAGGTCGTTCCAGCGCGCGGCCGTGCTCTTGGCTAGACCCGCATTGGCGATGGCGCTGGCGAGGTCGGCGCGCGCCTGGCCGATCTGCTGGTCTAGCTCGGGCGTGTCGATCTGGGCGAGGGGGGTGCCGGCCGCGACGGTGGCGCCAATATCCTTGTCCCAGCCGCGAACATAGCCGCCGACACGGGCGTACAGCTTGGCGGCGTTCCACGCTTCCAGCGTGCCCGGCAGGCTGAGCGAGCCGGTCGCTGCGGCGGCCTGGACGGGCACCAGATGCACGACCGGTATCGATCGGGCATCGGACCAGTGCTGGGCCTCGCCGGCATCATGGGCACGGCTCATCGTGCCGAGCGCGATCACCGCACCGGCGATCACCACGGCGGCGATCCCGGCCGTCTTCAATCCGCGCGGTGCGTGAGTCTGGGGAGAGAGGGGAGCTTCACTCTGCATAAACAAGGTCCTCGGCTGCGAGGTCGGAGGGGTGACGGAGCTTGTCGCGACGGTGCGCGATGCTGAACACGACGGGAACAAAGATCAGCGTGGCGAGCGTCGCGCAGATCAGCCCGCCAATCACGGCGCGGCCCAGGGGCGCGTTCTGTTCGCCGCCTTCGCCCAGGCCCAATGCCATCGGGCCCATGCCGATGATCATGGCGAGCGCGGTCATCAGCACCGGGCGGAAGCGGGTGGCGCCCGCTTCCATCGCGGCCATCAGCGCGTTGCCGGTCTCGGCGAGCCGCTCGCGGGCGAAGCTGACGACCAGCACCGAGTTGGCGGTGGCGACGCCCATGCACATGATCGCACCGGTGAGCGCGGGCACCGAGAGCGGCGTATGGGTGGCGAACAGCATCCAGACGATGCCCGCCAGCGCCGCCGGCAGCGCCGAGACGATTACCGCCGGGTCGATCCACGATTGGAAGTTCACGACGATCAGCAGGTAGATCAGCACCACGGCACCGGCGAGGCCGAACAGCAGGCCGGAAAAGGCGGTGTTCATCGTCTGGACCTGGCCGCGGAGCGCGACGGTGGCGCCCTTGGGCCGCTGGCCTTCGGTGTCCTTGATCACCTTCTGGATACCCGCGGCCACCGCGCCGAGATCGCGGCCTTGCGTCGTCGCATAGACGTCGAACACCGGCTGCACCGCATAGTGCGAGACAACTGCCGCGCTTGGCTCGCGGTGGAGCGTGCCGATGCCGCCGAGCAGCTGGGCGTTGCCCTGCGTGCCGGTGACCGGCAGGTTCTGCAGGTCGGACATGGTATCGATGCGATATTGCGGCGCCTGCACGACGATCGGGTAGGAAACACCGTTCTTCGGGTTGAGCCAGAAGGCGGGGGCGACCTGGAAGCTGCCGGCAAGATTGACCGACAGGCTCTTGGTCACGTCATTCTCGGTGATGCCGACGCGGTTGGCCTGGGCGCGGTCCACGTCGAAGGCGAGTTCGGGATAATCGTTCGCCTGCTGCACGCGCACGTCGGCGATGCCCGCGACATGGTTCATCTTCTCGGCGAGCAGATGGGCATAGGCTTCGTTGGCCTTCTTGTCCGGGCCGGCGACCTGAACGTCGATGGGGGCAGGGGCGCCGAAGTTGAGGATCTGGCTGATGATGTCCGCCGGCAGGAACGAGAAGGTGGAGCCCGGGAAGGCATCCGGCAGCGCCTTGCGCAGCGCCTTCACATAGAACTCGGTCGGCTTGTGCTCCTTGGACAGGGTGATCAGGATGTCGCCGTCCTGCGGGCCGATGCCGCCGGTGTTGGAATAGGCGCGGTTGATGCCGCTGACCGGCAGGCCGATATTATCGACGATCGACACTAGCTGATCGGGCGGGACCACGCCGCGGATGCGGTCTTCGATCCGGTCGAACAACGCGGCCGTTTCCTCGATGCGGGTGCCGACCGGCGCGCGGACGTGCAGGTTGATCTGGCCGGCGTCGATCGATGGGAAGAAGGTCTGCCCCAGCATCGGAATCAGCGCGAAGGAGGCGAGCACGACCAGCAGGAAGGCGGGCACGAACGCCTTGCGCCGGGCCAGCGCGAAGCCGAGCAGCGAGAGATAGTAGCGGCGGATCGTTTCGAAGCGCCGCTCGAACCCGTGCTGGAAACGGCGGAACGGGTTCCGGCTTTTCGGCGTCCCGGCCATCGCGTCATGGCTGGCCATGTGCTCGGCGGTGTGCGCGCCGGCGTGCTGGCGCAGCAGGAAATTGCCCATGGTCGGCACCAGCGTGCGGCTGAGCACGAAGCTGGCGATCATCGCGAATACTACCGCTTCGGCCATCGGCGCGAAAAGGAAGCCCGCGATGCCCGGCAGGAAGAACATCGGCAGGAAGGCGATGCAGATGCAGAGCAGCGAGACGAAGGCGGGCTGTGCGATCTGCCGCGCACCGTCAAGGATGGCGTCGCGCACCGTCTTGCCCTGTTCGAGGTGCCAGTTGATGTTTTCGATAGTGACCGTCGCGTCGTCGACCAGGATGCCGACAGCGAGGGCAAGGCCGCCCAGCGTCATGATGTTGAGCGTCTGTCCGGCGGCGGCGAGGCCGGCGACCGCCGCCAGCACTGCCAGCGGGATCGAGGCGGCGATGATGACGGTCGAGCGCCAAGAGCCGAGGAACAGCAGGATCATCAGGCTGGTCAGCGCTGCCGCGATCGCGCCTTCGCGGACCACGCCGTTGACCGCCGCCTTAACGAACAGCGACTGGTCGGAGAGCGGCAGCACCTTCAGGTCGGGCGGCAGCGTCTCGGCGAGCTTCGGCAGCAGCGCCTTGACCCCGTCGACGATGGCGATGGTGGAGGCCGCGCCGCTCTTCAAAATCGTCATCAGCACGGCGCGGTGGCCGTCGACGCGGACGATGTTGCGCTGGGGCGGCGAGCCGTCATGGACATGAGCGACGTCGCGCATCAGCACGGTGGCGCCGTCGACGGTCTTGATCGGCAGGTCGTTGAGCTGGCCTACTACTTCCGGCGAGTTGTTGAGCCGGATGTTGTATTCGTAACTGCCGATCTTGGTGGTGCCGGCGGGTACGATCTGGTTCTGCTGCGCCAGCGCCGCGCCGACATCTGCGGCGGAAAGATGGTGCGCCTGGAGTGCGGCCGGATCGATGTCGATCTGGATCTGGCGTTCCTTGCCGCCATAGGGCGACGGCACGGCGGCGCCACCCACCGAGGCGAGCGCCGGGCGGATCGCGTTCTGGCCGAGATCGAAGATCTTCGCTTCGGACAGCGTCTTGGACGACAGCGCCAGCTGCAGGATCGGCACGGTCGACGCGTTGTAGTTGAGGATCAGCGGTGGGGTGATGCCCGGCGGCATCTGCTTGAGCACCGTCTGGCTCATGCTCGTCACCTGCGCGGTGGCGGTGCGGATGTCGACGTTCGGGCGGAAGAAGATCTTGACGATGCCGATACCGGCAAGGCTCTGACTCTCGATGTGATCGATGTCGTTCACCGTCGAGGTGAGCTGCCGTTCGTAATAATAGATGACGCGGCCGGACATCTCCTCGGGCGGCAGGCCGCGATAGGTCCAGACCGCCGCGATCACCGGGATCTTGATGTCGGGGAAGATATCGGTCGGTGTCGTCAGCGCCGCCACGCCGCCGCCCAGCACGATCAGGATCGCGAGGACGACGAAGGTGAGCGGCTTGCTGAGCGCGATGCGGATGAGATGGAGCATGGGCAGCCTGCGCACGAGAAACGACAAGTCGGAATCGGGCACGTGGTGCGCCGCAACACCGGCGCCGGGGCATTTGCGCCGCAGCCGAGCGGCTGGCGAATGAAATGATTTTCACCTCGGGGGCGTGGGTTTGGACGGGACCGTGCGGCGGGACAGCATCCGCAGTGCCGGCCATTGACCCGCCAGCGGCGCAGGCGCATCGCAGTCATGATTTGTGATGATGGAGTCTCCATGCGCCTGCTCGCTGCAACTGCCACGATCCTGCTGATGTCGACCACTGCGCTCGCGCAGACCGCCCGTCCTGCCGTCGCCAGCGCGGCTGCGCCGCTGCCCGCCTCCAATCCCTTCGCCAAGGCGAGCGCGCTGCCGTTCCAGGCGCCGCCGTTCGATCGCATCAAGAGCAGCGACTATGCGCCGGCCCTGCTTGCCGGCATGGCCGAGCAGCGCGCCGAGATCCGCGCGATCACCCGCGTGCGCAGCGCGCCGACGTTCGACAACACGATCGCGGCGCTGGAACGCTCGGGGCGCTTGCTCGAGCGGGCGAGCATGGCCTTCTACGGCGTGGTCAGCGCGAATACCGACGACACGCTGCAGAAGACCCAAGCGGACCTGGCGCCGGCCTTCGCCGCGCACCAGGACGCGATCGCGCTTGATCCGGCGCTGTTCGCACGGGTGAAGACGCTGTACGATCAGCGCAACGCGCTTGGCCTGAATGCGGAGCAGTTGCAGGTTCTCACCCTAACCTATGAGAACATGGTGCGAGCGGGCGCCAAGCTCTCGCCGGCGGACAAGGCGACGCTCAGCAAGTACAACGCCCAGCTCTCGACGCTGGAGACGGCGTTCCAGCAGAAGCTGCTGGCTGCAGCCAAGGCGGGCGCGCTGGTGATCGACGACACGGCGAAGCTCGCCGGTCTGTCCGACGCCGAGATCGCGGCGGCGGCGGATGCGGCGAAGGCGCGCGGTCTGGCGGGCAAATATGTCCTGACGCTCCAGAATACGACCCAGCAGCCAGAGCTGGCGACGCTCAAGGATCGCGGGACGCGCGAGGCGCTGTTCCAGGCGAGCTGGACGCGTGCGGTGAAGGGGGACGCCAATGACACGCGCGACACGATCGCGCAGATCGCGCTGCTCCGAGCGCAGAAGGCGAAGCTGCTCGGCTTCGCGACCTGGGCGGATTATGTGCTGCAGGACCAGATGGCCAAGACGCCGAAGACCGCGCTCGCCTTCATGCAGCAGCTGGGCACGCCCGTCGCGGCCGAGCAGCACCGCGAGGCGGCCGAGCTGCAGGCCCAAATCCAAGCGACCGGCGGCAATTTCCAGCTCAAGCCGTGGGACTGGGATTTCTATTCGGAACAGGTTCGCAAGGCCAAATACGACCTCAACCAGGATGAGCTGAAGCCCTATTTCGAAATCAACAAGGTGCTGACCGACGGCGTGTTCTACGCTGCCAACCAGCTCTACGGGCTCACCTTCACCCGCCGCACCGACATCCCGGTCTATCAGCCCGACGTGATGGTGTACGAGGTGCGCGAGGAGAACGGCACGACTGTCGGTCTGATGTATTTCGATTATTGGAAGCGCGACAACAAGCAGGGCGGCGCCTGGATGTCGAACTTCGTCAACCAGTCCAAGCTGCTTGGCACCAAGCCGGTGATCTACAACGTCGGCAACTTCACCAAGCCGGCGGCGGGGCAGCCCGCGTTGATCAGCTTCGACGACGTGACGACGATGTTCCACGAATTCGGCCACGCGCTGCATGGCCTGTTCGCGAACCAGACCTATCCCAGCGTCTCGGGCACAAACACCGCGCGGGACTTCGTCGAGTTCCCGTCGCAGTTCAACGAGCATTGGGCGCTCGACCCCAAGGTGCTGCCGCACTATGCGGTGAACTACAAGGACGGCAGCGTGATCCCGCAAGTGCTGGTCGACAAGATCAAGCGCGCCGGGACCTTCAATTCGGGCTATTCCTTCGGCGAGGCGCTGGCCGCCGCCGAGATGGACATGAGCTGGCACTCGCTGACCGCCGCCGACGGCAAGCAGGACGCCGATGCCTTCGAGACCAAGGCGCTCACCGCCACTGGCCTCGACGTGACCGACGTGCCGCCGCGCTACCGCTCCAGCTATTTCCTCCACATCTGGGGCAATGGCTATTCGGCAGGCTATTACGCCTATAGCTGGACCAAGATGCTCAGCGCGAATGCGTTCAACTGGTTCGAACAGCATGGCGGCATGACCCGCGCCAACGGCCAGCGCTTCCGCGAGATGATCCTCTCCAAGGGCCACACCGAGGACTATGCGCCGATGTTCCGCGCGTTCAACGGCGCCGATCCCCAGGTCGCGCCGCTGCTCAAGGACCTCGGCCTCAACGCCGACGGTTCGCGCATCAACCCCTAACGCGTACCGCGCGATCGTCCGGCCCGCCAGGCGGCGGGCCGGACCCGATCCTCAACCGAGCGTGCGGCGGAAAAAGTCGATCGTCAGCACCATCGCCTGGAGGAAGAGCGTGGGATCGTAACGCGGCCCTTCGTCGCGGAGGAATGCGTGCTGAGCGTTGAACTCGTGCCAGGCATAGGCGACGCCGGTTTCCTCCAGCCGCGCCCGGATCGCCTCCCGACCCGCAAAGGGAATGTGGGGATCCTGCCGGCCCCAGGCGAACAGCATCTCCGCCTTCAGATCGGCCATGCGGGCCATGCTGTCGTCGCTGCGCCCTTCGCCGAGCGTGCCGGAATGGATGTCGGTAGGATAGAAACAGACGGCCCCGGACACGCGCGGGTCGAGCGCGGCCCGATAGGCGAGGTGCCCGCCCAGGCACACCCCGAAACTGCCCAGCGCGCCCGTGCAGGTCGGATGCGCCGCCAGCGCGGTCAGCGCCGCCGTCGCATCGGCATCGAAGGCGGCGACCGGCTTGGTGATCTTCAGCGCATTGCCGCGATCGGTGCCGATGGGATCATAGGCCAGTACCGTGCCGGCAAGCTCATATTCATGATAGACCTCCGGGACCGCGATGACGAAGCCGTTGCCTGCCAGCATCGCGGCCAGCCGCCGGATCGGGGGGGTCACCTGATAGATTTCGGAGAAGAGCAGCACGCCGGGAAAGCGACCCTCCACCGCCGGGCGGAACAGGTGCATCCGCATCGCGCCGCCGCCGGGCACCTCGATATCCTGGGTCTCGTCGCTGCGGATGATCATGGGCTGCTCCCGTTGCCAAACTCTGGCTCGCGGCTTTAGCGCCGATCGCGCGACGGGGAAGGGGCGCTATCCACAGATTCGTCGGCGCCCCCGCTGGACAGCGCGGCGCCCGCCCGAATAGCGGCAGGGGCATGCCAGTCATTGCTACGATCATGAATTCGAACACCGGCGAACCCATTCAGAAGATGACGTTCGGCCGCATGCCCAAGCCCTGGGCTTCCTTCACTCTCGCCAATGGCGAACTGGTTCAGGCCAGCCGCGTCGACATCGGCAAGCCCGCACCCGGCAAGGTCGTCGTGCCGGTCCATGTCTGGGTCGCGCCCAAGAAAACGGACCGGCAGGACGACTAGGGCGCGCCGCCCTAGAGCCAGCCGCCCTTGAACCCTGCGCGCTGCAGCCCGCGACGAATATGCGGGTTGCGGCGCATCACCTCCCAGACCAGGCCGCTGCGGAGGTTCTCGATCATCAGCAGGATCGGTCCCTGGTCGATACCGAGATGGTCGCCATCGACCCAGCCGATGCCGGGAACGATCTTGCCGTGCTTCAGCGGCTCGCTCGTGCGGGTCAGCGTGGGGTTGAAGCTGTCAAGAAAGCCGTAGCGGCCATAGATGCCGCGACCATAGCGGGCGTGCATCGTCGAGATGGCGCGGCCTGCCAGTTCGGGCTCGAACGCGATCGAGGCCGCTGCGGCAGTCGGCGCCAGCGTGCCGTCGTCGCGGTCGTCAGGGCCCCGCGCCGAATAGCTGAAGAATTCGCGCTCGCGGCCGCCCAGCTTCAGCTTGAAGTCGCCGGGACCGTCGCAGGCGGTGAGGCCCCATATATTCTCGCCATAGCCCGTCCAGCCGCCGGGATTGGCGATCGCGTAATTGCGCTGCGCCCGCACCGCGCGGCGGCTGTTCTCGAAGTAATCGATGCCCTTCGCCGCCATGAACTTGTCGTGGATGCCGCGAAAATCGATCCAGCAATGGCTGTACTGGTGGATGAACAAGGGCGCGAAATGGAGGTGTGCTTCCCCCCATTTGTCGCTCCATTGCGCGTCGAAGCGGACCGTCCAGGCGTCCCAGGTTTCCGGCGGCAATGGGTGGCTCGGCGAGCCCAGCGCCAGCACGTAGAGCAGCAGCCCCTCGTTGTAGATGTTCCAGTCCGAAGGGATGAACCCGCTTTCCGGATGCCAGCCCATCGACACGAAAGGCGGGCGCGGCGTGATCCAGGTCCAGTCGACCGCGGCATAAAGCTGGTCGGCCAGCGTACGGATCTCCGCCTCGGCGGGATCGTCGGCGTCGAACCAGCTCTGCGCGAACAGCACGCCACCCAGCAGCAGCGCGGTGTCGATCGTCGAGAGCTCGGCGCGAGCGAAGCGGCGCCCCTTGGTGACGCCGAGGAAGTGATAGAAGAAGCCCTTATAGCCGCTCGCATCGCTCTGCCCGTCGCCCTGCGGCGCGGTGGCGAAGAAGCGGAGCGTTGCCAAGGTGCGGGTGCGCGCCTGGTCGCGCGTGATCCAGCCGTTGGTGACGCCGATCGGATAGGCGGTGAGCGCGAAGCCGACCGCCGCGATCGAGGCGAAGGAAGGGGTCGGCCAGCGATCGGGCGCAAGGCCGGTCTCGGGATCGGTGGTGTCCCAGAAATACCGGAAGGTGCGTTCCTGCAGATCGCGGACCAGCGGGTCCGCGCCGGACGCCGCGCCCATGCCGGCGATACGGATGCCCGGCTGGGAGCATGCTCCCGCCAGGCCCGCCAGCGCCAGCGCGCCGGAGCCGAGCAGTTGCCTGCGATCGATCATGATAGGGTCCTCGAGCAAAAAAGCGGGGCGGAGCAATGGGAGAAGCTCCGCCCCAGAGGAGGGGTTAGAAAGAGTAGCCGACCGACAGCTTCACCGTGCGCGGCGGATTGCCGCCCACGTCGTAGCTGCTGCGCGCGCCCCAGTTCGTGGAGGCGGGGTCGTTATTGAAAGTGATGTAATTGTAGTCATTGAAGACGTTCAGCATGTCGAGGCGGAAGCGCAGGCGCGTCTGGTCGCTGATGAAGTGGATCGGCACATATTTGGTGAGCGCGATATCCAGCTGCCGCCGGCCCCAGCCGCCGCCCGATCCATCGGTCTCGCGGCCGACGATCACATTCTGGAACGGGTTGGACTGATTGAGCAGTGCCTTCTGGTAGGTGGCCGATTCAATCTGGAACTTCGACGAGAAGGCGAAGCCCAGCGGCAGGTCGACGCTACCGGCCATCACCAGCCGGTGCCGCGGCACGCCCGACGAGCGCAGCATCGGGTAGTTATCGATCGACGGGAAATCGAGCAGATAGGTGTCGCCGAACTGGTTTTCGGTGGCTTCGGTATAGGTGTAGGTCGCGTCCAGGCTCCAGGGCGACGCCTGCGTATAGGCCTTGGTGACCTTGAAATAGACCGAGTCCGCGTCGGTCTTCAGCCCGTTTGTGCCGAGGATGATGCTGCGATAGCCCGGGGGCGAGAAGCCGAAGGGCGGCGCCGGCGTGTCCGTCGGGTTGGTCGGATCGTTGAAGAAGAAGCTGCCGTCCGGCCGGCGATTGCCGAGCAGGAATGCGAAGCCGTTGCGGCTGGCGATGTGGCTGTAGCCCAGCTCGAGGCCGATCTGGTTGAAGCGGCCGCGGATACCCAGGCTGAACTGGTCCGAATAGGGAACCTTGAGATCGTTCTTGAGGAAGCGGAACTCGCGTCCGCCGCCCGTCGCGTCGGCGAGCAGCTGCTGGCGGCCTTCAGGCGTTAGATAGATCGGGTTCCAGGTGACGCAGGTCGATGCGTCCGCGCCCTGACAGGCATTGTTCGGATTGGAGTCCGCGCCGCGGAAGTTGAAGTTGCGCACCGCATAGGCGCCCTGGTTGACTTCCTGCTGGAGGAAGTCGAACTGGTTGCGATCGTAGGAGCGACCATAGCCGCCGAACACCGCGAAGCGGCCCGCCTCGTCGATACGATAGGTGAAGCCCAGGCGCGGCTGGAAGGCGCCGGTGAAGGTCTTCCGGTTGTGGCCGTTCGAGATGAAGTCGTTGATGTTATAGTCGGCGTTGACCAAGTTTGGATAATTGGTCGGCGAGACCGCCGTCAGGTTTTCCTGAGAGGTGACGAAATTGACGAAGGCGGGCGTGCGTTCGTAATCCCAGCGCAGACCCAGGTTCAGGGTCAGGTGGGACGTGACGTCCCAATCGTCCTGCGCATAGACGCCGAACTGGAAGTTGTTCGAGCGGATGTCGACCGGGCCGTTGCCGGTCGGGACGCCGAAGTCCACGCGATAGGGGATCTGGTCGTTGAAGCCGGTGGGGCTGAACGCGTTGATGTCGTAGGTATATTGCGGGTTGGCGCGGTTCTGTTCGACCGAGCGCAGGCGGATGAAGCTCGCTTTCGCGCCGACCTTAATGGTGTGTCCGTCAAAGCCCGTCCAAGTGAAGTCGTCCTGTAGCGTCCAGCCTTTCTGGCCCTTGTTTTGCTGGCTGCCGCCGCCGCCGAAGCGCAGCAGATCGGTGCGGGTGAAGTTGCCGTTGTTCCGCGTCGATGCCTGGAAGAAATAGGCGTTACCAGAGCTTTCCGGCGTCGGTGCCCACTTCGTATCCTGATAGGAAATACGGGCGTCGTTGATCCAGCTGTCCTCGCTGCGCTGCCAGCGCAGCATGAAGCGCTTCTCGTCGACCTTGTTCAACGTAGCCGTGTTGGATGCGCTTACGCCCGTCGCGATCTGCGAGCCGGACTCTTTGCGATACTTGCCGGTCAGCTCGATCAGATCCTTGTCGCTCGGCTCGATGTCGATCTTGCCGAAATAGAGGTCTTCGTTGAAGCGCTGCGAGAAGGTGCCGAAATACTGCTGATATTGCGACGGAAAGATGCTGGTCGACACGCCGTTTTCCGGCCGCACGTCATAGGGGCTGTCGATCCGCTTGCCTTCGTAGGTGACGAAGAAATGAGCGCGATCCTGGATGATCGGGCCGCCTAGCGCGAGACCGAACTGCTTGTTGCTGGAATCCACCTTATCGCGCTTGGTCGGGAACAGTTCGGTAGGCCGGCGCGCGCGGAGATCCTGGTTGGTGAAGTCGATAAAGCCTTCGCCGTGGAATTCGTTGGTGCCCGACTTGGTGGCGGCGGTGATCGCCACCGAACTTACCTGGTCGAACTCGGCCTTGTAGTTGGACGAGAGCACCTGATACTCGCCGATCGCGAGCTGCGGGAACGGGTTGCCTGCCGAGCTGTCTTGGCCGGTGATCCCGTTCTTGAGGACATAGTCCTTCTGGCTGACGCCGTCGATGAACACGTTGACGGTGCGGCTGTCCTGCGCGCCGCCCTTGATGCTCGACGTGCCGTTGGCGCCTTCGATGAAGCGCACGCCCGGGGCGAGATCGGCGAAGGCCAGGAAGTTGCGGTTGTTCTGCGGCAGCTGCTCGATCAGCCGCTGGGTGATGTTGATGCCGACCTGGCCGCCGTCCAGCGAGCGGATGCGGTTGCCGGTGACGACGATCTCGTCGCCGCCCGCGGGTGCGGGCGCGCCGCCGTCCGCAGCGGCCGCGCCGGTATCGGCGGCCGGCGCACTGTTGGCGGAGAGGTCAAGGTCTAGGCCGGCATTCTGGCCGACGCGCAGCGTGAACTCGTCCGAGTTGCGGACGCCGTTCTGCAGCTTGATCTCCAGGCGATAGGTCGCCGGGCGCAGCGAGGCGAAGTTGTAGCTGCCGTCGGCACCGACCGTGGCGGTGCGGCGGATGCCGGTCGCGGTTTCGATCGCGGTGACTTCGAGCACGGGATTGTTGGCGGGCGCGGTTATGGTGCCGCGCAGCGATGCCTGGCCGACCTGAGCCATGGCAGGGGCGGGGGCGAGCAGGGCACCGCTGCCCAGCACGGTCATCGTCAGCAATGCGGAACGCAATACTAGCTTGTTCATGGTCACTCTCTATCTCCCCGGCGGATCGGGTTTTCTGTTGTGTTTTTAGGTAGTTGGCGGGTGGACTCCCGCGCTATCACGATCGGCGCGCGCCATTCGAGCGTGTCGTCGGCGGCGCCGTCGATCAGTCCGGCGAGGCGCACCACGGCGCGCGCGCCGAATTCGGCAATGTCGATGCTGGCGGTGGTGAGCGCCGGCGAAATCAGGCGGGTGAGGGGGATGTTGTCGAACCCCGCCACGGCGATCTGTTCCGGCACCGCGACGCCCGCGCGCTTCAGCGCCATCAGCGCGCCCACCGCCATCATGTCATTGGCGGCGAACACCGCGTCATATGCGGCACCCTCGGCCTGCAGCGTCGCGATGGCCGCGGTGCCGGAGTCTTCGAGGAAATCGCCGGCGACCACGCGGAGCGCCAGCCCCAGCCGCGCACAGGCTTCGCGGGTGCCCTGCAAGCGCTCTCGCGCGTCGATATTGTCAACCGGGCCGGCGATGTGGACGAGGTGACGGCACCCGCCGGCGGCGAGATGCTCGACGACCGCAACCGCTCCGGCAACGTTGTCTACCCGGAGTTCGGGGCGGACGCCGTCATGCGGCGCGCAGTTGACCAGCACCGAGGGCATTGACTTCGGCAGATGCGCGAACAGCTCGTCCGAGGTGATCTGCGGTGCCATCACGACGAGGCCGTCCACACGACCCCGCATCGCATGTAGCGCCGTCACGCCACGATCCGCCTCGCCGTGCATCACCATCAGCAGCAGGTGCAGGCCGAGTTCGGATGCCTGGCGGTCCATACCGCGCAGCAATTCCGAGAAGAATTCGCCGTGGAGATCGGGAACGACCACGCCGATGGTGGAAGAGCGCGCGAGGCTGAGGTTCCGCGCGCCGGCATGAGGGACATAGCCGAGCCGGTTGGCCACATCGCGAATGTGATCGCGCAGTTCGGGGCGAATGTTGGTGGCGCCGTTCAACGCACGCGAAACCGACGCGACGGACACCGACGCTTCACGCGCGACATCACGGATCGTGGCGTTCGGCATGGCGTGGTTCGTCCCCTCCTTCATATTGGATGACGCCGCTCGTTTTGCAGGTGGCGGCCTGAAGCTCTTGATGTAACCGGTTACATGAAGCAATAGCGGGTTGCAAGATTGATGATGCGGCGGCCTAAGCGCGGTCGTGCCAAGGGAGGAAACGCGTGAAAGACGGCCATATTTCCAGGCGTGCGATACTGATCGGGGCAGGTGCTGCCGCGGCCTGGGCGGCCAGCCCGGCGCGGGCGATGCTGCTGCAGGCGGGCGCGCAGAAACTGCCCGCCTCGGTCGAGTCGCTGCTCGCCAAAATGACCGTTGAGGAGAAGGCCGGGCAGCTTACCCTGATGGCGGCCGCCTGGTCGGGCGGCGCGGCGGTGACGCTCAATCCGGCGGGTGCATCGTCGAACTTCGACGGGCAGCTGGCGGAGGTGCGGGCAGGGCGCCTGACCGGCGTCTTCAACGGCAACGGCGCGGCCATGGCCAAGCGGATGCAGACCGTGGCGACGCGCGAGTCGCGGCTCAAGATCCCGCTCCTGTTCGCCGCCGACGTGATCCATGGCTTCCGCACGGTCTTCCCCGTGCCGATGGGCGAGGCGGCGAGCTTCGATCCCGACCTTGCCGAGCGCACCGCCCGCGTGGCGGCGGTGGAGGCGGCCGCCTCTGGCATCGACTGGACCTTCGCGCCAATGGTCGACATCACGCGCGATGCCCGCTGGGGCCGCAGCGTGGAGGGTGCCGGCGAGGACGTGCTGCTCGGCACGCTGATGGCCGCGGCACGGGTGCGCGGTTTCCAGGGGGCGCATGGCCTGGGTGCGGCAGATGCCGTCGCGGCCTGCGCCAAGCATTTCGCCGCCTATGGTGCGGTGGAAGCCGGGCTCGACTACCACACGGTCGACATTTCCGAACGGACGCTGCGCGAGATCTATTTCCCGCCGTTCCAGTCCGCGCTGGAGGCGGGTGCGCCCGCGGTGATGGCCTCGTTCAACGAACTCTCCGGCATCCCCGCCACGGCGAACGAATGGCTGCTGACCGAAGTGCTGCGCCGTGAATGGGGCTTCGATGGCGTCGTCGTCTCCGACTACACCGCGGACGAGGAACTGATCGCGCACGGGTTCGCGGCCGACGCGCGTGAGGCAACCAAGCTGGCCTTCCTCGCCGGGGTCGACATGAGTATGCAGAGCGGCTTCTACATTCGTCACCTGCCGGACCTGGTCGCCAAGGGCGACGTGCCGATGGCGCGGCTCGATGAAGCGGTGCGGCGGGTGCTGGCGCTGAAGGTGCAGCTGGGGCTGTTCGACGATCCCTTCCGCCGCATTGATCCGGCGCGGGAGAAGGCGCGCGTTCGCACCCGTGCCAATCTCGCCCTCGCGCGGGAGGCGGGTTCGCGCTCGATCGTGATGCTGAAGAACGAAGGCGAACTGCTGCCGCTGGCACGTTCGGGCAAGAAGATCGCGCTGATTGGTCCGTTCGCCAGCGGTCTGCACGACCAGATCGGTCCCTGGAACGTCTATGGCACCGATGCCGAAGCGGTGGACCTGGCAAGCGGCGTGAAAGCGATCGTTCAGGATCCGGCGCTGGTGAGCGTGACCGAGGGTGCCGGGTTCGACGCTCCCATCGCGGGGGGGATCGAGGCGTCGGTGGCCGCTGCGCGCGCTGCCGATGTGGTGGTGCTGGCGATCGGCGAGCATGCCCGCATGTCGGGCGAGGCACAGTCGCGCTCGGCCATCGTCGTGCCGCCCGCCCAGATGGCATTGGCGGAGGCCGTGGCAGCGACGGGCAAGCCGGTCGTGGTGCTGCTGCGCAACGGCCGGGCGCTCGCGCTGGAAGGCGCGGTGCTGAAGGCGCCGGCGCTCCTCGTTACCTGGTTCCTGGGGTCGCAGGACGGTCCGGCGATCGCCGACGTGCTGTTCGGCGCGGTCGGGCCTTCGGCGCGGCTGCCAGTGTCTTTCCCGCAGGCGACGGGGCAGGAGCCCTATCACTACGACCACAAGCCCACCGGGCGACCCAATCCGGCGGGGCCGTTGCAGGAATACAAGACGCATTATCGCGAGTTTCCGAACCAGGCGCTGTTCCCGTTCGGCCACGGCCTGACCTATGGCAAGATCGCGTATAGCGACCTGGATCTGGGCGGGGGCAAGCTCACTGTCGACGGCAAGCTCATGGTGTCGGCGACGATCGCCAACAGCGGCAGCCACGCGGCGGAAGAAGTCGTGCAGCTCTATATCCGCGACGTGGCGGCCAGCGTCACCCGTCCCGTGCGCGAGCTCAAGGCGTTCCGCCGTGTCGCTCTGAAGCCGGGCGAGCGGAAGCAGGTGCAGTTCACGCTCACGCGCGCCGATCTGCTCTTCATCGGTCAAGCGCTGAAGCCGACGGTGGAGCCCGGCACATTCCAACTCTGGATCGCACCCTCCGCAGAGGCGGAAGGCGTGTCCGGCAGCTTCGAACTCGTGTGATGCCCCGATTCTCCCCCGCTCGGAGGAGAATCCTTCACCTTGCCAGTCTGGCCAGCGTGTCTCGCCGAAGGGGCAGGGCGAGGATCGCGGCCAGCGCGGCCAGCAGCAGCGCGGCCGGCCCGGCGAGCATCAGCCAGCGGATCGCCGCGAGGCTCGCCGGGCCTTGCGGGACACCGGCGATGAACCCGTTCGCCTGATAGATCGTCCCGATCGCGAAGCCGGCCACTGCCAGAGCCGCTTTCTGGGCGAGCGCAAAGGTGCCGAAGGCGATCGCCTCCACCCGGACCCCGCTGCGTGCCGCGCCCCAGTCGACGCTGTCGGGGAGCAGCGTCCAGGCCGCCAGCCCGAAGCCGGCGAACGCTACCTGCATCCCCAGCAGGAACAGCGTCGCGGCAACCACGCCGGGCGCTGGCAGGAGGACGAACCCGGCCGGCAGCGCAAGTGCAAGGCCGCAGGCCGCCAGCCATGCCGCACGTGCGCCCGCGTGGCGTGCAGCGAGCGTCCAGAGCGGCGTTGCCACCAGACTTGCGAACGCCATCGCCGCCAGTGCGCGCGGCCCCGCCGGATCGTTGGCGAGCACGTAGCGAAAGAAGTAAAGTACCGATTGCGTCGTGAGCGCGGCCGCGGCGGCACCCGCGGCCGCGGCGAGGTTGAGCGCCACGAAGGCGCGGTTGCGCGCCAGCAGCGCGAGCGCCAAACCGATCCGGGGGCGAACCGCCGCCTCGCTCGACGGACGTCGTTCGGGCACGCGCCACGCGATCGTCAGCAGCAAGGGCACGCCCAGCGTCGCCAGCAGTGCGCCGGCCGCTGCATAGCTGCCCAATGCGGTCACCAGCCGGGGGAGGGTGCCGGCGACGAGCGTCGCCGCGACGGCGCCGAAAATCATGCGGAGGCCGGCGAGCAGCGATCGCTCCGCACCGGTTCCGGCCAGCCGGGTCGTCCAGGCCGCATAGGGAATGTTGGTGAAGGCGTAGAGGGTGCGAAAGCCGAGCTGGGCGATCAGCGCCGCCGCCCAGGCACCGCGCGGCGCAGCGAACATCGCCACAAAGGCAAGTCCAAGCGGCAAAGCGCCCCAGCCGATCAGCCAGCGATAGGGCCGCCGCATCCGTTCCGCGACCACGCCGGCCGTGAAATCGGCGATTCCGTCCCACCCCGCGCCGATCAGGAACAGCGTACCAGCCAGCGCCGGCGCCAGCCGCAGCGTGTCGATATAGAAGAACAGGAGGTAGAGATTCACCGCCTGCCAGTAGAGGTTGAAGGCGAAGTCGCCGGCGCCGAACAGCAGCAGTGCGGCTCGGGGCGCCGGCGGCGGGCTGGATGGGGTCATCGTAGCGATGCAGGCGCGGTCATCGGCACCGTCTTAGCGCGTGGTCCGCGGCTGTCCACGCGGCCTTCAGAAGAAGCTGGGGATCGGTCCGCGCTGCGGCGTCTGGTCAGGCAGATCCACTTCGATTCCGTCGGCATAGCACCAGCCCCAGCCTTCGGGAGGGTCATAGCCTTCCATGATCGGGTGGCCGGTCTCGCGGAAATGCGCGGTAGCATGGCGATTGGGCGACTGGTCGCAGCAGCCGACATGACCGCATTCCCGGCACAGCCGCAGATGTACCCACCAGCTGCCGGTCTTCAGGCATTCCTCGCAGCCGAGCGCGCTCGGCGTAACGTCCCGGACTGTCTCGGAATTCATGTGCGTGCAACGGGTCATGGCGCTCTCCTCGCCCCCGTGTAGCCCAGCCCGCGCAGGTCTTCGCCTGTACGAAGGATTGGGATGTGAAAAGGGCCGCACCATCGGCGCGGCCCCGTTCCACTAGCCCGTGCGGCCTGCGCTTCTGCGGCAGTTTCAGCGGCGGGCGTCGAGGCTCCAGCCACCCGCGCCGAACGCGACGACCTGCAACAGGCCACCCGCCATTGCGATGTTCTTGAAGAAGTGGATGAACTGGTTCTGGTCGCCCAGCGCTGAGTGGAACGCCAGCGCGGTCGCGACCGAGAAGGCGGCCAGGATGGCGGCGACGGTGCGGGTGCGGTAGCCGAGGATCAGCGCGATGCCGCCGCCCAGTTCGACCAGCAGCGCGATGGCGAAGCCCAGCTGCGGCAGAGGCAGACCGGAGGACGCGATATAGCCGATGGTCGCCGCCGGTGCCGCCAGCTTCGATAGGCCGCTAAGCAGGAAGATCGTCGCGAGCCCGATGCGGCCGAGCAGCGGCAGGGCCGACTGAACGTTGGTAGGGGTGGCAGTGGCGGATAGGGGGGCGGTAGCCATGATGTGTCTCCGAAAGTGGCGGGGACCAATCTGCCTCGCCTGGTGACCGGAAATTGGCCCTGACGAGATACGTTGAAAACTGGAATAAAATCGACCCATACGTTCTACTATATCGAAAAGAGGCTTTTCGATTTTCTCGAACGAAAGCGCCAGAACTATCCGGCTGATCCGAACGGCCGGTGCGGGCTATCAAAGGGGGCGACAAAGGAGGTTTCAATGGATCGTCAAGCACCGCCCGAATTGAGCCAGACCGAATGGGCAGCGGTCTCCGTTGCCTTTCAGGACGCCGCTGCCTGTGGGTGTAGCGTGTTGTCCGCAACGGCGCGCCCATCACTGCTGGGCCGGGTGGCGGAAGCGCTGTTCGGTTCGCGCCGGTCCACCCCGCTGGCCAATCCGCGGCTCGAGGCGATCCGGCAATTCGTCTGCGCGACGCGTCGCCAGCGCATGCCCGCGGCCGAACTGGTGCCGGTGCTCGCCGATCATGGCTTCAACCCCGCGCAGATCGAAGCGATCGCGCTGCTGGCGATTTGAGTCGACGACGATGGTACATGCGACTGCCCATATCGGTCCCGAGCGGATGGAAACCCGGATCCAGGCGGGGCATCACGCGATCGTCGCCGACGAGCCACCCGGCAATGGCGGGCAGGATGCCGGCCCTGCGCCCTATGATCTGCTGCTCGCCGCGCTGGCGGCGTGCACGGCGATGACGCTGCGCATGTACGCCGACCGCAAGGGGTGGCGAATCGACTCGATCGATGTCGACCTGCGGATTCTTGGGGTGGCCGAGGGGCGGCATATCAAGCGGACCCTCACCATCGCAGGTCCGGACGCGGCGGGCCGTGCGCGGCTCGCGGAGATCGCCGAGCGCACGCCGGTGACGCTGACGTTGAAGCAGGGTATCGCGATCGAAACGACATTGGTGGAGCAGACGGCATGAGCAGCGAACTGGCCCTGGACGCGATCGCGCGGGATACCGGCGCAGGCAAGTTCCAGGTGGCGTTGCAGGTGGCCGGCGTGGCGCTGATGCTGGACGAGCCGGTGTCGGTCGGCGGCATGGGCACCGGACCGACGCCCTATCAGATGCTCGCCTCCGCCCTAGCGGCGTGCACGACGATGACGCTGCGCGTCTATGCGCTGCAAAAGGGGTGGCCGGTGACGAGCATCCGGACGCTTGCCGGCCACCAGCGCCAGGCGGGCGTGCAGCCCGCGGACCTGTTCACGCGCCGGATCGAGATCGAGGGCGACCTGGATGCCGTGCAGCGGGCCCGCCTGCTGGAGATTGCCGATCGCTGTCCGGTCCACCGTACGCTCACCGGCGGTGCACGGGTGGAGACGGAGCTTGCCGACGCAGCCGCGCCGACCGAACCCGCCGCGGCGCATGCCGCCGACCTGGAACACGCAATCCGCGACGCCTGACGGACGTGTGTCGAAACATTTCCGACGCGATGTCGTTGGGCCCTCCACAGGCTCTGGGGGGAAGACA
The DNA here is from genome assembly GCF_001650735.1 of Sphingomonas sp. TDK1. Classification (GTDB taxonomy): domain Bacteria; phylum Pseudomonadota; class Alphaproteobacteria; order Sphingomonadales; family Sphingomonadaceae; genus Sphingomonas. Next base: position 86,041 of record NZ_LXVY01000016.1, on the reverse strand, counting down.
TGGTTCGGGCGGCGCGCATCTTTGGGCTCGGGGCGGCGCTGCTGGCGGCAGGCAACGCCTTCGCAGACGATGATCCGCGTTTCTGCCCGACCCGACCGAGTATCGGTGGATCGAGCTGCACCACCGAGCCCGGCCGCGTGCATGTCGAGGCATCGTTCGTCGACTGGCAGCGCGACGATAAGGCCGACCAGCGCGAGGACCGGATCGTCACCGCCGATCTGCTGGTGCGCGCGGGGATAGGTTCGAAGACCGAGGTGCAGCTGGGCTGGACCGGCTATGGCCGGGATCGCACGCGTGACAAGGCCAGCGGCACCATCGACACGATCCATGGCACCGGGGACCTGCGTTTCGCGATCCGCCAGCATCTCGCGGGCGAGAAGGGCACGCCCTTTTCCGCCGGCGTGGAGGGCTTCGTCACCGCGCCGACGGGCAGGTCACCGATCGGTGACGGAACCTGGTCCGCCGGCGCGATCGTGCCGGTGCAATATGACCTGACCGAGAAGCTCGCTGTCGCCTTTACCGGCGAGGCCGACGCCGCCGCCAACGAGAGCGGGCAGGGGCGGCACTTTGCGGTCAGCGGCATCACCAGCCTGCGCTACAAGCTCAGCGAGAAGGTGACGACGACGGCGGAGGTCTCGCTGGAGCGGGACAATGATCCCGACGGCCACGAAACCTATGCGCTTGCCGCCCTGTCGACCGCATGGCGCCCGACCAAGGTGTTGCAGTTCGACCTGCTGGCGGTGGCGGGGCTGAACCACAATTCCCCCGACGTTCGGCTGGTCGCGGGCGGGGCGATCCTGTTCTGACGGCTTGGCCCGGGACGGGAGCGGCTTGTGTATGCGCTGCACCATCGTCAAATAATGTGCCCGCGGCAGCAGATGGCGGGCAGGTTTACCAGCGGGGGATCACCGTATGACCGAAGCTCCGGAAATCGAATTATTGCACGCGAGCATCGAGCGGGTGTGGAATGAGCGTGACGATGCTGCGCGGCTTGCCGCGATCGCCGATATCTACCACCCGGAAGCGAGCATCTTCGAGCCGGCGCGCACGGTCAGCGGGCATCAGGCGATCTCGGATGTGGTTGCGGGCGTTCTCGCTGATATGCCGCCAGGGTTCCGCTTCGAAATTGATGGCCCGGGCCTCGGGCATCACGGGGTGGCGACCGCGCGGTGGAAAGGCGGCCCGCCGGGCGAGGTGCTCGTGAGCGGCGTCGACGTGGCGCGCGCGCAAGACGGCAAGCTGATCGAGCACTATTTCTTCTTCAATACGGCGCCCTGACCCAGCCTGGGGGCGGGGGGCGGGGGGCGAGGGGGGAGCGAGCGCTTCAGGCCTCGCCAAGCCCCTCCAGATCCACATCCTCGCGCCCCACCTCCACGAACCGCGCGCGCAGCCACGACGCCGCCGGTCCGGGCGGCACATCCCGGCGCCAGATCGCGCCGAAGCGGTACATGCCGCCCGGGCTTTCCGGCATCGCCAGCCGCACCAGCGTGCCGGCGACCAGGTCCGGCTCGATCAGCGGCAGCGGCATGTTGCCCCAGCCGATGCCCTCACGCAGGAGTGCGTGCTTCGCGCCGAGATCGGCGAGCCGCCACGTGCGCGGGCTCATCACCGCGAAGTCACGACCGGCGGTGAGCGGCGAGCGGTCGGAGAGTACCAGCTGGACATGGTCGCGCCCCGCGCCGGGCGGAATCGGGTCCATCCGGCCGAGCGGATGGTCGGGCGCCGCCACCGGCACCATCGCCACCGATCCTGCCGCCTCGCATTCGATGCCGTTCATGCCCTGCGCCAACGGCCCGGAAATGCCGAGCACTGCCTTGCCCTCCAGCACGAGGCTGGTGATCGCGCCCAGCGCCTCGACGTGCAGCCGCAGCGTCACCGTCGGAAATTCGGCGCGGAAGGCGCGCAGCACTTCGCCGAGCCGGCGGGTGGGCAGCATCACGTCGACGGCGAGGTTCACCTCTGCTTCCAGCCCGTCGAGCAGGCCCTTCACCTTCGCCCGCAGTCCGTCGATACCCTGCGCCACCGTGCGCGCCTCGGCCAGCACCGCTGCGCCGGCGGTGGTGAGGCGCGGCTTCTTGGTCCCCTCGCGGTCGAACAGCAGCACGCCCAGCTGCGCCTCGAGGTTGGCGATGCCGTAGCTGATGACCGACACCGCGCGGTTGAGCTGGCGCCCCGCACCCGCAAAGCTGCCGCTGTCCACCACGGCGAGGAAGATGCGGAGCTGGTCGAAGGTGGGCATGCCCGCGTTTGACATTTCTATTTCCTGGAACGTTTCGCTCCAACTTATCCCACTGATTGGAGAAGTCGAGCCCGCCTATATCCCGGTCATCGAAAGCGCGCCGCAGCCCGGCGCACCCCTTCAGGGAGACCCCAGATGATCGAACTTCGCCCCTTTTCGAGCCTCGGCGGCGCCAATCATGGCTGGCTCGATGCCAAGCATCATTTCTCCTTCGCCAACTATTATGATCCGGCCCGCACCAGCTGGGGCAACCTGCGCGTGTGGAACGACGATACGATCGCGCCGCAGACCGGCTTCCCGCCGCATCCGCACCGCGACATGGAAATCATCACCTATGTCCGCGACGGCGCCATCACCCATCAGGACAATCTGGGCAATCACGGCCGTACCGTTGCCGGCGACGTGCAGGTGATGTCGGCTGGCACGGGCATCGCGCATTCCGAATATAATCGCGAGGACGAGACGACCCGGATCTTCCAGATCTGGATCCAGCCGACCCGCGGCGGCGAGAAGCCGAGCTGGGGCACGCGCCCCTTCCCGAAGACCGATCGCGCCGGCCAGTTCGTGGTGCTGGCAAGCGGCTTCGACGGGGACGGCGATGCGCTGCCGATCCGTACCGACGCCCGCGTCGTGGGTGTGACCCTGCGCGCCGGCGAGACGGCCGAGTACACGCTGGGCAGCGATCGCCGCGCCTATCTGGTGCCCGCCATCGGTGCGGTGGAAATCGACGGCGTACGGGTGAATGCCCGCGACGGCGCCGCGATCAAGGATGCCGAGGTGGTGAAAATCACTGCGATCGAAGACAGCGAAATCGTGATGGTCGATGCGGCCTGAACGAAAGGCGGGCGGCACATCGGTGCCGCCCGCCATGCCGCAGAGTGGCGACATTGCATTAACTTGTATCATGCTAATTTAAAAGAATTGCTGATGTAATCTTGGAACGGCCCGAAGCTTGGGCGGGTTCTCCCTGTTAACCGCAACAGGGAAACTGTCCTTGACCAACCATGTCGCTATCCATCGCCCCGGCAGCAGCAACTTCGCGCTAATCTGCTTTTCGCATCTTCGCTGGAATTTCGTCTTCCAGCGACCGCAGCATCTCATGACCCGCTTCGCGCGCAACATGGACGTGCTGTTCTGGGAAGAGCCGATCGACGACGACAGCACAGCCCCCTGGCTGGAATTGCGAGACGAAGGGGCGAGGGTAACGGTGGCGGTACCGCACCTGCCGGGCAATCTGGGCGCGGAGGGGCGGACGGCGGCGCTGAAGGCGCTGCTCGACGAGCATGTCGCGGGCATCGGCGAGCACCTGATCCGCTGGTATTATACGCCGATGATGCTGCCCTTCTCGCGGCATCTCGGGGCCGCTTGCACGGTCTATGACTGCATGGACGAGCTGAAGAATTTCCGCTTCGCGCCGCCTGAACTGATGCTGCTGGAGCAGCAGCTGTTCGGGCTGGCCGACTTGGTCTTCACCGGTGGCTACAGCCTCTACGAAGCGAAGCGCGAGAGCCATCCGTCGGTGCATGCCTTTCCGTCGAGTGTCGATGCCGCCCATTTCGCGCAAGCGCGCGCGCTGGTGCAGGACGTCGCCGGTCAGGCCGGACTGCCGCGTCCACGGCTGGGCTTCTACGGCGTGATCGACGAGCGGATGGATCTCGGGCTGATCGCCGCGCTTGCCGATGCGCGACCGGACTGGACGATCGTGATGGTCGGCCCTGTCGTGAAGATCGACCTCGCCGAGCTGCCGCAGCGTGCCAACATCGCGTGGCTAGGCGCGAAGACCTATGCCGAACTCCCGCTCTATGCGGGCGGCTGGGACGTGGCGTTGATGCCGTTCGCGATCAATGACGCGACGCGCTTCATCAGCCCGACCAAGACCCCGGAATATCTGGCGGCGGGCCTGCCGGTGGTGTCCACCCCGATCGCCGACGTGATTCGCCATTATGGTGACGTCGCGGGCGTGTTCGTGGCGGACGGCGCGGCGGGCTTCCTCCATGCCTGCGCGCAGGCACTGGCGTTGCGTGGCACCGGCGACGCGTGGCGCGTCGAGGCGGATGCGCTGCTGGCGGAACAGAGCTGGGATCAGGTCGCAGCGCGGATGCTGGGGCTGATCCGGCAGGTTGCCGAGCCGGACCAGCCGCTGCTCAAGCCGGTGCGCAGCCTCCATTACGACTATCTGGTGGTCGGTGCGGGCTTTGCCGGCTCGGTGATGGCCGAACGGCTTGCGGCCGATGCCGGCAAGCGCGTGCTGGTGATCGACAAGCGGCCGCACATCGCCGGCAACGCCTTCGATCACAAGGACGCGGCGGGCATTCTGATCCATCAATATGGCCCGCACATCTTCCACACCAACAGCGTGGATATCTTCGACTATCTCTCGCGCTTCACCGAATGGCGGCCCTATGAGCACCGCGTGCTGGCGGAAGCGCGCGGGCAGCAGGTGCCGATCCCGATCAACCGAACGACGCTCAACGCGCTGTTCGGTCTGTCGCTGGAGACCGAGGCAGAGGCCGCGGACTTCCTCGCCGCGCGCGCCGAGCCGGTGCCGGTGATCCGTAGCTCGGAAGATGTCGTGATCTCGGCCGTGGGGCGCGAGCTCTACGAGACGTTCTTCCAGGGCTATACGCGCAAGCAATGGGGGATCGATCCCTCCGAGCTGGACAAGAGCGTCACTGCCCGCGTGCCGACGCGGACCAATACCGATGATCGCTATTTCACCGATCGCTTCCAGGCGATGCCGCGCGACGGCTACACCGCGATGTTCGCGAAGATGCTCGATCACCCGAACATCGACCTGGAACTGGGCGTGACTTTCGAGGAGGCGAAGCGGCGGTTCAGCTTCGATCAGATCGTCTATACCGGGCCGATCGACGAATATTTCGATTTCCGTTTCGGCAAGCTGCCCTATCGGTCGCTACGCTTCGAGCATGTCCATGCGGACCGCGCCTGGGCGCAGCCGGTGGCGGTGGTGAACTATCCGGACGAAAAGGTGCCGTACACGCGGGTGACCGAGTACAAGCACCTCACCGGCCAGCAGGCGCCGACCACCAGCCTGACCTACGAATATCCCAGCGCCGAGGGGGATCCATACTATCCGATCCCGTGCCCCGAGAACCAGGCGCTGTTCAAGCGCTACGAGGCGCTTGCGGCGGCGACCAGGGGCGTGCTGTTCGTCGGGCGGCTCGCGACCTACCGCTATTACAACATGGACCAGGTCGTTGGGCAGGCGCTCGCAACCTATCGCCGGCACATCGCCGAGGAGCGGGAGGCTGCGCCGCGCACCACGGCGGCGCTGGCGGAATAGGGCGTGGGGAGGGCGGTTGGGTCAGGCCGCCTTCGCCTCGTCGTCCCCGGAACCGGGCGCGTCCTTGGCGACGGGGATTTCGATCAGCGGCCAGTGCGGCGCCTTGTCTTCGAGCGCGCGGAGCAAACGGAGGAATTCGACCTCGGTATCGTCATAGGGGACGCCGCCGACGTCAAAGATGTCATGGAACCACTTGTCCTTCAGGCCCGCGAGGTTCGGATTTTCCCATGCCGCCCAGGGCAGGTGGGTCTGCGTCTTGCCGCGCACCAGGCCCCAGCAGAACGCGCCGACATTCCTCGCGCGTGCCACCGGCAGGATCGCCTCGAACGTGCTGCCGGCGGGGCGCGCCATGAATTCGGTGCACCACATCGGACGGTCGAAGACGCCGAGCCAGTCGATCCGCCGGGCGAAATCCTCGGCGGTGCCGTAATTGTGGAACGACACGACGTCCGACAGGCCCGTCTGCGCCTGCTGCAGCGGCGTCAGCCGCTCGGGCGAGGACCAGTCGCCCAGCCAGATGCCGCTGGTCAGCGGCTGCACCGGCCGCATGCTGCGGGCCCAGGAAAACGCGTCGACCAGCAGGGGCAGTACGAGATCGGCCTTCGCCTCCAGTTCGCCCGCGTCGCAGAGCGACACGTCGGGCCCGTTGTCCGGCTCGTTCCAGATGTCCCAGGCGAGCACGCGGCGATCCTTGCGGAACCGCCCGACAATGCCCTTCACATAGCCCTCCAGCCGGGGGCGCTGGCTGCGGTCGCGCAGCGCGGGGACGCCCGGCGACTGCACCCAACCGGAATTATGCACGCCCGGCTTCGGCGCGGGCTGCGGGCCCAGCGCCGGATCCGGGTGCCAGCAGGAATCGAACAGCACCAGCATCACCCGGATGCCGAAGCCTTCGGCCACCGCCAGCATTGCGTCGATGCGGCCAAGGAAGCCATCCGGATCCTCGGCCCAGAGCAGATCGTGCAGGTAGACCCGCACCGCGTTCATGCCGACGTCCGCCGCCAGCGCCAGCTCCGCGCGGATCGCTTCCAGGTCGAAGGTGGCGGCCTGCCACATCTCCAGCTGGTTGATCGCGTTCGAAGGCGTGAAGTTGCACCCCATGACCCAAGGCTGCCGGGTGAACCACGCCTTTGCCTCCGCTTCCGTCCAGCGCCCGACCATCGTCCCGCTCTCCGCCACCGATTTACCCGACATGCTGTTCCAACCCTTGATAACCATTTGGTTTTTATAAGCGCAGAAGGAAATTGCGGATGTGTCCGCTACGCGCTTCTTCGGAGGCGCCGGCCCGCATTTTGCGACGAACGGAGCGGCGGCGTCATCCCGGCCTTGTTGCGCCCTGCGCACAGGGCTTCGATCCGTACATGAGGACCCCGATGCCACCACTCGAACTTTGGGGCGGTGCCGAATGTACCGTGAACCGTGTCGGCGAACACTTCCGCGACCAGACGCTGGAAACCGGCCATCAGGACCGGCTGGAGGACCTGGATCTCATTGCCAGCCTGGGCGTGCGCGCGCTTCGCTTTCCGATCCTGTGGGAGAGGATCTGCCCCGGGGATCCCCAGTCCTGCGACTGGACGTGGAGCGATGCGCGCCTTGCGCGGCTCCAAGCGCTCGGCATCCGACCGATCGCCGGACTGGTCCATCATGGCAGCGGTCCCCCGCGCACCAATTTGCTGGATCCGGATTTCGGCGCGAAGCTGGGCGACTATGCCGCGCGTGTCGCCGAGCGCTACCCCTGGATCGCGGACTGGACCCCGGTCAACGAGCCGCTGACCACCGCGCGCTTCGCTGCGCTGTACGGCCATTGGTACCCGCACGCACGCGACGAGGGCGGCTTCTGGCGGGCGCTGGTCCACCAGGTGGAGGGTGTCGCGTGCGCGATGGCCGCGGTGCGGGCGGTGAACGCCGACGCACGGCTGATCCAGACGGAGGACCTCGGCAAGACCTATGGCACGCCGAGAACGCAGACCCAGGTCGCCTATGACAACGCCCGGCGCTGGATGGGCTGGGATCTCCTCTGCGGCCGCGTCGTGCCGGGGCACGCCCTGTGGGAGCGGCTGGCCGGGTTCGGGCTGGCCGACAAGCTGGAGGCGCTGGCCTCCGACCCCTGTCCGCCGGACCTGATCGGCATCAACCATTATCTGACGAGCGACCGCTTTCTGGACGAGCGTGTCACCGCCTATCCTCCTGCCATGCACGGCGGCAACGGCAGCAGCGCCTATGTCGATACCGAGGCCGTGCGGGTGCTCGACCCGGCACCGGACGGGCTCGCCAACGCGCTGGCGGAAGCCTGGGCGCGCTACCGCATCCCGATTGCGATCACCGAGGTGCACAACGGCTGCACCCGCGAGGAGCAGATGCGCTGGATGCGCGACGCCTGGGGCGACGCGCAGGCTGCGCGGGCAGACGGCGTGGAGGTGCAGGCGGTGACAGCCTGGTCGCTGTTCGGCGCCTCGGGCTGGAACACGCTGCTGACCGACCCGGGCATATACGAGCCCGGCGTGTTCGATGTGCGAGGCGGTACGCCCCGGCCCACCGCGATGGTGCCGCTGCTGCAGGCGCTCGCCGCGCACCGGCCGCCGGCGCACCCGGCGATGGGCGGTACGGGCTGGTGGCGGCGCGACAACCGTGTCGTGCATCGGCAGCACCCGAATCCAGAGGTATGCGCGCAGTCGAGCAAGTCGTCCTCACGCCGTGATCCCCTGTTCATCGTCGGGGCGACGGGGACATTGGGGCAGGCGCTCGCGCGCATGTGCGAGATGCGCGACCTCGCCTATATCCTTACCGACCGCACGATCCTGGATCTGCGGGACGGCGTTTCGATAGCGACTGCGTTATCCGGGCATCGCCCCTGGGCGGTGATCAACGCGGCCGGCTGGGTGCGGGTGGATGACGCGGAAGACGCGGAGGCGGCGTGCTTTGCCGCAAACTGCGTGGGCGCGACGGAGCTGGCAATCGCTGCCTCCGAGCGGGGCATCCCGACTGTCAGTTTTTCCAGCGACCTGGTGTTCGACGGCATGGCGGGACGCGCCTATTTCGCGGCAGACGCCTGTACGCCTCTGAATGCCTATGGCCGCAGCAAGGCGGCGATGGAGGCGGCGATCGGGGCCTTGCCGGGATGTCACCTCATCGTACGCACCGCGGCCTTCTTTTCCCCCTGGGACACGCAGAATTTCGCGGTGCAGGCGGTCGAGGCGCTGGCGGCGGGCAGACGCTTCCGCGCCGCCGACGATCAGGTCGTGTCACCCGCCTATGTGCCGCATCTTTGTAACGCGGTGCTGGACGAACTGATCGACGGTACGCGCGGCATCCTGCATCTCGCGAACCAGGGGGCAGTCAGCTGGGCGGATTTCGCCATCGCCATCGCGAGAGCCTGTGCACTGCCCATGGCGCTGGTCGAACCGGTACCGGGTCGCGATCTTGGCTGGAAGGCGGCGCGACCATCCGCCGTGCCGCTGGTCAGCCATCGCATGCCTGCGCTCGACACCGCGCTTCAAGCCTTCGCGAGCGCGCCCGAAACCCGCCGGCGCATCGGGCGCGCAAGCCAAGGAAGCGCGGTGCTGCGATCTGCCTGAGCGTCCGCCTCCGGAACAGCCCCTCTTGCGCTGGGCTGCAGGAGCGCCGATGTAGTCGCGGGCAATACAACAACCACGAGATCATCCCACATGCATCCGCTTTCCGGTCAGATGACCATCGATCCCGTTACCGGCGCACTCGTTCCCATCGTTATCGAGCAGTCGAGCCGCGGTGAGCGCAGCTTCGACATCTATTCGCGCCTGCTGCGGGAGCGGATCGTGTTCGTTACCGGCCAGGTCGAAGACCATATGGCCTCGCTGATCACCGCCCAGCTGCTGTTCCTCGAGTCGGAAAATCCGAAGAAGGACATCTGGATGTACATCAATTCGCCGGGCGGTGTCGTCACGGCGGGTATGGCGATCCACGACACGATGCAGTATATCCGTCCGCGCGTCGGCACGGTGTGCATCGGCCAGGCGGCGTCGATGGGCTCGTTCCTGCTGGCGTCGGGCGAGCCGGGTCTCCGCGTTGCGCTGACCAACGCCCGCATCATGCTGCACCAGCCCTCGGGCGGCGCGCAGGGCATGGCGTCGGACATCGAGATTCAGGCCAAGGAAATCCTGCGGATCCGTGCGCGCATGAATGCGCTGTATGCGAAGTACACCGGCCAGCCGATCGAGAAGATCGAGACGACGATGGACCGCGATTCGTTCTTCGAAGCCGAGGAGGCCAAGGCCTTCGGCATCGTCGACGAGGTGTATGAGAAGCGTCCGGTGCCGAGCGAGGATGCGGCAGCGGCTAATTAACACTATATACCTATCCTCGGCCGCCTGACGATTCCCGGTGCATGGAACGTCGGGCGGGCGGGGCGATTATGGATTGCCGGAACTTCGCCTGCGTGTAGGATGGCAGGCGAGCGTAGCGCGCCCGAGGCGCGAAGGATGGATTGAATGACTAAGCTCAGCGGCGGTGACTCCAAGAGCACGCTCTATTGCTCCTTCTGCGGCAAGAGCCAGCATGAGGTGCGCAAGCTCATCGCCGGCCCGACCGTGTTCATCTGCGATGAGTGCGTCGAGCTGTGCAACGACATCATCCGGGAGGAAACCAAGTCCTCGCTGGTGTCGAAGAAGGACGGCGGTGTCCCTTCGCCGCAGGAAATCTGCGACGTGCTCGACGATTACGTCATCGGGCAGAAGAAGGCGAAGCGCGTCCTCTCGGTGGCGGTGCACAACCACTACAAGCGGCTCAATCACGGCGCCAAGGGTGCCGATGTCGAGCTCGCCAAGTCGAACATCCTGCTCGTCGGCCCCACCGGCTGCGGCAAGACGCTGCTGGCGCAGACGCTGGCGCGCATCCTCGACGTGCCGTTCACCATGGCCGATGCCACCACGCTGACCGAAGCCGGCTATGTCGGCGAGGACGTGGAGAACATCATCCTCAAGCTGCTCCAGGCCTCGGACTATAATGTCGAGCGGGCGCAGCGCGGCATCGTCTATATCGACGAGATCGACAAGATCAGCCGCAAGGCGGAGAACCCGTCGATCACGCGCGACGTGTCGGGCGAAGGCGTGCAGCAGGCGCTGCTGAAGCTGATGGAAGGCACCACCGCGAGCGTTCCGCCGCAGGGCGGCCGCAAGCATCCGCAGCAGGAATTCCTGCAGGTGGACACGACCAACATCCTGTTCATCTGCGGCGGTGCCTTCTCGGGCCTCGAAAAGATCATCGGCGACCGCCTGCAGGGCAAGTCGATCGGCTTCGGCGCGCATGTCGCCGCACCCGACGAGCGCCGCACCGGCGAGCTGCTTCGTCAGACCGAGCCGGAGGATCTGCTCAAGTTCGGCCTGATCCCGGAATTCGTCGGTCGTCTGCCGGTGATCGCGACGCTTGAGGATCTCGACGTCGAGGCGCTGATCAAGATCCTGACCGAGCCGAAGAACGCCCTGGTCAAGCAGTATCAGAAGCTGTTCGACATGGAGGCGGTCAAGCTCGGCTTCACCGACGACGCGCTCACTGCCGTCTCGAAGAAGGCGATCGAACGCAAGACCGGTGCCCGCGGCCTCCGCTCGATCCTCGAAGGCATTCTGCTCGACACGATGTTCGACCTGCCCAGCATGGACGGTGTCGACGAAGTGGTGGTCGACAAGGATGTGGTCGAGGGCCGCAAGGAGCCGGTGCGGATCTACGCCAAGAAGGAAAAGGCCGGCAGCGCCGCCTGATCCCATGGAACGATCCATTGCCGTACGGCCGGCAAGCGAAGGAGACCGCGCGACCATCGCAACGATGCTCGCGCGGGCCTTTGCCGAAGACCCGATCTTCTCCTTCATCCTCCCGGATCCGTCGGCGCGGCAGCATCAATTGCCGCGCCTCTTTTCGCTGCTCACGGCATCGGACCTCAAGGGCGGGCGCGGCTTTCTGGTCGAAGAGGGCGCGGCGGTGACCCTGTGGCGCGCGCCGGGCAGGGCCAAGGTCGGGCTGATCGAGATGCTGTTGAACGGGCCGGCGCTGATCGGCGCGTTGCGGGGCGCTTTGCCGCGCGCGCTGCGGGTCAGCGGAGCGGTGGAGCATCGCTTTCCGGCGGAGCCGTTCCACTATCTGCACATCGCCGGCTGCGATCCTGCCGCACAGGGACGCGGGCTGGGCGGTGCGGCGATCCGCGCGGGCCTTGCGGCGGTGCCGCCCGGGATGCCCTGCTATCTGGAAACCGGGACCGAGAGCAATCTGGGCCTGTACCAGCGCTTCGGCTTCGCGGTGAGCGAGGAGTGGCGCGTTCCGAACGGCCCCCGGCTGTGGTCGATGCGGCGCGCCGCCGCCTGAGCGGTCACTTTTCCGACGGCGGCGTATCCAGCTTGGCCGGCCATGCCAGCCCCTTCAATAAGTCGACAAAGGCCTGCTGCAGGTCGCTGTTTCGTGCCCAACTGGCCCGGGCGGCGACCAGCCATGCGCCGCCTGCTGGGCAGAACAGATAGCTTTCGGAAGTGAGCGCCTGCTCCTTGCCGTCGAGCGTGCCGGTCATGGTGAAGCGCGCGTGATAGGCGGAATCCGGCACGCTGCCCGAAGGGGAGGGCCAGCGATCGTGCTCCACCAGCTTCACATCGGCATAGGCCTGGGCAACATTGCGCTCGATATCGGCGAAATTCGCCGCGCAGTCCCGCTCGGGCGGGGCGGGATAGACGTAGAGCGTCACGAAGCCGAGGTCACCATTGCGGCGCAGGGTATAGCCGGCGCTGACGTCCTGCTGCTCGGCATCATAAGCGTGCACGCGCGTACGCATCGCATTGCCCAGGCGCTCCGGGAACACCATGCCGGTGGCCGCATGTGTCCAGTCGCCCTCGGCACGGACGTCTTCCTGCGCCATCGTCGGCAAAGCAGCGAGCGTCAGCACGGAGCCCAGCACCATGCCGCAAAGCATCTTCATTCGTCACCCCGGCTAGTCGTTATGGATCTCGTGGTGCCGGAACAGGTTTGCAGAGCTGGACGACGGATGCAAGCCGGGGTGCCTGCGGCTGCGCCCGGATGCGGCTCAGAAGATCCCGGGAAGGAAGCGTTTCACGCGTGCCGCATAGGCTTGGTACTGGCGGCCGAAATGGGCGAGCAACAGGCTTTCCTCGGCCTGGATGCGGATCCAGGTGCCCCAGGCGAACAGGGGCAGGCCGAGGATCAACCCGCGCCAATGACCGAAGGCGACGCTTAGCGCCAGGAGCAGCGCCAGGAGCCCGGTATAGATCGGGTGGCGTATCACGGCGAAGGGCCCCCAGGTCACGAGGTCATGGTCCCGCCGGGTGCGGGCGCCGATGCTCCAGTTGCGCCCCATCGCGACGGCGGCCGAGATGAACAGGCTGACGCAGGTGCCGATCAGCAGTGCGACGACGACCGCTTGCCCCACCGCCGCCGCCGAAGCGGCCGGGAGGCTCGGGCGCAAGGGTCCTATGGCTACGAGAAGGAAGCCTGTCGCTTGCAGCACGATGCCCTGATTTGCGCTGCTGCTGCGATGCGCGACGGCCTCTCGCGCCGCGCCCTTGCGCCACCGGACAAAGACCAAGGCGGCGACGAACAGCAGCATGCCCAGCAGCAACGCCACCAGGCCCGGCGCGCCCACTGGCGCGGGATCGACGATGGCGATCATCGTTGCTGTCTCCACTGCTGCAGCGCTTCCACCGCTTCCGAACGGCGCAGGATATGGGCGTCCGGATCGACCACCACATGCGCGGAGGCTGGCACTGCAAGCGTCGCGGTGCCGTCCGGCATCGCCACTTTCTGCACCTTGCCGTCGATCGAGACGTCCACCGGCAGCGGGAAGGGGCGGTCGCCTGGCGTCTTCCAGCGCAAGGTCAGGCGATCGCCGCTGCGCTCGCGCACGAGTTCCGGCAGGGCCGCGGAATAAAGATAGACGTCGAAGAACCAACGCAGGTCCTTGCCGGTAACCCGGTTCACGATGCCGACATATTCGGACGTGGTGCCGAAGCGCGGCTTGAAATTGCCGGGCTTGGGATCCGGCCGGCCATACACGATGCGGCGGGTCACCTCGAAGAACTGGTCGTCGCCGATCAAATAGCGCAGCGTGTGGAGAACCCAGGCGCCCTTGTAATAAATGTCCTGCCCAGGACCGCCCTTGTCCTCCTCATACACCTCTTCCTCGGCGCGGATCTTGCCCGAGACGATGGGCGCCTTGTTGCGGATGGCAAGGCGGAACTCGTCCATCATCGCGGCATAGCGGGCATCACCTTCGCGCCACTGGCCGTAGAGCGGCTGCATATATTGGGTATAGCCCTCATGCAGCCAGTAATCGTCCCAGTTGCCCGCGGTCAGCTGGTTGCCGAACCATTCATGGCCCAGTTCGTGCTGGAAGATCTCGTCAAAGCCCGACGGTGTCTTGCGATAGTTGTTGCCATAGGCGTTGATGGTCTGGTGCTCCATGCCGAGATGCGGGGTCTCGACCACGCCCAGCTTCTCGTCGCCCCAGGGGAAGGGCCCGATCACGCTTTCGTAGAAGTCGACGGTGGGCGCGAACTCGGCGAACAGCGCCTTCGCCTTGGCCTCGCGCCCCGGCAGATACCAATATTGGAGCGGGAAGCTGTTGCCGAAGCGGCTTTTATATTCGGCCGTCAGCTCCTGATAGGGCGCGATGTTGATCGCCACGTCATACGGGTTGGGGCTCTTGGCACGCCAATGCCAGGTGGTCCGCCCATCGGCGAGCGTCTCCACCCGCAGCAGCTTGCCGTTCGACGGCGCCTTGAGGCCTGCGGGGATGGTAATGTGCAGGTCGACCAGATCGGGCTCACCCTGCGGAAAGTCCAGGCAGGGCCAGAACAAGTCGCAGCCATAGCCTTCGGCGGTGGTGGCGACCCAAGGCTTCTTGTCGCCAGGCGTGGTCGACCAGACCAGGCCGTCGTCCCAAGGGGCGCGCACTGCGACATGCGGTGTGCCGCCATAGCTGATCTCGGCCGTCACACGGTCGCCGGCCTTCAGGGGACGGGGCAGGGCGATGAATAGTCGCCCCTCTGGGTTGCGCCACTGTGCGGGCGCCAGCGCCCTGCCGTCGATGCGGATCGCGCTAACCTGCAGATTGCGATCGAGATCGATCTGCAATTCGTTTTGGGGTGCATTGGTCCGCAGGGTCAGGGTGGCTGTGCCATGGAGCGTGTACGTGGAAGGGACGACCTCAATGGCGAGATCGGCATGTTCCAGATGCAGGGCCGCGCGCGCCGGATCGATCGCTCCGCCCGAAGCCTGAGTCGTCGGCGTGATCGGAGGTTCGCCCCGCCTTTGCGCGTGGGCAGTGCCCGCGACTGCCAGCAACGCGAGGGTGGCAGCCCCAATCTTCGGCTTTATCAAATTCATCCCCAGAGCCTTGCGGGTGATCGAACCCTCAACGAATCAACATGCTGCGCGGCATGATAGCGATGCTGCACCGCATGGCGAGCGCGGAGATTCGACGGTCGGGCTGGCGTTTTCCACCGCAATCTGGGTTTATGCCCCGTTCTGATTGATGCGCTCGTTTCAGGCCCCATATATAAGGCTATGGTGCCCCAACTGGGGACCGACCCGGAGTTTTCATGAAGCAGTCCTATCCCGTCCTGCCGCTTCGCGACATCGTCGTCTTCCCGCACATGATCGTGCCGCTGTTCGTCGGCCGTGATAAGTCGGTTGCGGCGTTGGAAGCGGCAATGGCTGCCGACAAGGAGATTTTCCTCGTCGCGCAGCTCGATCCGGCCGAGGACGATCCCGGCCGCGAAGATCTGTACGATACCGGTGTGTCGGCCGAAGTCCTTCAATTGCTGAAGTTGCCCGATGGCACGGTGCGCGTTCTCGTTGCCGGCAAGGAGCGCGGCAACCTTCTCTCCATCGAGGAGACCGGCGCCTATCTCACTGCCCATGTGGAGCCGGTCGAGGAGGGCGACGCGCCCCTTGAAGCCGCGCAGGAAGGTGTCGACGAGGCCGGTTCGAAGCTGACGCCCGAGAATCTCAGCGCGGAGCTGAAGGCGCTGATGCGTTCGGTCGTCGAGCAGTTCGAGAATTATGCCAAGCTCAACCGCAAGCTCCCGGCCGAGACCGCGGTGCAGCTTGGCGAGCTGGAGGATCCGTCGCGCCTTGCCGATGCGGTCGCCGCCAACATCTCGGTCAAGGTTGCCGACAAGCAGGCGCTGCTGGTCGAGAACGATCCCCAGAAGCGGCTCGAAATGGTGTTCGCCTTCATGGAGGGCGAGCTGGGCGTGCTGCAGGTCGAGAAGAAGATCCGCAGCCGCGTAAAGCGCCAGATGGAGAAGACGCAGCGCGAGTACTACCTCAACGAGCAGCTCAAGGCGATCCAGCGCGAGCTGGGCAATGAGGGCGAAGAGGGCGAGGGCGACGAGGTTGCCGAACTCACCCAGAAGATCGCCACGCTCAAGCTCTCCAAGGAAGCCCGCGCCAAGGCGCAGGGCGAGCTGAAGAAGCTCAAGACGATGGCGCCGATGTCGGCCGAGGCCACCGTCGTGCGCAACTATCTCGACGTACTGCTGGGCCTGCCCTGGGGCAAGAAGTCCAAGCTGAAGAAGGACATCGCCGAGGCGCAGGGCGTGCTCGACCAGGATCACTATGCCCTGGAGAAGGTGAAGGACCGGATCGTCGAATATCTCGCGGTCCAGGCGCGCACCAACAAGCTGAAGGGGCCGATCCTGTGCCTCGTCGGCCCGCCGGGCGTGGGCAAGACCAGCCTCGGCAAGTCGATCGCTAAGGCTACGGGGCGCGAGTTCATCCGCCAGTCGCTGGGCGGCGTGCGCGACGAGGCCGAGATTCGCGGCCATCGCCGCACCTATATCGGCTCGCTGCCGGGCAAGATCGTGTCGAACCTGAAAAAGGCCGGCACCTCGAACCCGCTGTTCCTGCTCGACGAGATCGACAAGCTCGGCCAGGACTTCCGCGGCGACCCCGCCTCGGCGCTGCTCGAGGTGCTGGACCCGGAGCAGAACAGCAAGTTCAACGACCATTATCTGGAGATCGACATCGATCTTTCGGACGTGATGTTCGTGTGCACGGCCAACTCGCTCAACCTGCCCCAGCCTTTGCTCGACCGCATGGAGATCATCCGGCTGGAAGGGTATACCGAGGACGAGAAGGTGGAGATCGCCGAGCGACATCTGGTCGCCAAGCAGGTCGATGCGCATGGGCTGAAGGACGGCGAGTTCACGCTCACCAACGAAGGCCTGCGCGACCTGATCCGTTACTATACCCGCGAGGCCGGCGTGCGGACGCTGGAGCGCGAGATCGCCAAACTCGCGCGCAAGAGCCTGCGCAAGATCCTTGAGGGCAAGGAGACCCAGGTCACCATCACCCCCGAGAATCTTTCGGACTATGCCGGCGTGCGGAAATTCCGCTTCGGCGTGGGCGAGGAGGAGCACCAGATCGGCGCGGTCACCGGGCTCGCCTGGACCGAAGTGGGCGGCGAGCTGCTGACCATCGAAAGCGTCACCGTGCCCGGCAAGGGGGCGATCAAGACGACCGGCAAGCTGGGCGACGTGATGAAGGAATCGGTGGAAGCCGCGTTCAGCTTCGTTCGCGCGCGCAGCCCGAGCTACGGCATCAAGCCGAGCCTGTTCGCGCGCAAGGACATCCATGTCCACCTGCCGGAAGGCGCGGTGCCGAAGGATGGTCCGTCGGCGGGCATCGGGCTGGTCACGTCGATCGTCTCGACGCTTACCGGGGTGGCGGTCCGCAAGGACGTGGCGATGACGGGCGAAGTTACGCTGCGCGGCCGCGTGCTGCCGATCGGCGGCCTCAAGGAGAAGCTTCTCGCGGCGTTGCGGGGCGGCATCAAGAAGGTGCTGATTCCGGAAGAGAATGAGAAGGACCTCGCCGAAATCCCTGCGAATATTAGGGAAGGCTTGGAAATTGTTCCGGTGGCCCATGTCGATGAGGTGCTGCGGCTGGCGTTGACCGAGCCGCTCACCGCAATCGACTGGTCGGATGCAGATGAGCTCGCTACGCAGCCGCCGGCCGGCGTTCCGGCAATCGGAGACGCGCTGCATCATTGACATTCCGTAACTTTTCTGACGCAATTCAAGCCGAAAGGCTTTGACTCCGGCGGCTCGCCCGTGCTGACTCGCACGCCAGCGCAGCCGCCGCGACTCATTCGGCTATCCAATCCTAATCCACGCGGTATCCCGCATAAAATTCAAGGGGGTTTGCACCAGCATGAACAAGCAAGAGCTGATCGGTCAGGTCGCCGATGTTTCGGGTCTGGCCAAGGGTGACGCGGTGAAGGCCGTCGAAGCGGTGTTCGACGTGATCACCGGCGCGCTCAAGAAGGGCGACGAAGTGCGCCTCGTGGGCTTCGGCACCTTTTCGGTCAGCAAGCGCAAGGCCTCGACCGGCCGCAATCCGCGCACCGGCGAGGAGATGACGATCAAGGCTTCGAACCAGCCCAAGTTCAAGCCTGGCAAGGTGCTGAAGGACTCGGTCAACTAAGCGCCGAAAAATTTGCGGGCGGGGTGCGAAACGGGGCTGGACAGACCCGCGAGCGCACCGTAAAGGCCCGCTTCCCGTTTCGGCCGACACGGTTTTTACCGCCAGGCCAATGGGCGCGTAGCTCAGTGGTAGAGCACTGTGTTCACACCGCAGGGGTCGCTGGTTCAATCCCAGCCGCGCCCACCATATCGAAAAGCCCGTCGGACCCCGGTTCGACGGGCTTTTTCGTTGTTCGGCACTTTGCGAGGCGATAGGGGCTCGCCATCCCGAGTGCCGGTCTCGCTGATTGCCGCGCAGGGGCGCGGAGGAGACGAGTTCGATGTTGTGGGCGGGTGCAACGGTCGCGGCGGCGGCGTTCCAGGTGGCGCGCAACGCTTTTCAGCGCGGAATGATGGCCTCGAGCGGGCCATGGGGCGCTACGTTGGTCCGCTTCCTGTTCGGTCTGCCTTTCTCGACGGCGCTGATGCTGCTCGCCATTCTGCTTGCCGGACCTGCGCAGCTACACCCCGTTTTCGGCTGGACCTTCTGGTGGCCGGCACTGCTGGGGGCTCTGGCGCAGGTGCTGGCGACCGCGGCGTTGCTCCAGGCGATGCACCATGCGGGGTTCGCGGTAGGGACCGCGCTGCAGCAGAGTTCGGTGCCGCTGGCCGCGCTGGCCGGCCTCGTCGTGTTCGGGGACAGGTTGAGCGCCTTGGGGTGGATCGGCGTGGCGGTGACGACCGCGGGGCTGGCGGTGCTGGTCTGGCCGCGCAAGGTCGGCGGTGAAGGGCGACTGCTGCCGGGGGTGGTGTTCGGCATGATTTCGGGCCTGTTGTTCGGTCTGGCGCTCAACGGCTTTCGTCATGCCGGCCTCGCGCTGGAGCCGCGGCATCCGTTCTTCTCGGCGATGACAAGCGTCACCCTCGTGCAGGCGGTGCAGACGGTCGGCCTCGTCCTGTTCCTGTTGCGGCGCGATCCGGCGGCTCTGTGTGCGGTGTTCGCCGGGTGGCGGGGATCGCTGGGTGCCGGTCTGTTCGGGGCCCTGGCGTCTTCCGGCTGGTTTTTCGCGCTTAATCTGGCTCCGGCGGCGGCGGTGCGGTCGCTCGGCGTTGTGGAGATGCCGATTGCGGCCCTGGCAGGGCATCGGCTATTTCGGGAAGCGCTGAGCGCGCGTCAGGCGGTTGCTGGTGTGGCCGTTTGCATCGGGGTCGTCCTCACCGCGGGGCTTTGACGGACAAGGCCTAACCAAGCCCTTGTCTCCGAACTGTAATTTATTTGCCTCTGAAATGTCTCTGACCTCGCATGTTGGAGTCATGTCTTCCGCCTAGCGCGGCCCTGCGGCCGACGGGGGAACAGCCGAGTCGATCCCGCAAGAATCGCATTCGCGCACATACCGGCGTCCGCCGGAACGGAGACATTATGGCCAGCTTCAAACGCCTTGCCCTTATTCTGATGACGAGCTGCGCGGGGGCCGCGCTTTCGGCGTGCGACGGCGCGAACGACATTGCTTCGCCGGGCACGGGTGGCAACGTGATTATCAACAATCCGGCACCGACGCCCGCGCCGAGCCCGACCCCGACGCCGACCGCCACCCTGGTCACTCCGGCCACCGGCTGTCCGACGATCGCGGATCCCAAGGGCCTGACCGACGATGGCACGATCACCGGCCCGACCGGCACCTGGCGTGTCTGCACGCTGCCCTCGATCATTTCGCGCAGCGTCGAGCTGCCCAAGATCGCCGGCCTGCTCTACCAGATGAAGGGCCGCGTCGACGTCGGCTGCGACGGTGGTTTCTCGGCACCGACCTCGGGCGCCCCGCGCGCCAGCTCGACCGTGGGCTGCACCGCCGCCAACGGCTTCTCGCTGACCGGCGGCCAGCTCGCTGCCGACACCAACGTGACGCTGACCATCCAGCCGGGCGTGATCCTGTTCGGCGGCACCGGCACCTCGTGGCTGGCGGTCAATCGCGGCAACAAGATCAACGCGACCGGCACCGCCGCCGCGCCGATCATCTTCACCAGCCGTGACAACGTCATCGGCATCAACAACGATGCGTCGTTCGGCCAGTGGGGCGGGGTGGTGCTGATGGGCCGCGCGCCGATCACCGACTGCAACACCGGCTCGACCGGCGCGGGCACCTGCGAGCGCGCGACCGAAGGCTCGGCCGACCCGGCCGTGTTCGGCGGCGCCGACAGCGCCTACAATGCCGGTACGATGAAGTATGTCCAGATCCGCTTCTCGGGCTATGTGCTCGGCGCGGACAAGGAGCTGCAGGCGCTGACCACCGAAGGCATCGGCAGCGGCACGACCCTGGACTATATCCAGAGCCACAACAGCTCGGACGACGGTGCGGAATTCTTCGGCGGCTCGGTGCGCTTCAAGCACTATATCGCCACCGGCGCCGACGATGACAGCCTCGACATCGACACCGGTCTGCAGGGCCTGTTCCAGTATGTCCTGCTGATCCAGCGTCCGGGCCAGGGCGATGCGCTGATGGAAGTGGACAGCAACGGCGCCGAATCCGACACGCCGCGCCAGGTGACCAAGGTCGCCAACTTCACCGGCATCCAGAGCCAGGTGAGCAGCAACAACGAATCGAACGATCTCGCTTCGATCCTGCTGCGCGGCAATGCCGACCTGACGCTGGTCAACGGCCTGATCATCTCGCCGAACAACGAGTGCCTCCGCATGAACGGTTCGGGCACCACGCCGGCGACGCTGACGGCCCGTTCGGTGGCGCTGCAGTGCAACGCGACCAAGTATCTGGGCACCGGCACCTACAACGCCACCCAGGTCGCCACGGCGTTCGGCGCGGGTTCGAACAACAACAGCGACAGCTTCGTCAACACGCTGGCGAACCTGTTCGTGAACGGCACCGCCGAGACCGCGCTGGTCGCGACCGATCCGAAGACGCTCGACTCGACCGGCTTCTTCGACACGACCACCTGGGTCGGCGCCGTCCGCAACGCGCAGGACACCTGGTACGCCGGCTGGACCTGCAACTCGGGCTATGCCGCGTTCGACAACGCGACCGTGACCGGCCGCTCGTGCACCGCGCTGCCGACGACCTGAGGCCAAGCCTGACCTGACCGGAGGGCGGGGCGTGGCCGAGATGGGCACGCTCCGCCCTTTCCCGATGTACGAACTAGGGGTTCACGATGACCAAGTCGTTGGGGCTTGCCAGCCTGCTGCTCTTCTCTTCCGCGCTCGTCGCGCCCGCGATCGCGCGCGCGCAGACCGCGCCCGCCACGCCCGAGCCGCAGACCGGCCCGGCCACCAGCGCCGCCGACCAGCCGGTGGCCGCGCAGGATGCGCAACAGGAGGATACGCCGGACGTCTCCGTCCCCGGCGAGATCGTCGTCACCGGCCGCCGCGCGAACCTCACGCGCGACATTCCGCAGGTGGTGTCGGTCCTCTCCGCGGCCGACATCCAGCGCACCGGTGAAGGCGACATCGCCGGCGCGCTCGGCCGCGTCACCGGCCTCAGCGTGGTCGGCAACGGCTATGTCTTCGTGCGCGGCCTGGGCGATCGCTATTCGCTGGCGCTGCTCAACGGCTCGCCGCTGCCGAGCCCCGAACCGCTCAAGCGCGTCGTGCCGCTCGACCTGTTCCCGACCACCGTCGTATCCTCGTCGCTCGTCCAGAAGAGCTACTCGGTCAACTATCCGGGTGAATTCGGCGGGGGCGTGATCAACCTGACCACCAATGCCGCGCCCAAGCAGGGCTTCGTCACCATCAGCGGCGGCATCGGCGGCAACAGCCGCACGACCGGCCAGCTGGGCTATGTCTATGCCGGCGGCGGCCACGACTGGACCGGTTTCGACGACGGCAGCCGCAATCTGCCACCCGCGCTCCAGGGCTATTTCGACAGCGGCGCGCGGCTCAGCTCCGGCACCGTCGATAGCGGCGCGATCGCCAAGCAGCTGGTTACCGGCAAGAACGGCCTGCTCCAGCGCAACGCCAACCTGCCGCCCAACTGGTCCGCCAGCCTGTCTGCCGGCAAGTCGTGGGACGTGGGCGAGAACACGCTCGGCCTGATCGCCACCGCCGGCTACAGCAACAAGTGGACGGTGCGGGATTCGCGCCAGCAATATTCGATCACCCAGGACCTGTCCGTGCTCGAAAGCGATTTCGAGCGCGTGCTGACCGACAATCGCGTGGTGCTGAACGGCCTGTTCGGCATGGGCTTCGAGTTCGGCGACAACAAGCTGCGCTGGACCAGCGTCTATATCCGCGACACGCTGAAGAATTCGCGCCTCGGCATCGGCAAGCGCCACGGCAACGATGTGACCGACTTCCAGCAACAGGATACGCGCTGGTTCGAGCGCCAGCTGATCGACACCCAGCTGGTCGGCGAGTTCAAGCTGACGCCGAACCTCAGCCTCGACCTGCGCGGCAGCTATGCCAATTCCAAGCGCAAGTCGCCGAGCGAGCTGTTCTTCGAATATGTCCGCACCAACGTCGATGCGGATCCGTACGGCAAATATTTCATCAACCGCCTGAACAACGGCAATGGCGGCGACGCGACCGTAAGCTATTCCAACCTGAACGAGGACCTTTACTCGGCGGGGGCGGACCTGACGTTCAAGCCGATCACCGACCTGAGCCTCTCGGTGGGCTACAGCTATCTGAAGACCAAGCGCTTCAGCTCGCGTCGCGACTTCCAGTTCAGCGCGCCCAGCACCTTCCCGAACGCCGTCGCCATGCTGCGCCCGGACCTGCTGCTCGGCAGCGGGATCATCGACTTTTACAAGATCCAGCTGATCGAGACCAACGAAGGCAATCCGGCCTTCAACGCCTCGCTGCGCAACCATGCCGGCTATGGCCGGGCGGTCTATCAGATCACGCCCGAGCTCTCGATCGACACCGGCGTGCGCTACGAGACGGCGAAGGAAAAGGTGACGCCGGCGCAGGTGTTCAAGACGCCGGGCGCCAGCACCGCGGGCACGAACCTCAACAACGACTACTGGCTGCCGGCGGCCACGCTGACCTGGCAGTTCCGCCCGAAGATGCAGTTCCGCCTGAACGGATCGAAGACGATCGCCCGGCCGCAGTTCCGCGAGCTGATCTATCAATTCTATTTCGATCCGGAAACGAACCGCCAGTATCAGGGTAACCCGCTGCTGCAGGACAGCACGCTGTACAACGGCGAGGGGCGCTTCGAATGGTATATCAGCAACGACCAGCGCGTGTCGGCGGCGGCCTTCTACAAGCGGATCGACAAGCCGATCGAAGCCTTCATCACCGGCAGCGACACGCTGGTGACCAGCTATGCCAACGCGCCCAAGGCGGACCTCTACGGCGCCGAGGTGGAGGCGCAGAAGAAGTTCGGGCTGGGCGACTGGCTGAGCGGGCCCTTCTTTACCGATCGTGACCTGCTGCTGATCGCCAACTACACCTACACCAAGTCGAAGCTGAAGGTGCAGCAGGGCGACCGCACCGCCGTCTACGCGGCGTCGTCGACCAACGCGACCGACTATTTCCGGGATGGCGCGGCGCTTACCGGCCAGTCGGATCATCTGGTGAACCTGCAGCTCGGCATGGAGAAGAGCGGGCTGCTGTCGCAGCAGACCTTCATCCTCTCCTATGCCAGCAAGCGCGTCACCAGCC
Organism: Sphingomonas sp. TDK1; assembly: GCF_001650735.1. Classification (GTDB taxonomy): domain Bacteria; phylum Pseudomonadota; class Alphaproteobacteria; order Sphingomonadales; family Sphingomonadaceae; genus Sphingomonas. The sequence goes on along the minus strand of NZ_LXVY01000016.1, from coordinate 62,450 downwards.
GGGGCATCGCCAACCAGAACCAGCCCGACGTGTATGAATATCCGGGGTTCAACCTCGATTTCGTCGCGCGCCAGGGCGTGATGGTGGCGGGCCATCAGTTCGACGTGAAGTTCGAGGCGCGCAACTTGACCGGCCGCCGGTACAAGGAACTGCAGTCGAACGGCACGCGGACGGTGGTCTACAACCGCTATTCGCCGGGAACGACGGTGCAGCTGTCGCTCTCGACCAGCTTCTGACGCCGGGAAGGGGGGAGGGCCCGGCGCCGAGGCGCACGGGCCCTCCGCTCACCAGCCCCAGGGGCGCTCGCGAAACCACTGGGTAATGACGTATTTGGTGCCCGCGCGCACCTTCATCGCGTGATGGATGGTCGCGGGGTTCACCGTGCCGTCGGGCCGCAGATTGTTCCAGGCGAGCAGCTTGCCGGGCTCGGGCTGGACGATCTTGTCGATCGCCTTGAACCGCGTGGCGCCGCCGGCTTCCACCGTGTTCAGGTACAGCATGACCGTCCAGGTGCGCTGGCCGGCGACGCTGCAATATTTCTCGAAATCCTCGCTGCCGGGATCGAAATAGTCGGTGTGCGCCTTGAACTCCTGGCCCACCGCATAGCGCTGGCCCTGCATCGGCTCCGCATGATCGGGGTTGAGCCCGATAAAGCCCAGGATGCGTGCCTTGAGATCGATCGCCAGCGGATCGTCGGCGGCGAGATCGCAGGTTTCGCTGGTGCGAAACGCATAGTCGTCGCCGGCATTTGCCAGCGTCGACGGGCGGCGCTCTTCGTCGATCCGCGCCATCAGTGCCCGGCACTGCCCCGCGTCGAGGAAGTTGCGCGCGACGAACAGCGTTACCTTGGGGCTCGGCACCCGTTGCACGCCGGGATAGGTCAGGATCCGCTCGACCACCGCTTCGGACGGGTGGCCACTGCCCAGATCGGGAGAGAGGGAGGTCTGCATCGGCGGACTTCTGCCAAAACCGGGGGCGGTGCGCCACCATGACGCGCGACTGTCACAAATATGCAGGTCGAGCGTCATAAACTATGCGTAGCGGAGCGGCGTCCAACGGGGGGCGTCGTGCAGATCGAAAGGGATCAGGAATTGGAAGCTGCCGAACTGGAGGCATCGCGGCGTGCTTCCGAGGGGCAGCTCCCCCTGAGCGTGCTGCTGCAGGACGCAGCGCAGCTCGAAGCCTCGCACATTCATCTGGAGCCAAGCGGGAACGGGATCGACATCGCGTTCCGCTCCGCGGGGCTGCTCCATGGCTATCGCGAGCTCGACGCCCTCCAGGGGGGCGTGCTGGTGCGGCGCATCGCGGCGGCGGCCGGCCTTTCGCCTGCATCGCCCTTGCCCCAGCGCGGCCGCCTGGCGTGGGACGAGGAGCCGCTCGACGTGTCGATGCTGCCGCTGCGGCGCGGGCAGCGGATCGTGTTGCAGCGTGCCGCGCGCAAGACCGGCCACCGCAAGCTGGAAGCCTTGGGGATGAGCTGTCCGCTCGCGCAGCAGGTGCGGGCGGCGCTCGACGGGGCCGGGCTGGTGCTCGTCGCGGCACCGGCGGGGCACGGGCGCAGCACGACGTTGCAGACGCTGCTGGGCCTTGCCGCCACCCGGACGCGACCCGGCCTGGGTGTGGCCGCTCATGTGCTCGGCGAATTGCCCGGCGTGGCCTGGGCCGATGCGTCCACCGTTGCGGCGGCGGAGACGGTGCGCGCGGCGGTGGAGCAGGACATCGACGTGCTGATGATCGATTCGCTTGAGGATCGCGCGGCGGCGGCAGCGGCGGTGCAGGCGGCGCAGGCGGGGCGGCTGGTGCTCGCCGGCGTGGCGGCGGCCGATTCGGTCGCGGCGATCCAGCAGATGCGCAGCTGGCGGATCGAGGCCTTTCATCTCGCCTCCGCGCTGAGTCTGGTGCTGGGGCAGCGGCTGATCCGGCGGCTTTGCGCAGCGTGCCGCGAGCCGGTGCAGGCAACCGGCTCGGTCTCGGCGCTGCTCGGCTTCGATCCCGGCACGATCGTGCATGCGCCTGTCGGGTGCGAGGCGTGCGGGCATAGCGGCTTTGCCGGGCATACCGGCGTGTTCGAGGCGATTCGGGGCGATGCCACGATCCGCCGGCTGATCAACGATGGCGGGGACGCGGCGATTCTGGCGCGGCATGCGTTCATCAGCGCACCCAATCTCGGCTCCGCGGCGCGGGCGCTTGCGCGGTCGGGCGTGACGACGCCGGAGGAGGCTGTTAAAATTTCGCGAGGATAATGCGCGTAAGGTTCTTGCGCTCCGCTTCGGAGCCCGCTAAGCGCGCACTCCTTCACGGCGACCATAGCTCAATTGGTTAGAGCGCTGGTTTGTGGTACCAGAGGTTGCGGGTTCAATTCCCGTTGGTCGCCCCACTTCCCCCCTTCATCACAGCGCGGATCCATCCATGATCACCGACTGGGGCTTTCCCGATTTCGACGACCACGAGGGCGTTCACCTCTTCTCGGATCGGGCTTCCGGCCTTAGCGCGATCATCGCGGTCCACTCGACCGCCTTGGGTGCGGCTGCCGGCGGCGTGCGCTTCTGGCACTATGCCGATCACCGCGCCGCGATCACCGATGCGCTCCGCCTCTCGCGCGGGATGAGCTACAAGAACGCGATGGCCGATCTGCCGATGGGCGGCGGCAAGGGCGTGATCCTCGCGGACAAGCCGGGCGCGGAAGTGACCCAGGCGCAGCTGGAAGCGTTCGGCCGCGCGGTCGAGTCGCTCCATGGCCGCTATGTGACCGCCGAAGACGTCGGCATGTCCGAAGCCCGCATGAAGGTCGTCGCGACCCAGACCAAGCATGTCTCCGGCCTGCCGGTGGCGGCGGGCAACGCGGGCGGCGATCCGGGCCCGGTGACGGCGCGCGGCGTCTATCTCGGCGTCAAGGCAGCGGCCAAGCGCGGGCTGGGTGTCGATACGATGGCGGGCGTGCGCGTCGCGATCCAGGGCGTCGGCTCGGTCGGCGGCGGGCTTGCCCGGCTGCTGGCGGCGGACGGCGCCAAGCTGACCCTGGCCGATGTGCACGGTGACCGCGCCAAGGCCCTGGCCGCCGAGCTGGGCGCCGAGGCGATCGACGCCGATGCGATCCTGACGCACGAGGCGGACATCCTCAGCCCGTGCGCGCTGGGCGCGATCCTCACCGAACAGTCGATCGCGGCGCTGAAGGTGCGCGTCGTCGCCGGCGGCGCGAACAACCAGCTCGCGACGCGCGAGGACGGCCACCGCCTGCATGCGCGCGGCATCGTCTATGCGCCGGATTATGTGATCAACGCGGGCGGCATCATCAACGTCGCGCTCGAATATCTGGGGCAGGGCGACCGCTCCGAGGTCGATGCGCGGGTCGAGAAGATCCCGGTGCGCCTGAACCAGGTGTGGGACGAGAGCGAAGCGACCGGCGATCCGTCGAGCGACGTCGCCGACCGCATCGCCCAGCGCCTGATCGGGCGGTAATCTTCTGAAATTCCTCCCCGGAACGGGGAGGGGGACCATGCGCAGCATGGTGGAGGGGCCGCGCCGCAAGGCGCGGTCTTTCGCGTTTGAAGGACAACCGCCGCGTGCTGCGGCGGCCCCTCCACCACGCGGCGTGCGCCGCGCGGTCCCCCTGTCCGTCCCGGGGAGGCGTTAGGCACTTACAACCAGCCCGCCGTCTGCGCCGCCAGCCACAGGCCGATCGCGATGAACAGCAGCGCCGCAATGCGGTGCACGGTCGTCAGCGGCACGCGGTCGATCACCGCCTTGCCGAGGAATACGGCCGGCACATTGGCGAGCATCATCCCCAGCGTCGTGCCCGCCGTCACCGGCAGCACCGCATGGAAGCGCGCGCCGAGCGCCACCGTGGCGACCTGCGTCTTGTCGCCCATCTCGACCAGGAAGAAGGCGATGGCGGTGGTGAGAAACGCACCGAACCGGGCAGGCTTGGGTGCTTCGTCCTCGTCGAGCTTGTCCGGAATCAGCGTCCACAGGCCCATCGCGACGAACGAGGCGGCGATCGCATAGCGGAACCAGATGCTGTCGAGCAGACCGGCGACTTCGGCACCCACCAGCGCGGCCAGGAAGTGGTTGGCGATCGTCGCGGCGAAGATGCCGCAGATGATCGGCACCGGCTTTTTGAAGCGGGTGGCGAGCAGGATCGCCAGCAGCTGGGTCTTGTCGCCGATTTCGGCGAGCGCAACCACCGCGGTGGAGGTGAGCAGGGCTTCCAAGGCAATCTCCGGGGCCGGGCGGATGCGAATCCAACGACATCGCATCTCCCCGCCCGGCACGAGCGGAAATGCGACGCCATTGGTCTCGCCCGAACCTTGCGGCTCCGCCTGCGCCATGGCCTCTCGACCAAGTATGTTGACGCGGGCGCCCGGTGCGCGCGGCACCGACTGGCTACTCCCCAGATGACGGGGACCGGGTAGCGGAGGCTGCACGGCTTTGCAACCCTATGCGCAAGGAGGGGCGGACCGATGCAATCGCTGCTTGGAATCGGGGGAGAAACCCGGCTAATCCTCTGCGTGTGCCGATGCTTCACGCCCTCGCCAATCCGGCGCGCTTCCTCAAGATCGCCCGGCCGCTGACGCCTGCCCTGTTCTGGGTAGGTCTTGCACTGACGCTGTTCGGCGCCTGGGCCGGTCTTACCCAGACGCCCGCCGACTATCTGCAGAAGGACAGCGTCCGCATCCTCTATATTCACGTGCCGACCGCCTGGCTGGGCATGGGCGGGTGGAGCAGCCTGGCGGTAGCCTGTTTGAGCTATCTGATCTGGCGGCACCCGCTGGCCATCGTCGCCGCGCGCGCCATCGCGCCGGTCGGGGCGATCTTCGCCGCGCTTTGCCTGATCACCGGCTCGATCTGGGGACGTCCGACCTGGGGCACCTGGTGGGAATGGGACGGACGGCTGACGAGCATGCTGCTCCTCTTCTTCGTCTATGTCGCCTGGATCGCGCTCGCCCGCGCCGATGCCGAACGGAGCGGTGACGGCCGCATCCCTGCGCTGTTCGGCGTCGCCGGAACGGTGCTATTGCCTATCATTCGCTATTCCGTGATATGGTGGAATACGCTGCATCAGGGGGAAAGCATCGGGCTCACCCGAAGCAGCATCGACGCCTCGATGCTCTGGCCGCTTTGGTTCACCTTGTCGGGGTTCAGCTTGTTGTTCGGCGCGATCGTGCTGATGCGGATGCGCGCACTGCTCGCCCAGCAAAAGGTCGAGGCCCGGCTGCGGCGGAGGGCGGCGCAATGAACCATTGGTGCTTCGTGACGGCCGCCTATCTGGTGGTGGCGATCGGTACCGGCGGTGTCGCCGCCGCGAGCTGGTGGGCGATGCGCCGCGCGGAAGCCGCCGCCGAAGCGCTGGGGCGTCGCCCGTGAAGGCAAAGCATCAACGACTGACGCTGGCGTTGCTCGCGGTGGCGGCGATCATCGGCGCGGCCCTGCTGGCGCTTTCCGCGCTGAAGGACCAGGCGGCCTTTTTCTATGCCCCCGGCGACGTCGCCGGAAAGCCGCTGCCGCTGGGCAAGGCGGTGCGGCTGGGCGGCATGGTCGAGAAGGGCTCGCTCGTTCGCGCCAAGGATGGCGTGTCGATTGCCTTCAAGGTCACCGATGGCAAGGACGTGGTGCCGGTGCGTTTCCGCGGCGTGACGCCGGACCTGTTCCGCGAAGGATCGGGCGTCGTCGCCGAAGGCCAGTTCCAGCCGGACGGCAGCTTCGCCGCCGACAACCTGCTCGCCAAGCATGACGAGCGTTACATGCCGCCGCAAATGGCGGGGAAGATGCACAAGAGCGAGTCGCTGGAGCAATGATCGCCGAAGCCGGGCTTGCGGCCCTCTGGCTCGCCACTGCCTTTGCCATCGCGCAGCTGATGCTCGGCGCCGCTGCCGCACGGGGGACCGATCCCGCGGCGATGCTGCCCGGCGTCCGCAAGATCGCGCTGGTCCAGGCGCTGTTCGCGCTGCTGGCCTTCCTGCTCCTGATCTGGCTGTTCGTCACCTCGGACATGTCGGTGCTGCTGGTGGCGGAGAACAGCCATTCGCAGAAGCCGATGCTCTACAAGGTGGCCGGCGCCTGGGGCAATCACGAGGGCTCGATGCTGCTCTGGGTCACCGTGCTGGCGGTGGCCGGTGCGGGCGTCGCCCTGTTCGAGCGTCGGCTGGTGGCGGCGACGCTGTCGGCGACCCTCGCCGCGCAGGCGGCGATCGCGATCGGATTCTACGCCTTTCTGGCGTTCGCCTCGAACCCGTTTGCCCGGCTGAACCCCGCGCCGGCGGACGGGCAGGGGCTCAACCCGCTGCTGCAGGACCCCGGCCTCGCCTTCCATCCGCCGACGCTCTATCTCGGCTATGTCGGGCTTTCGGTCGCGTTCAGTTTCGCGGTCGCGGCGCTGCTGATGCGCGACGTCGGCCCCGCCTTCGCCAAGGCGATGCGCCCCTGGGTGCTCGCCGCCTGGATTTTCCTCACCATCGGCATCACCGCGGGCAGCTACTGGGCCTATTACGAGCTTGGCTGGGGCGGCTGGTGGTTCTGGGATCCGGTGGAGAATGCCTCGCTGATGCCGTGGCTGGCGGCGACGGCGCTGCTCCACTCGGTCAACGTGCTGGCGACGCGCGACGGGCTGCGCGCCTGGACGCTGATGCTGGCGGTGGTCGCCTTCTCCATGTCGATGGTCGGCACCTTTCTCGTCCGCTCGGGCATTCTCGTCAGCGTCCATGCCTTTGCGGTGGACCCGACGCGCGGCAGCTTCCTGCTCGCGCTGCTCGGCATCTATATCGGCGGCGCACTGGCGCTGTTCGGGGCGCGGGTCGGGACGGTGACACAGGGGGCTACCTTCCAGCTGGTCAGCCGCGAGGCGGCACTGGTGCTCAACAATCTGCTGCTCAGCGTCATCCTGGGGATCGTGCTGATCGGCACGCTCTATCCGCTGGTCGCGCAGGCGATGGGCGTGCAGCTCTCGATCGGCGCGCCCTTCTTCGAGAAGACCGCGGTGCCGATCGCGCTGTTCCTGATCGCCGGCACGGCGGCCGGACCGCTGCTGCGCTGGCGGAAGGATTCGGCGCAGGCGCTGCTCGCGCGCCTTACGATCCCGGTGGCGATCAGCGGCGTGGCGTTCGCGCTATTCTTCGCGCTGTCGGGCTTCGCCTCGCCGATCGCGGTGCTGGTGCTGGCGCTGGCCTTCGGGCTGGCGGCCGCGAGTGTCGCGCCGCTGTGGAAGCGCAATCTGCGCCGCACGCCACTGCCGATCTACGGCATGGTCGTCGCGCATCTCGGCATGGCGGTGAGCCTGGCGGGCATGGCGGCGGACACGCTGTTCAAGCAGGAGCGGCTGGCGGCCGTTGCCATCGGCGACAATCTTGCCGTTGGTCCCTTCAAGGTGACCCTGACCGAGGTGCGGCCCACCGTCGGCCCCAACTGGTCGGCGATGGAGGCGCGGTTGCAGGTGCAGCGCGGGACCGGCGCGCCGTTCGAACTGCTGCCCCAGCAGCGCTTCTTCGCCAACCCGCCGACCAACACCAGCGAAGCCGCGATCGCGACGCTTTGGGACGGCCAGGTCTACACCGTGCTCGGCGCCGCGGACGGGGCTGGGCGCTGGCAGCTTCGCCTGTGGTGGAAGCCGTTCGTCACGCTGATCTGGGCCGGCGGGGGGCTGATCGCGCTGGGCGGCATCCTGTCCCTGCTGGGCCGGGTGTTGCGTGCCCGCCGCGACGCGCGGGCGCAGGAGGAATGGGCATGAAGAAGCTGCTGATCTGGCTGCCGCTCGCGCTGTTCCTGCTCGTCTTCGCGCTGGTGGTGAACGGCCTGATCCAGCCGAGCGATCGCATCGTCCGCTCGGCAATGGTGGGGAAACCGCTGCCCGCGCTGCACCTGCCGCCGATGCTGGCGGACAAGCCCGGCATCGACACCAAGGAATGGCCCAAGGGCAAACCCCGGCTGCTCAACGTGTTCGCCAGCTGGTGCATCCCGTGCGTGGCCGAAGCGCCCCAATTGCTGAAGCTCCGCCAGGCGGGGGCCGAGATCGACGCGATCGCCGTACGCGACGCCACGCCCGACGTGCAGGCCTTCCTCGCCCGCAACGGCGACCCGTATAGCCGCATCGGCGACGACCATGCGATGCGCGCCCAGCTCGCGCTCGGCTCCTCGGGCGTGCCGGAGACCTTCGTGATCGATTCGCGCGGGGTGATTGTCGACCAGCATATCGGCGACATTCGCCCCGAGGATGTGCCCAAGCTGCTGCTCGCGCTGGAGGAGGCCCAGTGAGGCGCGTCCTTCTGGTGGCCGCATTGCTGCTGGCCGGTGCTGCGCAGGCGGATTCGAACCTGCCGGCATCGCCGCTCGCCTATACGCAGCTCGCCGATGCCGAGCAGGAGGCGCAGGCCAAGGCACTGATGGAAACGCTGCGCTGTCTCGTCTGCCAGGGACAGAGCATCGCCGACAGCGATGCCGACATGGCGGGCGAGATGCGCGCGCTGGTGCGTCAGCGGATCGCGGCGGGCGAGCAGCCGGCGCAGGTCCGCAAGTGGCTGATGGAGCGCTATGGCGACTATGTCACCTATGACCCGCCGCTCAGCTGGGTGACCGCGCCCTTGTGGATCGCGCCGCTGGTGCTGCTCGGCCTCGGCCTGCTGATCGCGCGACGGCTGTTCAGGAGGAAGGCCGCATGATGGGGTGGGTGGTCTTTGGCGCCTTTGCGCTGCTGGTAATTGCGCTATTGCTACTCATTCGCTTCCCCAGGCGGCTCTGGACGCTGCCCGCGATGGCGATCATGCTCGCGGGCGCGGGCTATGCCTGGCAGGGGCAGCCGGGCCTGCCGGACCATCCGGTGGAAGGCGTCGCCAGCGTGCGGCCGCTCGATCCGGATCTGATCGCGGTGCGCGAGGGGCTCTTCGGCCGGTTCAACTTCGACTATAGCTATTTCATGGCGGCCGACGCGATGACGCGGGCAGGCGCCCCGCAGCTTGCCGCGACGGTGATGCTGGGCGCGGTGCGCAAGGCGCCCGGCGATCCGGGGCTATGGGCGGGGCTGGGTCTCGCGATGGCCGAGCATGACGGCGACCAGCTTTCGCCTGCCGCGCGCTATGCGTTCGACAAGGCGGTGGAGCTGAACCCGAGCCATCCGGGGCCGCCCTTCTATCATGGGATCGCGCTGGCACGGTCCGGCGATCTGGAGGGCGCGCGCCGCGAATGGGGCAAGGCGCTGCAGCTGACGCCGAAGGATGCGAGCTATCGCAACGACATGGTTGCGGTGATGCTCAAGCTCGATCCCGGTCTGGCCGAAGCGGCGCGGCAGGCGCCGGCCGCCGCTCCGGCCCGGTAAGGATCAGCCTGCCCAGGCTTCGAAGGGCAGGTCGAGCGCCTCGGCCACCGCCTGGTGACGGATCTTGCCGGCCGAGACGTTGAGGCCGTTGGCGAGATGGCGGTCGGCCTTCATCGCGGCTTCCGCACCCTGGTTGGCCAGCTTGAGCACGAAGGGCAAGGTCGCGTTGTTGAGCGCGAAGGCCGAGGTGCGGGCGACCGCGCCGGGCATGTTGGCAACGCAATAGTGGATCACGCCGTCGATCTCGAACACCGGATCGTCATGCGTGGTCGCACGGCTGGTCTCGAAGCAACCGCCCTGGTCGATCGCGATGTCGACCAGCACCGAGCCGCGCATCATCGTCTTCAGCATGTCGCGGGTGACGAGCTTCGGCGCCGCCGCGCCCGGCACCAGCACCGCGCCGATCACCACCTGCGAGGTGCGCACCGCCTCGGCGATCGCGGCCTTGCTGGCATAGGCGGTCTTGATCTGGCTGCCGAAATGCATGTCGAGTTCGGCGAGGCGCTCGTTGTTGATGTCGTAGATCGTCACGTCGGCGCGCTGGCCCGTCGCCATCTGCGCGGCGTTGATGCCCGAGACGCCGCCGCCGAGGATCGCCACCTTGCACGGCGCCACGCCGGGCACGCCGCCGAGCAGTTCGCCGCGGCCGCCCTGTTCCTTCTCGAGATAGTGCGAGGCGACCTGGACCGACATGCGGCCGGCGACTTCGCTCATCGGCTTGAGCAGGGGGAGGGCGCCCGAGTTCGACGTCACCGTTTCATAGGCGATGCAGGTCGCGCCCGACTGCATCAGGCCCTCCGCCTGCGGCTTGTCGGCGGCGAGGTGGAGATAGGTGAACAGCAGGTGGCGCGGCTCCAGCAGCGCGATTTCCTGCGCCTGCGGTTCCTTCACCTTCACGATCATGTCCGACTGGGCGAACACGGTCTTCGCATCGGGCGCGATCTCGGCGCCGACGGCGGTATAGGCGGCATCGTCGAAATCGATGCCCATGCCGGCCTTGGTCTCGACCAGCACCTGATGGCCGGCATGCACCAGCTCCGCCACCGAGGCGGGGGTGAGGCCGACGCGATATTCGTGATTCTTGATTTCCTTGGGAACGCCGATGCGCATGGGAACTCTCCTAGTTCGAACGCGGCACCTTATCGTAGGTGCCCTGCGCAAATCCCTGCAAAGCGCAATGCTGCTCGGCTATGTCCTTGCATGCATCTTGCGAACTTCGCGCAAGCACGCGCATTTCATGCGGCATGGATCGAATCGACACAGCAATTCTCAAGCTGCTTGCCGTCGACGCGCGCGCGCCGGTGAGCCAGATCGCCGCGGTGGTGGGCCTGTCGCAATCGGCCTGTACGCGGCGCATCCAGGGACTGGAGGCGAACGGCCTGATCCGGGGCTATGGCGCGCGGCTGGGCCATCGCACGCTGGGCTTCCGGGTCACCGCGCTGGTCGACATCACGCTCGGCACGCAGGTGGAAGAGGACCTGGCGCATTTCGAGGCCGCTGTCGGCCGCATCGACGGCGTGGTGGAGTGCGCGCTGGTTTCCGGCGGCCAGGACTATCGGCTCAAGATCCTGTGCCGCGACCTCGACGATTACGAGCGAATCCACCGCGAACATCTCGGGCGCCTGCCGGGGGTGGTGACGATCAACAGCAGTTTCGTGCTGCGCGAGGTGCCGACGCGGGGCGAAGGCGACGCCTTGTTCGGCAACGCGCGATGACTATCTTCACCGCAATTGGAACGGGCGAGGCGCTGGCGCGTCTAGCCGCCCTGGACACGCTTGTTGATAGGGCATGTTGCACATGCTAACGGCCCGCATCCTGATGATGATGAGAACACAGGTCTCTATGGCCAGGTCGGTTCGCTACTCTCAGCGTCTGTCGCACCGGTGACCGCCGAAGCGACCGGAGACGCTGCCGCGCTCCTCCCCGATTCGGAACCGCATGGCGGGCATGGCCACCACGGCCAGGACCCGACGTGGAAACTCGCCCTCGGTGCCATCGGCATCGTGTTCGGCGACATCGGTACCAGCCCGCTATACGCCTTCCGCGAGACCTTCGCGAACGAGCATCACGAACTGCCGCTCGATACCCCGCATGTGCTGGGTGCGATCAGCCTGATGTTCTGGTCGATGATGGTGGTGGTGACGCTCAAATACGTCACGATCATCATGCGCGCGGACAACAAGGGCGAGGGCGGCAGCCTGGCGCTGCTCGCGCTCATCTCCGGCCGGGGCGGCCAGCGCCGCTGGACCCAGGGGATCGTGCTGCTCGGCGTATTCGCCACCGCGCTCTTCTATGGCGATTCGATGATCACCCCGGCGGTGTCGGTGCTGTCGGCGGTGGAGGGGCTTGCGGTTGCCGCGCCCGGATTCCACCGGCTGGTGGTGCCGATCGCGGTCGTCATCCTGGTGATGCTGTTCTCGATCCAGCGGACCGGGACCGCGCGCGTCGGCGCGTTCTTCGGCCCGGTGATGATCTTCTATTTCCTCGTCATCGCGACGCTGGGCGTGATCAGCATGGTGCAGACGCCCTCCGTGCTGCAGGCGTTCTCGCCCCATCACGCCGTCCATTTCTTCATGCTGGATCCGCTGCGGGCCTTCCTCGCGCTCGGTTCGGTGGTGCTCGCAGTGACGGGCGCCGAAGCGCTCTACGCCGATATGGGGCATTTCGGGCGCAATCCGATCCGCATTTCCTGGCTGTGGTTCGTGCTGCCGGCGCTGATGATGAATTATATGGGGCAGGGCGCGCTGCTGATCCGCGACGCGGAGGCGCTGCGCAGCCCCTTCTACCTGCTGGCGCCCGAGGCGTTGCGCCTGCCGCTGGTCTTCGTCGCCACCGCCGCGGCCATCATCGCATCGCAGGCGGTGATCTCCGGCGCCTTCTCGGTCACCCAGCAGGCGATTCAGCTGGGCTTCGTGCCGCGCCTGCGCATCGACCATACCAGCGCGGCGACCGCCGGGCAGATCTACATCCCGATCATCAACTGGGCGCTGATGATCATGGTGATCCTGCTGGTGCTCAGCTTCCAGACCTCGTCGAACCTGACCGCAGCCTATGGTATCGCCGTCACCGGCGCGATGCTGATCGACAATTGTCTGCTCGCCGTGGTGCTGTTCAACCTGTGGCACTGGAAGAAGCGCTACGCGATTCCGCTGCTGGCACTCTTCTTCGCGGTCGACTTCGCGTATTTCGCGGCCAACCTCACCAAGGTGCCCGATGGCGGGTGGTTCCCACTGATGGCGGGCTTCGTCATCTTCACGCTGCTCACCACCTGGGCCAAGGGCCGCAAGCTGATGATCGCGCGGCTGCGCGAGAGCGCGATGCCGATCCAGATCTTCATCGAGTCGGCGGCCAACGCGGCAACGCGCGTCCGCGGCACCGCAGTGTTCATGACCTCGACGCCCGACGGTGTTCCGCACGCGCTGCTCCACAACCTCAAGCACAACAAGGTGCTGCACGACCGGGTGATCCTGCTGACCGTGAAGATCAGCGACGTGCCCTATGTGCCCGAGGAAAAGCGCATGGTGGTGGAGGATCTCGGCAAGGGCTTCCACCGCATGATCCTCTATTACGGCTTCATGCAGGAGGCGGACGTGCCGGCGGCGCTGAAGTCGGTCGATGCCTGCGGCGCCGAGTTCAAGATGATGGAGACGAGCTTCTTCCTGGCCCGTCAGACATTGCTGCCCTCGTCGCGGCCGGGGATGATGATCTGGCGCGAGAAGCTGTTCGCCTGGATGCTGCGCAACGCCGAAAGCGCGATGGAGTTCTTCCGTCTTCCGACCAACCGCGTCGTCGAACTGGGCAGCCAGGTGGAGATTTGAGCGGGGCGACGGCCCCGCTGCCTGCCCCGTTGATCGTGACGGCGCTGTTCGGGAAGGCGGATCAGGCGTGGTTCGATTCGCTGCGCCGCGCGCATTTCCCGCCCGAGCGCAACCAGCTCGATGCGCATCTGACGCTGTTCCACCATCTGCCGCCATCGGTCGCGGAGGAATTGAAGCACCGGCTGTCGCAGGAGACGCGCGGCGTGCGTGCGCCGCGAGCGCGCGTAAGCGGGCTGATGTCGTTGGGGCAGGGCGTTGCGTATCGTATCGAGGCGCCCGAGCTTACGGCGATTCGCGCCGGCCTGCTGGAAGCGTTCGCCGGACTGCTTACGCCGCAGGATGCGGGGCGCTGGCGCCCGCACGTGACGGTGCAGAACAAGGTCCGGCCGGTCCTAGCCAAGGCGCTGCTACGTGCGCTGGAGGCGGATTTTACCCCTAAAACCGTTGAAATATCGGGGCTTGCGAGCTGGTGGTATCGCGGCGGTCCATGGGAAATGCATTCTCGTCACATGTTCGCTTGACGGATGGCCCGCACCGACATAGATGGCCCGCTCTCGCTTCGGGGCGGAGTAGCTCAGTTGGTTAGAGCAGCGGAATCATAATCCGCGTGTCGGGGGTTCAAGTCCCTCCTCCGCTACCATCCCCAAGCGCTGAAGCGGCCCGTTAGTACCCCACTAACGATATTCGGACATTCTCGATTAGCCCCGCGGTCATAGCCTCGGTGAAGCAAGTTGGGAGGAGATTCGACGACGTGTCACGTGCGGGGCACTTCTTTCGAGCATCTGGATCGGAAGGTCGGGGCACGACGTCATGGCGACGCTGAAGACGCTGGTCGCGGCCGATGTCCGGCTCGGGATGTTCATCCACGGTTTCGAGGGCTCCTGGTGGGAGCATCCTTTCTGGCGAACCCGCTTCCTTCTCACCGATCCAGACGATCTGCAGAAGCTGCGGGCATTTCGCGGCGGCGTGATTGTCGACCTTGGAAGGTCGCAGGAACTCATATGCGAGGCGACGGCCAGCGAAGAGTCGGGCGCCGGTGCGGCCGCGCAAGACGAGACTATGCTTGCGCATACGGCGAACCGGGAGGCGAAGCAGGCCGCTGCCAGCTTTCCCGCCGAACAGGCAAGGGCCGCGGCCCTGGTCGCGGGCGCACTCGACACGGTTCGGGACACGTTCGACGATGTCCGGCTGGGACGTGCCGTGGCGCATGAAAAGGTCGCGGCGCTGGTCGACGATATTTCCGGGCAGCTCGACCGCAATGCCTCGGCCCTGCTTCGCGTGCTCCAACTGAAGAGCAAGCATCAATATACCTATCTGCACTCCGTCGCCGTCTGTACGCTGATGGTGAACCTGGCACGGCACCTCAAGATGGACGACGAGGCCGTTCGTACGCTCGGTCTTGCCGGCTTGCTGCACGATGTCGGCAAGATGGCGATTCCGCATGTCGTGCTGGACAAGCCCGGGCGCCTTTCCGCCGAAGAGCTGGAACTGGTGCGCACCCATCCGGAAGCGGGCGTGGCATTGCTGCGGGCGGATGCGAGCCTGCCCAACCTGGCGATGGAAGTCTGTCTGCACCATCATGAGCGATGGGACGGAACCGGCTACCCGCACGGACTGGAGGGGGACGCCATCAGCCTTCCGGCCCGCATGGGGGCAATCTGCGACGTCTACGATGCGCTGACGTCCAATCGCTCCTACAAGGAGGCCTGGCGGCCCGCGCGGGCGCTTGGCGCCATGTGGAGCTGGGACGGTCATTTCGATCGTGAGCTGCTCTTCCAGTTCATGCGCAGCATCAGCCTGTATCCGCCGGGCCTGGTGGTGCGGCTCGCGTCCGGCCGTCTGGCGCTCATACTCGACAATGGCGGGCGGGCGACGCGTACGCGACTGCTCCTCTTCTATTCGCTCGTCGAGGGGCGCGCGATCGCACCCACCACGGTGGTGCTGAGCGGGGAAGCAGGCAGCGATTCGGTAACGGGCTTCGTCCGGGAGCAGGACGTGGCCGTGCCCATTCCCAACATCGACCTCTATCCTCCGATGACGGCTCTCGCTTAGGCATAATACCGGAACGGTACGGATTTCCGGATCGTCTATAAGCGACAGCAGGAAGAGGGATGCTGAAAGGAGACACGCAACATGCGTGCATTGCATGAATTGCCGCCGGAGCAGGTTGAGGGCCAAGGGGTCGATCCCGCCGCCTCGCGTAGCCTGTTGATCATGACGATGGGCAGCGTGCTGTTCTGGGCGAGCGTCGCCGTCTGGGTGCTTCGATGATCGCCGACAATTTCGCCTTGGTGTCGTAACAGCTTTTCCGTTCCGGCACGGCGTTGCAGATATCGCCCGCGACGCCATGTTGCTTCCGACGATGCCCTGTCTCTAGAAGCGGCATCGAAGATTCGTCGGAAAGCAGAGCATGACCGCCACCCATTCTACCCGCATGTTGATCCTGGGCTCGGGCCCCGCAGGCCTCTCGGCCGCCATCTATGGCGCGCGTGCGGGGCTTGCCCCCATCGTCGTCCAGGGCATCCAGCCCGGTGGTCAGCTGATGACCACCACCGATGTCGAGAATTATCCCGGCTTCCGCGAGGTGATCCAGGGCCCCTGGCTGATGCAGGAAATGCAGGCCCAGGCCAAGCATGTCGGCGCGCAGATGATGTGGGACACGATCGTCGAGGTCGATGTGACCCAGCGGCCCTTCCGCATGGTGGGCGATGGCGGCACGGTTTACACCGGCGATACGCTGGTGATCGCTACCGGCGCCCAGGCCCGCTGGCTCGGCCTCGATTCGGAAGAGCTGCTCAAGGGCAAGGGCGTCAGCGCCTGCGCGACCTGTGACGGATTCTTCTTCCGCGGCAAGAAGGTTGCGGTGATCGGCGGCGGCAACACCGCGGTCGAGGAAGCGCTGTACCTCACCAACCACAGCCATGACGTGACGCTGATCCATCGCCGCGATTCGCTGCGCGCCGAGAAGATCCTCCAGCAGCGCCTGTTCGCCAACGAGCGGATCAACGTGCTGTGGAACAAGGAAGTCGCCCGCTTCGTCGGCGGTGGCCAGCCCGAGGGTCTGGTCGGCATCGAGTTGAAGGACACGGTGACCGGCGAACTTTCGACGCTGGAGGTCGATGGCGGCTTCGTCGCGATCGGTCACCACCCGGCGACCGAGCTGTTCCGCGGCCATATCGCGCTCGACGACGACGGCTATATCCAGGTCGAGAAGGGCACGACCAACACCAGCGTGCCCGGCGTGTTCGCCTGCGGCGACGTGATGGACAAGCATTACCGCCAGGCGATCACGGCCGCCGGTACCGGCTGCATGGCTGCGCTCGACGCCGAGCGCTTCCTCGCGGCGGCCGATTTCGAGACGGTGGCGCAGGCGGCCGAGTAAGGAAGGATCAGGGCGTTCGCTGCTCGGCGAGCGCCTCGATCACGCGCTCGTAGAGCCATGCCTTGTCGGCCGTGCCGGCGAAGACATGGCTGGCGGTGTCGAACTGCTTGCGGCGAATCCGGGTGGCGGCGGCGGCGAAGGCCGGCTTGTGCAGGAATTCGGCGAAATCGGCGGCGATCCTGTCGCGCGTTGCGAGCAGCACGGTAATCGGCACTTCAGCGCCCAGAAACGCTGCGGTGAGTTCGGCCGTGATGCTGGCGGGTGCGTCCTGCTTGCGGCCGGATCGCCGGATCATCTGCCGCATCCAGCCGCGCGGCGCTGCATCCCCCGCTTCCTGGTCCTGTCCCGGCGGGGGCGGGGGCCCGAGGGTCACGGGATTGGCGAGCAGCAGCGCGTCGATTCGCGCCTGGCCGTGGAACAGGGCGAGCGCGGCGGCACCGTCGCCATTGCCGAACGCGACCACACGGCGCAGCTGCGCCTCGCGCCGGAAACTGCTCGTGGCGGCAGCGATGTCCGGTGCGCTTTCCAGAAAGCCCTGATTGGCGCCGGCCGAGTCGCCCACCCCGCGGCGGTCGAAGCGGAACACCGGGTAGCCCGCCGCCGCAATGCGATGCGCCAGCTGCGACATGCTGCGATGCGGGCCGCTGCGAACCTCGTTGCCGTTCGAGACGATAAGCAGCCCCGTGCTGCCCGACGCGCTGTCCAGCGTGCCGATCAGCATGTCTCCCAGGCACGGGAAGCCGATCAGGTTTCGCACGCGTGCACCCAGGCGGCGAGATCGTCGGCGAGGAGCGCGACGAGCGTGTCATCGCTTTCCGCCGCCGGTGCACGCCACAAGGCGCGGCCGGGCACGAGCCGATCGGCGGGACGGGAGTCGCCCTCCAGACGGATCGTGCGGGCCGGCTCGACATGGCATTCCGGCAGTTCTTCGAGAAAGGTGTCGGGCAGGCGATGGCCGTCATAGCCGGGCGCGTCGCCGCTGCGATGGATTCGCCGCAGCGCGCGGAGAAGGGCGTCCCCCGGCTGGGGGGTGAAGTGCCAGCGCTTGCGGATCGCGACGCTGCCGTCGAGCAGGGCGCCGCTCCGCATGCTCATCGAATAGGCACGACCGCCGGCGGTGCGGGCCGCTGCCGCGAAGCCGGCGCGAAGATCGGAGATGGCGATACGCTCGCTGGGGATCAGGCTCTCGCCCGTGCCGGGGAGTTCGGGCAGCACCCCGGCGATGCCGTGCCGGTCCGCCAGGGTGCGGAGGATGGAGACGGCGAACGCGCGCATGCGGTTCGCCTCCTCGAACAGGGGAAGCGCTGCAATGACGACCGGGCCGCTGCCGGGGCCGAAGCGCAACATCGCTTCCCGGCCACCCGCCCAGTCATAGGGTTCGATCACCCCAATACCTTCTGCGCGGCGAATCGCGTGAGCGCGCCGAAGCTTTCCAGCATCTCGCCGTCCACCTCGTCATCCTCGATCAGGATGCCCAGCCGATCCTCGATTTCCGTCAGCACGCCGGCGACCGCCAGCGAATCGAGTTCGGGCAGCGCGCCGAACAGCGGGGTGTTCTCATCGAACGCGGCGACGCGATCATCGCCCAGTCCCAGCACGTCGCGCAACACGCCGCGCACGGTGGTTTCGATGTCGATCATGGCTTCAGGCCGCAATGAGGGTCCCCTGCAAGAAATTTGCGCTTCCGTAAGGCTTGGCGGCGGCGCTGCCAAGACTATGGGTGGAGGCATGATCGCGCTGGATCCTGCCCCGCATCTTATAGACGCGCTGCCGCTGCGTGGCGCGACGAACGCCGTTGCTTTGGAAGACAAGGGCGGCACGCTCACCTATGCCGAGCTGGAAGCGACGGTAGGTCGCATGGCGCACGCACTGGCTGCGCAGGGACTTGCCGCCGGCGAACGGGTGGCGAGCTGGCTGCCCAAGACCCGCGCGGCATGTCTGATGCCGCTTGCCGGTCCGCGCGCGGGGCTGGTGCATGTGCCGATCAACCCAGCGCTCAAGCGCGCCCAGGTGGCGCATATCCTCGCGGACAGCGGCGCGCGGCTGTTGGTAACGCAGGAGGCGCGGCTGGCGGCGCTTGAACCGGGTGACGTGCCCGCCGACTGTCGGGTGCTCACGGAGGAAGCGCTGACCGGCGCCGATGCGCTCCCGCCGGCGAGCGGCGACCCTGAGGCGCTGGCCGCCATTCTCTACACCTCCGGCTCCACGGGCCGTCCCAAGGGGGTGATGCTCAGCCACGCCAATCTCTGGCTGGGGGCGATCAGCGTTGCCCATTATCTGCGGCTCACGTCGACGGACCGGGTGCTCGGCGTGCTGCCGCTGAGCTTCGACTATGGCCAGAACCAGCTCTTCTCCAGCTGGGCGGCAGGCGCGCGCGTGGTACCGCTGGACTATCTCACCGCGCGCGATGTCGTGAAGGCGGTGGATCGGTTCGGCATCACGACGCTGGCGGGCGTCCCGCCGCTGTGGGTGCAACTGCTCGAAGCGACATGGCCTGCCGATACCGCGACGATGCTCAGGCGCCTCACCAATTCGGGCGGCGCGCTCACCCGGCCGCTGGTGCAGGGCCTGCGCAGCCGTTTTCCCCAAGCGGCGCTCTACCCGATGTACGGCCTTACCGAGGCCTTTCGCTCCACCTATCTCGATCCGGCGCTGGTCGACGCGCACCCGGATTCGATCGGACGGGCAATTCCGTTTGCCGAAGTGCTGATCGTCGACGCCGAGGGCAAGCGCGCCCGGCAGGGCGAGCTCGTCCATGCCGGCCCGCTGGTCGCCAAGGGCTATTGGCGCGATCCGGAGCGCACGGCGTTGCGGTTTCGTCCGGCGCCCGGCTTCGCCGACCATCAGGGCATGGCGGTGTGGTCCGGCGACACCGTGGCGGAGGATGCCGAGGGGCTGTTGCGCTTCGTCGGCCGCGACGACGAGATGATCAAATCATCCGGCAACCGCATCAGCCCGACCGAGATCGAGGAAGCGGTGGTGGCGGGGGGCGAGACCGGCGAGGCCGTCGCGTTCGGTATTCCCGATCCGCGGCTCGGCCAGGCGATCGTGGTCGTGGCGCGCGGCGACGGTAGCCGCGAAGAAGAACTGCGTGCGCGGCTGCGGCGCGAGCTGCCGAGCTTCCAGCAGCCGGCCCGCTATGTCTGGCGCGAGCGCCTGCCGCGCAACGCCAATGGCAAGCTCGATCGATCCGGGCTGAAGACGGAGATCCTATGAACGCCAAGCCGACCGGTCCGGTCCCTCCCGACTATGCCGAAGCGCCGGTGCTGCACATCGCGGGCCGGAGCGCGGGCGAATGGGCACAGGCGGGAACGCCGCTTTACCTCTACGATGCCGCGGCGGTGCAGGCGCGGATCGGCCGTTTCCGCGCCGCGATGCCGGCGCGCGTCGCGCTGCATTATGCCATCAAGGCCAATCCCTTCCCGCCGCTGATCGCCGCGATCGCGCCGCAGGTGGACGGCATCGATGTCGCCTCCGCCGGGGAGATGGACAAGGCGCTGGCGGCAATGCCGGCCGACGCTATCAGCTTCGCCGGGCCGGGCAAGGGCGACGCGGAGCTGACGGCGGCGATCCAGGCCGGGGTGACGCTGAACCTGGAGTCGGAAGGGGAAGCGGAACGCGCGCTGGCGATCGGCGCGCGGCTGGGCGCCACGCCACGTCTCGCGGTGCGGGTGAACCCCGATTTCGAGCTGCGCGGATCGGGCATGAAGATGGGCGGGCGCGCCTCGCCGTTCGGTGTCGACGCGGCACGCGCGCCGGCGCTGGTTCGGCGGCTGATCGCCGCAGGCGCGGACTGGCGCGGCTTTCACATCTATGCCGGATCGCAGGCGCTGTCGGCAGAGGCCGTGATCGAAACCCAGGCTGCGACCATCGGGCTCGCCGCGCGGCTGGCGGAGGAGGCCGGCGCGTTGCCGCCGCTGGTCAATCTGGGCGGTGGTTTCGGCATCCCCTATTTCCCCGGTGACGTGCCGCTCGATGTCGAGCAGGTGGGCGCCGCGCTGGCGGGCGAGCTCGACCGGCTGGACACCCACTACGCCATCGAACTCGGCCGCTGGCTGGTGGGCGAGGCGGGAATCTATCTGGCGCGTATCGTCGACCGGAAGGAAAGCCAGGGCGAGACCTTCCTGATCGTCGACGGCGGGCTGCACCATCATCTCGCCGCGACCGGCAATTTCGGCACCGTGGTCCGCCGCAACTATCCCATCGCGGTGGCGCACCGGATGCACGATGCGGCGGAGGAGGTGGTCAATATCGTCGGTCCGCTCTGCACCCCGCTCGATCGGTTGGCGGACCGCGTTGCGCTCCCGCGGGCGGCGGTGGGCGACCTGATCGCCATCTTCGCATCCGGCGCATACGGCGCCAGCGCCAGCCCGCAGGCGTTCCTTGGCCACCCGCCGGTCCAGGAGCTTTTGGCAGGCGCCTGACGCCTAACGCTAAATTTACGCGTCCTGCGCCATAGCAGCCGCTCCGGCAGAAGCGCGCGACCAGCCGCTTTGCTGCCGCTGGGAGGCAAGGCAATGGCGGTTTCGTTCGGGTACAAGGCGGCGGCAGCGCTGGCGCTGGCAGGCATGCTGGCAGCATGCGGCGGCCAGAGCGCGCGGCCGCAACTCCCCGCCGCCGGTTTCGTCGGCACCAAGGAGGCGCCCAGCGACGAATATGTCATCGGCCCCCTGGACCAGCTCAGCATCTTCGTGTGGCGCAACCCGGAGATCTCTTCCAAGGTGCAGGTGCGCCCCGACGGTCGCATCACCACGCCGCTGATCAACGACATGCCGGCGGTGGGCAAGACGCCCGCCATGCTGGCCGACGACCTCAAGCTCGCCCTCAGCGAATATATCAAGGACCCGATCGTCTCGGTGAT
Organism: Sphingomonas sp. TDK1; assembly: GCF_001650735.1. Lineage (GTDB taxonomy): Bacteria > Pseudomonadota > Alphaproteobacteria > Sphingomonadales > Sphingomonadaceae > Sphingomonas. Next base: position 41,088 of record NZ_LXVY01000016.1, on the reverse strand, counting down.
CGTGGAGAATTTCTCGGGCACGTTCAGCCAGCAGGTGCGGGTGGTCGGCGCCACCGAGAAGCCGGCTTCGCTGCCCTATCGTGCCAACATGTCGATCCTCGACGCGATGATCGGCGTGGGCGGGCTTTCCGAGTTCGCCGCCGGCAATCGCGCGCGGCTGGTGCGCTACGATCCGCAGACCGGCAAGCAGCGCGAATACAAGCTGCGCCTGTCCGATCTGCTGAAGAACGGCGATACCTCGGCCAATGTCCGGCTGGAGCCGGGTGATGTCATCATCATCCCGCAGAGCATGTTCTGATGGGAGGGCTGTTCGACGAGGTTCGCAGCGCGCTGCATGCGGTGTGGATGCGCCGCACGGTGGCGCTGGCGGTGGCTTGGGCGATCTGCGTGGTCGGCTGGATCGCCGTCGCGCGTATTCCCGATGCCTATGAGTCCAAGGCGCGGGTGCTGGTGGAACTGCGCCAGGTGCTGCCGAGCGACGGCGGCGCCGGAGCGGCCGGTCAGCAGCAGGATATCGACCGCATCCGACAGACGCTGACCAGCGCGGTGAACCTGGAAAAGGTGGTGCGCGGCACCGATCTCGCCAAGACGATCACCAAGCCGGCCGATCTCGGCGCCCGCATCGCCGGGCTGCAGAAAGCGATCAAGTTCACTGCCCAGCAGGACAATCTGTTCGAGATCGCGGTGACCGGCGCCGATCCGGTAATCTGCCGGCAGGTTGTGGAGAAGCTGATCGCCCTGTTCCGCGACAACAAGCTCGCCGACAGCCGCGACGAGAGCAGCCAGTCGCTCGCATTCCTCGACCAGCAGCTCGCCGAACGGCAGCAGGCGCTCCAGGCCGCCGAAGCCAAGCGCGCCGATTTCCAGTCCCGCTTCCTCGGCGCATTACCCGGCACGGGTTCGCTGGATGACCGGATCGGCGCGGCGCAACAGCAGCTGCAGCAGATCGAAAGCGATCTCGCTGCGGCGCAGAGCGGCCTGAGCGCCGTCAACGCGCAGATGGCGGGGACGCCCGCCAGCGTGGCTGGGCAGGGCGGCGGCGTCGTCGTCGGTGCCGGGCCGGCGCGCGCCCGGCTGGCCGACCTGCAGGCGCAGCTTGCCGATGCACGTGCGCGCGGCTTCACCGAGGCGCATCCCGATGTGGTCGCGCTCAAGCGGCAGATCGCCGGCGCGCAGGCCGCTGCCGCGCGCGAGCCAACGGGTGGCGGCGGCGGCGGCAGCTTCGCCAATCCGCTCTATCTCAGCCTGCGCTCGATGCAGGCCGACAAGGCCGCGCAGGTCGCGGCGCTGAACCAGCGTCGCGCGCAGATCCAGGGCGATCTCGCCGCGCTGAGCGCAAAGCTGACCCAGTCCCCGCAGGCGGCGTCCGAACAGGGGCAGATCGACCGGGACTATCAAGTGCTCAAGGATCAATATGCCAAGCTGCTCGCCGATCGGGAGCAGCTGCGCATCAGCAGTCAGGCGGAAAGCCAGACCGATGCGGTGAAGTTCAGCGTCATCGATCCGCCGACACAGCCGCGGGCGCCCAGCACGCCGAACCGGCCGATGCTGCTGAGCGCGGTGCTGGTTGCGGGGCTGGGGGCAGGCGTGGCGGTGGCGTTCCTGCTGTCCAAGCTGCGCACCACCTTCGACACTGCGGCGCGTCTCGAAAAGGCCAGCGGCATGCCGGTGATCGGCTCGATCGGCGATGTGGTGACGCAGGCGCAGATGGCGAGGCGTCGCCGGCAGTTGCAGCGCTTCCTCGGGGGCGTGGCAGGTCTCGGCGCTGCCTATGCGGCGGTCCTGCTCGTCGGCATGCTCCATCACGGCATGGGGGCCTGAAACGATGAACGAACACAGCCCTCGCAGCGCCTATGGCTCGTTGATCCAGCGCGCCGTCGCGATGATGCCGGGCCTTGCGCCGGATGAACCCGCAGCGCCGGTCCACCGCGTGCTGCCGGACCTCCAGAGCCCGTCTCGGCAACTGGTGGCGATTGACCGCCATCGCCTCGCAGCCGGCGGCATGCTGGTTCCCGGCGGCCCGATCACGCCGCTTGCCGAAGAGTTCCGCATGGTGAAGCGACAGCTGTTGCTCACCGCCCGCGGCGTCGCCGGGGTCGATGCCGATCGCGCGCGGATGATCCTGGTCTGCTCGGCACAGCCGGACGAGGGCAAGACCTTCTGCGCGATCAATCTCGCCCTTTCGATGTCGGCGGAGAAGGACGTCGAGATCCTGCTGGTCGATGCCGATTTCGCCAAGCCGGACGTGTCCAAGCGGCTCGGCATGTCCGAGGGGCCGGGGCTGCTCGACGCGCTGGCCGGACTGGTCGATGTGGAGGCGTGCATCGTCGATACCGACGTGCCGCAGCTCGCGATCCTGCCCGCCGGTACCCGCAGCGTCAGCGATACCGAGCTGCTGGCGAGCGACGGCGCCCGGGCGATGCTGGATCGGCTGGCGGCGGCCAATCCGCGTCGCATCGTGATCTTTGATTCGCCCCCCGCGCTGGCCGCGTCGCCCGCATCGGTGCTGGCGCTCCATGTCGGCCAGACGATGATGGTGGTCCGCGCCGATCGGACCAGCGAGGTGGATCTGCGCGCCGCCGTCGCGGCACTAGATGGCTGCGAGCATATCCAGCTCGTCCTCAACGCGGTGTCGTTCCAGCCCTCCGGCCGCCGTTTCGGCAGCTATTACGCGCAGGGCGGTCGGTGATTCGTCGCGCGATCGTGCTGGCCGTGTGCGCCGCTGCGATCGTGCCCGCAGCGGCCCAGCGTCGCGCCAGCATCACCCCCTATCTGGAGGTCAGCCAGGTTGCGACGGCCGAGCTGAACGGCGGCGAGACGCTGACCTATTCCCAGCTGGGCGCCGGGGTGGACGGCAGCATCCGCACCCGCCGCATGCAGGTGCAGCTAAGCTACCAGTATCAGCATCGCGTCACCGAAAAGGGCAGCCTGCAATCGGGTGACAGCCACAACGGACTGGCGCAGGCACGGATCGCGGCGGCGCGGGGTCTGACGCTGGAGGCCGGCGCCGTGGCGACCCGCACGCGCACCGATGCGCGCGGCGACGCACTGACCGGCAACGTCGCCACTGCCCGTAACCTCAGCCAGCTTTATTCGGGCTATGCAGGGCCGAAGCTCGACACCGGCATGGGGCCGCTGTTCGTGCAGGGGGCCTATCGCTTCGGCTTTACCAAGGTGGATGACGGCGCTGCATCCGGCGTGCCTGCCGCGCTGCCGCGGGTGGACCGGTTCGACCATTCGACCTCGCACGCGGTCAACGCCAGCATCGGCACCAAGCCGGGGGCCGTGCTGCCGATCGGGCTCAGCCTGTCCGGCGGTCTGGTGCGCGAACGGGCGAGCCAGCTCGACCAGCGGTTCGCCAGCAGCTCGGGCCGGGGCGACGCGATCGCGCCGGTCACCCGCACCATCGCCCTGGTCGGCGGCGTCGGTTATGAGACAATCTCGGTTCGGCAGCGCGATCCGCTGCTCGATGCCAGCGGCCGGCCGGTGGTGGACGGGGCGGGACGTTTCGCCACCGACGCCGCATCGCCGCTCCGGCTGGCCTATGATTTCGGCGGGCTGTTCTGGGACGGCGGCGTATCGTGGCGGCCGAGCCGCCGCACGGCGCTGGAGGTCCGGATCGGGCGACGGTACGGCGCGATGCGCTACACCGGCAGTTTCACCTATCAGCGCAACAGCGGCAGCGGCATCCAGGTGGCGGTGTACGACACGGTAGAGACCTATGGCCAGCAGGTGGGCGGCAGCCTCGCCGCGCTGCCGGTGGGCTTCGTCACGACCGGCGATCCCTTTGGTGCCCAGGCAGGTGCCTGCATCTACGGCACCAGCGGCGCGGCGGCGGGCGGATGCATCGCGGGCGCCTTCTCATCCGCGGCGACGGCGGCGTATCGCGGTCGCGGCGTGACGGCCAATACGGTATGGAGCCGGGGCACGACCCGCTTCGGCCTGGGCGGCGGCTTCGCGCGGCGCGACTTCCTGACGCCCGTGGCCGCCAATGTCGGCGGCGGTAGCTGGGACGAAAGTTTCTACGCCCAAGCCTTCGCGGCACTCGCGGCCGGGCGGGACGGCACGATCGGCGTCGACCTGCTCGCCAGCTATTATGACGGCGATATCCCCGGCAGCATCGCGGTGCTCGGCTGGGGAGCGAACACCGCCTATACCCGCCGCCTCGGCCAGCTGAGCCTCACCGCCACGGCCGGAGTCTACGGCTCGCTGCGCGACGGACCGGACCAGGCATCGGCACAGGCGCTGATCGGCGCACGCTATGGATTCTAGAAGGGAGGGAGCGGGGCCGCTCCGGAGACTGCGATCATGATGGACGATCATTACGGACTGCGCGGCCGGCCTTTCCAGCTGACCCCCGATCCCCGCTTCTGGTTCGATACCGCCACGCACGGCAAGGCGATGGCCTATCTGGGCTATGGCCTGAGCCAGGGTGAGGGCTTTGTCGTCATCACCGGCGATCCAGGCGCGGGCAAGACCACGCTGATGGGCCATTTGCTCGGCGAGCTCGACGGCGAGCGGCTGAACGTCATCAAGATCGTCTCCACCCACCTGCGCGCGGACGATCTCCTGCGGCTGGTCGCGCAGGGGCTGGGGCTGCCGGGCGACGACCTCTCCAAGGCATCGCTGCTCTCCGCCATCGAACGCGGGCTGCACGATATCGCCCGAGCGGGACGCCGCACGCTGCTGGTGGTCGACGAAGCCCAGGCGCTGCCGGGCGAAAGCCTGGACGAGCTCCGCATGCTCTCCAACTTCCAGGCCGGCGGCTATCCGTTGCTGCAGATCTTCCTGCTCGGCCAGCCGGAATTCCGCCTCGTACTGCAGCAGCCCGCCTTCGAGCAACTCCGCCAGCGGGTGATCGCCATGCATCATCTGGCGCCGATGGAGGTGGAGGAGGTGGAATCCTATCTAATGCATCGGCTCACCCTGGTCGGCTGGCAGGGGCGGCCGCGCTTCACGCCGGACGCGCTGATGGCGATGCACCGATGGTCTGGCGGTATTCCGCGTCGGCTCAACCAGCTTGCCAGCCGGGTGCTCCTGTATGGGGCGGTCGAGCAGATCGAGAATTTCGGCGCGCCGGATATCGCCGCCGTCATCGATGACATCGAGCAGGAAAGCGTGATCGAGGAAACGCCGGAGCCTGCAGTCGCCCCCGTGCCGATCCGTCCGAGCAGAGTGGCGGAACTGCGGACGGTACCCGCCGGCTCTCCCGAAACCCGGGCGCTGGAGCGCCGCGTGGCGGAGCTGGAAGCGCAGGTCACCTCGCAATCGGACGCGCTGCGCCGTGTACTCTCGCTGCTGGTCGAATGGGTCGAGAAGGACGACGGCCGTAGCGGCATCGATCTGGATGCCCTGCGCGGCAACGTGGCCTGAGCGATGCGGGTGCAGAACGGCCTGTCGGTGGATGTGGAGGACTGGTTCCAGGTCGGCGCGTTCGAAACCACGATCGCGCGGGACGACTGGGACGGCCTTGAGCGCCGGGTGGAGGCGAATACCGATCGCGTGCTGGCGCTGTTCGCCGAAGCGGGGGCGAAAGGCACCTTCTTCACGCTCGGCTGGGTAGCGGAGCGGCATCCGAAGCTGGTCCGTCGCATCGCCGAGGCGGGGCACGAAGTCGCCAGCCATGGCTGGGACCATGCCCGTGTCTTCACCCTTACGCCGGACCAGTTCCGGGCCGACCTCGCCCGGGCGCGCGCCGCGCTGGAGGACGCCGCGGGCGCCGCGGTGAAGGGGTATCGTGCGCCGAGCTTCTCGATCGACCGGCGTACGCCCTGGGCCCATGCGGTGCTGGCGGAGGCCGGCTATACCTATTCGTCCAGCATCGCCCCGATCGCCCATGATCATTACGGCTGGCCCGACGCGCCGCGCGCACCGTTCCATCCGCTTGCCGACGCGCGGCTGATCGAACTGCCGATCACCATCGCGCGCGTGCTGGGGCGGGAGGTGACGGCCGGCGGCGGCTTCTTCCGCCTGTTGCCGCAAGGGGTGACGGATCGGGCGATCCGTGCCGCCAATGCCGGCGGAGACGCGGCGATGTTCTATTTCCATCCCTGGGAGATCGACCCCGGCCAGCCGCGCGTACGCGCCGCGCCGCTCAGGTCGCGCCTGCGTCATTATGCGCGGCTCGGCGCGATGGCGGGGAAGCTGCGCACCCTGCTCGCCGCCCATGATTGGGACCGCATGGACGCGGTCGCGGCGCGTGCGGCGGAGCGGCTGGCGTGACGCTCGAGATCCGCAGCGCCGATCTGCGCGATCCGGCCGAACGCCGCCGTCTCGCGGGCTGGGTCGATGCGCACCCGGGCGCGACCCCGTTCCACCTGCCCGAGTGGAGCATGGCGGTGGCGAAAGGGTGCCGCCAGCGAAGTCACTATCTGGTGGCGGAAGCTGCGGATGGCAGCGTTGTGGGTGTACTGCCGCTCACCGCGATCGCTTCGCCCCTGTTCGGCCGGGCCCTGGTCTCGGCGGGCTTCGGCGTGGCTGGCGGCATTCTCGCTCTACGGCCCGATGTCGTCGCCCCGCTCGCAGAGGCGGGCTGGGACCTCGCCCTGCGCCTGCGTTGCCCCAGCCTGGACCTGCGCGGCGGGCCTTGCCCCGGTGAGGACTGGCACCGCGACGACGGCACCTATGTCGGCTTTGTCCGGCGGCTGGCGGCGGACGACGAGGCGGAACTGCTCGTCGTGCCCCGCAAGCAGCGCGCGGAGCTGCGCAAGGCATTGGCTGCCGATCTGACGGTGGAAACGGGCGTGGATCGGCGTGCGCGGCGTGCCCATTATGCGGTCTATTCGGAGAGCGTCCGCAATCTCGGCACGCCCGTCTTCCCGTCGATGTTGTTCTCCGCCGTGCTCGAGACCTTCGGCGCCGAGGCGAACATCCTCACGGTGCGCCACCAGGGCGATCCCGTCGCCAGCGTGCTCAGCCTGTACTGGCGCGGCACGGTCTACCCCTATTGGGGCGGCGGGACCGCGGCTGCCCGGGCGCTTCGGGCCAACGATCGCATGTACTTTGCGCTGATGGCGCACGCCCGCGAGCGCGGCTGCTCGCGGTTCGATTTCGGTCGGTCGAAGCTTGGGACCGGCGCGGCGGCGTTCAAGAAAAACTGGGGGTTCACGCCCGAGCCGCTGGTCTATTATTCGCGCCACGCCGAGGGGGCGGCCCCGCGCAGCATCAATCCGCTCGACCCGAAATATCAGCGGAAGATCGCTGCGTGGAAGCGTCTGCCGCTTTGGGCTGCGAACCGCATCGGGCCGATGATTGCGCGCGGGCTGGGCTGATGGGCGAGATCCTGTTCCTTGCCCACCGCATTCCCTATCCGCCGGATCGCGGCGACAAGATCCGCGCCTATCACCTGCTGCGCCATCTTGCCCGCAACCACCGCGTCCATCTCGTCGCCTTTGCCGACGATGCGGAGGATCTGCAGCGCAAGGGCGGCCTCGCGCCCTATACCGTTTCGCGCGAGATCGCCTGGCGCACGCCGCCGACTGCCTGGACGGGGCTGCGCGCGGTGTTGCAGCGTCGGCCGGTATCGCTGGTCGCCTTTGCCGATGCCAAGGTGCGGCATGCGGTAGACCGGCTGCTGGCGGAGCATCCGATCGACACGATCTTCCTCTATTCCAGCCAGATGGCCCAATATCTGCCGCCGCGCCCGAAACAGCGGGTGATCATGGATTTCGTCGACATGGATTCGGCCAAGTTCGCCGCCTATGCCGAGGGTGCGGCGGGGCCGATGGGGTGGGTGCACCGTCGCGAGGCGGCGCTGCTCCTCCGCCACGAACAGCGCGTCGCCTGCGGGGCGGATGCGAGCCTGTTCGTCAGCGCGGTGGAAGCGGCCTTGTTCTGCGAGCAGACCCACGCCCCGCGCGTGCACGCGATCGAGAACGGCATCGACACCGCATTCTACGATCCCGGGCTCCGGTTCGAGCCGGTGGGGGGCGAGGGGCCGCTGCTCGTCTTCACCGGCCAGATGGACTATCGCCCCAATATCGAGGCCGTGACCTGGTTCGCCGAAACCGTGTTTCCTCGCATACGGCAATCGCACCCGGGCGCACGCTTTGCGATCGTCGGGCGTGCGCCGACCCTGGCGGTGCACGCGCTCACCCGCGCGGAAGGCGTTCTCGTCACCGGCGCAGTGCCGGATGTGCGGGCGTGGCTCGCCGCCGCCGCGCTGGTCGTGGCGCCGCTCCGGCTTGCGCGGGGTATCCAGAACAAGGTCCTGGAGGGCATGGCGATGGCGCGCGCCGTCGTGGCTTCGCCGGCGGCGGCAGAGGGAATCGACCATGCCGGCACGCTTCGTGTCGCGGATGGATCGGCGGCGTTTGGCGATGCGGTGCTGAGCTTGCTCGCCGAGCCGGAAATCGCCGCCGCGCTGGGCGCCGCCGCGCGGGCGCGGGTGATCGCCCGCTATAGCTGGGACGCGCGGCTCGCGCCGCTCGACGCGCTGCTCGCCGCATCGGCATGAACGGAAGCATCGCCGGGGTGGCGCGCATGCGGACGGCTTGGTACCGAGCCACCAGGATGCGGACGACGAATAACGAGCATGGGGTGGAAATGGGCGGACGCGGAGACCGACGCTGATGTGTGGCATCGCCGGCCTGTTTTATCCCGCCCTCGCCAAACCGATCGATCCCGCCCGCATCGTCGCGATGAGCGATGCCCAGGCACATCGTGGACCCGACGGTTCGGGGGTCTGGTGCGTCGCCGGGGTGGGCCTCGGCCATCGCCGCCTCGCCATCATTGACCTTGAGGGCGGCGTCCAGCCCATGGCGATGCCGGATCGATCGCTGGCCGTGACCTTCAACGGCGAAATCTACAATTTCCGGGAAGTCCGGGCGGAACTCGAGAGGCTGGGCGCGCGGTTCCTCACCGACAGCGATACCGAGGTGCTGCTGCACGGCTGGCGCGCCTGGGGCCCGGACCTGCTCGCCCGGCTGAACGGCATGTTCGCCTTCGCGCTCTACGACGCGGCAGACCAGAGCCTGTTCCTTGCCCGCGACCGCTTCGGTGTGAAGCCGCTCCATTATGCCGAATTGGCGGACGGCGCAGTTGCCTTCGCGTCCGAGCTGAAGGGCCTGCTCGCCCACCCGCTGCTCCGTCGCGCCGCCGATTTCCGCGCGGTGGAGGATTATCTGGGGCTCGGCTATGTCCCCGACGACGCGAGCATCGTGGCAGGCGTGCAGAAGCTGCCTGCCGGGCATTTCCTGCTGCTCCAGCGAGGCAGGCCGGTCCCGCAGCCGGTGCGCTGGTGGGACATCGACTTCACGCGCCGTGCGACCGGGAGCAGCCGCGACCTGAAGGCCGAGCTGATCGACCGGATGCGGACGGCGGTGCGTTCGCGCATGGTCGCAGACGTACCGCTGGGCGCGTTTCTCTCCGGCGGCGTCGACAGCTCCGCGGTCGTCGCGCTGATGGCGGAGCGCAGCAAGGCGGCGGTGAAGACCTGCACGATCGGCTTCGACGAGGCGGCGCTCGACGAGACCGGCTATGCCGCCACGGTCGCCGAACGCTTTGCCACGAGCCACCGTGCGCGCACGGTCGGCGCGGAAGACTACAGCCTGATCGACACGCTGGTCACCGCCTTTGACGAGCCTTTCGCCGATGCCTCGGCACTGCCGACATATCGCGTCTGCCAGCTCGCCCGCGAGAGCGTGACGGTGGCGCTCTCCGGCGACGGTGCCGATGAAGCGCTGGCAGGCTATCGTCGCCACCGCTTTTTCGCGGCCGAGGAGCGGGTGCGGGGCCTGCTGCCACCGGAACTCCGGCGCAGCCTCTTCGGCAGGCTCGGTGCGCTCTATCCCAAGGCGGATTGGGCACCGCGTCCGTTCCGCGCCAAGACGACGCTGCTCGCACTGGCCGAGGACGGGGCACATGCCTATGCGCGGGCCGTCGGGGTCACGACGCCTGCTCTGCGCGACGCGCTCTACACGCCGGCGGCGCGGCGGGCGCTGGAAGGGCACCGCGCGGAGGCCCGCTACGTCGAGACGATGCGCGCGGCGCCCGCACGGGATGCTCTGGACCGCGCACAATATGCCGACATCCGGCACTGGCTGCCGGGGGACATCCTCACCAAGGTCGATCGCACCAGCATGGCGGTGAGCCTCGAAGCGCGGGAGCCGCTGCTCGATCACCGGCTGGTGGAATTCGCCGCGACCCTGCCGCCATCGCTGCGTATTCGGGGTAGTCAGGGCAAGTGGCTGATGAAGAAGGCGCTGGAGCCGTGGCTGCCGCGCGACATTCTCTATCGCCCGAAGATGGGTTTCGTGACGCCGATCAGCGGCTGGTTCCGCCATGCCCTGGCCGAGCAAGCCGCCGCGCTTCCTCGATCCCCGCTGCTGTTGCAGACCGGATGGTTCGAGCCGGCGACGATCGCGCGGCTGGCTGAGGACCATCGTGCGGGTCGCGCCGAACATGGTCGGACGCTGTGGCAGCTGGTAATGCTGGAGCGGAGCCTGGCCCACCTCTTCGGCGCCTAGGCAGAGACCCGCCGGGCATCCCCCCGTTTGTTCGGTTGCGCTTATAGGCCAGGGCGCTAAAGTTCGCGCTCCGTTCCTATTTCTCCGAGCCGGATGTCGAACGCCCTTCACCTGTACACCATCCCGCCGCATCGCGCCTTTGCCGATGCGCTCGCGATCGGACTGATCCGCCGCTTCGGCGCAGACCCGCTGCGGCTGGCACGCGGCGTGGTGCTGCTGCCCAACAACCGTGCGAAGCGGGCGATGCAGGATGCGTTCGTTCGCGAGAGCGGTGGCGGCCTGTTGCTGCCTCGGCTGGTCGCAATCGGCGATCCGGAGCTCGACGAAGCGGTGTTCGAGGCGGTGGACGATGCCGCGCCGGTGCCGCCGGCGGTCGACCCCTTGCAGCGGCGGATGATCCTGGCACGGCTCCTTCAAGGGCAGGATGCGCGTCTCGACACCGCGGAGGCGGTGCGGTTGGCGGGCGAGCTCGGAGCGACGCTGGACCAGCTGCTGGTCGAGGAAGTCCCGCCGCGCCGGCTGCGCGAGCTGGAACTGGGGCCGGAGCTTTCGGCCCATTGGGAGCGCTCGCTTGCGCTGTTCGAGATCGTGCTGACCCGTTGGCCTGCGGAACTGGCGGCGCAGGGGCGGGTGGACCTGCCCGAACGGCGGCGACAGTTGTTGGGGCGAGTCACCGATCGGTGGAAAGCGGCACCGCCCACGGGCTTCGTCTGCGCGGCCGGCATCACCACGGCTGCGCCTGCGATCGCGCGGCTCTTGCGGGTGGTGGCCGGGCTTCCTGAAGGCATGGTCGTGCTGCCCGGCCTCGCCACCGGCATGGGCGACGAGGAATGGGCACTGCTCGGCCCGCATGCGCCGGATCCGAATAGCGGTCGACGTCGACGGAATCTGGAGACGCACCCGCAATTCCACCTCAAGCTGCTGCTCGACCGGATGGGCGTCCGCCGGGGCGAGTTCCAGCAATGGCGCGTCGCCAGCGAGCTGGATGCCCCGCCCGCCCGCAGCAAGGCGATCGCCTCTGCGATGCAGCCGCCCGAGCTTACTCATGGCTGGACGGACCTTCCCGCCGGTGAGCGGCGCCTGGACGGCGTTCGGGCGCTGGAGCTGGCAACGCCGGCCGAGGAAGCGCAGGCGATCGCGCTGGCGCTGCGCGAGGCGCTGGAAACGCCGGCGCGGACAGCCGCGCTGGTCACGCCCGATCGGGCGCTGGCGCGGCGGGTGGCGGCGCATTGCGCGCGCTGGGGCATTGCGATCGACGATTCCGCGGGTCAGCCCCTGTCGCTGACGCCGCCCGGCACGTTGCTGCTGGCGGTGGCCGATGCGGCCGCGCAGGCTTTCGCGCCGATGCCGTTGCTGACCCTGCTCAAGCATCCGCTGGTGCAGCCGAACGATCGCGCCGCGTGGCTGGAGGGTGCGCGATCGCTCGATCTGGCGCTGCGGGGGCCGCGCCCGGCCCCTGGGCTTGCGGGGATCGACGCGCATCTGGCGGAGCAGACCGGCCGCGAAGGGCCGCTCCGTCGCGCCGCCGCGCGATGGTGGGAAATCGCCCGGCCGCTGCTCGCGCAGCTGGAGGCCGTTTTCTCGCATGGTGCGCAACCGCTGGCCGCCCTGATCGCCGTTCTACGGGAAACGTCGCAGGCGCTGGGCGGTGACATGCTATGGAGTCGCGAGGATGGGCGCGCCGCCGCATTGCTGCTCGACGATCTGGAGCGCGAAGCGGCGCATGGGCCGGCGCTTGCCGATCCCGGAAGCCTGGCAGCATTGCTGCGTAGCTTGATGGACGAGGTGGCGGTGCGGCCCCAGCAGGGGGGCCATCCGCGGCTGGCCATTCTCGGTCTGATCGAGGCGCGGCTGCACAGTGCGGACCTGATGATCCTGGGCGGGCTGAACGAAGGCATCTGGCCCGGCCTGCCCGCGCCCGACCCTTGGCTCGCGCCGCGCATCCGTGCCGAGCTGGGGCTGCCGGGGCTGGAACGACGGATCGGTATTTCCGCGCACGATCTCGCCATCGGCCTGGGTGCGAAGGACGTGCTGCTCACCCGTGCCCGGCGTGATGCCAGCGCGCCGACGATCGCCTCGCGCTTCTGGCTGCGGCTGGAGGCGCTGTCGGGCGGGCTGGAGCGGGCCCGAGATCTCGCCAGCTGGATGGCGGCGGTGGATGCGCCGGGCGCTTTCGACCCGGTCGCGCGCCCGGAGCCGGCGCCGCCCGCAAGGGATCGCCCGAAGGTCATCTCGGTGACCGAGGTCGATCGCCTGAAGGCCGATCCCTATGCCTTTTATGCCCGGCGGATGCTGCGGCTGATGCCGCTCGATCCCGTCGACGCCGATCCCAGTGCAGCCTGGCGCGGCACGGCGGTGCACGAGGTGCTGCAACGCTGGTTCGAGGAAGATGACTGTCGCCCGGACCTGCTGCGCGCCCGCGCCGAAGCGATGCTGGCCGACACGCGTACCCACCCGCTGATCCGGGCACTGTGGCAGCCGCGGCTGATCGAGGCCATCGACTGGATCGCGGGCGAACTGGCCGAGCAGGGCACGAAGGGGCGCACGGTGCTGGCGGTGGAGCAGGACGGCGCGATCGACTTCGCCGGGGTCACGCTGCGGGGCAAGTTCGATCGGGTCGATCGCTTGGAAGGCGGTGCACTCGCGATCGTCGACTACAAGACCGGCCAGCCGCCCAGCACTCGCGCGGTGAAGGCAGGATTCAGCCTGCAGCTGGGGCTGCTGGGCCTGATGGCGGAGCGGGGCGGGTTCAAGGGCATCGAGGGCGCTGCACGCGCGTTCGAATATTGGTCGCTGGCGCGAAACCCGAAGAGCGGCGGTTTCGGCTTCATCGACTCGCCTGTCGATCCGAAGAAGCGGGATCCAATCCCGGTCGACGATTTCGTGCGCATCGCCGCGCGCGAATTCGCGGATGCGGCCAAGGACTGGCTGACCGGGGATCGCCCTTTCACCGCCAAGCTGGTGCCCGAATACGCACCCTATGCGGAGTATGATCAACTGATGCGCCGGGATGAGTGGTATGGGCGTGAGTAACCTTCTTGCTTTCGTGACGGCGGGGGCACGGCCATGAGCCGGGGCGCTGCCAAGCTCCACCCGCTGAGGGGCAATCAGAAGCGCGCCAGCGATCCCACGCGGCACATCTGGCTGTCGGCGTCTGCGGGCACCGGCAAGACGCAGGTGCTCGCTGCGCGGGTGTGGCGGCTGTTGCTCGCCGGCACGGATCCGTCGGCCATCCTCTGCCTTACCTTTACGAAAGCCGGTGCGGCCGAGATGTCCGAGCGGATCACCGGTCGTCTCGCGCATTGGGTGCGGGCGAAGGACGAGGAACTGGTCGCCGACCTCCAGGCGCTTGGCGAAAGCATCGGACCGGAAAGCCGGGCTGCCGCGCGCACGCTGTTCGCCAAGGTGCTGGATGCGCCGGGTGGCGGCATCCGCATCCAGACCATTCACAGTTTCTGCCAGTCGCTGCTGTCCGCCTTCCCGATCGAAGCGGGACTGGTGCCGGGTTTCCGCCCGCTGGAAGCCCGCGAAGAGGCGGTGCTCGCCCGCGAAACGCTCGCAGAAATGCTGGTCGATGCCCGGCGCGAAGGACGGGAGGGCGTGATCGAGGCGATCGGCGCGCTCAGCCTGCGGCTCGGGGAGGGCGGGGCCGAAGGCTTTCTCAAGGAGTGCGCACGCGCGGGTGAGGCACTGGAGGCACTGCCGACCGGCATCCAGCCCTGGCTGCGACGTGCCTTCGATCTGCCAATGGGCGACATTCGCGAAGCACTTGCAACAAGCTGCTCCGACGACATGTTCGATTTGCAAACGCTACGCAATATCGCAGCTGCAAATGCTGGCTGGGCCACCGCCCGGGGGCTGGAACGTGCCGACGTCATCGCGGCGTGGCTGGGATGTTCGGCGGAAGCCCGGGCCGAGACGCTGGACCAGCTCCACCTCGTCTGGGCCACCGCTAAGGGAGAGCCGCGCAGCTTCGCCAAGGGGCAGGCGCCGCAGGATCCCGACTATGCCGAGGGGGCGATGCGCCTGCACGGCCGTTGCGGCGAACTGCTCGCCATGCGCGTTCGGGCTGCCTATGTCGACCTGCTCGCGCGGGGGCTGGGGGCCGGGCGCGACTATGCCCGCGCCTATGCTGCAGCGAAACGCCGTCTCGGCGCGGTGGACTTCGACGACCTGATCGGCCGCACCATCGCGCTGCTCGGCCAGCCGGGCATGGGGGAATGGGTGCGCTACAAGCTCGATCAGGTGACCGAGCATGTGCTGATCGACGAAGCGCAGGATACCAACCCTCGGCAATGGGCGATCGTCTCGGCCATGGCGGACGAGTTTTTTGCGGGCGAGGGGGCGCGGGGCGACCGGCTGCGCACGCTGTTCACGGTGGGGGACTACAAGCAGGCGATCTTCGGCTTTCAGGGCACCGATCCGATCTTCTTCCAGGCAGCGTTCGAGCGGTTCAAGCGGCTGGCGAACATCCGCAGCGACTATGAGGAAGAAGTCCGCGAGTTGGAATCGCTGTCGCTGACCCATAGTTTCCGATCGACGCGCCCGGTGCTCGAATTCGTCGACACGGCGCTGGGGCTGCTGCCCGAGCCCGGCATGGGGCCGATGAGCGACAGCGAGCCGCACGCCAGCGAAGTGCCGGGTCCCGGCACGGTGACGCTCTGGCCGCCGGTGATCGAAGGCGGCAGCGACGCCGACGAGGAGGAATGGATCGGCGACGCCACCCGCGCGCTGGCCGCCCGCATCGCCAGGCAGATCAAGAACTGGGTGGGTACGCTGCCGCTCGCGAGCAAGGGACGGATGCTCGCTCCCGGCGACGTGATGGTGCTGGTCAAGCGGCGCGGCGAGCTCGCGTCGCTGATCGTCGCGCGGCTCTATGCCGAGGGCGTGCCGGTGGCCGGGGTGGACCGCTTGCGACTCAACGCGCCTCTGGCGGTGCAGGATCTGCTCGCGGCGATCCGCTTCGCGCTTCAGCCGGAAGATGATCTTTCGCTTGCCGCGCTGCTCGTCTCGCCGCTGATCGGCTGGAGCCAGGATGCGCTGATGGCGGCTGCCGTGCGCGAGCGTGGCGGGCTGTGGCGGCACCTGCGCGAGACGCAGCCGGCGGAGACGCTGGCACCGCTCTACGATCTGCTGCGCCGCGCCGACCTGGCCACGCCCTATCGCTTTCTCGAGGAGATCCTGTGCGGCCCGATGCAGGGCCGGCGCAAGCTGCTGCTGCGGCTGGGCGAGGAAGCGCGCGATCCGATCGAGGAACTGCTCAACGCAGCGCTCACGTTCGAGACGCGGGCGACGCCGTCGCTCCAGCGCTTCCTCGACTGGTTCGACCGTGGCGACGTCGAGATCGTACGCGATGCCGCCCAGCCGCAGCCGGCGGTGCGCGTGATGACGGCGCACGGCTCGAAGGGCCTGCAGGCGCCGCTGGTGATTCTGGCCGACGCCACGGTAGACCCGACGCGAAGCCCGCGCAGCTTCCTCAAATGGGCACCCGAGGATCAGGAGAAATTTCCGATCTTTCGCCCGCGCAGCGCCGAGCGGGACGGTGCGTTGGCGGACGCGTTGGCGGAAGCGGACGCACGCGAGTTGCAGGAACATTGGCGGCTCTTCTACGTCGCCGCCACCCGCGCCGAGGAGCGGCTGGTGATCGCGGGCGCGCTGGGCCCCCAGGCGAAAGGCGAGCCGCCCAAGGCAAGCTGGTACGCCGCCAGCGCTGCTGCATTGGGCGCGCTGGGCGTGCCGGCCGATGAGGCGGGGGTGCGCGACTTTCACGGCGTGGTGCCGCAAGCACCCGTGCGCCCGGTAACCGCCCCGGCCCCGGTGCAAATGCCGCTCGTCCAGGAAATGCCGGGATGGCTGCATGCCCGCGCCCCCGAGGAAGCCCGGCCGCCGCGCCCGCTCGCGCCTTCGTCGCTCGGTGACGACCGCGTGGCGGATCCGCCGCCCGGACCGGCGCTCAGGGCGGCGGCGGAGCGCGGACGCCTGCTCCACGCGCTGTTCGAACGTCTGCCGGGCGTGGTCCCCGCCCAACGTAGGGCCGCCGCGGACCGCTGGCTCGAAGGTGCGGGCGGTCTTGCGGACGCACGCGAGCGCGCCGATCTGATCGACGCGGCCATGGGGGTCACCGAAGATCCGCGCTTTGCCGAGCTGTTCGGGCCCGACGCGCTGAGCGAGGCGCCGATCGCGGCGGTGGTTGCGGACGGGGTGGTGGTGTCCGGTACGGTCGATCGGCTGGTCGTGCTGCCGGAGCGAGTACGTGTGGTCGATTTCAAGACAGGCCGGCGCGCGCCCGCGTCGCTTGGGGATGTCCCGCCCTACCATCTGCGGCAGATGTCCGCCTATGTGGCGGCGTTGCGGGTGATCTTCCCGGAGCGGTCGGTGGAGGCCGCGTTGCTGTATTCTGCCGGTCCGGTCCTCTACGCATTGCCGGAAGACCTTCTGGCGGCGCACAAGCCGGGCTACGTGGTGTAGGAGCAAAGCTTTGGGGCCGGCGCTTGAGTGGCGGCACCTGCATCCATAGATAGCCGACCGACACGAAGTTCAGGAGATTAGAAAATGGCTACCCTGGCGACCACCGACGCCAAGTTCGAAACCGACGTTCTGCAGGCGGACAAGCCTGTTCTCGTCGATTTCTGGGCTGAATGGTGCGGCCCCTGCCGCATGATCGCCCCGGCGCTCGAAGAGCTCGCCGAGGAGCTCGCGGACAAGGTGCAGATCGTCAAGATCGACATCGACGAGAATCCCGATGCGCCCACCAAATACGGGGTGCGCGGCATTCCGACGATGATCCTGTTCAAGAACGGCCAGCAGGCCGCCACCCAGGTCGGCGCGCTGCCCAAGAGCGCGATCAAGCAGTGGATCGAACGCGAGATCTGATCGCTTGATCTTCCTTCCCCCTCCCGCATGCGGGAGGGGGCGAGGGGTCAACCGAACAGCAGGTCGGTCGCGCGCTTGCCGAGGTCTGGCGAGGATGCAGCGACGATCCCCACGCCTTCGTCGCCGATGCGATAGGGGCTTCCGTCCCAGCGGCCGACATAGCCGCCGGCTTCGGTGAGAAACAGCACGCCCGGCGCGTGATCCCATACCAGTGTTCGCCGGAACACGGCGATGTCATTCTCCCCCAGCACCAGCCGGGGGTAATTTTCGGCTGCGCAACGGGGCAGCGGCACGAGCGTGCAGGACGCCGCGAACCGCCCGGCCCGAGCCGCATGTTCTTCCTCGGATTGCCCAACCTTGGACACGGCGGCAAGCGGGCGTGCCGCGCCGCTGGGGCGTGCCTGGACGCGCGCATCGCCGATGAACGCGCCGGCACCGATGGCCGCATGGCACATCCGCGCCGTCACCGGATCGTAGAGCCAGCCCGCTTGGGTTTCGCCATTTTCTACCAGTGCGATCATGATGCCGAATGGCGACTGTCCGGCAGCGAAATTGGCGGTGCCGTCGATTGGATCGATGATCCAGGCACGCGCGGCTGTTGCCTGGTCGACCAGCGCCGGATCGGCTGCGCACGCTTCCTCGCCGACGATCACCGCATCGCCGTCGATCGCGACGAGCCCCTCCGTCAGCCGCGCCTCCGCCTCGCGGTCGGCAATCGTCACCAGTTCGCCCGGCGTCTTCTCCAGTACCTCGTGTGCCGCGAGATTGCGGAAGCGGGGAAGCACCACTTCGTCCGCTACGCGCCGGATGAGTGCCGAGACGGCCGCGTGATGGCGATGCACCCGATCAGCTCCGGTAATCGGCGTTGATCGAGATATAGCCATGGGTGAGGTCGCAGGTCCAAACCGTCGCGCGGCCTTCGCCCAGCCCGAGATCGACGCCGATCTCGACTTGCTGCCCCTTGAGATGCGCCGCCACCGGCGCCTCGTCATAGCCCTCCACTGCGAGACCATCCCGCGCCACCTGCGTGGTGCCGAACCGGATGGCGAGCCTGTCGCGCTCCGCCGGTTCGCCCGCCTTGCCGACGGCCATCACCACGCGACCCCAATTGGCGTCCTCGCCCGCGATCGCGGTCTTCACCAGCGGCGAATTGGCGATGGACATGGCGATACGATGCGCGCTGCGGTCGCTTTCGGCACCCTCGACGGTGATTTCGATCAGTTTCTGCGCGCCTTCGCCGTCGCGGACGACGAGAAGTGCCAGCTGGCGGCAGAGATCGGCGAGCGCGGCGCGGAAGGCGTCGGCGCCGGCATCGTCGTCGCTGGCGAGCGGCGTGTTGCCGGCCTTGCCGGTGGCGAAGGCGAGCACCGTGTCGCTGGTCGACGTGTCGCCGTCGACGGTGATGCACGAGAAGCTGGCGCCGTTCGCATCGTTCAGCGCGCGCTGGAGGAACACCGGGTCCACCGCGGCATCGGTGAAGACATAGCCGAGCATCGTCGCCATGTCCGGCGCGATCATGCCCGAGCCCTTGATGATGCCGGCCAGCGTCACCGTGCGGCCGTCGACCACCGCGGTGGTCACCGCGCCCTTGGCGAAGGTGTCGGTGGTCATGATCGTCGCGGCGGCCTGTTCCCAGCTGCAGGGTTCGGCCGCATAGGCGGCGTCGAGCCCGGCCTCGGCCTTGTCGATCGGCAGCGGCACGCCGATCACCCCGGTGGAAGAGACGAACACGTCCGAGGGGTCGCAGCCGAGATGCTGCGCGGTGCGGGCAGCGATCGCCTCCACCGCAGCGCGGCCCCGATTGCCGGTGAAGGCATTGGAATTGCCCGCATTCACCACCAGCGCGCGCGCCTTGCCGAGCACCAGCGCCTTGCGGCACCACTCCACCTCGGGCGAGGGGCATTTGCTGGTGGTCAGCACGCCCGCGACGCTGGTGCCTTCGTCGAGCGTGACGAAGGTCAAGTCGCAGCGATCCCAGTTCTTGTAGCGCGCCCGGGCGATGCGCGGTGTAACGCCGGAGATCGCGGGCAGGGCGGGGAAGGGGAGCGCGAGCGGGGAGGTGCTGGTGGACATGGGGATGCCTCGGGTTAGAATGCGGCGCGTGCTTCGTGCATGGGGGGGGAAAGATCAATGCTTTTGGTGATGGCGCTGCTGGCGGCGCAAGTGACAACGGGAGCCTCGACGAAGCCGACTCCTCGAGGCGATGCGCCGTGGATAACCAATGACGATTATCCCATGGAAGAGGCGCGTGCGCGCCATGAGGGTGTCGTTGCATTCGCGCTGCTTGTGGATGCCTCTGGCCATGCGGTGGGATGCGATGTGACCGCAACCAGCGGCTTTGTCGGCCTCGATAAACAAACCTGCTTCCTGATGATGCGCCGAGCGCGTTTTAACCCGGCGCTGGAGAATGGGCGCGCCGTCGAATCGCACGTTACAGGCAACTTCACTTGGCGCCTTGGCAACGCGCCGCCCTATCGTAACGGTGTCGATGGGGCTGTGGGCGTGGCAGCACCGGTTCCGCCTGGCGCGCTGCAGCTGACGGTGGCGACGCTGCCATCGGACTATCGGCAGCCGGCGAAAGCGGCGATATCGTTCGGGACCGATCAACGCGTGGTCGATTGTCGCATCCTGGAATCGAGCGGAAACGCTGCGATTGATCGTGTTGCCTGCGAACAATTGCGGGCGCTTGCCACGGCGCCATCCGCAAATGCGGGGTCGACGGCCGCCAAAACCGCTGCGTACATCGTCTCATTCCGCGTCGACACGCCGGCGAAGCCCTAGCTTTTGATTAGACGAAGCGTGCATCGATCCCTATGTGTCGTGCGTTGCGGCCCATCGGTTGCGACATCGTCACCGTGTGTCACAGGGTTTCGCTTGGAACTGCTGCTACTCCTCACTGCGCTTTTCGCGAGCCTGACCGGCGTGTCGGGCGAGCGTGGGCTGCGCCCGATGCAGGGGGTGGCCGTGGTGCGCGTGGCCGAGGCGGCGCAGGCGACGGTCGCGCCGTCGCGCGCGATTCTGGCGGCCGCCGCCGCGCTGCCGGCGCCGGTGCACGTCGCCGCCCTGCCGGTGTTCCACCGGGCCGCCCCGCCGCGGCCCGCGCTTCGCCTCGCCTTCGAGCAGCGGCGCGAATAGAATTTCCGGCCCGCGTGCCGGGCCGTCCTTCCTCCCGTGGCCGCGCACCCTGCGCGGCACGCCCGTGATGGCCCTGCCGCGTCCGGCAGCCGTCGCGCACCCCCATCCAACAGGTCAGGAATTCGCATGTTCGGCGGTATTGCCAAGTCGCTTTTCGGTTCGTCCAACGATCGCTACGTCAAGTCGCTCAAGCCGATCGTCCAGAAGATCGCCAGCTTCGAGCCTACGCTCCAGGCGATGGACGACGACACGCTGGCGGCGCAGACGATCAAGTTCCGCGAACAGCTCGCCAATGGCGCCAAGCTCGACGATCTGCTGCCGGAAGCCTTCGCCACGGTGCGCGAGGCGGCGCGCCGCGTGATCGGCCAGCGCCATTATGACGTGCAGATGGTGGGCGGCATCGTGCTCCATCGCGGTGAAATCGCCGAAATGCGCACCGGCGAAGGCAAGACGCTGGTGGCGACGCTCGCCACCTATCTCAACGCGCTGCCGGGCGACGGCGTCCACGTCATCACCGTCAACGACTATCTCGCCCGCCGCGACGCCGAATGGATGGCGCAGGTCTATGGCTTCCTGGGCCTCACCACCGGCGTGATCGTGCCCAACCTGTCCGACCAGCAGCGCCGCGATGCCTATGCCTCGGACATCACCTACGGCACGAACAACGAGTTCGGCTTCGACTATCTGCGCGACAACATGAAGTATGATCGCGCGAGCATGGTGCAGCGCCCGTTCGCCTATGCCATCGTCGACGAAGTCGACTCGATCCTGATCGACGAGGCGCGCACCCCGCTGATCATCTCCGGGCCGACCGACGACCGCTCCGAGCTGTACCTGAAGGTCGATGCGGTGGTGAAGCAGCTCGATGCTTCGACTTACGAGAAGGACGAGAAGCAGCGCACGATCGTGCTGACCGAAGAAGGCACCGAGACGGTCGAGCGGCTGCTCGAGGATGCCGGCGTGCTGGTCGGCGCGAACCTCTATGATTTCGAGAACACCCAGGTGGTCCACCACCTGAACCAGGCGCTCCGTGCGAACGTGATGTTCAAGCGCGACACCGATTACATCGTCAAGGACGGCAAGATCGTCATCATCGACGAGTTCACCGGCCGCATGATGGACGGCCGCCGCTGGTCGGACGGGCTGCACCAGGCGGTGGAGGCCAAGGAAGGCGTCAACATCGAGCCCGAGAACCAGACGCTGGCCTCGATCACCTTCCAGAACTATTTCCGCATGTACCCGAAGCTCGGCGGCATGACCGGCACCGCCTCCACCGAGGCGGCCGAGTTCTACGACATCTACAAGATGAACGTCGTCACCATCCCGACCAACCTGCCGGTGCAGCGCGTCGACGAGGAAGACACCTTCTACAAGTCGACCGAGGACAAGTTCGCCGGCATCGCCAAGACGATCAAGGCGCATGCCGAGCGCGGCCAGCCGGTGCTGGTCGGCACCGTCTCGATCGAGAAGTCCGAGCTGCTCTCCGAATTCCTCCACCGCGAAGGCGTGAAGCACGAGGTGCTCAACGCGCGCTTCCACGAAAGCGAAGCGCATATCGTGGCGCAGGCGGGCCGTCTCGGCGTTGTGACCGTCTCGACCAACATGGCGGGCCGCGGCACCGACATTCAGCTGGGCGGCAACGTCGAGTTTCGTGTGGCGGACGAGTTGCGCGACATGCCCGAGGGGCCGGAGCGCGATGCCGCCATCGAGCGGATCAAGGCGGAGGTCGCCGCCGAGAAGGAACAGGTGAAGGCTGCGGGCGGCCTGTTCGTGCTCGGCACCGAGCGCCATGAAAGCCGCCGTATCGACAACCAGCTGCGCGGCCGTTCGGGCCGCCAGGGCGATCCGGGGCTCAGCCGCTTCTACCTCAGCCTCGACGACGATCTGCTGCGCATCTTCGGCTCGAACACCTTGTTCTCGCGGATGATGCGTTCCAGCCTGGAGGACGGTGAGGCGATGCCGCCGTCGCGCTGGCTGAGCAAGGCGATCGAGACCGCGCAGCGCAAGGTCGAGGCACGCAACTATGACGTGCGCAAGCAGGTCGTCGAATATGACGACGTGATGAACGATCAGCGCAAGGTGATCTACGAGCAGCGCGCGGACATCATGGATGCCGATACGGTGGGCCATGTCGTCGAGGACATGCGCCACGAGACGGTCAACGCGATCGTCGGCGAGGCCTGCCCGCCGAACAGCTATCCGGAACAGTGGAACATCGCCGGCTTGAAGGAGCGCCTCGCCGACACGCTCGATCTCGATCTCCCGGTCGAGCAGTGGGTGAAGGACGAGGAAGCGATCGATCCGGAAATCCTGGAGGAGCGCATCCGCGCGGCTGCGGACGCGGCGATCGCGGAGAAGGCGGCAGACCTGGAGCCGGAGACCTGGACCTCGATCGAGAAGTCGATCCTGCTCCAGAACCTCGATCATCACTGGAAGGAGCATCTCGCGATGCTCGATGCGCTGCGCCAGGTCGTCCACCTGCGCGCCTATGCGCAGAAGACGCCGATCAACGAGTACAAGCACGAGGCGTTTTCGATGTTCCAGCGGATGCTCGACACGATCCGCGAGGACGTGACGCGCACCATGGCCTTCGCCCAGTTCCGCATGGCGCCGCCGCCCGAACTGCCCGAGCTGCCGGCGTTCCTGACCACCCACATCGACCCGCTGACCGGCGAGGACAACAGCGCGGATTGGGACGGCGGTTCGGCCGGGCTGGTAACGACCCGCCTGCCGCAGCTCGGTATTCCGCAACCCTCGGGCGACGACTACGGCACCGATCCGTCGCAGTGGGAGGGCGTGGTCAGCCGCAATGCGCCGTGCCCGTGCGGCTCGGGGCAGAAGTACAAGCACTGCCACGGCCAGGTGGCGTAAGCGTTACCCAAGCTGCCCTCTCGCGTTCGGGAGGGCAGCTTGGCCGATCCGGTAGTCGGGATGTTATCGGCCAAGGCCGAGACGCCAATCGAGTAAGGCTATGGAAGCTGCCCCGGAGACCTGGGGGGCATCTGTCACCCGGTCGCTAGTTCAGCCTAATCTTCCGTTTCCGTATCCTCCGGCGCGCGCTGACACGCGACGCTTCCCGGCTTTATGTTCTTCGCCTTCGCCAAGGCTTTGACGGCGTCGAATCCCTGGGCGTAGACATCGTCGAACGCAGCTGCGGTGATGCCGTTCTTCAGGTATAGCTGGCGAGCTTCCGCCTTGTGCGTCTTGACCTGGGCCTCGCTGAGCTTGCCGCAGACGAGCGCAATAGCGTCCGCTTCGCCTGTGGCTTTTATCATTTCTCGATGCGCGTCGGTCAGCCCCTGCGCGTGTGTCGCAGGCACGAGCGCTACGACCGTCAGCGTCGCTGTCATGAGTATATTCCGAAGCATCGACAATCGTCTCCACTGCACAGTTGCGATGAAAAGATTGTAACGGGAAGAACGCAACTTGTGAATGCGGATGCTCTCCCCGCGGATTCGCGCTCCTGACACTATGGGCGAACAGGCTTCCACGACCAAACGTACAATAGCGGCAAGCCGAACGCGTGGGGTCGACGTGCCGGCCAATCATTGACTGGAGCGACGCGGAAAAAAAGCGGCGCCGGTAGTCCCGGCGCCGCCCTTTCTGTTTCCGCGCGTGCCCGCGATCAGCGGGTCTGCGGCATCTGGATCTTCGGGCCCAGACGTTCCTTCACCTCGCGCGCATCGAAGGCGCGGATGTTGTCGGCGGGCTTCGGGCCCTTGCCCATCACGATCTCGGCCATCGCCTCGTAACGGTCGACGGTACGAATATCGACATTGCGGTCGAAGAACGGATCGCCCCAGAACGGATCCCAGCTGCGCCAGCCCCAGCGCGGGCTGTAATAGCGCCAGTACGGGCTCCAATAGCCCCATGGGCCGCCGAAGCCGGCACCACCGATGCCGGGCGTCGCATAGGTCTGGGTCTTCTTCTCGGTATCGCGGTTGGCGAGCACGAAATAATCATAGCCGTTCTGCAGCGTCAGCTCCGCCGACCGATAGAGCAGATAGCGCTCCACCGTCTCACGCGAGGTCAGGCTGTTGCCAGAAAAGCTCACCCGGAACCGATTGTCCTCGATCTGCTCGTCCGAATAGCCGTTGCGCACCGATCCGCTCGCCGAGGCGGGCTGGTACGGGGTGGCGGTCATGCACGATGCGAGCGAGAGGCTGCCCGCGACCATCAGGCCGAGTGCTGCCAGCCGCCGACCCTTCTGTGATGAAATTGGCATTGATCCTCCGACACTTGTAACCAGTAAACGTCGCCGTATGCCCCTCGAACGCGCGAGCCGGCGAAACTCTCCCGCGCATTCACGCGATGAGGCGTGGCACAGCTGCGATTGACGGTTGCTGAACGGTGGCTGTCAAGCCAGCCGATCGGGTACCTCGCGCGCATCCGCATCGAGGCTAGTCTGCGGCGCCATCGCTTCCCACGGGAACACGAACCAGTCCTTCTGCACCGCGCGGTCGATGGTCTCGGCGCCATATTCGACTCGCTGCGACGAGCGGATATTGTCGAGCAGCACGGCGAACCGGACCTGCTCGGTCGCTGCGCCCTCGCCCGCGAGCGCGGCGCGGAGTTCGCCGATCGTCTTGCCGCTGTCGTTGATGTCTTCGATGAACAGCAGCCGATCGCCGTCCCGCGTGCGGCGAGCGAGCACGGCGACCAGCTCCTCGGCGAATTGGGCGATGCGGGTCGAATAGTCGATCGACACCAGCGGCAGCCCGATGCGGTGCGAAAGGTACACCGCCGGGGTCAGCCCGCCGCGGCCGACGCCGACCAGCAGGGTGGGGGACCAGTCCGCCACCGCCGCTGCGATGGCATGGACGCCGGCGACCAGTTGATCATGGGTGAAATGGGTGAAGACGATGTCGCCCATCACGCCGCCTCCGCGACCCAGGCGTCGATAGCCGCGAGGTGCGTCGCCACCGCTTCGTCGGGCAGGAAGGAGCCCAGGAAGCTGTTGCGGGCGAGGGTGGCGAGCTGCTGCTTGCTGAGGCCGCGGCCATGAGCGACGGCGCGGTAATTTTCGCCGACATAGCCACCGAAATAGGCGGGATCGTCCGAGTTGATCGTCGCGCGCAGGCCCAGCTCCAGCATCCGGTCGATCGGATGCGCATCGATCGTCTCGACGTTGCACAGCTTGACGTTGGACAGCGGGCAGACGGTCAGCGTCATCGCCGAGCGTGCCAGTCGCGCGACCAGTGCCGGGTCGTCCAGGCTGCGATTGCCATGGTCGAGCCGATCGACCTCGAGCAGATCCAGCGCCTCGCGGACATATGCCGCAGGGCCTTCCTCACCCGCGTGGGCGACCCGCTTCAGGCCCTTTTCGGCGGCTGCGGCGAAGACCCGTGCAAACTTCGAGGGCGGATGGCCGAGTTCGGATGAATCGAGGCCTACGCCGGCGATGCGGTCGAGCCAAGGCTCGGCTTGGGCGAGCGTCTTGAAGGCGTCCTCCTCGTCCAGGTGGCGCAGGAAGCAGAGGATCAACTGCGACGTGATGCCGAGGCGGGTTTCCGCCTCCGCCATGCCCGCCAGCAAGCCTTCGACGACCGTGGCCATGGGAATGCCGCGATGGGTGTGCGTCTGCGGATCGAAGAAGATCTCGGCGTGACGGACGCCGTCAGCAGCGGAGCGCTCGAAATAGGCCAGTGCGAGGTCGCGGAAATCGGCCTCGGTGCGCAGCACGTCGGCGCCGGCATAATAGATGTCCAGGAAGTCCTGCAGATTCGAGAATTGATAGGCGGCGCGCACCGCCTCGACGCTGTCATAGGGAATCGCCACGCCGTTGCGCCGGGCGAATTCGAACATCTGCTCGGGCTCGAGGCTGCCTTCGATGTGGAGATGGAGTTCGGCCTTGGGCAGACCGGCGATGAATGCGTCCAAATTTTCCATCGTCCGACCATCGCAGCGGTACCAGCGAGTCGCAAGCGCAACGCCGGGCAGCCGGGATGCGTTCGATGCACATGCCGTCGAGCGTGATCCGCAGCTGGCGCCAGGACGTCCTCCGCCTCGAGCTGGAGGTTATCTTCGCCAGTGGGCGACGCTATTGCTATCAGGCGGTTCCCGAAGCGGTCGCGAACCGCCTTGTCGCAGCGGAGTCGAAAGGAAGCTACTCTAGCGGGACGTCCGCCACCGCGTTTCCCTCCGACGGGCGCGCGGCATAAAATTTCTTTAACGGCAGTGTTCTAGGCAACGCACTTAACGGATCGCGTCGGTGCGCCATGGGGCGGCCGTGGGAACCTTGGCGAAAGAGCGACGCGCAGATGGATGTCTTGTTCCCAGCGTATCGAAGGCCGGCGTGCTGACCCCGCCGTCGTTCGCCGTGGCAGTCGCCGCCGTTGCTCAGGCGCAGGTCGTGCCGCAGGCGCCGGAGATTCTGGTTACGGGCAAGCGCCCACCCGACACGGATGCGCCGCTGAGCACCATTTCCCGCGAAGAGATCGACAGCTTCGCGGCGGAAACCGCGGGCGATGTGATCGCGGCGGCGAAGCGGCGAACGCCGGGCAATGACGCACCGGTGATCGTCAACGGCCGTCGGCTGGGCGACATCGCCGACATCTCCGCGCTGCCGCCCGAAGCCATCGAGCGGGTGGAGATCCTGCCGCCCTCGGCGGGCGTCCGGCAAGGGCTGGGTGGCGGAACACCGGTGGTGAACGTCGTGCTCAAGAAGCGATTTCGCTCGCTGCAGGCGACCGGCGAGGCCAACCTCCCAAGCGAGGGCGGGGCTGGCTATGGGCGTGCCGAGCTGGGCGCGACGGCGATCCGTGGCGAGCGTCGGTCGAACGGCGCCCTGTCCGCCTCCGCACAGGCGCCGCTGCGCTATAGCGACCGCTTCGATGCAGAACTTCTTCGACAGCAGGGGGGCGCGGCGGAGCCGCAGGCGAGTCTCCGCGCGTCGAGCAAGGCGCTGGCGCTACTGGCCGGCCGGGCGCTCCCGCTCGGCCGGAGCCAGCTCAGCCTGTCGGCCAACGGCAACTGGAGCCGCAGCGAGCGGATATTAACGGGCGGCGGAGGTGCGCTCCGTGCCGATGGGGCTGGGCTCGGCGGCGCGGCCACGTTTTCGGGTCTCGCCGGCCACCATTTCTGGTCACTCGTGCTGAATGCCAGGGCGTCGCAGTCGAGCACCGAGACGCAGCGCGGCGATGCCCGGCTCAGCAACCGCTCGACCAGTGCGAGCGCGGGCATCAACGCAACCGCCTCTGGACCGCTGCTCCACCTCCCCGCCGGTTCCCTCCAGTATAATGTCAGCGCGTCCTTTTCGGGCAATAGCCTGTCGCAATCCTCGACCCTCGGCGGAGCGATGGCGAATGTCCGGCGATCGGCCAATGCGCAATTCGGCGTGACGGTCCCGATCCTCCGCCGAGGGCCGGAGGGACGGGGGCTCGGCGACCTGTACACGCGCCTGCAGGCGCAGTTCGACCGGAATACCGGCAGCACGGCGCTGCTGGGCTATGAACAGGCGATCGGTTGGTCGCCGCTGAACGGGCTCAACCTTGAATGGACCAGAGCGCGGCAGGGCCTGGGGGCGTATCAGCAATGGGCGCCCCTGACGGTGCAGCCGGACGTCCTTCTGTTCGATCCGGTCACCCAGCAATCGGTGCAGGTCGTCCAGATCCTGGGCGGCAACCCTGACCTGCGGGCACCCCGCCAATCGCGCTCTTCCCTGCGGCTGAATCTCAGCCGCCGGATGCAGGACACCGATATGTCCGTCTCCGCATATTATTCCGAGGACCGGACGGAGAACCCCATCCTGACGCCGACGCCCAGCCTGGTTTTCGAGGGTGCGTTTCCCGACCGCTTCACCCGCGTCGGCGGGCAGCTCACCCGCGTGGACGCCAGGCCCCTCAATGCGTTTCGCCAGAGCCGGCAAAGCCTGAACCTCTCGACCAGCGTATCAGGCGCGCTGGGGCACGCGCGGGAAGGCGAAGCGTCAGGGCATGCGTCCCGCGCGCGGTGGACGCTGACCGTCAATTACACGCGTCGTCTGCGCGAATCGCTGATGCTAACGCCGGTGGGGCCCGTGCTGGATCTCGCTTCCTCGCAAATCGCCGCCGGCGGCGGGGGCGGATCGCGGGACTCGGTAAACGGGCAAGCCGGCATCGGGAATGCCCGATTCGGCACGCAGCTGCGCGTCGACTGGAACGCACCATCCGTGGTGCTGGGGCAGGGCAGCGGGAGCAACGGACGATACCACCAGCCGATTCGGCTATCAGTGGACGCGAATCTCAACGTCGCTGCGAACGGACCGGGAGAGGCAGGCCGGCTGCGTCTGCATCTGACGGTGGAGAATGTGCTGGGCAGACGCCCGAGCATCACCTTTCCCGATCGCGCCACGCCCTTCGCGCTGCTGCCCGCCAGCCTGGATCCGATCGGCCGCACGATTCGTCTGTCGGTGCGAACAAAGCTGGGGTGAACCCGCGTCACGGGGGCGCCGGGCGGAGGGGATAGGAGCATCGCTATAGGATGGGGATGTGGGGACCGGTCGTAACCGGTCCCGACATGAGCAGATGGCTCCCCGAGTAGGATTCTGTATGCACTGTTTAAAGCCCTGATAATTATGTTGTATTTGAATGCGGAACGGGTGCGGGGCCCCCATTGAGGCCCCCGTGCCTTTGATCAGTGATGACCGGAGGTGCGTGTGCGGCTTTCCTTCCAGGCCTCCACTTCGCACTCCCACCAGCCAGTGCAGTTGGGGCTGAGCTGGATCTTCGCGGGAAATTCGCCGCGGCGGTGCAGGCGGTTGATGGTCGATTCGCTGAGCTTCAGCTCTGCAACGAGATCCCGCATCCGGAGAAAGCGGCCCTTGGGCCGAGCGAAGTTGCGGTCGTTCACCGCGAAGGAGGTCATTTCCGACATTGATCTGCTTTCAAAGAGGTTCGGCCGGCGCGAGCGGCGAGGGGATGGGGCGTCAAATGGCGAGCGCGGGGGCCCGGGACTGGCCGCCGATCAGCGCCGTGCCGCTTGGGCGCGGGTGAACAGCACGACCAGCTGCAGCGGCACGCTGCACAACGCCGCGCAGACGAGCAGCGTCACGAATACGGCGCGGACGGCTTTGGTGATCAGGCGCATGTCCGGCCCCCCTGACTGCAGGCAGAGCAGCGATCCTGCTCGATCCAGTGGCAGGCACCGCCTTCACCGTCGGCGCAGCGATCATGGGCCGAGCAGCCGCAGCCGCGGCAGATCCTCGGGTGGCGATGGAGGGGCTCCTCGGCGAGCTGCCAATAGACGTCCGGATCGAAGGGGAATGCCTGCAGCAGATGCGCGATCGTCGAGCGATAGAGCGCAGTTCGCCCCGGCGTTTCCAGGCGGCGAAGGAACTCCACCGCGCGGCGATGGTCGGCGCGGCTATCGATCAGCCGATCCGCCGCTTCCGCGATCGTCAGCCTGGCGGCGACCCGCCGAAGGCGCAGATAGTCCGAGGGGGTGATCCGCGGCGTCTCCGCCAGATCCGGCCACAGGCTGGGCTGCAGCACCAAAGCACGGGACATGCGGCGGCGCGCGGGTGCGGAGCCGAGCAGCGGGGCGATCATCGCAGCGCTTCCCAAATCGCGATTGCTGCCCATCCGGAGCCGATACCGGCCAGCAGGTACAGGCAGGCGCGATCGATCGGCCGGAGAATCCAGCGCGTGCGCCGACACGCTGTACTGGCGCAGGCGCCCATCCGCAGCGGGCGGGGCGAGGGGGGAGCATAGGCTTGCATCGGGATGGCTTCCTTTCAGGCAAAGCGGGGTCGTGCCCCGGCGCGCGGTTGCGCCGGGGGCGGACATTCAGGCTGGGGAAGGGGCGGCGGCCGGATCAGGTGCCGGCGGTATCGGCTACCTCGGGTGGCGCTTCGTCATCATTGGCCGGCGGGCGCGGCGCATCGTCGTTCGCCGGCTCTCGCCATCGACCGATGGGCAGGTGCAGGGCGGGGTTCGGCTTCATGCCCCGCACCACCAGGCGCACCGCGACGATCTGGACAACGAAGGCGCAGCCGCATTCATCATCGTTGCACAGCAGCCGCGCCTCGCGGATCGTGGCCGTCACCTGCTCGCTGGTGCGGCAAATAACGCCCGATCCGCATTCCGGACATACGAACAGCCGTCGTCTTTTGGTCGTCATTGGGTGCCCCGCGTGGTTGGTCCCGGCGTCGCACCGCGGCGAAAGATCGAACTGAGGCGGCGCGACAGGGAGCCGACGGCCTGCGCCGCCTCGTGCGTTTCTTGCAGCGCGCGAAGCATGGCAGCGCGGCTGGCGTTCGGCTGGCTCGCGACGAGGCTGGATGACACGGCCTCGCCGGCCTCCTTCGCGACGCCTGCGATCTCGATCACCAGCGCCTGCGGGCAAGCTGCCAGCTCGAGCGCCGCTGGATCGACCATGCGGCCATAGCATTCAAGCAACGGCATCGAAGCGCCCCCGGCAGCGACATAGGCGCGATCAAGCGCCGCAGCCTGTGCCAGGGTGGGCGTGGTCGCCGTATCGGGATCAGACCATTTGTAGATCGTCCGGTCGCCCACACCGGCGGCGTGGGCCGCGCGGCGCACGCCCAGATGATCGGCGATCTGCAAAACGGCGGCGGACCAGGTGCCGGGGACGCGAAGTTTTGTCACCCTTGGACCTCCTTGCAAGGGAAGGGGATGGGGCTCCGGTCGGCCGCAGCCGCCGGAGCCTCCGCCGCAGTGCGACCCGCGGGGGTATCGGAGAAGTGGTAGGCGTTCGATAAAGAGCCGGGATCGCACACGACGCTGCTCAATGCGGGGCGTACATGAAGGTCCTCGGGGTAGATATCGGGACGAAGGAGAGAGCGCGGCACGCCAGTGGCTTTTTCGACGCGCAGGACGTGCTCCGCAGGAAGGTGCTTCCCGTTGGCTAGCCACTTCCAGACGGCGGCTTGAGAGATGCCGCAAACCCTTGCGAGCGCGGATTGTGAGCCCGCAATCGCAACGGCTCTTTCGAGTGATTGGCTAGGAGTCAGTGAGAGATCCATGCTGCTGGCCTACAGCTATAGCATTAGGCCGTCAATCGCTAAAGCGTTATACGCTGCTACAGCTAAAGGTGTAGCGTCTCCCCATGTTTTCCTCAGAACGCTTCCGATTGCTCTTAGCCGAAAGAGGCATAAGTCAGGCTGAGCTGGGTCGCCGCATTGGCATCGCGCAAGCTACCGTGAACAAGCTTGCGACCGGTGGCGCGTATGGCACGAAGTACATTCATTCTATCGCGCGAACGCTCCGCACGTCGCCTGCGTATCTTATGGGGGAAACGGATGATCCTGCCCCCGATGCGCCGTATGTTGAGCCAGAGCGGCCGGTTCAGTTTGTAACGATGCAGGTCGCCTTACCTAGTGAGGAAGCGCTGGCCACCATGTTCCGGGCCATGCTGCGTATCCTTCCGGAGAACGCGACGGAGGACGAGCGCGCTCAAATTCTCGCTCGGCGTTTGCCAGCTGCTCTTTCGCAGCTTCGAGACCTCGCGCCGTAACCCGGTGCGGGCGCAATGCCCGTTCCCGGTGCAACTGCTCCAGTTCCCGCCACAGATCGTCTCGTAGCGCTGCGAACACCGCGCAACTCACATCGCACGTCTCGCAGCCGCGCTCGCAACCCGGCGTCAGCCGAAACATCGGCTTGCACATCACATTCGACCCTTAGACCCGTTGTTCTTGTTATGTTCAGTTAGCGCCGACGGAGATGTGTAGGAAAGTCAAAAATGTGCATGTTTACGAAGCTTTTGCGGTTCGTTCCTAAGTTGATCCGGCTCCGGCTGGTGCTGCAGGCCGAATCGCTCTATGCGCCCGACGAATTCGCCAACCTGCTGATGTGCCAGTTCGTCGATGACAGCCTCTCGGCCTTCAAGTTCAACGAACTGCAGCGGGCGACGGTCGACAGCGTCGTCGATTGGCTCGACGTGCATCCGCTGGCGGCGAAGCCCGCCGGCACTCGCGCGGTCTGGGCGGGCTATGATCCGCAAGAGAGCGAAGACGGCGACAATGCTGCGCTGGTGATAGCCCTTCCGCCCGAGGGGCCGGGCGGCAAGTTCCGCCTGTTGGAGAAGCACCAGCTGCGCGGCATCGACTACCAGGCGCAGGCCGAATTCATTTTGCAGCGGCTGTCCCGGTACAACTGCACGTACCTCGGCATCGACGCGACGGGCATCGGTTCGGCCGTCTACCAGCTCCTCCACGACAAGGTGCGCGGCTGCACCAAGATCGAATATTCGCTGGAGTCAAAGACGCAGATGGTGATGAAGGCGCAGCACAGCTTTGCGCGCGGCCGCATCGAATTCGATGCGGGCTGGATAGACCTGCAGTCGAGCTTCCTTTCGATCAAGAAGACCCTCACCGGCTCCGGCAAGGCGATCACCTTCAAGGCGAGCCGTGGCGGCGAAGACACCGGCCACGCCGATCTGGCCTGGGCGGTGATGCACATCCTGATCAACGAACCCCTGGACGGCAGCGCGCGGCCGAAGACGCGTATGGAGATAGTCGATGGCGAAGCGGAATCGGGCGCAGAGGATGTCTCGGCAGGAAACAGCAGTGGCCTCGTCTGGGGCGTTGGTGCCGGTGGCGGATCAGGACCGCTCGAATGGTCTGGCGTTCAGCTTCGGCGATCCGGAGCCGGTGCTGAACCGGCGCGAGCTGCTCGACATGGCCGAGTGCTGGCAGAATGGGCGATGGTACGAACCCCCGGTGCCGCTCGACGGCCTGGCGCGCGCGTTCCGCGTATCGCCGCACCACAGCAGCGCCATCATGCTCAAGCGCAATCTGCTGGTCGCGTCCTTCGAGCCGTCGCCGCTGCTGGGCACCGCGGCATTCGAAGCGCTGGCGCAGGACTTCCTCGTCTTCGGCAACGGCTATCTGGAGGAGCGGCGCAACGTGCTGGGCGGCGTGCTGCGCTATGAGCATGCCATCGCCAAATATACACGGCGCGGCGTCGAGCCAGGCCGGTTCTTCTATGTGCCCGGCGATCGGGACGAGACCGAGTTCGCCCCCGGCAGCGTGCACCAGGTGCGCCAGCCGGACGTGAACCAGGAGATTTACGGCCTGCCCGAATATTTAAGCGCGCTGCAGTCGGCGCTGCTCAATGAGGCCGCCACCCTGTTCCGCCGCCGCTATTATCTGAACGGCAGCCATGCCGGGTATATCCTCTACGCGACGGGGGACATCGACGAGAAGGACACCAGCGCCCTCAAGGCGGCGCTGAAGTCGTCGCGCGGGCCCGGCAACTTCCGCAACCTGTTCGTGCACGCGCCGAATGCGAAGGAGGGAAGCCTCAAGATCCTGCCGATCGCCGAGGTTGGCGCGAAGGACGAGTTCCTCGGCATCAAGAACGCTACGCGCGACGACGTGCTTGCCGCGCACCGCGTGCCGCCCCAGCTGCTGGGCATCGTGCCGGCGCAGGGCTCCAGCGGGTTCGGCAATCCGCTTCAGGCGGTCGACATGTTCTTCGACCTGGAGATCCTGCCGCTGCAGGTGCGGCTGCTGCAGTTCAATGAGCAGGCTGGGCGCGAGGTGATCCGGTTCCGTGAGCGGAAGCCGATGGCTGAAGCGTGAAGAAGGCAGTCCATCTGTGTAGGTGAGGAGCATCGGCATGGCTCCTCACCCTTAGCGAACATCAGCAGATTGAATCCTGACGGATTGTAACCTGAGAAATGTTGCCGACAGGCCTACCTAGGAGTTTGGTGACGCCGTCACATTTGGTCTCGTAGGAACCAACCATTTTCAATCCACCACCTGGCCCTACAATTGGAATGTCCGATTCGATCGGCGGGGGAGGATTCTGGAATACCGGGAACGTAAAAGACCAGTAGAATTTCGTGTAACCGGGTGGGGGTGGGAGCCAATCGTTCTCCGTTGAATACTGTTGGGCAATGGCACTTGTAGATGATGCGCAGAGCGCGAGAATGGACAATATTGCTGGGCCCTTTTTCATCATTCTCTCCTGTTATTGTTCATGCAGGTTACTCTCCCAAGTGACTGCAATTTTTGCCATAACGTATCCAAATATATCTGGATAATTTCCCAGGGGCTGCGGAGTATCGCCGATGCTGCCGACGAAACAGTGGGCCGCGAGCTGAAGTCGCTCTCGAGCGCGGACGCCTATAACGGCCGCAGGATAAATCGTTTCGCCTGCGCCTTTGAGGGTTTCCTACACTTTGGGTCCCGTGTCACCGCCGCGTTCCTCGAGATCCCGCTGGTCTGTAGTTCTACAAGAGGCAACGCCCCCGATGTTGAATGCCGTTACCCCCGTTTCTCCCGCCGCCGGCTATATAGGTGGCAAGCGTAATCTAGCTGGGCTGATCGTCCGCATCATTGAGCAGGTCGACCATCAGCTCTACGCTGAGCCCTTCGTTGGCATGGGCGGTGTTTTTCTGCGCCGCCGGCAGCGGCCCAAGGCCGAGGTGATCAACGACGTCAGCGGTGACGTCGCGACCTTCTTCCGCGTGCTGCAGGAGCACTACCCGTATCTGCTCGACATGCTGCGCTTTCGCGTGGCGAGCCGGGCCGAGTTCGAACGTCTGCGTGCGCTGCCCAGCGAGCGCCTCACCGACCTGCAGCGTGCAGCGCGGTTCCTATATCTGCAGCGGCTCGCCTTCGGTGGGAAGGTGAAGGGGCGCGTGTTTGGCGTCGATGTGACGCAAGGCGCGCGCTTCAACATCACCAAGCTCGAGCCGGTTCTCGCGGACATCCATGATCGCTTGGCTGGCGTCGTCATCGAGCAGCTGAATTATGCCGCGTTCATCGACCGCTATGATCGTGCGGGTGCGCTCTTCTATCTCGATCCGCCCTATTGGGGTTGCGAAACCGACTATGGCCAGGACGTCTTTAGCCGCGAGGACTTCGAGCGGCTCTCCGCGCAGCTCTCTGGCATCAAGGGCAAGTTCCTGCTCTCGCTCAACGACACTCCTGGCGTCCGCGAGGTTTTCAGTGCTTTCACAATGACGCCCGTCGAGACGACGTACACCGTGGGCAGGGGGAATCCATCCAAAGCGGGTGAACTGCTGATTGCGAACTTCGCTGTCGGCGGCGAAAACGCGGTATGCGACCGCGGCTTCCCACGCTGATCGAGGTGGAATTTGTAGTGATGGCCATCCTTTCGTTATTGGGCACGGGAATGGCCATTGCTCCGTGCATCCGGCGCATATTTTACTGAATCAACTGGGTGACGTCGCCACGACCGTCGCCGTGCGCATTGCTTCCGCCTTCATTTTATAGCTGCTGCTTCCCGCATGGGTCGGTGGGCTTCAACTGGGAACGAAGCCGTCGTTCACATGCGGCAGGTTGAGCGTCAGCTCGTGTCAGAAGCCAATTTATCGCAACCGCCCCCTTGCATAATATCTTTGATTGCTGGGGCCATTCCTTCAGCGCGTGAGCGAGCTGTCGAGGTGCGACAGCTAAAAATGCAAAATTTTTTTTGTAACATCTTGCCTTTCGGCGCGCACCGATAGATTAATTCGAAGGTAACGATTTCAGAGAATCATAATTTTCAGTTTGTGACTGGAGTACCGGTCATGCCGCATATTGCGACCTATCTTGCCTCGGATGGTTCCGAGATTAAGGTTGAAGTCGATCCTGCATTAATTGGTGGCGGTTACGCGCAGGCTAGTTCTGCCGAACAAGTTGCTGCCAAACTTATGCCGCTAGGAGAGGCACTTAACCCCATCGTTACAATGCTAGATTCTTTGATTACAAGATTTCGGGCCACTTCAGGCAATCCGACCGCCGTGGAGATAACGGTTGGTCTTAAATTCTCTGTCGACGGCAATATCATTGTCGCGAAGGCATCGGCTGAAGGTAATCTTCAGATCAAGATGACCTATGGCGGTTGACGCGCTTCGCGCCGCGTCATGTCGGATCATCTCGGATCGAGGAGCGATTGTCGGAACAGGCGTAGTGCTCGATGAGTACCACATTCTCAGTTGTGTCCATGTTGTCCACGGAAAACAAGCGCGGACTGAGGCTGCGAAAGGGGGGATGATCAAGCTATCTCTTGCCTCTACGCCCGATAAACATGTGATTGGCGAGCTAGTACTACAAGGATCTGCAGAGACTCCGGTGGAGGATTTTGCATTGATTGAAGTCGCAGAGAGCCTTGTCGATGCTGCACCTCCGTTGTTGATCAATGAGATCAACCGCGGGCACCGCTTTGATGCCTTTGGCTATCCCGTCGGATGGGAGAGGCAAGGTAACGCCGCGCATGGCATAATCGGACTGGTGAATGCCGCCGGTGCAATTCAATTGAACGGTGACGCGGATGGATTTCCGATCCGAGCGGGTTTCAGCGGTGGGCCCGTGTGGGACCGGCTCGCTGGCGGCATCGTCGGTATCGTAACGGGGAACGCGGCGGACCCACTTCACGATCCGCGCATCGGCTTCATGCTTCCGATCGGCGCTTTTCTGAAGCGGTGGTCAGGCGGGAGCAGCGACCGGTTGGTACGCAAATTCGACCACGTGGAGTTTCAGGCGCTGCTAGGCGAGCTCGACGGGCCAGAAAGCGAGGCTCGGGCTGCGGCCTACCTCGGCCGACTGCTGCCCGTGTTCCGGGACGCTGGCGATGATCCAGTTGCGCGGTATTGGATTTACCAGGCCCTCGGCAACGTGGGCGGGTCTAGGGCGGGCGCGATCCTGCACAGTGCGGCGGTAACTGAAACCCACGACTTCGCGCAATTTGGAGCAATGGAAGCGTTGGAGATCTTGGGGCGAACAGGCTGAACGTAAAAGCGGAAGGATGAGCGGATATGAAATACGTTCTTCAGACTTTAGCGCTAATCGCGTTGAGCCTTCTGCCTGCTTGCCAAAACACGGACGGAGGTGCCAATACATTAGAGCCGCGAAATATCAACGCGGGGGCACTAGTGGCGCCGATTCTAACGGACGCGGGTGTAGTCACCACGAATTATCCCGCCGAAGGGAGAGTTCCGATCTATATTCTTCCCGAAAGCCATGACTCGCTCCAGCAACAGCGCGAGCAGGCGCTGATCCTCGTACGACTACAGCGTAAGCTCGGTATTTCGACCATCGTGCTGGAAGGCGCGACGGAAATCACAGAACAGCCGAAAAGGATGGACGTCGACGCGGTCTACGGGATGTTTACCGAGGGTGACCTTAGCAGTGCTGAGTTCTTGGCGGCTGGTTTTGGTGTGCCTCTCACCGCGGGTGAAACCAAAGAGGGGTACGCGGTCGAAGCGCCTAAGGGATCGCTCTGCCACACCGTAGCAGATATCGCGTATCTCGACGCTCTTTTGGACGCCAAAGAGGATGCAGAGAAGGTCAAAGCGATTAAGGCTCACCAGGAGAATGTCCGAAGCAAGCTCGATGCGATGGATACGGAAAATGCGGCCTTGTTGCGCGACCTGAACAAGCCGGGAGCACTTGACTGCCCGGGATTCGCAAACAAAGGGAGGGTAATAACGACCAAGACAAATGCCATCTTGGCGGAGATCGTTCCGCCGTCGAGCCGCTTCGGTCCAATGTTCATCCGCAACTGCCCGGCGACGCAAGGCAGGAATGATTTCTCGCAGATCGAGAGCGAACTCGACGATGTGGGCACTTTGACCTCGCTCACCGACCAGTTGCCGGAGGGGTTGGTCGATGAGCAGAAAAAATACCTCGAACAGTACCGTGCCTTTCTACAGTCGCGCGCCGATGCGACCCACCTAATGGCAGAACGCGCCATCACCGCCGCAAAAAGCGCGTCAGCGCCGGTAATCATGATCATCGGAGCGGCGCACGAGGGTGGGACAGTGACGGCGCTCCGCGAAGCGGGTGTGCCCTTCGCAGTGATTGCGACTATAAGTTTGAAGGCGGAGGGGGACAGCGTTTCGCCAATCGGAACGTCGCTGAGTCCGGGCGAGTACGACCGTAAGATGAAAGCCTACCCCGCTCGCAACAGCGCGGTAAATCGGATCCTGTACGCCGAAGGCAAAATCGCCAAACCTGTTTGTTCGAAGACGCGCAAGAAGCCGCCGCCTTCGATCTACCAGCGGTGGGCGCTGCGAAAGGCTGACGTTTACGACTTGTCGCGCCGCTTCGCTGATGCCGCGCTTTCGGGCGATGGGTCCACGCCACCCCCGCCCCCGCCGCCGGGATGGGCGAACGGCTCGGCTTCGATTGACCCTTCAGGCGCGCGGTTCAACCGAGGTGCTAATGGTCGCCTGCTTGGGATAGCCTTTCCGCTGACAATCACGGCAGGAGGAGCCGAGCCCGAAAAAACGGTGTGGATGTATGTCGAGAAGCGCGACGCCTCTACTGATAAAGAAATCGATATTGAGGCGCGCCTCAAGGAAGATGTGATTGAGGGTCGCAAGCTTGGCGAACAGGCGAAGATAGTGTTCCTCTCCAGGAACCTGAAGGCGAGAACATATGAGACCTCCGCCGAACTCGAGAGAATGGAGAAGCTCTCACAGCAATGAAGCTCTCGGATGCAGGCGTTTATCGGAATTGCCTCCGGCTCCAGGCGTTTTGAATGTGCGGCCAAAGCTCACTATCGAGCGCGATCCGCTTCCCTCGATGCCGGAGCGATTCGCGCATCCATCGCGGGGACTGAGATTGGCATGCTAGCGCTGAATGGCAAAGGTTGAGGCGCCTTGCTGCTAGACCTCTTCTCGCTGAAGATGGCGACTTGTATCGGAAGCTGTCCTTCAAAAATTGACCAGCCAACTACGGACTCTGGTCGTCAGCTGCTAGCCGCGGGACTGCGATGATCGGCTGCATTTGCAAGAGGCTTATCCGAACTGAACGACCCTGAAATGAGGCGCTTGCTGCCAGGACGAACGCTGCCCCGCCTACGGCGCAGGCTCGGTCAAAACCAAAAAATGGGACAACCGGGGCGAGGCATGGCGCCAACGATACCGCCTTGCCTCGCGTTCTTTATTTGTTCTAACTGACGGCACGCCGCTGAGTTGGCGATTCGACAGCTACAGGAGCTTGAGCATGGAGCATGACCTCCGGCTGCGTGCAGTTGCGCGCGCGATTTACGATGCGTGCTATCCGAGCGAGGAATGGACACCGGTCGGTTTCGAGGAGGCGGAGCGGTTTAAGACGATCCATTATCGCCAAGCGGTCGGTGCAGCTCAGCAGGCGCGCAGTGTGCTGAACGACAAAACCGTACAGCCCTCGCTGTTCGCGGAGCAGGGGTGCGCCTGAGGCGAGCGGAATGGATCCGATAGAGAAAACGAACTGGCTGGCGCACCGCTGGCCGATCGAGCTCGAAGCTTATTCCTATGGTGAGTGGCTCATCCATGTGGGGAGGGTGGAGGGGCACCGGTTGGTGCAAATGGCCTCTGCCGCCGAGTACGAGGCGTGGAAAGCTGCGCACCGGCCGATCTGCCTGGCGCGCTTCATCGCCAGCCGCCGTGAGCTGCATCCAGCGGCTGCTGTGGTCTTTGCGGGCAAGTATCGACTTGGTCGGATCCCGCCGGAACTGTGGTGCGGGTATGACGCAACGCTGTTGATCGATGAGCCGCCTGCCACGCTGCTGTCTGCCAAGGCGCGCGCGATGTTTCCGGCCTGGCCAGGTGCGCTGGTACGAGTGCTCCCCCAGGCACAGCTGCCGACCCTTGGCCTTCAAAAGGCGGCAGACGCGGCAGGACCGCGTCTGAGGCTGGTGAGCTGATGGCGCGCTATGATGCGGATGGCGGGCAAGTGCCGAGCACCTTGTTTGAGGCTGCGGCTTTCCACCGGTCGGTGCGAGCAACGTGCTTGCGGTGCGGGCATATGGGAGTGTTCCACGCGGCTGCGCTGTGGCGCCTGTTCGAGCGAAAGCAATGGCCGAGCATGTTGGTCGATGCAGAGGCTCGCCTCCGCTGCTCGGCTTGTAACAACCGAGGAATATCGATCAAGCTCACCCGAGAGCCGCCGACTGTAACCAACCTGCCGTTGCCCAGCGACGTGGAATGGCGCCGAGCGGTAAACCGCTTCCGAGCCTAAAGCAGCGCCGCTTGACCGTCCCCGGCCTTTCGTTTGGACCAAGGTTCGCCGGTGCGGTCCATGACGATCAGGTCGTTCGGAAAGCAGCGTGCCTGAAAGCGCGCGATCTCGTCAAAGCTGCCATGCAGCCAACGAGCATATTCGTCGCGATGTAGAAGCACTGGCATGCGATCGTGCACCGGCCGGATCGCTTCGTTGCAGTCGGTCATGAGGCCGGAATAGACAGGGCCCCATTCGGCGCTGTCCCGCCACAAGCCTGCCCAGGCGAAGATGGGCTCATCCTTTATACTGAACCAGGTGCGGGTCTTTGATCCCTTAGGCCCTTCGGCTTCCGCGAAGCCAGTTAGCGGGATCAGGCAGCGCCACTTGGGCTTCCGGGCCAAGCCAACCCACATGCCCTTGTTCAAGTCGGCGATGTTGTTGACTGGCTTCGGTTTCGCCGTCGGGCTCATCGACTTCAGTCGCAGCGGAAAGCCCCAGACCATCGACTGCAGTGTCCGGACACCGCTTACCTCGCGCACGACCATCCCAGGGTAGCCGGGATACACTTCCTCGCCGGCATTGGACTGCGCCGGAGTGAGGACGCCGAACTGGGCGGCGACTTCCGCGGCGGATTTGCGCAGGCGGTAGAGGTTGCAGATGTGGACGGCCCCTCGCTTGTAGGACACTAGCAGATTTCTGACCCGATTGCTTGCTATCAGATGTCCGGCCTGTTTA